>JAHBSJ010000009.1 GCA_019639155.1 Acidobacteriota bacterium | reverse complement strand
TCCGCAGTTCTACTTCCGTACAACTGACGTAACGGGCGTGGCACACCTGCCGGCAGGCGTCGAAATGGTGATGCCGGGCGACAACATCCAGATGGAGATCGAGCTTATCGCACCGATCGCCATGGAAAAAGGACTCCGCTTCGCTATCCGCGAAGGCGGCCGCACCGTCGGTGCAGGCACAGTGTCGGAGATCGTGGAATAGCATCCGGCAATCAGCGGTCAGCAATTAGCCGAGAACGCTTTTGCTGACTGCTGACTGCTGATGGCTGAGGGCTAAAAATATGCCGAGAGATAACATAATTTTGCAGTGCACGGAGTGCAAAGAGCGCAACTACGTGACGACAAAGAACAAAAAGAACACGCCGAACAGGCTGGAGTTCAAAAAGTTCTGCCGTCGCTGCCGCAAGCACCAGCTGCACAGAGAGAACAAATAGCGAATTTGGAATATAGAATTTCGAATTCAAAATTCGATATTCATCATTCTGAATTCGATCTAGGGGTATGGTGTCAATGGTTAGCATGGAGGTCTCCAAAACCTTAGGTCCGGGTTCGAGTCCTGGTACCCCTGCCATTTGAAGCATTTAGGAGAGACTTAGGTGTCAGAAGCAGCCTCGATAGAGGGAAAAAGAAAAGAAGGCGTCGGCGAATTCATACAGAAAACGCGCGCCGAGCTCGACAAAACGACGTTCCCGTCGTCAAACGACGTCAAAGGAACGACGATCATCGTGCTGATCTGCGTCATATTTTTCGCGGTCTATCTGTTCTTGGTCGATAAAGGATGGGTTTACATCCTCGAAGGCCTGACGTGGCTCGTCAACAAGATCGCCGGCGTCTAAGGGATATTTGAAATGAAACAGTGGTATTTCATACACACGTATTCCGGGCACGAAAATAAGGTCGTCGAAAGCCTCAACGCGCGTATCCGCGACCTGGAACTTGCCGAGCTGATCACGGGCGTTCTGCTCCCGAAGGAAAAGGTCGTCGAGCTTCGCGGCAACAAAGAGGTCGTTTCCGAGCGAATGTTCTATCCGGGCTACGTGCTGGTCGAGATCGAATGTGACGATTCCGGCAAGATACCCGACAACGTGTTTCACGCGATCAAATCGACGCCGAAAGTGACGGGCTTTCTCGGCGGCCGTCAGCCGACGCCGCTTTCACAGGCAGAGGTCGATCAGATCGTTCACAATATCGAGGTCGCGACCGAAAAGCCGAAACCGAAGTTCACGTATCAGGTCGGCGAGGTCGTGCGAATCAAATCGGGCCCGTTCGCCAGCTTTACCGGCAAGGTCGAAGAGGTCAACGAGGACAAGGCTCTTCTCAAGGTCTCGATCACGATCTTCGGGCGTTCGACGCCTTATGAACTTAGCTTCCTAGAGGTGGAAAAGGTCACCTTTGCGGAAGAAGATTAAAGAATAGCCACAGAGGACACAGAGACCTCTGAGGCGGAACTAGAAAATGGCAAAGAAGATAGAAGGTTACATTAAGCTGCAGATACCTGCGGGCAAAGCAAACCCGGCGCCGCCGATCGGCCCGGCACTTGGTCAGCATGGCGTCAACATCATGGAATTCTGCAAGGCGTTCAACGCCAAAACGCAGAATGACGACCCGGATATGAAAATTCCGGTGGTCATCACGGTTTACGCGGACCGTTCGTTCACTTTTGAAACGAAAACGCCGCCCGCCGCGGACCTGCTCCGCAAGGCGTCCGGCATCGCGAAAGGCTCGGGTAAACCGAACCGCGAAAAAGCGGGAACGATCTCAAAGGCTCAGATCCAAGAGATCGCCAAAAAGAAGATGCAGGACCTGAACACGACGAACCTCGAATCCGCAATGCGGACCATCGAAGGGACGGCGAAGTCGATGGGACTGACAGTAGAAGGATAAAGGCGGAAGGATAAAGGAGAAAGCCAGCTTTCGCCTTCATCCTTCATCCTTGCTCCTTGGGAGGGAATCGCAGATTCCCGTTATCACCTGGAGGTAAAATGAAAAGAGGCAAGAAATATCGAGCCGCGCTCGAAAAGATAGAGCACGGCAAAAAATACACGCTTGACGAAGCGATCGGTAAATTGAAAGAGATCGCCTTCGCCAAGTTCGACGAAACGGTCGAATTGACAATGTGGCTGGGCGTTGACCCGCGAAAAGCGGATCAGTTGGTTCGCGGTACGGTCGTGCTCCCGCACGGACTGGGCGGAGCGGCAAAACGCGTGGTCGTTATCGCACAGGGCGACAAGATCCGCGAGGCCGAAGAGGCCGGTGCGGACGTCGCGGGCGGCGACGACATTGTCGAAAAGATCAAAGGCGGCTGGCTGGATTTTGACGCACTCATTGCGACGCCCGACATGATGGGCAAGGTCGGCCAATTGGGTAAGGTCCTCGGTCCTCGAGGCCTGATGCCGAATCCGAAAACAGGCACAGTTACGATGGACGTGAAAACGGCCGTCGAAGAAACGAAGGCAGGTAAAGTGGAATACCGCGTCGATAAGACGGGCGTCATCCACACACCGGTCGGCAAGGTGTCGTTCGATGAGACAAAGCTCGCCGAAAACACAAAGGTTCTGATCAACGCGGTGATGAAGGCAAAGCCGACCACCGCAAAAGGCCGTTATCTGAAAAAGATCAACCTGGCCGCCACGATGAGCCCGGGCGTTCTGCTCGATGAGCTGTCGTATATCTAAAGTGAGGAGGCTTTGGCTGCAGATGCCCGCACAAACGGGCACGCGGCCGAGAGTTAAAAAATGAAATCAAGAGAAACAAAAGCAAACGACCTGGCCGTCCTCACCGAATCGCTGCAGAATTCCAAGTCCGCGATGGTGATGAGCTTTACGGGGCTCACGGTCGCCAAGGATCAGGAATTTCGCAACGCTCTGCGTGAGGCAGGAGCACAGTATCAGGTAGTAAAGAACACGCTGGCACGCATCGCCGTCAAAGGCACGCCGTATGAAGGCGTGACCGAATCGCTGAAAGGCGTGACAGCGATCGCGTGGACCGAAAATGACCCCGTCGTTCTGTCAAAGGCAGTGACGAAGTTCATGAAGGACAACTCGGACATATACACCTTCAAGTCCGGTGTTGTCGATGGAAAGGTCGTCGATCTGGGTCAATTGACCACCATCGCGAATCTGCCGTCGAAAGAAGAACTCATCTCGAAACTGCTTTACGTGCTTAACGCACAGGCTCAGCGTATCGTCACGGTCATCAACGCGGTCCCGCGTGACCTGGCGGTCGTGATCAAGCAGATCGGCGAGCAGGAAGGCCGTGCAGCGGGAGAGCCGGTCGCGGAAGCGGGTGCAGCGGCAGAAGCAGAGGCAGGAGCCGAGGCAGGAGCAGAAGCAGGAGCAGAAGCAGAGGCAGGAGCAGAAGCAGAGGCAGGAGCAGTTGCAGAAGCTCCGGCTGAAGAGGCTCCGGCAGAAGAGCCGGTTGCAGAAGAGCCGGTCGCAGAAGCAGTTGCAGAGGCAGAGGCAGAAGCACCGGCTGAAGGAGCCGCTGCAGAAGAAGCTCCGGCAGAAGCGCCGGCAGCCGAATAGGTTTTTGAGATCTGGTGTTCTCAAAGGAATTTGAGATATCAGATCTTGAATTTGAAAAAGGGCGGACGGCGACGTCCGCACACAGCCGTACTCAAGGAAAACGAGCCGAGTGATTTGTCAGGTCGCTTGGCTTCGGACGGACGAAGAAAGGAGATGCAGCCCGTTCTTTGAGCGTCCCTGGGTTCTAGCGGCGAGGAGCGAAAGGCGAAAGGATAAAGGATAAAGGAGAAAGCTCGGGCTGATCCTAAACCGATGTCCTCACCTTCGCGTGAATGAACGGATCGATGGTAATAGGCGACGGGATGAAATTCACCCTTTCTCCTTTATCCTTCATCCTTTAAGAAAGAACCCTAAACAGGAGATAGAAAAATAGTCATGGCAATTACAAAAGACGACGTAGTCGAATATTTGAAGAACATGTCGCTTCTCGAAGCGTCAGAATTGGTCAAGGAACTCGAAGAGGTCTTCGGTGTTTCGGCAGCGGCGGCAGCGGCTCCGGTAATGGTGGCAGCGGCCGGTGCAGGCGCAGGCGATGCCGGCGGTGCGGCTGAAGAGAAAGACTCTTATGATGTCGTTCTCGCTTCCGCCGGCGGCAACAAGATCGCCGTCATCAAGGTCGTTCGCGAAGTTGTCGCGGGCCTCGGCCTCAAGGAAGCCAAGGATCTCGTCGACGGCGCTCCGAAAGCCCTCAAGGAAGGCGTTTCGAAGGCAGAAGCCGACGATATCAAGGCAAAATTGACCGAAGCCGGCGCTACCGTCGAGGTCAAATAACCTTTTCGACGACACGGATCGGGGCCGTGTCTCGGCACGGCCCCTAATTTTCCTTGCGCGCTTGACGCAAATAGGACTATACTTATCGTTTCACGTAAATTGCCTCTTGCCCGGCGTGGGCCGGAGCAATACCGGCGTGGAATTGGCAGCGGCGATGGAGTGGGCCCAATGGCCCGTAAACGTGGGGAGTGAGTGTCTCTTTTTTGGCACGCCCGAAAATTATATTCACAGCGATAGCTGCTGAAAAGCGGTCCGGGGATTGTTTGCCCTGAGGCCGCGTTTGCCGTCTTTACCGAAAGGGCGTGGGCTTTTTCGACGGGGTAATCCTAGCAGTAAAGGCCGCCGAAATCAATAGGTTTTTTTGAACCCGCAAATATTCATATGATCAATAATCCTCTTCAAAATTCACCGAACGGGCTGGGGCTCAGAACGAGCCGATCGCCGGAGCGCGTAGATTTTTCTAAGATCTATACCACGGCACAGATCCCGAACCTGATAGAGGTGCAGCGAGAATCCTATAACCGATTCCTGCAGATGGACCTGATCCCCGAGGAAAGGGACCACATCGGCCTGCAGTCGGTCTTCTCGTCAATTTTCCCTGTCTCGGACTTTCGCGAGACCGCGACGCTGGAGTACGTCGAATATCAGATCGGCAACTGGCAGTGCAAGTGCGGCAACCTCGAGGGCCTCGAGCATCTGCGGTCGAACTGTAAGAATTGCTCGGCAAAGATCAAGGTCGATCCGTTCAATCCGGCCGAAGTGCTTTGTAAGAACTGCGGCGTCTTCAATGCCGTCCGCCCGAATCTCTGCAACAACTGCGGTGAGCCGGTCGGCCTGAAGCATAAGCACGACCAGCAGGAATGCCAGGAACGCGGAATGTCGTACAGCGTGCCGCTGAAGGTCAAGATCCGCCTGACGGTCTTCGACAAGGACGCCGAGACCGGCGTTTCGACCGTTCGTGACATCAAGGAAGAGGACGTGTTCTTTGGCGAGATACCGCTGATGACCGACAACGGTACGTTCATTATCAACGGAACGGAGCGCGTCATCGTTTCGCAGCTTCACCGCTCGCCCGGCGTTTTCTTCAAGGGCGACCGCGACGAATTTCTGGCGAAGATAATTCCGTACCGCGGCTCTTGGGTCGAATTTGAATACGACCAGAAAGAGATCCTTCACGCACGCTTGGGCAAACGCAAGCTCATCGCGACGTCGTTCCTCCGCGTTCTCGGCCTGTGGCTCAATCCGCAGATCGACATGAAGACCGTTTCCGACAGCATTTTGGAACAGGTCGTAAAGGAAGCCGAATTCAGCGATGCCGAGATACTAAAGCTCTTTTACACTCTTGACGAGATCGAGATCGAAAAAGGCACGCTTTACTTTAAGGTCAAAAAGGACGGCAAAACGCACCTCGTAGGGCTGCGTGCCGACGAGGACATCAAGGATAAGAAAGAGGATGTCGTCCGCAAGGGCAAAAAGGTCACCAAGATGGCACTCGCCGAACTGCAGCGAATGGGCACATCCCGCGTTGCTGTAATGGCGGCCGACCTCGAAGGCGTTTACGCTCTCGACGACGTAATCAATACCGAAACAGGCGAGGTCATCGTCGAATCGAACACCGAGATCACCGCAGGCAAACTCCAGCAGATCATCGAAGAAGGCGTTTCGAACCTCAACGTCTTTTTTCCGAAACAGGATGAGATCGGCGAGATCATCTCCGCGACGATTCGCAAGGACCCGATCAAAAAGCCCGTTGACGCACTGCTCGAGATCTACCGCAAGATGCGTCCCGGCGATCCGCCGACCGTTCCGACCGCCTACCGGCTTATCGAAGGAATGTTCTTTGATACGCGCAGGTTCGATCTGTCGCGTGTCGGGCGTCTCAAATTCAACATCAAGATGGGCCGTCCCGAAAAGGACCGCATCAACGATCCGCTGCTGCAGCCGACGGATTTCCTCGACGTGGTGAATTACCTGCTTCGCATGAAACGCGACAGCAATCACTACACGCAGGACGACATCGATCACCTGGGCAACCGCCGCGTACGCGCCGTCGGCGAACTGCTGGAAAATCAGTTCCGCATCGGGCTCGAACGCATGGAACGCGCGATCAAGGAAAAGATGTCCATACAGCAGGACATGTTCACCACGATGCCTCGCGACTTGGTGAACGCAAAGCCCGTGACCGCAGCCGTCCGCGAGTTCTTCGGTTCGTCGCAGCTTTCGCAGTTCATGGACCAGACGAATCCGCTGTCCGAGATCACGCACAAACGCCGCCTGTCGGCGCTTGGGCCGGGCGGACTTTCGCGTGAACGTGCGGGCTTTGAGGTCCGCGACGTTCACCCGACGCACTACGGACGCATCTGCCCGATCGAGACGCCTGAAGGCCCGAACATCGGCCTCATCTCGTCGCTGTCGTGTTTTGCACGCATCAACGAATACGGCTTTATCGAATCGCCCTACCGCAAGGTCGTTGACGGCCGCGTAATCGAATACGTGCTGGTACAGAACGGCGGCGATACGAAATTCAAGCCCGGCGATCACGTCCCGCTCGAAGAGGTCGAAGCAGCGAACAAACGCATCAAGGACGGCAAAAAAGCGGAATTCGAACCGCATCCGTTCTACCTGACCGCGTGGGAAGAGGACCGCTATATCATCGGCCAGGCGAATATCGAGCTGGACGAGAAGGGATTTCTGGTCAACGAGCGCAACGCCGCCCGTCAGAAAGGCGAGTTCATCACCGCTGACAGGATGGAGATCCAGTATATGGACGTCTCGCCGAAGCAGCTCGTTTCGGTGGCCGCCTCGCTGATCCCGTTCCTTGAGAACGACGACGCCAACCGTGCTCTCATGGGCTCGAACATGCAGCGTCAGTCCGTGCCGCTGCTCCGTGCCGAGTCGCCCTATGTCGGCACCGGTATGGAAAAGGTCGCCGCACGCGATTCGGGCGCGGTGGTCGTCGCAAAACGAAACGGCGTCGTTGATTACGTTGACAGCGAACGCATCATCGTCAAGGCCGATCATCAGGTTGACGGCACCATCTCTCGCGAGGTGACGGCCGACATCTACTCGCTGGTAAAATTCAAGCGTTCGAATCAGAACACCTGCATCAATCAGCGTCCGATCGTTTCGGTCGGCGAACGCGTCCGCAAGGGCCAGGTCATCGCCGACGGGCCTTGTACCGACCGCGGCGAACTCGCTCTCGGCCGCAACGTGCTGGTGGCGTTCATGCCTTGGCGCGGTTACAACTTTGAGGACGCCATTCTCGTTTCCGAGCGTCTCGTGAAGGACGATTTCTACACTTCGATACACATCGAGGAACTCGAGATCGAGGCTCGCGATACAAAACTCGGCCCCGAAGAGATCACCCGCGACATCCCGAATATCGGCGAGAACATGCTTCGCGACCTAGACGAATCGGGCATCATCCGCATCGGTGCTCAGGTCAAGCCGGGCTCGATCCTGGTCGGCAAGGTCACGCCGAAAGGCGAGACGCAGCTGACCGCGGAAGAAAAACTGCTTCGTGCGATCTTCGGCGAAAAGGCAGGCGACGTAAAAGACGCCAGCCTGACGTGTCCTCCGGGTATTGACGGCACCGTCGTTGACGTGCAGATCTTTACTCGCAAAGGACAGGACAAGGACAGCCGCAGCCTGGACATCGAGGGAATGGAAGAGGAAGCGCTGCACCGCGACCTCGAGGACGAGATCCGCATCCTGCAGGAACAGCGTGACGAGCGTATCTATGAGCTTTTCGACGGCCGCAAGCTGACGAAGGACCTCGTTGACGGCAAGGACGTCCTGATCAAAAAGGGCGAAACGCTCTCTCGTGAAAAACTGCACGGCGTCGACACCAAGCTGCTCCGCAAAGCGGAGGTCGCCGCCGGTTCAATCGACATCACAGGCGAGATAAAGGAATACGAACAGCGAACCGAACGCCAGATCAACATCCTTCGCGACATCTACGACGAAAAGATCACTAAGCTCAAGCAGGGCGACGAATTGCCGCCGGGCGTGATCAAGATGGTCAAGGTCTTTGTCGCGATGAAGCGCAAGCTTTCGGTCGGCGACAAGATGGCCGGCCGCCACGGTAACAAGGGCGTCATCGCACGCATCCTGCCCGAAGAGGATATGCCGTATCTGCCGGACGGAACTCCGGTCGAGATCGTGCTCAATCCGCTCGGGGTGCCGTCGCGTATGAACGTCGGCCAGATCCTGGAAACGCACCTCGGCTGGGCCGCACGCGTTCTGGGCCTGCATTTCGCGACGCCCGTTTTCGACGGCGCCAGCGAGGCCGAGATCAAGGAATACATCAAGCAGGCGAACGGCAGGTTTGACGAGCTCAAATTGAAGCCTTCGGTCGGCCCGTCGGGCAAAACCAAGCTCTACGACGGCCTGACCGGCGAGATGTTCGAGCAGAAAGTGACCGTCGGTTACATCTATATGCTCAAGCTCTCGCACCTGGTGGACGACAAGATACACGCACGTTCCATCGGTCCGTACTCGCTGATCACGCAGCAGCCGCTCGGCGGTAAGGCACAGTTCGGCGGACAGCGTTTCGGCGAAATGGAGGTGTGGGCACTCGAAGCATACGGTGCGGCGCACATCCTGCAGGAACTGCTCACCTGCAAGTCGGATGACGTCGCGGGCCGCTCGAAGATATACGAGACCATCGTCAAGGGCGTCTCGGATTTCGAGCCCGGCATTCCGGAATCGTTCAACGTGCTCGTCCGCGAACTTCAGTCGCTCGGACTCGACATCGAACTCATCGAAAAGGTCGATCCGGAAGAGGTCGTGGCCGGCGTGGATACACTGGTGGGAGTAGATTAATGGTCTAGGAAGTCCCGGAAGTCCGGGAGGTCTTGAAAGGACTTCCCGGACCTTCCGGACTGACCGGACTTTCCAGACTCTTGGAGAAAATATGTTTCGATTGCATAACGATAATAAGACGCAGCTTACCTCGAACTACGAGGCCATCCGCATCTCGCTCGCGTCGCCCGACAAGATCCGTTCGTGGTCGCACGGCGAGGTAACAAAGCCCGAGACCATCAACTACCGCACGTTCAAACCGGAGCGCGACGGGCTTTTTTGTGCCCGCATCTTCGGTCCCGTAACGGATTGGGAATGCCTCTGCGGAAAATACAAGCGGATGAAGCACCGCGGCGTCATCTGCGACAAATGCGGTGTCGAGGTAACGCAGTCCAAGGTCCGCCGCGAGCGGCTCGGCCACATCGAACTCGCCAGCCCTTGCTCGCACGTGTGGTTCTTCAAAGGGCTGCCGTCGCGTATCGGCCACTTGCTCGACATCACCTTGCGCGACCTCGAAAAGATCCTTTATTTCGAGACCTATATCGTCGTCGATCCCGGTGAGCTGCCTGACCTGAAGCAGAAGGACCTGCTGTCGGATGAGCGTTTCCGCGAACTCTCGCGCGAACACCCCGGCAAGTTCGTAGCGAAAATGGGAGCCGAGGCCATCAAGGACCTGCTCCAAATGGTCGATGTAGAGGAACTCGTCGACGAGCTTCGCCAAAAGATGCGCGAAGAGACCTCGCAGCAGAAGAAGCTGAAATATTCCAAGCGGCTGAAGGTCGCGAACTCGTTCCTGCGTTCGGGCAACGATCCGCAGTGGATGATCATGGAAGTGATACCGGTCATTCCGCCCGAACTTCGCCCGCTCGTGCCTCTGGACGGCGGACGTTTTGCGACCAGCGACCTCAACGATCTGTATCGACGCGTGATCAACCGGAACAACCGTTTGAAGAAGCTCATCGAGCTGCACGCGCCTGAGGTGATCGTCCGCAACGAAAAACGCATGCTGCAGGAGGCAGTTGACGCTCTGTTCGACAACGGCCGCCGCGGCCGCGTACTTCGCGGTGCGAACAACCGCCCGCTGAAATCGCTTTCCGGCACGCTCAAGGGCAAACAGGGACGCTTCCGTCAGAATCTGCTCGGAAAACGTGTCGACTACTCCGGCCGTTCGGTCATCGTCGTCGGCCCCGAACTGAAACTGCATCAGTGCGGCCTGCCCAAAAAGATGGCGCTCGAGCTTTTCAAGCCGTTCATCTACAGCAAGCTTGAATCCGACGACCACGCCGCGACCATCAAACAGGCACGCGAAATGGTCGAACGCCAGGAGCCCATAGTTTGGGACATCCTGGAACAGGTCATCACGGAGCATCCCGTGCTTCTGAACCGCGCACCGACGCTGCACCGTCTCGGCATTCAGGCTTTCGAGCCTGTCCTGGTCGAGGGCAAGGCGATCAAGATCCATCCGCTCGTCTGTACGGCGTTCAACGCCGACTTTGACGGCGACCAGATGGCGGTCCACATTCCGCTTTCCGCCGAAGCGCAGATCGAAGCAAGCGTTCTGATGCTCGCTTCCAAGAATCTGCTCTCGCCGGCCAGCGGCCAGCCGATCACGGTGCCGTCGCAGGACATCGTTCTGGGCAGCTACTATCTGACGCTTGCCCGCGACGGTATGAAGGGCGAGGGACGCGCGTTCGGTTCTATCGACGAAGTGCTGCTCGCTCTCGATGCGGGTGTCGTCGAAACGCAGACCAAGATCCGCCTTCGCTGGCGCGGTGAGCTCATTGACCTGACGCTCGAGCATGACTCGCAGGACGTGATGCGTGCTACGGTCCGCGAAAACACGGACCAGCTCGTCGAAACGACCGTCGGCCGCGTCATCATCAATGAACGCCTGACCCGCGACGGCCTGCCGTTCGTCAACGGCGTTCTGAAAAAGAAAGGCCTGCAGTCGCTCGTTACGTTCAGCCATCTGCGGCTGGGCCTGGACGACACCGTCGTCCTACTCGACGATCTCAAGGCGATGGGCTTCCTGTACGCTACGCGTGCGGGCGTTTCGATCGGCATCGACGATATGGTCACGCCGGCAAGCAAAAAGGCGATCATCGAGAAGGCGTCGAAAGAGGTCGAAAAGCTTCGCAAGCAGTACGAAGAAGCTACGATGACCGACCTCGAACGTACGAACAAGGTCACCGCTATTTGGTCCGAAGTTACCGACCAGGTGGCGAAAGAGATGTTCAAGGCCATGCATGACCGCGAGGACGAACGCAAGGAATTGAATCCGATCCTCGTCATGGCGGACTCAGGTGCTCGAGGCTCCGAGGCTCAGATCCGGCAGCTCGCCGGCATGCGCGGCCTGATGGCGAAACCTTCGGGCGAGATCATCGAAAATCCCATTCTCGCGAATTTCCGCGAGGGACTCGACGTTCTGCAGTACTTCATCTCGACGCACGGTGCCCGCAAGGGCCTTGCCGATACGGCTCTCAAAACGGCCGACTCAGGCTATCTGACGCGTCGTCTGGTTGACGTCGCTCAGGACGTTATCGTGTCCGAAGAAGATTGCGGCACGATGAAGGGCATCTGGGCAGAGGCCATCATCCGCAACGGTGAAGAGGTCGAAAGCCTGCGTGACCGCATCGTCGGCTGCACATCGCTCGACGACATCATCGACCCCGTTGACGGCAACGTCATCGTCCGGTCCAACGTCGAGATCGACGAAGATCTCGGTGCTCAGGTACAGCTTTCCGGCCTGCAAAAGGTCCGCATCCGCAGCCCGCTCACGTGTGAATCACGTCGCGGCATCTGCGTGAAATGCTACGGCCGCAACCTCGCCACCGGCAAAACGGTCGAGATCGGCGAGGCCGTCGGCGTCATCGCGGCACAGTCCATCGGCGAACCGGGAACTCAGCTCACGATGCGTACGTTCCACGTCGGCGGTACCGCACGGCTCGAACAGGAGACAAAGCACGTCGCGTCCATCGATGGAACCATCAAGTTCTCTGATGAGATGAAGGTCATCAAGAACCGCGAAGGCGAATTCGTCTCGATGCGTCGTCAGTCCGAGATCGCGATCGTTGACGAACGCGGACGCGAGGTCGCTCATTACAAGGTCGTTTACGGTGCTCAGATCCACGTCAAGGACGGGCAAAAGGTCAAAGAGGACGACGTCCTGGTAACGTGGGATCCTTTCACCTTCGCCATCCTGACCGAGGTTGACGGCGTCGTGAAATATCAGGACCTGAAAGAGGGCAAGACCGTCGAAGAGGATATCGACAAGGTCACGGGACAGCGTCGGCTGGTCGTTAAGGACTCTGACGAGAAGAATCAGCCTCGCCTTGAGATCCGCGGCGGCAACAACAAGGTCCTCAAGACCTATCAGATGCCGATCCGTGCCAACCTCATCGTCGAGGACGGCGACCAGGTCAAGGCAGGCGACATCATCGCCAAGATCCCGCGTGAGACCACCAAGACCAAGGACATCGTCGGCGGTCTGCCGCGTGTCGTCGAGCTTTTCGAAGCAAGGCGTCCGGCGGAAACTGCCGTTATGTCCGAGATCGACGGTGTGGTCGAATTCGGCCCCATTTCAAAGGGTAAACGCAAGATCATCGTCCGCGGCCAGGACGGCACCGAAAAGGAATACGACATCCCTCGCGGTACGCACATCAACGTGCAGGAAGGCGACGTCGTCCGCTCCGGCGAACCGCTGATGGACGGGCCGCTCAATCCGCACGACATTCTGCGTGTTCTCGGTATGTGGGCTCTTCAGAGCTACCTGGTGAACGAGATCCAGGAAGTTTACCGCCTGCAGGGCGTGAACATCAACGACAAGCACATCGAGGTGATCGTTCGCCAGATGCTTCGCTGGGTCAAGATAAAAGAGGTCGGCGATACCGAATTCCTGCTCGAGGAACAGGTCGATCGTTTCCGTTATGAGGACGAGAACCGCCGCGTCGCCGAAGAAAAAGGCCAGACCGCGGTCGGCGAACCGCTCCTGCTCGGCATCACGAAAGCATCGCTTTCGACCGATTCGTTCATATCGGCGGCCAGCTTCCAGGAAACGACACGCGTGCTTACCGAGGCGGCGATCTCAGGACGCGTCGATTATCTGCGAGGCCTGAAAGAGAACGTCATCATGGGCCGCCTGATCCCGGCGGGAACCGGTATGAAATATTACCGCAACAACAAGGTCGCCTATGACAAGACGATGGACGAAAAGCCGAAGGATGAATTTGACCGCATGACGGACTACATCCGCGGCGGCATAGACATCCCGACCGCTGCCGAACTCGGCAATCGCGACCTTGCCGATATGACCATCCTCGAAGGCGACGAACCCGATGACGATATCGTGATGGACGACATGGACGAGACCGTAGAGGTACTCGACGATGTCGATCTGGGTGATGTTGATCTCGATGAGGAGATCTAAGAGCCTATAAAGCAATGACTTTCGGCCGCACGCGAGTGCGGCCTTTTTTATTCGACAGGCGTGAACGCCTCGGTCACGCGTTCGTGCAGTTCGCGGGCGAGGAGTTTGCGGTCGGTGTTTGTGATAGGCTCACTGCCGAAAGTAACCGTCGCCGTCCAGCTTTTCACCGAAAAAAGCCGAAACATATGTGCGAAAAACGAGATGTCGTCCCACCAGCAGACGGTGTCGGCGGGCAGCTCGCCCGGCGGCGTCGAATAGCTGACAGCGGCGTAATAGACAGCGATATTTCGTCGTGCGGCGTATTCAAAAAACGATGAATTGAACGGCAGCACCTCTTCGCCGCGTGTGCTCGTGCCTTCGGGAAAGATGATGACGCCGTCGCCCGAATCGAGCCTCGCGTCGATCAGCTCGCCGGCACGCGGAATGTCGCGGCGGTTCTCGCGGTCGATGAAAACCGTGCCCATATTTGCGATTATCTTTCCCGCGACCGGCCAGCTTTCGATATCTTGTTTCGCAACGAAAACGCCCTCCGCAGCGAGCCGCAGAACGGCGATGTCCGTGTAGCTGAGGTGATTTGATACGAGGAAGAACGGCGGCGGCGGCGGTGTGCCGTTGACGACGAGCCGCATTCCGGCGACCCATTTGAAGAATCGGGACCAACGCAAAAATGTGTGCCGCCGTGCCTCAGCCGGATCGCGTCTGACGGGCTGCGTGAAGAACCAATAGTAATAGATCGCCAGCGTGCCGAGCACGAAAGCCGTCATTCTAAATACTGCTCGAATGGTTCGCATCTATTGTTCGCGGTCGGTGTCGCGTGGGAGTTTTGTGAAATTGTAACGCAGCAGAAACCGCATCGGCATCTGTTTGCCGCTGCGTTCCGCCGGCCTCCAATTCATCGAACGCACTGCCGTTTCGACGCTAGCTTCCAGCCCGAAACCGGCCCAACGCTCTATCTCTGTCCGCAGTATCTTCCCTTTCTCGTCCAGATCGACCGTTATCTCGACCGTCGCCGCGACGTCGTACAGATTCGCCGTCCGCGTGTATTCCGGCCTGATGCGCCGATAGGGAACAGGAGCCCGAAATCCGCGAGCTGCGGGCGTGCCTTCGTCGGGCGGCTCTTCCATCGCGGGTTGCGGTGGTTCCGCTAACTCTCTGCGTACAGATGACTTAGCTTCTGCCTCTATCTCCTTCGCCATTGCCGATACTTCGGTCAAAAGCGTCTTAAATGCCTCTTTCGAACTGCTGCTTTCAGCGTATCGCAGGAACGGCAGCAGCAGGCGTCCCGTCCGCGAACTCACCAGAAAGACAACGGCGTAAGCCTCGTAATATTCCTTTTTTTCGAACGACGTCCGCCGCTGCACCGCCGAACGCAGCACGACGAAATGGCTGCAGCCGATCGCCGAGCCGACGCGGCGTGCTTCGGTGCGTGTCATATTGAAAGCGTTCTCAGGAGCGACCGCGTCAAACGCCGCACGCGCCATCTCGCCGTCGATCACATCGACGCCTTTAATGGCGTCAGTCAGCTTTTCCGCGAACACTGCACTTTCCGTCGCGTTGTCCGGCGCAATTATCGCGATCCGCTGCGCCGTTGCCGACGCTGCGAAGAACAAAACCGCCGCGAACATGGCGACCCAATTAACTGTCTTTGCGGTAAAGTGCACCGATCTTTTCTTTCATCTCCGCGGGAAAACAAATGCGGTGGATGCTGTAGCCTTCCTGCAGCCCTCGAACGGCGGCGCTCACCTCCGAGATCTCGCGGATCTCGGGGTTCGAGAAACCGTGTTCGACAAAAATGAGATTCTTTTTCTCGACGTTCTCTTTCGAATAGTAAGTGTAGGGCTTGTTCTCCGCTCGATCCTCGTAAAAATAATAGTCCGGATCGAAGCCGCCCTCGGCCACGATCTCGCGGGCCGCGGTAATGAAATCGCGCCGCTCGTCGTCGGGCATATCCAGGTCAAACGCCTTGAAAAGCCTGCGGTCTAGGAATCGCCCCGCCAGATCGCTCAAGACAGCGTCGCTCGAATGCCGCCAGCGTTTTATGCTGTAAAGCACATCGGCGTCGTCAAATTCCAGATGCTCGGGAAGCGTCAATTTCTCGCCCGCCAGCACTCGCGACATCGGCGAATTCTCGGTTGTCCACGCGTCGCCACCCTCGGCGTGAACGCGAAGAGCGCGTTTCAGCAGCACACGCAGAACCGCCTCTGCCGAACGCAGCGTGCGGTGAAAATACACCTGCCGATACATATAATAGCGTGCCTGCAAGTAATCTTCGACGGCGTAAATGCCGGGTGCCGACACGTAAAGATGTTCGCCGTCGGGGCTGATCTCGATGGACTTTATGATCCATTCCAGATCGTAAATGCCGTACCGAGCACCTGTCATCAGGCTGTCGCGGAGCAGGTAATCCATTCTGTCCGCGTCGAGCTGCGATGAAACGATCTGCGCCAATGCCGCCGGATGAAGGTCGCCGCGGATGATCGCCGCGATGTTTCCTGCGAGCCCCGCCGAATACCCGCGAAGCAGCCGCCCGACGTCAGTTTCCTCGCTCAAAACGGCGGCGATCGTGAATTCCTCGTGATGAAAATCGAGTATCGATTCGATCACGTGCGAATACGGCCCGTGGCCGATGTCGTGCAGCAGTGCGCCGACGCGGACCGCCGTCTGCAGCTCTTCGTCGATGTCGCTGTCGAGCCGCAGTTTCGCCAGCATTCGTCCCGCCAGATGATACGCACCGAGGCTGTGCGTGAACCGCGAATGTTCGGCTCCCTGATACGAAAAATACGCGAGCCCGAGCTGGCGTATCCGCCGCAGACGCTGAAATTCCGGCGTGTCGATGAGCTGTGTTACCAGCTTGCCCTCCGCGGTGTCGGTGTTGACGCGGATGATGTTGTGAACCGAATCGCGGTAAATGCGTTCTGCCATTTCGCGTTATTCCTCGTCCTCGCGGAGCTTTTCGAGCACTGAAAAATCCTCAAGAGTCGTGACGTCGCCTGCGACAACGCCGCTTGACGCAAGCTCGCGGAGCAGACGCCGCATTATCTTGCCCGAACGCGTTTTCGGCAGCGCGTCAGTAAATCTTATGTCGTCGGGTTTGGCGAGCGCGCCGATCTCTTTCTGAACGTGGGCACGCAGCGTTTCCTTGAGTTCGTCGCCGCCTGTGCGGCCGCCTTCCAGCGTGACGAACGCGGCGATGGCCTGGCCTTTCAGTTCGTCGGGGCGGCCCACGACGGCGGCTTCGGCGACCGCTTCGTGCGAAACCAGTGCCGATTCGATCTCGGCCGTTCCCAAACGGTGGCCGCTCACGTTTATCACGTCATCGACGCGGCCCATTATCCAAAAATAGCCGCGTTCATCGCGTCGGGCTCCGTCGCCCGCGAAATAATGCCCCGCGATCTCGGACCAATACGCTTCTTTGTAGCGTTCGTCGTCGCCCCACAGCGTGCGTAGCATCGACGGCCACGGATGCTTTACGACCAGATAACCGCCTTCATTCGGCTCGCATTTTGTGCCGTCCTTTTTCACGACATCGACCATTACACCCGGCAGCGGCCGCGTCGCTGTGCCCGGAACGGCGGGCGTTGCGCCCGGCAGCGGCGAGATCATTATTGAACCCGTCTCCGTTTGCCACCATGTATCCACGATCGGGCAGCGGCCTTTGCCGATGACCTCGCGATACCACATCCACGCCTCCGGATTTATCGGCTCGCCGACGGTCCCGAGCAGGCGAAGCGACGAAAGATCGTGTTTCAGCGGATGTTCCTCGCCCCATTTTATGAAAGCACGGATCGCGGTCGGAGCCGTGTAAAAGATAGTAACGCGGTGCCGTTCGATAATGTCCCAAAAACGGTCAAAGCCGGGAAAATTCGGCGCGCCTTCGTACATGACGACGGTCGCACCGTTCGCCAGCGGACCGTAAACGACATACGAATGCCCCGTCACCCAGCCGATGTCCGCGGTGCACCAATAGACGTCCTCGTCCCGCAGGTCGAAGACCATCTTCGTCGTGAACGCCGCCTGCGTCAGATAGCCGCCGGTCGTGTGCAGAATGCCTTTCGGTTTGCCGGTCGTGCCGGACGTGTAAAGGATGTAAAGCGGATGTTCGCTGTCGAGCGGAACGGCGGGACAGACGGCATCGACAGTTTCGATGATCTCGTGCCACCAATGATCGCGGCCCGGCTGCATCGCGACCTTCGAGCCGGTTCGCCGATAGACCACGACGTTCTCAACGGTCGGCGTCTGCTTGACGGCCTCATCAACGGCGTCCTTCAGTCGAACCTCGGTCCCGCGGCGAAACGCACCGTCCGCCGTAACGATGAGCTTGCAGCCGCCGTCGTTCACGCGGTCGCGAATGGCGTCCGCCGAAAAACCGCCGAAAATGATGGTATGCGTTGCACCGATGCGTGCGCATGCCAGCATCGCGATCGCAAGCTCGGGCACCAGCGGCATATACAATGCGACGCGGTCGCCGGCCGTAACACCCAGCTTTTTCAATACGTTAGCGAAACGGCAGACCTCGCGGTGAAGCTGCAGATACGTCAAAGTCCGTTGTTCGCCGGGCTCGCCTTCCCAGATAAAGGCGGCCTTGTTACGCCGCCACGTCGTCAGATGACGGTCGAGGCAATTGTGCGATATGTTGATCTTGCCGCCGACGAACCATTTCGCAAAAGGCTCGTTCCATTCGAGCACCGTGTGCCATTTTTCGAACCACTCCAGCTCGCCCGCCTGCTTTTCCCAAAATGCCGGAATGTCCCGCATCGACTCGGCATACATCTGCTCGTATTCGTCAAAACTTTTCACATGCGCCGCGGCGGCAAATTCCGGCGGCGGCGGAAAAACACGGGTCTCGGACAGGACGGATTCGATAGCTACAGGCTCGGACATATGACGCTAGTATAAGGGAAAGCTTTGTCGTGCGAAAACGAGCGCCATTGCGCACGATCGGAAAGTATTTGACGCAATTGCATCAGATGCATTATCATCAAATCGTGAGGACGACACTCGAAATTGAAGATGATGTTTTGCAGGCGGCAAAAGAACTTGCCCGCCGCGAAGGGAAAACCGCAGGAAAGGTCATATCGATACTTGCACGTAAAGCTCTGACCATGCCCGACAAACGTGCTGTTCGACTCAGAAAAGGAAAGGGTACCGTGCCGCAGCTTCCTTCGCGAGGCGAGGTTATAACTTCAGAGCATGTCCGCGATCTGATGCAGGAGCTTGGCGACTAATGCGGGCGCTGTTGGACGTCAATTTTCTTATCGCACTTTTCGATCCCGACCACATTCATAATCGTCGAGCAAACGAATGGTGGGATAAGAACCGTTCACTTGGTTGGGCGAGTTGTCCGATCACAGAGAACGGAGCCATCCGCATTCTTTCACACCCCAACTACAGCAAGAAGATGCAGTTTTCTGTCAGCCAGATATCAGAGGTTTTGAGAGATTTTATTTCGTCGACCGATCACCGTTTTTGGGCAGACGATGTTTCGCTTTGCGACGGATCTGCCTTCGATACAAGTCGTATTCACGGTCCCAAACAAGTCACTGATTCTTATTTGCTTTGCCTTGCGGTGCGAAACAAAGGTCGGCTCGTTACATTTGATGAAAGCATTGTCTTGAGCAGCGTTAGAGGGGCAAACAAGACGAATCTTTTACATGTGTGAACAGGTGTCATCCGCCGATGAAACTCATAGTGCGTTCGGGCTGTGAAAATGCGGGGTCGTTGATAAAATGCCGAGGTTCTTTTTCGAGGACGACGGAGCGGATGAAATCGGCGATCTCGTTGTCCGTCGCACCGGAACGCAGAACGCCGCGGAGGTCGTGTTCGCGGTTCGAGAAAAGGCACGTGCGTATCTGGCCGTCGGCGGTCAGGCGAATGCGCGAACATTGGCCGCAGAACATCTCCGTCACGGGAGCGATGATGCCGATCTCGCCCGGCGAACCGTCGGCAAACACGTAGCGCCACGATGTGCCGCTTCCTCTTGAGGTTTCTTTCAAAACCAGCGGAAATTCCGCGTCGATAGCATCGCGTATCTCTCGGCCGGAGACGACCTGGCTGCGGTCCCAGCCGTGGCCGCTGTCGAGCGGCATATATTCGATATAGCGGAATGCGACGCCGTGTTCACGGGCGAAACGCGCCAGATCCACGATCTCGTCGTCATTGCGGCCGCGGACGATGACCGCGTTTATCTTTATCGGATCGAGGCCGATCTGCTTTGCGTATTTTATCGACTCAACGACGCGTTCGAGCGCATCGACACCGGTAATTTCCTCAAAACGATCCCGCCGTACGCTGTCCAGGCTGAACGTCACGCGGTCGAGCCCCGCGTCCATCAAAGCGTCGGCATGGCGGACGAAGTCGAATCCGTTCGTCGTCAGAGCGATTTCGGCGAGCTGCGGTTTCAGTGCCGCGAGTTTTTGTACGAGGACGGGAACGTCGCGTCGGATCAGCGGTTCGCCGCCGGTCAAGCGTAATTTTTCGATGCCGAGCGAGACAAAGATATCGGCGAGTTTCGCGATCTCTTCAAAAGTGAGTAGCGTCTCCTTTTTCGCCCACGCCGGCTCGCCGTGCGGCAAGCAATAGAAGCAGCGGAAATTGCAGCGATCGGTCAGCGATACCCGCAGGTCGCGGATGGTTCTGTTGTAGCCGTCGCGGAGCATACTCCGATGATATCAGGAATCGCTCGCAAAATGCGCTATCGGGCGAAACGCGATTCGATAACGCCGAGCTGTTCCAGAGCTTTGGCCTTTGATGCCGGTGCCGACTTTGTCAGAATGCCGCGGAGTTCGGCGATCATCTTTTTCAGGTCAGAGCGTTCGGCGTCGTCGTCTCCCGGGCCTTCGTAGTTCGTATATTCCTCGCCTGCCATGTACAGCTGATAGTCGACGATCCGCCCGACCGCCTTTTTGCTGTGTTTGCCGTTCGGGTAAAGCCGCAGATATTCGCCGTAAGACGAACGAATGCTGTACATGTAGCAATTGACGTAGCCTTCGCATTCGCCCGGCAGCGGCGTCTCGGCGGCCGACCACGCGATGTCGTCAGCGATCGGCAGCTTGGCGTATTTCTTTTGCAGATCCCAAAAACGCCCCGCTCGGACGAACCATTGTCCCGCAGGTTCGCTGTAAACGATGTCTTTGTCGTTGCGTTTCAGGAACGAACGGTGCGGCTCCTTGTCGTAGCGGTCGAACGGTATCTTTTTCAGATCGCTGCTCAGTTTTACGAGGCGTTTATATTCACGCGACGCCGCAGCCGATGATTGGGCCGATACGGCGCCGCCGACGATCAGGATCGCGGCGGAAATGAGAAACAGCTGCGCCAGGTTCTTTGTCGAAAATAATGAGGACATCTTAGTTCTCCTGTTCGGGCTTTGTGCCGCTGAGGTATTTTGCATTTCTCTGCAGTCCGCTTAATTTTGCACGTTTTATGGCCGAACCGCGAAACCGTTCGACGTATTCTTCGTGCGGCATCTTTGATATCGAAATAAGGTCGAGCGATGTCTCGCTATTTCGCGGCTCAAAGCGCATTTCATCGGTCGGCGTCTCAAAGCGATTCCACGGGCAGACGTCCTGACAGACGTCGCAGCCGTAGAGCCAGCCGTCGAGGTTTTCGGCGACGTCGTCGGGCAGCGTTTCATCGCGCAGTTCTATGGTCGCGTGCGAGATGCACTTTGCCGAATCGACGACATACGGCTCAACTATTGCCTGCGTCGGACAGGCGTCCAGACACGCCGTGCATGTGCCGCAGTGGTCCTCAACGAACGGCTCGTCGGGCTCAAGCTCGACGTTCAGCAGCATGACGCCGATGAATACCCACGAACCGATGTCGCGTGTGATCAGGTTCGAGTGCTTGCCGATCCAGCCGAGCCCCGCACGCACGGCCCAAGGTTTTTCCATTATCGGCGACGTATCGACGCAGATCTTGCCTTCAATATTCTCGTCGAGCCTCCGCAGTTCGCTTAGGACGGTCACCATCTTTTCACGCAGGACGTTGTGATAATCGTCGCCCCACGCGTATCGCGACACCTTGCCGGGCGACGTATGCCGATGCGGCGTGTAGTAATTTTGCAGGAAAACCGCGACCGAACGTGCCGCAGGAAAGATCAGTTTTGGATCGGAACGCTTTTCGGGTTCGCGTTCCATCCACGTCATTGTGGCGTGAAAACCGCGGGCGAGCCATTCGCGAAACCTCGCATCGGCAGATTCCAGCTTTTCGGCTCGCGCTATCCGGACGCGGTCGAAGCCCGCTTCTGCTCCGATGCGTTTCACATCTGACGAAAAAATTGGCATCGCCGAAAAAAGAAAAAGGCCGGAGAAACACGAGTTGCTCCGGCCCGAGTTGTGTTAAGCGTCAGATACTAGAAGCTCAGCTTGAGGCCGAACTGGAACTGACGCGGGTCGAAGGCCGACGTCGGCTGGCTGAAATATTTGCCGCCGCCGCTGCGTTTGCCGAAAGCGTTGACCACCTGATAGAACGGGTTGCCGGCAGCTTCGTTAAAACGGTTGAAGAGGTTAAAGCCCTCGGCGATGATGTCGAGGTTCACCTTTTCATTGAAGCGGACGCGGCGGGTCACGCGGGCGTCAACCGAGAAATAGTTGCTCGTGATGCCCATGTTGCGGCCCAGAGTTCCGTTCGCCGGAAAAATGCCCGTCTGGCAGTCGGTGTCGATGCCGGTCGCGCAGAGCGTACCGTCAGCTCGTACCGAAGGACGCTCGTTCGTGCTCTGGAAATCGCCGTTCGCATCGCCGACAGCGAGGATGTTGAACGGACGGCCCGAGCCGAACTCGACGATCGGAGCGAACGAGAAACCGTGCAGAAAGCTCTTGAATCCGCCGGCTCCACGCCACGAATCCGGAGCACCCATCACGCCGCTCATGACAAAGCGGTGACGCTGGTCAAAGAGCGAATTCGATTTCTCAGCACGGAAATTCGTGTTGTCCTGCGGCTTAAGCAGCGTCTGCAGGTCGGACGAATCGTCGATCGAGTGTGCCCATGTATAGGTGGTAAAGAACTGAATATTGTTCGCAAATCGCTTCTTCAGCTCGATGTTCATCGCGTTGTACGACGAGTTGCCGTCCGACATCTGAGCGTTCACGTCAGCGTACGGATTGATCGGGCCCGGCGTGCGAAGCGTTCCGTTGAGCAGCGGATCGAACTGAGCTTTGGTCAGGCCGGTGAGGGCACGGACAAAGAAGTAGTTCGGGCCGAGCTTTCGGAAAAAGTTCGCCGCGATCGGGCTGACGATCAGCTGATTCGTCGTGTTATTGCGAATGACGAAGCCCGGCACGATCATCGTGTAAAGAGCACTATTCGTCGTCGGCAGCGAGAAGAAAGCGGCTTCCGTCAAGCTTGTCGGAGCACGGCCGGCCGCGGGGCACGGTCCGCCGCAGGCGACTGGGTTGTTCGCAGTAAACCGGCGGAAGTTGTCCACCAGAGCCTGCGAATTCACCGTATTCACATCCTGCGGATGTGCGAGGTGCTTTGCGGTAACGTTGATATATGTGGCGGAAAGCGACATCGATTTGCCGATCATCTTCTCGATCGAAAGGTTGCCCTGCACGGCCATCGGATATTCGAAATCCTTGCTGACGTGCAGCGTGAACGGCAGGATCGGGCCGAATCCGGTGAAAAGCGAAGAGTTGAAACGCATTAGGCCCTGTTGGTATTGAGCACTCGGTGCGAGTCCCGGCGTGCAGTTGACGCCGGGCGTTGCACCTGCGAAGTTACAGGGAATGAGCGTCCCGTGCATCACTTGAAATGCGTTGAACAGCCCCAAAGGCGAAGGTCCGCCGATCGGCAAAAGTGTTGCCTGCTGCTGCTGTGAACCGTCTGCGATGTTCGAGTTGAACGAGACGGCGAGCAGCGGCTTGTCATAGAAGATGCCGCCTGCACCGCGGATGACCGTACGGCCGTTGCCGGCCAGATCCCACGCAAAACCGACACGCGGAGCGATGTTGTTATTGTCACGCGGGAATCCCTGCGTTACATTCAACGCGTCCTGTGCGGTCTGCACATCGCTCGCTGTCAGCGTGATGCCGGTCAGCGGATCGGTGAATGGCGACGGTGCGAATTCCTGCGTGAATTCGTAGTCATAGCGGACACCGTAATTGATGGTGAACCGCGGGTGTATCTTCCACGTGTCCTGGATAAAGAACGCGATGGGCTTGTTGCTGAGCGAGCTGTTCGGATCGCCGAAGCCCTGAATGAACACGCTCGGGAAGCCGAGTCCGTATGCCTGCGTCGCGGTCAGTGCAGGACAGCGGCCGAGGCCTGCGGCGGTCAGTGCCAGCGAATCGCAAGCGACCCCGTTGACCGTGACCAATGAACCGGCAGCCTGCTGGCCGAAGTTGAACAGGCCCGGGAAGTTCAGGTCGAAACGAGCCTGACCGGCGACCCAGTTAAAGTCGGCACCGAATTTGAGGGTGTGTTTCGCGGTCGCCCAAGTCATGTTGTTCCGGATCTGATGCCTTGATTCGACACGGTCGACCGGCGAGAACGGGTTCGATCCGATGAAGCCGGTTCCTGCGATCTGCAGTGCGACGCTCGGTATCTGCGAATCGAACTTAGCGACGCGGCGGCCGTAGTTGTAATAAAGTTCGTTGATCACCCGCGGCGTCAGGATGCTGGTCAGAGAGCTGCCGAACGAGAAATCTTCGAGCCGCTGAATGCCGGTTCGCGAGTAATCGTTCTGCCCGAGCGTTTGGTTCTGCGACTCGTCCTGAATGCCGTTGATGCGGCTGGGATTGAAGCCGAGACGGACGCTCAACTGATTGTCGGCATTGATGGTGTGATCTGCCCGGAAAGAAAGGAACGTGCTGCTTTCCGAGATCGGGAAGACGCGTGCAAGCCGGCCGAGCGGGCGGAACGCCAGGAACTGGCCCGCGGAGTTTGTGGTCAGCGGGACCGGAGCACCTGAAAGTACAAAGCGGTTGCCCACGACCTGTCCTGCCGGAACGCCGATGCCCGGGACGAAGTTGACCAGCGTGCTGCCGCCGTTGATCGACGTCTGGCCGCCGATAGCGGCAAGGTGAGCATAGGCTATTGCACGGTTGATCTGGTCGGCGTTGCCGCTGCCGAGTGCTCCCTGAATGTAGGTGACCTGAGCCGCGGTCAAATTAGTAAATGTCTGCGATACCGGAAGGAACGGGGCACCGATGGTGATGCTCGACGTGGCACCGCCGGTTATGTCGCCCGTGAAAAAGCCCGATTCCTGACGACGTCGCTGTTCGAACGAACCGAAGAAGAACGTTTTGCCGGGGTTCAGCGGGCCGCCGAACGTAAGTCCGTATTGGGCACGCGTGTAGGGCGGCTTCTTGTTCGGGTCGCCGTCAATGACCGGAGCGAACGCGTTGCGTGCCTGAATGGTCTTGTGACGGAAAAAGCCGAACACGTTGCCGGAGAAATCGCTGGTGCCGCGTTTGGTGACGACGTTGACGATACCGCCGGTCGCACGCCCGAATTCAGGCATGTACGAGTTCGTCGTGACCTGATATTCCTGCACTGCTTCCTGCGAAACGGTCGAACGTGCGGCGTTGATCGAATTGTCCGTGAAATCCGCACCGTCAACCTGGACGAGCGTCGAACGTCCGCGTTGACCGCCGATGTTTAGTCCCGATGTCGGGGCCGGCCCGACGGGACGCCCGTTGTCGCGGCCGACCGTCGAAATGGTGAGAGCGAAGCCCGTTGCACTACGTTCATTGATCGGCAGGCTGTTGATCCGCGTCTGATCGATGGTGTTCGCAACGGTCGTTCGCGTGGTCTCGATGATCTGAACGTCGTCGCTGGTGACGTTAACGACCACTGACTGGTCGCCGATCTTCATGGGAATTGTCAGATTCGCCGCCTGGCCGACCGTCAGCCGGACGCCGGAAATTACGACCTTGCTGAACGACGCAGCCTCTGCCGAGACCTCGTATTCGCCCGGCGGCAGGCCGATGATATTGTAGTTGCCCTGTCCGTCGGACGTCACGGTTCGCGAAATGCCTGTGGCGGCGTTCCGTGCCGTAACGGTCGCTCCGGCAACGACGGCGCCGCTCGGGTCAACCACCGTTCCGCTCAGGTCAGCGGCGGTCGCCTGTGCCTGTCCCGCGGCGTGGCCCGCAGTAAATAGAACTGCTGCTGCCAGTAGCACAAAGCCCTTAAAACTGGCAGAAATCGCAGACTTCAGATCTCTCATTATATTTCTCCTGAATGCTAAAATTTGGCTGAAGAATTTCGGGTTTGTCCTTAGCTCCACAAAATTGCGAGGGTCACGGCTTACGCGTATGGTCTTCACTTAAATGCTTACTTACCAAACGCTAACCGGGAGCTAAAAAGACACAACCGAATTGCTGTAATGTTTTTACCGCAAAACAGGCGGTTAGGCAAGTAAAATATTACGTTTGTGTGAATTGCGGACCCGGTATGAAATGCCGTCTCGCCGGCGGCGGATTTGGATATTGCAGACACGGCGTGATATTGATTTTACTTCGCGCCGACGCTCTCCCGACGCTTGTTATGAAGATCATCCCGCTTTCTATCCCAACGCCATTTTACGTCGGCGATGTAAACGTATATCTCATACGCGAAGACCCGCTCACGCTGATCGATGTCGGGCCGAAAACGCCCGAGGCGGCCCGTGCATTACGCGAAAAACTTGCTTCGCACGGCGTTTCCTTTTCTGATGTGCGGCGTATCGTGCTGACACATGCCCACGAGGACCATTGCGGCCTCGCAAAACAGGTCCGCGACGAGGCGAAAAACGCCGAGATACTGATACACGACTGGGAAACGGGCCATCTTTTCGGGCGTCTGGCAAAGGAAGAACATCGTCAGCTTATGCGGCGTTCCGGCGTGCCGGACAGCGTCTTTGACGAGATGCAGGCACTTTACGAAAGCATCAGCCTGCTTACGGATTCACTTGCCGACGGCGACTTTTCTCCGCTCGAGGACGAAATGGAGCTGGAATTCGATTCGGGTTCGCTCCGCGTACTGCATACGCCGGGACACACGCCGGGCTCTTGCTCTTTTCTGCGAGAAGCGGACAGAACCATTATCTGCGGCGATTGCGTCTTGAAACGCATCACGCCGAATCCGATCCTTTCCCCGCATCCGATCGACCCGGCGGAACGCTATCCTTCGCTCGGCGAATATCTTGTCAGCCTTGCGCGGATACGCTCATTCGCTCCGACGCTTGTCCACGGCGGCCACGGCGAGCCGATAACCGATTTCGAAGAGATATTTCACCGCTATGTCCGCGCCATCGATGATCGACAATCCCGCTGCATCTCTCTGATCGGTGACGGAACGACCGCGTACGACGTCGCACTGCGGCTTTTCCCCGACGCACACAGCCACGATGTACATAGATTCCTCGCCATCTCAGAGGCCATCGCGCACCTCGACCACGCAGCGAGAGAGAACAAAATTGCAGTTGAAATGAGCGCCGGCGTGGAATACTACCGGCCGCTATAGACTGCCGCAAGCTTCGTCTTCTTCGTTATCCCACTCGCTGGATGATGATTCCGAGGTTCGCGATAATCCAAGCATCTCGACCCGTTTGGCTTTCGTAAGATCAAAATAATCAAGGGGCGAATGCGTAGCCCAGAACTCGCGCTTCTCGTCTTCGTTTTTGAACTTAGGAATTTTCTTCATCACTACCTGATCAAGGCAGAGCTGCCTCAAAAGGCACGTCCGAAGTTGCCGCCATATCCGCGATGGTGTCGGTTATCTTTGTTATGTCCTCGAATCCGGGCAGTTGGCGGACGCGTTGGGTGACCTTTGTTTCGATCGTTTCGATGCCTTCGCCCTCAGAGAACAGCGTGGAAACAAGGTATTGCGTTCGGCGTTTGGCCAGCGAGCCCTGGCCGACAGGTGCCCAAAAACGCTCGGTCACAAAACGTGCGATGCGGCGGGCGGTCTTGTTTCGGCTAAGTTCGAGTTTTGCGACGCTCCAATAGAACTGGTTGTGGGCAGATTCTTCGCGGATGATCGCGTCGAGGATCGGATTAAGCACCGGATGATCGGTCAGCGTTTTCAGGCGTCGATATCCTTGGGCGGCCTCCATCTCGTGTATCGCGCCGAATGTCATATGCGTCGCAGTAAATTTTTTCCCGATCAGATTCGTCAGCGTCGTGATCATAAAGGCGTTCGCCTGATACGCCTTTGTTACAGCATCGCGGATCTCAGTTTGCCATTTTTCGTCCGTCTCGTAGCCTAGTTCGTTCAGGAAACGGTTCATTACCTCGCCGTGCGTAATTTCTTCGACGCCCCAACGCTCCATGAATTTGCTGATGTCCGGATCTTTTCCGGTCGGCGTCCGCAGCAGTTCGCGGTGGTACATATCGGTCAGCGTTTCGACGTCACGCATATAGAAAAGGACCGGCACGTACTTTTCGTCGAATGGATGGTCCTTTACCTTGTCCCAAGGGATCGACGAAAGAAACTCCGGTGTCAGCGCACGCGGCTGGCGTTCATACCAATCAAGGACATCTCTGCTGGTCTCAAATCTCATCTACAATAGGTCGCGACGGTTTTCCGAACGATCTGGCAAAAAAGCGATACTCGGCGATGCGAAAAATTATTGTCCTAATAATATAATCTAAGTTATGAAAAAGTTGTATCTTGTTTTTTTGGCAATTCTAACCCTTAACGGTGCATCATTTGCACAAGACAGCAAGCTCCTTGTCGAAGGCGAGAAGCGATTCAAGAATATAAAGCAATTGACATTCGGCGGTGAGAACGCAGAAGCGTATTTCTCGTTCGACGGCAAGAAGCTGATATTTCAATCAAAACGCGAAGGCCTCGGCTGCGATCAGATCTTTACGATGAACGCGGACGGCTCGAACCTGAAAATGGTCTCGAACGGCCTCGGCCGTACGACGTGCGCCTATTATCTGAAAGGCGACAAGAAGATCATCTACGCCTCGACGCAGCATGCCAACCGTGCCTGCCCGAAGCCGCCCGACATGTCGCGAGGCTACGTCTGGCCCGTTTATCCGGATTACGACATCTACATCGCGAACGCCGACGGCAGCAAGGCAAAGCGGCTGACCACTACGCCCGGCTACGACGCCGAAGCGACGGTGAGCCCCGACGGCAAAAAGATCGTTTTCACCTCGCAGCGTGACGGCGAGTTGGAGATCTACACGATGGACATCAACGGACGGAACGTAAAGCGTCTGACCAACGAACCCGGCTACGACGGCGGCGCGTTCTTTTCGCCGGATTCCAAGCAGATCGTCTATCGACGTTCGACGCCGAAGGATGCCGCCGAACTTGCCCGCTACAGGGCGTTGCTCGCTGAGCATCTGATCGTGCCGACCACGTTCGAGATATGGGTGATGAACGCCGACGGTTCGAACAAACGGCAGATCACGAATCTCGATTCGGGTTCGTTCGCACCGTTCTTTACGCCGGACGGCAAACGCATAATCTTCAGTACGAACTATTTCGCGACCGATCCGCGCAAGCGCAATTTCGATCTCGTATTGATCGGCCTCGACGGCAAAGGCCTCGAGCGCGTTACGTACAACGAGACGTTCGACGGATTCCCGATGTTCTCGCCTGACGGCAAGAAGATCGTCTTTGCGTCGAACCGCAACAACGCGAAAGAAGGCGACACGAACGTCTTCATCGCCGATTGGGTGCCCTAGAAAAAGGAGCGTCGCAATGACAAAAAGCCTCTCCGCCACCGCAGCATTATTGGTGCTGTGGCCGGTCTGCGTCCTGGCGCAGTCGGTTGACAGCCGAGTCGAGAACATTCGTCAGAGATACAACAGCATCGCCGAAAAAGTGCGGCTAGCCGAAACCGACGATGACGCTGCCGCGTCCGGAGAGGTCGTCGTGAACGAGCTGGCCATCAATACGCGCAACCGCCAATGGCGAGCCGTAGGCGTTTTCAACGCCCATGTAAAATTCTTTTACACGGGCGGCGACACCGAAGAGAGCCTCTATCCCGACCGGCTTGTTTTCGTTAAGATGACGGGCAATGTTTCAGCACGTACCGTTTATGATGAGCTGCTTTTCTCAGAAGCGGGCGAGTTGCTCTTTCATTTTCGCCGTGCGGACGGCGATGGGCCCCAGCCCGATGAAACGCGCATCTATTTCGCTAATGGCAAGCCAATTCGAGTGAACATCAACGGCAAGATCCGCGACCGCCTTACCGCGGCTGACGCAAAGACCGCCGCAGACAGTCTCGCTCTTTCGCGCTATCTTAAAGCCATTTTCAGCGCGAGCTTGCGGCTCTGATCTCCCATTATGGAATTTTGCAAATTTCACGGTTTTGGCAACGACTACATAGTCATCGAGCGCGATAATATCGCCGATCCCATCGACCTCTCTCGTCTGGCAAAAGCCATCTGCCATCGGCATGAAGGCGTTGGTTCTGACGGCATCGCCATCCTGAAACGCACGGAAGCAGCAGACGCCGATTTTTTCTGCGAGATAGTGAATCCCGACGGCAGTATTGCCGGCTTTTCCGGCAACGGAACGCGTTGTGCCGCGGCGTATCTACATCATAAAGGGCTTTGGAATAATGAGATCCTTAGGCTGGAAACGCGGAGCGGCGTAAAGAGGTACCGGTTTCTCGAACGCGGCGGCGAGACCTATTGGTTCGAGGCAGAGATCGGAAGGCCGCGGTTCGGAAGCGACGAAGTGCCCGTCGTCACCGATATCCGCCGTGTCGCCGTCGTAAATGAGCCTTTCGAACTCGACGGCCGCACCTACTCGGTCTCGGCGGTGAACGTCGGCAATCCTGTCGCCTGTATCTATGTTGATAATTTCGACTTCGACTGGCTCACTCTTGGCCGCAAATTTGAGGTTCATCCTCGTTTTCCCAACCGTGCGAATATCGTTTTCGTCCGCGTCATCGACCGCAATGCGATCGAACTGCGCATTTGGGAACGCGGTGCGGGCGAGACGGCAGCGTCCGGAACGTGTGCCTCCGGAGCTGCGGTCCTTAGCTCATTCCTGCTGAAAACGGAACGGCGCGTGAACGTGCTGTCGCCGGGCGGTTTGACCGAGGTGATCTGGCGTGAGGACGACGAGATCGTGATCAAGGGCTGTGCTGAATTCGTTTTTTGCGGCGATTGGCCCGCAGTTTAGGCAGCGGCCGCCGACGCTAGAGGTTTTCCTTCCAATATTTCCTCCACCGCCTTGGTTCTGAAATCAAAGATATTATCCAGTTCTTTGCGGACGATGAAATGCGCGATGTCGCCCAGCGGCTCCAGCGGCAGCCGGTAACGAACCTCGTCCTCGATCAGCGTTCCGCCGCCGAAGATCTCAGTGAAAGTGTGCGTGTGTATCCACTGAGCGTACGGCCCGCGGAGCTGTCTATCGACAAAACGGAACGGCGGTTCCCACGATGAGATCTCGGTTCGCCATTTCATCGGCAAACCGCGGAGCCGGAGTTTGTAGTCGATCAGCGTGCCCTTCTCGATCCTGATCGGCTGCGGCGTGATGATGTGAAAATTCAGTTCCGGCGGCGTGATGCGTTCCAGGTTTCCCGCGTCTGCGAAAAACTCGAATACCTCTTCCCGCGGCAGGTCTATCGTAAGTGAGCGTGTAAGTATGTGTTCGGCCATCGCGGTCGTTGCGTCATCAAGTACCTATTTCGTCCAAACTGCGTCAATAGATGTGCCGAACGCGCATCGAATTAGGATCTCCCGAGAGCTTTTCCTTTGCGTTCTTAGCCTTCTTTGCGTCTTGGCAGGAAAACGCGATTCTTATCCCACAAAGCCGCAAAGCCGCAAAGCCGCAAAGCGGCAAAGGCCGCAGGCACTGAATAGATCCTATTTCACCGTTTTCATATACTTTTTCGGGATGATGTTGTCGGGCGTTTCCTGCTGCCAAAAGATGGTCATCACCCACCATCGCTGCCCGTCGAAAAGAAGCTGAAAGCTGTTGATGCCGCGTAGCATCGGCTTTTTCTCGTTCCGCGAGCTGTACGCCTCGTAGGTCGAAAAGACCTGAGCGATATTGCCGTATTGATCGACGCGGCGGGCGATCTCGCGTTCGTGAAATCCGTTCGTCGCAAAGTACGAGCCTGCCGACCGCGCATATTCATCCGGCGTCGAAGCACGAGCACCGGTGAGGCCCGTCTGCTGGTTCTTACCGGTCGGTATCAGCCGTGCGTCTTTGTGAAACAGAGATCGAAAACGGTCCCAGTTTCGCGGCTCGCCCGCATCGCCGGAAATGACCTCATAGACGGCCTTCATTATCGAATCTATCGAATTGACGTCAGCCGGTGCAGCAGCGGGAGCAGGAGCAGGTGCAGCAGCAGGCGCAGTTTGGCCGAGGCCGGGAACTATGGTGAAAAGAGCGAATACAACTAAGATCAATATGCGTTTCATGCCGTGTGATACGCAGTGAACAGAAAAAATGTTCAGCGGCTGTGAAGTTGGTCGGGATCGGGCCGCGTTCGCAGTAGTACAACTTTATAGCTCCCAAGTTGCAGAAGCCCGCGCGTCAGCAAGGGCGATATCCGGCGCCCAGAGAGATACAAATACCGAAAAGCAGAATGTGCTTGCGTTCCGGAGTTCTGGGTAGGGGTTCGCTATCGCCCTTGCTGACGCGCGGGCTTCTGCAATTCCGAATATTCACCATTCGATCGGCGGCCGCGTTTCGATGGTTTCCTGAATACCCCGCGGCAAAGCACTGAAAAGGTCAACGCCCGCACGCTGCTCGATTTCGCGAACGGTCGTTTTGTAGCGTTTCCAATCCTCGTTCTCGATGCCGTCAATGTTCGGCATATCGACCGCGATGACGCGCGTGCGGTTAGTGAATTCCATGCCGGCACCACGCGGGAAAACGACGATCACTTTCCAGCAGTTGGTCGGCACGGTAACACGGCCTTTCAGCCGGCCCGCATCGCCGTAAACGCCCGCGATGGTGTAAACCGTATTGCCGCGGCGTGCCAGCGAACGTGCGTACGATTCCAGCTTCTGCCAGGGGAATTGATTCAACGCGGTCGTCTGCGGAACGATGTTCGTCATATAGAACGTCTGCTCGTTCAGCCGAGCATCCGCGAAACGATCGGCGCTCGGCAGCATGTGCCCACGGTCGTAGCCGCTGCCGGAATAGTCGCCGTGCTGTATCCGCGTCAATTTCGGCGGCAGCGAAGGATCGGGCTGAAACAGCGGCCGCGGGATCGAATCGCCCAGGTCCGACGCGAGCGTGAACCACGCGACCCAATTCGGCGTGCCGCGTGACGAATTGTACGAAAGCACGTGGCTTTCGTGAACGATCAGGTAATTGTCGGGATCTGCCGCCCCTGCATTCGTAGGGTTGCCGAATGGCAGTGCTTCCAACGCCGCCGCCGGAGCCGCATTCGCCGGTGCCGAATTGCCGCTGTTCACGCCAAAGATGTCGGGCGTCCGAACACAGCCCGTCGCAGCGAATATTGCCGCAAATACGACGATCAGATATGTGCGAAAAAACGCGTTCACAGTAAGCCCTGCAAAGATTCTAACAAATGCCATTGCAGAGAAGTTGCCGAAGATGCGCGCGTCGGCAACTGGGCCGGAACGTGACTCCGAGGTTGCAGAAGCCCGCGCGTCAGCAAGGGCGATATCCGGAACGCAGCCTAAGACAGATCATGTTAGCGAGAAGATGCTTGCGATCCTTTCCGCGGCCTCATCGTTCGCTATCGCCCTTGCTCACGCGCGCATCTTGTGCAACTTCGCGAGCCGCGAGGCAAGAATCCGCGGACTGCGGTAAAATCTAAAATGTGAGCGAAAAGCTGCACATCACAGGAATGCCGCGTGCCGAACTGCGCGAATTCGTCGAATCGCTCGGCGAGCCGCCGTATCGTGCGACGCAGATCTTCAAGGCCGTTCATCAGCGGCGTCTGCGTCTTTTTGACGACATCACGGATCTGCCGAAAAAGTTTCGTGAAAAGTTGGCCGAGCGTGCCGATATATCGCGTCTGACGGTCGAACAAAAGTATGTTTCCACCGACGGAACGCGGCGTTATCTGATGAAGACCGCGGACGGACGTCCGGTCGAGACCGTGTTCATACCGGCCGAAGGCCGCGACACCATCTGCTTTTCGTCGCAGTCGGGCTGTCCGCTGAAATGTGATTTTTGCCTGACGGCAAAGCTTGGGCTGCTGCGAAATCTGACCGCAGGCGAGATCGTCGAGCAGATCATCATCGTCCTCAACGACGTTTACGGCGAAGCGGCCGAGACGCCGCACGGCACGAACCTCGTCGGCATGGGCGCCGGCGAGCCTTTCCTGAATTTCGAGAATTTGATCACCGCTCTTCGCATAATGGCAGACGAGGACGGGCTTTTCATCGTGCCGAACCGCGTCACGATATCGACCGCGGGCATTGTGCCGAAGATCTACGAATTTGCAAAATTGCCCGACCGGCCGCATCTGGCGATATCGTTGACGGCGGCGACCGACGAACTCCGCGACCGGCTGATGCCGATAAACAAACGCTGGAACTTGGACGAGTTGATGGCAGCTGCGAAGGAATTCGAGGGCAGCCTGCGTCGGGGCGAGAGGTTCACTTTTGAATATGTGATGCTCGGCGGTGTGAACGATTCGCCCGAAGATGCTCGGAAACTTGCGAGGCTGCTTGATAAGTTTCAGCTTTCGCGTGTAAAGATAAACCTGATCCCGCACAACGGAGCGGAGCCGCTGAATTACAACGCATCGAGCCCGGACGCGGTGGCGCGTTTCAAATCGACGCTCGAATCGATGGGCATCGACGCCTACGTACGCACGCCCCGCGGCCGCGATATTTACGCCGCGTGCGGTCAGCTGGCGGCGATGGAGAAAGCGGCGTAGCCGGGAGACGGGAGACCGGGAGACAGGGAGACCGGGAGACAGGGAGACGAGGAGACGGGGAGACGGGGAGACGAGGAGTGATTGACGCTTTGTCATTTTTTGCTTTTACACAATTTCACTTTTTCACTCTTATCACTCATCACTTATCACTCATCACTCATTTCCTATCACCATTCTGATCTATGGAACTTTTGATACCGGGATTGATACTTGTAGCTTTGATGGTTTATGCATCGACGCGCATCAAAAAGACGGCGGCGGCGGCGTTCGAGCCTGAGACCATCGAGACCGATGAATTCTATATAGAGAAGCCTGAGGGCATGCTCCATGTGCTGAACGGCGATCCCGCGAAGGAGTTCGAATCGTACTCCAAGGAATACGGAAAGGGCGCGCAGGACAACATCCGCCAGATCCGTGCCGAGATCATAAAGATAAAGGGCAAGAGCCTGTCGAGCGCGGCGGCAGATGCGATGCGTGCGGTCGATTCGCCGTCAAAGACCGACGAGGTGATCGACGGCAGAAAATATTCCGTCGTCGAAGGCACTTCGGAGGAGAGGGAAGTGCCGCTCGCCGTGACCTACAAACTTGCGGTTTCAGGCGATAGTTTGTATCAATTAAAAGTTACTTCGGCGGGCGAACTCGATGCCGATGCCGAAGGCCGCGTCGTCGGCCTGGTCTCCAGTTTTACGGTCAAATGACTGCAACCCCGCATCGACGGGAATCATCGATTATTCTTATGAGAAAAAGCGTATTCACACTCAGCGTTGCTGCGTTTCTGCTAATTGTGTTCGGTGCCGCGGAACAGGTTTCGGCCCAGTCCGCGAGCGGCTCGATAGGCAACGGGACCGTATCACGAGGCAAAACGGCGCGTGCGGTCGTCGTACTGGATATTCCCGCAGGGCTGCATACCAATTCCAATCGCCCCGGCAGCGAATACGCCATTCCTACAACGGTCCGCCCCAGTGCAAAAGGCATCACCATCGGCCGCGTCGCCTATCCGCCGGGCCGCAATAAAAAGCTCGCTTTTTCAGAGAAACCGTTGAACGTTTACACCGGAAAGGTGCGGTTTCCGTTCAATGTGACGGTGCCGGCGAATTACCGCGGCTCTACGATCTCTGTCAACGTCGCCGTGCGTTTTCAGGCGTGTACTGATGAGGTCTGCTACGCGCCGAAAACCCAGAACATCACGCTGACGGCGAACGTCCGATGACGGAAAGCAGCCGTCCCGTTTTCCCGTATTTAGGCCGGTCCTTTCGATAAGAAAAGAAGATATCGTCGCGCTCCATCGTGCAGTACGGAGCCGTGAAAATTGCTGTATCCGGAATTCCTGCGGCGATAAGCTGATCGCGGTTGACCGCGTGCAGATCGACAAGCGCGTGCCTTGGCCGTGTCGGCGAAAAATACCGCATCACATCGTCACCGAAAGCCTCGCGAAACGCCGTCATCACGTCCTCGCCGATCTCATAATTTCGCCCGCACGCCGCGGGGCCGATCGCGGCGATCATATTTTTAGGCTGAGCTCCGAATTCCCGCTGCAGAGTTTCGACGGCCTTTTTCGCTATCGACAGAGCGGTTCCGCGCCAACCTGCGTGAACTGCCGCAAAGCTCCGCGTCGCCGTGTCACCGATCAGAATTGGAACGCAATCCGCCGTTTTCACCGCCGCCAGAACGCCGTCCATCGCCGACGCGACGGCGTCTGCCTTGTCGTCGTTTTCCGGAATATCTTCGTCGCTTTCGACAAGTTTTATGCGGTCGCCGTGTTCCTGCCAGACGGTCGCCAGCCGAAATTCGCTGCCGACGACGTTCAAAAAACGCCGCCTGTTCTCGGCGATAAGCTCTTCCGAATCGTCGTTATAGCCCGCGAGATTCAAGCTGTTTTCCGGTATCGACGACACGCCGCCGAGCCGCGTCGAAAAGCCGTTCGCAAAGCCCGCCGCTTCGAGCGGAAAACAAACAAGCACCTTTACGCCGCTGCGTTCTCGCCAACAAAAGCCCGAATCTGCTAAAGTTCTTTCATCATCCGGCCACTGGCCACCGGCCGCTGACCCCTGTTCCATGATCATCTCAACGGGCATCGACATAGTTGAAGTCTATCGCATACGCGAAACGCTCGCCAGAACGCCGCGTTTTCGCGAACGCGTATTCACCGATGCGGAGCGTTCGTACTGCGACAGCCGCGGCGCCGGTGCGGACAGCTCATACGCGGCTCGCTATGCTGCAAAGGAAGCATTTCTAAAAGCACTGAAAACGGGCTGGCGAGGGAAAATTTCGTGGACGGATATCGAGGTCGTCAATGACGCCGCCGGAGCACCGTCGCTAACACTCAGCGGCGAGGCCGAGCGGCTTTTCAGCGAAATGGGAGCCTCGCGAATTCATCTTTCGATCTCTCACACGTCCGAACACGCCGTCGCACAGGTAATTTTTGAAAGTTAACCGCAGCGGATCTTCTCTGCGAACGCCTCCGCGGCCTCTGCGTTTTAGCAAAACATCACTTTACAGTGCTGTTTCAACGCAGAGAGCCGCAGAGGAATACGCGGAGTTCATTGAGCCCTCGCCGCACGCGGGGTCGTGTTGAAATACGCGATGGCGGGGTCGTGGTCAGAGAAATTTTCCAGCCGCTCGTTGTCGTTTCTATAGGCTTTAGGAAAATCCGCGTTCAGCCGCGCGTAGCCGTAGCCGTGAATGAAAGGCCGAAGCGATTGGCTGACGATGATGTGGTCGAGAACCTGCGCATTGCCGTCGAAATGATATGAATAGCGCTGGTCGGCGGCGATCAGATCGACCAGGTTCACCATGTCTGGATCGACGAGGTCGGGCGAGGGATTCATCACCTGATCGCTTGGCGCGGGAGTTCCTTTGATCGCGCCGATGACGTCCACTATGCCGTCATTGAACTGATATGCGTTGAAATCGCCGGCAAGTATGATCTTCGCGTTCGGATCTGCGGTCTGCATCGCTTGTACCCATTTTGCGAGAAATTCGGCTTGCAGCCGTTTCTTCATTCTGACGTCGTCCTGCCGTTTCGGGTCGTTGTAGCCGAGGAATGATTTCAGGTGGTTAACGACCGTGATGAATTCGAACGGCGTTTCAGAGCCTTTTGGCGTGAACGACGCACGCAGCATCAGCGGCGGCCGGTCGTTCAGCAGACGCTGCTCACGCGAGCCGGGGGAAGTGTATTTTTCGTCCTTGCCGAACTGTTTTACCTCGAGCACCTTGATCTTCGACGTCTTAACCAGAAAGCCGACATTGATGCCGCGGCCGTCGTTGCCGCGAACGACATGCGCCTCATACTTGGGATCGGTGCCGCCTGCCGCTACGGCGTCCGCGTTGATACGGTTGCCCAGCCGCTGCAGCGACGCCTGATTTTCGACCTCGACCATGCCGATCACGTCCGGCATGTTCATCACCAGCCGCACGCCGGCCGATATCTTTCGCAGACGCTGGGTGAACGATTCGGCCGTTACGATCTCTTCGTTTATTCCGGGATCGTCCTCGTCATCGAACAGGTTCTCCACGTTCATCGCCGCTACCGAGAACTGCGTGTCGGTCGGTGCCGGCATCTTAAAGCTCTTCAGTGTGGATGAAACCGCGGGCCGGGAATCCGGGTCGGTCAAAATCGCGTAGGAGCGGAACGCGTAATACATCACGCCCGTCAGATTCTTCAACTCGGTCTGCGACGGTACGTCGATGGCCTGCGAGCCGAGCTGTGCCATACTCTCGATCCGCAATACGTGCGGGTTCGAGTTGAATATCGGCATCTTCGGCCAATTCTTTCGGAAATCGTTCTTTTCCTTTTCCGGCAGCAGAATGAAATCGTAGATATTGAATCCCGGCTCGCGGAAAGGCCTCGGCATTCCCTTCACGATGCCGTAAAAAACGCCGTTCGATGTAGCTCGGTTGTTGATGTTGTCGATGCGGCCGCCGGTCGGCTGCGTGACTGTCAGTTCCGCGACCATCACACGCATGCCTTCGAATCTCTCAAGTTCGTCGATGGTGCGGGTACTTATGTCACCGGCTCCGATCACTATAGGTTTCGGCAGCGGGTTTTCTTTTGAAAGGACCTGCACCAGATCGCGGTTCTGCTGCATCACTATCTGCGTGATGGGCAGCGACATCGGCTCCGCAGTGGGGCGAAATTCGGTCACCTGGCCCGTTACGCTGACCAGATTGCCGACCGCAGCCTCGCCGCGGGGCTCGGTTCGGGTAAAGATGAAAAGCCCTTCGCTGGTCGCGGGGTTGTTGTCCGTTTTGTCGTCGGGCGATTGGATGAAAAATCCGTTGCGCACGCGGGCCGTGACAATGCCCGTCGTTTTTACCATCTGCCGTTCGTACGGCGAAACGTTCTTCTCGCCTTGAATGGCGTGGATCGGATATTCGCGCTGTGCAAAAGCCGAAAGAGAGGCGGCGGCGATAACGAGCCCGACAACGACAGCCGAGCCGACATACAAACGAAAAATTCTCATCTCGTAATTACCTTCAAAAAACCCGCGATGATGCGCGCGGGGCGTTTATAAATAGACGCCGCAGGGCGTCGAAACGCTGTCCGGGTAAGACACTGATCCGGCGTTACTGGTTGTCCAGCTTCAATTTTAGAACGCGGCGAATGTTCGGCCTTACATTCGTAAAGAATGTGTGGCCTGTCCTCGCCTCGATCTGCCGCGCGGTCGTACGGAAATTGCGCCACGGCGTACTCAGGCCGATGCTTTGCGAATTCGGCATATCGACGGCGATCACACGCGTCGTTTTCGTTATTCGGTCAAGATCGTTGCTGCCGTTCGGCAGCACGACCGCTATCTTCCACGTCCGGTTCGGCACAGTTACCTTGCCGGCGGCTATGGTATTCGTGACGCCGCCGTTCGTGCCGGTGCCGCCGGTCCCGTACGTGCCGGCGATGATATAGATCTCGTTTCCGGAATTGACCAGCGACCGAAGATATTCCTCCAACTGTGCCCACGGCCCCTGATTGTTCGCCGGCGCCTGCGGCATCATGTTTGTCATGAAGAACGTCGCGGAATTGTCCGCAACTGTCTTTGTCCGGTCGCCCGACGGGCAATGATGGCCGCGGTCGAAGCCGGATCCCGAATAGTCCGCCGGAACCACCTGATACCAGCCGGCGGGCAGCGAAGTGTCCGGCCTGTAATCGTCCTGGCGATTCGTCGAACCGAGCCAAGTCGTATCCAGGTGCCATGAGATCCAGTTCGGAATGCCGCGGTCGCGGTGATATGAGGCGACCCATTGCGATTTAACCAGCAGATAATTCGTCGGGTTGTTAACGTCGGTCGTCGCATTACTCGGGTTGCCGAGCAGCATATTCGACGACGGATCGGCCTGCGCTGTTATGGTCAGCGTGATGTTCGTGGACGCTGTGCGTGATTGGGCGTCAGCAACCGCGATCGGAATGTTCCGAATGCCGGACTGTGAACCTGCAGGGATCGTTGCGATGAAAGAAAAGATATTGTCGCCCGCTGTTTCGTCGCCGTTCGTCCCATCGTCAAAAAAAATTTGCGGGTTCGAACCGCCGATGTTGGAAAGATTCCCGTTGACGGTTATTCCCGTGCTCGGCGGGCCAGTGGCCGGTGTCACGGTCACGGTGAGAAGCGTCAGATTGCCGGGTGCGACGTTCGACGGGTCGGCTGCCCCGGCGGCCTGCAGCGTGCCGCCCAAATTGCAGGCATTTGCGGGTGAAGCGGTGTTCCTCGGTGTCGGGGCCGCAATCGAAAAATCCACTAAATTATTGTCGGTGTCGGCGCAGCCGTTGCTATTCCTGCGGCCTGCGGTCGTTACCGAAAGCACAGGCGTCGGCTGGCCCTCAAAACATGAAACATTCGGCCCATAACCGACAAGGTCGATGATCGAGCTTTCTGAGGGACAGGGGTTTGCCGGAAGTCGTGTCGAGTTGTTTACCAAAGCCAGCTTTCCCGTCGTCGCGGAGAGGTTCGGTATGAAGCCCTCAGGATCAAGAACAGGCGCAATGAAATCAGGCGTCGGCAGTGGGGAACCGATGGCTCCGTTTGACGCGAATTGGATCAGGAAATATTGTCCGGGCTGAAGGCTGACATTGGGCAGCGGCGATGCCGGCAGCCAGTTCGTGCCGTTCTGAGATGCATATTGTACCGACCATCCCGCCAGGCTGACGGGCGATTCGCCGCGATTGAAGAGCTCAACGAAATCGTGCGTGAATTGGGCACCTGTTTGCCCGCCGCCGCCGTAGAACTGGCTGATGACGATATTCTGCGAAACCGTCTCGGGCGAGCTCGAAATGTCGTAATTGTCCTGCGCCTCGGACGGCGACGAAAAATATATGCCGCCGATCACCATGGCGGCCGCTGCGAAACCCAATAAAACTTTTTTCATCGATTGCCTGTTACTGCAGTTCAGACGGAGGAGCGGCCAAAATGCATAAAATTACTTTGTAACACATTTCAGCAGCGAAAACGAACCTTTTTCGGGGCAAATTAAGCGCGGGTCAACGCACCGGCCTCGGGTAAACCACAGGACTCTTGTTGCCGGCCTTGTCCACGGCACGCACGCCGAAAAAGTAATTGTCCTTGGACATATTCTTCACCGTGTACGACGTCACATTGCCGACGAACTGCGAGTTGGTCCAGACCGGCGAGGTCGTGTCGCGCCAGACGATCTCGTAGCCCGCAAGGTCGGATTCCGAATTCGCGTCCCATTTCAGGTCCGTGTCATTGGTCAGCCGGCCCGTAACTATGCCGACGCCTCGCGGCTTTGCCGGAGCGTTTGCCAGGCTTGCCAGGGCGATCAGGTTCACGCGGGCGACGTTGGCGTTGTATTCATAGTCAACGAGGTCCGGCGTGTCGCCGTAATTGATGCCGTTCTCGGTGCGGACGTTCTGATGCTGATGCGTGTAATCTTCGTCGGGCTCGGTGAAACGCACCGCCGCGAAACCGCGTTCGAGGAACGGTATGTGGTCGCCGCCGCGACCGTAACGGTCGCGCCGATAGATCATCCAAACGCTGAATTCCTTTAGATAACGCTCGGCTTGTTCCTTGATATAACGCGCAAGCTGCCGCGACGATGAGTCGTTCTCGCCGCCGACGCTGCGTCGGGTGTTCGCCTCGGCCGGAGTTTCATTCGACGGCACGCCCTCGCTGAAAACGCGGACGCGTTTACGATGCGGCGAATCCTTTTTCGTCAGCACGCCGCCGACGATGTCATTTGTGAACATCGCCTCGATGTTCATGTTCGCCTGCTTTGCCTGTTCCGCGTAATACGCGGCACCGAGCAGCCCCTGTTCCTCGCCCGGCACCGCCATAAAGATGATGGTCGCGTCGAACTTTCGCTTCGACATCACGCGTGCCAGTTCCAGCGAAACTGCCGTTCCCGAAGCGTCGTCGTTAGCTCCAGGAGCGTCGCATTTCGCGTCCGTCGGCGAGGTACACATAGAATCGTAATGGCCCGAGACAACGTAAATTCTGTCAGGCGATGTCGTGCCTTTCAGTATCGCAAAAACGTTCGTCAGCACGGTCGGTTCGGGAATTCGAGCCGCCTTTTCCTGTGTGAAAGCCTGCTTCTGCACGTCCAGACAGCCGCCGCAGGCGTTGCTGATACGCGTGAATTCCTCATAGATCCAATCGCGTGCCGCACCGATGCCGCGTGTCGGGTCGTTCTGCTCCGACAGCGTGTTCCGCGTGCCGAATGATACGAGCTTTCGGACGTATGCTTCGATATTTTTGGCCGAAACTTCCTTGACCATCTTTTCGACCTCGGGATCGGGCTTCGACGCAGTTCCCTGAGCATCTGCAACGGCTGAAAAGACAAGTGTCAGAACCGCGGCCGAAAAAATTAGACGACTAAAACATTTGATTCTCATTGCGTTGTGGAATATATTACGCGCAAGTTAAGCAAAAACTGCAACTAAAGGAGGCAAGATCATGAAAGCATTAGCAATGATTTTGATCGCGGCTTCGTTCCTGTATGCCCAGCACGGGCATGGCACATCCAAAGCGGCTGCGACCAAAAAGACCATCTGGCTCGACAGCGGGCTGGGCGATGTTGACCATCCGGTGACGACGAAGAACCCTGAGGCACAGAAGTACTTCAACCAGGGCCTGGCGTACCTGTATGCGTTCAACCACGACGCAGCGGTCGAGTCCTTCAAACACGCGGCCGAACTCGACCCCGACATGGCGATGGCGTATTGGGGCATCGCGCTTGGCCTCGGTGCGAACTATAACGACCCGGCCGGTCCCGAGCGGTTCGCTGCCGCGTATCAATACCTGAAAAAGGCGCAAGCTGCGGCGTCAAAAGCGTCGCCGGCAGAGCAGGCGTATATTGCGGCTTTGTCAAAACGCTATTCGCCTGACCCCAACGCGGATCAGAATAAACTGGCGAACGACTATACCGCGGCTATGGCGGAACTGGCAAAGAACTATCCTGACGATCTCGACGCAGCCACGTTGTACGCCGAGAGCATGATGAACCTGCGTCCGTGGCAGCTTTGGACGCTCGACGGAAAGCCCGCACCCGGAACGCTTGAGATCGTCGCCGTGCTGGAAAGCGTGCTGCGACGCAATCCGAACCACACCGGAGCCAATCATTATTACATTCACGCGATCGAGGCAAGCCCGACGCCCGAACGAGGCACCGCGGCCGCGAACCGCCTGATGGGCCTCGCGCCGAACGCAGGGCATCTGGTGCATATGCCGTCGCATATTTACCTCAGGACCGGCGATTATGAGGCGTCGGTAAAGAGCAATCAGTTGGCGATCATCGCCGACAAAAAGTTCATTGAACGCAGCGGTGCTTCCGGCGCGTATCCGCTGATGTATTACAACCACAACATACATATGCTTGCCGCGTCATTTGCGGGGAACGGCAATTACGCATCGGCGATAAAAACTGCCAACGAGCTCGCCGCAAACGCCGGGCCGAATGTGAAGGACGTGCCCGCTCTTGAGATGTTCATGCCGTATCCGATCATTGTGGATGTGCGGTTCCACAGATGGGACGAGGTGCTCGCGTTCCCGCGGCCCGCCGCACATATGCTCACGACGATCGCTCATTGGCATTTCGCCCGCGGCATGGCTTTCGCCGAGACCGGACGAGCGGCTGATGCAGATAAAGAGCTTGCCGCAATGCGCGAGACGGCGGCAAAGATACCCGCAGAAGCTGCGTTGTTCACCAATTCGGTCAGCTCCGTTCTGAAGGTCGCCGACGATCTGCTCAGCGGACAGATCGCTGAATCGAAAGGCGACCGCAAAAAAGCGATCGGCCTGCTGCGTTCAGCCCTTGAACTGGAGGGAAAGATCAATTATGCGGAGCCGCCGGACTGGGACCTTCCGGTTCGTGAATGGCTGGGACGCGCTCTGCTAAGGGACGGACAATATGCAGATGCGGAAAAGGTCTATCGTGATGAGATCGAACGCAGTCCGCGAAGCGGCCGTGCGCTTTTCGGCTTGGCAGAGGCACTGCGAAAGCAAGGAAAGACGTCGTCTGCGAGGTTCGTGCAGCGTGAGTTCGATCGGGCGTGGGCAGGAGCGGACGGCAAATTAGAGGTCGAAAGACTCTATAAATGATCTGAGCTACTGAATTCGATACGCCTTGTCTTTCCAGATGACGATGAGCGTGCCGGAAATGCGTTCGGCTATTGTGCGAAGTCCGCTGTCGAGCTTTTTGTAATCTTCGCTGCCGCGTCGGACGTTCGAGGTCGCCTGGCCGCGATACGCGGTGTCTGTCCAGACGCCGTTCACGTTCTCGAACGTGCGGCCGCCTGCTGAACGCTGTTCGCGTGAGCGGTTTGCCTGGCCGTCGAGCTGAACTTGGTTCGACTGCATCTGTGCCGGTCCGGAACGGGTCGGGCCTGATTTCGCTGCAGCCGGCGGCAGATCGCGGCGTTCCAGGCGGTCTTCAGTTGCCTTTCGCTTTGCCAATTCGCGATCTTTCGCTTCTTCACTCACCACTTCCGCAACTTTCGCGTCATCAGCAACGGGAGCCGCTGCAGCAGGCATTGCGGGAGCCGACATCACGGACGGCGGCGGCGGTGCAGCAGCGTCAAGTTCACGGTCAGCCGAAGCAACGCCGGCTCCTTGTCCCGCGCCGATGCCCGAACCTGAACCGCCCGGCATGCGGCCCGATCCCGACGTGTTAGCCGCGATCATGTTCGACGGCGCAGCAGCCGTCTCGGCATTTGCCGCCTTCTGTTCTTCAGGAGCGGGAGCGATGTTGGCTGCCGGGGCTGCGGCGTTTGCCGCAGATTCCTGTTCAATGTTCCTTGAGATCGTGGAATCCGATTCGGCCTGCCGCGTCTGCAAAACCAAATATCCGAGCCCGACCGCGAACGCCAGCAGCAGCACGCCGAACGCCGCCGCAAATCCCGGCGACCGCAGCAATCCGCTGTACCACGGCAATTTCGACACGGCGGCCGGCACTGCCGCAGGCAGTGGGTCGGCTGCGTCCTCAGGCGCACGTAAACTGACGGCGAGAGCGAGCTTTTGCCGGCAGTCATCGCAATCGGCAAAATGCGCGGTGTACATCAGCCGCGTCTTTTCCGGAAGCGCGTTTTCGACAAACGCCGCAACAACGTCGGCGTCCGCATGTGCGGCAGCCGGCGTCGGCGCATTAATGCTGCCCCGCGAGCCTCGCAGGATAGCATCAATGTCTTTGTCGAATAACGGTTCCATTTCAATTGTTAGCCACAGAGCTCACAGAGGACACAGAGATAAATTGATTTCTTAAGTTTCCCTTTCCTATTGACTACTGCCTTCTGTCTTCTGCCTTTTCCCTCCGTGTTCTCTGTGCTCTCTGTGGCCAATCTCCCGGCCTATTCTAAGAACGCGCTACAGCCAGATCTCTTGCAGCAGCACGGCGAGCGTGATCGCCGCGAACATCGTTTCAAGGCTGACGCCGAGGCCTTCGGCCGTCTCGCTCAGATACTTTTTCACTTCGTTCTCGGTCCAGCCGTGCTTGTTTTTGAGCGTTCGTTCGACGCCTTTGCGTATCTCGGACTGAATTCGGGCGAGTTTTCGGCTGGCGGTCGCCTCGTGATAGCCGAACGTGTCGGCGATCTGTTTCAGCTTCAGCTCGTCGAAATAGTAGAGCTTCATTATCAGGCGGTCTTCGGCGTCGAGTTCGGCGACCGTCTGTGCGAGTGCTTCGGTAACGTCCGCCGCTGTCCGCCGGTCCGTCAGCAGCTCTTCGGGGCTCGGATCGTGAGCGATCAGCTCGCCGTCGCCTGCGGCCTCGTTCGCCAGGTTCTCGAATTCACGGTCTTCCTCGATCTGGACGTATTTCGCCTGTTTTCGAAAGCCGTCCACCGCAAGCTGCGCCGTGACCGCACGCAGCCAGCCGCCCAAGCTGCCGCGGCCGGAGTAATACGCCAGCTTGCTCTTCTTGTTGCCGTCGGCGTCGGTCCGCAGCCCGTAAAGCTCCGCCCAGATCGACGATGCAAGGTCTTCGGCGTCCTCGGCGTTCGACGCGGCCTTGCGAGCCGCACTTTTCACCGTCGGGTCGAATTCTTTTACGAGAGCTTCCCACGCCGCCTCGTCCCCCCGTTCACAGGCGATCACCAGACACAGGTCGTCGGCTCGGATCTCGTCGATAAATGCTTTTATTTCAGTATTTCCGGCGTTCGCGTCATCTTTGAAAAGATACTTTTCCAGCGAAGCCTCGACACGCCCCGCGATATCACCGCCCGAAAGCCCGCGCGCATCTTCCGCACGCGAAATAAGCCGCTCAACTGCCTCGTCGATCGTAGTCCTGTAATTTGCCGAAATCCCTGCCATCTAGGTCGTGACGATTTTAGCACCAATTTACCTTTCTTCGCTTTCCTCTTGAGGCTACTTCAAATGCTTCCTCAAAAACGACACGATCTTATATCCGTCGATATAGACCCACGGTTTTTCGCCGAGTGTGTAGTGGCCGCAGGGCAGCACGGTTTCGGAGTGTTTGATGCCGTTGCGGCGGAGTGCGGCCATCGTCTCGAGCGAGAGGTCGAGCGGAAAAGTGAGGTCGTAGCGCGTATAGATATAACGCTGCGGACGGTGTGGCTGTGCGGCAAGTTTCGGCATATATGTGAGCGGCGATATCGGCCGCCACATATCGCGAAGCTCTTCCAGAGATACGTGTTCTTCCAGCGATTCTTTGACGTGATACGTCGAAAGCCCGTGCCAGACGACGTCCGAAAAATAGCCCGAAACGTGATTGAAAACGCCCGCCTCGATGTCCATGTCGTGGACGAACGCCAGAAATCCGGTGCATGAGCCGATGCTGGTGCCGACGATGCCGACGCGTTCGTAGCCCTGTGTTTTCAGCCATTTAACGGCGGCACGCGTGTCGAGCACGGCCTGCCGGACGCTCTGCAGCGTGCGGCCGATATTCGGTGCGACCAGATGATCGGCGCGTTCCAGATCGGGCGGCATACGCTCTTCGTGATAGGGCATCGTCAGCCGAAAAGCCGACACGCCGAGCCGTGCGAAAAGCTTCGCAAGGTCGAAATACGTTCCGGCTTTTGCGTTCCAATGCGGCAGGATGACGACGGCTGAGCGTTTGTTCTTATTGGCGGGGAAATAGCGTGCTATCGCGGTGTTGTTCTCGGCGTCGGGCGTTTCGACGGCGCTTTGCCATCGAATGACGGCATCGCTTTCCGAGTATTCGATGCCGTCAGCGGGAAGTGCAAAATACTCTTCGCTGCGATCGATCCAATCTGCGGAAAGGCGTTTCAATTCGGCGGCCTCGCTGCCGGGCTCGGTCTCGCCGATCACGAATTCCGTGCCCCAGCCGAAAGGGCGCACCACGCGGTTGTCGTTCAACATCGCGAAATGCCGCTCTCGGCCGTGCATGTAGCGTTTCAGCATACGGTCATGCAGCGGCGGCGGCCTTTGCCTTTTTGACTACGCGTTCGTAAAACGCAATGTATTGCGGAATTATCTTTTCGGTGGAATAACGTTCGACGGCGTTGCGGCGGCCGCGTTCGCCGAAATTTCGCCGCATTTCCTCGTCGCCGAGCAGACGCAGCGTGTCGGCGGTCATCTTTGTCACGTCGCCGACATCGCTGAGGAATCCCGTCTCGCCGTCGCCGACGACCTCGGGAATACCGCCGATGCGCGTCGCGACGACGGGCACTTCGCACGCTTGTGCTTCGAGCGCCGCGAGGCCGAAAGATTCGAGTTCCGACGGCAGCAAAAATACGTCCGCGATGCCCAGATAATCTGCAATATTCGCCTGTTTGCCGACGAAAGTGACGTCGCCCTTGATGCCCATCTGTTCCGCGCGATAACGGACCGCCGAAAGCTCGGGCCCGTCACCCACGAAGATCAGCCGCGCCGCTTTGCCGGCCGCCTTTACGCCCGCCATTATCTCGACGCAGTCCGCGGGACGCTTGACCGCACGGAAATTCGACACGTGTACGAGCAGCCGTTCGCCGTTCGGTGCAAGCTCGCCTTTCAGCGGCGAATCGGGCGTCCGCGTGTAGTGCAGCGGACAGATGAAATTCGGTATGACCTCGATATCATCGAAATCAAAGGTCTCGATGGTCGCCTGTTTCAGGAACTTTGAAACGGCCGTCACGCCGTCCGATTGCTGCAGCCCGTAACGCGTGATCGGCAGATAGCTGCGGTCGGCGCCGACCAGCGTGATGTCCGTGCCGTGCAGCGTCGTGATGACGGGAACGTACATTTTCTGTTTGATCGATTCTCGTGCCAATATCGCCGATATCGAATGCGGTATCGCGTAATGGACGTGCAGCAGATCGAGCTTTTCCGCTCGCGCGACCGTTGCCATTTTGGTTGCCAGAGCGAGGTCGTAGGGCTGATGCTCGAAAAGCGCGTACGACATCATTTCGACCTCGTGAAACTGCACACGCTCGTTCAGTTCCGTCACACGCGTCGGCAGCACCGACGAGATAAAATGCACATTATGCCCGCGTTCGGCCAGGTCGCGGCCGAGCTCAGAACCGACGATGCCGCTGCCGCCGTATGTCGGATAAACTGTGATACCGATATTCATTACTCACCTCTCGGCAAATAAAAATCGTAACATTTTCGGCAAACCGAAACGAATTTTTCACGGCGGCGAAAATGTTACTCGCAATTTTCAGCGAATTTCGCCTAAAATCGACGTGAACCATCGCACGTAATGTCAGATTCAAAGTGGGAACTGATCAAGAAGCTTTTTGCCGAGGCGGCGGAACTCCCCGCCGACGCCCGCGAAGACTTCCTGCGCTCGTCCGTAAATGGCGACGACAGCCTGATCGCGGAGGTCAGATCGCTCCTTGCTTCGGCGGATGAGACGGGCAACATCATCGAATCCAACGCGCTTGATTTGGAGGCCGGCCTTCGCACAGGCACGGCAAATTTTGAGGGTCAGACCTTTGGCAACTACCGCATCATTCGCGAGATCGGCAGCGGCGGCATGGGCAGCGTTTTTCTCGCCGAGCGTATCGACGGCCAGCTCGAGATGCAGGCTGCGTTGAAGATCGTACGCCAGTCGATCGCGGGCAGCGAGGTCGTATCGCAGTTTCGCCGCGAACGCCAGATACTTGCCGATCTGCATCATCCGAACATCGCGATGCTGCTGGACGGCGGCGTCAGCGGCCGCGGCGAGCCGTATCTGGCGATGGAATATATCGACGGCCGGCCGCTGACGGAATTCGCTGCGGCTGAAAAGCTAACCGTCGACGAACGCCTGCGGCTGTTTCTGAAGGTCTGTTCGGCGGTCGCATTCGCGCACAGAAATCTTATCGTCCATCGCGACATAAAACCGTCAAATATCCTCGTCACGGCTGACGGCGAACCGAAACTGCTCGATTTCGGTTTAGCGAAAGCCTTTGAGATGGACGCGAGCGCGACGCAGACGGGCTTTCGGGCGTTCACGCCGAGCTATGCGTCGCCCGAACAGTTTTTGGGCAGGAATGTTACAACGCTGAGCGACGTTTACTCGCTCGGTGTGGTTCTTTATGAGCTTCTGACAGGCCGCAAGCCTTTCAGTTTCGAGGGCCGCAGCCTCGACGAGATGATCCGCACGATCACCGATTCCGATCCGCCGAGGCCAAGCGAAACAGCACGGGTCGCGGCGGATACTTCGGGCCTCAGCCTCGACCGCGATCTGGACAACATCGTCCTGAAAGCACTGCAGAAAGAGCCTTTGATGCGTTACGGCTCGGTCGAGGACCTCGCACGCGACATCGAACGATATCTGGCGGGCGAACCGGTAACTGCCAGGCCGAATACGTTCACGTATCGTGCCGGCAAGTTCATAAGGCGAAATCGTGTTGCCGTCGCCGCTGCGGGCGTCGTACTGCTGTCGCTGATCGCGGGCCTTGCGGCGACGGCGTGGCAGTTCAACGAGACGCGAAAGGAACGCGACCGTGCCGAGGCACGTTTCAACGATCTGCGGCAGCTTTCGAATTCGCTGCTGTTCGAGATCGCGCCAAAGATAGAGCGCCTGCAGGGCTCGCTTGCCGCACGCGAGCTGATGCTGCGTCGTGCGGTCGAGTATCTGGACAATCTGGCCGCCGAGGCACAGAACGATCTGCTGCTGCAGGCTGAGCTGGCCGCCGCATATGAAAAGGTCGGCGACCTGCAGGGCAATCCCGCAAACCCGAATTTCGTGATGCTGAACGATGCCGTCGCGAGCTACGAAAAGGCATTGCGGATACGACTGGACCTTGATGCGGCGGGCGTCAATGATGCAGATTCGCGGCGTAAACTTGCGGCGACCCATCGGGCTCTCGGACGCGTCCTTGGCGAAGCGAACGACTACGTCGCCGAACAAGAGCATCTGCAGCGTGCGATCGAGATACTAAGCGGCCTCAGAACTCAGCGGCCCGAAGATGCGGATCTCAGCGTCGCACTCGCGCAACTTAATTTCGACGCCGGCGTCGGCCAGACCAGCCTGAGCAGCTACGGCAACGCGATACCGCTCTATGACAACGCCATCGCCATTTTGACGGATGTTCCCGCGTCGCCGGCGCGTGACCGTCTATTGGCAAGCTGCTACGCCCAGCGTGCGTATTCGCTCTCGTGGGAATCGCGCCAGCCTGAGGCCGAGGCGGAGATGCAAAAGGCGATCGACATCGCGGAAAAAAATGGCGAGGCCAACACGGACGCGATCGAGAACAGATGGCTGATCTATTGGCTCGCCGGCAACATCAACGAAGAGATAAATAACGACAAATTCTACGCGTTTCAAAAAAAGGCGGAAGAGATAGCCCGCCGTTCATCGGAATCGGACCCATCGGATCTGCGTGCGCGTCAGCGTCTCGCCAAAACGCTCTCGCACCTCGGCCAGGCCGCGAACGACATCGGAAGGACGGACGAGGCACTGCGGCATCTCGAAGAATCAAGCCGCATTTACCGCGGCATCATTGAAACTGAAACGCGCAATGGACGCCTGCGCGCCGACCTTGCCGCATCGCTGACGCGGCTAGGCGAAGCGCGAAAGAATCGCGGCGACACGGCAGCAGCTCTCAATAGTTTCAACGAGGCCGTCGAGATGTACACCGCCGTCGCCGCCGAATATCCTCGCGACAAACGCACGCGGAACAACCTGGCGACCGTGTATTCAGAGATAGCGAAGATACGCGAGAGGTCGCCGGCGGAAAAGGCGTCCGCACTCGCAGGCTACAGAAAAGCCCTTTCGCTGATGGAAGAAATGGAATCGCAAAAGGTGGTATTGTCGGACTACGACCGCAAGTTCTTGGAAGAGATGCGCCTTGCGGTCCGCCGATTATCTTAAACATATGAATACAGATCAATTTCGCGTAAAAGAAGGCACGAAACTTAACCTAAAGGACCACGATCCGGCGTTCTCGGACGGGCTGAAGGACAAGGACGACGCGCTCGAGGCTCTGCAAAACAACATCGAGCGGATGACCGAGCTGCAGGATATGCTGTATGCACAGGATATCTATTCGCTGCTGATCGTCTTTCAGGCGATGGACGCCGCCGGCAAGGACGGCGCGATAAAACACGTGATGAGCGGCGTCAATCCGCAGGGCGTTTCGGTCGCGTCGTTCAAGGCGCCTTCTGCCGAAGAGCGCGATCACGATTATCTGTGGCGTCATCAAAAGGCTCTGCCCGAACGCGGGAAGATCGGCATCTTCAACCGCTCGCATTACGAAGAAGTGCTGGTTGTCCGAGTGCACCCCGAAATATTGCAGGGCCAGCAGCTGCCGCCCGAGATCAAGAACGATCCCGACATCTGGAATAAGCGTTTCAACCACATACGCGATTGGGAACAGCACCTTGCCGAGAACGGAACCCACATCATCAAATTTTTCCTGAACGTATCACGCGAAGAGCAGAAAAAGCGCTTCCTCGAGCGTATCGCAGAGCCTGAAAAGAATTGGAAGTTCTCCATCGGCGACGTCCGCGAACGCAGCTATTGGAACGATTATATGCGTGCTTACGAAGAGGCCATCTCAGCGACTTCGACCGACGCCGCACCGTGGTATATCATCCCCGCCGACAAGAAATGGTACACGCGGCTCGCAATCTCAGAGGTCATAGTGAATAGGCTCGAATCAATGAACCTGCACTATCCCGAGATAACCGACGCCCAACGCGAAGAACTCATCGCGGCGAAGACGGCGCTGGAATCGTAACTAACCTCATTATGCGGTCGTCGGTCTTGTCGGGCGTGCCGCGGCCGTCGCGGTTCGACGTTGAGAAATACAGATAGCCGTCCGGCCCTGCGGCGACCTCGCGAACGCGGCCCACGTTGCCGGCGAGCAGGTCTTCCTGACGAACGACCTTGCGGCCGTCCATTACGATGCGGATGATCTTTGCGCCTCGGAGACAGCCGAGAAAGAAATTGCCTTTCCAGATCGGGAATTTATCTCCGTCGTAGAACGCACCGCTCGCCGGTGCGCATGCCGGCGTGTATTCGACCAGCGGAGGTTCCATTCCTTCTTTCGTGCGGTTGCCGTAGATGGTCGGCCAGCCGTAATTTTTGCCCGCTTCGACGATGTTCACCTCGTCCGCACCGCCGCCGCGGCCTTCGAAATGGCTCGGCCCGTGTTCGGTCTGGAACATCAGCCTCGAGCCCGGCTGCCACGCCAGGCCTTGTGCATTTCGGTGGCCGGTTGACCAGATTTCCGGCCGATAGCCCGTTTTGCCGACGAAAGGATTATCTTTCGGCACCGAGCCGTCGTCGTTCAGACGCAGCGTCTTGCCCGCCAGCGACATATTGTCCTGCGACAGGTTCCAGTCCGTCGCGTCGCCGGTCGTAACGTACAGCTTTCCGTCCGGCCCGAAGCGCGCACGCGTGCCGGCGTGGTTCGGTGCGGCGGGAATTTTCTCGATGATGATGGTGGGCTCGGTCAGCTTTTTGTCCGCAAATTTGTAGCGGACTATCTTCACCTGTTTTCCGTCCTCGCGATAGGCGTAGGCGAGATATACGAACGAGTTTCTCGCAAAATCCGGATGCAGCGACACGTCCATCAGCCCGCTTTCGCTCGAAGGCTCGACGTCAGGCACCGTGAAAACGGGCTCGGTGCGCAGCTTGCCGCCTTCGATCAAGCGGACGCGGCCGGGGCGTTCTGTGAAAAGCATGTCGCCGTTCGGCAGCCACGCAAAGGCCCACGGCACTTCGAGGCCTTCGGCGACGGTCTCTGTCTTGAACCGTACACCGTCGGCGGTCTGAAATTCCGTGTTCTCGATGCCGCCGGTCGGCGCCGCATTGGAGCAGCCGAAAAGCACCGCAAACGGCAACAACGCCATAAATAAGATCGCTCGCATAGTTTCCATAGTACAGGCTTTGACGCACCGCGGCACGCTTTCGGTTGCCGGAACGGTTTGCCGCAGTGTCTGTAAAGAAGGCCGAGCAGCTATAGAAAAGCACACTCGGCATTTAGTTTTGTAATATCAGGCGGCCCGACCCACGGCTGCCCGCATGTCATCAGGGAAGTGCCGTAAAGTCCATATCTGTCAGTTGGTCCTGCAGGCTGAAGACGCGTGTGGGGTTTGCAAAAGTGAAGCGTTGCGACGATATTTCCAGGACATAGCTATGACCGACGGGGACGCCGGAAAAAGCGTAATATCCGAATGTTGACGTCATGGTGCTCATACGCGAGCCGTCGGGAGCCGACAGCATCAGCCGAACGCCTCTGATCCCGCGGCCTTCGGCGGTCGTTACTCGGCCCGTTATAGAAACGGCGGCAGCGGTCGGAGCAAGGTTCTGGAACCAGAAACCGCCGTGAATATCGAATGGAGTCCCGCCCGACGATGTCCCGGCGGCAGCCTGTCCTGCGGTTCCGCTGACGCTGAACATACCGCCTGCCGAATTCGAGCCGCCGCCCGTCGCTATTACCGAATGCGTCAGATCGTACGGCCCGCCGGTCTGTGCCGCGATATTGAACGCAGCGACGAAAATAGACATGACCGCCATCAGCAGACAGCAAACCGTGACTTGACGTCTTTTATTTCCACTTCTTACTCTTGGTCTCATTTTTCCTCCTTACATGCGTCACCCGAAGGACTCTGAGCACACACGAGCCTTTTCAAGAGTTCGATCTGCCTCTGTTGGTCGGCGATCTTTGAATTCTGTTCCTTTGCCTGTTGCTGCAGCGCGCGGATCGCAGACCGCTGATCGCTGATCAATTCTTGCTGTTCTTTTACGGCATTGATAAGGGCGATGCTGATCTGGTCGTATTTCACACCCTGGATCTCGCCTTTTTGATCGTAGGTTACCAGCAGCGGCTCGACCTTTTCGACCTCTTCGGCTATTAGGCCGAGGTCGGCCGCCTGGCCATCGATCCAATCGTAACTAACGGGCCGAAGGTTCGTGATCAGATCCAGTCCTGCAAGGAATGGCCGTATGTTCTCTTTGTATCTGGCACTCGATGAACACGCCGCCAACACGTTAGAAGCGTTTATGCACAACTGTGTCGCCGTCGCGGCCGCCAGCGAACCGATCCTGACCGTGTCAGAGCCGTTACGTCCGATCTGTATTTGATTGCTTGATGTGACTACGGCCTGTGAACCGATCGCCGTTGCAAAGGTGAGATTGCCCGCGCTGACATTCGCTCCGGAGCCAACGGCAGTGTTGTTGCTGCCTGTCGTATTTGAGAGGCCTGCGCTGGCACCTGTGAAGACGTTGTTCGCCCCGGTCGTATTGCCAAAGCCGGCAATGTTGCCTATGAACGAATTTGATCCTCCTCCCGTGTTCGAAGCACCGGCAGCACGGCCAAAGAACGCATTCGATTCACCGACCGTATTGCTCTGACCGGCCGAATTGCCGAAGAACGAGTTGTTATTGCCGGTCGTGTTGACCCGTCCTGCATCTTTGCCGAAAAACGAGTTGAAACTTCCGGTTGAGTTGGACAGGCCCGCGTAGGAGCCGAATACCGAGTTGAAATTGCCGGACGTATTGCTTTGGCCTGCAGAACGGCCGAAGAAAGAGTTTTCCTCACCCGTCGTGTTGTTGAGTCCCGTGAAGCGGCCGAAGAATGAGTTATCAAAGCCGATCGTGTTGTCGCGACCCGCCGCAGCGCCGAAGAACGAGTTATCATTGCCGGTTGAGTTGTTAAGACCGGCAAACGAGCCAAACACCGAGTTATTGGATCCCGATGTGTTCGAAGAGCCTGAGCTCGATCCGAAGAAAGCGTTGTTGCCGCCTGTAGAGTTAGAGTTGCCGGAACTGTGACCAAAAAAAGAGTTGCTCGCTCCGGACGTGTTGAGCAGGCCGGCATCACGACCAAAGAACGAGTTATTAAAGCCGGTCGAGTTTGCGAAACCTGCTTGCATCCCGAAAAATGCGTTGCTGGAACCGGTCGTGTTCCCAAAGCCTGCTAAACCGCCGAAAAACGAGTTTCCCGCGCCGCTGGTGTTCGATTGACCCGCTTGCGAGCCGAAAAATGCGTTGATGCTGCCCGTCGTGTTCAGGGCGCCTGCGCTCGCGCCGAAGAAAGCATTGCTCCCGCCGGTCGTGTTCGCGGAGCCTGCGCTCGATCCGACGAACGAGTTGCTGCCGCCCGTCGTGTTCGAGGATCCTGCGAATGCTCCGAAGAAAGCATTGCCTCCTCCTGCAGTATTGAGCCGGCCGGCATCACGGCCAAAGAACGAGTTATTAAAGCCCGACGTGTTATTTTGCCCGGCACCTACACCGGCGAACACATTCGCTGTGCCTGTTACGCCCAACACTCGGCTGCCGAGGATGTCATATTGCGTCGCGGCGTTGAAGACGTTCGCGGTTCCTGTTCCGGAGATATTGAAATTACTCGAAGGCTGCAGTGAGGCGGTGTTCTGTATGTAGTCGGCACTGCCCGCCGGCACCGAGGCTACCGGGATTGTGCCGGAAACCGTGCTGCCGTTCACGCCGCCTATCTGCGAGGCCGTTACGCAACCGACACAAGCCGCCGACAGCGAATCAGCCTCCGCTGAATTCAAGCTTCTTATCGCATACGGCCCCGACGTGATCGGCTGCCGAGGTGCGAGCAGCGTGAAAGGTCCGGGCCCCGCAGGGCGGACCTCGATCTGCAGAAAGCGTGCAGGCCCCGTGAACTGAGCGCCGAAATCCAGCCTGACCGTGAATACGCCGGCCGTTACCGAAACTCCCGTCTTGGTCTCGATCGGGCCAAGCTGTGTCCCCGAAACCAGCGAATCCCAAAGCGTGAATTGAATGTCATAAACGGCCGTCGGCGGCAGGCCCGCATCCAGCAGCCGGCCCTGATAGGCGAACTCCGTCGTCTGAGCCGATATCGTGCCTGCAAAGATCGAAACGGCAAGAATGAACTGTATCGCGATAAATTTTCTTCCGGTCATGGTATCTCCCCATTCTCAGTGAGCTTCCGAGAAAATAACTCCTCCTGTCTTTGGATCGCGGGCAGATCATTGGCCCGGTTCCCAACTCTTTATTTCCAGCATGATCAGGCTGAATGACGGTCTACCGACTTCAAATGCTTCGGAAAGCCGAAATTTGCCCTTCATTAACTAACGCAGGGATAGGCGGGGAAATCCGTCAAAAAAAGTGAAAAAATGTGTGAATGCAACTGAGGCAGGAATGCGAGCCGCGGCCGCGGCCGATCGTATCAAAGCATGCCGCCGGTCGGCGCCGCGTTAGAGCAGCCGAAAAGCACCGCAAACGGCAACAACGCCATAAATAAGATCGCTCGCATAGTTTCCATAGTACAGGCTTTGACGCACCGCGGCACGCTTTCGGTTGCCGAAATTGCCCGCCGCTGTGCGAAAAGCGTAAGATGGAAGCCTAAGCAAAAGTTTTCAGGGGAGCAAAAGCTGAGAGTTGCCCGACGCACGGGCATTACCCTAAAAACCTGATGCGGATAATACCGACGAAGGGAGAAAAACAATGGAAGAGAAGTCAGAAGTCAGAGGTCAGAAGTCAGAAGTCAGAGGTCAGAAGTCAGAGGTCAGCAGTCAGAGGTCAGAGGTCAGAACCGGGAGCGATAGCGACCGGGTTTCTGACGCCAATAATGGACAAACACATCTGCCGGCCTCAAAGAAAATTTACACAGAAAGCAATGGCCTGCGGGTGCCGTTTCGCGAGATATCGCTGTCGCCCTCGCGTGAGATGGACGGCACGCTGGTCGAGAACGAGCCCGTACGCGTTTACGACACAAGCGGCCCGTGGACCGATCCGCAGTTCAAAGGCGACGTCCGTTACGGCCTGCCGCCGCACCGCCGCGATTGGATCATTGCCCGCGGCGACGTCGAAGAAGTTCAAATTAACGCGTTTATGCGTGATGTTCAGAGTGACGCGTTTACGCGTGATGCGGGAACGGTTCTCCGTGCAAAGCCCGGCCATTGCGTCACCCAAATGCACTACGCTCGCCGCGGCATCATCACGCCGGAGATGGAGTTCGTCGCGATGCGCGAAAATCTCGGCCGCTCGTCGGACCGCGGGCTGCTGGCCCGCTCAGAACGCAGCGACCGCTCGTCGCTGAATCACCAGCACCGCGGCGAATCATTCGGCGCCGCGATACCTGAATTCGTCACCCCCGAATTCGTCCGCGACGAGGTCGCACGCGGCCGTGCTATCATCCCGAACAACATCAATCACCCCGAGAGCGAACCGATGATCATCGGCCGCAATTTCCTTGTAAAGATAAACGCAAATATTGGAAACAGTGCGGTTGCGTCGTCGATCGAGGAAGAGGTCGAGAAGATGCGTTGGGCGACGCTGTGGGGTGCCGATACCGTGATGGACCTTTCGACCGGCAAGAATATCCACGAGACACGCGAATGGATCATTCGCAATTCGCCCGTGCCCATCGGCACCGTGCCGATCTATCAGGCTCTCGAAAAAGTGAACGGCAAGGCCGAGGAACTGACGTGGAAAATTTACCGCGACACGCTGATCGAGCAGGCCGAGCAGGGCGTCGATTATTTCACCATTCACGCCGGCGTCCGGCTGCCGTATATTCCGCTGACCGCAAAACGCACGACCGGCATCGTCAGCCGCGGCGGTTCGATCATGGCGAAATGGTGCCTTGCCCATCACGAGGAAAGTTTTCTCTACACGCGTTTCCGCGAGATCTGCGAGATCATGCGGACGTACGACGTTTCTTTTAGTTTGGGTGACGGCCTGCGTCCCGGCTCGATCGCGGATGCGAATGATGAAGCCCAATTCGCCGAACTCGACACGCTTGGCGAACTTACCAAGATCGCTTGGGAAATGGATTGCCAGACTATGATCGAAGGCCCCGGCCACGTGCCGATGCACCTGATCAAAGAGAATATGGACAAGCAGCTCGAGGTCTGCGGCGAGGCTCCGTTCTACACGCTCGGCCCGCTGACGACCGACATCGCTCCCGGCTACGACCACATCACGAGCGGCATCGGAGCCGCGATGATCGGGTGGTTCGGCACCGCGATGCTTTGCTACGTCACGCCCAAAGAGCACCTCGGTCTGCCCAATAAACAGGACGTCAAAGAAGGCGTGATCACGTACAAACTTGCCGCTCACGCCGCCGACCTCGCCAAAGGCCATCCCGGCGCTCAGTATCGCGACAACGCTCTGTCAAAAGCCCGATTCGAGTTCCGTTGGGAAGACCAATTCAACCTCGGCCTCGACCCCGAAAAGGCCAAAGAATTCCACGACGAAACGCTCCCGGCAGAAGGCGCAAAACTCGCCCACTTCTGCTCAATGTGCGGACCGCATTTCTGCTCGATGAAAATAACCCAAGACGTCCGCGAATACGCCGAAAAGCAGGGCGTCGAAGCCGAAAAAGCCCTCGCCGTCGGCATGAGCGAAAAAGCCGCCGAATTCAAAGCCGCCGGAGCAGAGATCTATCACCGCCCGGACGGCGCTGCCTCGGGCGACCATCATTAAGGCAGGAAAGTTTCATGACGGCGCGGCCTTTACATCCTGACTTCCTCGCGTTGCTGAGTTTTAAGGAGCCGGAGCTTGTCGAGCTATTTTGCGACCTCAGGAATTTCCTTTTGGGACTCTGCCCTGACAGCAACGAGCTGCTTTATCACACTCATGCCTTGACGTCGGTCTTTTCGGTTTCCGAAAAACTGTCGGATGCGTTCTGCATGCTGCCGATATACACCAACCATGTGAATCTCGGCTTTAACAAAGGCAGGCTGATCGACGATCCGCACAAGCTGCTGACAGGCACAGGAAATCTGATCCGGCATATCGACGTAAAGCAGCCGAGCGATTACAGAAACTCAAAGGTCACTGCACTCGTCAAAGAGGCGCTCAGATTCGCCATCGAGGACATGGACTCGCCCGTCAAGACCGTTGGCAAAACGATCTCAAAGATCAAGAAGAAATAATGCAGATCCAGCACTTCGCGCCGTCGGCGAAGTCATGCATATTTGTGTCCCAAACAATACCTCAGCGGCCGCAGCGGGACTTGTCCACTATTTGTCCTCCGCATTCGCAATAGGGATTTGCGATCGGTTGTCCGAGCATTGTCTCGACCCAACGGCATGCAGGTTCCGGCGGCGCCTGAACCGGCGTGGACTTGGAGCACCCGTAGCTGTAAACTCTCGCGACCATGGTGAACGTCGGATCATAAGGAACCGGGATGATACGCACAAATACCTGAGACGAACGGGATCGCGGGGCGTCCATTTCAAAATCAAGGTACCAGAACGGCCGATCACGGTCATCCTTTTTTGACGGCGGCTGCTTTACATTTCGAAAGGCCTTCCATTCGTCAGTGCTGAGGGCTCGGGTCCATATCTCGGCCTCAAACGTCCAATAGCTGCTGAAACGAAACGAATATTTGCCCTTTTTGTCGTCAGCGATAGTGAATGGGTAGTGCAGCACTTTGGGAACATTCGGCACCGCCGGTGAGTATTCGCCGTCGCTGCTGACGTTCCACCTTTTTTCCATTTCCGCTTTTGTCTGTCCATTACAGAAGATCCCGATCTGATCGCCGAGAGCTTGCGAATGCACCGTATCCGCAAAAACCGCTATCAGAGCCAAACAAAGAATGTGGGCCGGCATTTTTTTGACCGTTTTGAATGTGAACATGATTTGGGCACCTCCTGAGGCTTCTTGATCATCAGTGATCGGTCATAATCTACGGTGGAAAGCGCGCCAATACTATCACAGCCGCGGTGCGTGTCAAGCAGTTTCTTTGATGGTCGTTGGTTCCCGAAATTCGATCGATCGGATCGAAAAAATTGCGTTTGGTGAACGTGCCGCAAAAGTATGTTTCGCAGAGTGCATGAATTCGCCGCCTTCGGCTCCCGGAGCAGCAATTGTGAGATAATCGGCTCAGAGCAAGAATGAAAAAGATCCTTATAATCAATGGTCATCCTGACAAGGAAAGCTACTGCCATGCGCTTGCTGAGGTGTACAGGAAAGGTGCATTGGCGTCGGGTGCGGAGGTGAAAGAGATTGTTCTGGCGGATCTGCAGTTCGATCCGATCCTGCACTTTGGTTATCGAAAGCGGACGGAACTTGAACCCGACCTGATCGAAGCGTGGGAAAAGATCAAGTGGGCGGAGCACCTGGTTTGGGTCTATCCGGTTTGGTGGGGCTCGGTGCCGGCTTTGCTCAAAGGCTTTATCGACCGAGTGTTTTTGCCCGGCTTTGGATTCAAAAAGCGTGAGAACTCGCTTCTGTGGGACCCGCTTTTGAAAGGCAGATCGGCAAGGATCATCTCAACGCTCGATCAGCCGGTCTGGTTCTATTGGCTCGTGAACAGACGCCCAAGCCATTGGGCGATGAAACGGCTGACGCTAAATTTCTGCGGCATCAAACCCGTCCGGTGCACTACCATCGGCCCGATACGTTTGTCAACAGATACCTTCCGCACACGATGGCTTGAGAAGATCGAGCGATTGGGAATTGCACAAATATAGCCGTGGACAAACAGCTACGGATAGGGTCAGCGGCCTTCCATGCCGCCGCCTAGATCAGCGGTCTACGAAAGCGTTGTAGGCGGCGATGCCGGCGGGGTGGTCGAACATCGCGGTGTGGCCGGCGCCGGCGATCTCGGTGAATTGGCGGTTTTGGCAGGTGGTGCAGTCGGTCATCTGCTGTTTGAACGTGGGCCACGAGAACATCTAGATCGGCGAATCCGCCAGGCCCTGAACAAATAAAATGTCCGAGCGGTGGCCGTTGGTGAAATTCAGCAGCGAGCGGGACATATATGCGGCAGGGTTTGCGTCAGTCGTGCCGTAAGTTTGCCGCAGCAGGTTGCACACGGCGGACTGCGTTATCTGGCCGCTCTCCTCAAGCCCGCAGCGATAGACCAGATTCAGCGGGCCGGGTGCGTTGGCAATGACGCCGTCGGTGCGGTGCATCGTATTCAGCCGCGTGACCATATAACCGCCCTGCGAATGCCCGACCAGAAAGAGCTTTCTGATCTTTCTTTTCAACACTTTACGCGTGCGTTCACGGACCCACAGCAAGGCCGCTTCGGCCTCGCGTATGCCGTCACCGAACAGCACGAACTGCTGTGGATACGCCACGCTGACGAACATAACATCGCTGCGGTTCGTTATCTCTTTGACGCGGTTGAGCGTGTTGATGGCGGCGGGAATTATCTGGTCGTCGGACTGCACGGTGCCGTGATAAGCGACGACCACATCGACCACAGGATTCGGCGGACGGTCGATGACGACGTCAAAACTCACTTTGTTGTGCGTGATCCGGCGGACGTCCTGCGCGTCGGACGGCACGCACATCAGCAAAATGCCCGCAAACGCTGCAAAGAAAAATGCGATCTTGTCGGTCATCGTCAGTTCCGCCGCGGTCCCACTGCTGTCATAGTATATTAGGACGCGGGAAGCGATGAAAAGGCTCAACGACACCGCAAAATTTATTATCGAAATGCGCGATGCCGATCTGGCTTTGCGTGAAATGCTCGTCGAAACCGGCGAGCTTTTCGACGGCTACAACGCCGAGATGGAAGCGTTGCATATCAGGAACGCTGAGGCGTTGGAGAGCATCATCAACGAGATCGGCTATCCGACGGCAGACAAGGTCGGCGAAGCGGCAAGCGACGCGGCGTGGCTGATAATTCAGCATGCGATCAGCCGGCCGGATTTCATGCGAAAATGCGCGCAAATGCTGGAAAAGGCAGTCGCCGAGAACCGTGCCGATGCAAAGCAGCTTGCATATCTGACCGACCGCATCGCCGTTTTCGAGGGCCGTCCGCAGCTTTACGGCACGCAGTTCGACTGGGACGAGAGCGGCGAAATGAGCCCGAGTCCGTTCGATGATATTCAAAAGGTCGAGAGGCGTAGAAAAGCGGTCGGGCTCAATTCGCTTGCCGAACAGACCAGCCTGATGCGCGCGAGCGCCGCCGCCGAACACGAATTCCCGCCCGCGGGCCTCGCCGAGCGGCGGCAGCAGTCTGACGAATGGAAACGCCGTATCGGCTGGATCGAATAGTCTGCCTTTAGGAGCTTCGCAAGATCTTTTCCATCTTACGGCCTTTTGCGAGTTCATCGACGAGTTTGTCGAGGTAGCGGACCTTTTGTGTGAGCGGATTTGTGATCTCTTCGACGCGATAGCCGCAGATCGAGCCTGTTATCAAATTCGCGTTTGGATTTAGCTTGGCACCGGCGAAAAACTGTTCGAACGTCGTTTTGTCGTCGATCAAACTTTTCAGCTTCTTCTCATCATAGCCGGTCAGCCATTTGATCACTTCGTACAGCTCTTCCTGTGTCCGGCCTTTCTTTTCCACCTTTGTAACGTAATGTGGATAGACAGACCCAAAGGTCATCTTTGCGATGCGTTCGTCGTGGTGCGAGGTATCGGTCATTTCAATAATCTAAAACAGTTTGGCGAGCGGACGAAAATTACTCTGAGCAAATATCGTTCATGGGCCGATCCGGAGATAAAAACGCCAAGACGCTCCGCGGCCCGCAGGCCGGTCAGATATGGATCGCAACATCAGGCCTCTTGAGTTAAGATCTCGTCTGATGGCATCTCTCGTCCTCAGAAGCATTTTCTTCGCACTGCTGCAGCCCGGCGTGGCCGTATTGGTAATACCGGTTGCGTTGATGCAGCTCGTCGGCCAGCCGCTGACGCCTGACGTTTGGGCGTGGAATCATTACGCCGGCATTGCGTCGGTTATCGCGGGTTTTGTGATCGCGGGCGTATGCATCGTGCGGTTCACGACGGAGGGTAAAGGCACGCTGTCGCCGCTCGACCCGACAAAACGCCTCGTCATCAGCGGGCTCTACAAATATTCGCGAAACCCTATGTACGTCGGCATGATGCTCGTCCTCATCGGCGAGACCGTCTTCTGGTGGAGCACCGCCATGGCGGTCTATTCCGTGCTGATGTTCGTAGTCTTTAACCTCTTCATCTTCCTCCACGAAGAACCGCGTCTGCGCCGCGAATTCCCCCGCGAATACGACGCCTATATCGCACAAGTAAGGCGTTGGGTTTGAAATCGGGGTTTGACACTCGCTTTCGGCCGAAAATACACTTGCCGAGTGGATCCCGAAAAAGCAGACAGCGATAATTCTTCATCTGCCGCCGACGAGCGCAGGTCTTCCGGCTGGGACATCCGCAACGCACCTCGCAATTACTTTTGGCTCATCGTCTTTCAGGCCGGCAGCGCCGTCTTTTCCTTTGCCGCAGTTTGGCTGATAACGCGCCATCTCGGCAGCGAAGGCTACGGCGGCGTCGTTGCGGTCATTGCGGCATCGCAGATAGCACAGGTTTTCGTTAATTGGACCGGCGTTGCGGTCATTCGCTTCGGCGTCGATGAATTTGTTGAGACCCAGTCGATCGCCCGAACATTTTGGTCTCGAGCATTCGTACTCACCGCAAATCTGGGTATTGTCGCGGCGGCTGCCCCGTATTGGTACGATGCGATCGCAGACTGGCTTCGCTTATCGCACCAAGAACTCGTATTGGTCATACTTCATTTGGCGGCAACCACATTCTGGGTACATCTTCAGATGTCAATGCAGGCCGCGAAACGGTTGCGGGAACAGGGCTTTCTGCAGATGCTCGAGCGGCTGCTGATCTTCGCAGGATTGCTGCTGCTTGTTTTTGTGTCGGCGCTCGATCTCCGATCGGCGATAACATTCTATATTGCCGCACCGTTTTTGATGGCCTTTATTGGGTTGTTCAATCTGCGGCGAGTCGTTTTCCAAAAATTCACCTTCAGCGGCGAGCATATAAGAAAAATGCTCGCATATTCTCTGCCGCTGCTTCCTTTCACACTGGTTGGCTTCTTTACGGGCAGTTACATTGATGCGGTCTTCGTATCGAAAATGCTATCTACGCGCGACCTCGGTGTTTATTCGATCGCAACCCAGTTCAACGGTTTAGCGATGCAGATACCGACACTTGCAAATACGATCTTGCTGCCGATGCTTGTAACGCTGCAGGCGGAGTCCGGCGATCAGCGGTCGTTTCATTATTTCAGGCATATAATGCCGGGCTTCGTTCTGATAGCCGGATTTGGCTGTTCGTTGATCGCGTTTTTGGGCTACATGCTGATCGATCCGGTCTTCGGCGGCGAGTTCGCGCCGGCGGCCGTGCCGCTTTGGCTGCTGCTTTCCTCAACGGTCCTGTTCATTCCGATAGCGCTCGGCTATTCTGCCCTTGCCAACTCGACATCGGCGACCTACATTCCGATGGCGGCGGGCATTTCGTCCGCCATCGTCAATGTCACAGCGAATTTTGTTCTAATTCCACGTTACGGAATGATCGGCTGCGCTCTCGCGACGCTCATCGCGTACTCAGTCAGCGTTATTATTTTCGCTTTTTTATTGAGGAGTGGCAGAAAAATGCCCATCTCTTGGACGTTTCTTGCGTTCATTCCGTCAGTCGCCGGTGCGGCGGTCCTTCTGTCGTTGGGAAACGCTTGGCTCGCACTTGCTTCTTGTCTCGCCATCAGCATTTTGGTGTCAATTTACAAGCTAAACTCGATGCGTCAGCTCACGGCGTTTATACTTACATTCAGGAACGGTTAACATGAGCATCGCTAAAGAGGCCGCATACAAGACGCTGGATATCATCACGCTCGGCCGTGGTGTCCCTAGGGAGATCGGCGGTGAAAAATTTCGATTCCCCGCCAAGTTTAGCCGATATTACGAAGCAGACTACGAGCCTGAAACATTCAAGTTCTTTCGCAGCCGTGTGGTTCACGGCGATGTGGTCATCGATGTCGGGGGCCACATAGGACTTTTCGCGGTGTTGGCTGCGAGGCTGGCCGCGCCGAGCGGAAAGGTATTCTCGTTCGAACCGACCCCGTTCACGCGAAGTGTTTTGGAAAAGGTCGTCGAACTCAACGGCTGCAGCGAGATCGTCGAGGTCAGGCCCGAAGCGGTTTCTTCGCAGCGGGGTTCGACCGTGTTCTACGACACCGGCACTGAGATATCAAACGCGAATTCACTTGTTCGCACCGGCCTCAGCCGAGGCGAAATACCCATCGAACTGGTTAGTTTGGACGAGTTTGCCGCCGAACGCGGGATCAAGGTGAACTGTATCAAGATCGACGCCGAAGGCGCAGAATACGACGTTCTGCTGGGCGCCAAACGTATACTGACCGAGGATCGGCCGTACGTGCGTTTAGGGCTTCATCCTCCGTTCATCGCGGAAAAGGGCGATTCGCTGGAGCAGATCTGGGATCTCATTGCCGAATGCGGCTACTCGGTCGAATTCAACGGCGAAAGCTACGATAAAATGCAGTTTTGCTCGAATGCTGAACTTTTCGACGTTAATCTGATACCGTCTAGTTAATGCGGGTGTGCCACATCTGCGACACGTCTGTCGCGGGAGATTATTTCCGAAACATCGCCGCGGGCCTGACGGAAAGCGGTATTCATGTGACGCTCGCCGAGCTCGGCGAGGGAGAGCCTCCGGCGTGGCTGAACGAGATTCCCGGCGCGGAATATTTTGCGCTCGGGTCGTCCGGCAAGCACAAGATACCGCTCGCCGCATATCGCCTTGGGCGTGAGATGCGGGTTCGGCAGATCGATGTACTGCAGACGCACCTTTTCTATTCAGGCATCGTCGGTGTTCTGGCAAAACGCTTTGCTCCTCGAACGGCCGTCGCGCTGATGCGGCATCATACCGGGGTCGTTAGGATGCTCGGCTCAAAATTGCACATTGCGGCCGACCGTTGGATGGCTGAAAAGGCCGATCGCGTCATGACGGTATCAGAAGCGGCTCGCAAGTACATGAAGGAGATAGACGGCATTCGCCGTGATGATATCGAGGTCGTTTATTTGGGGTTCGATTTCGAAAAATATCGGCCCGACGCTCGGCTGCGAGCGGAAGCACGTGCGAGATACGGATTTGCCGATGACGATCTCGTTTTCGGCTATGTCGCGAACATCGTACCCGGAAAAGGACATGAACAACTTCTGGATGCATTCGCGAAAATAACGGCGGATCTGCCGAATGCAAAGCTTCTGTTTGCGGGCCGCGGTTCGCTTGATCGGGTTGACGCAGCGGCCGCAAAGCTGCCTGCCGGAAAGGTGGTTTTTGCAGGTTGGCAGGCGGATGCTCCGATGGTTTACAACGCCATGGACATCTTTGTCCAGCCGAGCCTGAGCGAGGCGTTCTCTCAAGTGCTCATCGAAGCGATGGGTTGTGGGCTGCCTGTCATCGCGACCGATGTCGGCGGCGCCCGCGAGGTCATCGAGGACGGCATCAACGGCATCATCGTGCAGCCCGGCGACACAGAAGGACTGGCGGCGGCGATGCTGCGGGCCGCGACCGAACGAGATGATGTGTCTGCGATTGCGGATCGCGGAAACGCATCGGTGCGGCAAAGATTCGACGTACGGGCCATGGTCGCAAGACACGTCGAACTGTACCGGAGCTGGACAGAAAAATAACGAATGTCGATATCCGAACGATTCCAAGGAGCAAACAGTGTCGATGCAGGGCGTCGCTCGCCTTATTGGGGCGAACATGCATCGCGATACCGTTTCGCTATGGACTACATCGGCGGAGGCAGAATTCTTGACATCGCTTGCGGCACCGGTTACGGGATCTCGATAATGAGCGGCAGTGCCGACTTTGTAGTGGGGATCGATATTGACATCGAGGCAGTTCGGACGGCGGCGGCCGAAACGGGAGAGAACTCGGCAGTAATGATCGCTAACGGTTTGGGGCTGCCTTTTGCTGACGGTACTTTTGACGTCATCACCTCGTTTGAAACGCTCGAGCATCTCCATCGGCGTCGAGATTTTTTGCGTGAACTTCGGCGCGTGCTTCGGCCGGGCGGCAGGCTGTTGCTTTCAACGCCGAATGCCAACTATTCGCAGCCCGTTAACGGCGTACCGAAAAATCCATTCCATGTTCACGAATACACGCCTGAAGAACTTGTGTCTGAACTGGACGGTTTTTTTACGATAGATAGTTTTCTCGGCCAGAGCCTCGATTCATCGGCCGGCATACCGCCGTTCTATGATGCCCAGCAGCGGCTGCCAAAGGACGCCGCAACGCAGATCCGGCTGTTGGGATGGAAGATCTTCAACAAGATCCCATTCGGCATACGTGAAACATTGAGCGACGCGATCCGGAAAAAGCCGTTCTATCCGACCGAGAGCGATTATAATTTCGATGAGGATACTGTCAGTTCGGCGCCGACGCTCTTGGCCGTGTGTTCGAAACGCTGAATGAAAAAAGCGCTTGTAACAGTGGTCATTCCCAACTACAACTACGCCGATTACGTCGGCGAGGCGATCGAAAGCTGTCTCCGTCAGACCTATCCTGACATTGAGGTGATCGTGGTCGATGACGGCTCTCGGGACGATTCCCGAAACATCATCGAGGGCTTCGGCGACAAGATACGCCCGATCTTTCAGCAGAATGCCGGAGTTTCGGCCGCGAGAAATGCCGGTGTCGCGGCCGGCTGCGGAGAATTTGTTGCCTTTCTGGATGCGGACGACGTCTGGATGCCCGAAAAGTTAGAAATGCAAGTTGCCGCATTCCGGGCAGATCCCGAACTTGGATTGGTGCATGTGGCTGTTGAGGAAATTGACGGCGACGGAAAAAAGATCGGTGAACGTATGAACGGAGGCGAAGGAGATGATGTTTGGAAAGACCTGCTGCTCTTTACAGGTAGAGGCGTCCTCGGCGGCGGCAGCGGAGCAATGATCCCGCGGGCTATATTCGAGGAAACAGGCGGTTTTGACACTCGTCTTTCAACTTCCGCGGATTGGGACCTCTATTACAGGATCAGCCGGCGTTATTCGGTCGGTTTCATCGGTAAGCCGCTTCTTCAATATCGTGTTCATTCTTCAAACATGCACTCGAATATCGGTGTGATGGAACGCGACATGCTCCTCGGGTTTGAAAAGGCGTTCTCCGATAATGATGCGCAAACAAACGAGATCAAAAGAGTGGGGTACGCATCTCTTTATCAGAATTTAGCGGGCTCATTTTATCGGGCGGGCGATCTCATGGCATGTATCCGCTATTCGGTCCGCAGCTTGACCGCCAGACCCGCAAATATCGTTCATTTTATTAAGGCAAAACAACCTGCAGTCAAAAAGAGGCTTAGTTAGCCATAATGGGGAAGGCCGTACCGGATAGAATTAGAAGTCTCTTGACCAAAGCTCCATTCGAGAAGTTTGGGCTGGCCCTATTTCGCGGTGTGAAATACGGCGGTTTCTGGTCACGATTCATCCCGATGCCCTATCTTTACAGGCCCGGGAATCTGCGGTCAGCTACTCGCGGCGGCATCGATTATGAACTTGATCCTAGCTGCCTGATGCAATGGTACATATATTGGGGATTTTGGGAAAAGCAGAGAGAACGGCTCTACTCGATGGTCAACTCAGGCGACATCGTACTGGACGTCGGCACCAACGTCGGAGAAACTCTTTTCGGTTTTGCGAAGCATATCGGTCCGCAGGGGTTTGTGTATGGTTTTGAGCCCGATCCGACGAATTATTCTGCTGCGATGCGAAATCTGGGGCTGAACCGCTTCTCGAATATCAAGATCTTCAATTTTGGTCTTTCTGACAAGACCGATTCGGTGAAACTGTTCACCGTTGATGCCAACAATCGCGGGATGAACCGAATCCTCAGCGACGATGAGGCAGATGGTTTTTCTGATTTTTCGATCATCGAAACACGACGCCTTGACGATGTCGCCGCGGAGAACGGTTTCGACCGGCTGGACCTGATAAAAATAGATATCGAGGGCTATGAGATGCACGCTCTAAGGGGAGCAGCAGAGACTCTGCGTCGTTTTCGACCCAAACTCTTTATCGAGGTCGGCTATACGCGGCTGCTCAAAAACGGCACGGGTCCAAACGAATTGGTTTCCTTTCTGGAGGGACTAGGGTACGAGACGCGTCATGCCGAAACTGATGAACTGATCGATGAGGCGTATGATTTTTCGCCGCTGGGTGACGGCGGTATCGATGTTTATGCAATTGCTCGTCAATAAGGAATGACCGACACCTCGAAGCCAAGATCGCTTTATATCTGCTATTTCGGCGTTCGCGAGCCGTTGGTGCGGACGCAAGTGATCCCGTATCTGCGCGAGATCGTAAAGGACGGCGTTGAGATGCACCTTCTCACGTTCGAGCCGGAGAATTTAAGCAGCGAAGATGTCGAGTCAGAGACACGGGCATTGGCCGAGCAAGGCATTACGTGGCATCGGCGGCGCTATCACAAATGGCCGTCGGTGCCGGCGACGTTTTATGACATTCTTGTAGGGATAATTGCGGTCAGATCACTCACGAAACGGTTCGGTTTCGATATCCTTCATGCCCGCGTGCATCTGCCGGCGTTGATGGCGTCGATCGCAAGGCGGCTGATGCGGCAAAAGCCGAAGATCCTATTTGATATACGCGGATTTTTCCCGGAGGAATACACCGACGCCGGCATTTGGCCGGAGAACGGCTGGCTCTATCGCGCCGCAAAACGTGTCGAACGTTGGCTGCTGAAAGAAGCGGACGGATTTGTCGTGCTAACCGAAAAGGCACGCGATATTTTGTTTCCGGGAAGCCGGGAAACCGGCTCCGACGAACAGGGCCGGCCGGTCGAGGTCATTCCGTGCTGTGTGGATCTGAAGCGTTTTGAGACGGCGAATGCGGCGTCCAGAGCCGACATTCGGGCTGAGCTCGATATCGGCGAAAGATACACCGCGGCGTATGTCGGCGCCTTTGGCGGCTGGTATCTGACCGATGAGACCGCCGAACTTTTCGGTGCGATGCGTGAGGTCCACCCCGACGTTTTTCTGCTGATCTTGACGCAAAGCGATCATGCAATGATCCTGCCGAGGCTTCAAAGCCACGGATTTTCGTCAAGCGATATGGCGATAATGAAAGTACCGTCGGATGATATTCCTCGATATTTGAGCGCTGCAGATGTTGCCGTTTCCTTCATCAAACCGAGTTACTCAAAGCAGGCATCTTCGCCAACCAAGAATGCCGAATATCTCGCAGCAGGTATCCCGGTCATCGCCAATACGAATGTCGGCGATGTAGATGGGCTGATATTGGAGAATGGCGTCGGGGTTTTGATAGACAGTTTTGACCGCGAGGCGTATTTGAAAGTTCTTTATGATGTAGACAGGCTGGGGAACGTCTCGGAACAATGCCGCAAGATCGCAAGAGAACGATTTGACCTAGGGTCTGTGGGTGGCAGCAGGTACCGACGGCTCTACAGAAAACTTTTGCAAAGGTAGCAAGTGGTTGTTACCATTCATAGTTTCGCTATGAAGGTTTTAGCAGTTGTTCCTTCCATTTACGACACCAGTCCCGGGCAGAGGTTTCGCATCGAACAATGGGAGCCGATATTGGCTGCGGGCGGTGTGGAAATAACGTACGCTCCGTTCGAGACCGCGGAACTGAAGGCCGTGCTGCATAAGCCGGGAAATGTAGCGGCTAAAATATCCGCCGTCGCACGAAATATGCGCCGCCGCGGCCGCGAGATCTCTTCGGCACGTGATTTTGACCTTGTTTATCTGTTTCGAGAAGCCGCTTTGCTCGGGCCGCCGTGGTATGAACGCCGGATCGCAAAAGCGGGCGTTCCGTACGTCTTCGACCTGGATGATGCGATCTTCGTCTCTTACAAGAGCCCTTCGAACGGCTACCTCAGCTATCTCAAATTCCCGGGCAAGACCGCCGAAATTTGCCGCCACGCGGCACATATAATGCCGGGAAACGAGTATCTTGCGGATTACTGCCGTAAATACAATCCGAATATTTCCGTCATTCCCACCACCATCGATACTGACAAATACACAGTTGCGGAACGGCCTGACAGCGACCCGGTGACCATCGGCTGGAGCGGCAGCTTCAGCACTGTGCAGCATTTGGACACGGTGCGCGATACGCTGCAAAAGCTTGCCGAAACCGAGAATTTTCGGCTTCGGGTGATCGGAACGCCGAATTACAAAGTGCCCGGCGTCGATACTGAATCGATGGCATGGCGCTCTGACACCGAGATCGACGACCTGCGGCCGATAGATATCGGGATAATGCCGCTGCCCGATGAAGATTGGAGCCGCGGAAAATGCGGCCTGAAAGCCCTGCAGTATATGGCGCTCGGCATACCGACAGTTTGCTCGCCGGTCGGAGTAAATTCTACAATCATCAAAGACGGCGATAACGGCTTTTTGGCGGACGGCCCGGGTGAATGGGTCGAAAAGCTTAAAAGGCTGATCCATTCGCCCGAATTGAGGCGTCAGATCGGCTCGAAAGGCCGCGAAACGGTCGAAAATGAGTATTCCGCGCGCGTGATCGCACCAAAAGTGCTTGAGATATTCCGCACGGCAGCCGAAAAAGGAACGGCTAAAAAGAAATGAGTGGTTTGAATATTTTGGTTACCGGCGGTGCCGGTTTTATTGGTTCGCATCTTGTCGATGCACTTGTCGAGGCGGGGCACAAGGTACGAATACTCGATTCACTGGTCGAACAGGTGCACGGCGACACGCCGCCGGAACACATCAATCCGAATGCCGAGTTCATTCACGCCGACGTCTGCGATGCTGAAGCGGTTTCGCGGGCGTTGGACGGCATCGAGGTCGTTTATCACCAGGCGGCCGAGGTGGGCGTCGGCCAGTCGATGTACGAGATCGTGCGTTATGTAAAGGCCAACGATCTGGGCACCGCGGTCCTGCTCGAAGAGATGATCAAACGGCCGGGGCAGTTCAAGAAATTGATCGTCGCGTCTTCGATGTCCATTTACGGCGAGGGTGCATACCGAAACCCGGCGACAGGCGAGACCGTCTATCCGCAATTGCGGCCTGCATCGCAGCTTGAGAGCCACGATTGGGAACTTCGTGACGGCGATACTCTGCTTGAGCCGATCGGCACCAGTGAAGCAAAGCCGCTTTTCCCGACGTCCGTTTACGCGGTCAGCAAGCAGGATCAGGAGCAATATTGCCTCGCGGTCGGCCGTGCGTATTCGATACCGACGGTCGCTTTCAGATATTTCAACGTTTACGGGACGCGGCAGGCGCTGTCGAATCCATACACCGGCGTCTGCGCGATATTTTCGGCACGGCTGATGAACGATCAGGCACCGACGATATTCGAGGACGGCCTGCAGTCGCGTGATTTTGTGAACGTGAAAGACATCGTCCGTGCAAATCTGCTCGCGCTAGAGACCGACCGCGGCGATTACGAGGCGATGAACGTTGGCACCGGCCGTCCGACGACCGTTAAGCAGATCGCGGAACTGCTCGCAAAAGGCCTCGGCAAGGACATTGCGCCCGACATCGTCGGAAAATACCGCGAAGGCGACATCCGGCATTGCGTTTCCGACATCTCGAAGATCCGCGAACTTCTCGGCTACGAGCCGCAGGTCACGCTCGAGGACGGCCTTGCGGAACTCCTCGAATGGCTGGCGACACAGGAAGCCGAAGACCGCGTCGAAGCCGCCACGGCGGAATTGAGCCAGAAAGGGCTAGTTAAATAAACAGCAGATTTCGCAGATTTTCTCAGAAAAAAGAGAAGTTAGGTGGCGACTGAATTTCTTCATGGTGAATTAACGTACAAGCTGATCGGGCTTGGGATGGAGGTTCATGGGCAATTGGGCTCGGGCTTTCTTGAGAGGGTTTATGAGAATTCGCTGATGATCTTGTTGCGAAAGAACGGTATCCGGGCCGAACAGCAAGTTCCCATAAAGGTCCGTTTTCAGGGAGAAGTTCTTGGCGACTATTGTGCGGACATAATTGTCGAAAGAAAAGTGATCCTAGAGCTTAAAGCCGCGGATCGCATTACCGATATACACAAGGCTCAAGCTCTCAATTAACTGAAAGCTACCGGTATCGACCTTGCTCTTATAATGAATTTCGGTGCCCGCAGTTTTCAGCACCATCGGCTAATAAACAGATTGAGCGGTAGTTTTTCGGAGCATGATAGGACTACTACTTAGGAAGAAGCCGGATTTGAAAACCTTCGAATACTTACTAATTTCTGTGTAATCTGTGTAATCTGTTGTTACTGATCTGCGATGTACATTCTTGGCCTGACAACTCTTGGTGATTCGGCGGCGGCGTTGATAAAGGACGGCGAGCTTGTCGCGGCCGTTGAGGAGGAGCGTTTTTCACGCGTCAAGCACCACAGCGGTTTCCCTTACAAGGCGATACAGTTCTGTCTTGACCAGGCAGGCATCACGCTGAAGGACGTCGCACACGTCGGGCATTACTGGAAGCCGTGGATACTGCGGCACAAGGCGATGCAGGCGGCTCGTTCGGCTTTCATTTCGCGTGATATGTTCAAGGCACGTGCCGACCGCGGCATCGCACAGGTGAGCGACAGCTATCTCGGAATGTTCCGTCATCCGAAACGCCTGCGTGAGCATTTCGGCGAATCGAATTTCAAGTTCCACTATCTCGAACATCACCAAACGCACGCGGCGTCGGCGTTTTTCGTGTCGCCTTTCGAATCGGCAGCGATCCTAACGTGGGACGGCACGGGCGAAGACACGACCACGCTTTTCTGCCGCGGCCGCGGCAACAAGATCGAGGTGCTGAAACGCATCAAACTGCCGCACAGCCTCGGTCAATTTTATTCTGCGGTCACGAATTATATCGGTTTTGATATGTTCTCGGGCGACGAGTGGAAGGTGATGGGCCTTGCGGCATACGGCAAGCCGAAATACGTCGATTTTTTCCGCGAAAAGGTCCTGACGACCAACGGCAGCGGCGATTTTCGCTTCAATATTCGCGTTTTGGATCATCACCTCGCAAAGCATTATCAGTTTCCCGACGCCATCGTAAGAGAGCTCGGCTCTGCTCGGATGCCCGGCGAAAGCCTGGAGGAACATCACTGGGACGTGGCGTGTTCCGCCCAAAAAGCTCTCGAAGAGACCGCGATCTACCTCGTCAAAAAGATCCACGAGATGACCGGCGAAGAAAACCTCTGCATGGCAGGCGGCGTGGCGTTCAACTCCGTGATGAACGGCCGCATCTTTCACGAGACGCCGTTCAAACGCTTCTTCGTCCAGCCGGCGGCCGGTGATGCGGGCTGTTCGCTGGGTTCGGCCTATTACGTATGGAATCAAATACTCGATAAACCGCGTTCTTTCGTGATGAAGCACGCGTATTGGGGGCCGGGCTTTACGAACGACGAATGCCGTGCGGCACTCGACGCCGAAGGCCTGAAATATGAAACTCTGGACGATGACGTGCTGCTGCCGCGGCTCGCAAAAATGATCTCAGAAGGCGCGATAATCGGCTGGTTCAACGGCCGTGCCGAACTCGGTCCGCGAGCACTCGGCGCACGCAGCTTTCTCGCCGATCCTCGCCGTGCCGATATGCGCGAGATATTGAATCACAAAGTTAAATTGCGAGAATGGTTTCGCCCGCTCGCACCGTCGATGCACGAAGAGGCCGGCAATGAAGTGTTCGGCGTCGCACACCACGATCCCTTCATGATCACGGTCATCGAGGTCGCCGAAAATTACAAAGAAAAGGTGCCCGCCGTCGTCCACGTTGACGGCACCGCACGCCCGCAAATGGTCAGCCGCGAGACAAATCCTCGCTACTGGCGTCTGATCGACGAATTCCGAAAACTCACCGGCATCCCGATGCTGCTGAATACGTCGTTCAACGTGCAGGAACCCATCGTCTGCACACCGCAAAACGCTATAAACACATTCAAGAACGCCAACTTCGACGCCCTGGTGCTCGAAAACAACATTGTATTGCGGGAGGGTGACTGATGCCCAATCGCTTCATCCTGCTCGGTTGTCTGTTGGTGGCGATGCTGTGCGTCTTTGCGGTGCCGTTCCCGGACGGTGCCGTTGCACTTGCCGTTCTAACAGGAATTTCGGTTCCGACAATACTTTTGCTGCGCCACCTTACCGATGAAAAGAACTTCATTACATCTGTTTTCCTGATAGGGCTCGTTGCCAGGATCGCTTTCGGCCTGGTCGTTCATTACTACGACCTGAGGCTGTTTTTTGGCGAAGATTCGCTCGTCTACCATGATAATGGGGTAGCGATGTACAACGTCTTGATGGGCATTTCGTCGCCGACGGAAAGGTTGCTTTACTATTCTGACGCTTTCCGCGGCGTCGGCTGGGGTATGAACTACATTCTTGGTTCGATCTACCTTGTCCTAGGCGTAAATATTTTCGCTTCCCAGTCGATCTTTGGGTACATCGGTGCGTTGATCGCACCGCTGGTTTATTTTTGTTCGCTCCGAGTTTTCAATAATTCAAACGTCGCGAAGTTCGCTTCCGTCGGAATTGCGGTTTTTCCTCCATTCGTGATTTGGTCGGGTCAGCTGCTAAAGGACGGCGTGATCATCTTTCTGATCGTTGCCGTAATGACGCTGGTTTTCAGGCTTCGGGAAAGGATCGATTGGATCGGGCTTGTACTGATGGGGCTTGCCCTATTCGGTTTGCTGTCAATGCGGTTCTATATCTTCTACATTACGCTGGTTGCTGTGGTTGGCAGTTTTATCATCGCCTACAGCAACAGCACCAAAGCCATTCTGCGAAACACGGTCGCACTCGCATTGATCACGGTGATCCTATCGTACTTCGGCGTCGGTGAACAGGCGGAATATGATCTGACCACGTTTGCGAACCTTGATCGCATCAACCAAAGCCGGTTCGACCTGGCCAGAAGTGCTGATTCGGGATTTGGTGAGGATTGGGACGTTTCGACCACGACCGGAGCTCTTTTAACTGTGCCGCGAGGATTCATGTACCTCATGCTGGCCCCGTATCCATGGCATGCGACAAATTTAAGGCAGGCGATCACGATACCTGACGTGCTCGTTTGGTGGGCCATGCTTCCGTTCCTATGGATAGGATTGATCTACACTATAAGGAACCGCCTCCGGCCCGCATTCCCGATCTTGCTTTTCAGCCTTGTTCTTACCATCGCATACACGATCTTTCAGGGGAATGTCGGTACGGCGTACCGACAGCGCACGCAGATCCAGGTTTTCTTATTCATTTTGATCGCCGCCGGCTGGCAGGTTTATAAAGAGAACAAAGAAAATAAACGTATGATAAAGGCCGCCGAACGGGCACGTTTGAGGCAGCATTTCGAACGGAGGGCCGTCCAACAGCAAAACTGATGTGCGGCATTACCGGATTCATAAATGCTGATGGCGGCTCTGCGGATCGGGCGATCCTGGAGCGGATGAACCGCGCGATCACTCACCGCGGGCCGGACGAGGACGGTTTTTACGTTAACGAGAACGCGGCGATGGCGATGCGTCGGCTGTCGATCATCGACCTTGCCAGCGGCAAACAGCCTATTTTCAACGCCGACCGAACGAAGGCGATAGTCTTTAACGGCGAGATCTACAACTATCAGCAACTCCGCGCCGATCTGGAACAACGCGGGCACACTTTCTACACGCGTTCTGACACGGAAGCCATAATTCACCTTTACGACGAGCATGGCGTCGATTGCGTTCAGCATCTACGCGGTATGTTCGCCATCGCGATCTGGGACGAGCGTGAAAAGACGCTCTTCCTCGCCCGCGACCGCGTCGGCAAAAAGCCGCTTCTTTATTCTCATCGTCCCGACGGCAGTCTTGTTTTCGGTTCCGAATTTCTCGCGATGCTCGAGCACCCGGCCGTTTCACGCGAGGTCGATCACGCGGCGCTCGACGCGTATATGTCGTTCCTCTGCGTGCCGGCGCCGATGACCGCGTTCAAAGAGATCCGCAAGCTCGAGCCCGGCCACTGGCTGCTTTGGAAGGACGGCAAGATCACGATGCAGCGTTATTGGCTGCCCGATTTCTCCAAGAAGATCAAGATCAGCGAAGCCGAGGCCATAGAAGAGACCACGCGTCTTCTTCGCGAATCGACGAAGTTGCGTATGATCTCTGAGGTGCCATTGGGAGCGTTCCTTTCGGGCGGCGTCGATTCTTCGACGGTCGTCGCTCTGATGGCTGAACTCAGCGACCGGCCCGTAAAAACCTTCTCGATCGGCTTTGAAGAGCAGGATTTTTCCGAGCTGAAATACGCCAAACGCGTCGCCGAGCACGTCGGTGCGGAATACAACGAATTCATCGTCCGCCCGAACGCTCTTGAGATACTGCCGACGCTCGTCGAACACTACGGCGAACCGTACGCGGATTCGAGCGCCATTCCGACCTATTACGTCTCGAAAGAAACGCGGCAGCACGTAACGGTCGCGCTGAACGGCGACGGCGGCGACGAAAGTTTCGCGGGCTACGAACGCTATATGGCGATGGAGCTGGCGGAGCTGTATCACCGCATTCCGCGGCCGCTTCGCAAATATCTGATCGAGCTTCCAATAAATTCGCTGCCTTCGTCCGAGCTGAAAAAAACGCGGATCCGCGACGTTCAGCGGTTCCTCATCTCGGCAAATGAACCCGTCGTCGAACGCTATTTCCGCTGGATGTCCACGTTCAAGCCTGCCGTAAAGCCCGATCTTTACACAATGGAGTTCGCCGCCTCTGTGGCGAACAGCCGTTCTGTTGACGTCCTCGGAAAGTGGTTCTACGAGGCGAACGGCCTCGGCATTCTCGATTCGACGCTGCTGACCGATCAAATGACCTATCTGCCGAACGACCTGCTGGTAAAGGTCGATATCGCGTCGATGGCCTGTTCACTGGAGGCACGTTCGCCATTCCTCGATCACAACGTCATCGAATTTGCCGCAAGCCTGCCCGAGAACATCAAGATGAACATGATGCGGCCGAAATATCTGCTGAAAAAGGTCGCCGCACGGCTCGTTCCACGTGAGGTGATCTATCGGCGAAAGATGGGCTTCGGCGTCCCCGTAGGCCGCTGGCTTCGGGGCGAAATGAGCGGCTTTTTGCGTGACGTCCTGCTGTCGGACAAGTCACTGAACCGCGGAATTATAAGGCCCGAAGCGATGCGGCGATACGTTGACGAACACATCGAAGGCAAGTTCGATCATTCGTTCCAGGTCTGGACGCTGCTGATGATGGAGCTTTGGTTTCAGCGATTTATCGACCAAAAATGACGGCGAACATCGACAAAAAGGTCGTCGAAGGTTTCGGCGACGAATGGTCGCGTTTTGACCAAACAGAGCTGACCGACGAAGAGCTCGGCAGGATGTTCGACAATTATTTCAACATCTTTCCGTGGGAGCGTTTGCCCGAAAACGCCGTCGGTTTCGACCTCGGCTGCGGCAGCGGCCGCTGGGCAAAACTTGTAGCACCGCGCGTCGGACGCCTAGTTGTGATGGACCCGAGTGCGGACGCTCTCGCCGTCGCCCGACGAAACCTCGCGGATGCGGACAATGTTGAATTTCACAAAGCCGGCGTTGACGATATGCCGCTTCGCGACGAGAGTTTCGATTTCGGATACAGCTTGGGAGTGCTGCATCATATTCCCGATACTGAGTCGGGTTTGGAAAACTGCGTCAGAAAGCTGAAAAGCGGTGCTCCGTTCCTCGTGTATCTTTATTACAATTTTGATAACCGGCCTGCATGGTTTCGGCTGATCTGGCGAACAAGCGAGCTTATTCGCGGTTTTGTGAGCAAGATGCCGAACGGGCTGCGATACGTTTTCAGTCAGATTTTTGCGGCGGTTCTCTATTGGCCGCTCGCGAGATTTGCGTGGCTGACTGAAAAGATGGGAATGAACGTTGCGAATTTTCCGCTTTCGCAATACCGCAATAACAGTTTTTACGTGATGCGCAACGACGCACTCGACCGTTTCGGGACGAGCCTCGAACAACGCTTCTCAAAGGCCGAGATCGAAGCGATGATGCGCCGCTGCGGGCTCGGCGACATCACGTTCAGCGAGACGTCATTTTGGACCGCTGTCGGGTTCAAGAATTGACGGGCCGCTCCTTCATTTCGCCTTCTAAAATGCTAAAATAAAGGTTCAGATCGACAGCGGACGGCGAACTTCCCGCACGTTCGTACGTGCCGCTGCCGCCGAAGGAATCTCGTCTTTTGGCCGCGGCCGCACCGCCCGCTGTCGACGCTTTTTATGGCAGAGAACGCTGTTACGAATGCAATGACCATCGATTTCGAGGACTGGTATCAAGGCCTTGAGATCCCGTATTCGAAATGGGACGGATATGAGAGCCGCATCGAAGCGGTCGGCGATAAACTTCTGCGTATCTTTGACGACGCCGGCGTGAAAGCCACGTTCTTCATTCTCGGCTACGTCGCCGAACGCCATCCCGATATCATCCGACGCATCAGGGACGAAGGCCACGAAATTGGCACGCACGGTTTTTCGCATACGCTTATTTACACGCAGGAACCCGAGGTTTTTCGCGAAGAATTGACGCGGGCGATCTCGTTCCTGGAGGATACGACCGGCGAGAAAGTGCTTGGGCACCGAGCGCCTTTCTTTTCGATAACGAAAGACTCGCTGTGGGCTCTCGATATCTTAGGTGAGCTGGGCGTGAAATACGATTCCAGCATTTTTCCGGTGCTCAATTACCGTTACGGCATCGCAGATGCGCCGCGTTTTCCGTACACGATAAAACGCGAGAAATACGAGTTCGTCGAATTTCCGATATCAACGCTAAAGCTGCCGGGCTTTACGATGCCTATTTCAGGCGGCGCCTATTTTCGTATCTATCCGTATCAATTAACAAAACAGGCCATCAAGGCCGTCAACCGTCAGGGCCAGCCGGTCACGTTCTATCTGCATCCGTGGGAACTCGACCCCGATCATCCGCGCATCGATCTGCCGCGGCGGATCGCTCTGACGCATTATTTCAACCTCGGCGCGACCGAGCGGAGGCTGAAAAAACTGCTGCGTGATTTCAAGTTGGCTCCGATGAAAGACGTATTGTCGATAAATTAACAAGAGGGAAATTTAGATATAAGTGCAATGACAGCAGAAGCTAAGACAGTTGTAGAAGAAAAGGTTCGCGATCATTTTCATGACGATGCTTATCGTTTTGACGCGATATATGAGACAAAAAAAGGCCCGTTCGCCAGCTTTGTCGATAACGTTTGGCGCGGTGTGGTGCAGAAGCGGCTGGAGCTGAACGTTGAGAAACTCGAGCCGCTCGAAGGCAAGAAGATACTCGACGTCGGCTGCGGTTCGGGCAGGTTCTGCTTTGCGTTCGCACAGCGCGGTGCCGCAAAGGTGCTCGGCGTTGATTTCGCTCCGGCGATGATCGACATTGCGAATAAGCTCGCCGTTGAGAAAGGTGTGGCGGATAGATGCGAATTTCGGGTCGGCACTTTTCCTGCCATTGTTTCAGACGACGATGGGCCTTTCGATGCCTGCACCGGCAACGGATTTTTCGACTATATCGAGGATCCCGTATCGATCATTTCGGACATGCGGCGGCTCACAAAAGGCAAGATGGTCATGAGCTTTCCGAAAAAGTACGAATTTCGCATTCCGCTGCGGAAGGTGCGCTTTTGGCTGAAGGGAACTCCGCTTTTCCTTTACACAGAGCCGCAGGTCCGCGACATCATGGCAAAGGCCGGCGTCACGGATTATGAGGTCATCCACCTCGACCGCGATTATCTGGTCGTTGCGAATGTTTGATGGCTGGATACATTCGGCCCTTGGTGGACGGGTGTTCTATCAACGCGGAGGACGCTGAGGTGACGCCGAGGAAGCAGAGCTAACATCGAGAATGCGTGTCGGTTAACTATAACCAGCTAACAGAGACGATCATCGGGGCAGCGATCGAGGTGCATCGCAGTCTGGGGCCGGGGCTTTTGGAAAGTGCGTATCGCGAATGCTTGGCACGCGAACTGTTTCTCCGCGGCATCAGGTTCAAACGCGAGGTCGGTGTACCGCTCGAATACAAATCGATCGAACTTGAATACGGATATCGACTGGATTTCCTTGTCGAGGATTCGATCGTGATCGAGGCAAAAGCGGTCGAGGCTCTCGCACCGATCCACGAAGCTCAGCTTGTGACTTAATTGAAGCTGGGCGGATGGAAGCTCGGCCTGCTGATAAATTTCAACGTAATGCTTCTCAAAGACGGGATTCGCCGCCGTGTTCACAAATTTGATGAATGATCTCTTGCAAACTCTGCGAAACGCTCCGCGACCTCTGCGTTGAAAAAGGCTTTATCCAAAATGGCTGACATTCCCGAAGAAAGAAAAATCCGTGTCCTCCACATCATCACGCGGATGATCGTCGGCGGGGCTCAGGAGAACACGCTGCTTTCTGTGGTCGGGCTCGATGCGATGCCGGAGTACGACGTCGATTTCATCAGCGGAATCGACCGGGGAAAAGAGGGCGAGCTGCTCTCTCAGGCTCGCGAGACGACCAACCTGATCATCGTGCCCGAGATGGGCCGCAGCATCAATCCATTCTCCGATCTAGTCGCTTTTTGGAAGCTTTATCGGCTTATCAAGAAAGGCCGTTATCACATCGTCCACACACACTCTTCTAAGGCGGGTGTGCTCGGCCGCTGGGCGGCAAAGCTCGCGGGGACGCCGCTGATCGTCCACACGCTGCACAGCCTCGTTTTTCACGATTACCAACCGTGGCTGATAAATCGTGCGTGGTGGCTGGCGAAAAAGCTCTGTGCCCCGATCACCGATTTCTATATCAGCGTGTCCGATATCATCTCGCAAAAGGCAATCGCCGCGGGCATCGCCGAACCCGAACGCTTCCGCACAATTTACAGCGGCATGGAGCTCGATTGGTTTCTTAACGCCGAATTCGATGCGGCTGCCGTGCGACGCGAATTCGGCATACCGGAAGACGCGCCGGTTGTCGGAAAGATCGCTCGTCTTTTCCCTTTGAAAGGCCACGACCAATTGATGGATGCCGCACCTGAAATTGTGAGGCGCGTTCCGAACGTTCGGTTCTTTCTGATCGGCGACGGCATCCTGCTCGAACATCTGCAGGAACGTGCGCGCGGGTACGGCATACTCGAGAATTTCGTTTTTGCGGGCCTCATCGACCGAACGCGGATACCGGAAATGATCTCTGCGATGGACGTCGTCGTGCACACGTCGCTGCGCGAAGGCCTCGCACGCGTTCTGCCGCAGGCTCTCGCGATGGGCAAACCGTGCGTTTCGTTCAATATCGACGGTGCGCCTGAGGTCGTCATCGATGATGTTACAGGCTATCTCGTTGAGCCTTTTGATAACGCCACGCTGGCCGACCGCATCGCAAAACTGCTGGAAAACGACGCGCTGCGGAAAGAATTTGGCGACAACGGCCGCAAACGCGTCGATCCCGATTTTCGTGCTGAAAAGATGGTCGCCGATATCTCAGAGGTCTATCAGATGCTCTTGGAGCGGCACGCGGACCGGATCAAAAGATTTGACGCGAAAAATCCGGCAGCGTAACCGTTTGATTTTCGGCGGCGTCTGCTCTGTAATAGCCAAGTAAACTTCGGTCAGTACAAATGGATGGCATAACGACAAATCCGATCTTCGTCGGTGCGGCCGCGGCCGCGTTGTCGTTATTGTTCACCTACGCCGTCCGCGAGGTCGCAATAAAACGCGGCATCGTTGCAAAACCGAAAACAGACCGCTGGCACAAACGGCCGACGGCGATGCTCGGCGGCGTCGGGATCATGCTTGCGACCGTAACGGCATATTTCGCCTTTGTGCCGACCACGCAGGAATCCCTCGTCGTCATGGGCGGAGCGGTTTTACTCTTTTTCGTCGGGCTTATCGATGACCTTATAAACATACGCCCGTATCAGAAGCTGATCGGCCAGCTTGCCGGTGCGGGCATACTTGTTCTTTTCGGCCTGACGCTGCCGCTTACGGGCAACGCTCTGATCGACATCTGGATCACTGTTTTTTGGGTCATCGGCATCACCAACGCCATCAATCTGCTCGACAATATGGACGGCCTCGCCGCCGGCATCGCGGCGATCGCGGCGTTCTCGCTTTCGCTCAATTTTGCGTCCAACAGCCTTACGAACGAACTGTTGTTGACGGCTGCGCTCATCGGAGCATTGGTCGGTTTCCTCGTTTATAATTTCAATCCCGCGACCATTTTCATGGGCGACTGCGGTTCGATGTTCATCGGTTTTCTGCTTTCCGGTGCCGTACTGCTCAATCAGGTCGGCGGGCGTTCACGCGGCATCGTGCCTATTTTGGCGGTTCCGGTCCTGATCCTGCTGGTGCCGATCTTTGATACGACATTCGTAACGGTAATACGTAAATTGTGGGGCAGAAAGGCGTCGCAGGGCGGACGCGATCACACTTCGCACCGTCTCGTCGCTCTCGGGCTGACCGAGCGAAACGCCGTGCTTATGCTTTATGCGTTCGCTGTCATCGCCGGTGCACTGGCGCTTTTCGTCGGCCAGATCGGCCGGCTCCGGGGCCTGGCGATGATCGGTGCGTTCAGCGTCGTTCTCGTGATCATCGGCGTCTATTTGTCGCGTGTGAAGGTTTACGAAGGCGAGGACGAAGAGAGCGCCGTAAAGGACAAAGCGGTTTTCGCGTTCCTGCTCGATCTGACCTACAAACGACGTATATTCGAGGTCTTCCTCGACGCGTTCCTGATCATGCTTGCGTACTACTCGGCGTATGCACTGGTCGTCCGCAATTTGGAAAGTTCGACGGCGTGGCCCCTTTTTTTGACGACGCTTCCGCTCGTGATCCTGCTCAAGCTGGGGGCGTTCCTGGTCATGGGCGTTTACCGCGGTGTCTGGCGGTACACAGGTTTGAGTGATCTGGTGACCATCGGCAAAGGCGTTGTTCTCGGCTCGGTCATCAGCGTGCTTGCCATTCTCTTGCTGTATCGATTTTTCGGCTTCTCACGCACGGTGTTCTTGCTAGACGCGATACTGCTTTTCATCGCCGTCGCCGGCAGCCGCATCGGCTTTCGCCTGATACGGCAGGTTCTGCCGCTGCCCGTATCCGAAGACAGCAACCGTGTGCTTATATTCGGCGCGGGCGACGGCGGCGAGATGGTCCTGCGCGAACTGAACAATAATCCCCAGTGGAAAATGGCGGCGGTCGGCTTCGTCGATGACGATCCGCGAATGGCGAATAAGAAGATCCACGGCCTGACGGTGTTTGACGGAGCGGGCTCACTGACAGATCTCTGCCGCCGGGAGAAGGTGTCCCAACTGCTGATCTCGGCTCGCAACGTACCGCCGGAAAGGCTTCGCGAGATCCGCGACGCCTGCGACCTTGCCGAGGTCGCCGTGAAAAAGGCCGAGATACGCATCGAGCCGCTCGAAAAGATCTGACCGAGCATCTGTGATTTCTATTGAAAGACCTCACGCTAAAAACCCATAACGCATCTGGCCGCATACTTCTCGCCGCGGCAGTTATCGGCGCGTGTGTGACCGCATATTTTGCGGTTCAATGGAATTTCGCCAGCGCCATCGCATGGCGTCTCGACCCGGCGGCGCCCGAGGCGGCATTGCTGGCACCTTATTTGGTCGAGATCTCGCCGAACGACCCGACCGCGCATTTCTTTTTGGCTCAGTTTCACGAAAAGAGCTTTGAACCCGGCAGCGAGGAGCTTGCCATTGCGTCGTATCGACGTGCCGTCGAACTCTCGCCGCAAAATTACGTTTACAGGCTCGCACTGGCAAAGGCCTTGAGTTCTGCGGGCGAGGCCGATGCGGCGGCCGCAGAATTTGAACGCACGGCCGAACTCGCCCCTCACAACTCCAATGTTCAGTGGGTCTACGGCAACTTCCTCATCAGGCAGGGACGTGCCGACGAGGGGTTTCGTATGATCTCGGCGGCGGTCGAGAGCGATGAGCGTTATTCGATGCCCGCTGCCACAATCGCTCTTCAGGTGTTCGAGGGCGATCTGGGAAGATTGCGTGCCGCGCTCGGCGATGAAACGAATCTTGAGATGGCACTCGCATTTCATCTCGTGCCTGAGAAGCGTTTTGACGAAGCGATGGCGGCGTGGCGAAAGGTCTTTGATCGCGCAATGAACGAGAAGACAGGAGCATTCAGCGACGCTCTTGCCGACAGAATGATCGGAATGAAACGCTATTCTCTGGCGGCCACGATCCGCAAAGAACTCATCAGCAGATCCGTCGCTGAAACGGGATCGGTCAACGATCCGGGCTTTGAAGCGGGCATCAAAATGCGTGACGCGGGCACGTTCGATTGGCAGATCGGAAAAGGCACGGACCCGCAGATAACGCTGACCGAAAGCGGCGTCCGCGGCGGGCGTTACAGTTTGCTGATCATCTTTAATTCGTTCGCGACCGCCGATTTTCGCGAGGTTTCGCAGATCGTTCTCGCCGAACCGAACACCGAATACGAACTCGAGGTCTGGTATCGATCAGACCTGAAGACCGACGCCCGATATCACTGGGACGTCCTCGACGGAGCGACGAACGTCACTCTGGCAAAGACGCCGGAATTAAAACCAACATCCGAGTGGACGGCGGCAAAAGCGACGTTCCGCGTGCCGCAAGGCAGCGATGCCGTAATGATCCGTTTCATGCGCGAAGGCTGCGTCGGCCCGACGTGCCCGACCGCAGGCAGGATCGCTTTTGACGACATTACCTTGAGGAAGCTCTGAAATGGCAGAAAATACAGCAAAGACACGCCGACGCGAAAGCCGCCCGATCTATGACGGCGAATACTCGCGCATGAATACGGCGGTGTTTTTGCTGCTGCTGTTCATCCCGGCGGCGGCGACGATCCTTTTCGGCGGCGTGGACAACAACACATGGGCGCTGATCCACATCCTTTGGGTTGTCATAATTGCGCTTTGGGCGGCTGAGGCGTGGAAAACAGGCCGGCTTGCGCTGCCGAATCTGCCGCTCGTTTTGCCGGTCCTGGGCCTGGCGGCGGTCGGCTTCGTTCAGCTTTTGCCGATCGCCGGGATCGCTTCGCAAGAGCCGATAAATACTCGACTGTTCGCTCTCAAACTGCTGATATTCGCAACGTTCCTGGCAGCGTGTTTCTCGTTCATAGACACGGACAAACGCATAAAACGCACCGCGATGTTCGTGGTCATTTTCGGCTCGCTGTTGGCCTTTTTCGGTATTCTGCAGCGGCTCGCCAATCCGGACGGCATTTACGGCCTCCGAGAAACTCCGCAGGCCATACCTTTCGGCCCGTTCGTCAATCAGCACCATTTCGCGTCGTTCATGCAGATGACGGGCGGCGTCGCGCTCGGGCTCGTTTTCGGCAGGACGCTGTCGCGAAACACCAAACTCCTCATCGCGACCGGCGCCGTGCTGATGGGCACATCGGTCGCCATGACCAGTTCACGCGGCGGCATGCTGGGCTTTGCCGCCATGCTGCTCGTAGTGGCGTTCCTGAGTCTGGGCCGGCAAAGGCGAAGATCGGAAGACACGGGCATTTTTACCAAGCTGCGAATGAACGCGGGCATTGTGGTCGGCGTGGCGGCGATAATTCTGCTTACACTCGGTACTGTTCTTTTCGTCGGCGGCGACGAATCGCTCCTCCGCGGCGTCGGCGCGGCCCGGCCCGGCATGGACATCTCGACGGGCCGTTTTCACTTTTGGCCGATCGCGATAAAGATCTTCCTGGCAAATCCGATCCTGGGTGCGGGCCTGGACGCTTTCGGCGTTGCCTTTACGCGATACGACACGTGGAACGGCGTGCTTCGCGTCGAGCAGGCACATAACGAATACCTGCAGATGCTTGCGGATGCCGGCATTGTCGGCTTTCTGCTGCTTGCGGCGTTCATTTTGATCTTCTTCAGAAAAGCTTCGGCAGGGATCGCGTCGGCGCACGGCTCGCGGCGTGCGATAGCAGCGGGGGCATTCGCGGGGTGTTTCGGGATATTGATACACAGCTTCTTTGATTTTCCGCTGCGCACTTTTTCAAACGGTTTCTTCTTTCTGCTGCTGGTCGTTCTCGCCACGCAAATGACCGACGAGAAGGAAGCTACTCGATCGTAACCTTCAGCTTTTTGCGGCCGCAGGGCAGCCGAAATTCTATCTCAAAATCACCGGTCCTGATGCCCGAGGTCGAGATGACGAATGCCGCTTTGTCTTTCAGCGTTGACGGCGTCATCCAACGCGACACTGCCAGATCTTCCGGTGCCTGCGAAACGGCGTCCGCGTCAGAGACGTCGCGGTGATCCTCGGTTCGCAGTGTGATCATCGCGGATCGGCGTCCGCGTTTCAGCACGATATCTTCCTCGTCCAACATCACCTTGCACGGCTCGACGTTTTCGGGCGCCTTCGGTTCGGGAGCCTTGGCTTCAGGCGTGGGCGTAGGCTCAGCCGTTGGCGACGGCTCAGGTGTTGGCGTCGCTTTGGACTCGGGCTCCGGCAGCTTTTCTTCATCCTTTTCCGGACTCTTTTCCGGTTCAGGAGATGCGTTCGGTTCGGGTTCTTCCGTCGGCGTCTCTGTGGGCGTTTCTGCGGGCGTCGGTGTCGCAGTCGGCTCAGCGGCCGCAACTTGCGGCGACGGGTCCGGCCCGATCAGTTCGTCGAGCCCTTCAAGGCTGCCTTTGATGCGTGAGTACAGAGCGGCGATGGTCTTGTAGCGGAACGCATTTGTACCCGCGCTCCTGTAGCTTTTCACATACGTGTCGAGAGCCTCGTCGTCCTTGCCGGCGACGGCTAAAGCCGTGCCCAGCCGCCACATGCTCTGCCGCCACCAGGCGCTGTCCGCCGGCAGCACGCCGACCGCACGGCGGAGCCGCAGCACTGCCTCGTCCTTATTCTCAAGCTCCAGATTTCCCCAGCCGATCAGGTCCTCGACGCGGCCGCGGAGTATGGCCGACAGCGTCGAACGAGGCACGTCCGGCGTATTCAGGAATTCGCCCCGCTGCAGAACTGCCCGCCGCGGTTCGTAAAGCTCGCTTGCCAATATGGCTGCCCAGGCGTCCGGAACATTAAGAGCGGCGTCCAGCGACGAAACGGCGTCGCGGGCGAATTCGGTCGCCTTTGCCGCGGCCCGTCGGCGCTCCAGCATTTGCGACGCGGCAAATATCTTGCGGTGCGAGCGCATCGCATCCGAGCCGGCGGTGAAAACGGCGGCGGCGTCGGCTAGCGAGTCGTCGGACACAGCTTCATCGTTCAGGCTGTTGTTGAATTTCAGCAATGCAGCCAGCAGCGCAGCGTTCTCTTTCGAATCCGCAGGTGACGGCGTAAAGATGCTTGCACGGCGTTCCGGCCCGACAAGCTCGGTAAAGCTGCGGTCGGTCTGCGATATGCGTCCGCCCAGCCGTGTCCTCAGCAGCCCGTCTTCGATGGTGAATGCGGTGGCGAGCTCTTCGGCAGCCTCGCGATAAAAACCCGCAGCGGCACGAGCCGACGCGATCTCGTAAACAAGCGTCGGGAAATTGCCGTATCGGCGTGCTGCAAGCAGCGTCCGTTCGGCCTCGACCGGCCGTCCCTGCAGCATCAACGCGCGTCCCAATGCGATGTGCGACCAGATGAAACGCGGTTCTGCCGCAATAGCACGGCGGGCCATTTGCTCTGCCTTTTCCGCATCGCCGCGGGCGGCATAAATATAAGCCGCGTTGCCCATCAGAATGACGTTCCCGGGTGTCTTAGCCAGCAGGTCATTGAGTGCCGTCTCAGCTTCGGCGGCCTTTCCTGCTTCCATCATCGCCAGCACCAGCCCGGTTTCGGCACCGATATTCTCGGGTTCGTCCTTCAGTATCGAACGATATATCTCGGCTGCCTCGTCCGCCTTGCCGAGCGAGCGTTTTGCTTCGGCAAGCCCTCGCCGAGCCGCCGTTGAACGCGGGTCTCGCTCGGCCGCCATTTCAAATGCCGCAGCCGATTCTTCCAGCAGAAAATCCATCCGGTTTGCCAGGCCCAAAAGCTGATAACCCGCGGCCGACGCGCCGTCGCGTGCGATGACCTCGAGCGCGACGCGTTTCGATTCTCCGCCGTTCTCGATGGTCAAATAAAATTCAGCTAAACGCAGCAGCCGCTGCGGATCGTTCTTTACGCGTGCCTCGATCACCGACGCCAGTTCCAACGCGGCTTTTTGTTCGCCGCGAAAGAACAGCTCCTGCGGCAGCGGTGCAAAACCTTCGTTGAACAGGTTGTCGGGAATGGGTTCCGGAGCGGCCGCCGCCGCTTTCTTGTACAGTTCGAGCGCCGCCGCATTGCTGCGTTCCGAAAGCCGCAGATTTCCCGCACCTATATACAGTTCGGCAAGCGTCTTCTGCGCTTCCGTCAGCTTCTCGGTTCTCGGGAACTTTGCGACGAACTTCTCGACCGCGTCGATCCGCTCGAAAGTGTCCTCGATCTCAAGCGTCTTTTCCCACTCGGCGTTCTCGTCAACACGCGGCGTCGGCCTCGTTGTTGGTTTGGGCGTGGGCTTGGGCGTGGGCTTCGTTGCCGCCTTGGCTGCCGCTTTCGGCGTTGGCTTTGGGGTCGGCCTCGGTGTGGGCCGCTGCGCGAGACCGGCGGCCGCCGTGATCAGTATTATGACGGGAATGAGGGCTTTCATTACTGTTGTTGATTCTATCGTTTGAAAATAATATTGCGAAATTGCCTTTTGGCCCGCCGTTACATATTCTCGCCATATGCTCGAACTCGACGCGAAATGGGCAGCGATGATCGCCGAGGCAGAACAACGTGCCGCCGATACCGACCGCCACAACGTCGCCGAATATCTCCGGCTGAAAGCCCGCAACGACGCCATCCGCGGCGAGGCGGCATCTTGGCTTTTTGCGTCGTTCATCGAGGCCGCCGCCGAGGCACAGCGCCGGTTCTCCGCCATCACCATCGAACGCGAGGACCCGCACCGTTTCGCACTCGGCAATTCGTCGATGTCGGGCGCGTTGCTGCAGATACGGCTTGGAGTGAGATGTTTGTCGGTCGAGGCAGGTTGGGTGCGAACACCGTCGGACGGCATCATGTTCGGTAAGGCTTTCGCAGCCGCACGCATCCGTCATTTCGGTTTTCCCAAAAGCGGCGACACGCTGCATCTGCTCTATCGCGGCGAACTTCCGAAATGGCACATCGTCCGTGAGGACGAAGACCCCGCGGAATTCACGACCGTTCGCCTCGCCGAACACATCGGCCTGCTCACCGACGACGCCTGATTCTCGCTCCTTCCGGATCTTCCTTTGTGAAACTTCGCGTATTGGCGGCTTTTTGAAACTTGGAGGAACTTTGCGTCTTTGCGGCTTTCCGGGAGATTACGAACTCTACCAAGATCTCAACGCATGAAATGCTGAACCCGGCTGGCCATCAGATCCCATACTTCTCATAAACCTCGAACCGCTCGGCGATCAGCTCGGGCGATAAATGCGTCTCATCAACAAGCTCGTCTGCCGTCATTGTCTCGATCTTCAATTTCGGTATCAACGCGCACAATGCAAAAAGGTCGGCTTCCTTTTCTTTTCGTGTCCGTTCGCCGACGCGGTGGAAATTCGCCGTCGCTCCGGTCTCCGGCACGTGCAGCAGAAAATGCCCGAGCTCATGGAACATAACGAACATTCGTTGTGCGTGCGGCAGACGGCTGTCGACCGCGATATAGTCCTTTCCCTTCAGCCGAAAATAGAATCCGCCGGTCGCGAGCGGCATTTCCTGATAAGTTACCTTGAACCGCCGGCACAGTCTGAACGCGTCGGCCTCGGTCAGAACTCGTTCATTCCAGCCTATTTTGAGCTGCCTAATCTTATCTGCGAGAAACTGCATAGATGGGAGTACGTATCATAGATGCAATTATCAGATGATAACCGAACAACGAAAATAGCGCAAGAGGTTACTATTCGGCGGAAAGCGAGCGGTCAATTGCGCGTTTTGCATCCATGATCGCCGCGTATTTTTGTTCGTCGGAAAAACCTGCCCATCCGCGGAAAAACACGACGCCGAAATCGCTCGGATATTCACGGCCTTCGACCGTAAACCATTCCTGCATAATGGCTTGCGGGTCATTAAGACGAGCTATCGCCTCGCGGACGCTGAAAACGGCCGCCGCGTCCGATCTCGTCTTAACCGTTCCCAGCCTTTCGTCGAGCTTGGCGTCGATCATCTGCGATATCTTCTCTTCGATGAATCGCCCGAGGCTCATCGGAGCCGTGTCGCCGGCGTACATCTCGCCGTTGCCCGAAAGTAGCCAATTCAGCGAAACGCCGGTCTCGGCGGCGATCTTGACCAGCACTTCCGGGGCCGGCAGCCGGCCGTTGAAATAGTTCCTGACCGTCGCATGCGGCAGATCGAGCCGCCTTGCCACATCGGCCATCGTTTCGCCTTCAAATGTTCGCTTCAAACGCTCGATAAATTCCCTGTTCATATTCACTGTAACGTCCGTTTATTTCTATACTGCGAATGTTAACCCAATTACGGCACTGATTCAATACGACCGCACGAATTATGAGAACGATCGGTCCGTCTGCCGCACTTTCCTTTCTCCTCTCTGCGGCTCAGCGTCTCTGCGTTGAAAGTTATCTTGATAGTGCGCGGCATCGATTGCTTGACACAGGCGACGCGCGAAACGTATATTTTCAGTTCGGCCTCGAACGCCGAATCCCGTTCGCCCGGTACGCGTTTACGGTATTTGAGTGCGTTGCCTGTTCGGCTTTTCCTGCCGTTCGCCGCACTTTCCAACGCCCGCGGCCGCCGCTTTGACAAGCCACCCTAGCTCAGTTGGTAGAGCATTCGATTCGTAATCGAAAGGTCGTCGGTTCAAATCCGACGGGTGGCTCCATTAAAATCAATAACTTACAGACACAAGGCCGATCGTGCATCGGCCTTTTTCATTTTTGACCACATCTCCGCGTTTCGCTGCGATCCTGCTCCGGCGAGAACGAGGCACTTCCCGGCAAATTGCTTTGGAGACACGGCCGCAAAAGGCGAAGACCGCTCTACAATGACGCAATTTGTTCCCGGCCCGCGTATGTGGAAATATCCACGACTTTGTGGGGATTCTCGCACATGCCGGCGGCTTGAGACAGGAAACCATCTCAAATGCTGAGCTTCCTGAGATATCTCTCTGGCATACGCTTTGCGCTATGCAGTAGCGGAATAATTTGGCGGCTTATTGTAAACCGCAAAGTGAGGATATAAGCCATGAGGTACAAAATTTTAGCAATACTCTCAGTTGCGATGTTATCCATCGCACTGTTGTCACAATACACAGATCCGACCTCCGCCGGCGGCAGCAAAGCCGTCATAGCGGGTTCGCAGCTTTCCGCATCAACTGCGCCAACGCTGAAGTTTCCGCTCTTACCCGTGCAATGGCTGACGGTCGTCAATAATGGGTTTGACATTCCCGGTTCGACCCTGAAATTTTCAAGTTACGGCCAGCCGTCGGTCAATACGAACGGCGTTGTCGCATTTCGTGCCAGAAGCACGGGAAGCAGCGACAGGCAGTCCGGCATCTATCGGAGGATGAGCTTAGGCTCTCCTATCGAGGCGGTAGCCACTATCGATTTCCTCGTTCCATTTCCTAACAATCTTGAGGCAGACTTCACCGAATTTCCCTCGATCCCGCGAATTTCTCCGAACGCGGCCAACATAGCCACGATCGGCAACCACAGGCCGGTTTACCGATACGTGCTACCGACCGGCGAAGAAACACGGGTCGGCACGACCGGCATTTATATGCAGTTGGAGAGTGACCTGTTGATCACAGGTGCCTCGAAACTCGGCGCTGTTCCCGGTTTTGAACATTTCCGCGTTCCTGGCGTAGAACCGGCAATGCCATTCAGCGTTTTCCCGGGATCACCCGCCATCAACGACGCCGGAACCATCGCTTTCAAGGCAAACTACTCGATCGGCGACGTCGAAAGAACGGGAATCTTCTATCGTGATGTTTTGAATACTCCGGGCGGCGGCAACGGTGAGGTACAGATGGTCGCGAACACGGAGATGACAATTCCAAATCTGCCTTACATCTCAGACAGGATCCGATTCGGCTCGACGGCTCCGCCGTCGGTCATGGGAAACGACATAGTCTTTGTCGGCCTGGACAATGAAGAGAATCCCAGATGGGGCGGCATCTATCTTTCGACGATCGATCCTATGCGGCCTGAAACGGGCCGTCAACTGAGAGCGATCGCACATGTCGGCAGCAACGCTCAGAGGGCGACATCATTCTCGAGGATCGGCGAAGGTATTTCGTTCGACGGAAGATTCGCTGCGTATTGGGCCGGAAAAGGGGCCGATATGAAGACCATCCGCCTGAATTGCCCCACGGACGGAAATCCCGACATCATCGCATATTGCAACGGTGTCGATCCGAACAGCATTTTCGACCCCGATACGGGCGGGTGGTACCAGTTGAAGCAGGTCCCGGTCGATCAGGGCATTTATGTTTATGACAGGTTTACCGAAAGAACGGCACGCATCGCGGGTTCCGTTACCGATTTTAACGACTTTGTTTTCTGGGTCTATTCCGGCAAGGCTCCCGGCACCGGCAGCGATGAAGAGGAGGCAGAACCTCCGCGTTGGCGCGGATCTGCTTTCGTGGCCATATACGACGGCTTAGTAGCCTTCAAAGCTCGAACCGCAACGCTCGATCCAAGCGGCAGCTACACGGACATCGTTGACGGCATTTACATCAAGGGCGTACCGGCCGGTTCCCCGATCGAAACCGTCATGGAACTGGGATTGGACGCATCGCTGATCGATCCGACGCTAAATCCGGGCGAAATGACCATTACAGGACTCGGCATTGAACGCGAAGGACTGCGAGGCTCTTACTTGGCGATAACCGTGACCATGGCAAATGCGGAAGAAAGTTGGGGCGGCATCTATATGGCAAACGTTACTGCTCCGCGTTCACCGGTAATGCGGGAAATGAGAGATAAGAGAAAGTAAGGTTTCTTATTCTCGGCCTGGCACAGGGTTGCCAATTAGGATCATTGGGCACGGGACACCGTGCCCAATGTACTTTGGGTGCGAAGACCTGGTTTGCCACACGAAATTGCATAACCGGCGGGTTCGGTTCAAGACGCCCGGCAAAGCCGCCTGATACAGCGTTTGAAGCCGCCAATAGCAGCAGATTTGAGTTGAAAGACGCAAAGTTTTTGGAGAACGACGATGAGATACAGGTCATTGATAATAGTGCTTTTGGTTCTTCTGTTTAGCGGCGCCGCTGTCAATGGGCAGCAGTATAAGAGCTGGTGGTTCTTTGGTTCCAAGGCATTGGCGGAACGCAAGGTGATCCCGATGTCCGAACTGTCGGCGTGCTTGCTGGGCGAGGATTCCCCGCGGAACATTCGGGACAAATTCAAGCGTGTCGTGGACGGCGGCGTGTCGAGACAGCCCGGATTGCTGTATCGAAAGATGTGCGACGTGGCGTTGATACTGAATCTGCTGCCCGAGCAAGACAAGGCGCTGCCGCAGGATTATCCCGGTTACGCGATCTTTAAGATCAGCGGCGACAACCTGGAACTGTACCATTACCCCGTTGACGTGAAATACGTCGGCGTCGCGAATAGGAAATTCGCTTCGGCCGAAACGCTTTTGAAAAAAGACCTGAAGGCTTGCGGCACGCCCGCATTGCAGAGGCTCTTCGCTCCGGTCAATTCGATCTGGAAAGAAGGCTGGTCAACCTGGCAGGCACCGATAGCCGACCTGAAGGCCGAGAACAACCCGATCGCATATGATGCCCGCGACATCTGGATAATGAGCGTTGAGGACTACAAGGTCTACGTCAAACGCGTCGGTGCAAAGCATCCCGTCTTTGACGTTTCGCCTGAAAGCGACGAGATCAAGCGGCAAAGATGAGGCCGTGCGGAATTTGATCCTTGCTATCTGACCAAACTTTCAGGGCAGATGGTCTTGAACGGGCAGTAGGTGCAGTTGGTTTCGGAAGGGTTTGCGGTGTGGTCGCCCGCGAGGATGCGTGCGGCGAGTGCTTGAGCGGCGGCGTCGAGAGCTGCGAATGATTCGCCGCTCCATTCGTGCAGCTTGTCGTGGCGGAGATAAGCGATCACGGCGCGCTGTCTGTCGAATGCCTTCGCGTATGCCCATAGCTGGAACTGATGTTCGTCGGGGTGCATTTCGGCGTCGGTCTTAAAATCGAGCACAACGTCATCGGTCACATAATCTGCGTTGCCGTGGATATTCAGCCCGCCGGCCGCGGTTTTGAAAGGCACTTCGTAACGAGCGAGGCCCGACCGCACAGCGTCAAATTGCGGCGACTCGCGGAATACGTTTGCCAGCCGCAATGCCTCTAACAGTTCCTCATCTGTCGCATCAACGGTAAAATCACGCAGCTCATCGACCGAATAGAATTCCATCTCCAGAGCCTGATGCGTCAGCGATCCGATCTTTGCGGCGTTCGATCCGGTTTCGCCCGCGATGCCGGGATGGCCGTCGATGAACTCGTAGCGGAAACGCTTCGGGCATTTTGCGAACATCGAAAGCCCCGTCGCCGTGACCGACGCGGGAACGGCGGGTATCGTCTCGAGCAGTTCGTCGATCTGAATGACCGGCGCGTGGATATCAAGCGGCGTCGGCGGCTTTGCCTTCTGCTCATCAAAAGGTATGAACTGCGGTTCGATGCCGGCGTTTGCCAACCCTTCGTTCAATATTTTCAGAGCATGTTTGTCGTGCTCCGTCGCCGACAGTAACACCTGCTGCTTGGCACGCGTGATCGCGACATAAAGCAGACGACGCAGCTCCGCCTCTTCGCGGCGTTTTTTGCGGGCACTGATCAGCTTGAATATCGCTCCTTTTTCGCGTTCGGCCTCCTCGCCATCGACAGAGAAAGTAACGCCTATCTCTGTGTCTATCAATAGTTTAGAGCTGTCCGATTTTGGCATTCGTGCCAGATCCGGCACGAAAACGACGTCCCATTCCAGGCCTTTTGCCTTGTGAATTGTCATCAGCGACACCGCGTCGCCGGCCTGTATCTGCGGCCGCGGCACCTCGGCCTCGGCACGCAGCAATTCGCGTATCGACCGCACCACACCGAAGACGTCCGAGCGGCCTTCGGAGCCGAGACCGCGTATGAATTCACGCATCCCGCGAAGGTCCGCGGAGCGGCGGTTCGACTGCGGAAGATTTGCTATGATCGCCGAATATCCGGTCATACGGTCCGCGAGAGCAATGACCGCATCGGCGGTCAGCCTGCGGCTCTGGTCCAAAAGCTCCGTCAATATCGCCGCCTCTTTTTCAAACTCGGGCCGTCGGCGGACCGCGTCCCACCAGACGATCTTGCGGCCCTCGGCCAGTGCGGCGGCGAGCAATTTCGTGTCGCTGACGGCAAAGAAAGGACTACGCAGCAGCGCGACGAGCGGCAGGTTGTCTTCAGGCCGTGCGAGAAACTGCAGCAGCGAATAAATATCTGTCGCCTCGCGCGTTTCCAAGAGGCTTCCGCCGCCGAAATGCACCGCCGGGATTCCGCGTGCCAGCAGTGCGTCCAAATAGATATCGAGCGGCTGCCATACGCGTGCGAGTATAGCGATGTCCTTGTATGCGACGTTGTTTTCAGCGTGCAGCCAGGCGATCTTTTCCGCGATAAAATCAGCCTCGATCCGCTGCAGCAGATGCTTGCCGATGCCTTCGCCCTCGGTCACGTGAAGCGAGACGAAAGGCGGCCTATGGGCGGTTTCCCCGTTGAACGCCGTCAGATCCTGATGAATGGTACCGAGCACCGTACGGAATACGGAATTTGTGCTTTCGACAAGTGCCGAGTGCGAACGATATGAAAGGCCGAGCTCGACCTGTTCGCCGCCAAGCTCACTGACGATGCGCCCGCGAAACCTTGCGAAAACGTCAACATCCGCACCGCGAAAACCGTAGATCGACTGCTTTTCATCGCCGACGATGGTCAGCCGCGTGCCTTCGGCCAGGCTCTCGATGATAGCCGCTTGTATCGGATTCGTGTCCTGAAATTCGTCAACCAAAATGGCCTTCCAACGCTCAGCGTAATGTCTGACAGCGGCTTTGTTCTTGAGTATCTCGTAGGCGTTGAGTTCGAGGTCATTGAAATCGACCAGCTTGTTCCTGAGCTTTTCTTTACGCAAGAATTGTCGTACCAGCCGATATGCGTCGGCCAGAGCGTCGATCATTTTTGCGACAGCTTCGTCCGCCGGACCGAAATCGACAACGGCAAGCTCGGCATGAGAGCGCGTATGATCACGCAGGGTTACGAGGAGCCCTCTGGCCTCTGCGAGAGGTTCCTCGCCCCAGTTCGCTTTCGACCCGACCGTACCGGGCTTATGGACATTGAAAACATCGAGTATTGGCTTGAGCGAAACAGTACGGCGGGCTTCGCTCATCGCATTGACAGCGTCGGCGCGGGCGGTTTCCAGCTTGTCGCCTTCGGGGCCCTGGATGCGTTTCAAATTCTCTTCCGTCAGCCGCCAAAAGTCCGACGCCATCAGCTCCAGAGCCTCTTTCCGCCGCAGTTCGTCGAACTTGGCGGCCCAGTGATCCGTGCCTTGTCCAAGAGCGGCATCCGACCGGAAAGGATCCTTCAGCAGCTCGGCAACGGCCTCGTTGATGAACGAAAAGCCCAGCAGCCTGACCGTTTCCGGCGGAATGAGCGCGATAGCCTCGTCAAATTTTTCCTGCTCCCAAAGTATTGACGTGACGTCGTCCATTATCTCGAAATCCGGAGGCAGGCCGACGATGTCGTAATGGTCGCGGCATATGCGAGCCGACAGCGAGTGGATAGTGCTGATCTGTGCTGCCTCGAGTTCCGAGATGGTCTCTTCGTTCGCGCCTTCCTCGATCAAAACCCTGCGGATACGGGAGCGAAGCTCGGCTGCCGCCTTGTCGGTAAAGGTAACAGCAACTATCGCTAGCGGCGAGAGGCCGTCCACGCTGACGTGGTGCAGATATCGGTGCGAGAGCATGGCCGTTTTGCCCGTTCCGGCGCCGGCGGTCACGGCTACGCTCGTTTTCGCCGTCGCCGCCCGCTGCTGATCCGGATTTAGGTTTACCCGTTCCACGTTTTTCTCTCCAGCCTATGGCCTTTTCTGCAGACAGACGCAAGATCGCAATATTTGCAGGCCTCGTTCCTGCTGTCGGGATCTACCGGGAAAGCACCCGCCGCAAGGCGTCCTTTTATTTTTTCGACCAACTCAGCAACGCGTTCTATGCTGTTGTCGCGTCCGGCAGATAATTTCTTTGCTTTGGTCAGCGAATAGTAGTTACTGTCGCCGACGTTTCCCTTGGGGAAAAGAGCTTTGAGGGCGACCTCCGCATAGACGGGAATTTGTACGTCCAGCTTCAGTTTTCCTGTTTCGTCCTTTGCTCCGTTCGGTTTTACGGAGCTTGTCTTGTAATCGATGGCGATCAGTTTGCCGTCAAGCGTGTCAATGCGGTCGATCCAGCCGGTCAGTCGGAGCCCGAGCCATTCGGCCTTAAATTCCTGTTCAGCAGCCTCGATCTTGCTGCCATTCGGGAGAAAATCGACGGCCTTGACCGCCCTTTCCAGCGTTCTCAGGTGCTCGTCCGCCTGCAGTTCCCAGTTCGTATATGCCGGGAGCTCGACCTCGGGGTCTTCCTCCGCGGCGCGAAAAGCGGCCTCCAGAGCGTCGAGTATCGCGGCTCTCTGATCGGCCGCGTCAAGTGCGTTCAGCGTCGCCAATTCGATCACTTTGTGATAGAAAGAGCCGCGGTGTGCGAAATCAAGTGCGGGTTCCAGTTCGTCGGGTTCGGCCAGATTCAGCAGCCGCTGTGCGAACCACCGAAAACTGCATTGCCCGAACTGCGTAAATTGCGACACGCTCCAATTGCGTTTCGCCGCGTCGATAGCGATGCCCGCAATGCCGTCATATTCGTCGTAATCGATGCCGACCTCGCGGTTCTTTTCGATGGCGAATTTGCGGCAGGCGTCTTCCAGCACGCTGTCTGCGTCGCCGCCGGCTGTCACCAGCAACGCCCGGCGTTCCTCGATGCTTGCCGCCGACGGCCTTTCATATTTGAACTGCGGCTCAAGTCCCAGCCGGTCAAAGAAAGGGCTTTTGAGCAGTTCGCCGCCGGTGCCCATTTCCGCGAATGAGAGCGTCACGCCCCGCTTTGCCGCAAGCAGCGACAGGCAAAATGCGAGCGATTCCCAACGCCCGACCTCAGCCGCCTCTTCGAATTCGATGCCGTGTTGAGCGAGCTGTTTCCGTTCGTAAAAATCGACCGCCGGATTATCGACCGCGTGTGCGGGGAAACGCCCTTCCGCAAGCCCGATCACGAAAAGATGGTCGAATGACGAACCGAATATCGATTCCGGCCCGAGCAGTTCGACACCGGCACGCGATGTCGAAAAAGGAACGGCCGTTTCCCACAACGCTTCAAGACAGATCGCACGAAACTGCGAAAAACTGAAACGCCGTTCCGCCTCGAGCTGCGAAAGCGTCCGCATCTCGCTGAAAAACGCCTCACGGGCGTTCATTTCGGCGCTGTCGGCGGCGGTGCGTGCTTCGACTTGAAAACTCTCAAAAACGCGGTCGACGTAGCCGAGCCAGCCTTTCAGGTTCTGCTGTTCGGGCGGAGTGAAAAGCGTGGTGTCGATGCCCGCTTCTGCCCATTTTTCCAGGCCCGAAAAATGCTCCTGCCTCGCTTTTTCGAGCGTTTCGCTGCTGATGCCCGGCCCGAAACGATGCTTCAGCAGCCGTACGGTCTCTTCGAACGGCATGCTGTTCTCGATGGTCTCGAGGAGCAGCCGCACGAATTCGCCGAATGACGTATGAAGCGCCGGAACGCGGCTATGGATCTGGATAGGCATGCCGTATTCAGCCGCTACTGAGGCGAACGCGGGAGCAAAGTTTTCAGGTTTACGGCTGACTATCGCGATGCGGTGAGCGGGCGTGCCTGCGGCTATAAGACGCTTGCAGCGTGACAAAACCCCGCGGACCTCGGCGTCGATGTTCTCGAATTTCAGCGCCGGAGCGGAAACTATTTCCGGGATCCCAAAAAATTTCCTTGCCAAAGCAGCACCTGAACGGTCATCTTCGCTTTGTCCGGAGTTCTGCGTGGTCCAGCCGCGAATTTCCAGCCAATCGGCCCAACGGCGGTTCGTCTGAAAGACGGCATCGTCGCCGCAGGGCAAATACAAGATGCTGCCGTCGCCGGCCGCTGCGTCGATGAACTCGATCTCTTCATGACGCGCCCTGAAATGCCCCCAAATGAGCAGCGGCCGTCGGTCGGGGCCGAGCCGAGCCGCACGGATCAATATCTCTTCATCGTCCACTGCGGAGATGTTCGCAAGCTCGGCACGATAGCCGACGACAATGCTTGCCAGGTCCGCCACACGCGGCGAACCGAACCGCATCAGGTCATCGGTATCAATGCCGGTACGCAAGATGGTCGTCAGCGTCTCATTGATGCGCGCGGCATAGGGAGCCGGATCAGTGTTCGAAATCGTTCTATTTATTACTTGTTTGAGAAAATAGCGTGACCGCAGTTTTGGCAGCACATTCAGCTCGTGACGATGGAGAGTTTCGCGGGCCAGCTTTTCCAGCGTTTCGCAGGCGACATTCAATTCACTCGCGGCGTTGCGATTTGGCGTGATGACCGTCAGCCCCGCGGGAATTTCGGCGGGAGCCTTTGGGAAAGGATCTGTAATGACGATTCGCATCAGATGGTTGTCAATAGAGTATCGGTTCAAGTAAGATTTTTCGCAAGAAAGGCGGGTCTTTCCCGTCACATTTCCCGAGATCTCAGGCCCTGCGGCGCCGGGCATTTTTCTGATACAACGATGAGCGAAACCGGCGTCGTCCTGATCATCTACACAACAAAATACAGGCTCGGCGGCCATCAGTTTCCGGTGGTCGCCGAAACTTTGGCTGCCGAAAAACGCGAAGCAGGCCGCGAGGCCGTTGTCCGCGCGGTCGAGAGCAAACGCGACGTCCTCGCCGCGATCGCCGAGGTTGCCGATGCCGGAAAGCAGATCGCAGAGTTCATCTTTGTCGGGCATTCGGGGATGTACGGGCCGATGTTCGGTACGGTAGCTTTTCCCGAGCAGTTCTCGCCGTACGAATGGGAGCAGATGTCGATACCGTTCGCTGAAGGTGCGTCGGCGTCGTTCTATTGCTGCCGTTCGGCACGCTGGTTCGCGCCGTTCTTTGCACGCACATTCGGCGTGCCGGCGTACGGATTTTTCTGGTACACGACGTTTTCCCGCGACAGAGAACGCTACGCCGCCGCCGGCGACAGCACGCGGCCGCCGCTCTACACCATCGGCTGCAAGGGACGAAAATCGCACGGCATCAAGGCGACATTTCAAAAGCGTCTGGGAATGATGCCGGCCGAGAAAATGAAACGTTTCGAGCCGCGGCCGGCAAACGGTGCGGCGTCGTATGATCGGGTCGCGGAGCTTTACGACGCGGCGTTTCAGGACATTCGCGTTAGAAAAGATGAATGGAAATGGCTGAATGAGCACCTGCCCGCGGGCAAGATCGACCTGCTGGACATCGGCTGCGGAAACGGCGCTTTGCTCAACGCTCTGAGCGAACGCATCGCGACCGGAACGGGCGTTGATGAATCCGCAGCGATGGTCGAGCGTGCAAAGAAGAAAAATGCCGAGGTCTCGAATTTGAGATTCGAAACTATAACGGGTCCGATCTTGCCGTTCCCTGATAATTCTTTCGACGTCGTTACGTCGCTGATGTCGTTCCGCTATTTGGATTGGGACCCGCTGTTGGCTGAGATCAAACGCGTGACGCGGCCCGGCGGCAAGCTGCTGATCGTCGATATGGTCACGGTTCCCGTTAAGACCGCCGAATATCCGCGGCTGATCGGCGACAAGCTCCGCACGATGCGCAATCAAAAAGCCAACGCACGTTTCGACGCTGCCTTGAAAGAGCTGGTCGCGCACCCCGACTGGCAAAAGATGCTCGAATACAATCCGATACGCTCCGAACACGAGATGAAATGGTATCTTGAAAGCCGATTTCCGGGGCAGAAAATGGAGATACTCAACATGGCGTGGCATTCGCGGATCGTGGCATTCGACAGCGGCCCGGTCGAACGCGGCATCGAGGCGAAATTGACGTATCCGTAGGAATTAACCCGCGAAACATGCGAAACATGCGAAAAAAAGACGATCTCTTTTCGTGTCTTTCGCGTGTTTCGCGGGAATGATCAAATGAGCAAATTAGGCATCATTGATTGGGGCATTGGCGGCGTGGGCGTTTACCGCGAAATAAAGAAACGCTCACCGCAGGCTTCGATCGTGTATTTTTCCGATACGGGCGTCACGCCCTACGGCCGTTTGTCGCGGCGACAGCTTGCCGCGAGGCTCGAAACGGTCATCGGATATCTTCGCGACAGCGGCTGCGGTGCCGTCGCGATCGGCTGCAATGCGGCGAGCACGGCGATCGGCGATCTGAGAACGAACGTTCCCGTTTTCGGCGTCATCGAACCCGCAGTCGAGATGGTGTCGAAACTGCGTCCCGAAAAGCTCGGCATGATCGGCGGGCGACGGACCGTGATGTCGGGCGTGCACACGCGGCGTTTTGCGGAAAATGGAATTGCGGTCAAACAGCGTGTCGCACAGCCGCTGTCGGCGTTGATCGAGGCGGGAAAAATAGACTCGCCGGAACTGCGTGCCGAGGCCGCACGCATCATGCGGCCGCTGAAAAACTGCACGCACATTCTGCACGCCTGCACGCATTATCCTGCGGCTGAGAGCGTGCTGGCGGAATTCGTATCGCCCACGACGAAGTTCATTGATCCGGCGGCGGCATTGGCACGGGCAATACCCGCAAAATATTTGAAAGGCGACGGCAGCGACGTTTTTCTGACGACAGGCGACGCGGCGGCAATGCGGCGTTCGGCACGTTTGGCTTTCGGCGTCGATATCGGACGCGCGAAAAAGGTAACGCTCTGATGCGAAATTACACTTTGCGGCCCTTTGCGGAAAAACTTGGCGTCTTTGCGGGAAACGGTTTCCGTATCTCCCGCCAAGCCGCAAAGCCGCGAAGAAACGCAAAGGAAAGCAAAAAGGCCTGCAAAGGAAGACGGCGTGCAAATTTATGCACCGTTTTGCGTTCTAATATCGGGAAGGTGTTATTACCATGAGATCCGCAATTTTTTTACTCGCAGCATTTATACTTCTTCCTATGAGCGTATTTTCGCAGCAGGACATGATCGGCAAATGGAAGCTCGGCTCGTACAGCCTGGCATCTAAAAAGGAATACAACGTCAGCGAGTTCGGCACATATATCGAGTTTTCCGCGGAGATGCGTTTCGCAGGCAGCACGGGCTGTAACTCGTATCGCGGGCAATTCGTGCAAAAGGACGGCGTCGTCTCCGCGGGTGACATCATCTCGACCGATATGATGTGCCCGGGCGAGAAGGGCGAATTCGAGGTTGAATTTCTCGATCTGCTCGGCAAGGTCAACAAGCTCGAGGTCAAAGGAAATGCTCTTACCCTGACCGACACGCGGACAGGATATTTTCTGCGGTTTGTAAAGGACAAGCCCGAAACTGTTTCCGACGCGGAGAATGACAACGATACGGAAACGCTCTACGTCGCGAACCGCACCGTCCGCTGCCGCGGCATCGAACCGCTCCGCTGCATGCTCGTCAAGCGAAACCGCAATGCAAAGTGGGAGAACTACTACGATTCGATCATCGGTTTCGAATACAAGCCCGGCCAATTCTACAAGCTGAAGGTCCGCCGCACGCCCGCTCCCGAAGGAAATGAACTCTGCGTCTATCGCCACCAACTCGTTAAAGTACTAGCAAAAGAGAAGAGCGAATTGACGATCTATCGATAGCTGATGGGTCAGAACCACCTGCGGCAGCGGGTAGTTGAAGGTAAGTTTTCGATCTTGCTCTCGTTTCTTTCCCGGAAATTGCCGTCGGCTTCAGCCGACGGTCATCGTCTAACAAACAACTCTCGGGCTTTAGCCCAATATTTCGTTTGGGGCTAAAGCCCGGATCAACGATGCCGACCAACTTCCGTTGCCTAAAGGCAACGGCAATTAGATAAAGCCAAAGAAAGACGAAAAAAAGAGGCCATCCTTTCGGACGGCCTCATTGTGTTTTAGCCTAGCAGGGCGTTTAGCTGACTTTCGGCTTAGCGGCCTTTTCAGCCTTGCGCTTTTCCATGCGTTCTTTGAACCGCTGATCCATCTTCTGCTTGTGCTCTTCCATTTTCGCCTTCTGTTCTGCGGTCAGTACTGCGTGGATCTGATCGCGGACCGAACGCTGTTTGGCGATCTGCTGATCGCGAAGAGCGTTCATGCGGGTCTCCTGGGCGGCGGTGATGGTGCCTTCGAACTTCGCCTTGCGAAGCTCACGCATTTCCATCATCACTGCGGGATCCGGACGGTTTGCTTCACGGATGGCTTTGATCTGGATCTTCTGTGCATCGGTCAGGTCAAGTCCGCGCATGAACATGCCTGCCATTCGGGCCTTCATCATTCCACGGCCTTTGAAACCGCCGCGTCCCATGCCGTGCCTACCCCAGCCGCCTTCGCGTTTATAGGTCTTTTCCGCCTTGTTCTTGTCGCCTTTGTCGGTGGAACCGTCCTGAGCGACCACGGCCGTCGAGAAGATCGCGACACCGAGGACGAGCGTGAACACCGAGAGAATTTTATTTTTGATAGTCATGATTTCACTCCTTTTGGAAATTATACAGCTTTCGCCGTTCGCTATTTAAGACGCGCCTTTTACCCCTTTGGTCTAAGCATTTAGCGCCAAGTTGCGTAAAGAAATGTAAATCCGCTTTTAACACTCAGGCGAATCGATACACTAAGACATTGAACATTCCGGCTAATAAAAGCTAAAATGCGTCATTTGGACTTCAGCTAATGAGATTTTTGTCTGAGATCAATTCACCGGCCGACCTGCGACAGCTAAAGGTCGATGACCTGCAGGAAGTTGCCGACGAAGTTCGGCAGTTCATCATCGACACTTGTTCGCGTATCGGCGGCCACACGGGCGCCAGCCTCGGTGCGGTCGAACTCGCCGTCGCGATGCACTATGTGTTCGATACGCCGAACGACAAGCTGGTCTGGGACGTCGGCCATCAGGCGTACGCACACAAGATATTGACGGGCCGCCGCGACGAACTTCATACCATAAAACAGGACGGCGGATTGAGCGGCTTTCTCCGCCGCGACGAATCCGAATACGACACGTTCGGTGCGGGCCACGCTTCGACATCGCTTTCGGCGGCGCTCGGAATGGCCGTCGCACGCGACCATAATAATGACGATTTTCACGTCTGCGCGCTGATCGGCGATTCGTCGCTCGCCGGCGGCATGGCGATGGAGGCCATCAATCAGGCAGGCCATCTGAAATCGCGGCTTGTCGTGATCTTGAACGACAACGGCATGTCGATCGCGCCGGCCGTCGGCAGCTTGAGCGGCTATTTGAACCGCATCAAAGAGGCACAGAGCTATCAGCATCTGAAAGAAGAGATCGGCGACGCGCTCGAGAGCGTTCCCGGCATCGGCGGTTCGCTGCGTCGTGCGGCGAAATCTTTCAAGGACGCCATCGCTGCTGCGGTGCTGCCCGGAGCGTTGGTGAACGAGCTCGGCTTCAAATACATCGGCTACGTTGACGGTCACAACGTTCCCGCTCTCGTCCGCGCTCTCGAAGAGGCGAAAAAAGTTGACGACGGCCCGGTGATCGTTCACGCTCTGACGACGAAAGGCAAAGGCTTTCCGAACCCCGAAAAGAACTATTACGCATATCACGCGACCGGGCCTTTCGATCCGAAAACCGGTCTGCCGTACAAATCAGGCGGCGGCGTTTCGGCACCGACCTACACTCAGGTCTTTGGCGAGACGATGTGCGAACTGATGTCGCGTGACGAAAAGATCGTCGCACTCACCGCCGCGATGCCCGACGGAACGGGCGTCGATAAGGTGCTGGAAAAGTTCCCCGATCGCGCTTACGACGTCGGCATCGCCGAACAGCATGCGATCACGTTCTGCGCCGGAATGGCGTGCGAGGGCGTAAAGCCCGTCGCGGCCATCTACTCGACATTTTTGCAGCGTGCTTTCGATCAGGTCATTCACGACGTCTGCCTGCAGGACCTGAACGTCACGCTTGCGATGGACCGTGCCGGCATCGTCGGTGCCGACGGGCCCACGCATCACGGCTTGCTCGATATCGCTTACTTGCGCGGCTATCCGAATATCATTCTGATGGCGCCGAAAGATGAAGCCGAGATGCGCGACATGATGCTGACGGCGATCGAGCATCCCGGTGCCGCGGCACTTCGCTATCCTCGCGGCAATGGCGTCGGCGTCGATATCTCGGCCGAGCCGAAACTGATCGAGGTCGGAAAGGCCGAGGTTCTGCGAGAGGGAAGCGGCGTCGCCATTGTCGGCTACGGCTCGATGGTCTATCCGTCGCTCGAAGCGGCTGCGATACTTGAAAAGAACGGCATTTCGCCGACCGTGATAAACGCGCGTTTCGTAAAACCGCTCGATGAAGAGCTTTTCGCCTCGCTTCTCAAAGACCATCACACGTTCGTTACCGTCGAAGAGGCGTATCTGGCGGGCGGTTTCGGTTCGGCGGTTCTCGAATTCTTCGAATCGAACGGCTCTATCGGCGATGTTAAAATAGTAAGAATGGGCGTGCCGGACGAGATCGTCACGCATGGCGACCCGAAACGCCTGCTCGCCGCATACGGCCTTAACGCGCAAGGCATCGCGGATCGAGTATCGGCCGAATTGGCGGCATCGAATGATCGCCCGCAGAGAATTTTACAGTCAGTCGGTTAATTTTTAGATAAATGAGTAAGAAAAAAGAAAAACCCAAAAGCAATCTTCCTATGTTGATCATCGCGGGTGTGCTGCTGGTCGCAATGATCGGCGGCTGGTATTTGCTGACGAGACCCGCGTCGCCTACAGCGTCCAATGCGAATAAGGCAAATTCCGCACCCGCGGCAAAAAAGAATGCGACAATTCCGCCGAACGCGCCAAAAGGCGCTCAGCCGCCGACACAGGCCGGTTCGCCTACGGCGGCGGTCGTGCTTGAGGAGTTCGCCGATTTTCAGTGCGGTTCATGTGCCGCGGTCAATCCGACCATGAACGAGATTAAGTCCATTTACGGATCGAAGATCAACTTCATCTTCCGCAACTATCCGCTCAGCATGCACGACAAGGCGTATGACGCCGCCGTCGCCGCCGAAGCGGCCGGTATGCAGGGAAAATTCTGGGATATGCAGAACCTGATCTTTACCAATCAGGCGGTGTGGACGCGCAGCGACACGCACAAGCAGGCATTCAAGGAATATGCACAGAAGATCGGGCTCGACATCGCAAGATGGGAGAACGACACTCTCGGCATCGCGGCGAAATCGCGTGTTGACGAGGACCTGAAACGCGGGCGTGCGATCGGTGTCGATTCGACGCCTTCGCTTTATATCAACGGCAATCTGGTGCCGTTCAACGAGATGCGCAACATCCAATCGATGCGTGCGATGATCGACGCCGAGCTTGCCAAAGCCAGCCAGCCGGCAGAGCCGCAGCAGTGACGGACGACGTCGAAATTGACGACGATGTGAAGATGCCGCGTATCCCCATCGCGGCATCTCTTGTCGCGCTGGTCGGTTTGGCGGATTCCGTCTATCTGACGGCGAGCCATTACACAGCCGAACCCGTTCCGTGCAGCCTGATCGAAGGCTGCGAAAAGGTGCTGAACAGCGAATTTGCGGTCATCGGCGATGTTCCCATCGCGGCTTTGGGTGCGCTCGCCTACTTTGCCGCGTTCTCGCTCGCACTGCTGACGGCGTTCCATTATCCGCGAACCTGGCAGCTTTTCGGGCTTCTGACGGCGGCGATGGCGGCGGCGAGCCTTTGGCTCATATATCTTCAGGTATTTGTGATCGGGGCGATCTGCCAATTCTGCATGATCTCAGCGTTGAGTTCGATCACTCTGTTCGTTCTTTTTGCCGTTTCATACTTTTTATCTCGAGGAAAAAAACCTGTATCCGCTGAATCCGATGAAACTGCCGTCGCGAATTAGTTTACGTGAACGGCGCGGTGCGGCGTTAACGGATTTGGCAGAGGTCGCTGATTTACGGTATTTTTAAGATATCGAGACCGTTTTGTTCGATTATTTGTGACTGACTCTATCCTACAACGCATCGCCGCCGGGGACAGCACGGCCGTAGAGGATTGCCTAAAGAAATACGGCGGTCTGGTCTGGTCCTTGGCGAGAAAAATGCTTCGGAATTCTGATGATGCCGAAGATGCCGTTCAGGAGATCTTTGTTGATGTATGGAAGAACGCCGAGCGTTTTGACGAGACAAAGTCATCCGAAACGACATTTATCGCTATGATCGCCCGCCGACGCCTCATTGATAAGATCCGGCATTCGAACCGACGCATCACCGCCGATTCCCTCGACGACGTATTGCTTGAGCCTTTCACGCGTGCCGACAAGGACATGCAGCTCGGGCTCGAGGCTCGCGAGGCGGCCGTCGCCATGAGGAATCTGCGGCCCGAACAGCAGCAGGTCCTGCGGCTGTCGATCGTTCAGGGAATGTCGCACCAGGAGATCGCGGACGCGACGGGAATGCCGCTGGGCACCGTGAAAACGCACGCACGGCGGGGAATTTTACAAGTTAGGGAGCATTTAGGTTTGGGAAGCAGTAAACAGGAGGTGGCGCTATGACAGAAGAGCAAAGAGATCTTTTGTTCGACCTCCTGACCAAGAAAGTTTTGTACGGTCTGGAGCCCTCGGAAGAGCAGCAGCTGGCAGAGTTCGATCAGAGCGTTGTCGAGGCTGAGTTCCGCTCGCTCGAGATAACTACCGCGGCGATAAACATGGCGGAGCTCGGCGATTTCGAGCCAATGCCCGATCATCTGTTCGCCCGCGTTTCCGAAAGTGCGTCCGAATGGATGCCGAATGCGGCAGCCGAAGAAGCAGAAACCGCACCCGCATGGCAGCCGGCGGAAGACCGCGGAATTACCTATGCAGAGCCCGAACGTCCGTCATTAGGCTGGTTCGGTTGGTTAGGTTGGGCAGCGGCTGCAGCGGCATCTATCGCACTCGCACTCAACCTTTTCGTTTATCGCCCGGCAACGCCTGAGGTCGCGAAACAAGAACCTCCCGCACAGCCGCAGCCCATAACGCCCGCTGACCTGCGAGCACAGCTTTTGACCGCCCCGAACGCCGTCAAGGCTGAATGGTCCGCCGGCAACGTCAAAGAGATCGCTCAGATCACAGGCGATGTCGTCTGGAGCGACGACAAACAGACCGGCTATATGCGTTTTCGCGGCCTGCCTGTGAATGACGCCAACAAAGAGCAGTATCAGCTCTGGATATTTGAGGACGCAAAACTCGAAGCTCATCCGAAGGACGGCGGCGTGTTTGACGTGACCGCCGACGGCGAGGTCATCGTCCCGATCAACGCGAAACTGCTGACCAAGTCGCCGAAGGTCTTCGCCATCACCATCGAACCGCCCGGCGGCGTCGTCGTCTCAAAACGCGAAAAGATCGCCGCACTGGCAAAGGTCGCAGCGTAACTTTTACAAAAAACAACATTGGAACGCGGGCATCCCTGCCCGCTTCTTCTTGTCAGAACCACCTGCGGTAGCGGGTGGTTGAACGCTGAACCTTGTCGGATCGCACGCCTGCCAGCCTGCATCCTGTAAGAACCACCTGCGGCGGTTGCCGGTTCCGGCCACAACACATTCCGACCCGTCTTACTCCGTCGCCATCGGCGACCTACATATAAAGCCCGGGGTCAGGCCGACAGGCCGCAACCCCGGGTCGCATCCCCCAATGATCACCGCTCGCTGAAAGCGAGCAACATCACCGCCGATGACTGTCCCCTTCAGGGACGGTATCATTGATTCTTAGTGTCCTAGGGTTGCGGACGCCGGCCTTACCCTAGGCTTTAATGGTCCGTCGCCGTTGGCGACCCGATGCGATCGCACTGCTTCGACGTCATCAGCTATCTCTTTCTCAGACGGCAATTCCGAACCGCTTGAGCGCATCTTTTCGAGCAACTTCTTGAATGCGGCCTTGTTTCCCATCGGGGTAACCCTTATCAGGTCAAGGTTGGCGAGGTCGTCTATCAGTTGCTTTGCTCTCGGTTCAATGATCTCTATTTGTAAGGTCTCCATAAAACCTCTTATACCAGTCGGATTATAGCATATGCCAAATACGGCAGCGTGTATCTTTCAACCCGCGATATTGTGATATAATTCCCGTTTCTACTTAGTATTTATCACTACGATTGACCTTGACAGGATCACTGAGCTGCTCGGTGGTGAGGCCGCTGAGCGAGAGCAGGCCCGATCGGACGGCCTCGTTCCTATTTACGGATGAGAACCACGGGCGCCTGTTCGGCGTCACGCATCGCGACAAAGAATGCCCTGACAGCCTCATATTTTTCCACCGGTACACTTGTTCTCTGCATAGAGAGATGTCGTGTGAATTCCAGAGAATCGCCTTTGACCTCATATTTGGTCGAGTACTTACCGAACTGCGTTTCAAGTTTAACGGCCTCCGGCAATTCATCGACCGTAAAACCCTGCGGCAGCTTAAAGGTCGTGCGTTCCGAGATCGCAATGGGTTCGATCTCGATCGGGGTCGAGCGTTTTGTATCCGTCAGTGACACCTGCCTTTTCCTGCCGACGAAAACGGGTTTGAAAACGAGCAATCGGCCCTGCATCACTTGTCCGTAACGAGGTGCCGCAAATTCGACATTGAGATCAAAACGAGAGTCGTCAGGAACGTCTTGCGAAGACAGGTGGAGCAGCCTCGCTCCGGTGGCACCGCGGGTGAGCCAGCCTTCGATAGCTTTATGAAAATCATTTGACGAAAGGCTGCGGATCTCGCTGCGGAAAATGGCGGAGCTCTGTCCAAATGCTCGCTCACGGATCGTGCCTTTCATTTCGCCGTCGGCACTGATCGTTGCCTCGATCGAACGGTCCAGCAGGCTGCTGTCAGGCGGCAGAACCGGCATTCTGACCAATCCTCCGTCCTGGCCCGCTACTATGAGTGCCTCGCTGCCTTGTTCATGCACGGGGATGTCGCCAACCTGCGTGAACTGATCCGTCGCGTCAAAGATCAGGAGCCGTCCCAGTTTCTCGTGTTCCAGGATCGCATCGGATCTCGTCGCGTCACTTACCTTGATCGCGATAATACAATGGTTAAATTGTCGCGGTGACGGCCATTGAGCTCGAACGAAGGTCGGGTCACCGGAATAGATGACTATCGGATATGACACTATCCCGATAGACCTGAGCAATGCACGCATCAGATTTGCTTTGTCCTTGCAGTCGCCGTATCCGCGTCGCAGAACCGATGTGGACGACCGGGGAGCGTAACCATTGCCATAACCGACTCCGATATCGATCGAAATATATTGCAGGTTTTGAACAAAAGTGCCTATTGCCCGGATCTTTTCAAATTCGGTCGCCGCATTTGCCGTTAGGTCTCGGGCTTTTGCCGCGACGGAGTCGTCCACGATCACCTGCGGATCATGCAGGGCCGAAGCCCAGACTGAAACGTCGCCCCAGCTTGTAAATACTCTATTGGCGATGCGATCAGGTGTGTTGGGCGAATAGTTCACCGCGATCCGGGCAGCCAGATTTGCCACCGACGGACTCATTGGTTCATCGGGTATCGCCGGCAGATCATTCATCTCCCATATGTATGTGTTGCCGTTGACACGCGGCGTTATTTCGTTGGCATTGAATGTATGGCTCGATGCCGACCAGCCATTTGGCAGAGTCAGCGAATATCTCGACATTACCGTCGGGATCGAGCTCTGAAACGTCCATTTATCCTGATAGAATAACGGCGTTTCCTCAGAAACGACCGTGTATCCGAACATAAAGCCGGCATCTACGTCGCCGGTCGCATCGATAATTCGCACGCGCCCCTCATTATAGACATCGTTCGAATCGGCGATCACGTCAACGATCTGCTTTTTGTCGTAATACTTGGTGCTCCCGTCAGGACGAATGATCCACGCTTTTATGTCGCGGATCTTGCCGGTGCCGGACAGGTAAAATGCACGCGCACGGGCAAATCGACGCCCTTCGCGGTTAAGGATGCGCACGGCAAAATTATCGGTGATCACCAGTTTTCTGTCGCTGCTGACATTTACGATCTGCTCATTGACCACGGCTGCCGCGGCGGTGTCCTTTTCATAGCCGGGCAACCGCACAGATGCTGCCTGTTTCAACCAGCCCGGAGCATCATCGGCGAACGCAGGCGAAACGGCGATCGTGCAGGCCAGGACCGCAAAAAATGTTCGAATACAAAGTCGTTTATTCATAATGTCCTGTCGACAGCCTTACTGCTGCCTGAGTGTGATCGCATGAGCATCAGCGTCATGAAAACCGTCAAACATCCTCTTCAGATTCGTATATGAGCTTGTTGGAAATACCAAATTGCCGCCTGCGCCGAAATAGAATTTCCGATCATACATCATCGTATTCGAGGAGTTGTCGATCTTGATCTCGGTCGCATGTTGGCCGATCCTGCCGGAATCGACGATAGTGCCCGGTGATTCAGCGTTTTCCAGCTCAAATCCTGACGGCATCTTGATCTCGATCGAATCGTGTTCTGACCACGGGAACCTAAAAGAGATACTGTAAAGCCTCGTAGAGCTCGAGAAATACGGCGGTACGCCGTGCCGGAAATAACTCGGCTGAATGAACATTCGCCTGCCGGTTCTCTGAGCAAAGTTCGGCACCTTTACACGATATTTTTGGACGACCGGCAGGGCATTATCCGACAAGTTTTCGATAGTTACGTCGGACACCTCCGCGGTGCTCATAAACCTCTTGGCGTCATCTATCAAGAGCTCTTCCAATTTTGCGGGTGTTTCATCAAAATTCTCGCTCCGATAATCGACGGCCGAGTGCCCGTGAAGTTCCACTACAACGGTGCCCTCTAGTGTGCCGTCTTCTGCAAGTGTGAATCTGCCCTTCCGTTTTGATACGGAATATTCCGGCGGCGAGATCGGTGTTTGCGTCCATTCGATATGCGTTTCTGATACCAGTTCCGCGGCGCTGTCCTCTTCGTACCAAACCAGCTTTCGAAAAGGCAAAAACTTCATTCCCGGATTAAAGAACTGCCATTGTCCATTCACCTTGACGCCGATAGCGGCGGGCCGCAGGAAATCCTGATCAATGTTTCGCGAGCTCGTAAACATTCGCCGCCGGTCGCCTATATAGGCGATACGTGCATCCATACCGCTGTTGATCGCCAGGCTGCCGAACAATATGTCGATCTCCATCGCCGACCCGGACTTTCGCTTTACTGTATCTTTCGGCCCTTTGTTCTCCGGCAATTTGTCGCGCATTTCGTCCGTCAACGACGGGTCAAATGTCGTATTGTTTATCTGGCTCTGGCTATATTCGTAAAAACGTTTTAGCTTTTCTTCGTCATTGTTCACACCTGCCGACAGTTCCGCGGCCAATTTTTTCATGTCGCCCCTATCTTTCTTCAGCAATCCGGCAAGTTGGGTCTTTGCGAGCAGACTTGTGATCGAGATGCGACCTCGCCCGAGCCTGATCCACGGCCGGACCATATCGTCAGGCGGCATAAACGGTTCTTCTTTGAACGACGGAACGTTCGTACGCGATGCCAGATAGTAGCCGCCGCGGTCCTTGATAAATCTGACATCTGAAATATTGTAGGCCTTGTAAACCGGCTCGCCGGTATATGGCTTGTAGTAATAATCCAGCTTGCGAACAGGAATATCGCGTTGAAGAAGCAGCTTCATCCCTATCGCACCCGCGTCGCTGGTTTGTTCCCGGTACCGATATTCAATTATCACGCCGGGTTCAATATTGGGGATGGCGAACGATTTCGCCTTCATCTTTAAACCGCTCGCCCTGATGATCTCGCGCTCAAATATCTCGTCTTTCTTGATCTCGACGATAGTGCCGTCCGTCTGTATGACGCGAGCCGCCAGATCGCGGATCCTTTCACCTTTAACGAACGGAATATCGAACTTGCTGTATTTTTCTCGACCCCTCTCAGTGAAGATCTTTACACGTACATAATGTCTGACCGTCAGATCGTACGAACTGCTGTCATCGATACGCGTCTCCCAAAAGATCGCCTCGGCGTCGGCGCCTTTTTCGACGAGCGGTTCTGCCAACTGCAGGTCGCTCGGCGATACAGGCAGCCATCCCTTGTCCTGTGCGGTCGCGGATTGTGCAAAAAATATCACTGCAAACAGCGAAAATACGGTGAGTATTCTCAGCTTGGGATCGATGTCAATTCTCATATTTCGAAGTCTCCGGTTTGGTAAAAGAAACGCTTAAGGTAAGCATTTTGTCCGTTCGATACTTACGACAGGCTCATTTCCCGCACTCAGATCGGAGCAAGCCGCAGGAATACGGAAATAAGGAAATACAGCAATTTCAAAAGCCCTGAACGCTTTTTGAACCAACATATGCCTTTAATTTTCTGTGTTTCGGGGGTAAACAGTTTCAAAATAACAGAAACCGTGTGGCGGGTCAACGATTTTCGTATCGGAACTGGCGGCCGGGCGCTCGTCCGCACGAAAGGTCATTTGTGATATAATCCCGTTTTTTATTTCGTGATCATTATCTAAATATCAGGAGAAATTTGATGTCCGTTGACCTTAACAGAATCACTGAGCTGCTCGGCGATGAGGCTGATCGGCTGTTGAACCACGTTTCCACGACCATACCTAAAGAGAATATTCACCTGCCGGGCGGCGATTTCGTTGACCGCATCTGGGCGGGCAGCGACCGCAATCCGCGCGTGCTGCGTTCGATGCAGGCGCTTTACAATACGGGCCGCCTCGCCGGCACGGGCTACGTTTCGATATTGCCCGTCGATCAGGGGATCGAGCACTCGGGCGGTGCTTCTTTCGCACCGAATCCGGCTTATTTCGACCCCGAAAACATCGTCAAGCTCGCCATCGAAGGCGGCTGCAACGCCGTCGCTTCGACCTACGGCGTGCTCGGCTCGGTCGCACGCAAATACGCGCACAAGATACCGTTCGTCGTAAAGATCAACCACAACGAACTGATGACGCTGCCGAACAAATTCGATCAGGTGATGTTCGGCACGGTCGATCAGGCTCACGACATGGGAGCCGTCGCCGTGGGAGCGACCATCTATTTTGGCTCTGAAGAGGCGACGCGGCAGATCACCGAGGTCGCTGAGGCTTTCGCGTATGCACACGAGCTCGGCATGGCGACCATTCTGTGGTGCTATCTGCGAAATCCGGCGTTCAAGACGCCCGATGGCGATATGCATACCGCCGCCGACCTTACGGGTCAGGCAAACCATCTCGGCGTGACGATCCAGGCCGACATAATCAAGCAGAAGCTGCCCGAACGCAACGGCGGCTACAACGCATTTTCCGGCTACGGCAAAACGCACAAGAAGGTTTACGAGGAGCTGACCTCGGACAATCCCATTGACCTCGTCCGCTATCAGGTGGCGAACTGCTACATGGGACGATGCGGGCTGATCAACTCGGGCGGCGAATCGAAAGGCGCAGGCGACCTTGCCGATGCCGTCCGCACTGCCGTCGTAAATAAACGCGGCGGCGGAACGGGCCTGATCTCGGGCCGCAAGGCGTTCCAGCGGCCGATGGCAGAAGGCGTCGAACTGCTCAACGCCATTCAGGACGTCTACCTGACCAACGAGATCACCGTTGCGTGAGTTTCATTTGTCCTAACAAGGGAGTCTGAATAGTATAAAGGCAAACTCAGTGCCCTCTGCGTAATTTTCGGCGTTCTCTGCGTTGACGGATCGTAAACGCAGAGACGGCAGAGGTTTACGCCGAGAACGCAGAGTCCGAACAGTGTCGGTTCGTAGGCCCCGACCTTTGCCGAAACCATTTCAGATCACTTTTCAGACACTCTCTTTTCTTTGCTCAAAATATGAAGCCGCGTTTCGCATGGACACTTGCGCTCGTGCCCGTCATCGTGATGACGATGCTCGCGCTCGTGCCCCAAATGCGTCTGTGGCAAACGACCGGCGAAAATTGGGCGGGCTCATACGCCGCGTCGAATTACGACGAGGCCGCATATTCCGGTTACGTCAACGGCCTGATGAACGGCGAGCCGCGGCGATACGACCCTTATATGGGCCGCGAGACGAAAGAAGAATCCATTTTTTCGATACAGTTCATACCGGCCTATGCCATTGCGTTGCCGGCACGTGTGTTGGGCATTTCGGCATCGACGGCGTTCATCGGACTTCACATATTTTTCGCAATATTTTCGTCGCTGGCGATATTTTGGCTGCTGATGATCACGACACGCAGCGGCATCGCCGCCGCGGGCGGGACGCTCGTTATTTTGTGCTTCGGCACCGCCATCACATACGAAGGATTTCTGCGGCAGATCGTCGATGAATTTCACATCATCGAGTTTTTCCCGTTCCTGCGGCGCTATCAGCCGGGCTTCGGCTTTCCGCTGTTTTTCGTGATGTGCGCCGCGGCGTGGAAAACGCTTTATTCCGACAGCCTGCGAAAAACTGCGTGGGCGGTTGTCACGGGCGTAACGTTCGCCGCGATCGTATTTTCGTATTTCTATTTGTGGACCGCTGCTCTCGTCTGGCTCGCGGCCGCTTTCGCGATCGCGTTTTCTGCAAATTCAGAACGACGCCGCGAGATCTTTCGAAACGCCGCCATCACCGCGGGCTTCGCTGTCAGCGCACTATTGCCGTATTTTTATCTGCTCGACCAGCGGTCGCGAAATTCCGACGAAGTGCAGCTCCTCGTCCACACGCGAGAGCCCGACCTGGCCGCGCCGACGGTCGTCGCGGCGTTCATCGCTTTCGCTGTCGCGGCAATTCTGCATTTTGCCAAACGCATCGACGCTCGTTCGCCGCAGGCTTTGTTCGCCTACGCATTTCTCGCCGTGCCGGTCGTCGTACTGAATCAGCAGGTCATCACGAACCGCTCGCTGCAGCCGATACATTACGAGATCTTTATAGCGAATTACTGCGTGCTGGCGGGCATCTGTATCTTGCTGTGGTTCACGTTTTCGGGGCTGAAAGAGCGAACGCTGCTGCCGAAGATCGCGTTCGCCGTGCTGGGCGTCGCGGCGTCGGTTTGGGGTTCCTTCGAAGCGGACCACGGTGCGAAACGAAATTTCGGCATGGTCGCCGTTCGCGAGGCCGTCTATCCCGCGCTTGAAAATATCCGCGAGCGCAGCAAAGCCCGCACAGAACCGCCGGTCGTTCATTCCGCAAATCCGATCATCGCGAGTTTCATCCCGACCGTCGTCCCTGCACGCGTCGTTTGGGCTCCGCATTTGGTCGCAGGCGGTTCGGTCAGCGAGGCAGAGGCGAAGGAACAGTTCTATCGTGCGATCTATTTTTCAGGTTTCGATGCGAAAGATCTCGAGCACGTACTGAAGATACGCTGGTTCGAAAAGGTTGCCGCGATATTCGGCGGCGGACGTGCCTTGCCCGAACTCGGCGGCGTCAACGACCCGATAAATGACGACGAGATCGTCGCCGAGTCGCAAAAATACGGCGAGTTCGTCGATTCAGTTACGGCTGCCGTCGCATACGAGCCGCTGCTGAATTACTTCATCACGCCCGACGGCGAAGAGCCCGATTGGTCCAACGTCGAGCGTTGGTATTCACGCGACGCGGGCACGCTGGTCGGGCTCTTTCGGGTGTATGAACTGACGCCGCTTTATTTGGAATAGCTGCGAAAAACGGTCTCGATCCATGCGTTGGTATTGATAAAGCCCGATCCCGCTTCCTTGTATTTCTCCGGCAAACCGGCGGCCTTCAGCTCGTCCAGCGTCTTACCTTTCGCCATTTCCTGACGGATCATCAGCGACGTTTCGATGATCATCTGATGATAATCGCGAAGCTCGTTTATCGTGGCGACAGGGCCGTGGCCGGGAATTATCTTGGCGTCAGCCGGTATCAATTGCAGCAGATCGCCGATGTTGCTGATCAGGCCCTGAACAGTGCCGCCGCTTTCCAGATCGACGAAAGGGAACCGCGCGACAAAGAATTTATCGCCGAGGTGAAACACGTTCGATCTGGTGAAATGCAGCACCGTGTCGCCGTCCGTGTGGCCGCGGGGCATGTGAAAAGCTTTCACTTCCTCGCCGTTGAAAAACACCGAAACGCCCGACGCGTATGTGATCATCGGCAGTGCGACCTTTGGCGACGGCGTGCGTGCCTGGCCGCGGAACATCGTCGTCTCGGCCATGCGTTTGCGGACATTCTCGTGTGCGATGATCAGCGACGTCGCGCCGAAAGGCTCGTTGCCGCCCGTGTGATCGCCGTGCCAATGAGTGTTGAAAATGAACCGCGGCTTGTCGGAGCCGAGTTTCGCCATCTCGGCCTTCACGCGGTCGGCGACGTTGGCGAACTGCGTGTCGATCATCAAAATGCCGTCCTCGCCGACCGACAGGCCGATGTTACCACCGCTGCCGAACAGCGCGTAAATGCTGCCGGCGACCTTTTCGGTGCGGAAATTCGGCTGGCCCGTGTGGTTCACGTGGCCGAATGCCGTTGACGTAAGCAGCAGTGCTGCGAGTGAAAATGCTATCGCTCGTTTCATTCTTGTCCTCCGAGGTTTTCTACATTCTAGCATTCGACCGCCGCCGCCGAACAGATGCCGGCATACGCTAAATGAAACGGCCGCGGCCGGCGTCGTAAACGCCGTTGAGGAATGGATTTTGACGGCGTTCGCGGCCGACGGTGGTTTCGGGGCCGTGTCCGGAATATACGACCGTGTCGTCGTCGAGCGTGAGAATTTGGGAGTTGATCGATTCGATAAGCTGCTCGTAGCTGCCGCCGGGCAGATCGGTGCGGCCGATCGAACCGTAGAAAAGACAGTCGCCGACAAAGACCTTTTTCTCGCATTCCTCAGCGAAAACGACGTGTCCCGGCGTGTGTCCGGGACAATGACGAACGGAAAATCGCAGTTCGCCGACCTCGTAAATTTCGCCGTGTTCCCAATTTCGCGTGAGCGGCGGCGGCGCGTCGAAATCGAGCCCGAGCGCCGCAAGCTGGCTTTGCTGAATTCCCATCAGCAGCGGCTGCTGCGGCAGGCCGAAATACAGCGGCTCGTCACCTTTGTGAATGATGATCTCGGCGTCCGGAAAAGCGTCGTGCAAAGCCTTCGTCCCGCCCACGTGGTCCAGATGCCCGTGCGTCAGCGTGATCGCCTGCAGCTCTAAGTCGTTATCATGCAGATAGTTAACGACATCATCCGAAGCCTCGCCCGGATCGATGCATATTGCCCTGCGCGTTTTCTCACACGCAACGACGCGTGTGTTCTGTTGAAATGCGGATAGTACGAATTCTCTTATTAACATGACTTCCGTCGCCAACTGCGACAAACATTTATAGCCTAGGGTTAAATGAGCGTAGCGAATGCAACCCTAGGGATCGGTTCAACAATTGCCGTCCGTCGCTGAAGGCGACGAACATCAGCGTCGCGAGTAGCTCGCCTACAGCGAGCGGAACCTCTTTCACACACCGCACCTAGGGTTTCGCTCCGCTACACCCTAGGCTTTATAGGTTCGTCGCCGTTGGCGACATTGGAACTTGCGATGCGCGGGTCAGACGATCCAAATGAGAATTTGCGTCAAAGTCATTATCGCGACGATCTGTCAACACAAAAACTATCGCATCTCGATACGTTTTCGCGTCGGGTTTGCCGGTGAAGCACGGCGTCTCGTTGTCGCTGAGGCTCAGGAAGCTGGTCAAACACGCGAGCAGCATCCACAGCAAGATCTCTTCATCGGTGCCGACCGGATTGTGTTTGATTATGCTTTCCCGGTCCTCGATGATGCCGTCAACGATGCGTGCGAACTGCGCCTCGGTGATCTTCATAGGCTTTCTTCGTACATGTAATAATGCGACCGCTCCATGCCGAGCCTTTCGTAAACGCGCTGTGCGTTCTCGTTATCGTGATCGACGTAAAGCCTTATTCCGTAAACATTTCCCGACTCGCGGGCACGCGTCTTTACAAAGTCGTAAAGTTGGCTGTAGATCTTGCGGCCGCGTGCTTCCGGCACGATAAAAACGCTCTGGATCCACCACCACCAGCCGCCGCGCCAGTCGCTCCATTCGTACGTGATCATCAGGCCGCCGAGCACTTCGCCTTCCTCTTCGGCGACGATGTAAAAGCCTTTCTGCGGGTCGTCGAAAACGTCCTCTACCGCACGCGTGACGGTGTCGCGGTCGAGCTGTTTATTCTCGGTCTCCATCGCCATCGCGCAGTTGAAATCGACGAAATGCCTCGCATCGCTCTTTTCCGCAAATCTTACTTTCATAACCTGTTTCTTGACGCGGCCAATGCCGTTTATTAGCCTAGTATGTTTTGCCTATGAAGCTAAGAATACTCTATCACGGCAATTGTTTCGACGGAGTTTCGTCGGCCGCCATCTTTACCAAATTTTACCGCAGCGTCTTTCATCCGGACGCATTGGTCGCTTATACGCCGACGATGCACCGTGCCGGAAATGCGTTCGACCGCGAGCAGTTTGACGGCGACGAGAACGCCATCGTCGATTTCAAATATTGCCCCGACGAACGCCTGACGTGGTGGTTCGATCATCACCAGTCGGCGTTCCTGACAAAAGAGGACGAGGCGCATTTTCTGGCGGACACTTCGGGCAAAAAATTCCTGGATACCAAGAGCGCGTCCTGTGCCGAATTCATCGCCCGCGTCGCAAAAGAGAATTGGGCTTTTGACGATCCGCATCTGGCCGAGCTTATCGAATGGGCGCACATCATCGACGGTGCCTTTTACGAATCGCCCGCGCAGTGCGTTGAGCTTCGCGATCCCGCGTTGAAACTCATGCAGGTGATCGAGGGCGAGAAAGATCCGGAATTCGTCGCCGAGATAATCAGGATGCTGACCGAGCGGACGCTAGATGACATCGTAGCATCGGACGAGATACAGCAGCGGCTCGAACCGATCCTTGAACGGCACTGGGCGGCGGTCGAGCTGATAAAGGAGCGTTCGGTTTACGACCGCGGCGTCGTTGTTTTCGACCTGTCGGATACGGGCATCGACGGCTACAACAAATTCATCCCGTATTATCATTTCCCGCAGACGACGTATAACGTTTCGCTGACCCGGAGCGATTTCCGCACGAAGATCTCGGTCGGTTCCAATCCGTGGGCGCCGCGGCCGCGTGTCCATAATATCGCGGAGATCTGCGAGAGATACGGCGGAGGCGGGCACGCCGTCGTCGGTGCCGTTTCGCTGAAACGCGAAGATCTGGAACTCGGCAAACAGTACATGCAGGAGATCATCGAAACGCTGCGTTTCGATGACTGACAGTGTCACGCATAAGAAAGACCGCGAAGGATGCGATCAATTAATGAATGCATCCTTTGCGGCCTTTTAGGGGGGAATTGAAAAGAGCCTAGTTCTTCTTGGTAAATACCAGCGTCGAGGTGTTGTTGCCCCGCGGCGTCTGCGATTCGCGGGTAACGGTCAGCGTGCCGTCCGCACCCATTTCCCACGTTTCTTTTGTCTCGATCGTGATCGCTCCCATCGGGCTTGTAATGATCGATGTCTGCGAGAGTTTGAGCTTGGCGCCTTCGAATTTCGCTTTTAATGTGACAGGGATCGAGCCCATCGGGCCTTCGGACTGAGTGGTCTTAGCCTTGCCGTTAAGGTTGTAAATATATGACGTATCTCCGGCGCCTCTCCCGCCGCCGCCGCGTCCCATGCCGCCGCGCGGAGCCTCAACGCCCGTCATCGGCGCACGCTTCGTTTCCGTTTTGACCGAAAGGTCAGCTTCGGTCTGCGCGACGGTCATCGTCATCGATTCGACCGGCATCGCCATTTTCGATCTCGCAACGTCGAGCACCCAAGTTCCCGACATGTCCGGCGCCTTCTGTGCCGAAGCGGAAATTGCCATTGCCGTCATCACAAATGCGGCCGCAAAAAGTGTTTTCCTGATCATTTTATTTCTCCCGAAAAAAGGTGAATTTCGTATCAATGCTCAATAAGACGCAATTCTAGCCCAAACGGCTTTCCCAATGGTGTAAAGAATTGTAAATTTACAGGCAAGGTATTCTTATGGATTGGAAGATATTCGGCACATCATTCCTGGTGCTCTTTCTTGCAGAACTCGGCGACAAGACGCAGCTAGCCGTTATCACGATGACCGCAAGCACGGAATCAAAGATCGCCGTATTCATCGGCGCCAGCCTGGCATTGATCGTCGTAACGGGCCTCGGCGTGCTCGTCGGCGGTGTTCTGACGCAATACGTCCCGACCGAATGGCTGCAGCGCATCGTCGCCGTTGCGTTCATAGCGATCGGCGTGCTGATGCTTTTCGGTAAATTGTGAGCCGTCTCCGCGGTGTCTGCGCAAAACTCCGTGTTCTCCGCGTTTGCAAAACGTCAACGCAGAGGGCGCCGAGAAAGACGCAGAGAGCTCCCAGAGCATTAATGAAAAAAGGCCGCCATTTCTGACGGCCTAAAGCATTGCAGTTCAAAAGCTCTTACTCCTGAGCAATAAAGTCCACATCTGACAGGTTGTCCGAAAGCACAAGCAACCGCGTATTCGGATCGAAACGGAACCGCCGCGAATTCACGGTAACTATCACGTTCTGTCCGGCTGCGATGCCCTCGAAACGGAAGTAGCCGAAGCTGCCTGTCATCACGCTGTGGCGAATGCCGTTGGCTTCCGCAAGCGTGATCTGTGCATTGCGAAGTCCTGCACCGCTCTGCAGCATCACGCGGCCTTCGACGGAGACGTTCGCCGAGGTCGGCACGGCTGTAAAGCCGATGTCGAACGTATGATCGTTGCTGCCGAGGTCGCCCGTCGTCAGGCTGATCACCGGGTACACACCCGAAGGCGAGCCCGCCGGATCGGTCACGCTGACGGCGTCAGAATCTGACGAATCTGTGTGGCCGAGCTGTGTATTCACGTTCACGGCGGTCAGCAGCAGCCCGAACAGCGGAGCCGCCGGAGCGTAGTTCGCCGGATCGTCGAGCCGTACCTGATACGAATGGTTGTATTTGATGCCGCCGAGCACCCGGCCGATGTGATCCGTCAGGTCGCCGTCCGCCGTGTCGCTGTAAACGAAATAATATTCGCCGTTAGTATCAGTTACTGCAGTTCCTACGACCGAAGCGCCGTCATACAAACGCACGGTCACGCCCGAAAGCCCGAATTCGCCCGGATCCTGAACGCCGTTCGGGTTCAGGTCGCGCCAAATTCGATTACCGATCTCGATCGGAGCAGGGTCCGCCATTAATGCAAGGCTGGTTCCGACGCCGCCGGCCTTGCCCATCGTTACAGGGTCGTTGCCGTTTCCGTCGTACAGACGAAGGCCCTTCGTAAACGCGCCGGTCGTGTTATTCAGCCATCTGAGCCCGCCGTCGTGTATCTGGTTGGCTACGTTCGGGATGGCGTCGAAATTGGTTGCGATCACGTCCGGAGCACCGGGCATCATCTCGACGCCGCCCGAAACGGTGTCGTCGTGGTTGCTGCCCTTTCCGGGAATGTTTGTCGTCGGCGAAACAAAATCGGCTGATGTCGTAAATGCGTCGCCGTGATAGAATTCGCCGCCGCCCGGTCCTTCCATCACATTCTGCGGGCCGTTGCCGTTTCCGCCGCATCGGGCGTTGCTTTCTACGGTCCAAGCCCCTACGCTGCCGCAGGCTCGGATGATGTCGCCGGCAGTGCGGGGCTGGTAAAAGTTCACCATGCTCGGGTCGCTCGGATTCGACAGGGCGCCGTTGCCGACCTGATCGCCGATGCGGTCGCGAAGTGCGAGGATCAGGTTTCCGTTATCGAAAGCAAGGTCCGTCAGCATCGGCTGAGAATATGTGACGCGGTTGCCGGTGACAGCATTGCGATAGATGGTTGACCACGGCCTCCAGGCACCGAGTGCGCTTTCAACGCGCGTCGTCAGGCCGCGTCTGTAATTCAGCGGCATCTGGAACGACGGCGTTGCACCAAAAGTCAGCGTGGTCGGATTTACCGTATAGACATAAGCACGCAGATTCCGTGCATCGCCCAGATTGTATATCCCGTTACCGTCGGCGTCCGTATAATTTTCCGGGGAACTGTAATTGGAATCGCCGACCAGGTTCTGATACGGCTCGCCCGTATTTCGCACATTGTTCAGATTGGTGTCGATGTAGTAATCGCCGCTGTTCCAAATTCCGTTGCTGTTGGAATCCGTGAAACTGTCCACATTCGAACTCGATTCCGCGGAGCAGACCATACCGGCGAAAAGCTGGCCGCGGTACATAGCCAATGCGAAAGGCCGCACGTCCGCCGCGGGACAATTGCCCGAGGGCAGCGGCGGATTCGTCGGGAATGCCTGGCTGGATATCATCGCTCCCGTCGTCGCATTCAGCGCGTAAAGCGTCCTGTTTGCAAGATTTACGACGTAGAGCGTCGATTCGTCCTCAGACAACGCAAGTCCGCCGAGGCTGGATTTGCCGACCGCGTCCCAGCCTGTGTTGTTGTTGTCGCGAGGATAGTTCGACGTGTCGTGCAGATTCGTTGCCGGGCCGGGAACGATGAAATGTCCGGTGACCGAACCCGAGCCCGACGGATCGACGATATAGATCGCGTTCGGGCCCTGCGGGCCGAAGCCGACGTGACGTTTGAAAAATGCTGCGGCGTAGAGCCGCTTTGCCTTTCGGGACCATGCAAGGCCGAAGGTCGGGCCTATCTGATCGGCCAAAACGCCGAGCGGCTTGGCAACCGGAGCGTCGAACGAAGGCACATTAGCTGAAGTAGATGTATCGGAACTGCCCGACGAATACGGAAAGCTCAACAGCGTGACGAGATCGCCGCCGGGGCTTGCCAGGTTGTTGCCTGAGGCATAGACCGAAGCCGCGACCTGCGGATTGTTCTGCGAGTATTCCGTCGGATAATTGACCGCAAGATTGACGTTCGTGGCGGGCGTCGATACGAACTGAACGGTCGAGCCTGCGTTCGTCGCCGTTCCGCCGTTCACAGAATCGGTGCTGCGTGCGGACGGCCTGAAACCGGCCGGCAGATTGGTGAATTCCACGCGATACGGCCCAGAGCCTGCATCCGTCGTCGTCAGCGTGAACTGGCCCGCTGCGTCTGTGTTCACCACACCGCCTGAGGTTACGTTCGCTCCGGCGGCGTTGTAGGCACGCACCTGAACATTCGCAACGCCTCGGTCGATGGCGACGGGAATATTGCCGAAACCGTCGTTCGTGATCGTGGTTGTAGTGTTATAAATTCCGTTGCCGTTAAAATCCTGAAAAACGCGGCCGCTTATGGTGCCGGCCTCAGGTGCGGGAGCCGATATCTCATCGTCCTGCTTCGTCATTCGCTGAGCGTTTGACGACAGGTCAAATACAAAGACAGCCGCAAACATCGCGACACATCCGACAAATGTGAACAAGAACGCTCTCCGGCGAGCGAAAGGGGTGCTTTTCATTGCTGTTGAACTGAAGGCCGTGCGAGCGACGGGCCTTAAGGCAGGTTTCTAGGATTCGCTCCGGTGGAAGGGCGGGCAAAAGAAGTTTATTGGAAAACGGCCAACAATGTCAAGCATTGTTTAACCAACGCGATGAATGGATGAAGGACGTAATTACTTCTTAAGCCGCGAGGCGTATCTTTGACGGAATTTCGCGACCTTCGGCCCGACGACGGCGGCGCAGTAAGGTTGGTTCGGATTATTGTCGAAATATTCCTGATGGTAATCCTCGGCGGGCCAAAATCGGTCAAAAGCCGTTATCTCCGTGACTATCGGGTCGTCGTAGAGCCCTTCTGCTGATATCTCGCCGCGGATCTTTTCGGCCGATGCCCGCTGATCTTCGTCGTGATAAAAGATGCCCGAACGATATGACGTGCCGATGTCGTTTCCTTGGCGATTCAGCGTGGTCGGGTCGTGAGTGGTGAAAAAGATCCGAAGAAGGTCTTCGTAGGAAATTATCTCAGGATCGAAACGGATCTGTATCGCTTCGGCATGGCCGGTCGTTTCGGAGCAGACCTGGCTGTAAGTGGGGTTTTCGGTGTGGCCGCCCGTGTAGCCTGAAACGACGTCCTCTACGCCTTCGAGTGCGTCGAAGATGGCCTCGACGCACCAAAAACATCCCGCTGCAAGCGTCGCTGTCTGCAGTTCAGCCATCGGTTCAGGCGGCCTGAGATTCGCCGACCGGGACAAAAAGTATCCGCGAACAGCTTTCGCAGGTCACGATCTCGGCGCCTTTGCGGACGTTCATGAAAACCTGCGGCCTCAGCCTCATATAACAGGCACTGCACGACTCGTTCACGACCTCGGCAACGGCGACGCCGTCGCGGCTGCGTTGGACCAGCCGGTCGTAAACCGCTGCGAGATTCGCCGGCAGCAGATCGAAAGTGGTCTTGCGAGCAGCTGTCTGTGCCGCAAATTCGGCCTTGGCTTCCGCAAGTTCCTTGTCGAATTCGGCCATCGCGGCGGCACGCTCGCCGTCAAGGCTGTTTATCTCGTCGGCGCGCTCTTCGAGTTCTTTTTCTACGGTTTCGATGGCGTCCATCGCTTCGACGGTCTCGGTCTCGTATGTACCTATCTGCTTTTGCAGTATCTCCGTTTCGCGCATTGCCGATTCGTATTCACGCTGGTTCTGTGCGTGCTTCAGGTTACGTTCGGCGCGTTCGAGCATCGTTTTGTGTTGGGCGATATCCTTCTCCAAAGTTGCGCGCGTCGCTTTGAGGTCCGAATGCCGGTTCTGCACTTCGCGTATAGAAAAGGCGTGCTCCTCAAACTTCTGTTCGATCGCTGCACGCCTTTCGTCCGCTGTATCTATTAGGTCTTTAAGCCGGCGGAGGTTTGAATCCGCCCGCTGAAGCTCTATCAATTTATCAAGTTCGTGTATCACTAAAACTGCCTCCAATACTTGAGCCAATCAACTATCATAATGCCGCTGCGGCTGTTTAGCAAGGAATAGACAAGCTGCGTCGGCGGCGTGGGCGCGGCAGCGTTTGCATCGGCTGTTTCAGGAAACCGTTTACAGGCTTCATTTTCCGCTGCTCAGCCTGTATAATCCGAAAGTTTGACGGAACGGCACGAAAAGGCAACCTGCGCTATTAAGGCAGAATCAAACGCCTTGTTCGGTCCGACGTTGAAAAGCCCCAAATGTTGAATTATTCTTGATTCGACGCTAACAGGTCGGGGTGCAGACGAGCCGCTATGGGGTTCGTGCGATCTCCTCAGAGGGGAATTTTCCTTTTTATGTCTTATCTGAGAGTTTTTGGTTCCATTATTTTGGCGGTTGCGTTCCTTGCGCTTCCCGCTGTCGCCTCGGCGGGCGACGAGATCCCGAAAGAGGAACCCGCTAAACCCGCTAAACCTGCAGCCGTTCAGCAGGTAGTAGAGAGCGTCGATATTCAGGGCAATCGCCGTCTTCGCGACGAAGACCTCTTGTATTACATACGCACTCGGCCCGGCGACGTTTTCAGCCCTGCGGCACTCGAGCGCGACCTTCGCGAACTGCTCTCGCTCAACTTCTTCGACAAAACAGCAACGCGAGTTCTTACCGAGGACGGCATACAGGGCGGCGTGAACGTGATCTTCGAGGTTCGCGAGCTGCCGATCATCCGCGACCTGCAGTTCAAGGGTGCAAAGGCTCTTCAAGAGTCGGACATCCTCAAAGAATTTCGCGAACGCCGTGTCGGCGTCTCGAAAGAATCGATCTACGACCCCGTAAAGGCGCGGAACGCGTCGCGTGTTTTGCGTGAACTGCTCGCTTCCAAAGGCTATCCGAACGCCAAGGTCGAGATCACGGAAGAGGAAGTTTCCGCCACGTCGATCGCCCTTACCTTTGAGATAGAACAGGGAGCGCGTTCGCGCATCATCAGGATCGATTTCGAGGGCAATGAAAAGTTCAAGGACAGCGAGCTTCGCAACGCTCTAACGCTGGTAAAGCAGACGGGACTGATCGCGCGCTTCCGCGGCCAGGACATTTTGGATCTGCGCAAATTGCAATACGACCTGCAGCGCAACGTCCGGTCGTACATGTGGTCGAAAGGCTATTTTCAGGCACGCATCGGCGAACCTGAGGTCGAGGGCCTTGGCCTTAAGCGCACCGGCCCGCCGATCATCGGCAATCTTCCGATACCGCTGCTTACGTCCGTCGACGATACGCTTCGCATCGTCGTGCCCGTAAATGAGGGCAAAGTGTTCCGCGTCGGAGAACTCAAGGTCGAGGGCAATTCTATCTTTTCCGAACAGCAGATCCTGAGCGCGATCGGGCTGAAAAAAGGCGAGATCGCGGACGGCAAACGTCTTCAGGACGCCGTTTTCGAGGACCTCAAGAAGGTTTACGGCTCGCAGGGCTTCGTCAACTACGTCGGCGAATATGACCCCGAATTCCGCGACAATCCGGACAATCCGAACGAAGGTATAGTTGACATCACGCTGACCATCGAGGAAGGCAAGCAGTTCACGCTCCGCCGTTTGGAATTCACCGGAAACACATTCACACGCGACCGCGTGATGCGTCGCGAGTTCCTGCTGAACGAAGGCGATATCTACAATCAGCAGTTCTTGGATATCTCTGTCGCACGTCTCAATCAAACGCAGTATTTCGACCCGATCGATAAGGATCAGGACATCGAGATCCGTACCGACGAAGAGAAAGGCGACGTTGACCTGATCGTCAAGGTCAAAGAAAAAGGCCGTCAGCAGATATCGTTCAACGGCGGCGTTTCGGGCATCGGCGGTTCGTTCTTCGGCCTCGAATATTCGACGAACAACCTTGCCGGCCGCGGCGAAGTGATCTCGTTCAATCTCGGTGCGGGAAACCGCCAGCAGAATCTGCAGTTCACATACCAGGAGCCGTATTTCCGCGAAAGGCCGATCTCGGTCGGATTTTCCGTATTCGCCTCGCGGTACAAATTCTTCGGCGAAGGCACGTTCCTGACGCAGAACGAGGACCTTCTGAATCAGCTTTTCGATCCGCTCGCACAGATACGCACGGACGAGAGCAATCTGTTCACGCAGCGGACCTACGGTGCCAACATTTTCGCCACGGCACCGCTTTCCGAGCTTTTCTTTAAGAAGCGCCAATTCACGCAGTTCTCGCGTCTCGGGCTTTCGTACCAGTTCACCGCGACGACCATCCAGGACCCTGAGGTCAATGAATCCGCCGATCCGGCTTCGCGGATCCCGGTCATTTATCGCCAGCCGAACATCATAACCAGCCGCGTCACAGGCACGTTCGTTTATGACACGCGGCAGCCTGCGGCAAACGGCATCGACACGCTCGGCGGAAAGCAGATCTCTCTTTCGCTAGGCTTCGCGGGGCTCGGCGGCGACGTACGGACATATTCTCCGCAGGCCTCTTATTCGCAGTTCATACCGATGCGGAACAAGAAGTCCAGGAACCCGGACGTACTTGCGTTCCGCGTTCAGGCCGGCACCATCGGGACGTGGTCCACGAGCAAGGCCGTGCGTGAGGTGAATTCGCTCTCGTTCATCGGCGGCATCCCCGTTTACGAACGTTTTTATCTGGGCAGCGAGAACGACATTCGCGGGTACAATTCGCGTGCTATCGGCCCGATCACGCCGTTCGACACCTATGTGACGACAAGGAACGTGGTCGTCGCTACGAACGCTTTCGGAACGCCGAACACCGAAACGGGCCTCGATCAGCGCACCATTGACGAGATAAGGCCGATCGGCCTGCTGACAGGCGTCGGCGGCGACAATCCGGCCCTGTTCTCGCGAAACTATCGCTTTATCGGCGGCGACACGCAGCTGCTGGCAAACGTCGAATACCGCATACCGCTCTTCGGGCCGGCGACCATGGCGCTTTTCGCCGACATCGGTTCGGTCTTTAATCTGAGAAAATCAGGCACACAGCCTATCAACAGCGAATTTCTCGACGACGACAAATTCCTCGGTGCGGGCCGCGTCACGGCACTTGGGCTGATAAATACGCCGGTCCTTGAAAGCAGTTTCGGCAGCCTGCTTTACTATCGCGGCCGCCTGATGACAAAGACCGACTTTGTAAATGAGTTTTGCCGCGGCAACCGTGCGGGCTGCCCGACGGCGCTTTCGCCGCAGGTTCAGCAGTTCTATCTGCGCGGCGAGGCACAGCAGAATTCGCTGCTTCGCATTGACGATTCCGCCTTTGCAAAGATCAGCGATTACCGTTCAAGCGTCGGTATCGAACTCAGGGTTCAGGTTCCCGTCGTCAACGTCCCGTTCCGCCTGATCTATTTCTACAATCCGAACGGCAAGTTCGGCATTCAGGAATCTTTGCCGGGCATATTTCTGCCGGGCAAGCGCAACGGCTTCAGGTTCACCGTCGGCAGGACCTTCTGATGTCTGAATATTGACATCGAATGGTCGTTTAGATAGGATTGCGTTTTTTATTTGAAACGCAAAGCAACAAATTCAGTTGTTTTGGTCTCAAATAGACGTGTTAAGAAGATCGCCGGCAGTGGAGAATCGACCGGCACCGGAGTACATAAACAGAAATGAAAAGATTTGCTTTTTTAGTTTTTAGCCTTGTTTTTGCGGCAGTGATCGCAGTTCCCGTTTTCGGACAGGGCACCGCCGCACCCGCACAGCAGAAGATCGGCTGGATCAATTCGGCCGCTTGGGGTGCTGAAGAAGGCGGCATAACGAAATACATCAACGCTGCCAAGGCGCTGAACACTGAGTTTCGTCCGAAACAGGTCGCCCTGGAAGACCTCGACAAAAAGATCAAGGCCATCGCCGAAGACCTCAGAAAGATGTCCTCAAATCCGGCCGTTCCCGTTGACCAGCGGGCCGCTGCCGCCAAACAGGCTGAAGGCGAAAAACTCCAGCGTGAGTTCGAGTTCATGCAGAAGAACGCACAGGCTGATTTCGAACGCCGCAGCGGCGAGGTTCTCGGCCCGATCGAGGACGAGATCAACGCAAGCATTCGCGAGTATGCCAAGGCCAACGGCTATACGATAATTCTCGACCTTGCGGCATTGGCTCAGACCGGTGCGATACTCGCGTTCGACCCCGCGGCCGACATCACAAAAACGTTCATAGCGTATTTCAATGGGCGTGCAGGCGGGTCCGCCACGCGGACGCCGACACGCTAGTCTCGGCGACAGCCATTTTTTGATGCAAAGCCGGCAAAATTGCGTTTTGCCGGCTTTTGCCGTATATCTTTCATATTTGCCGCGTTATGGTGGTTTACGATTCCGTCGCTATTCAGGAGATACTTCCGCACCGTTATCCTTTCCTGCTCGTTGACAAGATCATCGAGCTGGTGCCGCGCGAACGCATCGTAGGCGTAAAGCAGGTCACGGTGAACGAAGAGTTCTTCAAGGGCCACTTTCCGGGCGCGCCCGTTATGCCCGGCGTGCTTCAGATCGAGGCTCTGGCACAGGTCGGCGCGATACTCGCTTTGCGCGAATTTGAGAACCGCGATGAAAAGATACCGTTCTTTACCGGTATCGAGAACGCTCGTTTTCGCAAGCCTGTCGTCCCCGGCGATACGCTTATTTTGGAAGTAACGGCACTTCGGATCGGCAATCGTGTTCAGCGTATGCGGGGCGTGGCGACCGTCGATGGGAACGTCTGTTCCGAAGCCGAGATACTTTCGATCATCGCGGACCGCAGCGAGCAAAAGGGTAAATAGAATGCAAACCACGGAACTGTTGGGCGACAACGCACTTTATTATTTGCCGCTGATCGGCGGCGCGGTCGGCCTCGTGCTCGGGCTGGTCCCGTTGGTCGCGGGCATAATTAAGAAGAAGATACGGCTCGGCTTTTTCGGCCTCGTGGCTTCCACCGTCGGCGGAGCCATTCTCGGCATCTTCCTGTCGATACCTGCGATGGCCGTGTTCACTTGGCTGATACTTCGTTCCCCTGATACCGCAGCAGAGTCCGACGAAATTTCCGAATGACGACATTCGTTCACGAAACATCTATCGTCAGCCCCGAAGCTGAGATAGGCACCGGTTGTTACATCGGGCCTTTTTGCACTGTCGGCGGCAGCGTGGTTCTGGGCGATGGCGTGCGGCTGGATTCGCACGTTGTCGTTGACGGCGATACGAGCATCGGAGCTGAAACGCATATCTTCCCGTTCGCCTCCGTCGGGCTCGCACCGCAGGATCTGAAATACAAGGGCGAACCGACAAAGACCGTCATCGGCAAACGCAATCACATACGCGAATTCGTGACGATCCACCGCGGCACAGAGGCCGGCAACGGCATCACGCTGATCGGCGACGACAATCTGCTGATGGCACAGGCACACGTCGCACACGATTGCCGTCTGGGCAGCGGGATCATCATGGCGAACGCCGCCACGCTTGCGGGCCATGTCGAAATAGACGACGGAGCGAGCGTCGGTGCGTATTCGGGCGTGCATCAATTTTGCCGCGTCGGTTTTCAGGCGTTCATCGGCGGGTACAGCGTCGTTGTGAAAGACGCGATGCCGTTCGCGATCATTCAGGGAAACCATGCGAAATGCTACGGCCTGAACCGCCTCGGCATGAAACGCCGCGGCTATTCGAAAGAGTCAATTTCGGGGCTGAACCATGCGTTCCATCTGCTGCTTGCGTCAAAACTGAACACTACGCAGGCCATCGAACGCATCCGCGCCGAGATCTCCGACGTAAAAGAGGTCGATCTGCTGGTCGATTTCATCGAAGCCTCAAAACGCGGCGTTGTGAAATAAGCCGGACCGCACCCGTCGGACCGCAGGCTGCCAGCCTGCAATTTGCCGGACCGCAGGCTGCTGGCCTGCATCTTGTCAGAACCACCTGCGGTAGCGGATGGTTTCGCTCAGGCCATGTCGCCGGACCGCAAGTTGCCAACCTGCTCGAAGGCCTTGAGAATTGCCGTCGGCTTCAGCCGACGGTTAATATGGACTATTGAGAACCGGGCTTTAGCCCAAATTTATTGTCGGGCTAAAGCCCGAAGAACTTGAAAAGCAGCATCGACCCCGCTCTAAAGAGCGGGGCAATTCCGCCGGCCTGCATATTAAAATGGAAGACCATCAAATATCCATCGAAGATTTCGGCAAACGCGTGCAGCGCTGCTACGGCTGCTTCATCGCCTATCACCTGAAGGACATGTACCTCGGCGAGGACGTCACGTTCTTTTGCGAGCACTGCCACGACGATACGATGTTCCATTTCGACCAATTCTCTAAGCTCATGGACCTGTCAAAACTCGACCCGCCCGGCGGACATCATCATTAAAATGCTCGAGCATTTTCTTCACGCAAGCCCAATCACTTAAAATTTAGTCATGGCGACGACCGAAGGCGAGGAACGGCAGACTTTCGCGACGCTCGCGGTGCGTCTGGGCAAGCTGCCGCCGGACAAAAAGCGTGCGGCTCTCGAGGCCGGCACGGCGGTCGCGGGCGTGTCTTTCCGCGCCGGCCGCGAATTCGTCGAAACCGTGCCAAAGGCAGCGCGTCTGCTTACCGTGGACGGCCTTCTCGCGTGGGGCGAATTCGGCCGCAAACTTGCGATGGGCAACGCCGACGCCGGAGCCGACTTCTTTGCACACGGCGTCGATGTGCTGCGGAAAATTCCCGCCGAACTCCGGACCGACGCGCTCGAGATCTGCAAACGCCAGCTTATCCTGTCCAGTTCGACCGCACTCGAAACATTCCACCGCATGCCCGAGATCGCAAAGGCGGTCAAGGACAAGCAGCTTCTAGCCGGCATCATCAAACTCGCGCTCGACGTCGCAGGGCGTTCCGCAAAACACAGCGCCGACCTGCTCGCACGAACGCCTGCGTTCGCCGACGCTGTCGATAAATTCGATGACGGCGGCATTGCCGCGAACGCGTGCCTGGCGCTCGCCGGCCATTTCTCACACCGCACCGGCGGAATGACCGCCGAGCTGTGGGCAGTTCTGCCCGATGCCATCGACGCCGTCGCAAGCGAGAACGTCGTCGTCATGCTGTCGCGTGCCGAAAAAATGCTCGATCACGGCGGTAGCGTGGCGTTGAATTTCGTCGCGTCGTCCGGCGAAGTGATGCGCCGCGAGCCGGGCGTTTTTGATGAATGGTGCGCGGTACTGGAAAGCATCGCCCCGCAGGGCAACGCCGTCCTGATAGCGTTTCTGCGTGCTACGCCGCCGTTTTTCCGACAGATCGCGCCGCTAAAACTCGAAGGCGAATCCGCCGGCAGCATCAAGACCGACGCGCTTCGACGCGTTTTCCGGCTAATAGACCGCATCGCCGAGGCCGACGCAGAAAGTGCCCTCGCCGCATTTCGTTCGTCCGCGGCGGCGCTGCGAAATGTGTCCGTTAGCCAATACGAAAAATGGGTTTTGGACGGCCTTCAAGAGATGAACGAAGGCTCGGCAAAATCGCGCCGCAGCTATTTCGCCCTCGAAACGCGCCAGTCCAACGACAGCCTGCGGCAGACGCGTTCGGGGCTGCAGCTTGATTCGGTGCAGCACGTTCTGCGGCTCTATATCGAGGCTCTCACCGGCCGCGAGATCGACATCGCACCGCTGACCGCGATGCCGCAGGGCTCGCGCATCGGCGACGGCAAAACGGTATATTTGCCCGATGCGATCGCCGAATACGACACGGACGAAATGGATTTTCGTCTGTACAAAGTTCTCGCCGCCTACGGCGCCGGCCAGATCGAATTCGGTACGTTCGCCAAAGACACCGACGAGCTCAAGGCCGCGTTCACTGAACTCGCCGATCTCTATTCCGCGACCGCAGAAGAGATCGACGCGTTCTCGCTCGCCGGTTATATCGAGGACGTGCAAAAGGGCGAACGTGCTTTGTCCGACGAGGAAATTCGTGAAGAGATTCGCCGCCGCCGCAGGTCGCTGCCGAAAGATTCCGACTATCGTGCCGTGCTCGGCATCTTTCCCGAACCCGCACTCGCACGTAAGATCTTCACCACGATGGAGAACGCCCGCATCGACGCACTGCTGCGTCGAACGTATCGCGGGCTTCGCAAGGACCTAGACCTGATGCAGGAATTCCTGCGCGGCAGCCGCCCGTATATCTTCGATGTGCCGTATCATCAGGTGCCGTTCGAACTGCTGTTCCAGATCACGCTTTGCGGCGGCGCCACCGACGATGCACGCAGCTTTTACGGCCAGATCGTCTCTGAGATAGAGACCGTCGTCGAAAAGCACTTTTACTCTCAGCTGCCGACAGTGGCCGATTCGCTGTTCGCCACGTCGCGCGTTTACAACCTCTTCCAAAACATCACGCCCGAGCAGGTGCAGGAGGCCGAATCCGACGAGCCAGACGACAAGAGCGAGTTTGCCTATGACGACAACCACGCCGACGAGGCGGTGACCGAGGACAAGTCGAAACGCGAACGCCCGCAGACTATGCAGGACCTGCGCGACCTCTTCAACGCCTGGAACAGTGACGATGACGAGGGCGAGCCCGACGAAATTCAAGGCAGCGAGGCGTGGTCGCACAACGAGATGCCCGAGCTGCCGCTCGAGCCCGGCGACGAGGCTTTCGCCTATGACGAGTGGGACCGCGAACTGAACGATTACCGCGTCGGCTGGAGCCGCGTGATCGAAAAACGCGTGAAAGAAGGCGACCGCACTTTTGTCGAGCTCGCACGCTCGCGTTACCGCGGCGTCATCTCGTCCGTCAGGCATCAGTTCCAACTGATGAAGCCCGAGAACCTGACAAAGATCAACCGCGAGATCGACGGTGAGGATTACGACCTGAACGCCCTCGTCGATCTGGTCATCGACCGCAAGGCCGACGGCCGCCAATCGGAGAATATCTACACAAAACGCCTGCGCCGCCAACGCGACGTCGCCGTGTCGCTGCTGCTCGATCAGTCGTCATCGACCGCCCGCACCATCACGCGAAATCCGCTGCAGCCGTACACATTTCCCGGCCGCCGCATCATCGAGATCGAAAAAGAGGGCCTCGTGTTGATGAGCGAGGCGCTCGAGGCCGTCGGCGACGTGTATTCGATAAACGGCTTTACCAGCGAAGGCCGCCGGAACGTGAAATTCTACGTCGTCAAAGATTTCGACGAGAAATATTCCGAAGAGACCGAAAAACGCATCGGCGGCATCACGTTCCAAAACAACACGCGGCTCGGTGCCGCGATCCGCCACGCCGCACATAAACTCCTGCGTCAGGAAAACCGCACCAAACTTCTCATCATCCTGACCGACGGCCGCCCATACGACCACGATTACGGCGACGCACGCTACGCCCGCGAAGACGTCCGCGAAGCTCTGATCGAAGCAAAGACCAACGGCATCACGCCGTTCTGCATCACCATCGACCGCGAATCCGAGGCCGAGCTCCGCGACCTCTACGGCGACGTCGGCTACACCATCATCGACGACGTCCTCTCGCTGCCCGAACGCATGCCGAGCATCTATCGCCGGCTGACGAGTTAGACGAGTGTAATAAAGTAAGACAAAATTATATTGCCTTACTTGCTCAAAAAGTAATATACTCGCCGTGGTGAAACAATGTTGGAAACAACCGCAACAACCAAAGGCCAGATCGTCATACCTTCGTCGGTGCGTAAGAAGCTGGGCATCAGATCGGGCACACGCATCCGTGTCGAGGTCGATGAGGACAGGTCGCAGATCATACTGACGCCCGTCACCCGCGAATTCATTCACAGCGTCCGCGGCAGCTTTCGCGGCAAGGGGCTGCTGAAAGAGCTGATGGCGGAAAAGGAATTGGAGAAGGCACGCGATGCCAAAACCTAGAGCATTGGTTTTCGATTCGTGGGCAATAATGGCCTACCTCGGGGACGAACCTTCGGCCGAAAAAATTGCCGACCTCATTGCCGACGCTCACGATGACGGCACGCCGATGAAAATGTCGGTCGTCAACGCCGGCGAGGTCTGGTACATCATCGCCCGCCGAACATCGCCCGCTGAGGCGGACAGGGCGTTGCGTTTGATCGAGGAGATAGGAATAGCGTTCGTTGACGCGGACCTGCCACTCACAAAGTTGGCAGCAAGTTTCAAGGTCAAAGGCAATATTTCGTACGCGGATTGTTACGCCGCCGCACTCGCGAAACGCGAAAAGGCCGCACTGCTGACCGGCGACCGCGAATTCGAACAATTGAGAAAGGACGTTCGGATCATCTGGTTGTGATCAACTCACTCATCCCGCGATGCCTTTCAGCAGAACACCGACGCCGTACGCCAATGCGGCGGCGAGTGCACCGACGAACAGCGTTTCCAGCCCCGACCGCAGCCACGAATGCGTTGACCAGATGCTTTTGAATGAGCCGATCAGAAAGAACGTGATGCCCGTCATGATGCAGGCGACGAGGAAGGAAGAGTTTACGCCGAACAGGTAGGGCAGCAGCGGCACGAGCCCGCAGATCGCGAACGCGCTGAACGTGCTTCCCGCCGCGAGCCACGGCGAACGTATCTCCGACGGCAGCCCGTATTCTTCCGCCAGCATCGTCTTTACCCAACGCTCTTTGTCGGACGTGATCAGCTCGACGGCCTTTTCCAGGTCGTCGCCCTCAAAACCTTTCGCCTCGTAAATGTGCCGTATCTCTTCGCGTTCGCCTTCGGGGGCGAGCTCGATGTGGCGGTATTCGATGGCCTCGATGCGGTGATAATCGTCGATCTCGGCACGCGTGCCCAGATAGTTGCTCGCCGCCATCGAAAAACCGTCGGCGACCAGATTTGCAAAGCCCAATATCAGCACGATCTTCGTCGAAAGCTCCGCTCCCGCCACGCCCGACACCACCGCGAACGTCGTCACCGCACCGTCCACACCGCCGTAAATAAAATCGCGTATGTAGTTGTGATTCGCCGACGCGATCCGCTCCGCGATCGCCTCCGCAGTGTGTTCGTGTTCCAGATCGTGCACGAGCAAATCATAAACCGTAGCGGCACAAAAGCAAACATACGGCCTCAGCGTGCACCGCGGCCGACGTTGATCATCGAATCCATCGGCAGTTCCAAAATGCCGTCCGAGGTCAGGTCGGCACGGTCGAAAAGGTTGGTGCCGTCCACGCGAAGCCGAAAATGATGACAGAACGCACTCGCGTTTATCTTCCGATAGTTTCCGCCGCAGTGCGGTTTCACCGGAAAAGCGTTCCGCAGACGCGCGTCGGTCGGTTTCATGCCGATGATGCGTCTGATGCCGTCAAATCTCAGTTCGACGGCGGCCGGTTCGCCAAGAGCTTTGAATGCTGCACTGTTCAGATAGAAAACCGACCGCTCGCTGAGCGTTACTCGCAGATCCTCCGAACGCGCCCTGCCATACGCCCGACCTTCAAATGTCGTCCAATCTCTGTTGATCATAATTAGCCCGGCGGTATGCTGCGTCGTCTGTTCCTATAATGGTGCGTCACCTTTTTCGGCACACTCGCCGTGGTTAGATCGAGTATCCATGAGCCGTCCTTTTCCTCTTTTGGATCGAAACGCAGCGTGATCGGAACCTCGATGCCAAACTGTTTAAGCAGCCGTCGGGCACGGATCACCTTTGCGTCGCCTTCGCCCAGCGGCCTGATGGGAAAGGCGTTCGGCGTCCCGCCGGCCACAAACCTCAGCCCTATCCTGCGTCCCTCGCGGTCAAACCGCAACACCGCATATCCCGGCCTGCCAAGAGCGAGCCACGTCTTTCCGCCCAGAGCGATCTCGCCGCGTCGGTTCAGCGATATGCAGAGTTCCTGCTGCCGTCCCCAAAAACGATTCGGCCGCAAACATTCTTCCCAAACCGTTCCCATACACCGTATTCTGTCGAAGACCGCTAAAAAATGACACACCAAAATTCCGGCTTTGACGCAAAATTCCGCGACCGGCAGAAATTTCTCAAAATGCCGGTTTTGCCTACGCCGCGGAATGACGGCGACAATGAGGACGGGAAATAGACGAAGTCCGCGGGGAACAACGAAGCGGGCCGCCCGCCGCGAGGCCTTATTTTCATGCAAAAATGCTGTTCGGCGCCCGCACCATTTTGTTCGGCAGCGTATGGACTTTGTTCGCAGCCGTTACGGTTTTGTTCGCAAAACGCAGGTTTTGATCGAATATGGGTCGTCAGGCGATCCCGGGACAGATCCGCCAAAGATGCGCGGGTGAGCAACCGCCCGCGTTCCGCCCGCGGAGCGGTCTGTAGGTCAGGATGTAAACGGTAGTTTAAGGTACTGAACTATTGACCCGAAGAAGAAAAGTGGTGGCGGGGGGGAGACTTGAACTCCCGACCTCGGGGTTATGAATCCCGCGCTCTAACCAGCTGAGCTACCCAGCCACGAATCTTTGATTATAGAATTGAGCCCGAAAAAATCAAGTCTTACGTGGCTCTGACGCTGCACAAGCCCGCGCGTCAGA
>JAHBSJ010000008.1 GCA_019639155.1 Acidobacteriota bacterium | reverse complement strand
GGCAGAAATTCACGGGCTACCAAAAGGACGAAGAAACCCAACTAGACTTCGCCGAAGCCCGCATGTACCAAAACCAACACGCCCGCTTCACCGCAGTCGATCCGCTGCTCGCCAGCGGAAAATCAGCCAACCCGCAGACGTTCAATCGGTATGTCTATGTTGTCAACAATCCATTGATATTCGTCGATCCAGATGGGTTACAAGTTGCGGCTGCGGTTGATGAAGTTGTTATTCGAATTCACACAATAATTACTAAAGCAGGTGATTATATTACCAGGACGTTTAGTTATGGCGGAGATACAGTTAAAGTTCGCGAACGGGTTCCTGTGTTTGATTCGATCTCTGGTTCCGATCCTTTACAGAACAGAAACTACCAAAGATTTGAAAGCGCGATGAATCTGACGTTGGGAGCTGATGACGGACAATCTTTGTCAAGATTGATTGGAAACAAAGGACCAACCGTAAATAGTGTTCTAGATCAAACAAATAGAAGCTATGACGCAGCCCGGAAAATTGGAGAGATAAACCTAGCGTTCCAGTCTGTATATTCAGGGGCTGTGTCAACGTTTATGCCAAATGCCTCGCGCTCGCTTGCCACTCCGAACGCATCATCGTTGAGACAGAATAGTGGTGCCAGCTCAAACCTAAAGGCTTTCCCCTCAAGAGATTCGGTTCAGTTTCCAGCGATCAAGGCTGGCTCTGCGGGAGGGCCTACTAGCGGCAAGAGGTACGTGACCGTTGATGTTCGCCGACAAAATGCTCAGGATAATCCAAATCAATACTGCGTGTTTTGCCGACAGGTCGCCACAAAGCCCCACTTGGACCATGCAATTCCTGTTTCGCAAGGCGGAAACTCGACGATTAAAAACATTCAGACCGCTTGCGAATTCTGCAATCTGTCGAAGGGCGACAGATTATTTCCGGTCAATCCAGCTCCCGGATATGAGGGGCCTTTCCCACCTCCGTGGTGGAGGGTTCAGTAAATATATCTTAGAATTTAGAAATCTATGATGAGAGATACTGAATCTACGAGAATTGTGGTTCATGATTTTCCAGCTTGGCGGGATAAGGCCAATTTCATTATCGCGTCTTACTTGGGAGATGATTCAGAGGTAGGTGATTTAGTGGAATGGGAGCAGATTTGGGCGCAGCAGATCGCCCAAGATAGATTCGAGATTTGCTGCATTCCTTTCTTTGCATATGATTTAGCTCTAGGGGATAAAGTCGTAACCCGCCCGTTTAATTCCAAAGAGTATGTGATCGATAGCATCATTCAAAAGTCGGGACATCGAACTTATAGACTTACTTTTTTTCGAAACGACAAGTGGAATGAGACTATTGAAGATATCATGTCCTTGGGGTGCCTGGTTGAGTCGAGATGGGCTCGAAGCAAAATGATTTCAATTGACGCTGCAACCCCTGAAAAAGCGGTTGGGCTTGAAAAATATCTGAACAAATTGGAAGGGGCGAATGAGATAACTTGGGAGTCAGGATTCCGGGAATAACTGTGATTGTCTTTTACGCAGGAAGACTGATGGCGGAATAATCGGCCGCCTCGCCGACTGAGAATCCGACGACGAAATGGACGGTGACGGATCAGCTTGGGAGTCCTAGGGTGTTGGTTGACAGTCTCGGGCAGGTTGTTTCTCGTCGCGACTTCATGCCCTTTGGCGAGGAGATATTCCCCGACGGTACCCATCGCAAAACCGCCGACAAATACACCTTCGGCGACGACGTCAGGCAGAAATTCACGGGCTACCAAAAGGACGAAGAAACCCAACTAGACTTCGCCGAAGCCCGCATGTACCAAAACCAACACGCCCGCTTCACTTCGGTTGATCCTCTAACGGCATCAGCCTCGATCCGCAACCCGCAGACTTTCAATCGATTTTCGTACGTCCTCAATTCGCCGGCCGGCTGTATTCGACGACGAAACGCTCCGGCTCGTCGTCTTCATCGGACGGATAGACGACGAAACTTTTCTCCTCCAGTCCCGCATCCTGAAACCACGCCAGTTCCCTTCGAGAGATCGGCCACGGCAACTCATCGACTTCCTCGTCATCACCGCGGCCGCGGGTAACGACAACAAGCCGTCCGCCGGGAGCGACAAAAGCGGCGATCGCGTCCATCGTTTTTTGCCGCATCTCGATCGGCAGCGGCTGTATCGTATAGATCTCGAGCACAAAGTCGAACCCGCCGGACCGCAGGCTGCCAGCCTGCCCGCAGGTCCAACCGCGAAACGGCTCGAACAGATCCATTACCTCAAACTTAATTTTGCGATCAGCGTGGAGTTTCTTCGCCCATTCGATGGCGGTCGGCGAAATATCAAACGCCGTCACGTCGAAACCGAGGTCGTCCAAATAGGCCGCATCATCGCCCAGCCCGCAGCCGACGACAAGTGCCCGCTCGCCGTTCCCTTTTAGGCCGTGCTCCTCAACCCAGCGCCGGAAATAGCGGTTCGGCTCCAGGTCAGCCCACGGAATGACCTCGTTGTCGCCGGCGGCCTCTTTGTACAAAGCCTCGAACCAGCCGAGCACGTCGCCGCGTTGGTAATGCTCTGACGCGATCTCGCGAACGCGCTCGCGTTTTTCTTCTTTCCCACCGGTCATCTGCACCTCGTTTTCGCCCGAACTAGAAAGCTATCGGCGAAGAACCTATAATATTTGTTTACGCTATTGGAATTTCAAAAGATCTATAAAAGAGGAAAATTATCGTGGCAGAACAATTTGACGTAACTATCATCGGTGCCGGCCCGGGCGGCTATGTGGCGGCGGTCCGCGGAGCACAGCTCGGCTTAAAAGTGGCGATCATTGAAAAGGAAAAGGACGCGAAGCTCGGCGGCACCTGCGGCCTGCGCGGCTGCATCCCGACCAAAGCGTTGCTCAACGCGGCTCATCTGTATCAGAAAGCGGGTGAATTCGAAAAATTTGGCCTAAAAGTGAGCGGCCTCGAATACGACTGGGCCGGCGTTCAGAATTACAAATCCGGCATCGTCGATAAGAACGCAGCCGGCGTGACCTATCTGATGAAAAAGAACAAGGTTACGGTATTCAACGGCCACGGCAAGATCGCAGGCAAAGGAAAGGTCGAGGTCGCCCTCGCTGACGGAAAGAAAGAGACCATCGACACAAAGAACATCATCATAGCGACCGGATCGGTCGTGCGGCCGATCCCCGGTTTTGAGGTTGACGGCAAACAGGTCGTGAATTCCGATCAGATCCTCGAACTCGACCGCGCTCCAAAGTCGATGATCGTAATGGGTTCGGGAGCCGTCGGCGTTGAATTTGCGAGCGTTTATCATCGCTTTGGCTGCGACACGACGGTCGTTGAACTATTGGACCGCATCGTCCCGATCGAAGACGCCGACGTCTCGAAAGAACTCGCACGCGCGTTCAAAAAACAAGGCATCAAATGCGAGACCGGCATCAAGCTGGACAAGCTGGACAAGAAAAAGGACGGCGTCAAAGTTTCCGGCAAGAACGCGAAAGGCGAGGACGTGACCTTCGAGGCTGAGATGCTGCTTGTCGCCGTCGGCCGCATGCCTTACCTCGAAGGTCTCGGGCTCGATAAAACAAAGGTCGTCGTCAATCCTCGCGGCACCATCAAGGTGAACGAGTTTTGCGAGACCGACGAGCCGGGCGTTTACGCCATCGGCGACGTCATCGACACCGCGTGGCTCGCTCACCTCGCCTCGAAAGAAGGCATCCTCGTCGTCGAAAAGATCGCGGGCAAAAAGGTCGAACCGATCAAGCAAAACCTCGTCCCGAACTGCACATATTGCGACCCCGAGGTCGCCAGCGTCGGCCTGACCGAAGCGAAAGCTATCGAGGCTGGCTACGACGTCAAGGTCGGCAAATTCCCGTTCTCAGCCAGCGGCAAAGCACGCATTCTCGGCGAGACCGACGGCTTCGTCAAGATCGTCGCTGAAAAGAAATACGACGAGGTGCTCGGCGTCCACATCATCGGTCCGCACGCCACCGAGCTGCTCGCCGAAGCCTGCGTCGCCATGGCTCTCGAGACCACCGCAGACGAACTCGGCCGCGTAATCCACGCCCACCCGACCGTCTCCGAATCCGTAATGGAAGCCGCCGAAGGCGTGCACGATATGACGATACATTTGTAAAGGCAGTGGTCAGTTTTCAGTGGCCGGTTGTCAGTATTCGATCTGACCACCGGCTATTTTTTATTGACCAAAGTTCACATATATGTTAACCTCCAAAAGTGCGGGAGATCGTTTTCTACAGGACCGAAAATGGAAAATGTCCAGTAGAAGATTTCCTTGATTCTTTGACAGCCAAGCAGGCTAAAAAAGTTACCTGGGTGATGTCGCTGGTGGAGTCGCTAGATCGGGTGCCGAGGCAGTATTTCAAGAAACTTGAATCGACAGACGATATCTGGGAGATCAGAGCCGAAGTAGGTCGAGATGCGTTTCGCCTGCTCGGGTTTATGCACAAGGGCAACTTGGTCATTTTGACCAACGGTTTCTCTAAGAAGTCACAAAAGACGCCGATATCTGAAATCGAATTGGCTGAACGGCGAAAGAGGGATCATTTAGACAGGAGTAAGAAAAATGAGTGATCTGAAAAAGTATATTGGTAAGCGAAAGAAAGCAGATGCCGAATTCGCTAAGGACTATGAGAAAGGCTTCGAGAATTTCAAGATCGGAGTAATTTTGCGACAGGCTCGCGAGAGTTCGGGAATAACACAGGAGCAGGTCGCCGAAAAGCTGCGAACCAACAAATCCGCGATCTCAAGGATCGAGAATCACTCGGACGACATACGGCTCTCTACGCTTCGCAAGTATGCAAGAGCATTGGGTAAAGACATCCGTCTTGAAATAGCTTAAGTCTGATCTCTCCTTATCTGTTATCTTTAATTAGGTCTTCAAGCTGTTAGATGTTTGCTCGCACTTCATTGGTCTTGTTAGTTTTGCTGGCCGGTTCGATCACGGTCGCCTCGCAAGATGCTCGTCTTCAGGCAGAAGAGAGTCCTCTTTCTACGGTTTTCTATCTTATTTCACGAGAACAATACAACGATGGACCCAGAGAAAAGGCGTGCCTTGCAATTTCGTTTGCCGAAGTCGGAAATGCAGATAAGGCCAAGAAGACGGCATCGCTTTTGACCGAAGACCATTATGCTGAAACTGACCTTATCCTCGTCGTAGATTCATTGATAAAGAACCGTCGGAACCGAGAAGCCTTGGAAATGGCGTTGTACCTATTGAAGAGGTTTGAAAAGAACGAATATCGGCTGCGGCCGCTATGGCGTTACTTGGTCATGCTTGATCAGGAAACTGCTGCTTTCGATGTAGCCCGCACACTAGAACCTGCAGATAAGTTTGAATCAAACATTCTTATCGCCGAAGCCCTCATTGAGAAAGGAAATAAGAGTGCAGCAACGACAATTCTTGACACGCTTTTAACTTATCTTGAAGAGACACGGTACGAAGAGAAAAGGGATGTCGCTAAGACTGCCTTGCTCTTCGCAAAACTTGGTGATAAGGGGAAAAGTATTGACCTGGCTGAGAAAGCCATTAGGGATATTTCTTGGAATGCGAGGCCGCTTGAGCCAGATGACGCTTTTACGGTTCGCGATATCATCGACTTGTATTTGATCCTTGGCGAGTACGACTTCGCATTTGACGTTGCGCGTCGTGCCGGCGAGGCCGATGAGGCACGATTCTTCATCAGGCTTGGTGAAAGTCTAGTTTCGAAAGGAAGAAAAAAGGCAGCTGAAGAAAACTTCCGAAAAGCTATTTCGTTGCTTGATCCTAAAGAGTATGGAGATAGTTTTGGCCTTACGATCCTCGCAGAAGTATTTATGCGGATCGGTGAAACCGATCGCGCTGTCACGATCGCTAAAACGCTAACCGGCAGCGATCACGCGCAACAAAACCTCTTGTTAAAACTTGCCGCACATTACCAGGCCGCCAATAACAGAGCAACAGCACTTGAACTGATGCGTTTCGCATATTCCCGCACACTGTTGATCGACACAAGTGCCGAGGAAAGCGGGTCGCTATGGACCTCCGGAAAATGGGAACAGGCTAAGTATCAAGCTGAGATAGCTATTCGATTCGCCAAGTTGCGGGCTGACAAAGAGGCATTAAAACTGATCTCACAGATCCGAAAACCTTATCTGAAAGCCGAAACGCTGACGGAGTTTGTTCTCATGAACAAGAACAAGCTACCCAGCAAGACGTTGGTCAGATATCTTGATGAAGCTGTTTCTAATTTGAGGCGTCCCATCGATGAGGTCTTCGATGCAAGACGTTTCGATGTTTTTGGAAAGACCGGCCGGGCGTATGCAGAGATCGGTCACACTGCAAAAGCGAACGAAGTTATTGCCGAATCTTTACTTTTGTTGGCGAATGAAAGAGGAATGTCGAGTGGACTATTGTTCGGGATGTGCTCTATTGGGATAGAGTTTGAAAAGTCAAAGATCAAGGCGAACGAAAAGCTTCGGGCGGCGTTAAGGACTATTATTGATTCTTGGGAGCTTGAAGAAGACGAGAGCTGATGACCAGGTCGGATACCTCATACCCAAAATCCAAGATCAAGATCCTGCTGCTTGAGAATATTTTTAATGCGGCGGTAAGGGAGTTTGGTGCGGGCGGTCATATGGAGGTGCAGCGGCTATTTTCTGTACCAGTTCTTACTTCGAAAACTTTGTATGCTATCATTTTGATAGCAATGGAGGATATCATAAATGCCTGATGTACTGGTTAGAGATCTGGATGCGGCGGTGATCGAGACCTTAAGGAAGCGTGCCGTCGAGAATGGACGGTCGATGCAGGCGGAGGTTCGGCTCTTGATCAGTGAACGTTTGGGCAGGAAAGCTGTGTCGGATGCTGTGGTCGCTCGACGAATAAAGAAAGCACTTTCCGGCAGGTCACACAGCGACTCCGCTAAGCTTTTGCGAGAGGATCGTTCGCGATGAGACGCGTCGTTGATGCCAGCGTCGCGGTCAAATGGTACATACCGGAAGTACTCGATGATCACGCAGAAAAGCTGCTAGTAAACGCCGATGAATTGTTCGCACCGGATCTCATCATTCCGGAAACTAGCAACATCATCTGGAAAAAGATCCGGCGCAACGAGCTGACGGCCGACGAAGGTGACAACATCCTAAGTGCATTCTTGCGGTCGAGTGTACGCATCAGGCCGCACGGGTCGGTCGCACGGTCTGCGTTTACGGGTGCGCGTCTCTCCGGGCAAACGGTTTACGATTGGACATATTTGGCGCTTGCCATTTCTCTTTCGTGCGAATTTGTAACTGCCGACCGTAAGTTTTACGATTCTCTTTCTGACACGGCGATCGGAAAACACCTGAAATGGCTCGGAGATCTTTGATCTCAGTGTTTCGAAATGGGACAAACCTCATACCCAAAATCCAAGATCAACATCCTGCTGCTTGAGAATATTTCCGATGCGGCTGTTCGGGAGTTTGGTGCGGGCGGTTATATGGAGGTGCAGCGGCTGGGCGGTGCGGTCAGCGAGGAGGAGCTGATGCGAGCGATCCGAGGCGTGCATGTGCTCGGGATCCGGTCGAAAACGCAGGTGACGCGAAATGTCCTAGAGGCGGCGGACAAGCTGTTGGCGGTCGGTGCGTACTGCATCGGCGTAAATCAGGTCGATCTGAAAACAGCGACGGAACGCGGCGTTGCGGTATTCAATGCGCCTCACGCAAATACGCGTTCGGTGGCGGAGCTGATCATCGGGCTTTGCGTGATGCTGATCCGCAAGATCGCTGATAAGAACGCGGGTGCGCATCGCGGCGAGTGGCTGAAAGAGGCAAAAGGCTCGTTCGAACTCCGCGGCAAGACGCTCGGCATCATCGGCTACGGCAACATCGGTTCGCAGGTGTCGATAATGGCGGAGGCGATGGGAATGCAGGTCGTCTATTACGATATCGCGACCAAACTGCCGCACGGCAACGCCAAGCAGATCCGCGATCTGAAGGAGCTGCTCAAACGCTCGCACATCGTAACGCTGCACGTCCCGTCGGACCGCACGACGCGGAATATGATCAATGCGGACGCGATACGCTCGATGCGTCGCGGTGCGTTGCTGCTGAATTACAGCCGCGGTGATGTCGTGGATCTCACAGCGGTGCGGAAATCTCTTAAAACCGGCAAGCTCGCCGGTGCGGCGATCGACGTTTTCCCTGCCGAACCCGAAAAGAACGGCGATGCATTCGAATGTCCGCTGCAGCATCTGTCGAACGTAATTTTGACGCCGCACATCGGCGGTTCGACCGAAGAGGCACAGGCCGCCATCGGCACGGATGTCACATCGAAACTGATCGGCTATCTCGACCTCGGCAATTCGGAAGGCTCGCACACGGTCCCGCCCGTTTCCTTGCCTCCGCAGGCCGGCACGCACCGAATTCTGCACATTCACCGCAATATTCCCGGCATCCTCGGCGAGATAAACTCGCGCCTGTCGGACCGCGGTTTCAACATCCTCGGCCAATATCTGAAAACCAACGAAGAGATCGGCTACGTCGTTCTCGACGTGGACAACAAGATATCAAAGGACGCTTTTGCGATACTCAAAGACATCGACGGCACCATCCGAGCGAGAATGGTTTACTAATTTTCACTTAAAATGCTCTTCTCAATTTTCCTCATCGTCGCGGGGCTCGTTGTTCTGACCGTCGGGGCGGAGCTGCTTGTACGCGGCGGTGCGTCGGTGGCGTTGCGGCTTGGCATAACTCCGCTTGTGATCGGGTTGACCATCGTCGCGTTCGGTACGGGCAGTCCTGAATTCGTCGTCTCGCTCGAGGCCGCGTTAAAAGGCAGCAGCGGCATCGCTCTGGGCAACGTTATCGGTTCGAACATATCGAATCTCGCGCTCATACTCGCCTGTGCGGCCCTGATCGCGCCGATGGCCGTTAAAGCGGAAATTCTCCGCCGCGAGATGCCGATATTGATGGCCGTGACCGCCTTTCTTTGCATCATGATGTGGGACGGCGTGATCTCGCGCACAGACGGCGCGTTGCTGACTATCGGTGCGGTCGCATACACGGTCGGTGCTTACATCGTTTCGAGAACCAAGGAAGATGCCGAGGTCGAGGCCGAATATGACGAGGCAGTAAAGCCTTCGGGCCGCGCGGTCTGGCTCGACGCGATCTTCATTCTCGCCGGTCTCGGTGCGCTTATTTTTGGTGCTAATATATTAGTTGACGGCGCAATTGATATAGCACAGGTCATCGGCCTCAGCGAGGCGGTGATCGGACTGACCATCGTAGCGATCGGCACCAGCCTGCCGGAACTCGCCACGTCGGTCGTTGCGTCGTATCGCGGCGAAGCGGACATTTCGTTCGGAAACGTCATCGGCTCGAACGTTTTCAATATCCTCGCCGTTCTCGGCATCGCAGCAATGATCAGCCCGATCCCGACCGAGGGAATTCGCTCGCTTGACGTCGGCGTTTTCCTCGGCAGCGTCATCCTTGTATGGGCGATGCTCGGCCGCCGATATTTGATCGACCGCTTCGAAGGGATCATCCTGGTTTTGGGTTACGTTATCTACATCGTAACGCTGCTGGCAGCGGACTAGAAAAAAGATCGAAAATGACGAAAACGGAAACAAACGTGACAGGATTGACTGCCGCGGAAGCTGCCGCTCGCCTTGAGAGGTACGGCCCGAATTCGGTTCCCGACAAGCCTCCGAAAACGCTGCTCCGCCGTTTTCTCGAACAGTTTCAGAGCCCGCTGATCTACATTCTGCTTTTTGCACTGCTCGTAGATTTCGTGATCTGGGTCGCCGAGGGAGCGACCGGCGTTCCCGTAGAATCCATCGCCATCGCGTTGATCTTGATACTCAATTCCGGCCTCGGAATGTATCAGGAAGGCAAGTCCGAGGCGGCACTCTCGCGGCTGAAGGAAATGGCGGCCCCGTTGGCGTGGGTGCTGCGCGACGGGCATTACGTTCACATCCCGACGTCGCAGATCGTTCCGGGCGATGTTGTCCGCGTCGAAGCAGGCGACCGCGTACCCGCGGACGGAACGAATCTGGATAAAGACAGCGTTCTGCTCGATGAATCGCTGCTGACGGGCGAGTCTGTTCCTGTCGAAAAGGCCGAAACGGATGAGCTTTCGAGCGGCACGCTGCTGCTCCGCGGCAAAACGCATATCGAAGTAACTCGAACAGGCAGCGAAAGCGCGATGGGCCGCGTGGCGACGATGATCGGATCGATCGAGACAGGCAAAACGCCGCTCGAAACACGGCTTGCCGTTTTCGCCGACCAAGTAGCGAAGATGATCTTGGTGCTTGCGGCGCTGATAACCGTCGGAGGCCTGCTGATCGAAGGCACCGATAGATTGGGCCACGTGCTGATTTTCGCCGTCGCGCTTGCGGTCGCGGCAATTCCCGAAGGCCTTCCCGCAGTCCTGACGCTTACGCTCGCCCTCGGTGTAGAACGCATGGCTAAACGCAAGGCCGTCGTCCGCCGTCTGAGCGCGGTCGAGGCTCTCGGCTCCGTTACCGTCATCGCCACCGACAAAACTGGAACGCTGACCGAGAACAAGATGACGGTCCGCGGCACGGATACCGCAGACGATCACGCCGCTCTGCATGCGATGGTCGTAGCGAACGATGCCGACGAGGGCGGCGAGATCGGCGACCCGCTGGAAACCGCACTGCTCGAACACGCACGCAGCGAAGGCATCGAAACTGCTGCACTGCGTGCGGAATTTCCTCGCGTCAGCGTGCGGCCTTTCGACAGCTCGTACAAATTCATGCGCGTCACCGTCCGCGAAGGTGCGGGAACGGTCAGCTATTTCAAAGGCGCGCCCGAAGTGCTGCTGGCGATGAGTTCGCTCGCAGAAAACGAGGTCAACGCATGGCAAACTCGGATCGCCGAATACGCTGCATCGGGTTTTCGCGTGCTGGCGGTCGCCAAAAGCGAAGGCGAAAGCGAAGAGAACATCGATTTTGTAGGCGTTATTAAGCTCTGGGATCCGCCGCGGCCGGAGGTGCCGGATTCAATCGCAGAGGCACGCCGAGCGGGCATACGCGTTGTGATGATAACCGGCGATCATCCCGATACGGCAAAGGCCATCGCCGGCGAGATCGGCATCGACGCGACCGACGTTCTGACCGGAACTGACCTCGACAAAATGACGCCGCAGGAGCACGTTGAGGCCGTCCGAAATTGCAACATCTTTGCCCGCGTGCTGCCCGAGCACAAGCTGCTGCTCGTTGAAAAACTGCGTGAACAGGGCGAGGTCGTGGCGATGACGGGCGACGGCGTGAACGATGCTCCCGCGTTGAAACGATCTGATGTCGGCGTGGCAATGGGGATGCGCGGCAGCGACGTTTCGCGAGAGGTGGCGGACCTCGTGCTGATGGACGACAATTTCGCGACCATCGTCGCCGCCATCGAAGAAGGCCGCAACATCTACGACAACATTCAGAAATTCATTCGATTTCTCTTTTCAACGAACCTCGCTCTCGTGCTGCTGGTCGTCGGCGGTGCGTTCGGTTCATTTATGCTTGGACTGACCGACGAATTTGGCGGGCTGCTGCTGCCGCTGACGGCGGTGCAGCTTTTGTGGATCAACATCATCGCCGACGGGCCGCCTGCGCTTGCTCTTGGGCTGGATCACAATCGCGACGTCATGTCGCTCAGTCCACGCGATCCGGCATCGCCGCTATTGGACAAGCCGTCGATCCGCTTCATCGTTTCGACAGGCGTTGTAAAGGCACTGATGGGCGGAATTTTGCTGGTGATGATGCCGCGGTACGGATACAGCCTGCTTGCGACGCGTTCAGGCGTTTTCCTGTTCGAATCCATCGCGCAGCTCGTGATGGCGTATCCTTCGCGCAAGATCATCTCGCCGCCGGAACCGAATTATGCTCTCCACATCGCCGTCTTTGGCGGCATCGGTTTGCAGGCGGCGACGATATTTTTTCCGCCGCTCAGAAATCTGTTAGGATTGGAAACATTGGACGCGGCGGCATTCGGCATCATCGCGGCCGCGGTGTTGATCACATGGGCCGCAGCCGAGGTCACGACGCGTCTGGAACACCGTTTCGGATCGCATTAGTCGCGTAAAGCTATGAAAGTAAATGAGATAATGGCATCACCTGCGATCACGGTCGGTGAATCGACCTCATTGGAAGACGTTGCCCGCCTGATGCTCGACAAAGGCATCGGCTGCGTTCCGGTGGTAGATGCAGATGGCAAAATTGCGGGCATCGTTACCGAGGCTAGTTTTGCGGCAAAGAGCAAGGGCATTCCTTTCTCGACATTTCGGGCGCCGCAGCTGCTCGGCCGTTGGCTGTCGGATACCAGCGTCGCGAACATTTACGCCGAGGCTCGGCAAACTCCGGTTTCCGAGATAATGGTCAAGAACGTCGTTACCATCGAAGAGGACGAGTCCGTCAACCGAGCCGTCGAGCTGATGCTGGAACACGACATCAACCGCGTCCCCGTCGTCCGCGATGGACGGCCCGTCGGCATCATCGCCCGCCACGATTTGCTGCGGCTGATGGCCGGACGCGTATGATACTCTCTTTCGCGATCTTGTTTTGAATGATTACCTGATCCTCGCTCTCGGACTTGCAGCCGCAGGCTTTGGCGGCGAGATGTTCGTCCGCGGTGCCGTCGGACTGGCGGCGTGGGCACGAATTCCCGCGGGCATCATCGGCGCGACCGTCGCCGCATTTGCGACATCGAGCCCCGAACTCGCCGTTTCCGTCAATGCCTCGCTCGAAGGAAAACCTCACATCGCACTCGGCGACGCGCTTGGCAGCAACGTCGCGAACATCGGGCTCGTGCTTGGCGTTGCACTATTGTTTGCTGCGCTCAAGGCACCGCGTGACAGCGTAAAACGAGATTTCCCCGTCGCGATCTTGGCACCGCTGTTGACAGGATTGCTTGTTCTCGACGGCGAGCTTTCCCGTATCGACGGCGCGATAATGCTGTTCGCGTTCGTCGTCTGGATCGTCGCGGTTGTCATTGAGGTCAGAAAGCAGCGAAGCATGGCCGAAGAGGTTTTGGGCGATCAGAACCGTCTTAGCATCGTGGTTTCTGTCGTCGTCGGGCTTGGCCTGTTGATCTTTGCGGGCCGTGCGATCGTCTGGGGAGCGAAGGGCATCGCGACATCGTTCGGACTGGAAGAATTCGTTATAGGAGCGACCGTCGTTGCCATCGGGACTTCGTTTCCGGAGCTTGCGACCGTGATAATATCGAAACTTCGCGGCCACGAAGAGATCGGGCTCGGCACTATTCTCGGCAGCAACATCTTCAACAACTTCTGGATCGTATCGGTCGCGACGCTGATCCGCCCGATGGAAAACCTGCCGCTCAGAGAACTCGCGATCGGGCTCGGGTTCGGTGTAATTACTATCGCTCTGACATTCCCCGGCCGCGGAGGCATCATCGGCCGTCGCCGCGGCGTGATGCTATTGATACTATATCTGGCATATACGTTGACCATACTTCAGCAATAATCGATGAATATCACGATCTTTGACGTCCTTGGAACCGTCGGCGTGGCGATGATCATCATCACGTACGTGCTGCTGCAAACGGGCCGGCTCCTGAGCACGCAGCTTTCCTATTCGCTGCTCAACGCCATCGGCGCCGCTTTGATCCTGATCTCGCTTTATTACAGCTTTAATCTTTCAGCGTTTATCGTGGAGGCGTTTTGGCTTATCATTAGCGTTTACGGCATCGTCCGATATTTCGCGAGCCGCAATTAGGTGATGGAAAATTTCGTCAGCATACCTTTCAAAGCTTCGAGTGCGAACGGCTTTCGTTCGTATAACGGTGTGGCGAAATTTTCTACCGCCGGCGTCGTGCTCGAATTTGAATCGAAGATCCTCGACCTGTTTCCGACCGGCGTTCGCGAAACTCGGCTGCCGATGGCCGAGATACTGGATGTAAAATTCAAGAAAGGATTTGCCGGCTATGGAGCAAAGATCGAAATTCGCCTGAAATCGCTGACGCGTCTTGCCGAATTACCGAACAATGACGGGAAGCTGATCCTAAAGCTCGCGAAAGTTGACGTAGAAAGAGCAAAGTCAGCTATCGCCGCGTTCGAGGCCGCACATGCCGACACGCCAAGCATGATCACTGAGCCCGGTTCGGTCGTCAGCCGGCTTTTCGAAGAAGAATTTGACGATGCCGAAACAAAGAAACTAGATAACTAAAGAAGGAGGAGATTGATGCCAAAATTTGTAATTGAAAGAGAAATTCCCGGTGCCGGATCGATGACCGCCGCCGATCTGCAGGGCGCGTCTGCAAGATCTTGCAGCGTGCTGAACGCGATGGGTGCCGAGATACAGTGGATACACAGTTACGTCACCGACAACAAGATCTATTGCGTCTATACGGCACCGAACAAGGAAATGATCGAGGAACACGCTCGTGAGTCGGGCTTTCCCGCGAACAGCATCTCCGAAGTGCGTGCGCTGATCGATCCTTCGCGAGCCGCAGCCTGAACTTTTCGCCTTGAGCTCCGACAAAAAAAATCTCGGCCGGCTCATCGCCGTTCACACGACATCGCCCGCTCAGATGCAGCGGGCGGTTTTCATCGCCGTGCTGTCATTTTTGTTTTTCATGGCGATGATGCTGGCATTTTATATTCGGCAGAATATCGGCTATTTCCTGCTTTCGACAGCATTTCTACTGGTCTATATCGTTACTATGTTCTCTTGGATACGTCAGCGACGGACGGTCGTCGAGATCTATGAGAACGGGCTCAAGTTTCGCGACAGATCTTTAATTTGGAGCGATATTTCCGGCGCCGAAAAGACCGGCGTTTTATCGCTCGCAAAAGGCGAAAAGCTCCAGCTTCCTACCGCACTTGACCGTTCCGAAGAGCTTTTTTCCCACATTCAAAGCCGCATCTCCGCTTGACCGCGAATTTCAATGCCGCTGAATTTGCGGTATTCTATTTGTTTCCCAAATACGGGAGGCATTTCTGCGGAAATTTGCGGAGTTTTTATGAGCGTAGAAGTCGTAATGCCCCAAATGGGCGAGTCCATTACCGAAGGAACCGTTTCAAAATGGCTGAAATCGGTCGGTGACCGCATTGAGAAGGACGAGGCGATCCTCGAGATCTCGACCGATAAGGTCGATGCCGAAGTGCCAAGCCCCGGAGCGGGCGTTCTGCTCGAGATACGCCATCAGGAAGGCGAGACCGTCGAGGTCGGCACCGTTATCGCCGTCGTCGGCGAGGAAGGCGAGTCCGGAGCCGCCGCGTCGGCTCCCGCACAGGAATCCTCATCCGATGTCGAGATGACGTCGGCGTCTGAACCCGAACCCGAGGCTATTCCCTCCGAACCTGTTTCTGAAACTCCGCAGGCTGAACCGGCGAAAACCGCTGCACCATCGGGCAATGCGACCGAGGTCGTGATGCCGCAGATGGGCGAATCCATCACCGAAGGCACCGTCTCGAAATGGCTCAAATCCGTCGGCGATAGTATCGAGAAAGACGAGCCGCTGCTTGAGATATCGACGGACAAGGTCGATGCCGAAGTTCCCTCGCCGGCCGCGGGCAAACTGCTCGCGATCAACGTTCAGGAAGGCGAAACGGTAGAGGTCGGCTCCGTCGTAGCTCTCGTCGGCGTCGAAGGAGCCGTTAGCGCTCATCAGCCGAAAACGGAAGCTCCAAAGTCAGAACCGGGAGCGTCAGCGACCGGATCGGATCTCGAGCCGAAAGCACCGCAGGTTCACGCAAAGGCCGTCGCCGCATCGAGCAACGGCAACGCCACCGTCGATGAACTCCGCAGAACCAAATCCAGCCCGCTCGTGCGCAAGATCGCGAGCGAGCACGGCATCGACATAACGCGAATTCCCGGCAGCGGCATCAGCGGCCGCGTTACAAAAAGCGACATTCTGGCGTTCATCGAAACCGGTGCCGCTCTTCGTCCGCAGGATCTTCTTGTCAAAGGTGCGGCCGCCGCTCCTGCCGTTTCCGCAACGCCCGCGGCAAAGCCCGCATTCGTCACCCCGAACAACCTCACGACGATGGAAGACCGCGTCGAGAAAATGTCCGTGATGCGGAAAAAGATCGCGGAACACATGACGTTCTCAAAGCAGACGTCGGCGCACGTGACCAGCGTTTACGAGATCGACATGACGAACGTCGCGCGTTTCCGTGCGGCAAATCAGGCGGCGTTCCAAGCGAAATATGGCACAAAACTTACGTTCATGCCGTTCATTTTTCAGGCGGTTACGGCGGCTATTCGCGAGCACCGCATCGTCAATTCACAGGTTGACGGCGACAACATCATTTACAAAGGCGACATCAATCTCGGCATGGCGGTCGCTCTCGATTGGGGGCTGATCGTTCCCGTCATCAAGAACGCCGAAACGATGTCGTTGGCTGAAATAGCCGTGAAGGCAAACGACCTCGCCGACCGTGCCCGCGGAAAGAAACTCAACCCTGACGAAGTTCAGGGCGGGACATTCACCATTACGAATCCGGGTGTTTTCGGCGGGCTTTACGGTACGCCGATCATCAATCAGCCGCAGGTCGCGATACTTTGCGTCGGCACCATCGAAAAACGCCCGAAGGTGCTGACCTCGCCGGACGGCGACGATTACATCGCCATTAGGCAAATGGCGTATTTCGCACTCACCTATGATCACCGCGTGGTTGACGGTGCGGATGCCGAGAAATTCCTGTCCTTTATGAAACGATATCTCGAGAACGCCCAATTCGAGATCGGATAAACTGTTAAAATTTGTTGGCAAATGGTCTGGTGTGCGATATCATCAGACCATTAAGTTTTTGCGGGTGATATTTCGCCCGAAAAAATCCGACAACCCGCACCGCAACTGAGGCGTCAAACTTGCCGGAATCCTTTTTATCATCGGTTTGAAACAGGAGTCACTATGAGGAAATTATCCGTTCTTTTCATATTGTTGAGCGTCGGCGTTGTCGGCGCCATCGCACAATCAACGCAGCTTCGCACCGCAGTTGCAGGACAGAAATACAAGATCAAAGGCGTTATCGTCCAAAAAGAGGCGGAAAGCACCTTTATCGTACGCGACAGCGTGGGCATCGATACGCGTATCGTGATCGCACCGCGTGCTGACATCAAACACAACAGTTTTTGGGGCGGCGGCGACCGCTATCCGGTCTCGGCACTCGTCCGCGGCCTGAATATGGAGATCGAGGGCGTCGGTGACAGCAGCGGCAGCGTGAATGTGACCAAGGTTCGCTTTGACAAGAGCAACCTGCAAACCGCGCAGTCGATCGATTCACGAGTTTCGCCCGCCGAGGAAAGGCTGTCGGCCGCTGAGGAAAACGCACAACGCGTATCAGGCCAGATCGATGAGCTGATGGCTATCTCGAACGCCGCCCGCGGCGGTGCAAAGGCAGCTCAGGATTCGGCAGATGCCGCGATCGAAGGCGTAAACGCGACGAACCGCCGCATCTCGGATCTGGACGATTACGTGCTGCAGTCAGCGACCACTGTGAACTTCCGCGTCAACAGTGCGGTGCTTTCGCCTGAAGGCAAAGCCGCTCTCGATCAGGTCGCTGCGAAAGCGATGACGCTGAAAGGCTATGTCATCGAGGTGACGGGCTTTGCTTCGTCCGAAGGCAATGCCCAGCAGAACAAAGTGCTCAGCGAACGCCGTGCAAAGGCCGTCAAGGACTATCTGATCCAGACGCACAACGTCCCGCTTCGCCGCTTTGTCGAATCGTACGGTTTTGGCGTTCTGCAGCCGGTCGCTGACAACCGCACCGCAGCGGGCCGCGAACAGAACCGCCGCGTCGAGGTCAAACTGATGGTCAGCCGCGGCATCAATCAGAATGTCGAGGTTCGTCCGGCGTCTGACGACAATTAGATCTCTCCGTGATCCGACGAGGCGGCGTTTTGATAATGCCGCCTCTTTTTGCTCATCGCAACCTCTTGAATGTCGCTAAGCCGTTTATTTGCAGTATTTGTGATCTTTGCGGCGTCGTTGCCCGTCTATTCACAGGTCCCGACAAAGCCTGACGAGGACGAAGTGATCCGCGTTGATTCGCGGCTGATCGTCATTCCGGTTTCGGTCACGGACGCAAACGGGAACGCCGTTTCGGGGCTGACAGCGAACGATTTTCGGCTGACGGAGAACGGCCGAGCACAGGCGATCGAAAGCGTCGGTTCGGCGGCTGATGTGCCGCTGGAGATAGCACTGCTTTTCGACATTTCGGCAACGACCAGCCCAATGTTCCGTTTCCAGCTTGAGACCGCGGCAAAATTCCTACGCGACGTAATGCGGCCTCAGGACAACGCTGCGGTGTTTTCCATAGGCTCAAAAGCGGTACTTGTCGGCGCACGTGCGAATGCCGACGGTGCCGTTGCCGCCCTCAACAAGATCGAAGCGACAAAAGAATACACCGCGTTTTACGACACGGTTGCCGCTGCCGCAAAGCATCTTCGCGAAAATGCCGCAGAAAACTCACGCCGCGTCATTCTGGTCATCTCGGATGGCGAGGACACGAACAGTGAACAGATCCGGAAAGCAATTCAGTCAGGCAATCGACGTGCGGGTGAGAAGATCAATACGCTGGACAGCAAGTCGCTGTATCAAATGACCGTCAAGCTCCGCGACGACGCAAGCCGTGCCGAGCGCCAGCGTGTCGGACGCCTGCTGCAGGACGCCGACGCCGTCTTTTATTCGATAAATCCGGGCGGAAGTTCTTTTCACCTGAACGCCATCAGCGTTTTCGGGCAGGAAAACATGCAGCTTTTTGCGGACGCGACCGGCGGCTCTGCTTTTCTGCCGCGTTTCTCGCCGATCGATACAAAGAACGAATATCTGAATAACGCGAACCGCAACAAGAACGGCGAAGTGCTCGACCGTATCTTCACGCAGCTTGCCAACGAACTGCGTTCGCAATATCTGATCCAGTATTACACCGACGCCGACGGCCCCGCAGACCGTTTCGTGCCGATCGCCGTAACCGTCACAGGCCGCAGCGACGCAAAGGTGCGTTCGCGCAAAGGATTCTATCTGCGCGGCAACTAACGGCGGCTTGTCTTCGCGGGCGGCGTTTTACGAACGTCTTCCATCAACATCTCACCTTTCACCTCGATCGGCGGCGCAATGTTTCCCTGTACCGGATATAGTTCGGGCTCACGCTGTTTTTCAAACGGTATCGCACCCATCACGATCGGCCGCTGCGGTTCTGACGTTCGCGAAAAAAGCTGAACAAAGAAAACTCCCGTCAACAGCGACATCAGCAGCGAGGCAGCGGCTGCGCAGAAAAGGCGTGCACGGTGTTTTACCTTTGCCCAGCCGACCGGGCAATCCTGCGTCAGGATGCTGCCGTCGCGGCGTCGATAAAATCGCACGCACAGGCGGCCTTCGGTATTGATGATCAGGCTCTCTGCTTCGTCCCGCGTCATGCCGGAAAGGTTGTAAACATTGAGCTTACAGTCGCCGCAGAACCTGACGCGCTCATTCCCGTACATCGCGTCCCAATCCGCCGGACACGGGCTCGCCACTTTCAAATTGCTCAAAGGATCAGTAAATGCAGGCATAAAAACTCCGTTCTTTCTCTATCAGTTCGACTGACAATGAAAGAACGGCGTCCGGATCAAAGCTTGCAAAAATTTACTGGATCTCGAACCGTGCCAATACGACGATCTTGACCTTTTCGGGAGCGAACGACAGCGGCATTACGACGGAGCGAGCGGCGACGTTTGCGGCCGAGTATGCAGCATTTGAGGCTCCGTAGTATACCTGAGTGTCGTATGGGCTGTCCTCGGCGATCTCCTTCACAAAAATGGCCTTTCCTATTCTTCCTCCGATCGCCTGCATCATATACTCCGCCTTGGCTCTGGCATCCCTGATCGCCTCGATACGAAGTTCACGCCGAATCTCCTCGATCTTGGAATTCTCTGCCAAAACGAGATAAAGCTCTTCGACGTTGATGCGGTCAGCGAGGTCCTGGAGCGGTGCGACCTTTTCCAGATCGCGAATAACGAGACGATAATTCTGCCGAGCCATGACATCACGGCCGCGCCGGAGCCGCACGTAACGGGACGTGAGGTCGTATATAGAAAGATCCTTGTCAGTATCTATACCGATCTTCTGAAGTTCGCTCCGCAGTTGAGCTTCCTGCTGCTCGATCGTGATCTTGCCGCGCGTACCCATTCGCTCGGCAAGTCCGATGCGAAACGTGAGTTCGTCCGGCTCGACCATTCGCTCAGCGGTACCCGAGACCTCGATCCCGCGTATAGCCTCAACGATCTGCTGGCCGAACAGCGATATCGTAAGAGCAAAAAGCAGCAACGATGAAGTGATGATGGCTTTCATTAGCGGCCTCCGTTTCCTTCCAGCTATTTATAGCACACGTTTATATTTATGCGTTACCGGACGGCGGCGGCCGATGCCGATTGCGTTCTTCGAGATGATGAGCGTCGGCGGCAATTGGCGGCGTTTGAATTCGTTCGCGGGGTGCTCGACCTTGTTGAGTATCCAATAGACGCGCTCGGCGTCGTGCCCGGCGGCGATGATGTCCGCGGGCGACGCTTTCTGCTCGAAATACATCTGCAGGATCGGGTCCATCACGTCGTACGGCGGCAGGCTGTCGTCGTCGAACTGGTCGGGTGCGAGTTCGGCGGACGGGCGTTTTTCGATGATCTTGTTCGGGATCACCTCGCGTCCGGCGGCGTTGTTGATTTGGCGGGCGATCTGCCAAACCTCGGTTTTGAGCACGTCGCCGAGCACGGCGAGTCCGCCGTTCGTATCGCCGTAAAGCGTGCAATAACCGACAGCGAGTTCCGATTTGTTGCCGGTCGAAAGCACCAGCCGGCCTTCCGCATTTGATATCGCCATCAGTATCACGCCGCGGATACGCGATTGCATATTCTCCGCTGCCAACGAATCGCCGCCGCGTTTCGGTTTGTCGAGGCCGAGCTGCCGCAGCAGCACTTCAAACGCGTCGGATATCGGCTCGATGCGGCTATCGCAGCCGAGATTGCGGACGAGTTCTTCGCTGTCATTGATCGAACCTTCGGACGAAAAAGGCGACGGCATCATTACACAAAGCACGTTCTCCGGCCCGATCGCCTCGCAGGCAAGCGCCGCGACAAGCGCCGAATCGATGCCGCCGCTCAGGCCGATGACAGCCCGCTGAAAACCGTTCTTTTCCGCGTAATCTCGTATGCCGAGCACCAATGCACGGCGTATCGATCCCACCTCATCGCCCGAGATGCCGCGTGCGTCGGGCTTGCGAACATCCAGCTCGACCGTTTCGACAAACTCCTCAAAAGCCGATGCCTGCAAAATGATGTCGCCCTCTTCGTCAGCGACCAGGCTCGCTCCGTCAAAGATGATGCCGTCGTTGCCGCCGACAAGATTGACGAAAATGATCGGCCGCTTTTGCAGCTTTGCTCGATGCGCGACCATGTCGCAGCGAAGGCGGATCTTGCCTTTATTGTATGGCGACGCGTTGACCGAAACGATCACCTCGGCACCCATCTGCAGCACTTCGTCGGTCGGGTCGCTTTCGTACAGACGCTCGCGCCAAAATGTCTTGTCGTTCCAAAAATCCTCGCAGACCACGACGCCGAGCTTGACGCCGCCGACGTCGAAAATGCGCCGATGATCGCTCGGTTCAAAATACCGAGGGTCGTCAAAAACGTCGTATTCCGGCAGCAGCGTCTTGTCGGCAAAGCCGACAAGCTCGCCGTCGTGAATGACCGCCGCCGTATTGTACAGACGCCGCCCGTCCTTTGCCTCGTTCGGACGGATCGTGCCGATAACTGCTGTTATTCCTTTAGTTGCGGGAATTATTTCGCGAAGCGGATCGAGCGAATGTGCGATGATGTCGGCGTCCTGAAACCAATCAAGAGAAGTATAGCCGTGCGTCGCGACCTCGGGAAAAACTACCAGATCCGAACCGTCGCCGCGTGTCTTTTCGATCGCAGACAATATCTTCGCCGTGTTGCCGGCGATGTCGCCGTTCGTCGTATTTATCTGCGCGATCGTGACTTTCAACGGTGGTTTACCTGATGATCTCCACTGGACAAAGATCGAATTTTTTCCATTGACGGTCTGCCGTGACCGCCGTGGCGTTGCGGGTGATGGCGCACGCGAGGCAGCTCCTATCGCCCAAGGAAAGGCCCAGGCCTCGAGTCACAGTACGAAGTTCAGCGGCCTTTGTCGCCTGTCGTTCGTCAAAATCGATGACCTCCAATCCCAACATAGAAAAGGCTTTAGCGGCCGATCCCAAAGTGTGCCCGAGGTCGAGCGAACGGCTTATCACCTCCGCCACGTTGACCGAGCTGATCTTGGCATTCGCGATCAATCGCTCAACGGTGTCGGCCCCTTTCTCGTTGTTCAAAAACGCCAGGACAGCCGAAGCATCCAGTATATGCTCACTCATTCTCAGCTTCCTTGCGTCTTTCTGCTAGAAATTCATCAACAACAGCAGTGCCCTCAGGAACGTGTTTTCTGAAAAGCTGTTGTGCTCGGCGAAGCGACTGGGTCCGGCTGGTCAATCGCACCGAATCATCGTCATCGATCTCAACGTTGAATGTTTCGCCCAGTTTCAGACCAAGCCTTTTCCTTATCTCGGCCGGGATAACGACCCTGCCGCCTTCTGTCATTGTTGTTGTAGTGGACATATTTGTCTCATTAGCCCCAATATGCCATATTACACATTTTATGACATTTTGTCATGAAATGTCATACATCATCAGAATCTGCCGCTTTTTTCACCATTGTCAGGCGGTTGCCGCGTTCATTGTAGGCGACCTCGTCCATGATGTTGTAAATGAAAAGCACGCCGCGGCCCGATGTTTTGAAAAGATTTTCAGGATCGAGCGGATCGGGAATCGCGTTAACATCAAATCCTTCGCCCTCATCCTCGACCGTGAAGCGTGCCTCCTTTTGCGATATCTCGCATTCGATCCGCACGACCTTGTCCGCGTCGTATTTGTTGCCGTGCTTGACGGCATTCACGAACGCCTCGTCAAGAGCGACGAAAAGATTGGAGCGTTCGGGGTCGATCACGCGGAGCTTTTCGACGCGCTTTAGCAGATAATCGAGAACGATATGCATCAGCGATATCGCGCTCGGCAGTTCGAACTCGATCTTTTCATGCAGCCCCTGCACCGCCTCTTCGCGATCGACAAAACGGATCTTGTAGTCAAGCACCGTCGCGACCAAGTTCTTAAGCTCTTCTTCGGTAAAGCCCTCGCGGCGGAAATTGGCGGCACACAGCTTGAATGCCTTGATGTTTTCGGCATCCGTAGAGATCTTTATGTCGGGGAGGCATGGGGCACACTCCTTTTCATCGGAGCTTTCAATATCGCCGGGACGAACGTCCAGATCGGTGATCACCACGTCATAACCGTCGATGTTGGTTTCTTTCAATGCAGATGCACGGTCGGTAAGCACCTTCACCTCGTGGCCGGTGTGTGTAAAGACCTCGTCCAGAGCGCTCGCAAGATCATCGTGGTCGTCTATTATGAGGATCCTTCGATGCATATTGTCGGGGCAGAGCTGAAATGATAACGAATTAAAATCAGTTGTTGTTGCAAATAATACCGCAAATTGATAGTTATTGGCTATCAGTGACGGCAGAGAGCGAAACACATTATACGTTCGGCAGCCTCGAACGATTTACATTCGGGCAACGCATCGTGATCCGCGTTCTCGGCTTCGTATTTTATCTATTGGTGCGTCTGATCGGTGCGACCATTAGGTTTGAAACCAGAGGCATCGAACGCTTTGACGAGGTGGCGGCCGCCGGAAAGATACCGATCTATTGTTTTTGGCACGACCGCATCGTTTCGGGAACCTACTATTTTCGCGACCGCGGCATCATCGTTCTGTCGTCGTCGAGCTTTGACAGCGAATATACGGCACGCTGCATTCAGCGATTCGGCTTTGGGATAATCAAAGGCTCGTCAACACGCGGCGGCGTGCAGGCACTGGTCAATATGATCAGAATGATGAAGCAAGGCTACGCAATGGCGTTCACGGCCGACGGGCCGAAAGGGCCGCGTTACGTCGCAAAAGCCGGACCTGTGCTGCTTGCAAAGAAGACCGGAAATCCGCTCGTACCATTCGTTTTCGAATGTATGAGGTTTCGCACGATCAAGAGCTGGGATCGCCTGCAGATCCCGTTGCCGTTCACGCGAACAGTTGTGATCGTCGGTGAACCGATATACGTTGACGCAAAGGCAGATGATGCCGAGATCGAGGCGAAGCAGGCCGAATTCCAAGCCTCGCTGGACAGCCTCGTAGCCGCCGGCGAGCGTTGGCGGCTGAACGGCGGTCAGTTCGCCGATTGAATCATTTCGCCGACGTCCTCAGGATGTTCGATCGACAGAAATCTCGCCACCAGCAGTACATACGCTATCCAGATCGCATCCGCCAACAGCAGATGTCCGACCTGCATCACGATCGGTGCCAGCATGAAGAGCGTCAGCGAACCGAACGCTATCTGTACCACGACAAGCAGGAACATCACGTTTGACCAACGCACCATACCCGGTTCGCGGCCGCTCTCTTTGGCCAAAATTCCGGCGAGAAACACGAGCATCATTCCCGAAATGATGCCGCTGATCGGATGCAGCAGACGCAGACGCAGCAACAAATGCGATGTCGGCGAAAAGTCTTTTGCCATGCCCTCCGCTATTGTTTCCGACGGGAATATCATGTTCGCAAGTGCCGCTATTGAACCGGTCAATCCAACAAAGAATATTGCTACAATGCCAAGTACTATAACAACAATGTGTTGGGTTTCAATTCGAAACCGCATCCTTGCACCGCCGCTTGCATAACGAGCCGTCAGCGTCAAAAACGCGAGCAAAATGAACGTATTGAGCAGATGCCCCATCATCCAGAAAGGCCGCGTCGGCGTCAGCGTTTCCGCAGTATTTCCCGTCAGCACGAGGCCCGCACCGACCAAGGCTTCCGTCAAAATGAAGATCAGCGAACCGATAGCGGTCTTGCGAATGGGTTCACCTTTTTTGAACTTGCGGAAGATCCAAACAACCAACGCCACCACCATCACGAGTGCGATAAAGCTGGTGATGCGATGCGAGAATTCGATTACGGTCTTCAACTCGGGAGCCGACGGTATGACCTCGCCGTGACACGTCAGCCAATGCTGGCCGCAGCCGTCGCCCGATTTTGACGCACGCAGAAAAACGCCCCACAAGATCACGAGGACATTCCATACAAGCGTGATCCACGCATATTTTGCCAAACCCGATAGATCGCGAAATCGATTCAACACCCTTTCTGTTCTCCTTAGTAAAACGTTAACACCAACGCCGCCATCAGTTAGAATACTACAAGGTTCGCTAAGTTTATGCCGCAGATGAACGACGCTGATTCGAAACCTAAAAAGATCCGCATCGACGTGCTGATGATGGAACGCGGTGTTGCGGCCTCGCGCTCAAAGGCACAGGCGATGGTAATGGCCGGCGAAGTTCTCGTAGATGAAAAGAAGGTCGAAAAGCCTTCTGAGCAATATGGCGAAGACGCCGTGATCCGCATAAAGGGCGACGAAAGGGCGTCACGATATGTAAGCCGCGGCGGACTGAAGCTCGAAGCTGCTCTGGAAGCCTTTTCGATCGATGCTTCGGGGAAAAGGTGTATCGACATCGGTTCATCGACCGGCGGATTCACTGACTGTCTGCTGCAGCACGGTGCATCTCACGTTACCGCCATTGACGCCGGAACAAATCAGCTCGACTGGAAACTCCGCAGCGATGAACGCGTAGAAGTTAGGGAAAATACAAATGCACGCTATCTTTCGCCTGACGTCTTTTTGGACAGGTTCGATATCGCGGTCATGGACGTGTCCTTTATTTCCGTGACAAAGATCATTCCCGCGGTCATCGATCTGCTCGTTGCGGGCGGCGTTCTGATCGTGTTGATAAAGCCGCAGTTCGAGGTCGGCAAAGGCGAGGTCGGGAAAGGCGGCATCGTTCGCGATGCCGCGAAACATGAGCGAGTGATCGCCGAAGTGCTGTCGTTCGCATCAACGCTCGGGCTCCAACATATAGGTACTATCGGATCGCCGATCACCGGCGCTGAGGGCAATAAGGAATTTTTGGCAGCATGGAAGAAGAGCTGACGAAACCCGCAAGTGACGCAGAAGAACGGTTTGTTGAGGGTCGTGACTATTATTTTGATGCCGGGCTTCTTGTGATGACCGAGGATTACCTTCGCCGACGCGGCTTTTGCTGCGAGAACGGCTGCCGACACTGCCCTTACGGATATAGTAGGTCCTTAAAGCAGGAAAATCGGTAGCTCGTCTGTGTTTTCGAATCGCTCAGCGGCGTTTGGGTCGTCATTTATATCTGTTTGACCGGATATATTATTTGATCCGGCTAACGTTACCGATATTGGCTCACCTGATAACACTTGTAAAACAGCGGTCAGGATCGACGATGTATTTGCGTCGCCGTCCGGATCCAGTGCGTAGTAGATATTCTTGCCGTCGCGGCGGGTCGTGACGATTCCGTCGTCGCGGAGCGTAGCCAGATGTCGTGAAATCTTAGGCTGCGGCTCCCTCAGCGACTCAACGAATTCGCTTACTGAACGTTCGCCGCCGCACAGCATTTCCAATATCCGCAGCCGTGTAGCATCGGAAAGGCAAAGGAACAGCTTCTGCATTGATTCAATGTTATTGTTTGGCATAACAACCTCCGGCCCCGCACTAACATATTACTTATAACAGATGTGTTGCGAATTGACAACGTATCGGCAAAGGTTGCGTCTTTCCCGCTTCGGATTTACGATACTCTCATGTCTGAGAAGCAGGATCTTTCGTTCTTTACTCGAGTGGTACACGCGGGAGCCGACGACGGCGAGCATCATGGAGCGTTGTCCGTCCCTATCTACCACGCATCTACTTTTGAACTTCCCGATGCCGATGAGGGAGCCGCGATACACAACGAGGAGAAACCGGGCTACTATTATGGCCGTTTGGGAAATCCGACACAGTCCGCACTTGAATCAGCGATGGCCGACTTGGAGGGAGCTGACTCTGCGATCGCCCTCGCATCGGGAATGGCTGCGGTGTCGGGAGTTGTTTTGTCTTTGCTGAAGACCGGCGACCACATAATCGCTCCGGTCTCCGGTTATTCAACAACAGCCAATTTCCTTAATTATATCGCGGAGAACTTTGGGATATCATCCACGTTCGTCGATGCCCGCGATAGTGAGGATTACGCATCCGCTTTGCAGGAGAATACAAGGCTATTGTGGGTTGAGACTCCCTCGAACCCCTTGCTTAATATTACTGACATCGCAGCGGTGTCAAAGATCGCGAATGATCGCGGGATCCATTGTGTAGTAGACAATACTTTTGCCACGCCTTTCAATCAGCAGCCTCTCTCGCTCGGTGCACACGCGGTCATACATAGCGCCACAAAATACCTGGGCGGACACAGCGACGTAACGGGCGGGATCGTTGCCGGCAGAAAAGATGTGATCGAACGTGTCCGCAAGGGCGCGAACAAGTATTTCGGCGGTAACATTTCGCCGAACGCTGCATGGCTTGTCCTTCGCGGGATCAAGACGCTGGCCTTGCGGATGGAGCGCCACAATTTTAACGCATTCGCCATAGCGAATATGTTGTCGGGCCATTCCCGCGTTTCAGCGGTCCATTACCCCGGATCGTCTGATCATAAAGGGCACGAAATAGCCGGACGACAGATGTCTAAAGGTTTTGGAGGTATGGTGTCATTTGATGTCGGCAGTTTCGACGCGGGAAAGGTTTTTGTCAACAACGTTCGGCTGTGCAAACTTGCGACGTCGCTTGGCGGAGTGGAAACGATCGTCCAGCATTCGGCTTCTATGACCCATGCCACGCTCACACCGGACGAAAGAGCTCGGGCAGGAATATCGGAAGGCCTCATTCGTTTGTCGGTCGGAATTGAAGACGCCGATGATCTAATAGCAGATATCCAATTCGCCCTCGAACACATTCGCTAAACGTAATATGAAATACATTTTGGCTCTGGACCAGGGAACAACGAGCAGCCGATCCATCATCTTCAACGAACACGGCGAAGCGGTCGCAACTGCGCAGCGAGAGCACCGACAGATCTTTCCAAAGAGCGGCTGGGTCGAGCACGACCCGCAAGAGATATGGCAGGCGCAATCGCAGACCGCAACTGATGCGTTGACGGCGGCCGGTCTCCGTTCTTCCGATGTTTCTGCCATTGGAATAACCAATCAGCGAGAGACGGTCGTTATTTGGGACAGAGAAACCGGTGAGCCGATTTACAACGCCGTCGTTTGGCAGGACCGCCGCACATCCGAATTCTGCGACGATGTCAGGTCGCAGCACGGCGATAGGATCCGGGAGCTTACCGGGCTTGAGGTCGATGCCTACTTTTCTGCCAGCAAGATCGGCTGGTTATTGGACAACGTTCCCGATGCAAGGGTGAAAGCTGAGGATGGACGGCTCGCCTTTGGCACAATAGACAGCTGGCTGCTGTGGAAACTGACCGGCGGACAGATACATGCAACCGACCCCTCTAATGCATCCCGGACGATGCTATATGACATACATTCGAGGGAATGGAGCGGTGAGCTTCTTGATATATTCGCCATACCGCATGTGATGCTGCCGAAGATCGTCGATTCGTCGGCGGTTTGCGGTACCGCAGCAGCGATCCCCGGGCTTGCCGGCGTCCCGATCGCCGGGATCGCGGGCGACCAGCAGGCGGCGCTATTCGGACAGGGATGTTTTGAAGAGGATTCTGCAAAATGCACCTACGGAACAGGCTGCTTTTTGCTCAAGAATACCGGATCGACACCAAGGGCTTCATCAAATCGATTGCTTACGACAATCGGCTGGAAGTGTGGCGATGCGACGATGTACGCGCTCGAAGGCAGCGTTTTCATCGGCGGTGCTGTCGTTCAATGGCTGCGTGATGCGTTGGGCATCATCAGGGCTTCGGGTGACGTCGAGGCTCTCGCACTCGAGGCGGCGGATAGCGGCGGCGTCTGTTTCGTTCCGGCATTTGCGGGGCTCGGAACACCGCATTGGGATCAGGATGCACGCGGTACTATCGTCGGACTGACACGCGGCACGGGCCGTGCCCATATTGCCCGTGCGGCTTTGGAATCGATCGCTCATCAGACCGCAGACCTCGTTACTGCAATGAACGCCGACTCGGGAACAGCATTGAAAGAACTGCGCGTTGACGGCGGTGCGGTCGAAAACGACCTATTGATGCAGATACAGGCCGATCTGCTGCAGATACCGGTTGTTCGATCGAAGGTTCGTGAGACCACTGCTTTGGGTGCAGCATATCTAGCGGGCTTGGCGGCGGGCGTCTGGAAAAGCACCGACGAGATCGCTTCGCATTGGCGATCTGACGCAGTTTTTGAACCGCGAATTCACGCGACCGAAGCCGACGCCAGAAAGGAACGCTGGAATGAAGCAGTGCAGCGGTCGCTCGGATGGGAAAAGAAAAGCGGGCCGATTAGTGCCCCGCTTTGAATCATTTATCGAAGACGAACTATTCTCCGGAATCTTCCCCTTTCGATCTGCTCAATTGCGGTGCCGCCTGCACCTGAGGCAGCGGCAGGCCGACCCCGTCTGCACTGACCAGCGGTTCGGGCGAATCATCTTTCGGTTCGCCAACCTCGGCCACGATCATTTTGCCGGCCTGTTTCGTAAACGTCAGCGATTCGCGTTCTCCGTCGTAGTCGATCATCACAAGGTCGCCGGTCTCCACCTGCTCGGTCGCGACGAGATTCGACAGCGGATAAACGAGGAATCTTTCAATAGCACGCTTGAGATGCCTTGCGCCGTATTTTAGGTCGATGCCTTCGCCGAGCAGGAATTCCTTCGCTGCATCCGTACATTCGAAAACGAACTTCGTCCCCGCGGATTCTGTGATCCTGTCCTGAACCGATCGCAGCTCTATGTTCAGTATCTGCCGCAGATGGTGCTCTTTCAGGCTGCGGAAAACGACGACCTTGTCGATGCGGTTCATGAACTCCGGCGAAAACTTTCGTTTTGCAGCCTCGAGCGCGGTGCGGTATATCTTCGTATCGATCTCGTTATCTTCTTTTGTCTGATCGGTCTTTGTCGGAGCGAAACCGATGCCGCCGGATATCATTTCAGACATCTCGCGGGCACCGAGGTTCGAGGTCATGATGACAAGCGTTTTCGAAAAATCCACCCGACGGTTGTCGCCAAGCGTCAGCGTTGCCTTATCGAGAATTCCCAGCAAAAGCTGCCAGAGCGAGTCCGACGCTTTCTCTATCTCGTCAAATAGGACGAACGTAAGCTTAGTGTCCTCCGTATGTGCCTTGTCCAGATTTTCCTGCGTCAGCATCGGCGACGTTTCGCGGTGGCCGAGGTATCCCGGCGGCGAACCGATCAGTTTCGCGATCTCGTGCGAATGCTGAAATTCCGCGCAGTCGATCTTTACAACGGCATGCGGATCGTTGAACAAAACCTCGGATGCGGCCTCGACGACGCGCGTTTTTCCCGAGCCGGTCGGACCGAGGAACAGCATAGTACCGAGCGGCCTCGACGGGTTGTTCATGCCCGCGAGATATATTTGGAACAGCCCGCTCATACGCCTGACGGCGCGTTCCTGGCCGACGATCAGCTCAGAGAGCTTTCCCTCAAATTCGGCTGCACGCGGACTCTTTCTGTCCGGATCGAGCAATATGCCCTTTCCGCTCATTTGTTTTGATTTGGCCGTATCCTGTTTCATCGCTAGTAAATATTGCTCGTCAGAACTTCTGTTGACCTAAACCTCGCCAGCCTTTCGCAGGAGGGACGCGAGCGGCTGACACTAAAGATGTTTTCAAAACATGTATCGTTGGCTGGACTTTGGAACGCGGGAGACTCACGTCCAGATGACGGCCGCGGGTATGAAGGCCCCCGACGAAATTACAATTAGCACACATCCGAGGCTCGTGCAATAGGAAAACAGGCGAATCTCGTTATCTCGCACCGCCTGTCAAAAAAGATCACAGCCCGCACGCGGTCTATCGCAGGCGGGCTGTTCAAGGTGGATAGCGGGGCTGCTAGTCGTAATATTCCAGGCCGAGGTGCGTTATCAGTTCCTCGCCCTTCATGTGACGCAGCGTGTTTTTTAGCTTCATCAACTGGATGAAAAGGTCATGCTCCGCATAAAGCCCTTCGGCGGTCTGCGGCGCCTTGAAGTAAAACGAGAGCCATTCCTGTATTCCCTTCATACCGGCACGCTGTGCAAGGTCGAGGAAGAGCGCAAGGTCGAGAGCGAGCGGCGCGGCCAAAATCGAATCGCGGCAAAGGAAATCGACCTTTATCTGCATTTTGTAGCCGAGCCAGCCGAAGATATCGATATTGTCCCAGCCTTCTTTGTTGTCGCCGCGGGGCGGATAGTAGTTGATGCGGACCACATGTGAAAAGCCTTCGTAAAGGTCCGGATAAACGTCAGGCTGGAGAATGTGTTCGAGCACCGAGAGTTTTGATTCCTCTTTCGTTTTGAAACTTTCGGGATCGTCGAGTACCTCACCATCGCGATTGCCGAGGATATTGGTCGAATACCAGCCCTCGAGGCCGAGCATTCTTGCCTTGAAACCCGGAGCGAGAATCGTCTTCATCAATGTCTGGCCGGTCTTGAAATCCTTTCCGCAGATCGGAACGCGCATCTTGTCGGCGAGTTCGAGCAACGCCGGAATATCGACCGTCAGGTTCGGTGCACCGTTAGCGAAAGGCACGCCTGACTTGAGCGCCGCGTAAGCATAGATCATCGACGGGGCAATTCCCGGATCGCTGTCGTATAGGCCTTTTTCAAACGCTTCGAGCGAAGAGTGTACATCGGAGCTTTCGAGAAATATCTCAGTCGATGCCGCCCAAACCATCACCAGCCGCGAGCAGCCGTTCGCCGCCTTGAAATCGGCGATGTCCCGCATCAGTTGCTCGGCGAGCTCCATTTTGTTGGCGCCCTGCTTGATGTTGTTGCCGTTGAGCCGCTTAACGTAATTCTGCTCGAAAACCGCAGGCATTGGCTTGAGCGAGGCAAGCTGTTCAGAGACCTGGGCGAGCAGTTCCTTTTCCAGAACGCCGGCGTTGAGAGCTGCTTCGTAAGCGTTCTCAGAAAAGATGTCCCACGCGCCGAAAACGACGTCGTCCAAATTTGCGAGCGGGACAAAATCCTTAATGAGCGGCGAGCGGTTGTCCGTTCGCTTGCCGAGGCGAATTGTGCCCATTTGCGTCAGGCTGCCCACGGGCTGCGAAATACCGAGCCGTACCGCTTCGACGCCGGCAACCAAGGTCGTACTTACGGCGCCGAGCCCGACCAACAAAATGCCAAGTTTTCCTTCTGCAGGAGCTATATCTACTCCACTTTCTATCATTGTTTCTTCTCCGAGAAAATCAAAACTATAAAAATAACTTTATGCAGTAAATTAGGCAAATTCAGAGTGAAGTTAGCTAATAGTTTTATTGATAAGCCTTTAGAAATTCATCGCGCGAAATGCCGGCTTGAGTGCAGATCGCTCGGAGTGTGGATGATTTTATGAGGGAGTGGTTGGGCATTGTCAACGGTGTGCGTGTGCCGTCTTCGTTTTCACGCACCATCGCGATGTGTTCTCTTTCGCGGACGATGACGAAACCAAGCCGTTCAAGTGCACGGACGACTTTCTGCTTGGGAGCATCAACCGGAAATCTCGACATTATGCGGCAAGTCGTGTCTCAGCGATAAAGGCTTCGAGAACCGGTGAATCGCTTTCAAAAGCATCCATGCCAAATGTCTCAATGTGAAAATTGATCGCAGACCTCACATCAGCCAAAGCTTCTTCGTAAGTATCGCCCTGCCCGACGACAACCCCTTTAAATCCCAAAGGATATGAAATAAAGCCGTCAGAGTGCCTTTCGATGACCAGTTTAAGTGAGTCCATATTGGGAATATTAGCATAAATTATACGGAATTCGCAGGAATTGCGAATTGCAGCAGTTTCCGCCGCGTATCAACCGAAAAGGCCGAAAACAACCATACCTGCATCTTGCGCTACTAACCTTAAAAAAATAAGGAGCATGTAGTGAAAAAACTAATTCCCTTTCTATTTTTGGCGCATTGCGTCACAGCAGCATTTTCCCAAAACGCCCGTCCGTCGATATCTGTCGTTGGTGAAGCCAAAATGAGTGTTTCGCCAGATCAAGTAGTATTTACCTTTGAAGTGGTCACGGCTGACAAGGATCTGTCCGCTGCAAAACGAACAAATGATACACGCTCAGCAAAGACCTTTACAGTAGCCAAGTCACTTTTGCTTTGGGTCAGATCGATATCGAAGAAAAGGTATATGTGATCTTTGAGTTAAATAAGTAATAAAGACACACAATTAAGTGCAATAGATCCGATAATCGATCTCGGCGAAGATGTTGTCGCGGGATTCTATTTCGGACAGCAGGTCGAGTTGTTCGGGCGAGAGAACCACCCCGTCACCCGAAGCGGGTGCCACCCCTCCTTCGTAAGGAGGGGAGCTTTTTGGATCGAGCATTTCGGCGAGCATGTTAAAGCGTTGGATGTGCGACTGGAAACGGCGTGATGAATACTGCACCGTCGTGCCCTGATATATCTGGAATGCCCAGTCGGAGGACTGTGCCAGGAGGAGTTCGCGGGCCATTTGGGAAAGGAGTCGGCCGTCGAGATTCGGGAGTCGAGAGTCGGAAACGTTATCCCGGCTCTTTACTCCGGCCTCTACACTCTCAACTGCGGCGGTCATACGCCGCTCGGCGTCGTGCTGATACGGATACATCCACGAATTGTTCTCGTTGATCCAGACCTTGTAATAGCCGCTCTCGCCCCAGCTCGACGCGGTCGGCTGCTGCACCTGTATTGGCAGACCGGAATCCAGAAAATCGCCGGGCGTGATGCATTCGATCTCGTTCTGGTCGAAATGAATCTTCTTAAAAAAGAAGTCCAGGAACTGCGGCCCTTCGAACCACCAATGCCCGTAAAGCTCGGCATCGTATGGCGAAACTACGAGCGGCGGATGGCCTTCGAAGGTCTGCCGCAGAGCGATCGCCTGACGTATGCGTTCGCCGACGAAATGGCCTGCGTTCTCGGCGGCTTTTTCGCGGGCAAGCGACGGAATGTACGGCTGCTTCATCTGCTGCGGGACGTCGCGGCCGGTGATGCGGTGATATTTCAGCCCGAGGTGCCGGCGTTCGCAGTCCGAATGCAGATGCGGCCGCAGGAATTCCATCGGAGCGTCCCAGCCGATGTCGCGGTAAAACTCGCGATAAACGTCATTTCCGGGATAGCCGATCTCAGCCGACCAGACCTGTTGGCTCGTTTCGACGTCGCGTGCGAAAACAGCCGTTCCGTTCGGACACACGACCGGTGCGTGAACGCCGTAACGCGGCCGCGGATCGCCGTAAAGAATAGCGTGCGTATCTGAAATGAAGTATTCGATACCGGCTTCTTTCAGCAGGTCCTCGACGCCGGGCTCATACGCGCATTCCGCCAGCCAAATGCCCCGCGGCTGCCGTCCGAAATGTTTTTTGTAATTCGTAACGGCGATCGCGATCTGTGCGCGGCGGGATTCTTGTGTCGAGATCAGCGGCAGAAAACCGTGCGTCGCACAGCAGGTGATTATCTCCAGCACGCCTTCGTCCTGCAGCTCGCGGAAAGCGTTGATCAGATTTCGGTTGTAGCGGTCATTCCACAGGTGAAGCGACGCGGTCAGGTTATCGACGTACATCTTCGCTGCGTCGTGAAACTCGCGGTCTTTCGTGCGTGTGCGGTGCTCCTCTTTTTCGGCGAGTTCGATCAGGTTTTCCAGATGCCGCGTGTATCGCGTCTGCAGCAGCGGATCGGCCAGCATTTCGCACAGCGGCGGCGAGACGTTCATCGCAAGACGCGGCGTCGCACCTGCTTCGTGCAGCGACTGAAAGATAAATATCAGCGGCAGATAAACCTCGGTTATCGCCTCGTAAAGCCAGTCTTCTTCTAGAAATTCGGGATATTCGGGGTGCCTGACAAAAGGCAGGTGCGCATGGAGTATCAGGCTGAAATAACCGCTCGGCATAGTGTCGAATTAGCTGCTGCCTTTGATCAGAAGCTTTATTTTATCAGCAACCTTATCAAAGTAATCATCTTTGACGACACTAAATTTCTTTACGATCTTGTCTTGGTGAATGGTAAAAAGCTTGTGTGCCTTTACCACCGAGCTTTCGGGCAGAACGCCGATCTCGAGGTCATCACCCTCAAGTTCAACGGAATATTCGTCTTTGCGCAGATTTGTGGTTATCACGCAAACAACAACATCATCGAAGCGTTGATTATAGCGATCGTTAGAGACTATTAGGACGGGCCTTCGTTTTGAGCTGCTAAGGTCCGAATATGGAAACGGAACAAGGACGATCTCTTTTTGCTTATAATTTGTCCCACTCACTCGGTTCGTCCTCCCATGAACTATCAACCGCCTGCTCTGTCAGGTCATCTGTGTACTCGCCCATGTAGAGTCCGTATTTATCCTGATAAAGGTAGTCCACGAGCTTGTTGACACGTTCGAGGAGTTCGTTGTCCTTTAACATTGCCAATTCGTCTTTTAGACGCAGGTATTCGGTTTTCGGGATCTCTATCGTTTCCATAACGCCTACCATTCTAGCACCATCCGGCAGCCGGGCGTTGAGAAACTTAGCTTTTGAGGGCAAACGAACTGAACGGATTATACCGCGGCGACATTGCGGACTTGATCGAGCGGCGTTTAAGAGTCCGCGGAAAATTGACCACACTGGCGCCGTAAACGGCTGACGAGAATTCTTCCTCTGTCCATTCGCTTTCGTCGATGTCGAAATACTCGCCCAGGGCTTTTCGTGCATTCTCGGCGGCAAGATTTTCAGCGTTTTCCTGCAGTATCGCGAAAAGTGCGGGACCGATACGCCAACGGAGTTCTTCGAGCGTACGTCCCGCGGCGATGGCGATCATAGCGTAGCGGATGTCTTCTGCCGAGATCCCGTTCAGAGCGAACTCGCTTGTATCGACGAAATTCGAAAATGCAATGTGCGTCGCATTGTCTGCGGTAACCGGATCGTCGCCGGCAAGCGCAACGTCGTAAGCGTCACGCGTAAAGCCCGACATATCCAGCACCTCGGCAAATTTGTTTGCCGAAACCGTCCATTTTGCATCGCTAGCGGGCCGCGGGCTGGGGCTGCGTCGCGGCGTCGTGACGGCGTTCGAATACAGAATGCGGAAATAAGGCCGGTTGACGGCATAGAAGCCGATCTCGGCCTCGTATTCGCCGTCGGGCTCGACGTTGAACCACCAATTGCCTTCCGCGTCGCAAGGGAAAATTTCTTCCGTGCCGCGTTTCAGGTCTTTCAGTTTGAGGACGAGCCGATAGCTGCCGAGGTCGTCGCCGAATATCGCACGCAGACGCTGCCACGGATTTTCGCGGATCGACCAATAGAAATAAAGCCGCGTCGGCGACTGCATCAGCAGCTGCGCACGGTTCTCGCGTTCGAGTTCGGGCAGCTCAACATTCGCCAACGCTTTGAAAACAGGCGAAAGCTCGACCTCAGGCTCCTTGCGGGCAATTTCCGCGGTTGCGTCAATTACGGCGGTTTCCTCGGCCACAGCAACTGCCGAAACGGTCTCGGACGCTTTTTTGCGGACCGCGATCTTGCGTTTTTTGGGTGCCGATTTGGCGTCGACTGGTTCAACTGCCGCCGTCTCTGCCTTTTTCTTGCGAACCGCGCTCTTTTTGACCGGCGAACTTTCTACAGCGGGCTCGGCAAATGCATCGAAACCTGCTGTTGCCTCGATAACCGGCTTTTTCGCACGAGACTTTTTCGCTGCGGGCGTTTTCTTCGGCGCGGCGGCTTTCGCTTCTACCGCATCTACGGCCTCGGCAAACGGATCGATCGGAGCTTCAGCGGCCGCGATCTTGGCCTTTCGCGTTGTCGTCTTTGTTCTCTTCTTCTCTACAGTCGGCATAACCTTCTACTCGGCAAACTAACAGTATGCGATTTTTGGGCATTGAGTTACAACCCTGACGATCTCCGAGTAACGTTAACTTAACGTTCGTTATCGGCCTCTACCGCCATCAGAGGTTTATGTTTCGTCAAGAAAAACGTGTTAGGATAAGGTGATTTTTGTGTGTAAAGACTATGAGATATTGCCCGAAATGCAACGCCCGCTTTGACGAAGAGATAATCAAATACTGCACTATCGACGGCACAGAGTTGATCGAAGAGCCGAATTTCATCGATGCGGCGGATGACGACCTCGGGCAGGAAACTGTGATCCGGCCGCGGCCGGACGCTACGGCTTCGCAGCCGAGAGAGAGAATAGTTGTGCCGACTGAGCAGCAATACCGAGAGCAGAACGTCCGACAGGCACAGCAGCGTTCGTATTATCCGCCGCCGCCGCCGCCGCCCAATACGACGAAAACCGTAGTGTTAACGGTCATCGGGACGCTTGCAGCTGTCGGGCTGGGTGCGATGCTTTTTTGGCTCTTTCAAGGTTCGCCGGCAACGAATCTAAACGTGAACACGAACGCTAATTTGGCAAATCAGAATACAAATTTGAATACAAATCTGGCATTTGATTCAAATTTCAATTTCAATGCGAACCTTAATACCAACTATAATTTGCCGCCTTTGAACTTGAACTTGAATCTGAACACCAACGCGAATATGCGGCCGTCGCCGACAGCTACGCCTTCGCCAAAACCGAGCCCGACGCCGACCCCGCGGCCTTCGCCGGTCGAGGACGACTCACCGGATCCGACACCGAACCGCACACCGGCCGCGAACCGGCCGCCCGCAAATGGCGCAGCTCCGGCCGGTACTCCCAGAATAGGCCCGCGTCCGCCTGCAGGAGCAGCGAACAGGCCCGGCGACGGAAGATAGATGATCTAGCTATTTATTTCCAGTGCAGCCTCGACCGCTTTTCGCGGATCGACGACGCCCCAGCCCTGCCTGTCAACCTCGTAATGCGGAAGCCTTTCTGCGGTTGAAATGAGGATCTTTTTCACTTGCGACGGCGTAAGTTCGGGATTTGCCTCGAGCATCTGCGCGACGATCGAAGAAACGATCGGTGCAGAGAACGATGTGCCGTCAACATATTTGTAGTGCTTTGTGATGACGTTCTCTCGGCGAAGTTTCAAGGTAATGATCTGACGTATGCTGTGAACGGGACGGTCGAAGGCGGCATCGAGTTCGGGGTCTATACCGGAGTTCTCAGCGATGATGCGATGGAGCTCGTCATCTTCGCTCTTGTCCAGGGAATCAAGCAATTCCGCCTGTGCCGAGGTCGGCGTGTTCGGCAATATCGGAGCCGGCACCCAGATCGATGAGGCGATGACCTCGGGCTTTTGCAGGCCGTCGATCGTCGGCCCGTACGACGAACGGTACATGCCGCGGCGTGCACGGTTTATCGAATTATTGTCGTCCAGCCCGCCGACGGCGATGCACGACGGAGCGCTGGCGGGCGGCACGACCGGATGGCCGGGCTCGTGGCCCGCATTGCCGACAGCACAAACTACCGTGATGCCGGCGGCGGAACATTCTTCGACAAGCTGCGACAGCGGATCGTGAAGATAACTTTGTTCATCGTCGCCGCCGGCTGAGATATTTACTACTCGGATGTTGAATCGCTCTCGATTTTCAAATACCCATTCCAGGCCTTCACGTATATTCTCGTCGGTGATGCGGCCCGTGCGTGCGAGCTTTATCAGAACGACGTCAGCCTCCGACGCAATGCCTCGATAAAAGCCGTTCGACAGCGAGCCGTTTCCGGCGGCAACGACCGACGTCATCATACCGTGCCAGCTTGCGACGTCGGGTTGGAACAGCGACGTCAGGTCGCCGTCGTCGTGAAGCATGTTGCGATAGGCAAGGATACGGTTGACCGGCGTGGTCAGATCGACGTGCGGATAGAAACCCGAATCGAGAAATGCGATGGTCACGCCGCGTCCCGTAAAGCGCTCGTCCGCGTCGAGCCGCAGCGGCGTCGAAAGAACGTGCGAGCCGTCCTTCTGCATCGCAGCTTCCTTAATGATTTGCTCCTTTGCACGTTCAAAAAGCCTGACGCAACGAGAACAAACGGCCTCAAAATCCCGCGTATCCGGTGCGTTTGCGCGCACAAGTTTTTCCAGATCGCTTGCTAACGCCGCCAGCGGAACGTACTCATCGTCCGAACCGCGTGCGCAGACAGGACACGACCGCTCGCCGGCGGCAATGTCTGCCTGCGTTCTTTCGCGAAACGGAACTACATTTTCCTTGGGGATCATCGTCGGGTTTTAAGTTTTCCACATGGCACGGTTAAAATCAATGACCGTAAATGGCAAGAAAGACAATAGGTTTGGCGTTGTCCGGCGGCGGAGCAAGAGGCTTTTCGCAGGTGGGCGTTCTAAAAGCACTTGCCGCGAACGGAATTGTGCCGGACATGGTCGCGGGTACATCTGCGGGTTCGGCTGTCGGGGCATTTGTCGCGGCGGGTATGACGGTAGATGAAATTGTCGGACTCACCGCTGAGATGACGTGGCGTACGGCGGTGCGGCCGGTCGTTTCGCCAATGGGCCTTTTTTCTAACCGACCGCTGGGTTCCTTTATCCGAAAGAACCTTCCTGTAAACGAGATCAGTGAACTAAAGCTGCCGTACGCAGCTGTCGCCTTTGATATCGTAAGCGGCGAAGAGGTCGTCATAAGCAGGGGAGATATCGCAGATGCCGTTCGGGCGAGCTGTGCGGTGCCGGGCATTTTCACGCCGGTGCGAACAAATGACGGCAAAGTTTTGGTTGACGGCGGCGTGACATCGATAATGCCTGTCGATCAGGTGCGGGCGATGGGAGCGGACATTGTGATCGGCGTCGATCTGGTCAGCTGCGGGGCTTCCTTCAGGTCAGACCCGAAAACAGCTGTCGGCGTAATGATCCGCTCAGCCTTGACCCTGCTGCGTACATCGGCTCTGGAACAGCGTCTTCGTGCAGACATCGTGATCGATCCCGCGATCGCACATATCCGGCCGGATCAGTTAAAACGAAAGCAGGAGCTGCTGGAACTCGGAGAGGCGGCCGCTCTGGAAAGAATTAAAGAAATAAAAGCTATGGCCGGCGAAAGCGTCTGACCGACGAAGGTGCCGATTTGGGTGCGACCGTGCTTTTTGCGGAGCTATTGATCGTGAAGGGCAGATCCTCTGACCGCACACCATTTACAAAAAGATCGACGCGATATTTGCCCGGCGTCCAACTGCCAACTGGCCTGCCTGTGAAATTGACCCTTGTTTCGCCCCGTTTGGTCGTATAACTTGCATTTAGGACCTTGCTGTCCGCCCTTACGCCTTTGACGTCGACCGCAATGAGTTCCATTTTTACGGTCACGATCTCATCGGAATCAAGCATTACGACGCAATATATCGGAATGTCGTCCGTCTCAAACTCGCTGACAGCGTCGCCGGCAGTGCCGTCGCCGTTGTCCTTGGCGAGATATGCTTCCGCAATGCCGCCGAAACCGGCAGGTGCTCCTGCCGGCGGATACAATATGGTCAAGCCCGAAACGATCAGCAATAGAACGGAACCTAAGGTCATTCAATTGCTAAGAGTTTTGTGATGCGGATTTAGTTGCTTTGGCGAGACAAGATAATTTTTGCGAATGAACCTTCTGAAATAAGCTGCATCGAGATGCCGGTCAACGCCTCTGCCTCGGCTTGGGTTAGGGCGCCGAAATTTACAGCGCGGACGAAATGATTAAGCATTCCCTGTCCCGTAGCTTCATCGTCGAAAACATCACCTGCCAGCGTTGCCTGCGCCGCCTTGTCCACAAAACGGCGAAGCCGTTCGCCTGTCTCTCCGACATTCTCCAAAAAGAATGAATAGATCGCTGCAAGCCGGGCAGGTATCTGAGCCGGATGAAGATCCCAACCTTGGTAAATGCCGTTTTCCAGTGCCGCTCGGCAATGCCGAAAATGCAGCCGCCACGCATCGTGAACGACACGGCGATTTTCATTCAATTGTTCTTCAGATAATGTTTCGCCGCGATGCGGGCCGATCGGCATGATGTTCGTCGCACCGTCCGAGACCCAAATGCCCGCGGGAGCGGAAAGCTGTATGATCTGTCTGGCAGTTTCGCAATAAGGGTGCAGCAAATGCTGATGTTCGGCAGTGATTCCGAATTCTGCCAGATAGTCCCAAGCACCGAAATGCAGACCGCGGCATCTGCCGCCGCAGGCATCGACAAGTTCGGGCAGAGCAAAACGCCCGTCTGCCGCAACGAGCGATCTTCGCGTTTCGACCATCAGCTCTATCTTGATCGAACCCTTATCAAGACCGAGACGGATCTCAAGTGCATCCAACGCCTCAGCCAGCACCTGCGGCTGACTTGGGTGCGTTACCTTCGGCAGCGTAACGACGAAGTTTGCGGGCAGTTTTGATCCGGCGTCTGCGAGAGCGGTCAGATACAGGTCGAGCGTCCGCAGCGAACGCCGCCGTGCTTCGCCCGCGAGTGACTTTATTCGAATGCCGAAATATCGCGGCAATGCGTTCTCGGCTTGTGCTATTGCGGTCTCTCTGGCCGCTGCGACTGCGTGTCCGTCTTCTTCTGCATCGGGCCGAGATCCGTATCCGTCCTCGAAATCTGCACGAAGATCGTCAATAGCCTCTGTCCGCAGCTTTTCGGATATTTTCCGATGGATCTCTTCGGCAGGTCCGCTGCTCACCCCAAATACGTCCGTTACCGCGACGGCGTCAGGCAGGTAAGTTTCAAACGCACTTCGCGCAAGGCGGGCGAGCTTTAACGAAGTGTCAGAACTGAATAGGTTAGCGCCGCCGTAAACAGTGTGAAGCGGCTGGCCGGTCAAATTGTTGGAACGTTCAATTCCGCCGAGTTTACCGAGCGATGATTTCAGGAGATCATCCGGGAGTGAGGTTCTCATACCGCGGCCGTTCTTCGATCCGGGTCATCAGGCCGCACGAAAGGCGGAATAGCCGAAAGGCCCCAACAGCAGAGGAACATGAAATTTCTGCGTTGGGTCCTTAACGACAAAGCTGATCGTGATCTGCGGGAAAAAGCAATCCATTTCTCTTAAGAGGAAATAAGGCCCGATCTCGTAAATGAACCGATAGTGTCCGGGCAGAAACGCTTCCGTCACCGACAGCAGATCATCTAAGCGGCCGTTTGTATCCGTAATGCCTTCAGCGATCGCCTGCCAACCGGAAGTATGCGTTCTTCTTTCGAGCACGACCGGTATTCCTATGCCTGGGCGGCCGTTGGTCGTATCGAGGACATGGGTTGTAATAGCGCTCATGTTTCCAAAAGGGATGAGAGCCTTCTTTCTATTATTCTGTAATGTCTGACGGCCGCAAAACGCAAGCCAACAACCGGCTCTGAGCCTGAAATGGCGGGTTCTGATGGGAAACGGTCGACCATCGCTCCATCCGATTTAACTATAACGCCTTGCTTCGAATTAGCAAAGCAAAAACCTGGACGATGCCCGGATTCAGCGGTCAGGACACCTTCGATATCTGCGGGGTCCAATGTGATCCAGGTCCGTCGGGCCGCAAGGAAAAGCTGTTCCAACATTGGAAACGGCCTTGCTGATGTCATGCGTTCCGCCCACGTTCGCGAACCGCAGCATTGCAGGAACATCTGCACAGCCTCGTCCCGCGATAGGCGATTGAGACGATCCAAGTTGCCATAGACCGAAAATTTAGTTTTGCTCTGCAAAGGATTCACGAAAGCGCGTAAGAGGAAAATAACCGATATCGCCTGCCAAGACAACCGTGGACGCATCGTCTAAAATAAAATCGATAAAGTAAGAATGAGATTTCCGCGAGCATCAGGAATTTTGCTTCACATTTCGTCGCTGCCGGGCCCTCACGGTATCGGCGATATGGGCGATCACGCGTTCGAGTTTGTCGATCTGTTGGCCGAGGCCGGACAGGCCTATTGGCAGATACTGCCGCTAACGCCGGCAGGAGCAGGCAACTCACCATACTCCTCGTACTCCGCATTTGCCGGAAATAAACTTCTCATATCACCGGAGCGTCTTGTCGCTGACGGAGTGCTTGATCGTATCGAAGTATCCGACTTTCCGAGCTTCGACGAAGCAGCCGTAGATTTCGACGGTGCTTGGCAATGGAAGGGGCCGCTGCTCGAGGCCGCGTTCGAGCGCTTTCGCTCGTCGCCAAATAAGGAGATCGCAGAAGATTTTGAACGCTTTGCCGCCGAGAACGCCTGGTGGCTTGAGGACTATGTGCTGTTCACTGCCCTGAAAGATGCATTCGGCGGCAAGCCTTGGTTCGAATGGCCGACGCCGATCAGGGCTCGCGACGCCGAGTCTGTCGAGCGCGTGCACAGGCAGTATGCACGCGAGATGGATCAGGAACGTTTTGCTCAGTTCCTTTTCTTTCGCCAGTGGAACGCATTAAAGCGTTACGCAAATGCGCACGGCGTCCGCATCTTGGGCGACATCCCGATCTTCGTGGCACTCGATTCAGCGGACGTTTGGTGCAATCAGAGACTATTCAAATTAGACGGCAACGGTTTGCCATTGGTGGTCGCAGGCGTGCCGCCGGACTATTTTTCGGAAACGGGACAGCTGTGGGGAAACCCTATCTACGACTGGGCAGCGATGTTCGAGGATGACCTCGGCTGGTGGACGGCACGCATCGCTTTCGAGCTGCAGCGTAACGATATCGTTCGGCTCGATCATTTCATAGGCTTTGTCCGCAACTGGGAAGTGCCTTTCGGCGATGAGACCGCAGAGAACGGCGAGTGGGCCGATGTTCCCGGCGAGCAGATATTTTCGACGCTCACACGCAGGCTTGGCGATATGCCGCTGATCGCCGAGGACCTCGGCTCACTCACTGCTGAGGTCGAGCAGCTGCGCGATAGATTCGGGTTTCCGGGCATGCGCATTCTGCAATACGGATTCGGCGGCGATGCGATGAATCGCGACCTGCCGCACAACTATCCCCGTAACTGCGTTGCCTATACAGGGACGCACGACAACGACACCGCACTCGGATGGTATCACTCTCTGACAAACGAACATCGACGGCATTTGCGTTCTTACCTGGGCTTTTCCGGCCGTGACATAAATCAGGGAATGATCCGATGTTTATTGGCGTCTGTCGCAGATACGGTCATCATTCCGCTGCAGGACCTGCTCGGATTCGGGAACGACGGACGCATGAATTTCCCGGGCAAAGAAGATGGGAATTGGACGTGGCGTGTTCCGGGCGAGATGCTCACCTCCGGAGCGTTTGACCGGCTGCACAAGATGTGTGAGATATTTGGGAGATCGGGACAGCGCTGATGATCACTTGACAAAAACACATTTCACCGTCCAACGAGTTTGCCAAACAACAAACACTGTGACATATTTTATTGATTGTTAGGGTAAGACCTTATTTTTATTACACTTTTTTGAGGAGACCAATATAAACTATGGCAGGAAAATTTGAGATCAAGACAGGCAAGACCGGCAAGGTCCGCTTCAACCTGAAGGCAAGCAACGGCCAGGTCATTCTGACCAGCGAAGCTTACGATTCGGCTGCGGCCGCTAAGAAGGGCATTGCTTCTGTCAAGAAGAACGCAACCAACGACAAGCGTTTCGAACGCAAGACCGCGAAGGACGGTTCAACGTATTTCGTTCTGAAGGCAGCCAATGGTGAAACCATCGGCAAGAGCGAAATGTACAAGACCGTCAAGTCGATGGAAAACGGTGTCGCATCGGTAGGCAAGCACGCTCCTGATGCACCGGTGGTTGACGGCGATGCTAAGCCCGCTGCAAAACCTGCAGCGAAACCTGCGGCAAAGGCAGCTGCGAAACCGGCAGCCAAACCGGCAGCTAAAAAAGCTCCGGCGAAGAAAGCTGCTCCGGCGAAGAAGGCCGCTCCTGCAAAGAAGGCCGCTCCGGCTAAAAAGGCTGCTCCGGCTAAAAAAGCACCGGCAAAGAAAGCCGCAGCTAAGAAGAAATAACTTTTCGGAATTTTTCTTCCGATCCGATATAGCCCGAGCGTCAGCTTGGGCTATTATTTTTGTCTATGAGTAATGCCCGCGTCGTGCTCGGCATCGAGCGTCTTATTAATGAAAAGGTCGGCCTGCTGAGAGGCCGTCGTGTCGGCTTGGTCTGTAACCAGGCATCGGTTTTTCCCGACACGTTTGCACATGCCGCCGATGTGTTCCGAGCAAATTCCGAAGTAGATCTGACCACGCTGTTCGGCCCGCAGCACGGCATCCGCGGCGACGTGCAGTACAACATGATCGAAACGCCGCACGTCCGCGACCGCCGCACGGGCCTGATGGTCTATTCGCTGTACAGCGAGACCCGGATCCCGACCGAGGAAATGCTCGCCGATGTTGACGACATTGTCGTCGACCTGCAGGACGTCGGCTGCCGCATATATACATTCATCTACACGATGGCGAACTGCATGCGTGCCGCCGCCGCTCACGGCAAACGCGTCATTGTCTGCGACCGTCCGAATCCGATCAACGGCATCACTGTCGAAGGCAACGTCACCGAAACTGAGTTCACGTCGTTCGTCGGCCAATTTGAGATGCCGACGCGGCACGGCATGACAATCGGCGAACTTGCCCGGATGTTCAATGAACACTGGAAAATCGGCTGCGACCTTGAGGTCGTCGAGATGCAGGGCTGGCGACGCGAGATGTGGGGCGACGAAACCGGCCTGCCGTGGATACTGCCTTCGCCGAACGTGCCGGACGTGGACACGTGCATCGTCTTTCCTGCGACAGTTCATCTGGAAGGAACCGAGCTTTCCGAAGGCCGCGGCACGACGCTGCCGTTCTTTCTGAACGGCGCACCTTTCATCGATCCGTACGATTGGGCGATGGAGCTACGCAGATTCGATCTGCCCGGCGTCGCATTTCGCGAGGCGTATTTCCAGCCGACCTTTTGCGAATTCGCGGGCGAAAGCTGCGGCGGCGTCCAACTCCATATCACCGACCGCGACGCCTTCAAACCCGTCATCACCGGCATCGCAATGGTAAAGACCGCGCACGATATGTACCCCGATCATTTCCAATGGCGGCAAAACGCGTACGAATATGAATTCGACAAAAACCCGTTCGACGTCGTCTGCGGTACCGGCAAGATCCGTAACGCGATCGAATCCGGCTCGAGTTTGGATTCGATAAAAGGTGCATGGAAGGACGACCTCGCTAACTTTCGGTCCGCCAGATCGCAGTATCTAATTTACATTTAATTTTCGCCTTGAAATCCAACAATTCTTATGGATCGACGAGAAGTTCTGAAGGGTATCACAGCATTGCCGCTTGCGGCGGCGGCGGTTCACGGAAAGACATCTGCAAGTATGAAGATCAAAAAACCGCGGCGGCTGAAACGCGGAGACACAGTTGCGCTGGTCGCGCCGTCGAGCGGCGTTTCCGATGCGGAGTTCAACCGCGCGATACAGAACCTCGAGAACCTCGGCCTTAAAGTAAAGCTCGGCAAGTACGTTCGCGAGACGAACGGCTATCTCGCCGGGACCGACGATCAGCGAGCCGAAGACCTGAACCGAGCACTCGCCGACAAAGAGGCCGATGCCGTCTGGTGCATTCGCGGCGGCTACGGCCTGACACGCATTTTGCCAAAGATCGACCTCGCCGCGATACGAAAAAACCCGAAACCGATCATCGGCTATTCCGACACGACCGCGTTATTGCTCGCCGCACATCAGGCGACAGGGCTCGTCACGTTTCACGGCCCCGGCGGCTCATCGACGCAATCGGAATATACTAGAAAGCATCTCACCGCGGCACTGATGGAACCCGCCGCTCCGCACAAGATCGAGCTGTCTCCGGAATATGCAACGCGCGACAACTTGCTGTACAAAACTCAGGTGATAACGCCCGGCAAAGCAAAAGGCCGCTTGATCGGCGGCAATCTGTCGCTGATAACCGCGATGGCGGGGACGCCTTTCGGACTGCGTGATGTAAAAGGAAAGATACTGTTCCTGGAGGACGTGAACGAGCGGCCTTATCGCGTTGATCGTATGTTCGTACAGCTCGCACAGAGCGTCGATCTGCGAAATGCGGCCGGCATCGCGCTCGGCATTTTCGACCGCTGCGAACCGCCGAACGACAATTCCCAGACCGTCATCGACGTCGTCCGCGACCACCTCGGCATGCTCGGCATACCCGTCATCTACGGCCTTTCATTCGGCCACATCCGCGACCAATTCACACTCCCGCTCGGCATCGAGGCAGAACTCGACACCGCAAAAGCGACCGTCACGCTGCTCGAAACCGCCGTCGCGTGATCACCCGCCGCTGACGGCGTTGAAGATGTGAATTTCGTCTGAGGTGAGTTTGGTGGCGAGGCCCTGGCGGCGTTTTACGCTGTCGTTGCCGGCGAAGATATTGACGTGTTGCCGTATCTCGCCCTGTTCATTCAGAACGCGGTCGCGAAGAGCAGGGTGCTGCTTCCACAACGCATCCAGCACATCGCCGACGATAACGAATTCGCCCGCCAACGAAACCTCTACGGCGCCGTTTGTGTGGGCTTTTAGATGTCCGGATAAGTGAACAGTTACTGGCATCTCCGGTAATTCTTTGCGGTCTCTGCGTTCAAATGAAACGCCGGATTCAGACCAAATACGCCTTAACGCAGCATATCTCGGGCAGCGAGCCTTCGATCATTTTCCACGAATCGCCGTCGTTCATCGACGCAAACAGCTTGCCGTTCTTTGTTCCGAAAAAGATGTTATCGCCTACGGACGCGACCGCGTCGCGCAGGATCACCTCATACGCATTTTTCTGCGGCAGTCCTTTTGTCAGCGGCTGCCACGTCTCGCCTTCGTCGCGGGTGCGGTAAACGCGGAGTTTGCCTTCGCATGTGAAACGCTCGGCATCCTTTTGCAGCGGCACGATGAACGCCGAACCGGACCGGCTGACGGTCAGCCCGAATCCGAAATTCGACGGCAATCCGTTCTCTATCTCTTCCCACGTTCGGGCGCCGTCGCGGCTGCGGTAAACGCCGTGGTGATTTTGCAGAAAGAACAGCTTCCGTTTCGACGGATGCCGTGCGATCTTGTGGACACATTGACCGAATTCGGGATAATTGTCCGGCATAAAATACGCCGACACGCCTTTGTTCGTTACCTGCCATGTCTCGCCGCCGTCCGCCGACTGATAAACGCCGCCGGTCGAGATCGCGATCTTGATGTCGTTCTTGTCCTTCGGGTCGGTGACTATTGTATGCAGGCAAAGCCCGCCGAATCCCGGCGTCCACTGTTTGCGATGCGGATGTTTCCAAAGACCGCTGTTGAGTTTCCACGTCTCGCCCTGATCGTGTGATTCGAACAGCGCCGCCGGCGCCGCGCCGACATACAGCGAATCGCTGTCGCCGCCCGCCGTAATTTGCCAGATGTTCTCAAGCGAGGTTTTCGTATTCGCCGGCATCTTGATGCGGCGTTTTTCGGGCTGATCCCACGTTTTGCCCATGTCGGTGCTTTTGCAAAGCTCGGCACCGAAATGCCAACTCGCCGGCGCCGCCCACATCACATTGCGCCCCTTTCGCTGATCCAAAAACGCTGAGTAAACCGCCAGCCCCGGAAAGTGCGGCCCGTCCATCGACCACCGCCCATTCCCGCCGCGGCGCAAAATGAACAGCCCCTTCGCCGTCCCGACTAACAACAATATCGATTTCGCCATCTCCAACCTCGCTTGTCCCTCGTCCCTGATATGGTTCGGTTAACACCCTTAGTTGCAAGTTAAAACCAACCCGTCTTCTTCTTCGATCCGCCGCCGAAGATGCTGCCGAGCACGCCGCGGATTATCGTATTTCCGATCTGGCGGCCGATGGATGTTGAGGCGGAGCGGGCCGCACTTTTTGCGATGGATTCGACAAGCGTGTCCGGCTGACGGGCGGCCGTTCGCTCTGCCCGAGCCTGTTTCTCCGCTTCTTTCTGGGCTTCGAGTTGGGCTTGCGTCGCGGCTTCGGCAGCGGCGCGTTCTGCGGCCTTTGCGGTCAGCATCTCGTACGCCGAATCTCGATCGATCGCGTTTTCATAAACACCTGCAACCAATGAGGTGTTGAGCAGCTGCTGCCGTTGCTCGGGCGTGATCGGGCCGATATGGCCGGCCGGCGGAACAACGAAAGCACGATCGACCATCGTCGGAATTCCCTTTTCATCGAGCGTGGAGATCAGCACTTCACCGACGCCCAACTCCGTAATTACCGTTTCCGTTTTGATGTCAGGATTGACGCGGAAAGACGACGCGGCGGCACGAACGCCTTTCTGTTCCTGCGGCGTGTAGGCACGCAACGCGTGCTGAACGCGATTGCCGAGTTGTGCAAGGACCTTTTCGGGAATGTCAGCCGGATTCTGCGTAACAAAATAGACGCCGACGCCTTTTGAACGGATAAGCCGAACGACCTGCTCGATCTTTTCCACCAGAGCCGGCGGAGCGTCGTTGAATAACAGATGGGCCTCGTCAAAAAAGAAAACGAGCTTTGGCTTTTCCAGATCGCCCGCCTCCGGTAGCGATTCGAAAAGCTCGCTCAGGAGCCAAAGCAGGAACGTCGAATACAGCTTCGGTGAATTTATCAGCTCGTCCGCGGCGAGCAGGTTGAGCACGCCTTTACCGTCCGCCGACTGCATAAAATCGTCAAGAGAGACCGCAGGTTCGCCAAAGAACAGATGTCCGCCCTGTTCATCGAGCTGAAGCAGCCCTCGCTGGATCGCACCGACCGAGGCGGCCGAAACGTTTCCGTATTGCAGCGTCAATTCTTTCGCATTTGTACCGACAAACTGCATCAGCGTCTGAAGATCTTTTAGATCAAGCAGAAGCAGGCCGTGGTCATCGGCGTATTTGAAAGCGATCTGCAGCACGCCCGCTTGCGTGTCGTTGAGCTGCAAGAGCCGAGCGATCAGCAGCGGACCCATTTCTGATACTGTCGCACGCAGCGGATGTCCCTGCTTGCCGAAAACGTCCCAGACGGTCGCCGGAAACTGCTCGAACTCAGGCGTGATGCCGAGCTGTTCGTTGCGGGCGTCTATCTTGGCGTTGCCGCCGCCGGGCTGTGTCACGCCGGTCAGGTCGCCTTTGATATCGGCCATGAAAACGGGCACGCCGATCTTGCTGAAGCCTTCGGCGATACGCTGCAGCGTAACGGTCTTGCCCGTGCCCGTAGCGCCGGTGATAACGCCGTGGCGATTCGCCATCTGCGGCAGCAGATAAAACCCGCTATCGGGCGATGCGTCTTTTTTTGCAATTAAAATTGGTTCGGCCATATTTCAGTGTTCAGTATTCGGTATTCGGTATTCAGCATTCGGTATTCAGCATTTCTCGTATTTCCAGTTCTTCTTCTTGCCCTCGCTTAGCCATTCGATGGCCGTCGCGAGGCGACAAACACCCCATATCCCGAAGCCGTTAGCTCTCAAGCGGAAGCCCGCCTTGATAAAGTGCTTCCGGATCGAAATCGATATCGCCTTCCCACGCGACGGTGTTAAAACTTACATGAGCCGTCCTAAAACGGTCTTCGTCCTTCAGCGACCTGAAGACGCCCGTTTCAAGGAAGGGTTTCATATCGAAGCGCTTTCGTTCCCCGGTAGCAAAGGTAACGATAAGAGTATAATCACTGCCGGGCTCAACCTGTTTTACAGAGAAATACATATTCTTCACTTTAGAGGCTCGACCTTGAATGGCGGTTCGCCGTTTTGACAAAGCTCCCAATTTGCCTCCAATTCCTCCCTATGGATCTCGATAAAACATTGACAGGGTCGGCATATTCTTACCTTAACACTTCTCGTATTTCCAATTCTTCTTCTTGCCCTCGCTTAGCCATTCGACGGTCGTCGCAAGTCGTTTGTCGCGGGTCGGCTCGGTCTTGGCGTCGTTGATCCACTCGATGTATTCGCGTTTTGCCCCCGGTGGAAATTTGTCAAAAGTTTCACGTGCTTTCTTGTTTTTCGCGAGGGCCTTTGTGAGGATGTCCGGAACGACAAGTTCCAGTTTTGCCGTCGCGGGCTTTTTCGGGGCCTTAACGCCCTTCTCATTCAACTCCATCGCTTTGTGTATCAGCGATATCATCACCTTGTCCGGCGGCAGGTCCTTGACCGACGTTATTTTGCCGAACGATCCCATAGCGGTCTTTTCTTTCGGCAGCGCATCTGAATCCATCAGCGACTGCTTCCAAAACCCGAACGCGCAATGCGCCTTGAATGCCGCCATGTTGCACATTAGTCCCTTGTGGTCGAAACATGGAAAGCTCCATTTCCACGTCTCGACGACATCAGGACACGCTTTGTGAACCAATGCACGAAGATGCGTCAGGATCGGCTTTGCAAAGTCAGCGGATCTTTCAATATAAGCGTCTATTCGCGGGTCGGTCGTCGGCATTGAAACGCCCTCCAAATTCTGATCAAGTGGCTCGAATTATACACGATTCCCAATTCCAATGACCACCTTTCCCCGCCGGACCGCGCTCGATCCGGAGGGAAGAATGAAACCAAGCCTGTAATATTGACCATTTACATCAAATCGAAGTAGTATTTCGTTTAAATAGTCAGAAAACTAAGAATTGGGGTTGAAGGTGGTTTTGATCAGGTAATCAAACCGGCACAAAGTCCTTACCGCCTGTTTCTTTACTTACGATATTTGGATCTTCCGGATCTTGATGACCGCGTTAGCAAATGAAGATTGAATTATGAAAGCACTGACTGCTGCATTGACGACGATTTTGGTGTCCTCGACAATTCTCATATCTACTTTTGGTCAGGAAACCAATCGGACGAACTTTGGTGAACCCCATCTTTCTCCGGACGAGACCCCAACGAGAGGTGAAGGATGTGAAGATCTCTTTGCCCGTATCGACAATTTGTTGATAAACGTTTCCCAGATTTCCGGAGCCCGTGGTTTTGTCGTCATCTACGAGGATGCCGCTGCCCGAAATGCCGGAGCGAGGCGAGAGTGGCAGGTCAAGGCTCATTTGCGGCGACACGGAGCCGCGGCCATGGGAATATCGGTGATCCGCGGTCCGGTGCGTAAGGTTGCGATGACACAGCTATGGCTTGTTCGGGCCGGAGAGGCTGATCCTGCGTTGCTTCCAGCCGACGCCGAATTTGTCGGAACCACAACCGAGAACCCATATATGTTCGCGACCGAGCGTGTCGAGATGGCAAAGTTGGGATGTGATCCACCGCTCGATGTTGATGGGTTTGCCAATACCTTGCGGGCAAACGAAGGCGAACGAGGAAACATAGTGATCGGGGAACCAACACCTGCACGCTTTCGTGCAAAGGAGCGAAAACTCTTAGCGGAGCTTTCAAAACAGGGGGTCGCAAGAGCTCAGATAAAAGCTGTGCACAAACGCGTTCGACCGAACGCAATGGAGGAATATGTTGAGTTATGGATCGTGCCGCCTTCGGGGACAGCGAAAAGATCTTCGGGGCGTCCTACCGTGATAGGAAATAGTGAGGCCGAGGCTACTATCGACAAGTCTCCAGGTGTTCCCCCGGCCCAAGCAGCTGATCCTTTGCCGCCCCCTCCGCCCCCTCCGCCCCCTCCGCCGCCGCCGAAAAAAGCTGAGGGAAACACGGTCTCTGGAGGTGTATTGAATGGCAAAGCCATTAGTTTGCCGAAGCCAATAATTCCGGCGGAAGCTATCGCTTCAAAGGCCTCAGGAGCTGTAGTGGTCGAGGTAATTGTCGATGAGGAGGGGAATGTGATCTCGGCAAAGGCGATCAGTGGCCATGAAACCTTGCGTGTAGCCTGCGAGGCTGCCGCTCGACAGGCTAAGTTTTCACCCACGTTAGCGGGCGGAAAGGCGGTGAAGGTCGGAGGCAGGATCGTTTACAATTTCGTGAACTGAATGTTCATGGCTCTTAGTAATGAATTGTTAGGCAAGAAGTTTTACGTAATTCGATTCTTAAAGAGAAATGAAACCAAAATATCATCTATTTTTGTCTCTTTCATTATTGTTATTTTGGGGCGAATTCGTTGATGGGCAAACAACCGCCTCTCCGAATAACACACTCCGTCGTGTAGTTGTCTTTTATGGCGACGTATATACACAAAAATTGATTGAAATTTCACGGCAACTTGACAGGGAGTTCGGAGGTGAAGATGCAACCCTGGAGAATAATCGTGAGCGCATCGTGGAACGGTTACATCAGCGAAGGATCAGTGAAAAGCAGTTCCACGACGAGTACGACAAGTATGCAAGGGGGAAGGCCGATCTCAAGAGGAAGCGTGACCTTCGCGAAGCCGAGCTGAAACGTACGCTTGAACGGAATTTCAAGCTTTTTAAAGAGCGATTCGCGGAGGCTAACAGCATAGTTTTGGTTGACGCGTGGGAGTTGGGAATCAAAAACGTTTGGGCCGAGGATAGGCTGGTCGTTGACTATGTGAGTATATTTAATGCCTTTGACACATATTCGGCAACAAACAGGGTACCCGTATGGGGGAATTCAGTAAATATTGTGCCGTCGAGGATCGCTTATATTAGCGTTTCGCGACTTCCAAAAGGATTGCAAAGAGATGGAGACGACGGAAGTTTAAGTGACCAAGGCCTTTACGCTCTTCGATCGTTTGCAAAAAAGAAGGGCTACAACGCTGCCGTCGCCTTGAACAGCCTTATGGAGCAAAATTGGAAAAGCTTAGGCGTTGACGACCTAACGGTTACATTTCAAGCCGATTACAGTTCCGGTGACTTGGCGCATATGAGGAAGATGGACGGGTTTCTCGGCATCAGATTTGGAGCAAGCAAATCTGAAGTGCAAAAGTATTTGACTACTAATAAAGTGGGGAAGATCGTCGAAGCCGAATCACGCTCCAAGTCATACCTGGTTGTAGAAGAACTTGAGCTTGACTATCAGATGCTTGAAGGCAGAAAGGTCCGTGGGGAGCTCAGTTTTTTCAACGACAAGTTCTTTAGACTGACGTTTTTAATTCCCGAGGTGGTAAGTTTTGGTGATGTTGTTAGTGGTTTGAACAGCCGATATTACGAGATCGATTTGGATGATTTTGATTTTGGTGTCTATTCATGGTTTTTTAGGCAGGATGGTCATTCGAATACGGTAAAGCTTTCCAGGGGTTCCCGAGGGTTAATTTTGGATTCTTACAACGAGACTCTTTTCAAACAAGCCGGAGAGGCTAATAGAAAAGGGCTTTGGCCCTGATCGGTTCATACACCCGCTCTCGACTGCTGCGGATGAGTTTCGCGGTGGTTTCCTGCGACCAACCAACCATCAAGAGGGTGAATTGAGAATTGGTTGGGGGCAAACATCTGATTTTCTGAGTTTCTCTGATATTTGATCTCAACTGACTCCCTCGCCGATGAATGCTTATTATCGTTTACTAGGTCTGGTTGGACGGCGGAGCGACGGCCGATGCCACCCGCTTCTTTCAGTTGCCTAATCCGTCTTCGGGCGGTGTTTTTTCCTCGGGCCGCGGGTTACGGTGACGGTTTCGTAGAGTTTCAGGTACATGCGGCCGGCGGCATCGACGTCGGGGTCGATGAAACGCTGGGTGCCTTCTATTTTGATCCCGAAATGTTTGCAGAACGGGTTGGCATAGATCAGGCGTGCCGAATGGCCGGCGTCCTTTAACAGAAACGCCGCCGAGCCGCGCGTAGCCTGTGTCGGTTCCAGAATGATCAGATCTTTCGGACGGTTGAAATATAGATAGACGGCCATCGGGCGACCCATCATTTTATGTGCTTTTTGATTTAGAAAGATCGTGCCGTCGGATTTTATCGTCACATGCACACGTTCGGCATACGGCACAGTCGGCCCGCCCATAAATTTCTCGCACTGCCTGTCGATCATATTCATATTCCTCAAAACCTCTCGATCACGCCCAAAATTTAGCGTGTCGCATATTCTACGATGTTTCATTTATGACACATTCGTTTGATAATGTCAAATAATGGAAATTCCAGGTCATCTAAAGCGTCCGCGCTTCTCTCAGCGGCCTCTGCGAGTAGATAGGTTAAAACGAGACAATGCCGCGAGCACTTTTGCGGCGTTGGGCATACGTTTGCTGCGTTTGCTTCTCTCGGCACTCCGGCGGGAAAGCACCGAAAAAGCGGTCAAAATTTTATACGCCCGCGGGGGTATTTTGTGCGTTGGCGGGTAGTATTTGTTCGGTAAACGGTATGTTTTGTACGCGGGGTGGTCTGTTTTGTTCGGCGAGCGGTCTGTTACGAAATTGCCGCAGGAAATGTCGAGACCATCACCGTCCGCTCTCGCGGGCCGTCGAATTCGCAAAGGTAAATTCCCTGCCAGCGGCCGAGGCAAAGACGTCCGTCCTCGAAAGGGATCGTTACGCTTGACCCGACCAGTGAGGATTTTATATGCGCGTCCGAGTTGTGTTCGAAATGTCGGAAATTCGGCTCGTATTGCGGGATCAGACGATTCAGAAAACCGAGCATATCGCTCTGTACGTCCGGGTCCGCGTTTTCATTTATGGTGAGCCCGCAGGTGGTGTGCTGCGTGAAACAGACGACCACTCCATCGCCGCCCGGCAACAGGCTTTGCACCTCAGCGGTGATGTCTATCATCTGCTCGCGTTTCGATGACGATACGGAGATTAAGTTCATGCCTAACTGTTTACCACATCGGGCCGCCGTTGACACATCGAACGGCAAACCCCATTTTCACGCGCTGCAAATTTGTTTATCAGCCGTATTTATCTGATAATCGTTGATTTTGGTATTTACTAAAAATTCAGAGAATATGCAGCCGAAAGATGCTGCCACGAACAGTTAAAACGATATGAACGAATACGTGATCTATCTGGTGCCCGCACTTGGGCTTTTTGGTTTGATCGTAACCGCATATAAGTCGATCTGGGTCGGCAAGCAGGACGCCGGTGACGAGAATATGCGCGAGCTTGCCGGACACATCGCAGCAGGCGCGATGGCGTTTCTCAAGGCCGAGTGGAAGGTGCTGAGCATCTTTGCCGTCATTACCGCCGCGTTGCTCGCATATTCAGGAACCATACACGAGATCGGCGGCCGCGAGATACATTCGCATTGGCTGATCGCAGTCGCATTCCTGATCGGTGCCGTCTTTTCCGCAACCGCGGGCTATATCGGAATGAAGGTCGCCACTAAGGCGAACGTCCGCACTACACAGGCAGCACGCACCAGCCTGAAGCAGGCACTGCGCGTCTCATTCACCGGCGGAGCGGTTATGGGGCTTGGCGTTGCGGGCCTGGCGATCTTAGGCCTCGGCGGTCTGTTCATCGTATTTCTGGCGATCTTTGCGGGCCTTGGTCCTAATCAGATCAAGACGGCGATCGAGGTTTTGACCGGCTTTTCGCTCGGGGCTGAATCCATAGCTCTTTTTGCACGCGTCGGCGGCGGTATCTATACGAAAGCCGCTGACGTTGGTGCCGACCTGGTCGGCAAGGTCGAGGCAGGCATTCCGGAAGACGACGTCCGCAATCCCGCCACCATCGCCGACAACGTGGGCGACAACGTAGGCGACGTCGCCGGTATGGGAGCCGACCTTTTCGGCTCATACGTTGCGACCATCCTCGCGACGATGGTGCTCGGACAGGAGATAGTCGCACGCGATACGCTCGGCGGCCTGTCGCCGATACTGCTGCCGATGGTCATCGGCGGACTCGGCATCGTTTTCTCTGTCGTCGGTATGCTGTTCGTACGCATCAGCGATGAGAATTCCAGCGTCCAGAACGCGCTAAACATCGGCAACTGGTCCGCAATGCTGCTCACCGTCGCAGCGTCTTTCTTTGCAGTGATGTGGATATTGCCGGACGGTTCGCTGACGCTCCGCTCGCAGTCTTTCGATAAATGGGGCGTATTTTACTCCATCGTGGTCGGTACCATCGTCGGCGCGATCATGAGTTACGCGACCGAATATTACACCGCAATGGGCAAGAAGCCGGTCAACTCGATCGTTCAGCAGTCGTCAACGGGACACGCGACGAACATCATCGGCGGCCTTGCGGTCGGCATGAAATCGACCGTCGTCCCGATCATCACGCTGGCTTCGGGTATCGTTATCTCGTATTACTTCGCCGGTCTTTATGGTGTCGCTATCGCCGCTTCGGGAATGATGGCGACGACAGCGATGCAGCTCGCCATCGATGCTTTCGGTCCGATCGCCGACAACGCCGGCGGCATCGCCGAGATGAGTCAGCTTCCCGCCGAAGTTCGCGGCCGAACGGACATCCTCGATGCCGTCGGCAATACCACAGCAGCGACCGGAAAAGGATTCGCTATCGCTTCGGCGGCTCTCACGGCACTCGCTTTGTTCGCTGCATTCGTCGGCATCGCAGGTATCGACCGCATCGATATTTACAAGGCCCCTGTACTTGGCGGGCTGTTTATCGGCGGAATGATACCGTTCATTTTCTCGGCACTCTGTATTCAGGCAGTCGGCAATGCGGCGATGGACATGGTCAACGAAGTTCGCCGCCAATTCCGCGAAATACCGGGCATCATGGAATACAAGGCGAAGCCGGAATACGAGAAATGCGTTGAAATATCGACGAACGCCTCGATCCGTCAGATGCTGCTGCCGGGTGCGATCGCATTGATCACGCCTGTGGTGGTAGGGTTCTCAATGGGTCCCGAGGTTTTGGGCGGCCTGCTCGCAGGCGTCACCGTGTCAGGCGTTCTGATGGGGATCTTCCAAAACAACGCAGGCGGCGCCTGGGACAACGCGAAGAAATCATTTGAAAAGGGCGTAGAGATAAACGGCGAGATGTATTACAAAGGCTCAGAACCGCACAAGGCGTCCGTCACGGGCGACACCGTCGGCGATCCGTTTAAGGACACCTCAGGCCCGTCAATGAACATCCTGATCAAGCTGATGTCCATCGTCTCGCTGGTCATAGCACCGTATATTTACGGGATCGGGCAGTAGAACTCGGTTCTGATGGCTTGAACTACCAAGGCGGCTCACCTGTGAGCCGCCTTTTTTAATGGCTCACAATCCACTCTCATCGCGGCCGCGACGATATTCAATGTATTCCGTCCAAACATTAACCAGCGCGCTGATTCGGCTGGCCTCAGGAGTCGTTTCTCCGTTGTTTCCAACAGCACCCGCCTCGGCATCGATTAGATGCTCGACGATCTTTTTCGCCGCGTCTAGATCGATCTTGATATGAAAATGATCGTTATGTGTACCGCCGGTATGCAATGACGGTTTGGATACTGGCGGAGCATCAAGGATCTTTCTCAGACGTGCGGCTAAGTCGCGATCTCGGGTAAGAATCACGCTTTCGGACGCTTCGATCAACCCACGAACAAACACGTCGGGCCGATCGCAGATGGACTTATATTCTTCTGGAGTCAATGGAGAATTCCTGCCGTTGAATAGACTAGGTTAATGATCATTAATATAATTCGAGCACTCCGTAGTCGCCCGAATCGACCAGTGAATTTATATCGTGCTTGTGGGCGACTAGCAGATCTTCTGTAAATCGGCTGCTTTGATTTCCGGTCCGCAACAATACGACCTTTGGAGGAAATTCTTTTAGATTAGAAAAATTGAGAAAGTCTTCGTCATTGGTGACAATGACGAGTTCGTGGAGCAAAGCATAATTCCAGATCTCTGTGTCTGACGCGGGGAAACCAAGTCCTATTCGATCCACATGGACGCAACTATCAAAATGCTGTTCCAGCCGTTCGACTAACCGCCAAGAGATATTCGCATCTAGGAGCAGATTCATATCACGCGGCAACCAGCTTTATGGTCGTCTCACGATCAGCCGCAAAGGCAAGGGCGGCGCGAATGTGTTCCGTTTTCAATTGAGGAAAATCGACGAGAATCTCCTCCTCAGACATTCCCGAAGCGAGCCATTGCAATATATCCGACACGGCAATACGAGTGCCCTTTATGCACGGCTTGCCAAATCTGATGTTCGGATCGATCGAGATGTAAGTCGAAGCGTTCATAAATCAACATTACCTCAATTCAACAAAATGTAAAGAAAATTTGTGTTTGATCGATGTCCGTTGAAACCAGATCGTGGTCTTTGAATTCAGCCTTTCAACAGCTCCACAAAGCGCTTAGGTGCGGCGATGCCGTCTTCCCAATGAGGACAAACGACTATTCAATATCCCGAAAAGTCTGCGGCCTATTTGAAGATTTGCCGATTCATTTCAGAACACGGGATGTTAATCCCTCGACAACACATCATCTATCCCGCAGTTCCGCGCAGCAACGCAGTCTTAAGGGCTGTTTCCGCTGGTCGATCACCGATCCAAACGCTCAAGACAGTGCGGTAGAACAGATCATCGGCGATCGCACTTCCGATCTCTCTGTTGTTCAACGTGGTCCTGAGGCCGACGCCGGGGATCCAGTCGAGCGTGATGACATCGCCCTTCTTGAAAACGCTCACATTCTGAAATGCAGAGGTGAAGCCCATCATCGGCGGCTGTAATTTTGAACGGTTCGTCGAGGCCGTGTTGTTATTAAAAGCGGTGGTGAAAGTTTGGCCGACATCTGAACTAGACATGTCGCGGAGCATAACTATCCGAAGCCTTTTTGCTCCCGGGAGACTGAGGACGTCTGCCGTCGAAGTTACGTTCTTGCCGAGGTACAAGGCCGCAACATACGTCTTGAAACCGGCCCTGGTACGAACGCCCGCACCGTTCAGCATTAGGTTCTCCCCTCCGACCAATGCTGCCCTATCGACAGCAATGCCGGACACATATACAGGACCGGTCTGCGAAAGACCGGTCACGGTGAGAATACAGATCAAAGCAATTGAGATTGGTATAGTTTTTTGCATAAAGATAGCTCCACAATATTGTTGAGGTACGATCATTCAAAAGTCGGGTTGTCGATGTGACCCCACATCCCTGAAAGAATGTCTGTTCACTCGGACAATAGCACGATAAATCTATCGAAAAGGTAGTCAGAATCGTGCGGGCCGGGTGCAGATTCAGGATGATATTGCACGGAGAAAACAGGCAATGTCTTGTGTCGCAGGCCGGCGACGGTGTTGTCGTTGAGATTGATGTGGGTAACTTCGACATCCGCCGGCAGCGATTCGGGATCGACCGCAAAGCCGTGATTGTGCGACGTTATTTCGACTTTTCCTGTTGTCAGATCTTTGATCGGCTGATTGCCGCCGCGATGGCCGAATTTCATCTTGAACGTCGTCCCGCCGAAAGCCTGTCCGATCAACTGATGGCCCAAACAAATGCCGAACATCGGCTTTTGCGATGCTGCGAGTTTTTTGATCTCGTCGATGACTGCCGACATCGCCGCCGGATCGCCGGGTCCGTTCGAAAGGAAGATGCCGTCCGGCTCTAAGGCAAGTACTTCTTCAGCGGACGTATCAGCGGGCACGACCGTTACACGGCAGCCGCGTTTTGCAAATTCGCGCAAAGAGTTGGTTTTGACACCGAAATCGTAAGCGACGATGTGGAATGCGGATTGCGGAATGCGGATTGCGGATTCCTCCGGCTCGTAAATATAGGTTTTTTCGACAGTCACCTCGCTCGCGAGTTCGCGTTTTGCCATTTCGGGTGAGGCGAGGACTTTTGCGAGCAGGGCTTTCGGGTCGGTCTCGATGGTCGATATCGCCGAACGCATCGCCCCTTTGTCGCGAATGTGCCGGACCAATGCCCGCGTATCGATATCCTCGATGCCGACGATGTTGTTGCGCGAAAGATAGGACTGAAGGGTCTCGGTCGAGCGCCAGTTCGAGGCGATCCGCGATGCTTCTTTGACGACAAAACCTTCCGCCCAAGGCCGTCGCGACTCAACGTCCATCTCATTAACGCCGTAGTTTCCGATCAGCGGATACGTCATACATACGATCTGCCCGGCATACGAAGGATCTGTCAGGATCTCTTGGTAACCCGTCATTGACGTGTTAAAGACCATCTCGCCGAATGTCTCGCCCTCGGCGCCGAATGCGTTGCCAAAAAAAGCCCGTCCATCTTCGAGGACGAGCAGTGCTTTTTTCGCCGTTTTCATTACCAAACGATTTTACAGGAGTTGCCGCGTCGGCGGAAATTACCGCTCGCCGTTTAGGCGTGTCCGTCGATCGACAGGTTTGACAGGGATGTCGGGACCGTATTCGCCGTGCTCGAGAAAGCCGACCTTCGACGGGCGCCAGTAGCGGAAAAACGCTTTACCATAGATGTATTTTTCCGGCACGAGTCCCCAGTATCGCGAATCGGACGAATTGTCGCGATTGTCACCCATGACATAGAAATGATGGTCCTCGACCAACTTTGCCGGAGCATTAGGGGTTGTCGTATTGTAGTCAGAGTCAAGATAGTTCTCGGTCAATTCGCGGCCGTCAACGTAAACCTTTCCGTTCCTTAATTCTACGGTCTCGCCCGGCAGCCCGATAACGCGTTTTACATAGCTCTTGTCAGGGTCATTGGGAAACCAAAACACGACGATGTCGCCGCGTTCAATGTGTCCCCAGCTTACGCTCTGCAGTTTGTAATAAACGAGCTTGTTGACCAGCAGCCGTTCTCCGTCCTGAAGCTGCGGCAGCATGGACGTGCCTTCAACGACGACGGGCTGGATAAAGAAAACGCCGAGTAGAATGAATACGACGATTATCAGAAAAATGTCGCGCAGCAGTCTCAAGCCCTCTGTTAGCAGGCCCTGACGAGATTCTCGGGCGAGATGCGTAACGGCGATATCGCGATCGTCGGTTGCCGCGATGAAGCCGAATTCGGTTTTGTTTTTCCGCCCGAGGTCGAACATAATTTACGCGCCCGCTTAGTGCAGGCAATTTCTTATCATCCGACCGCCGCAAGGTATTTGTCAAAGGAATTTTCAAAATGAAAGAAAACATCCGAAGTCAGTTTGCCGCCGCCCAAAAGTACGCCTATATGAACAGCGCCGCCGTTTCGCCGCCGCCGCAAAGTGCGGTCGATGCCGTGTTGTGGCAGCTTCGCGACGTAGCTGAGAACGGCACGCTGCACTATCACCAATGGGTCGAGACGAAAGTACGCTGCCGCGGCCTGATCGCAGAAATGCTTTCGGTGCGACCGGAGCAGACGGCCTTTGTCCGCAACACCTCGGACGGTTTTGCGAGTATTGCGAACGGATTGGATTGGTCGCACCGCGGGAATATAGTCACTTTTGCCGAGGAATTTCCTGCAAATTATTATGCTTGGCGGCGGCTTCGCGACGACCTCGGCATAGAACTTCGTATCTGTCCGGTACGCAACGACGGCGGTTTTGACCACGAAGAACTTATTTCGCTGATCGACAGCGAAACAAAGGTCGTCGCAGTTAGCGCCGTCCAATTCGGTTCCGGCTTTCAGGCTGATCTGGATCGCATCGCCCGTGCGGCACTCGGCGTAGATGCGTTGTTTTGCGTTGACATAATTCAGGCATTCGGTGCGATGCCGCTCGATCTGCCGGCACTCGGCATCGACGCGGCATGCGGAGCGAGCCACAAATGGCTCTGCGCTCCCGAAGGCGTCGGGATCATCTATCTTTCGGACAGAGCACGCGAACGCATTCGCCCGACATTGGTCGGCTGGATCAGCGTGGAAGAGCCGTGGGACTTTGAAGCCCGCGAACAGCCGCTGCGGCCCAACGCTTTGGCATGGGAAAGCGGCACGGGCCCGGCATCACTATTCTACGGCCTTGAACAGAGTCTGCTGCTGCTCAGAGATGCGGGGGCAGAAAATATTCGGTCGCATCTGTTAGGATTGGGAGACCAACTATGTAAAGGGCTCGAAGGAAAACCTTATGAGGTCGTGAGTTCGCTTAATGCCGCCGAACGTTCGCAGATCCTATGTCTGCGGCACACAAGCGGTATCCCGGCACACAAGATCTATCGATATTTGGAAGAAAGAGGAATCATAGTCTCCGCTCGAAGCGGGCGTTTGCGCATCTCGCCGCACTTCTACAACAATTCGGAGGATATCGACACATTGATCAACACTCTGCCTGATTCGTTGTAAAGCAAATCCTATTTCTCGATGCTCTTATCAGAGCCGGCGGTAAGCCCGTCGAGATTGAGACGCGTCATTCCGCCAGCGTCTGAATGCGTCGTCATCCTTGCCCTCCGGCGATCAGAGGTCCGGAAATAAATGGTCCCGACAATGATCCCTGTCATTACCGCAACACCGAGCCCCAATACGATGAAAAGGACCGTGGAAACGAAAATATCCCTTGTCGTCAGAACAAAGGCCCTCTCCGCATCGATCTGAAAAGGATCCTCGCCAAGCCACTGAACTTGTTTTTGATACTTGATCTCGTCCAGAAGGGCTTCCGCGGCCTTTATATTCGACGTGTCGAAAACGAACGCATTATAGTTGCCGACGCGGCGGTAAACGGTTGAACCGTCATTGTTGGCAGCAAGCTCAGCCAATATCTTGTTATCCGCGTCGATCGAAGCCTGCGGGGTCATGAACTCCACAATAACGAGCTTTCCAGGTTCGTATGCCGCGGCGACCGCTTCCGTACCGGGAATGAAATCCAAATGGCGAAAAACGGGCCGATCGCCGAGTGCTGCCTTCAGCTCGTCGACGTTAGACACGAAGATCGCAGAATCTATCACTGCTTCCCAATTCGGCAGGTGCTTCATTAGGACGGGAATTCCGTCATTTTCTGAGTATTCGCGGCTTTTGAAACGCGGCGTCGGCGACGGTTGCGCTGCCGCAACTGCCGTAAGAACGACGGCAAACAGGATCGCGGCGGCCAATATCCGAGAGGCGTTCTGCATATTCATTATCGCCACATGTAACCGATACGGCGCGGCGCGGAAAGTAGATTCTAGCACTTGAAGCTGTTATTTAGCAGAGCGTTTGCGGAATATACCAAATCGTGTAGCAGCGCGCCCGCTTCGTCGGCAGGGAACGGTGTGAATCTATCTTTGGATGTTTCTCGAAATAACGGATATGTCTGTAAAAATGGAACTTTACGAAGATCTTGACGTGTTTAAGGGCATTGGACCCAGACGACGGAAGTTTTTGGCACGGCATTTGAGACATACCTTGGCGGGAGGGAAAACAATGACCACAAATACGTTGAATTTTCCGGTTTTTCACAGTCCTTCAGGTGTCGATGCCGACACGGTACACTTTGCCGCCGAAAAGGCTCCGGCACCGATCGGCAAGATCGACGACCTGACGCTGACAAGGCTTGCATCTGACGGCGACATGGCCGCATTCGAGGAATTATATCGGCGGCATCACCGCCGAGTTTATGCAATCTGTTTGAGGATGCTTCAGAACACGAGCGAGGCCGAAGACCTAACGCAAGACGTCTTCATACAGCTTTATCGCAAGATATCCAGTTTCCGCGGAGACTCGGCCTTTACAACGTGGCTGCACAGAATGACCGTCAATCAGGTACTGATGCATTTCCGCAAGCGGAATGTGAAATTTGAAAAAACGACCGAGGAAGGCGAGACGCCTGATCAGATCGTTGCCGGCACCGCGAATCCGGACAAGATGCGTATCGTGGACAAGATCGCCCTCGAGAACGCTATCGCCCAACTGCCGGAAGGCTACAAGAACGTCTTTCTTTTGCACGACGTGCAGGGTTTTGAGCACGAAGAGGTCGCCAGGATACTCGGCTGCTCGGTTGGTACTTCAAAGTCCCAGCTTCATAAAGCGAGGCTGAAACTGCAGAAGCTGCTCAAGAAGAAGGCGAACCCGCGTCTTGCGAGCGTCCCTGCATAAGTCAATTAAAGGTCGGTGCCAAGAGGGCTTTCCGAATGTTTCGGAGAGCCCTTTTTATTTCATCAACTCTCGCGGCCGATAGATAGCCGATAGATCTCCTGTTCCGCTGTTAACGTCGCCCCAACTTTCGATATCCAGTTGGATGACAGCGAGAGCTGCGGTCGGCATCGGTTCGAATACGCCGGTCAAATGATAGACAAGGCTTTCTAGGCCCGGATTGTGGCCGACGAGCATTGCGGTTTCATATTCGTCGGAAATTTCAGACAAAACGCGGACGAGCGTATTCGGACTCGCCTCGTAAATTTCAGGGTCAAAGATCGCATCGCCGGAATACTTCATCGCTTCCGCGGCAAGCTCGGTCGTCGCACGTGCCCTCGCGGCGGGCGACGATACGATCACATCGGGCACAAGGCCGTTGTCGGCGATGAGCGTTCCCATGAACGGTGCGGTCCGCTTTCCTCGATCATTCAACGGCCGCTTGAAGTCGGCGAGCGACGCATCGCCCCAACTCGATTTGGCGTGCCGCAGCACTAGTAGCCTCTTCATATTCCCGTGATTTTACTGTTCGTTGTGTCAAAACGGCAATTCATTGAGATAAAATCATCGTTTGGCCGCCTGACAGCATACTTTATGGAGGAATGTCGCCGCTGAACGCAGCATCGCTTGTTAATCTGACCGGATTTTCGCTCGGCCTTGCCCTTTACGGCATGTTAGCGATAATGGTGCTGCGCCATCGCAGAGGCGGGATCGGCGGCACCGGTTTTCTGCTGCTGATAACTGCAGCACTGGGCATTTTGTGGAACGCGGGCGAGCTTTACGCGTTTGCTCAAGCCGATCTCGGATTGGGATCAATGCCGCCGATGTTTGCAGCGGTCGCGTTTTCCGCGCTTGGATTTTTGCCGTCGGTCGTCGTCCATTTCGCCGGCTCCGAATCCGACAGGACCAACCGGCTCGCATACCTCGCCTACGTGATCAGCACGGCTGCAGCCGTTCTCCATTTTCGAGAAGCCTTGATCGGCGGCAACGTTCCGTCCGAACTCGCTTTCACGGTTTTGACGGCCGGATCCATTGTTCTCGCCGCGGCGATCTTCATCTTCAGGCTGCACCAGACGTTGGAACGCAAGGCCATTTGGACGGCGGCTTTGCTGGTTTTCGCGGCGTCGGCGCTTCACCTTGGAGGCGAAAAAGAGACGGCCTATTGGTACGTCGAGTTGATCGCACATCAGTCATCGCTGCCGATCGCTCTTGCAATTCTCTATCAGAACTACCGCTTTGCCTTCGCAGACCTTTTCCTGAAACGGGCTATCGCGTTGATGCTTCTGGCGACGGTCGCGGTGGGTTTGTACATCTTTGTCGCAGTGCCCGGCCTGCGTTATCACGAGACACACGACCGCGACGACGTTCTCGCGGCAGGACTTATCATAGCGCTGTGGGTCATTACGGCTCTGACATATCCGGCGATCTACCGCGCGGCTTCGTGGTTCGTTGATGCCGTTATCCTGAAACGAGCGGATTATTCAGAGCTGCTGAGGACCATATCGGCTGAGGTCGACTCTGCACTTTCGCAAGACGACGCGATCAATGCGGCCGCCACGCACATCAGCCGTACGCTTGCCGCTGCACAGCAAGAAAGCCGTTTGATCGACGAGAGGACCGATGGGGTTGATATCGTACAAAACACCGTGGACTCTGTTTCCGTAATTGTTCCAACGGCCGAAGAGCCGCATCCTGTCCTGGAGTTTCGGGAACTTGCCGGCGGACGGCGGCTGCTTTCCGATGATGTGTCGTTCTTGGAAAGTGTGGCGTTCATAGTCGCACGCCGCATCGACGCTCTTAGGGTCGATCACGAACGCTGCGAACGTGAATTTCGCGAACAGGAATTCGTCCGCCTAGCGACCGAGGCTCAGTTGACCGCTCTTCGCTCACAGGTGAATCCGCATTTCCTTTTCAACGCGTTGACGACCATTGGTTATTTGATACGTTCCGCTCCGGATCGAGCCTACGACACGCTTTTGCGGCTGACGCAGCTTCTTCGAGGGGTGCTTAGCACGACCGGCGAATTCGCAGCTCTCGGCGACGAGATACGGATAATTGAAAGCTATCTGGACATCGAGCGGGCACGATTTGAAGAGCGGCTTGCGGTCATGATAGACATCGCAGACGAGATGCGAAAGATCGAGATACCATCGCTTGTACTGCAGCCGCTGGTTGAAAACGCCATCAAACATGCGATCTCAGAAAATCGAAACGGCGGAGCTGTCGAGGTAACTGCGCATTTATTGAAAGGCAACCTGGTTTTGAGCGTCTCCGATACGGGCCGAGGCGAGATGGCCGCCGGATCGCACGAAAATAACGGCGGCGTCGGCCTCGCAAATATCCGGGAGCGGCTTGCGGCCCATTACGGCAACGCGGCCTCGCTGGAACTCCGCGAAAATCCCTACGGCGGCACGACCGCTGAGATCGCGATCCCTATTGAGTCGCATGCCGCGAAAAAAGCGGCGTAAACTATGCAGAAACTACGTGTTTTCATCGCCGATGACGAGCGCCCGGCACGCGAATTCCTCAAATCGCTGCTCGGGGAGATCGGCGGTTGTGACATCATCGGCGAAGCGGACAATGGCTCCGACGCCGTCGAAATGATAAAGACGATCAAACCCGACCTCGCGATTCTCGACCTGCAAATGCCCGCGATGTCGGGCCTAGAGGTAGTCCGCCAGCTGCGCAAAACGCAAATGCCGCTTTTCGCGTTCGCGACAGCCTTCGACGAATACGCGGTGCAGGCTTTCGAGATGAACGCGGTCGATTATCTGCTGAAGCCTGTCGAAAAGCAGCGGCTTGCCGAAACGCTGAAACGAGCCGCCGATCGTTTGGAAAGCGATGACTGGCGTACCGCCGAAGCTGCGAAAATTAGAAATGCCGCCCGTGATTACAATGAAGCTGCCGCGAACAAACCGCTCTCACGGATTCCCGTCAAAGTTCGCGACGAGATAATCTTGCTTCCGACGGCGGATATCGCCTGTATCGAGGCAGACGGCGAGTTGCTCCACATCGCCACGGCTGAGAATCGCAAATTCACCATCAACTACCGCCTCAAGGACCTTGAAGCTCGGCTCGACGCCGATACATTCATTCGCCTTTCCCGCGGAGCTCTCGTCAACGTCAACATGATCGACGCCATTTCGCCGCTGCCCGGCGGAACATATGCCGTATCACTGGCGAACGGTCGTGAGTTAGCGTCCAGCCGGCTTCAATCGCGCGTACTTCGCGAACGCCTGCTCAAGCTCTGACCGCGCGTTATTGTAAAATATAAGAATGGGAATTAACGGGCTCTTGCCTTATATCGCTTGGCTGATCGCGTTGTCGTCGCTGGTCGGCAGCCTTTTTTTGAGCGAGGTGATGGAATTGTCGCCATGCGACCTGTGCTGGTATCAGCGGGCGGCGATGTATCCGCTCGTTTTCGTTATCGCGACGGGAATTGTTTTGAAGGATGCCAGGATGAAGTTCTACGCTTTGCCGATAGCTATTGCGGGACTCGTCATCGCCGTCTATCACAACCTCTACTACTATGGCATCATTCCGGCGGAGATCACGCCTTGTACCGAAGGTGTGCCGTGCAACGCGGTCCAGCTTGAACTGCTCGGATTTATCACCATCCCGCTAATGAGTCTTGTGGCTTTTGTCGTGTTAACTGCGTGTTTGTTAGCCTATAAGCAAGAGAAGATCTAACTATGGGTAAAGAGATAAAGATACTTGGGTTGCTGCTGGTGATCGTTATCATCGGTGTGTTTTTGGGATCAAATTATTACAAGAGTACCGTCACCGAAAAGGCGAAGACCGATGATCGGGTAAATCCTTTTCTGATACGCGATGACAGTCCGACACTCGGACCGGCGGATGCGAAGGTCACGATCGTCGAATTCCTCGACCCTGAATGTGAGGCATGTGCCGCATTCGGCCCGACCATCAAAAAGATGGTTAAGGAATACGAGCCGAACGTTCGCCTGGTGATCCGGTATATGCCGTTCCATCCAAGCTCGATGATGGCGGCCAACTTCCTCGAGTCGGCGGGCGAACAGGGCAAATATTGGGAGGCTCTCGACCTGATATTCGCAAAACAAAGCGAATGGGGCGAGATACACGGCGCACCGCCGGGAACTAAACAGCCGGACGCAAAGGCCGCATTCGAGCGATTCACAAAAGAACTCGGGCTCGATTTAGAAGCGGTCAACACCGCGATCAAAGATAACCGTTTCGGAGCAAAAGTTGACCGCGACAAACAGGACGGCCAGACCGTAGGCGTTCGACAGACGCCTACTATATTCGTCAACGGCAGGAGAATGAACCGCCTTTTTGAAAGCGAACTCCGCTCGATGATCAAGCAGGAACTCGAAAGGAACTAGCCTTCCACGCAATAGTACTTTCGCCGGCGTTAGCACCATCCAGTGCTGCTGACGCCGGCAAACTGCATTTTGCACCGCTCATACCCTGAAAATTGCCATTCATTGAATTGAATGATCACGGCGAAGATATTCGCGTACTATTTTGCTTTTGTCCTCATGGAGGAAATAGGAGCTTATGAAGTCAATTACGGGTATTTTTGCACTGGTTCTTTTCTTTACTGTATCGGCGTTTGCCCAGACAGGCTCGATCAGCGGTACGATCACCACACAGATCAACGGACAGCCGCTCAGCGGCGTTTCTGTGCAGATCAGCCAACTGCGGACGTCCGTCGAAACGGACGCGAACGGACGCTACGAATTCACCAACGTCCCTAACGGCCGTTACACGATCATCACGCACAAGGACGGCTTTTCCGATCAGACACGTTCGGTGACCGTCGCCGGCACCGCTCTGGCGAACATCGATTTTTCGATGAGCATCGGCTCTATACGCGAGGAAGTAACCGTATCCGCAACCGGCAGTGAAGAATCGGTCTTTGAAACGGTAAAATCCGTCAACGCAGTCGGAAGCCTGCGTATTGCGGAACAGGCGAGCACATCGATCGGTGAGATCCTGGACAAGGAAGCTGGCGTCGGAAAACGAGCGTTCGGGCCCGGAAGCTCGCGGCCTGTGATACGCGGTTTTGACGGCGATCGTGTTCTCGTACTTCAGGACGGCGTTCGAAATGGCTCCGTCGGTTCTCAGTCCGGCGATCACGGCGAGCCCGTAGATGCACTCGGCCTGGAACGCCTGGAGATCATAAAAGGCCCGGCGACGCTGCTTTACGGCTCGAACGCTATCGGCGGAGTAGTGAACGCGGTCACATCTGACGAAAACGACGCTCATCCGGGGCTCCGCGGCTATTTCACTACACTCGGCGGAACCAACAACAGACAAGGATCGGTTTCCGGCGGAGTTGAATATGGTTGGGACAAATGGGTTTTGAAGGGCCACGGAACGGGCATGCGCGAAGGCGATCTGAAAACACCGCTTGGCCGAATTCCGAATTCGTCGTCACGCTCTTTCGGCGCGGGCGGCAGCCTGGGCTATTTCGGCGAGAAGGGTTTCTTCTCCGGTTCCTACAGTTATGACCGCCGCCGTTACGGCATTCCGTACGCCGCATTATTCGAAGAAGGCAAGCTGCTCGTGGACGAGGACGGCGATCCGTGCGAGGCTGACGGCAAAGGAAAAGGTGAATGCCAGTACGACCCGTTCGCTATCCAGCGATGGTTCCGGAATGAGCTTCCCGAAACCCCGGATGAAGAGATCGACATCGCGATGCGGAGCCACAACATCCGCTTTAAGGGCGGCTTTCGCGATGTAGGCGGAGCGATCAGCCGCGGTAATTTTTCCGTCAACTACACTCGTTATCGCCACGATGAGGTAGAGACGGAAGACGGCATCGACGATGTCAAAACACTTTTCTATAACGACACGTTCTCCTATCGCGGCTTTTTCGAACAGGCAAAATACAAACGGCTTTCGGGACGGTTCGGATTCGAGGGATTCAACAGGAATTACCGTGTAGAAGGAGCTGAAGCCCTGATCGACGGTCGGGTCCGACAGAACAACTTCGCCGTATTTGGGCTGCAGGAAGTTGACTTTGACCGGGTCGCATTGCAGTTCGGCGGCCGCATCGAAACGAACCGCTATTCACCGGAAAACCTATCTGAATATATCAAGCGCAACTTCACGGGCTTTTCAGGATCGGCGGCCGCACGTTTTCGCCTGTGGGAAGGCGGTGCTTTCGTTGCAAGTTTTACAAGCTCGTATCGGTCACCTGCGCTTGAGGAGCTTTACAACGACGGCCCGCACATCGGTACTGTGACCTATGAAGAAGGGGATCAGAACCTCGCTCGCGAGCGTTCGAACGGCGTCGAATTCAGTCTTCGTCACCGCACAAAACGCGTTCGCCTGAACGGCAGCTTCTTCCATTACCGTATCGACAATTTCGTCTTCCTGAAATATGTCGACAGCGACGGCGACGGCCGCATCGACGTGGACGACAATCTGCCCGTGGCCGAATTCGATCAGGAAAACGCGTCGTTCACCGGTGCTGATGCGTCGCTCGACGTTGACGTAAATTCTTGGATGACGCTTTTTGTGAACGCTGACACGGTCAAGGCCGAGCTTCGCGACAACGGCACACGGCTGCCGCGAATCACACCTGCGAGAATGCGTTTCGGTGCAGAGATGCGCTACAAAGGGCTTTCGCTCAGGCCGGAGCTCCAGTTGACGGCGAAACGAAAACTCGGCAACGTGTTCCCGCTCGAAACCGCAACCGATGGTTATGCGTTGGTGAACATCAATGGCTCTTATACTATTCTTCGCGGCCGTGCGGCTCACACGCTATTTGGCGGGACCACGAATCTCGGCAACAAGCTTTACCGCAACCACCTGTCGTTCATCAAGGACCTGATGCCCGAGCCCGGCCGCGGGTTCCGAATCGGTTACTCGGTGAGATTCTTCTAGTACGAGACATACCCTAAGCAAGAGGCCGCGTGATTCGCGGCCTTTTCTTTTCTATAATTGAGGAAATTGATCTTTGGAGGCTTTTTATGAGGACTGAAACACTCACTTTTGATACCGCTAACGGCGCGGCCAGCGCATATATTGCGATGCCCGATGCCGACACCGACAAGGCCGTGATATTGATCCACGAATGGTGGGGCTTGAACGACCATGTCAAGGACATTGCGGGCCGCTATGCCGACGAAGGCTTCGTCTGCATAGCACCCGACCTTTACCGCGGCGTGGTAACGAAAGACCCTGAAGAAGCGTCGAGGCTGATGCATGGCCTCGCGATCGAGGACGGCCTCGATACTATCAAACACGCCATCGCAGCGGCTCGCGTCGCTTACGGGATAACGCATTTCGGAATCACGGGCTATTGCATGGGCGGCACTTTCGCCTTGCACGCGGCATGCGTACTGGAAGGCGTCAGCGCCGCGGCTCCTTTCTATGGTGATATCCCCGATGACAGCGTTCTGGAAAAACTGACGGTGCCCACCATTTTCGTTTCGGGTACGCGAGACGCTTGGATAACGCCTGAAAAAGTGGCGGGCCTCGAAGATGCCGCGGAACGATTTGAACTTCCGGTCACATCGGCGAAATACGATGCGGATCACGCGTTTTTCAACAACACGCGTCCTGAGGTCTATAACGAAACGGCCGCCTTCGATGCATGGGCTTTGGTCACCGGACATTTCAAGGACCGGCTTTGATCACGTGCTGATCACGCAGAAAAAGCCGGGCCTGATCATATTCGGCCCGGCTTTTTTCAAATATTTCGATCGACTCAGCGAACTACCTCGATGTCCTCGAATAGGTCGTCCAAGATCTCCGAGATCTCGTCAGCGTCCTGGTTCAATTTCCTTGTTTGCTTTACGCGGTACATTCCGGCGTCGGCCTTTTGAATAGTGTCCTCGATCTCTGAAAGGCTGGTGAAATCCTCGAAAGCGTGCGAAACGCATATTGTCATCGGATACGGGACGCCGTCGATGTTGATATCCTTCAGGATCTCCTCGACCTTTCTCATGCGAACGGCTGCAGCCTCGGCGCTGACACCGATCATCAGAACGAAGAACTCATCGCCGCCCCAACGGAATATCAGATCTTCGCTTCGGATCAAGTCCCTTATCGCCCGGACCACGCTGCGAATTACCGCGTCGCCGACACCATGCCCGAACTGGTCGTTGACCTCTTTCAGGTCATCAATATCGAAAAATCCAAGACACCCGTACAGTTCTTTGCCTTCGTTTCCTTTGCGGTTGAGATAGCCATAAAACGCGTGGCGGTTCAATGCCGTGGTCAGGGGATCGATATGTGCAAGTTCCTCAAGTTTTTCATGCGCCTTTTTAAGCTTCTCGTTTGCGACCTTGGCATCGTTAAGAACCTGTTCGAGCAGGATGATCACCATTCCGAAGCCAAGCAGGATCTGCAGAACGAGGTCGATAACCGAGTTATATTCCAAGAGCCCTACGCTCATGACAGCGTAGTTTCGAAGTGCATATTCCGCAAAATAGTGCGAAAAATCCAATACTAGCAACCCTAAAGCGACGAGCATTACCTTCCAGCCGAATGTCTTCAGTTTAGTTCTCCATAGTGTAGAAAACGCTATGGCAAAAAACCCTGCGACCAGAAGAGAATGAACGTTGATTATCAGGTTCAGTTCACTCCCGAGAAATGGCAGTCCGAACGCCAGCAAGATGAAAGGCAGGACGAATATCTCGCTGAGAATGCCGGTCTTGCTGTCTTTCGACAGACTGCGGCATCCCAATACAAGGAGGTAGCCGAAGAGATATTGAGATAGAAAGAAAAACCCGAGAAGCTGCAGCGAATATTCCTCGTAGCTGAAAGCGAGGCGGAGGCAGAACAGTGCAAAACATTGAAACAGCCAGGCGTTTGTCCAATGGCGGAGAGCAGGCACGTTGATGGAACGCCGTAGGAAAAGCGTCAGGAGCGTGATGAGTGCCACGCCTGCGATCTGAATTATCAGGCCTAACTTTGAGTCCATTTTACCTGGAGAAATATCTGCCGTTCTATCGAGCGACGGGAGGAAAAGCAGAAACTTTGCGATGAGTGCGGGAGCTCACTTTTCGATTTTACGCCAAGGATGAGAGTGATGTCTAGTAATTTTTCAACAATGTTGATAATTCTTTGGCAGTTGGGAGCGCGGAGCGCGCACCGATGCTGCGGCATTTCAATGCCGCGACCGCATTTGCCGACCTCGCACATCCGGCGATGCCGGAACCCGATAACATCCCAAAAATGAAGCCTGCACGGAACGCGTCGCCCGCTCCGGTCGTGTCTTTACAACCGCCCGGAGCCGCAAATGCCGGTGACTCATTGATCCCATCGTCGGATAGGAACATTGAGCCCCTTGAACCCAAGGTGATGCCTGCTATCGTACAGCCAAACTTCTCCTTTATCATTTTCAGGCCCCGTCGCGGGTCACTTTCGCCAAAAGCAGCGCGCGGAAAATTGTCGGAAACGATGCAGACGTCAACAAGCGGAAGCAGCAGCTCATAGCTGTTAGTTGGCGAATCGATATCGATCGTCACAATAGTACCCGCCGAACGTGCGGCTTCCGCCATCATCACCGCTGCATCTAGATCGTGCGGTGTGAGATGCAAAACCCTTGCTTCAGCGGCAAGTTCGACGGGTACCGCTTCTGTGGGGAAATTCAGTGATGCGTCCCGCTTCCAAAGTATTGTCCTTTCTCCGCTGTTCTTATCGACGATGATGAACGCTGATTGAGTACGGGCATTTTCGACAATACGGCTGAAAGAGACATCAACACCCTCTTCCGAAAGCGAGCTGAAACCAAATTTTCCATCTTCGTCATCGCCGAAACTTCCTGCATATGCCGTTCTCAGGCCAAGCCTGGTCAGCCCGACCATGGTTGACGCTGCCTCGCCGCCGGCCAGCCTTCGATGCGAGAGGAATTCTTTTTTGCTATTGAATTTCGGATAGGAATCTACAACGATGATGTTATCAACGGCATTTGAGCCAAATCCAACGACATCGTATCGCCGGCCCGCCGGCAGTTCGAACAAAGGTTTCATACGAAAGAGAGTATCGCGCTCAAATTTCTGTCTTGCCAAATCGAGCCCGCAAAGGTTAGATTTATAAATGTCGCTGCAGCGAGCTGTCAGGCGAAGGCTGCACGTCATTTTTTCTTTCTTTCACGGAGAAGTCTTACAACAATGCCTACCTCTATTTGCCCGGAATGTGATGAAGAAGTTTATGTTGATGCCGAAGTCGAGCAAGGCGACGTCGCGGAATGCGAAGAGTGCGGAGCCTCGCTTGTCGTTGTCGGCCTCGATCCGATAGAACTCGACCTCCGTGCGGAAGAGGACGAAGATCGTCTCGACGATGATTTTGACGGCTACGATTTTGACGACGCCTCCTAGCAGATCGCATTAGTTGGGGTCGGTCAGATTGACAGGTTTACGCTCGAAAACACGTCTTTTTGACCCGTCGCAATAACCTCCATTTCCCGCATTTTTCCTCAAAGACCTACATTTAAAAGGGAATCCGATGTGCCGCACGCGTGGCACGAGATTTGAATTCAAGCAATAGGCCGCTTCTCCCCTCATTTGCCGGCCTCTTAGTACTCCGACCTCGGTTGATCGTAATGGGAATCAGCGTTCTTAAAGATAACACTTCCGTACTTGCAGGCTCCGTGGCAGCCTTGTTTGTCCTGTCTTGTCTCGCCGTTCTCGTTTTCGGCTGGCTTTCTCTGTTCCTCACCATCCCGCTGGGGGTTGTTAGTTTGTGGTCGTTCATTGGGAGCCGGAAGACGTTGGCAGAAAAGACCTCCCAACTGGTGCGGGTGAATGAGATACATCTTGCTACCGTGGAGGCGTTGGCAACTGCCATTGACGCTCGTGACCAGATCAGCGTCGGACATGTCCGGCGCGCCCAGATATATTCTCTCGGGCTCGGCAAATTGATGGGTGTCTCTCCGATAGAGATGGAGGCTCTGAGGACCGGTGCATTACTTCATGACATCGGAAAACTGGCCGTACCGGACCACATCCTGAACAAGCCCGGCAAACTCACGCCGGCTGAACTTGAGAAAACGAAGATACATTCGGTCGTAGGAGCATCGATTCTCGAAAAGATCGGCTTTGATGTACCGGTCGTGCCGACGGTCAAGTACCATCACGAATGTTGGGACGGGTCCGGGTATCCCGACGGTTTGAAGGGCGAAGAGATACCGCTGACAGCGCGGATCCTGACCGTCGCTGACGCTTATGACACCTTGCGTGGAACGCGTCCTTACAGACCCGCGATGTCACGTGAAAAAGCCAGGCAGATAATGCAGGCAGAATCCGGCACCAGGTTTGATCCTCAGATCGTGGCTGTCTTGCTGCGATATCTTTCGGCGCTTGAGGACGAGATCGCCCAAAGCGGGCTTGCGTATGACGACGCTCCCGGAAATGCCCCTAAAGCGAAAGACGACGAATTCGTCGAACAGATAAAGAGGGCAAACCGTGAGGTCTTCAATTTGTATGAGCTTGCCAGGGAATTCAGCATTACGGTTACACCGCAGCAAACGCTGCAGCTTTTTTCGCGAAAGCTGAGGGAGTTCGTTCCGTTCGACACATGCGCTCTTTTCCTGCTCAATGAGGACAAAGAATCGGCCTCGGCGGCACATGTCGAGGGCCTCAACGCTAAACGAATATTGAAAATGAGGGTGAAGGTCGGAAAAGGCGCAACGGGTTTTGCGTTAAAGAATTTGGAGACCATTGCAAATGTCGATCCCGATCTTGATTTTTACACGACCCGTCCGGATCTTACCCAACTATACGGTACGCTGGCATCGGTTCCGCTTATCTCAGGCGAGGAGACGATAGGTGCCGTGACCATTTATTCACGGGAACTGAAATCGTACGCTGAGGAACATCTCCGTCTATTGGACACTATATCGCGAATAGCGGCAGATGCGATCGACAAATCGCTCGAACACAGCGAGGCTAAGATGCACGCGATGACCGACCCGCTGACAGGCCTGCCTAATGCGCGCAGCCTTCAGCAGCAATTTGAAAAGGAGGTCGCAAGGGCAACCCGAGCCGGATCGAGTTTTCAACTGCTCATGCTTGACCTAGACGGATTCAAGACGGTCAACGACAACCTCGGACATAAGTTCGGCGACAAGCTTCTAAAAGAGGTCAGTTCGGTCATAAAGGAACAGCTGCGCGACTACGACTTTCTTGCCCGCTATGGCGGAGATGAGTTTGTGGCACTTGTGCCGGAAACAGCAAACAACAATGTCGACGAACTGTGCTTGCGTATAGAAAAGGCTGTGACAGATTTCGAACTGGTCGTCGGCGACTCTAAAGGCTCGGTGGGAGTCAGTCTCGGCAGCGCCGGCTATCCGCGGCACGGCAGCACGTTCGACCAACTTATCATCGCAGCGGACAAAGCGATGTACATGCGGAAGATGGAACGAAAAGCAGCCGCGGGAATGCTGATCTCGGCCGAACCGATCCTTGACGCCCACCATTCGGAACCACCGATACAGCACGATCCGCACCAAAGCCTCATCGTAGAACTCGACGAGACGCATGTTTTGGTGAAGTAAGCAGCCGTTAAAATGCCTGAGAGAACCGGAAGTGGATCTGGCTTTTCTTTAGAATGAAGTTGGCCGGCGGCGGCATGGCCTGCGGTATCAGGAACCGCGGCGGGTTGAGCAAATATCCGTAATCCACGCCAAACTCCCCGCCAACGGGCGTTTTCAGCCGCAATCCCAATCCTACAGAGTGCGTCCATACCGCACGCTGGTTTGTCCTGACGATATCGCCCGGCGGCACCTCAGGCCTGCGGAAAATATCGGACGGGCGCCGGAATACATTACCGCCATCGTAAAATGGCACGGCCCTGATCGTGGTCGAGATCGGTATCCTTGCCTCGAGATTGACCACCGCCAGCGCGTTTCCGCCGAAAGGAATTGTAAAGGGATCGAGCGTGACAGGTTCGCCGTTGCTGTTTCGGAAGATCCCTTGCGGAATGATGACGACACGCGGGCCTGCCTCCTCAAAATCAAACCCGCGAAGCGTATTCGCCCCGCCGGCAAAGAATCGTTCGCTGATCGGCAGAAGTCCGTTCAGAGCGGTAAACTGCGGGTCTGTAAAGCGGTTCCCATTGCTGAAAACATTCGCTACGCCGAGCAGTCCGCGGGCCGCCAATGTCGTATTCTTTGCTGCCCGAATCGTGTAAAAATAGTTGACACCCGCCTGGAACTTATTGAACCCGATGTTCGCGCCAAGCTGCGGCAGCGAAACGTTGTAATCAGCGGTGATATAGAAACCGTTGGTCGGGTCGCTTGCGTTGTACCTGCAAGGCTCGGTCGGGTCTCCTTTGGCGATGATCTCCAGGATCGTATATTTGATCACACAGTTTCGCCGTGTGTCGCGAACATATGTAGCGCCGAATCCGGATATACGCGTTTTTCGGTCAGGGATCAGCAGGTCTTTAACCAATAGGCTGTTGATGTTGAACAGCCGAACGTCCTCAAAACGATACCGTAGAAAAAGGATGCTTCGGCTCTTCAGGCTAATTGTGCGATTCGTCTCTGCAAAGAACGCAAGACGGTTGATCGTCGGGCTTCCTGTTCGGTTGCCAAATTCGTCGATGGGATTTCCTTCCTCGTCCAGCCGCTGCACAATGCCGAAAGTGCCTTTGTCGAATGCCGACCTAAAGAACCGAGTGACCGTCGTATCACGCTGGTAAAGCGCAGTGAATGTAAGCGGTGCAAAACGCTTCTTGCCGTCCAGCAGAAAACGCGGATTGGTAAAGTCGAATTGCGCGAGCTGTTGACGTTGGCTGACACGGAGCCTCGCTCCGCCCTGCCAAAGCCTGCCGAATAGATTAGAATGGCGAAGGTCGAAAAACCCGCTGAGGCCGACATCCGTCGAAAAACCGCCTCCATATGCAAGCACTCTCGGTTTTTGTTCTTCGACGTCAACCACGACATCAGACACGCGAGAAGCGGCGTCGATCTCACCCGCAGGCCGCGGCGTGACCTCTACCCGTTCGAATGCGTCCGTCGAGTAGAGGTTCTGTTCGCTCGAATAGATGTCGGACGATCGAAGCAGTTCGCCCTGCTTGAATGTAAGTGAATCGATAATGGCTTTGGGCCGCGTTCGCTCGTTCCCTGTTACGAAGACTCGTCCGATACGAACCTGTTTCCCTTCGTTCTCGACACGGAATATTACCTTTACCTCTTTGTCGTCGGTCGCGGTATCATCAACGTCTTCCTGCAAAGAACTGGTCACGCGCACATCGAAATATCCGCGAGACGCGTAATACTCTGTGATCTTTTGAACTGAGTTGCGATTCCGTGCCCGCGAGAGGTTCTTACCCACGATCTCCGGAAGCTCTGACTTGAGTTCATCGTCAGAAAAGACCGTGTTCCCGACGATCTCAAAACTGTTAACGACCGTCGCCGGGCCGTCTTCTATCTGGAACGTAATGATCAAGGAATCGCCATTGGGCGAGACGCCCTGCAGGACGCGGACCTGTGCCTCGCGGTATCCAAGTTCGAACATCAATGAACTTAGCGTTGCCGCGTCGTCCTCCAGGAGAACCGTGCTGGTGAAGCCCCGCCCATAGCCGAAAAGCGGAAGAAAGCCAAGAAAATTTGCCTCCTGCGAACCCAAGACGCCCCTGACGTCGTCGATCGTGATGACGTCGGTGCCGCGCATCTGAATACGGTCAAGCGTTAGCCGCCGCCCCAGATCCGTTCTGTACCTGACCGTTACTTTGCGGCCAAGAAGGTCCTCGCTTCCCAGGAACGAGCACAAAAATTCACTTTCGTTAGGCACAGCGACCCCGTCGGCATCTGCAAGCGGCGGATCGACAGAGCAGACCGGGACCACATCAACAAAGAAATAGCCTCGTTCCTGATAATAGTTTTCCAGCCGCCTTTCGCCTTCGATTATGGCAGCGTAATCGAGAGTTCCCTCGCGGCTGACAGGCAGCAGACGCTCTTCAGAACCCGATGCCTCACGCACTTTGTCGGTCTCTATCTCGATATTGACCGAGGGGCCAACTCTGCCCGAGAGAGTAACGGATATCAGATCGGTGTCCGGATCGTAAACTATTCTGGGATCATTGAGCCGCGGCGCGAGAAATCCTTCTTTTTTCAGATGATCGCGGAGCCTCTCGACATCTGCAGATAATTTTTGACGCGAGAAAGCCTCGCCCTTCGTGAGTTTCAACAGCCTGACAGGAAATGGCTTATCATAACCTTCGATATCGACCGCAAAGGCCTCTACCCGTGATTGGGTCCCCGGCTTTACGCGAAACTCGATGTCTTCGTCTGAAAGCTGCCGTGACGGGTTCCTGGAGTATGCAACATCGGACCTGTAATAGCCTCGATCACGCAAATATTCGAGGATCTGAGTGGCGTTCGACTGCAGCAGCTGCTCGGTGACGGCAGTCCCGGGACGCAGCAGATTCAGCTTGAAAAGTATCTCTTGTTCAGTTACCTGATCGCCGAAATGAGGTTCGACACTGACAGTGACCCTGCCGGCACGGGCTTTCGGCTTGACCACAAATATGACCTCCACACCGCCGCCAGGATCTAAAGAGGCGAGAGCGCGAACATGATCTATCGGACGCCGCCTGTAAAGAGCTTCGACCGAATCACGAATTGCCGATGCCGAGCATTGCGTACCCGCAAGTCCCGAAAGTACGCTCTGCAGGTCATCGCGAAGCGAGGGATCGTCGCCGCCGTCGATACGTATCGTTACCGTCGAGATCGTCCGGCCGTCAAACGTTTCTTGTGCAGCGAGCGGCAGTATCGCCGCGAAAAAAAACGCCAATATGACCGCGCATTGAAGACCGCGCACCCTAATGGGAACAAATTGATCGAAAGCTCGAATGTCAGGCCGCAGTATCAAAACCTTTTTCTCAGCCGCACCTCAAAACTAAAATTATCCCGATTACGCGTAACATTCGTCAGGGATCGCTGTTCGTATTGAGCGACAAATGAAAGACGATTCGAGACCCTGTATTCGAAAGCCAGCACTTGATTCTGATCCTGCGACAGGTTCGTCGAATAGGTCACACGCAAATTGTTGTTTATCTGACGTCCGACGGTCAGGCGAGCGGCCGGATTCGCCTGACGCCCCGAAATTATCGGGTCGATCTCGAAAACATTTAGCCCGAAAAGCTTGTCGGTCGCCTTTCGAACCGGAGTATTGATTATCGAATCCGTAATTACCTCGGCCGCGGTGTTGATGCCGGTCTGCGCAAGCGTCGGAATGCCGCCGGCGGTGTTCGCCAGAGTGCCGGTCGTTATCAGAGAAACGACATCGGCCTGCGGAAGCGCCGGGCTGGAACGCACGTTGGCGACCAGAAGCTCCGTTTCCTTCAGCGGCCCTGATAGGTTGACATACACCTGATAGCCCGCGATGGTCGATTCAGCCTGAAGGTTGATCACGGGATCGATCCCTCTATTTGGCGGAAACTCGAGAACGCCTCGCTGAACCTCATAACGATCCTTTCGGAAGAGTATAGTGCCGCTGTTTGCCATTATCCTTCCTGCTAAGATCGGATTTTCAGCGTCTCCGGTCAGCACAAGCGATACCGACGCCGTAAGATCGGCAATATTGTTTCTGACAACCAGGGCGTCACGGCCCTCGATTATTAGGTCGAAACGGATCGCACCGGCAGAACCTCCGCCCGACAGGACAGGATCACGCCGCCCGCCGACGACGTTGGCGAGATCAATGTCTCGCGAATAGAGGCTCCGCTGAGCGAATACTCGTCCGGCGATCGTTGTTTCGATAGGCGAATCCGTTCTTCGACGGATGCCCGTGATCTCGAGATTTGCATCGCCGGTCGTAATGAAATCTTTGGGCAGCGGAACCGTAATGCCGTCGCCTATAAGCGACAGCCTGTAGGCCTTTACTGAGAGCCCTTCCAAAATACCGCCGCCCGAGGCGGTGAACTTTCCGCCGCCGAGATAGCCAGTCGCCGATTCAAGCTCCACCTGATCGGATGTAAAGATCAAACGGCCCTTGATGCGGTCAGCCGTAAACCGGTCGGAGCCGATGAACGACGCCACAGAGCCGTTAACGATGTCGGCGGTTCCGGAGATCTTTGCTGTTCTGTTCGGCCCGATGAGAGTGATCTTGGTATCGGCATATCCCGCAAAGAACGTATCCTTGACAAAAAGGTTGACCAAATTCAGATTGACGCGGCCTTCGATCGCAAGGTTGTTGATGGCAGCTTCGCTCAGGGCCTTTGTCCCCGTTATAGCCATGTTCGAACCGCCGCCCGAAAATCGGGCCTTTCCGACGTTCAATTCGCGTGTGTTGAAGGTTATGTTGATCGGCTCGACCGCGTTAAGCGGCGTATCTCGTATTAGCAGGGCGAGTTGTGTGAAGTTTGCCGTTCCCTCGAGTGCGTCAGCAGAATAAACGATCTCGCCTTTGTCATTGCGCGCCGCAATGTTGCCTTTGTACTCGACGCGGCCGGTAGCCGTTCCTGTAATGCCGAGGTCTTTCAGCTGCGGAATGAATGCCAGGAACGGAGCGAGCGGACTATTGTCGAAGTCGGTGACGGCAGTGAACGGCAGAGAATCAGTGGTCAGATCGATCTCGGCCGCCACGACCTGCGGCCGGCCGGTGAGGTCCGCACGTACATTTGCGAATAACTTGCCGTCAGAGGTATTTATCTTTATGTCAGCACCGCCTATCGCATCGCCGCCGACCGAAAGCGAGGGAATGCGTCCGTCGAAATAAACGTCATATGAACGCGTAACACCGAATGTTCCTTTTGCACCGCCTTTTCCGTCAACCCGTCCCGTAATGTCCGGAATACTGTCATTTCTCGGCAGGACCGCAAGAACCAGCGGGACAGGTACGGAGTTGGCGTCTACCTCGAGATCGAATTTCTCGGTCGCTCGGTCATAGTTTCCGGTCGCCGACAATTTGCCGCTGCCGAGGGCTATTTCGCCTTCCTTCAGGTCGATCCGCATGCCTTCGAAAATTGCGTTCACCTTGAGCGAATCGAAGTTCTGTCCGGCGATGGTGCCATTGGCGGCCGCAATGTCTATCGAACCTTTTGCCGCATCAGGCAGCCCTTCCAGCTTCACGCTTCCCGTCGCTGCGCCGCGTAGGTCGCTGATCCGCTCGGGCAGTTCGACCGGCAAGGCAGCAAGCAGGTTTCCGGCATTGACGCCTTTGAGGTCGGCCGTTACGAAGATGTTGTTCTCGCCCGTGCGCGGAACCTTTACGCTGAACGTCGCCGAACCGCCCGTAGATTCACGAAGCAGTCCGTTCGTAACATTGAATTCCTCAGGCGAAAGAACATAGTCTGCCGTGACCGTTCCGATCTGCCGCCCGCGCATCGACACATCGGCCAACATTGCCTTGCCCGACGCTGATGGATCATTGATCCGGCCTTCGACCAATGCGTTCAGATCCATTCGTCCGCGGGCTGAGATCTGCAGTGAATCAAGCTGCTCTTCCAGGGCAGGAGCAAGGCCGGTCACGCGGACGATGCGTTCTACCTCAGCGGCATTGGTTGACGAAAGCCGCAGATCGAGACGTGTGTTATCGTCACGTATATCGACCCTGCCATCAGCGACCATCAGACTGTCCGCGGTGCGGAAATATGCAGTATTGACCGTAAAAAGCCCATTGTCGGCATTTAGATCCAGTTTGCCTTCCATCGGAACCAAGCCGCGATCAGCCGATCCCGCACTCGCCTCTATGTCGGCATATACGGTACCCGAGATCGACTTCGAGTCACGGCCGGCGAATGACAGATCCACGGTGCCGTCAGTATTTCCTTCCACCGGTATTACCGAACCGGTCAGCAATGCCAGCAGTTTTGAAGCATTGAGGTTCTCGAATCTACCCTTTATCGCTGAACGCTCCCGCGATGTGACGGCGATGGCCGCATCTGCCTCTAACCGTCCGCCCATGATCTCGGCATCAATATCGTTGATCGCGACGGATCCGTTTGTAGCGGCGATCTTTGCCCTGCCGTTGCCAAGATCGATGTCGCCGATGAGGCCGCCTCCGAGCGTCATATCAGCAGAAGCCCGATATCGGCCGGACGGCTCAAGCGTATAGATAGGCCGCCCAAATTTAACATCGCGAAGCTCACCGCCCTCCGGAAATGTTTCCGAACGAGTTACTGCCACGGTTCCCGCATCGACATCATTTGTGGTCACCTGCAGCGTTCCTCTGCGAACCGTAAGGCGAACGCCGCCGATGTTCATACTGCCGAAAACAGCCGCATCGGCGTCGATCTTTGCCACGCGAGCCTTATCGGCGTAGACGGCCAGCCCTTCGCGTGTGTTCTGCATATCAAGAGCGGGGATATCAAGACGGTCAACACGTGCCGCAGCGATAAAAAGATTGTCCGCGAATATACGTTCGGCACGGATGTTCGTAACCGAGGGCTCGTCGCGAAACCGAAATGTCGCCACGCTGAGATTGCGTGCCCGGTTGCCCTCAAGCTCCGCGGATGCAGCTCGCAGGCCGTCAACGTCCACGTCGGTAAATCCTTTCTTATGAAAAACGCGGACATTCGAACCGGTAATGTTTTGCAGTTTGTAATCGTCGGTCTCGAACACCGCCGTCTGTGCCGACGGTGCCGTGATCAGAGTTGAATCATCCTTTACTGAAAACGAGAGCCCTTGTGCCCGCAGGTCCGAAAACCTGGCATCGCCCACCGTGAATCTGCCTGCACGGCCGCTGCCGGCTCCCAAACGCAGTTGCCTATCCTTGTATTCGGCGCGTGCATCGCTAAGGAAGAGCGAAGCGATGGACATATTGGGCGACCTTGCGGCAGCCGCCTCGAGCTCACCGATCCAGTTGAAATCGTAGCCTGTCCCGCGGACGTTGCCGGCCAGCTTTAGAAAATTGACGGTGAAATCCTCGAACGTAAGCATGCGGGCGAGTGCCGTCCCGTTCGCCTCGTACGCCGATTCGCGGATAGTAGTGTTAGCGTTCACGTTCATTCCCCTGAGCGTAACGCCTGCAGCGGTCAAAGATTCGGACGATATCTCGCCCTCAATGCGGTATGTCTCGCCCTCACCCGAGATCTTGCCGGTGAAATTTCCTACTCCGGCGAGCGTCGTTCCGGTAACGAGGATCTCGTTAGCCTGTGCAAGATTGACCGTCGATGTAACGTCCAGATCGTAGGCCGGCTTTTCCCAGTTCCGGATCGTTCCTGCGATCAGCGTCGAGCCGATCGGCGTCGTCAGTTCGAATCGCGAAATATCGGCGCCGGCGGCGTGGGCCATTGCCTCTGCAGAAACGGTCACGTCATTGACCGCTCTGCCGTCATAGATAAATGTAGAATTTGCTGAGCGGAGCGAGATCTTGTAATTTCGTTCGTCGCCTCCTGCGGCGGCTTCCTGCGGCTCGACCAACAGGATCAGATCGCGGCCTGTCGCCGAGATATTTCGTGCCTCGTCTCCGAAATACACCACGCTTTCGGTGATGACCACGTTCGAAGAAGTGAATTTGAAGGAAAGACGAGCCGACGGATCGTCGTCGGGCAAGCGAAGATTCGCAAAGTTGGAGCGGCCGTTCTCATCAAAACGAACCCATGCTTCGAGGCCGGTAAGTTCAAGCGAGTCAATATTTACGTCACGGCGGAGGTTGAGGGAAAGTGCCTCAAGGATGGTCATCCGCATTATGCCTTCGCGTACAAAAAAGAGCTTTTCGCCGGTCAATTTGTCGCGAAACGTCGCATTTCGAAACTGTATCTCGGTCGGCGTTAGGCCGATCCGAAAAGCCTCCGCTTCAAAGGCGAGACCCATTTCGGCCATTGCGTTGGCAAAACGCGTCCGTGCCATGTTGTCCACAGCACCTGTCTGAAAAAGGATCAGAATGATGATGCCGGCAAGGGCACCGGCGACGAGCGCAGTGAACACAGCAAATTGCCAACGACCGCGCCTTCGCTTAGGTTCGTCGGCGACAACGTCATTTTCCGGTATGTCGATGTCATTTTCCGACATAGGCAAGCCAACATTTGTCGGTCAGAAACCGACCGTTTCCACGATCTCGAGCCCGAACGCATCCAGAGCCGAAACCCGCGGCGGATGATTTGATATCAGCCGTATTCGGCTAACGCCGAGGTCTTTCAGGATCTGCGCTCCGATGCCGTGATCATGAACCTTTCCGTAGCCGGTCTCCGTCCGGGCGGCCTGCATATCGATGCCTCTTTCCTGCATAACGCCGTATGTCCGAAGCTGGTCCTGCAGGTCAAGGCTGTTCTCTCGCTGACGCATATACAGAATGACCCCGCGTCCTGCTTCTGAGATCATTCGCAGCGACGCCTCAATTGCCGCCGACGCCTCGCCCAGCGTGGCACCGAACATTGCGAACGTCACATTCTCGGTTTGGACGCGCACGAACACAGGCTCCGTTGTCCCCGAAACATCCCCGAGCGTCATTGCGAGGTGCGTCTCGCCGTTCGTAATATTCTCGAACAGTACCGCATTGAAGGTGCCGTGCCGTGTCGGAAGCTTCGTTTCCACCGCTCGCCGAACGAGAGTTTCCTTTTGGATACGGTATCGAACGAGATCGGCGACGGAGATTATCTTCAGGCCATGTTTCTCTGCGAAAGCTTCCAGCTCAGGCATTCTGGCCATCGTGCCGTCGTCATTCATTATCTCGCAGATGACGGCTGCCGGCGTTAGGCCGGCGATGCGGGCCATATCCACGCTGGCTTCCGTTTGGCCCGCACGGACAAGCACTCCGCCGTCGCGGGCACGCAGAGGGAAAACATGTCCGGGCCTTGCCAGGTCGCTAGCTTTGGAATCAGGATCGACCGCGGTCAGGATAGTTTTTGCACGGTCCGCCGCCGAAATGCCGGTCGTTACGCCCACACGTGCTTCGATAGAGGTCGTAAAAGCGGTTCCAAAACTCGAAGTATTCTCGGCCGCCTGCGGCGAAAGCTGCAGAAAATCGCAGCGTTCCTCGGTCATCGGCAGACATATCAGGCCGCGGCCGTTCACCGCCATGAAATTGATCATTTCAGGCGTCACCTTTTCGGCCGCGCAGACGAGGTCGCCCTCGTTCTCGCGGTCCTCGTCATCGACAATGATGATCATTCGCCCTTCGCGTATGTCGCGTACGGCGTCCTCTATTGAAGAAAGCGGCATTTTTTCTTTCTGCTGTCTACGAAACGCAGTTTTTTATCCTGATTGATTTTATCGAATCGCCGCAATTTAAGCGAATAAATCAAATTACGGCTTCGAAATGATGCCCATAGTTGGCACAATTGTCATTTCGGATGCTGAAACTGCTGCTGCACCTAATGTTCTTTCTGTCGGGCATCGCGACGGTGCTGATCGGGCAGGTGCTGCCAGTTCTGTCGCGGAGTTTCGGATTGAATGATCTGTACGCAGGGTTCTTCTTTCCGGCACAGTTTTCCGGTTCTATCATTGGAACGCTGGTTTCAGGCCGCTTTGCCCGCCGCAATGACCACAAGAACGCGGTCGTCGCCGGCGGCGTTTGCTTCTGCGTGGGCATCTTGCTTTTGACGGCCGCTTCATATGCCGCGTGCCTTTCCGGCTTTTTTGTTTTAGGGCTCGGCGTAGGACTGACGCTGCCGTCGATCAATATGGTGATCGTGGAGCTAAGCCCCGACAGATCAGGGCCGGCTTTGAGTTTTTTGAATTTCTTTTGGGGACTCGGAGCGATAGTGTGCAAGCCGTTCGTCGATGCGTTCAGCAGCGAAACCAACTTTATCGGCACCGCGTTAATTCTGGCCGTTGCCATCGCTGTCACCACAATTTTGCTCATCTTTACATCTGTCGAGGCTAAGCCGCATGAACGGATGGACGCCGCCGACCCAAACAGCACGCCGATATGGCGGCATCCGGTCGCATGGGCGATCGCGGCATTCAATTTGGTTCACGTAGGATTCGAAAGCGGTATGGGCGGCTGGCTGACGACATATGCAGGCCGTCTTCCCGGTGAGATGCCGGCTGTCTGGCTGTCGCCGACGCTTCTCTATTTTCTTCTGTTCGTCATCGGCCGCGGGGCAGCTCCGATCCTATTCCGGTTTCTGGACGACAACAAGATGCTTTTTCTTGGGCTTTTTATCGTCGCGGCGGGAATGGTCCTGGCATTATCTGCAGATTCTGTTGCTCTGCTCGGTGCCGGTGCGGCCTTGGCCGGATTCGGGACGTCCTGGCTGTTCCCGACGAACATCTCACGATTCTCTAAGACATTCGGTCCCGAAGCGACGCGGCGGGCCACGCCGCTATTTGTCGCAGGCACAATTGGGGCGGCACTCTCGACGTGGCTGGTCGGCTTCATTTCAGACGCCGCCGGCGGGCTTTGGTTCGGCATGCTCGTCCTCGGCGGATGCTCAGTGGTTCTGATCGTAATTCAGACAACTCTGGCACTGCGAACCGATGCAGGCAAAGGCAGGAAAAGCTAGAAAGAAAGGCTTTCCAAATACTCTCGGAATTCCGGCCCGAGGTCATCACGTTTTAATGCATACTCCACTGTTGCGATCAGGAAGCCGAGCTTGTCGCCGGCATCGTGGCGGCGGCCTTGCAGCTTGACCGCATAAAATGGCCGCTTCTGCATCAAAATACGCATTGCGTCGGTGATCTGGATCTCACCGCCGGCTCCGGGTTTTGTTTCCTTGATGGCGTCGAAAATGTCGGGTGTGAAAATGTAGCGGCCGATGATCGCCAGGTCTGACGGAGCCTCGGCAAAGGGCGGCTTTTCGACCATGTCGTTGATCTTGTAAACGTTCGGTTCTACCTCTTCGGCGTCGATGACACCAAAGCGCGAGATCGCCTCGCCTTCGACCTGCATGGTCGCGATCACCGGCGCGTCGAAACGTTCGTAAACGTCGATCATCTGCCGGAGAGCGGGAATTTCGGCATCGACAACGTCGTCCGCGAGCAGTGCCGCAAAAGGCTCGTCGCCGACGTAATCTTCGGCTTGCAATATCGCGTGGCCCAAACCCAACGCTTCCTTTTGCCGCGTGTAGCTGATCCTAGCGAGGTTGGAGATCTGCCGAACCTCGTCCAGCAGATCGTCCTTTCCTTTCTTCTTCAAGAGGCTTTCCATCTCGAACGAGATATCAAAATGATTCTCTATTGCCGTTTTGTCGCGGCCCGTAATTATCAAAACCGACGAGATACCGCTCGCCACCGATTCCTCGACCGCATATTGAATGAGCGGTTTGTCCACGAGCGGAAGCATTTCTTTCGGTGAGGCTTTCGTAGCGGGCAGAAAGCGAGTGCCCAGACCTGCTGCGGGGAAAACTGCCTTGCGAATTTTCTTTGCCATATCAATTTTGATAAATTCGACGCATTCGGCCCGTCGTCCATGTGAGCCGATGAAGATTTTAGGTTATTGATGTGATCTTAACAACCTATTAGCTGTAATTACATTGTAGATACATTTTGAGATGTTAGATATCAATTTTGTCAGAGAGAATCTGGAAGACGTCAGAGCGGCCCTGGGAACCCGTAATTTCCCGGTGGACTCGCTCGACCGTTTTTCGGAGTTGGATGCTGAACGGAGAGCCGTTATAGGCGAAGCCGATGCTGTCAACCAAAAACGCAACGCGGCGAGCAAAGAGATCGGCGACTTGATGAAGTCAGGCGACCGCGAAGCCGCCGACAAACTGAAAGCCGAGGTCGCGCAATTGAAAGAACGTCAGGCAGAACTGGAAAAACGCCGTGATGACGCGGTTTCCGCGATGAACGACCTGCTTGCCGGCCTGCCGAATTTGCCTGCGTCGGACGTTCCCGTGGGTGCAGATGAATCTGCGAATTTGGAAATTCGCCGCATCGGCACGCCGCGTGAATTCGACTTCGAGGTAAGAGACCATGTCGATATCGGCACGGACCTTGGCATTTTGGATCTGGAACGCGCATCGAAGATCGCCGGTTCGCGGTTTGCGATATTGAACGGCAAAGGCGCCCGTTTAGAGCGTGCTCTTGTAAACTTCATGCTCGCGGTCCACACCGAACAGCATGGATATACCGAGACGCTTCCGCCGTTTCTCGTTAACCGAAAGTCGCTTTTTGGCACGAACCAGCTGCCGAAGTTTGAAGAGGACCTCTTTCATACGACCGACGAACGCGGATTTGCGCTGATCCCGACCGCCGAGGTTCCAGTGACGAATTACCACGCGGACGAGATCCTCGATGTATCGGAATTGCCGAAATACTACACCGCCTACACGCCGTGTTTCAGGTCCGAAGCCGGCAGCTACGGCCGCGACACTCGCGGGCTAATTCGTCAGCATCAGTTTGAAAAGGTCGAACTGGTCAAGATCTGCACACCTGAGACCTCAGAAGAAGAACACGAGAAGCTTACCGCCAACGCGGAAAAGATACTTCAATTGCTCGAACTTCCCTATCGGACGATCGTTCTTTCGACCGGCGATATGGGTTTTGGCGCGCGAAAAACCTACGACATCGAAGTTTGGGTGCCGTCGCAGAACACTTATCGTGAGATATCAAGCTGTTCGAACTGCGGTGATTTCCAAGCAAGGCGAATGAACACGAGATTTCGGCGCGCCGGGGGAGCAAAACCCGAATATGTCCACACGCTGAACGGCAGCGGGCTTGCTGTCGGCAGGACGTGGATCGCAATATTGGAGAATTATCAGGAGGCGGACGGGAGCGTGACGATACCTGAAGCGTTGCGGTCCTTCATGAACGGCCTTACAAAAATAGAAAAATAGGCCTATCGGCTTGGCGGCATTGCTGATCTGATCTTGACCTCGATCTTTCCGAGCTCTGAGTTAATAACAGATCGGACGGGCGTCAAAAAGGCATCGTCGGCAAGCCAAAGGGTCATTTTGCCTTTTTGCTCGATAAGCCGATCCTTGCCGAATATTTCCGGCTCGATACGGAAACACCATTTCTCCCCGATCGCCGTTTTTTGCCTTTCCCGTGCCGCCACAACCACGGGGACGTTGTAAACAAGGCCCGAATCACTGACCGGAACGTCAAAACGCATTCCTACCTTTATCTCCTGTGCTCGAAGAAAATAGATGGCCGAGACCATGTCGTTCATCTTAGCGGGTATCTCGCTTGCAATTCGCCGCGGCGGACGTGTTGGTGTTTTGGGGTCGGTTTCGACGTAGGTTACCTTTAGGTCGTTATAGTCAAACACTGCCTCGCTGTCACGAACGCGCTGTTTTTGGACGTCATGTTTCAAGGTGCGTGTTATGCGAAAATCCGGGTCCACGAACGATTCATACTGCTGGAGAAAACTGAAGCGGAAAAGCCTCAGCAATGTGCCCTTTGAAACAGCTTCGGTTTGAATGATCAGTTCGCCTTGTTCGTTCGTTCTTGATGAAAAGGTCAATTCGGCGACCGAGATGCTGATCTTCAACCGGCTGACCTTGCCCTCGTAAACAAGCTTTTCGCCCGCAAATCGCTGTGCCGGCGACATCGGCGCTGTCTGCTTCGGCTGTGCAGAAACAATGCCGCCGAAAAGCAGCAAAACAAAAAGAACGAATGCTGTTGAGATACTTCGTCTCATCAATTCACTGGGGCCAAACCAAAGCTTTTACGGCAAGGATGGCGATCGCACCCGCAACGCCGAGGGCAGCCCGGTACTCGCGATATTGAAAGTATAGCTGAAAATCGAATCCGACATCAGAACTTTTCCACGGCGTTATTCGCGGAATCAACATCGGGACATTATCGGCGTATTCCTCGTATTCATCGCCAAAGATCCTCAGCATGTCCTCTGCTTCGACGCGTATTACGGGCAAATAGATGCCGATGAAGAGAACTGCGAACAGCAGCGTCAGCCACCAAACACCCGCGGCCACTGTAAACCCTACGCCCATTATCAGGCTGCCGACATAGAGCGGATTGCGGGTAAATGCGTACGGCCCTGAAACGGCCAAAACCTTTGCTTTTCGAATATGCCCCGATGACCAGGCCCTGATCGCGAGACCAACGACGGCGACGGCAGAACCGATCACCAGCGTCATTACCGTCGGCTTTGCAAAATAAAGAAAGACGGCCGCGAACACAAAACCGAGCGGCACACGCACGCGTTGGAGCATTCGTTTACTCATCGGCGGCCAGCCTCTGCCTTACTGCTTCGAAAACTGTCTCAACGCTGATATCCATGCATATCCATTTGTCGCAGGTACGACGATGACAGTTTACACGACAGCCGATGTCGTTGCGTTCGACGCAGATGTCATTTTCGTTCAGCGTTCCGTTCCGCCACCATTCGGTCGGTCCGAAAAGCCCTACGATGGGTGCATTCGCCGACGCTGCGATATGCGTCGGCCCCGTATCGCCGCCGATGTAAACTGACGCTCTTTTTGCGAGTTCGTAAAGTGCCTTCAGACTCGGCTCGGCGATGATCGCGGTTCTTGTGGTGTCAGCAGCAGCCGCACGCTGTGCGAGCTCAGCGTCACTCGGACCGGATGTAATGACCGAGGCAATTCCCAGTTCAGACCGCAGCATGGCCGCAAGTGCACCGAAATTCTCAGCCGGCCACAATTTTGTGACCCAGCCGCCGCCGGGATTAATGATCGCAAACCTTTCGCCAGCCTTCTCAGCTATCGCCTCGGCTTCGGCGACGTTTTCCTGTGTAGTGAATATCGGAAATAACGGCACCTCGTCTGCCGCGTCGAATTTGAGAGCCTGTCCTGCAAGCGCCAGATTTTTCCGAATGACATGAATGCCTTCATCGACCGTTGCTGTATGCGTCAAAAGCATTCGACTGGATGGTTCCCTCAGAGTTTCCTTATTGAAACCCCAACGCTCCTTCGCACCGGAGAATTTACCGACGAATGCTGATTTCCAGAGTCCCTGAAAGTCGAGCGTCACGTCGAATTTTGCCTTGCGGACGCGGTTCAGCTGTGAGGTGACGTCGAGCAGAATGCCTTCGATACGTTTCCCGCCCGACAGCGAACGAGTGTCGAGCTCGATCAGATCGTCGATAAGCTCATTCCCGCGAAGTATCTCCGCATATCGCGAATCCACGGCCCACGCGATATGCGTATTCGGCATATGGCGCCGAACCGCCGCAAGCGCAGGCAAAGTGTGTACGATGTCGCCGATCGAACTGAGCTTGATAAAGAGTATTCGCACTAGATAGCCGATATGGCCACGGTCTAACCGATCTACTTGTTCTTTGATGCGAGGATCTCGTCAAGGGTGTTTCGAGCCTCAACAGCTTTCGGATCCGTAGGCTGCAGATGACGATCCGCCATCGAAACCGCATCGCGATAATATTTAATAGCTTCGTCTGCTTTACCCAACTTCGCAAGTGAACGCCCGGCCAGGACCAACGAACCAACGTAATTACCGTTGGCGGTCCAATTCAATCTTTTCGCCATTTCCGCCGAAGACCTGGAATAATCATAGGCATTCTTATAGTTCCTCAATTCGTAATGCGTCCTGCCGAGATAATATTCAGATATCGCTAGGTTAATGGAATCCCCGAGTTTCTCTCGATAAAAGGCATCGGCCTGCAAAAGGCATTCCAATGCCTGATAATGATCGCGTTTTTTAATGAGAATATCGCCCAAATTCAACCGAACATCGGCGATCTGAGCCGCGTTCTTTTCCGGTGCTGCCGACAAGAGAGCCAAGGCCTCTCGGAAAATATCCTCAGCCCTGTCATTTCGCCCCGCAAACCGCTCGGCACGTCCGAGCGATAGCCGGTAATACGCGCATTCGGCCGCCATCGGCTGTATGGCATCGCAAAGCGAAATGGATTCTGACAATGAAATTCCCGCCTCGCTGAAATTCGATCTGCGAACATTCAATTCACCGAGGATAAAGAGCGCTCGGGACAGCTTCGCTAGGCGGCCTTCACCCAAAGACCTTTCTATTCGTATGGCATCCGTGATCAGATCGGCGGCTTCGTCGAATTGATACTGCGATATCAGGCTGGTAGCGAGTAGAGCTTTAATGTCAGCAATGTCGGCCAAACCGGCGGCGGGATTGGTATTCAATATATTCGAGGCAGAACGGAAAACCGACTCAGCCTTATCAGGCAATCCAAGGTCATTATAGGTGTTGCCGATGGTCGTCAATGCCTTGTATTTCAATTCGGGTTGACCATCAAGTTCTCGATCTACGCGGTCGGCGGCATCGTCCATTACCTCTACAACCCGTGCGTCCTTTCCTTTTTGAGACGGCGACGCTGCCGAGAGAATGCTCTGAAGAAATACGTTCAGTTGTTCGGTCTTTTCTTTTTCACGACGTGCCTGATCGCGTTCGGCGGCTGCAAGCCTTGCCTGCCAGATAGTCGCAACAACGCCCAACAAAAGTACTGTCGCAACGACCGCCGCACCAAGCACCGCGGCACGGTTACGTCTGAAAAATTTCGAGGCACGATAACGAAACGTCGGTTCCGAAGCGATGATCGGCATTCCGTCGAGGTGGCGTTCGATATCTCCGGCCATTTGTTCGACAGAACTGTAGCGGTGTTCGGGCTCGCTCCGCATCGCCTTTAGGATGATGTTGTCAACGTCGCCTTTGATCGATCCGCATGTCTTTTCGAAAAGTTTCCGGTCACCCACGGGCATTTCACCGGAAACCGTGCGGATAAGCCTCGAACTCGGCCGTTCCGGCACACTGCTCGATGCCATCTCGATCATTCGTTCAAACGACGCACTCTCGATCTCGAACGGACGAAAGCCGGTCATAAACTCATAGAACACGATGCCGAGCGAATAAATGTCGGACGCCACGTTCACCGGTTCGCCCCGCAATTGTTCCGGCGACGCGTATGCGGGTGTCAGCGCCCTGTAATTTGTCGCGGTTATCTCATTGCTCTCAATGTCGAGCATCTTTGCAAGGCCAAAATCAAGAAGTTTCGGTTCACCGTCATTCGTAACAATGATATTCGAGGGCTTGATGTCGCGATGAATGATCAGATTCTGATGAGCATGGGCAACTGCACGGCAGATCTTCAGGAACATCTTGAGTTTCCGATCGACCGGCAAATTTCGATTATCCGCATATGAGATAACCGGTTCGCCTTCGACGTATTCCATAACCAGGAAGGGAAGTCCGTCATCTGTCACACCGCCGTCCAGAAGTCTTGCGATGTTCGGATGATTCAAACCGGCAAGTATCTGCCTTTCCTGTCGAAAGCGTGTGAGGTTGTCAGCCCCGAGGAACGGGCTGCTGACGACCTTTATCGCCGCCCGTTGATGAAATTCGCCATCGTCCCTTTCACCCAGGAAGACGGTTCCCATTCCGCCGCGGCCGATCTCTTTAACAATGCGATAATGGCCGATATGCCTGCCGATCGCCGCATTAGAGGCCGTCGGTAATGATCCGGCGACGGAAAAAGCCGGTTGTTCTATGAAATCTTTGACCTTATCATCAGAAGAGAGAAGCGACTCAACGCTTGCAACCATCGATGCATCGCCGCTGCAAAGTTCCGCCGTCCTCGCCGCTCTTTCATTTTTGGGAAGGTCAGCTACTTCGGCGAATACTTCTTTGATGCGTATCCATCTTTCGGCATCCATCGCGGTCAGCCTCGCAGTTTATCAAAAAGCCATGCCTTCGCGACGCGCCACTCACGCTTCACCGTGGAATCCGAAACGCCCAGAGCGTGTGCCGTCTCTTCGATGGTTAGCCCGCCAAAAAATCTCATTTCAACGATACGCGCCTGCACCGTATCGAACTTGCTCAACTCATCGAGTGCCTCATCGAGAAAGATGAGATCGACGTTCTGCTGTGCCGGAAAGCTGACCGCATCATCGAGCGCGATAGTGCGAACGCCGCCGCCGCGTTTTTGTGCATTTCGCTCTCGAGCGTGATCGACAAGTATCTTTCGCATCATTTTTGCCGCAGCAGCAAAAAAATGCGCCCGATTCTGCCACGACACATTCTGCCAATCGACCAGCTGTATGTAAGCCTCATGAACAAGCGCCGTCGCCTGCAGCGTGTGATCCGAACGCTCGTTCTTCATATAGCCGTGTGCCAGCTTGCGAAGCTCGTCGTAAACGATCGGCAGCAGCTTTTCAGGCGCGCTCTTGTCTCCGGCGTTTATAGCCTGAAGCATTTGCGTAACATCTACGGGCGAGGTCATTGGCCTATCTCTCGATAGTCCCAATTATACCCTCATTTATCAAAATATAGACCGACATTTTGACCCATTTTTCATATGGTCTCCGCCTTGTATGTTGAGGCACATAATACTGTCCTTTTTTACGGCACATGAAACGAGCACTTTATATTTTAGGAATGGCGATCTGCTTTGTATTGACCTTGCTGCAGTTTACCGGCATCGGCGAGATACTGCGGGTCGCAGGGCAATCGCGTGACGGCGTTGCACAAAGCGAAGGGGCCGGGTGTATAGCCACTCCGTCAAATATATTCGCGGAATATAAGAGCGAGGGAAACGCTCTTGACGGTTTTGGAACTGCGCACGGAACCCTGGACAACGGTGTCTCGTTTTCAACGGGAATGGTGGGACGGGCTTTCAGCTTCGATGGTGTTGATGATCAGGTCACCATTCCGCACTCAGCGAATCAGAATGCGGGCATCATCACGGTTGCGGCATGGATACGGCAGACGTCATTCGGCCATGGGCGCCCGATCGCTCAAAAACGCACTGTCGGAAATGTCGGAGGCTACACGTTCGAGACGACGCATAACCCGGAAGGCCCCAGCGCATCGATGCAGTTCATTATTTGGAGCGGCGGAGTTCCGACCACGCTTTTCGCACCCGCAAATTTATTTTCGCTCAACATTTGGTATCACGTTGCCGCAACTTTTGACGGATCCAACATGCGGATGTATCTTAACGGCAACGAAGTAGCCAACACGCCTGTTCAGGGACTGATAGACGCATCGAATGCAAATGTCGTGGTTGGGCGAAATGTGGTCGTACCGGCTTTCAGATATCATGGCCAGATCGATGAACTGCAGTTCTATGCTAGGGCACTTTCGGCCGGCGAGATCGCAGCGCTGCACAACGCAGGCGCATCGGGCACCTGCTTTGGCTGCACGCCGTCCGGCGATGGAAATGTCCTTTGGCATCAGGCCGAGAACAACACCAACGATTCAAGCCCGGCCGGCAACAACGGCACCGCAGAAGGAAGCACAACATTTGCCCCCGGAAGATTCGGACAAGCATATAACTTCACCGCGAGCGGAGCAGGGAGCGTCGTGGTTTCTGACTCATCCAGTCTCGATCTAACAGATACATTTACTTTAAGCTCTTGGATACACCCTGCATCGCTACTCCAAGACCTCCCAACAGGCGGGATCATCTCAAAGGTAGGCGGCGGATCCGGCAATCATGGCTATCAGTTTGGGGTAACATCGCAGAACACTCGGATCTACTGCCAATTCAACGCGCCCGGCGAACCCTGGCCTTTTAATCAACTCAATGTTGATCTGCCGGAACCAATTCCACTCAATGCCTGGACACATTTGGTCTGTACTTATGACAATCAGTTCCTCTCGGTATTCATGAACGGAAACATCGTCGGCTCAAAGTTGATCGGGCCGAAATCGGTTGCAAACTCGGCATCAAACCTGAGAATAAGCGGCGATGATAACGGTAATGTTCGTTTCGACGGAAGAATTGATGATGCCCGTGTTTACAGACGGGCATTTCATCCAAGAGAGGTTTACGGAATGTTCGATCCGGGCATTGCAGTAACTTGCCAGGCCCAACCAAGCCTCGTCACCGTGAGCGGGCGTGTTGTGACAAGTACCGGTCAAGGACTGCGAAATGCGACCGTATCAATGGTGGACAGCCACGGTGTTACCCGAACTGCCCAAACGTCGTCTTTCGGCTATTTTACATTCGAGGATGTAGCTGTGGACAAGGCATATGTTTTCGGCGTTCGCTCACGTCTTTTCAGGTTTACGCCTAAGGTCGTGCCGATATACGCATCAGTTGACGACATTGACTTGATGGGCCAGGAATGACGACTCGCGCCGTGTTCTGACGAGACATCGAGTGCTCTTCCTGCAAGCAGGCTCCTAACGCAAGCCGGTCGTGATGAGCAGGTTTCTGCCGTCGAACACCACTCGCGGATAGCGGCTGCGGTCGTTCGGGTCGCCGTTCCAGATCTTTGTGGCGATGACCTGGCCGTTGCGCCCCGATACGAACTTAACACGTCCGTCAGATGCCATCGTCACCACCACTTCGCGTTTGCCGCCTGGAGCGATCTTGTTTCTCGGGTCGAAGCCTTCTGCCTCTGCAAAGATATGTACGGCCTCGCTTGAGCGATTCTCAAGTATCGCGAGCACCGTCGCTCCAACGCCCGACGTAGGCGGCGGTTTAGTGGTTTGTGTCGGTGTCGACGCAGCAGTACCTGCCGCAGGGTAACCACGCATGATAACGTGGCCGCGGCCACCGCTGCCGGGATTCTGCGCCCACGTCTCCGGATCAGAATCGATGACAGTGTAGGTTCCGGCCGGCAGAGTAACGTTCGGCTTCACGGTCCAATATGCGTTGACCACACCGCCCTGTCCGGGGCTGCCGCTTGCCTGCCACGGCCCATATGTCCTGCCGTCGCTGCCGCGAACCGCGATAGTGCCGGGACGCGTCGTGCCGCGCGCGTTATTCCAGTGATAGGTGATCAGCGAAGTGATCACATAGGGCCGGTTGAGCGTGAACTGCGTCGGTGCGGTCGGCTTGTTATAGACGGCGTAGATATTGCCGTTGTTGAATATTTCCGCATCGCCGCCCGCCGGCGGTTTCGGCGGTGTCGAAGGCGTCGGCTTCGGTGTGGGCGTCGCTCCGGGCAGTTTTATCGTTCCAACGCCCGGTATCTTTATCTCGCTCGGAATCTCCCAGCCTTTTTTCGGCGTACCGCTTGGCGTTGGTTTAGGAGTTGGAGTTTTTTTCGGTATCGTGCCGTCGATCTGCGTCGGACGGCCGTTCCCGGAACCTATCAGCGTCACGCCGCGAACCACGAAGCCCGGCGCGTGTCCCGCCCATTTTGGCGCGTTCGTCTCAACATAATCGAACTTGACGCCGCGTACGACGGCAGCAGAACCCAGCTGGAAAACAGCGAGGAATCTATTGTCGCCGATATCCAGAGCATCGACACGCCGATGTTTCGGTCCGACGCCGTAGTTCCATTCGCTGCTGTGAATGCCTGCTTTGATATCGAATGTTTTCGTTCCCGAATCGGTCGTGAGCGTCATCCTGGCGATGGTCGCACCTTGTTCAAGGTAGGTCGCATCGTCCAGATTGGTAATTATCGCGATCTGCGTCGCCGAGAATACTTGAGGCACACCGATCTCGAGCACACGGCGGTTTTCATCGGTACTCTTCAAACGTATCCACGACGCATCGTCTATCTGAATTTCCTTCGCCATCCTCGGTGTACCTTTCTTGCCGCCCGCGGTCGTTAGGTCCAATGGATAGAACTTGCCGGCAGCCGTGGTCGATGGGGTCGGTTTTGGTGTTGCGGACGGAGTGCGTAGCGGCGTTGCAACGGGTGTCGGCCTCGGTGTCGCCGGCGGCGTTCTTTTCGGTGTTGCGGCCGGCGTTGGCTTTGGTGTCGCAATAGGCGTTTGTCTCGGTGTTGGCGTTACACGCGGCGTCGGTGTCGGTTTCGGCGTCGGGGCCAAAGCGACCTTCAGCCTGTCGCGATTTGCGACCGCGGCAGCGTTATTAGGATCCGCCTGGACCGCCTTTTCATAATCTGCCAAAGCACTCCGCCGGTCGTTGCCAAGCTCGCGGCATTCCCCGCGGCCGTTGTAGGCTTCGCTGTTGTTCGGCTGCAGCGATATCGCTTTGTCGAAATCGGGAATTGCCTTTATGCAGTCGTTGTTGGCTTCGTGAGCCAAGCCTCGCGCGGTGTAAGCAGCAGGGTTTGTCGGCTGCAAACTTATAACGCGCGTGAGTGTGTTTATGGCGCCCGGCCAGTTCCTGGCAGCAACATAAATGCGTGTAATGGCGGCCAATGCCTCCACGTTTCCCGGTTCGATCGTGATGATCGAATTGTAGTCTGCGACGGCACCGTTGCTGTCGCCCGCTTTTTCACGCGTCTCGGCTCGCTTCTTGTGCCAATCCTTATTTCCGGGCTTGAGCTCAATTGCCTTGTCGTAATCTTTCAACGCACCGGCGATGTCGTTCTTCGCGAGTTTCGAATCTGCACGCTTGATGTAGGTATCAGCGTTATTCGGGTCTGACTTAATAGCCGTGTCGTACTCTTTGATCGCGTCGTTGTGGCGTCCCGCCTGCTGATGAGCGTCGCCCTTCGCCTTTGATTCATCGGCCTTTGCTCCCTTTTCGCCGCGGGCGATCCGATCAACGATGATGTCGCGATATTTCTTCGCGTCGGCATGAGCCGGGAAGATGCCCAAAACCTCGTCAGCCATCTTTTGGCCGGCTTCGAGCTGTTTCTTGTCGTATTTGGGATTCTCCGCCGCTTGTTTGATCTGCGGCATCAAGGCATTGACACGTTCGCGTTTCTTGATGGCCTCGTTCTTGAGGTTCTCGTAATATTTCGGTTCGGGATCGATCTCAGCGTTCCAGTAGGCGTTGAAATTGACCCAAAGCTGGTCGAAATCCTTTAACGCTCCGTCGATGTCTCCTGCGTTGTATTTCACCTCGCCCTGTTTAAGCACGCCGCGGATGCGTTCCTTTTCGTTCTCGTGCGAACGAGCGAAATCTTCGTAGCCTTTCACCGTCTGTTCGGTCGCAGGAATGAGCTTGTACGTTGAACGTATCTCTGTACATAACTGAAGTGCTTTTTTGAAATCCTTCTTCTGATTCGCTTCATTGATGGCGGCGACCGCATCGTTCACGCCTTTCTGATAGGCGTTCGTCTTTTCGTTCAGCTCCTTTTCCATCGCGACGACCGGCGGATAAAGATTGTGCAGATTCTTCGCCGGCGTCAGTTCCTTTGCGGCGTCGGTGAACGCCTGCTTGTCAATAAGAGCTCTTACTTTTCCAAGCTGCGTTTGGATAGTTGTGCGGTCCTTTTTCCATTTTGCGGAAAGGTTCTTCGCTTCCGTATTCTTCGGTGCGGCAACGACGACCTGATCGATAAGCGTTATACCTTCATCGAGCTGGCCTTTAGCAACAAGAGCTTTTGCCTCGGCGAGTTTCTCCGTCGTGCCGCCCAGATTCTTTGCCTTGTCGAGCTCTGCCTGCGAGATCGAAACAGAGAATGATCCGGTTCCGCGTCCTATCTCCAGGCCGTCCTTGTTCCTGACGATGACCGTTGCTTCGCCGCCGCCGACCTGGCTTCGCGTGACGCGTATCTGCTGCGAGATGGTGCTGCCGACGATATGCGTATCTTCATTCACGCTCCATTCGTATCGGGCATCTGCGACCGCGGGTGACACCTCGGCCTTAATTCCAACGAACTGATGCACGGCGATCTCTTTGTCGAGCGTGACCAAGCCGACGCCCGGTTTCCAGACCTGCGGCTTCGGCCCTTCGGCACCGAGTATTACGACATTTACGCTCGCCGGATCGGCGGTGAACGTTGCCGTCTGCTGGCCGAGATCGTCGCCGACGCCCGGAGCCCGGGCGTTGACAGTGATCGTGATAGGTTTAGTTGCCTGCGGGATAAATGTTATTTGAGAGGAATCTTGCGATTGGCCCATCAGCTTGCCGGGAGCTCCGACGTCCCAGCGAAAATCGATCTCTTTGAGGTCAGGCACATTGGTCGTGACCTTCGCTTTTATCTCGGAACCGACGATGCCTTTTTGCGGCGTCAACGTCAGTTTGAGTTCGGGCTTTCCGACCTCGACCTCGATCTGGTCGGATTCGCCGACCGTTGTCAGCGTTTCGCCCTCGCGCGTGTGCGCGACCGCCCAGACCTTTGACGTTCCCATTTTGTTGAACGTCGCTTTTGTAGTTGACGTGTTTCCGCCGTTGTATTCGAACGGTGCGAACGACAGCTCAGGATGCGGCTGCCACAGGAAATAGAAATTGCCGCGTGCCGGCTTGCCGCCGGACATCACGGTCGCCTTAAAGCTGCGGTTGCCGCCGAAGGTCACCTTGTTGTCCTTTTCGACCATCTCGATCTCGACGGTCATGGCCTCAACAACGACCGAACACGATGCTGTCGCAGTGTTGCCTTCGTCGTCAGAGACCGTGACTGAGATCGGATAGATTCCCGGCTGCCGCGAATTCGCGAATGTGAAATTGTTCTCTTTTGCCGATCCGTTTCCTGTCCACGTCACCTTGTGCGGCTGAATGCCGCCTTCTGCCAAGGCGGTGAAATTGACGGTCTCGCCAAGCTGAACGTTGATCGGGCATTTTTCTTTGTCGAGCTTTAGCGTTAGCGGCCGCATGTGCTTGCGGTTCTCTTCACGGCGGATCTTGTCGGCTTTTTCGGGGTCATAGGTTCCTTTGCCGTAAACGCCTTCCCAGCAAGACTGTGAACATTCGTTCGGTGCGCCGAAACTATGCCGCCGCGTACATCCAAAAGCACCGGCACCGCCAAAGCATGGGCCGGAACTGTCGCATTCGGGTTTGGACTTGTTCTCAGGATCCCACCAGACGCCGATGTGTCCGGCCCAGCCCGAATAGCAACGGCACAGGCAGTTCATATACTGAGCTTTCAGCTCAGCCTCGCTCGGCCCCGAAGGCGTCGGCTTTACGGTAGGCGACTGCGTCGGCGTCACACGCGGCGTGGCGGTCGCGGTAGGCGAAGGGGTCGGGTATGCGTTCTCATCCGGCGTTGCCGATGGTGAAGGCGTAGCCCTCGGCGGCGTTGCGGTACCGGTAGGCGTCGGGCTGGGCGTCTCACCTGAAACATTGAACTGAAGAGACCTTCTTATGAGCGGGGTAACTGCTCCGTCCAGGCCTTTTACCCGCAGCTCACAAGTAACGGTCGCGGTACCGGACTTCGGTGCGGTTACCGCGGTCCGTGCCATATCGAAATCATCTACCTTGCAGTTCGAGCAAGACCATTTGTAATGGAAACTATAGTCGCCGCCGAAATACGCCTCAGGTACCCAAGCCTGAATTCCCGCAAGTTCGCCGGCCTTCGGGTTCTTCGGATCCAGCTCCAGCGTTAGGAAATCCGGCGGTACTGCGACGGTGAATTTTGCTGACAGCGTGCCCTGTGCGGGCTTGGTTCCGCGGCGTTCGACCATTACGGTAACGCCGGTGGGCTCAGGACGCCAAGGAGTAAAACTCACCTTGAGATCCTTTGTGTTCGGCAGGAAAGTACCGTCAGGCATAGCCGACCAAGTGATGTAAAGCTGTCCGTCTCGATGCGCTTTGGCCAGTGCGGCGTCGTTGAACTTGAGCTCAAATGCTCCCGCACGGCCGAGCGTCAGTGTGCTGCCCGGCGTAATGAGTTGGGCGCCGGCGTTGAGTTGTTTCTGCAGGTCCGAGCTTCCCGCGTAGAGCTCTTTTACTTTATCGAGGGCCTTTTCGTATTCTTCGAAATATTTCGAACCTTCTTCGGGCGCAGCCTTGTCGGCCTCGTCCAATGCGGCCCGCCATGGAAAAACGACGCTGCAAAGAATTTCGAATGCCCCTTTGTCAACCGTATCACGCGGCGAAGGCGTCTTGCCCTTGATGACGGTAATGTCCTTTGTGATCTTTGCCAATGCCGACGCAAACCCGGCACGCGACTGATCGGCCTTGCGCTCGTCGTCTTCGGGGTCGCCCGTCCAGGTGAATTGCAATACATAGATACTTGTACAGCCCGTCTTCGACTGAATATTGGCTTTGATGTCCTTGTGCTTTTTCCAGATACGGTCATATACGTCGTACGCCGCCTGCCATACCTTTCCCGCAGCCATACGCTTTTCTTCCGCGGTATCGCGGGGATTTTCGTTCGCTTTGTCGGCGGCGGCCTTTTTGGTTACGGCGGCCAGATCAACGCCCAGTGCCTTTCCGCGCATCGCCTCGAATTTTTCCTGCAGCTTTTTGAGTTTCGGCTCGAGCAGATTCTCCGCTTCAAGCTGCGAATACTTCGCTTCGGCGAGCTCGATCACATGCGGGATCATCACCTTTTCAATGACCACCTCGCGGCGTTCGGCGATCTTTGACTTCAACAGATCAAAAACTTTGCACCATTTCTCGGGGCTCTTATTGCAAACCGTCTCAAAACCGAAGAGCCAGCGGCCAACACCGGCGGTGGCCGAAAAAGGATTTCCCGCGGAATATGCGTTCCATGCCTCTGCCTTGTTGACCGCGGCAAGCTGCTGATCCGCGGCAAGCCTTAACTGCTGCGTCGGCGGGTCTTCGGGCAAATAGAATTTGTCGAGCAGATTTACGCTGACCTCGGAAAGGTTGTTTACCCAATACTCTTTGCCGGCGACCGCGTGTTTCACACGTATCGCTTTGGTTTCAAAAAGAAATTTCTTCAACGCCTCGATCTCGATCTTGCGTTTGTCGGGCAGCAGCAGGTTCTTGAATTTCGGCTTGTCGCCGCTCGTGTCAAATTCCCCGTTGTGGACAAAGATATCGACAAGCCCCTCGTGCTGCGACTGCACTTTCATAACGCCGCCCAGATCGATGACGATCATTAAGATGTCGCCGGCCAACACGATCGGCCATGCCGGCGTTAGATACAGCGCGTCCTTTACAAAAAGCAATGCGGTCTGCGCATCGATACCGTCGTTGATGAACGCTTGCTTTATGCCGATGCCGCCGGGAACAAATTCGATTATCGCGATGGCCGCGTTGCTGAGGTCGTCTTTGAATGTGCCCTGACTCCAGGATTCGTACATCTTATTTAGGAGATAGCCGCCGCCCGCAGCGACGAGGGTCGCAAGTACCACCTTTTTCGCCGCGGGGTTTTTCGCCATTTTAATAAGGAAGCTGTCCCCGAGGTCGGTACCGAGCATTTCTTCGAGGGCCGTCAAGGTCTTTGCTTCGGGCGTCCCGGCTTTTTTCGCTTTTCGGGCTGCGATCTGCTGCAGACGTGCGAGCCTGTTCTCGGCTTTGATCAGCATGTCCAAAAATGCCTCGCGCGTACCGCCGGCTGCGATCCATTGATCGACCGCCTGCACGAGGTCTTTGCTCTGCTGAAAGCTTGTGTAGAGCATGCTGTAAAGTTCCTTGTTGTCGCCCGCCATGCTCTTCAGTTTTGCGATTATCTGATCCTCGGGGATGTCGATGATGCGGTCGCGTAGCAGTGCGAATCCGGTGGTCAGCTCATTCATCGCACGGCGTGCCTGCGGGCTTCGTGCGAGCGAGATGCCGTTCTTTTCGGCCGCCTCGATGATCGGCGTCATCTTGAACGGGATCTCCTTGAACGCGAGGTCTAGGTTTTGATTTCGTAGATTCGATAACCACGTCATCTCCTCGCCGGTAAGGGTCGCTTTCCCCTTCAACTGACGCAGTTTTTCTAGTGTGGCCTGCGAGAACGATGCACCCTCATCCGCCAGGTTTTTCATCGCCCCCGATTCGGTTAGAGCAAGTCGCTGCCGCAGTACATACTTGACCTTTTCGGGGTCAGGAAGCTTTTCCCAGCCGCCGTGTGCCGAGACGATCTGGCGTTCGCAGCTTCCGACCACGGTCAATGCTCCGAATCTGTCAACGGCCGTTTTGACCGCGTTCTCATCCATGATCTCTGCAAGCATCCGGCTCTTTTTCGCTTCGACGAAATTTCTGAGCGGCTGCGCCGTCATTGCTAGGCCTTCGCCCGAACGCTGTGCGACGACAGCTCCTTTCGTCAGCATCTCGGACTTGATGCCCGCCATCCCCGCCTCGCCAAGGAACTTTTCCGGATCCATGATGTCGAGTGCAACTAGATCGATACCGCGCACATTCTTGAGCCGGATCAGATCGAAACCCTTTACCTTCAGGCTCTGCAGGCCCTCGCGTTCGAGTATCTCGTTGAATATACGGGCTGCCTCGGCAGCCTTTGCACCAACGAACGAAACGTCGTCGTCTGAGAAGAATATCCGATAGCCGGATGCAGCCGATTGACCGCCGTTTATCTGAAGATGCCGCAAACCTGAAGAGCCGGTTCTGATGACGGCTTCGAGGTCTTTGCCAAGTGTTTCCATGACCTCGCGAAGTGCAGCGTCAACCTTTGCAAAACGTCGCCGGTCGAGCGATTCGAGGACTTTCTGGGTGAATGCACCGCTGCCGCCCGCAAAATCCTTGCCGGCGGCGGCGATCTTTGCGAGGAGCTGTTCCTCGGCCTCTTTCGAAGTGATCGAGACCGACCGCATCAGCCTGTCAAGCACCGCATCATCGGCGGAACCCGACCGAGCCCACTGTTCGAGGATTCGTGTTGTTTCGTCCTGTGCTCTGTTCGGCGCCAGGATGCGCCCCGCGAATGCGTAGTCGACGTCTCGCTCAGCCACACCGACATTTTCCCAAACACCGAAGCTGACAGTCTTCGGCGACGTTTGAGCACCTGCGGCGAAGAATCCTAAAGCAAACGTGATCAGGAGAAGAAATAATGAACTGGCTTTGCAAGAACCGGAAGCTGTGCGTCTCATAACACCTCCGCCGTGCCCGAAACGCTCTGTTTTGTTAGATCGAAAAGTGCTAGCCCCGAGCGCGGCATTTATACACCGAAACAAGGTGCAAGTAATGTGCCGCCAAGCGCATCCTCGGAATAGCTGGAGTGTCTGATTTTATTGGGGTTTTTTGAGGTCGGAGAAAATGCACTGACTGTCGAACCGCGAAATTTGCACTCGATCGCGAAAATTTCCACAGCAGTTGAAATTTCGTGATTTTATGCTTTAGCTGCTGCTCTGTGCAGCGTGTGCCACGGGCCTTCGCCGATCTGCTCAAAGGCGGGCGATGCGGCGAAGAGATCGTTGTGCATCGGGTTGGTGTATATGATGTAAAATTCGCGGGGTGATGCATTCAGGGAACGCTCGAAATTTGCTATGACGCGTTCGAAAACCTCACGGTCGAACGGATTGAACAGATAACATATCAGCGGAGTATCCGGCAGTTCGTATGCGGCGGCGTCCTTGCAGACGGACGAGATGTCAAAACATTTCTGCTCAGGTGAACGAAACTTTGAGATGTTAGCCTCAGCGATCTCGTGAAGCTCGCGGGCGAATTCGACGCCGATAATGCGATTGAAAGGCTTTTCCGACGCCAGAAAGAGAGCTCGTCCCATTCCCGAACCCAGGTCTATGAACGTAAACCGCGACAGATCTAGCTCGAGGCCGTCCATGATCTGGCGGAAATAGTTCGGCTCAGTTCCTGAATAATTTCCTCCGCGGCTGGCATTCGGGCTCTCGATATCTAGATCTTCAAGGTGAATCTCGGGCGCGGTATGCACACCATGGCGCATGTCATAAAGCCGCCCTTTTAACCCGTTCAGACGGACGCCGACCTTCTTGTAAACCGAAGTGTTGCGTATTCTGTCGCGTAAAGGTATACCCATTTTCCTTACACAAAAGAGAGAAAAAGGTCGAATTTTCGGATTTTTGCCGTCTTCTATGTTACGTGCAGAACGGGCAGAGCTACAATTACGAAAAATCGATTCCGGAAAATAGGAGAATTTTGAAGGTCAGAAGTTCTTGCTGGCGATGTCCGTAAACAGCACGCTTACAAAAAGAATGACGAGTTCAAGAACTACACCGACTATCGTCAATATCGGCACCGCGATCAGCCCTGCGACCCAGCCTTTGAACTCGCGTTTTATCAAAAAACCGGCCCCAAAGAATGCCGCCGCCGCCATCGCCATAACATTCACCACGGACAGTAACGTGTATGCTCCTACGCCGTAAGTCGCGTCCGAGCCGTGAAATCCGTTCAAAGCCACCAGCAGCATTATGAACAGGAACGCCGCCGATCCTGCCACAGCGATCAATGTGAGAATTGCCGATAAGATCTTTGCGGTCACCTTATTTCGATCATTTCCACAGCAGCCTGAGTCCGGCTTTCTTGAACTTTGAGAATTCCGGATCGCCACTGACCAGCACCATTTTCCTCTGTATAGCCTGCCAGATCAGCATTCGGTCAAATGGGTCGGTATGAGTGAGTTCTCTGAGTCGGACGTAGGTTATGGCTTCTGTTGGGATCAAGGACATTGTCGAGATGCCCATTTCGCCTGCCAATGGGATCAGGTTATCGGTTGAAACTCCCCCAAGATCCATTTTGCCAATACGGGTTTTAATCGCTATTTCCCAAAGGCTAACCGAGCTGATAAATAATTCGTTATCCGGGTTTTCCGTTTCCGCAAGCACTTTTGCCGGAATTCTCTCCGAATTCGCGATCTTCCACAGAAAAACGTGCGTATCAAGCAAGTATCTCATTTGAGATCGATGAATTCCTCTTCAGTCATCTTAAAGTCATCGGCGAAAACTATATTCACCTTTCCATCGAGGATCCCAAATTTGCGCTTCTTTTGCTTTTCTTTCTTCCTCGGAGGATTGATCTCGGCGATCAGTTTTTTACTCTTTCCATAAGTAATGCCAAAGCTCTCGCCCTGCTGCACCTTTTCAAGCACCTCAGAAAACTTCGCCTTTAACTCTCCAACCTGAAGATTCTTCACGACCTTAACTTTAGCAGTTTTCTTGACAAGTTGACAAGAAAAATTCGAACACTTATGTTTCTGCCGATCTGCGCCAGTTCTTGAAAACAAAATAGTGAACGCGTTTCAGGCCGAAATAGAACCCGAACTCTTTGAGCAAGCGAAAATATCCTTTTGCTCGAAGTGTTGTGGTCCTGGTAATTCGCGTGCCGTTGTTGACGTCTTCAAGGTCAAATTGTTCCGTTATCGACTCTACACAAGGCGACCAATCGTGGTCTGTATCGATCATCTTGAACTGCAATTGATCCGGCGGCAGCCAGCATGTGATCTCTTGATTCACGACGCCCCGGTCTGAAACGCATTGCCGGGAAGCCCCAACTGCACCTTCGCCATCAGGCAACCGGCACTCGACCGGTCGCGGCACACCCAGACAGAAAGATCCCGGCGCATTCATCTCCGAATTGGTCAGCAACGGCCAAAGCCTTTCTCGCGAGGCCTTTATCGTCGTTGATGTTCGGATCTTCATACTTATGGAAAGCTAATCCGCAAATGCCACGGTCAGTTGTTTCAGCTTCATCGAATCGCTTTGGTCGAGGGCGTCTATGTTTTCGCGGTTGACATAATTGTACAGAATGTCGCGTTGCTGCGGGCGGTAGCCGGCCTCGCGGATCTGGTATCGGAGGTCACGTTCGTTGGCTTCGTTGTTGGCACCGGCGGCGGAAACGACGTTCTCTTCGATCATTATCGAGCCCATATCGTCTGCGCCGAAACGCAATGCAGCCTGGCCGAGACGTATGCCCTGCGTGAGCCACGAAGCCTGTATGTGCTGTACGTTATCAAGGAACAGCCGCGAAACCGAGAGCATCTTCAGATAATCGATGCCGGTCGGTTCTTCGGTGATCTTGCGGCCGAGAGCGGTGTTCTCTCGCTGAAACGTCCACGGAATGAACGCGGTAAATCCGCCGGTATCGTCCTGAAGGTCGCGAATTCGCTGCAAATGACGGACGCGGTGTTCGATGCGATCGCCGATTCCGAACATCATCGTCGCGGTCGTCCGCAAGCCCACCTCATGCGCGGCACGCATCACGTCCAGCCATTCCTGCGTTGTGCATTTGGTCGATACGCGTTTTCGCACCTCGTCGTCCAATATTTCACCGCCGCCGCCGGGCATCGAATTGAGCCCTGCGTCCTTCAGCCGCTGCATTATCGTTTTGTAGTCGAGCTTAGAGATCAGCGATATGTTGTGTATCTCCGGCGGCGAGAAACAGTGAAGCTGAAAATCGGGATATTTCGCATGCAGCGTGCTCAGCAGGTCTTCGTACCATTCGATATTAAAATCGGGATGCAGTCCGCCCTGCATCAGCACGCCGGTTCCGCCGAGTGCGATGGTCTCGTCGATGCGGGCGCAAACCTCGTCCATCGAATGCACGTATGTGTCGGGCTTGCCGGGGCGGCGATAGAACGCACAGAACGTGCAGACGACGTTGCAGACGTTCGTGTAATTGATATTGCGGTCGATAATGTATGTGACGACGTCGGGGTCGTTCTTGCGGTTGCGTATCTCGTCGGCGGCCAGGCCGATGCGGACAAAATCGTGCGATTCGAGCAGCGCGGTGCAGTCTTCTGCGGTCAACCGTTTGCCCGCGAGAGCCTTGTCTAAAATTGGTTGGATCATTGCTTTCACTACAAATTGATTTTATCGGAAACAAGGTCGGAATTCACCACAAAGAAAGCATAACCACAGATGACAGCGAGGACACGGAGAAACAGTACAAGATATCGGACATATTGTTTTTTTCTTTCCTGCTTAACTCGGTGCCCTCTGTGTACTCTGTGGTGAAATATTTATGTCTTCTGTGTTGAAATATAATCGATGCCGAAGAGCGCAAAATTCAAAACAAAACTCGTCCGCACATTTCCCGAATCCGGCTGGATATACCTTGAGGTCGATCGCAAGATCGCAGAGAAGTTCCCAACCGACGGCAAGACCCGCCGTGTAATATGTTCGATAAATAAGGGCGAGCCGTTTCAATGCGCGCTGATGCCGTGGGGCGAGATCTTTTACATCATTGTCAACAAAAAGCGTCGCGACGTTCTCGGCATTGACGTCGGCGACACCGTTACGGTCGAGTTGACGCAGGACGAAAGCAAATACGGACTGCCAATGCCGGAGGAATTCGACGAGGTGCTGAAACAGGACCCCGAAGGCGACCGCCTTTTCCACGCACTCACGCCCGGCAAGCAGCGTTCGCTGATCTATCTGATCAGCAACATCAAAGACATCGACAAACGCATCCACCAAGCCCTGATCGTCGTCGAACACCTGAAAGAGAACGGCAAGATAATCGACAAAGCTCTTGTTGAGGAGCTAAAGCGGCCGCTTTTCTAGCTTTGCAGAAACTCAAGCTCTCTGCGGTTTGGGATCAAACCGTATTTTTCCGCCAATTCGAAATACAGCTCCATTCCTGCGAGCATCGATTCGTCGGGCGTGTAGCAGATATTGTTTCTCAGGTAATCGGCCATATCCGCAGGCGAAAGACCGGTCGAAGCGGCATAATTTGCAGCGATGGCGTCGATATTCGCGATGCCTTCGTCACGTGCGGCGGCGAGGTCGAGCGGAACATTCTCACGCCGTGTCATCCACATCGCGAAAATGAAACCCAGTCCGGTGTGACGGAGCCAAAGCTCGGCGAGGTCAAAGGACTTTAGATTGCAGATCGCGGATATCGGATTGCGGAACACTGCAGCCGCGTCTCCGCCCGGCCCAGTCGTCATCGCTCCCGGTTCTGACATATCCGCATTCCGCATTCCGCATTCCGCAATCGACAACGCCGGATCGCCGATGATCAATGCCGCGTCGGACGACGCGAGCATCGCATTGATGTCGGGCTCTGCGTCTATCCATTCGGGCTCAAAACCGAGAAACTCGCGAAAGATGATCTTTGTCAGCACAACAGAAGTTCGCGATGAGGTGTCCAGAGCGACAGAGCGTACGTCTTCCAACTCGTGTCCGCCGGTGACGAGGCAAACGCTGCGAACGCGTTCTTTTGCTCCGACACAAACGCCCGAAACTATCCGCATATCGTCCAAAAACTGCGAGACGATGACCGGCACAAGTGCCGCATCTACGCGGTCCTCGGCGAGCAGTTCGGCTGAACGAGACGGTGCATAGTCCATTATCAGCTCCGCCGCCCCGCGGCCGCTCCCGTAGAGAAAACTCCAGATCAGCGGTGCCGTGTTCGAATAGCTCGATGCAGAGATACGGATCATTGACCCTAGTCTGCGGCAAAGTTCGTCGTGCGTCAAAATAGGGCCCGAAGCCTTTCGGCCTCGGGCCCCTCGAACCTCATCGGCGTGTAAAAACCCCTTCCTTATTCAATACCGATGAGGTCAAGCTCGTTGATGTTGTCGCTGACATTCACAGCCTGCGGCATGAAACGGAACCTGCGGTGTTTCGCCTCGATCACGTAAGCCTCACCGACGGGCACGCCCTCGAAACGATAGTATCCGAACGAATTCGAAACGGCGGAACGCACCGTTCCCGCGGTGTCCGTCAGTGTCAGCCTCGCGTTGATAATGCCGCGGCCTGTGCCGTCCAGAATGCGTCCGCTGACCGAAACGCCCGCTGCCGTCGGCGTAAGATACGCTATCGCAAAAGGCGACAGCGAAGTCATTCCGGCCGCACAACGCACAGGATATGTGTTGCTCAACACCGTGCGGTCCACCCACTGGCCGTTCTCCAGATGCAGTATCCGCATGCCGTTGTATTCAGGCGGCGTGAACGCCGGCAGATTAAAGCACACCGTCGGCTGGCCCGTGTATTCGGCGCCGGTCGCGATGTCATAGGTCAGGCCCATCGAAAGATACGGCAGCGGCGGAAGGCCGTTCAGAGCGATCGGTATCTCATGCAGTTGCCCTGCCGTCGTTACGGTCGGGAAACTGACCGCCGCATCGCCCACATAAATATAGCCGTTGCCATCGGTTCGTTCGGCAAATCCGCCGGCGGCGGGTGCAGGAACCTGCTTTAGCTTGCCGGCAAAACCGGCACGGACAATACGCTGGATCTCCGCCTGCGTCAGCTGCCGGTCATACACGGTTACCTCGTCCAGGTCGCCCTCATAGAATTCATTGCTCCCCGCAGGTGTCGACGAGCCGAGAAAAACGCCGCTCGCCGGAACCGAATTATAGACACGCGACATTGATGCATCATACTCGCCGTCAACGTAGATATAGGCGACGTGAGCAGCTTGAGAATAGGTCAAGGCGATGTGGTGCCAATTGCCGTCAGCAATGTTGATCGTTCCGCATACATCACCGCCGCCCCAGTTTCCAATGCAGGCTTTGTTGTTAATGAACATTGGGTAGAAAGCACCCGCGGTCGAGAATCCGCCGTAGAGGAACGGCATCCTCGCATTGTTCGCAGGCTTTGCCCAGAATTCGACGGTCCGAGATGCATCGCCAAAGGGCATCCCATTGTCGGTGGCCCAAAAGTATGCCTGATCGGCTCTGCGGAATCGGAAACCCTGCCCGACCTTGCCGAGGAAGAATCCGACGCCGTTCACGTCATTCAGCGGTGCGAAGATCGGCGAAAAGTTCTTGAGGTCTCCGTCGCCGGCCCACCAGCGAACGATGCCGCTCGGCGGCGTGATCGCCGTCGGCGAGCATTTACCGATGCTGCCGGCTAGGTACTGACTTTGCATTTCTGATGGCGTCAGAGCTCGGTCGTATATCGCTACCTCGTCAATGGAGCCCACGAACTTGTCAATGTACCTACCTTCTTGTCCGATCATCAACGGATAATTGCCGTTAGTATTAACGTTTGAGATAGGAAGGATCGCCGAGGAAACCTCAGCTCCATTAACATAAAGTTTTGTTGCCCCGCCATCGAAAGTAGCTGCAATGTGCTGCCAGGTATTTGCGGTAATGCTCGCGTTCGGCGAAAACAACTGTTCATAATTAGTACCGTCTTGGCTGATATCGACCCTCAGAATGCCGCCTGGATCAATTCCCATCTGATATTCCAGGTAAGGAGTGATCGAGAATTTGCTGATCACTTGCTGCCATCTGTCGATATTCGTCGGATAGATCCACGCTTCCATCGTTAACGCTTCCGACACCTTGAGCGAATCATGGTCGGGAATCTCGACATAACCACTGGTGCCGTCTAGCGTGAAAGACTGTCCAACTACACCAGATGTGAAGGTCGTTCCGCCATGTAGTGTGCCGTTGTTCGTTCCGCGAGAGTCGAGTGCGTTAGACTCCCCTTTCCACAGCGCCTTCATGCCAACCGGCACCGGAGCGCAAGTTCCGCATTTTCCGGCGCTGCCCGCTTGATAGATCGCAGCTACCTCGGCGGCGGAAAGTGCGCGATTGTAAAGCGTCGGTTCGTCGATCTGGCCTTTCCATTTAGAGCTGCCGGGACGACTGCCGATGGTGATGCCGTTGGTATCGAGTACTGTATTAAGAGTTTTCGCACCGCTGGCGTCGAGGCTTCCGTTCAGATATAGCCTGACTGTCGCACCGTCGTAAGTGACCGCGGTGTGATACCACGTGTCAGGCTGCAAGACGGTCGTTCCGGCCAGGTCATCTGCATGGCCGTAGAAATACAGCCGTCCCGGCGCATTGCCCGATGTGATCAGGCCGAACATTTGGCTGACGCTCGGAGTGCCGTATTGGAAAAGAGCTGACTCGGTGTTTACCGATAGGTTCAGCGGCGTTCGGAACCAAAATTCGACGGTTCTGGGTGCCGCGCCGACCGGAAGTCCTGATGTCGGGCGAGCCTGTACAAAGTCGTCAATGCCGTCCAGTTCGAATGCCTTTCCGACAACGCCCGGCGAAAACGTCGCTCCGTTCTGCAGCACGCCGTTGTTCAGATTCATTACATCCCACGCATTATCATCAGCCCGCCACCAACTGACGATGCCGCTCGGGGCCGTAACGCACGTAGGCGTCGGCGTAGGGGTCGGGGTCGGCACAGCGATATCGTTAATAGTGAGAGTTGTGGTGGACGGCATGCCAAGCGTGGCTCCGCCTGTCGGTTCGGAGAGCTCGAATATTGCTGTTTCCGGACCCTCAGTATCCAATGGATCTTCGCAGAGATGAATGCTCAGCGTCTTGTCCGCACTGTCCTGATCAGCCCAGTTTATGACGCCGCTTGCCGCAGATATAAAATCGGTACCGCCGAGTCCGCACGTTCCTCCCCTGATCGCTGTGCCTCCGGTATATGTCCACGCAGTAGATACGGCACCATCGCTGCCGCCGGTACGCGTGAACGTAAGGACCGCGTCGGTTCCTTCGTCACCGTTGTAGGTTGCCGAGCTAAATTGTATCGATCCTCTGTTCGGTGTCGGCGTCGGAGAAGGTAATGCACATACGCCTAACAGGAGTGACAGGTCGTTAGAAGACGCATTTGCCGAAACAACATCCTGAACACCGTCACCGTTGAGGTCGCCGACAGCCAGTCCGTACGGCACTGTGCCGACGGCGACCGGTACCGCTGCTCCAAAACCACCGAGCCCGTCACCTTTCAATATTGAAACCTGACCCGCAAGGTGATCTGCTGTCACCAGTTCCGGAGAGCCGTCGCGGTCAAAGTCGCCGGTCGCGATGGTCACAGGCACCGAACCGACCGCATAGTGTGTGGGCGGCGCCAAAATTCCCGTTCCGTTTCCAAGCATTACCGATACCTGATCGGCTGCAACGTTTGGAGTGGCGACATCCTGGTTTCCGTCGTTGTTGAGATCGGCGACAATTATGAAGTGCGGATTGGATAATCCGCCGTAGGTCGACGGCGAACCGAAGCCGCCGAGGCCGTTCCCCAAAACTACCGAAACCGAATTCCCGGCAAAATTCGCAGAAGCAATGTCTTTGTTACCGTCGCCGTTCAGGTCGCCAATAGCTATCGAGATAGGGTTTGCACCGGTCGGGAAGTTGACTGCTGCAGGAAACGTTCCCGTTCCGTTACCGAGCAGTATGGAAACACTGTTCGAATCCACGTTGGCTGCCGCGATGTCGAGCAGACCGTCATTATTTAGGTCAGCGATCGCCACAGAACGCGGCGCATTTTCGACGGGATAATGCACTGCAGACGAGAAACTGCCGGAGCCGTTGTTCATAACAACAGAAACGGTATGCGAATTCAGATTTGCCGTGACGATATCCGTATGTCCATCACCATTTAGGTCGCCGGCCGCCAGTGCCATCGGATTGCTTCCGACCGGGAATGCCGCGGAGCCCGGAAATGTTCCTGTTCCGCTGCCTGACCAGACCAACAGCAGGTTGGGCGATGCGGTCATCGCAACGTCTTGATGGCCGTCATTGTTAAAGTCTCCTAAAGCCGCAGCGGTCGGTGATGCACCGAGCGGAAACTGGCCCGCCGGCTGGAAGCCGATAGTATTGCACGCCTGCCCCGAACTCACCGTCAATTGAAATGTCTTTGTTGCGGTTCCGCCGGGGCCAAATGCCGTGACCGTGATCGGATAAACGCCCGCGGGATGAGCATTTGTCACGCGAACCGCTCCGGTCGAGTTGTCCACGGCAAGCTGTCCGCGGAAGGTCGTCGGTGCAGAAGCCGTGATCCTCGTTATTCCCGTCGGCGATGTGTCAGGTGTGACAACGGCGTTTCCGCTCAATGCGACCGACGTATCAGCGTAATCGCCGAGAATTGTCGCAGGCTTGCACTTGCCGGCGTTGCCGGCGGCGTAGATCGAAAATACTTCTGTGGCGGTCAATTCTCTCTGAAAGAACTCGACCTCGTCGATCAGGCCCTGAAAATTATGGTTTGGCCAGCTCGGATCGGACGTGCCGATGGTGAACGGCGTGTCGGTCGCTGCCAGCACCGGCGGCGGCCCCTCGATGGTTATGGCCTGCTCGACACCGTTGACGAAGATCTTGTAACCGACGCCGTGTGTAATGATCGCAGCGACGTGTGTCCATTGCCCGATCGGCACCGTTCCAGGACCCGTCCGCGCAGACATCCCGGTAAATGTGCTCGGAATTACAATGATCCTTCCGTCCCACATGACCCACATTCCATAACTCCGCTGTCCGATCGTTTCGTCGCTTTTCGCGAGAACGGCGTTGAACGTATTGCTTAGGCTAGCCGGTTTGATCCAAGCGTCGAATGAGATCGCGTTGCCGGGCTGCAGCGACGCCGAGTTGTTGACCTGGACTCGATGAGACGAGTTTGTGAAGCTGAACGCCCGGCCGACCATTCCGTCCGCGAAACCGACTCCGTTCATTAAAATACCGTTGTTATTTCCGAGTAGATCATCACCTGTATCATCGCCCGTCCACCACGATGTCATTTGCGGCGGCGGCGGCGTGCATTGCAAGGTTCCCTCGCGGTCGGCCGCTTCGCCGGCAATTGATGCCCAATTCTCAAATAAAAAGGCAGTGCCCGAAGCGGCAGCTGCCAATATTGAGATAAATATGATCGCTGAAACCAATGGAGGGATCAGCCGGGTGCGTCCGTCAGTAATTTTTCGCCTCATTTCCTTAGAACCTCCTCTCCGCCGTTCATGCCGGGTGATCGTGAGAGCCCCTACGGTAAAAACGTGCTGTCAGTCTGCCCGGGCACATAGAGAAGTACCCTTGCGCTTAACCTTGAATGGGCATTAACCGTGCCGTTAGAGAGATATTTGCTTAAGTATTGACACAGAGCCATTTACGCGGTTTGCGGCGGATCTTGATTCGCGTTGAGATGCATTTAAGTGTGGATTTTTTCACGGTCGATCCCGCTTTTCAGCGGCTTTTGACGATTTCGCCAAGCGTGAGACGCGGAGTATTATTGAGATCATGAAGATCTACGACGTCACCGTTACTATCAGTCAAGATGTGCCGATATACCGCGGCGACCCCGGAGTTGAGATCGCTTCATTCAAAGCAATTACTCGCGGCAATTCAGCGAATGTCACAGAGATGTCGTTCGGTGTGCACACCGCGACGCATATCGACGCACCGAATCATTTCATCGATGGTTCAAAACGCGTTCATGAGATCGACCCGCAAAAACTCATCGGCCCCTGCCGCGTTATCGAAGTGCCCGGCGACGTCATGGAGATCGAGCCTGAACACGTCGGCGAACTTGCCGGCGTAGAACGAGTGCTTTTCAAGACACGAAATTCAGAATTCTGGGCGACGCCCGAAAAAGGCTTTCGCACTGATTTCACCTACATCACGCCCGCAACCGCCGATCTGTTGGTCGAGAACGGCGTTGTCCTGGTCGGTATCGATTACCTTTCGATCGAAAAAAGCGGCGGCGAGACAAAGCCCGTCCACACCACGCTGCTCGGCAGCGAGGTCGTCATTTTGGAAGGCGTCGATCTTCGTGAAGTGCCGCCCGGCGATTATGAGATATTCTGCGGCCCGCTGAAATACGACGGCGCAACAGGCGACGGCTCACCGGCGAGGACATTCCTACGAGAAATTATATGAACCCGAACGAGCCTCGCTACCGCGAACGAGTTTACGACATTGTCAAGCAGATTCCGGCGGGCCGTGTGATGACTTACGGCCAGATCGCTGCGATCTTGGGCGAAGGCTACACGCCGCGGACGGTCGGCTTTGTGATGCACGGCGCCGACACGGAAAATGTACCGTGGCAGCGAGTGATCAATTCGCAAGGGAAATGTTCGACCGGCAAAATGACGATTCCCGTAAACCTGCAGCAATCGATGCTTGAACAGGAAGGCGTTGTTTTTGATGCGACAGAAAAATGTGACCTTGGCCGCTATCTATGGCATCCCGAGGGCTTGGAGCCGGACGGTGACGATCAGGTCAGCTTGTTCTCATGAGCGGCACCTTGTTCTAACGTCCCCACTTCAGCTTATTCCGAAGAACATCGAAATAGTTTCTGTTCGGCGGCTGCACCAGTTTGAGCGTCGTTCCGCTTTTGCGGATCTTGACTCGGTCACCTGAGTGCATCGCGTAGCCGTTCTGTCCGTCGAGCGTCAGAACGACACCTTCGTTCTCGTTGTCGAGCGTCAGTTCGATCTCGGCAGAATCGGGAATTACGATGGGTCGATTGGTCAGCGTGAAAGGACAGATCGGCGTGAGGACGACGGCGTTCATCGAAGGGTAGATTATCGGCCCGCCCGCGGAAAGGTTGTAGGCGGTCGAGCCCGTCGGGGTCGAAACGATAAGCCCGTCGGCGCGAAAAGAATTTACGAAAAGCCCGTTCAGGCTGACGTCGATCTCAATAATGCGTGCGACCGCGGCCTTGTTGATAACGACGTCGTTCAGTACGCGGCCGTCAGCCAGCTTCTCTTCGCCTCGCCAAAGCTCCGCACGCAGCATGACGCGGCTGTCAACGTCGTATTCACCGGCAAAAACCGCGTCGATACCGTTGTGCATTTCCTCTATACGGAAATCGGTCAGATAGCCCAGACCGCCGTAGTTGATGCCCATTACAAGGACGTCCGCATCGGCGGCAATTCGGGCAGCAGAGATCATCGTGCCGTCGCCGCCGAGTACGACGATCAATTCTCCATCAGAAAATTCTGCCCCGTCCGCCTCCTGCGACCCGGCGATCAATGGACCGCGAACTTGCGCAACATCCTTATTGGACAACCATGCCGCCAATTCGCGGGCGGTCGCCGCCGCCTCGCCGTCACCGGGCTTTACGATTATGGTTGCGGCAGTGATCTGGACTGTTTCCATCGGCTGATATACGGGTTTATCATCAATTAATTACCGTCAATTCGCAAGTTTTATTCCGACGGCATTGTCATTTCTGTTGGTAAATTGCCAAAGCGCTTTGCTAGAATCATAGTTTGCCCATATTTTCGGCAAAATGAACTTTATTCCGTAGGTGTACTGTAAATGCTAAAGTTTTTCACACGTCTCGAAAGGACGCGCAATTTCGTTCTTCTGCTATTTGCTGTCGTCATGGTCGGCAGTCTCGTGCTCTTCTACGCGCCGAACCCGAACACGGCGTTGGCGAATCTCGCCGCCAGCGAAGAGACCGCGGCAAAGGTCGCCGGTTATACGATCACGGTCGGCGAGATAGCTCGGCAGAAAGAGAATTTCGAACGCTTCAGCCGCGGCCAGAGCTATCCGGCAAAGACCATTCTTGAGAGCCTTATCTCAAGCCGCATTACGCGTGCCGAGGCTGCACGGCTCGGGCTGACGGCGAGCGATGCCGAAGTTGCCGCAAAGATCCGCGAGGACTTCAAACCAGAGGACGGAAAACCATTTGATCAGGCACGTTATGAACAGAATGTGACGGAACAGTTCGGCAGCATCTCGATGTACGAGCAAAGCGTCCGCGACAGCCTGAGTTCAAGAAAGCTGGAAGCATTCGTCACCTCCGGTGTTACCGTTTCGGAAGAGGCCGTTCTGGAGGAATTCAACCGCCGCAACACAAAATTCGATCTCGTTTATGTTTCGATAAATCCGTCTGAGCTGGCAAAGGGCATCACCCCGACCGAGGCTGAGCTGCGTGATTATTTCGAAAAGAACAAGGCAAGCTATTACATCAACGTTCCGCAGAAGAAGATCAAGTATATCTTTGTAAATACGAACAAGATCGGCGAAAAGCTGCAGCTGCCCGAAGCGGATCTGCGTGCGGAATATGACGCTCTGCCGGCTGACAAGAAGATCTCCGGCGCGAACGGCCAGCAGATAGTGCTTCGCGTTAACAGGCCAGATCAGGAAGGAGAGGTTTTTCAGCGTGCCAATGAGATCATCCAGCGGCTGAAAAAGGACGGCGAAGAAGTGACAGAGGCAGGTTTCGCGGATATTGCAAAAGGTTATTCCGAAGATCCCGCAACCGCGTCCGGCGGCGGAAAACTCAGCGGCCCGGTGCGTGAGAATCCTGCAAAGCCCGATGACCCGTATCAGAGGCTCTTGAAGATGAAGCCCGGCGAGGTAAGTGAACCTATTCTTTATCAGAGCCGCTATTTCATCCTCCGACGCGGTGAAGAGATACCGAAGACGTTTGAACAGGCACGTAAAGAGCTCGAGGTCAGCCTTAGAAACCGCCGAGCCTACACAGCGGCCGCGGAACTTGCACAAAAGGTTGTTGACGCCTTGAAAGAGAACAAGGACATCAACAAGACGGCTCAGGATTTTGCGTCGCAGGCCAACATGAGCGTGGCGGAGATGATACGTGAGACCGGCTACGTCAAGCCGGGCGATGACGTGCCTGAGATCGGCACCTCGCCGCAGTTTGAAGAAGGCATCGCTCCGCTCGAGAACGTCGGCGACATCGGCGAACGCACGCCGATACAGAACGGCTTTGCTATCCCGACGCTGGTCGATAAGAAAGAGCCGCGTGACGCTGAATTCGAAGAGGTCCGCTCAAAGGTCGTTGATGTAGTAAAACTCGACAAAGCTCGCGCTCAGATAGACGAGATCGCAAAGAAGATCGCACAGGGTGCCGGCACGGCGTCAGGGCTCAACTCGATCGCCTCGGCAAACGGCGTTACCGCAAAGGATCAGAAGGATTTCGTTCTCGGTTCACCCGTAGGCGAAGGCCCGTCCGCGGGAACGAGCGAGGCTCTCGAAAAGGCTATCTTTGCCATGAAGTCAGGCGACGTCATGAAAGATCCGGTCAAGATCGGTGACAATCAAATGATCGTCGGTGTGACAAAACGCGAAGATCCGAAGAGTGAGGATTTTGCGACGCAGCGTTCCGGCATCATGGACCAGATGCTGGGCCGCAAGCGTGCGACGCTATTCAACGACTACCTTGCCGCTGCACGTCAGCGATTGGAAACTGCCGGCAAGATCGTCATTTACGATGCCGCACTTGCAAAGATCGACGCACAGGCTCAGCAGCTGCAGTCAGGACTCAACTAATTACCGGACAGAATATACTTGTAAGGCCGTCCATCGCGACGGCCTTTTTTCTTCCCACTCTCTACTCTTTACTCTCCACCCTCTACTTATTCCTACCACCATCCCAACAGCTTCCACCACAGCGGGCCGAGCGTTGACCAGACGGCGATGTTGATGACCGACGCGATCAGGCCGATCTTCCACCAAAGGCCTTGTTTGACATAGCCGGTGCCGAAATAGATCGGTGCGGGCGTGGTGCCGTAATGCGTCAGGCCGGCATTGAGGTTTGAGAAATATGCGAGCAGCAGCACCGCGAGCCCTGCCGGTGCTCCCGCGGCCGCCGTTACCGCGAGGAACGGCACGAACATCGCAAGCACGTGTGCCGTGATCGAAGCGAACAGATAGTGCGTATAAAAATAGACGAGAGCCAGAAGCGCGAGGGCGACGACCCACGACATTCCGGCCGTGTAGCCGCCGACCGAATCTGCGAATAATTTTGTCAGGCCCGTATTGCTCAGTGCGTTCGCCATATTGACGAGACCGCCGTACCAGACGAACACAGACCACGCATTTCGCTCGCCCATCAGGTCAGGCCAATCGATCACGCGAAACGCAAGCAGAGCGCAGATGCCCGCCATCGCGACGATCGCCGTATCGAGCGTATGAAGGTGATCTTTCGTCGTCCAAGCGACGACGACTGAAACAAGCACCGCCAGCATCAGCCATTCCTTTCGTTTTACGCGGCCGAGCTTTTCGAGTTCGGCGGCTGCAAATTCGGCCGCCTCGGGCGTCTCTTTGACCTCGGGCGGCGACACGCGAAAGATCATCCACGGCACGAGTATCAGCGACACGATGGCCGGCACGATCGCCGCTGCGAACCAGCCCGCGTAGCCTATCGTGACGCCGGCGTTCTTTTGCGCCAGGTCGGCGATGATGATGTTCGACGCCTGTCCCGTGATGAACGTCGCACAGATGATCACGTCCGCCTGATACAGCAGCGACATCAGATAAGTTCCCAACCGTCCCGCGGTGCCGTCGTCGGGCCGCGAATCGTACGTTTCGCAGATGCTGCGTGCGATCGGCAGTATGACGCCGCCGTTGCGTGCCGCGTTCGAAGGTATCATCGAGGCCAGCACGAAGTCCGTCCCGATCAGCGCATAGCTCAGGCCGACGGTCTTTCGGCCGATCGCCCTTATGAAAAGCAACGCGATACGTCGGCCGAGTCCCGTATTTATCATCCCGACCGATAGAAAGAACGCCGCCAGAACGAGCCAAACGACCGGTTCGGAATAGCCCTTTAACGCCTCGGCAGGTTTCAGCGCACCGAAAACGACGGTCGCGATCACGCCGACCAGCACCATCGCCGCACCGGGCAGCGGCTGGACTATCGAGCCGACGATGGTCGCTATGAAAACGGCCAGCAGCGTCCAGGCCTCTTGGGTGATGCCTTCAGGAGCCGGAAAAGCGACGATCAAGAGGCCTGATGCGACGGTGATAAGCCACTTTGGTAGCGTCTTCAACATAAAGGAATGCCACAGAGTATACCGAAATTATTTCTCTCGGCGAACCCTGCGGCATTTCTCTTAATGCTGCGTCGGGTGATCACTTCGTGTGAAAATCAGCCCAGTGCGTCAGGAACCAGTAGAACATTGCCACCCATGCCGCCAAGTTTATAACCGACGCAATAAGGCCGATGTTCCTGACCGAGTCTGTTCGGCCGCCCTGTCTGTCCGACTTGCCGTACATTAGCAGAGTGACGAGTACTCCGGTCGTTAGCCACGCAAAGGAACGCACAGCGGTATCCAGCCAAGTCGTATTCGGAAGGAAAAACTCGACCTGCCATACTGTCAGCAAAACCGCACCGCCGATAGCCACCATGGCCGCGAACGGCGGCTTGTAGTCCGCAGGCGTCGCCGCAGCCGCTTCTGCATCGGTCACTTTCGCCAGATTGCTGTGCTTATAACTGTACGCGAAATAAACCACCAGACCGATCGACATCCAAACGATCAGACGCAGCCACGTGTCGAGCGGCAGATTATTCATCAAAAAGGCCGCTATCCATACCGTTGCTATCGGAATGACCGGTGAGAATGGGACCTTGAACGGCCTGTGAAGCGCCGGGTTTGACGACCGCAGGATGATGATGCCGGTCCCTACAATAACGAACGCGAAAAGGGTTCCGATAGAGACGAGTTCTCCAAGAAGATGTATCGGCACAAATCCGGCGAGCAGGGCGACGATAGTTCCCGTGATCGCGGTGGTGATATGCGGTGTCTGAAATTTAGGATGTACCTTGGCAGCCCACGCGGGAAGCAGACCGTCCTTAGACATCGAATAAAAGACCCGCGGCTGTCCCATTACCATCACGACCATCGTTGAGCTCAGGCCGAGCACCGCACCGACCTTGATGATCGTCGGAAACGCGATAAGTATGGATCCCATCGTGGTTCCGGCGGCCTGATCGCGGGCGGCGTCAATTGCGGTAGCTATCGGAGCCGCAGCATTGGTAAGCAGTTTATAATCAACCAGCCCGACCATTATTCCGGCCACCAAGATGTAGAGAACCGTACATATGGCCAGCGAGCCCAAGATGCCTATCGGCATATCTCTTTGCGGGTTCCTGGCTTCCTGTGCGGCCGTCGAAACGGCGTCAAATCCGATATAAGCAAAAAATATTACTGCCGCACCCGTAATAACGCCGCTAAAACCAAACGGCATGAATTCCGCACAACCCGGCGATCCGACCGTGCAGCCTACACCGAGATTTTCGGTGCTGACGAATCCGATGCCTGCAATAATGAAGAGCACGACGACAAGTACCTTCACCACGACTATCACCGAGTTGAAGCTTGCGGATTCCTTTATTCCGCGGATCAAAAGGAGAGTGACCGCGATCGCAATTAGAAACGCCGGCAAATTGAATACGCCGGTCGCAATAGTGTTGCCTGAAGAATCCAGTATCGGAACTCCGGGCGGAGCGCTGAGAACAAGCGGGAAATTGATGCCGATAGTGTCGCGGAAAAGACTGACGACATAGCCGGACCAGCCGACGGCGACCGTGGCAGCTCCGAACGCGTATTCAAGTATGAGGTCCCAACCGATGATCCATGCGATGAACTCACCCAACGTGCCGTAGCCGTATGCGTAAGCCGAACCCGAGATCGGGATGCTGGATGCGAATTCCGAATAACATAACGCAGCACACGCGCTTGCGATGCCCGCAACGATCATTGAAATTACGACGGCAGGCCCGGCATGTTTGCCTGCAGCCTGTCCGGTCAGAACGAAAATTCCCGTCCCTATGATCGCTCCTACTCCAAGCATGGTTAGGTCTAGCGCACTTAGGGTCTTCTTTAGCGTATGTTCGCCGGTCTCTTTAGCTTCGGCGATGATCTTATCGATCGATTTAGTTGCAAAGAGTGACATGGTCACCTCCGAGATCTAGGATTGATTTCGGGGAATTCGGTGGAGGTGAGAGGCACTGAACGCGTTGAGGAGATGGCAGTATCTACGCAGGCAAAAGGGCTTTGACGTAGACCGAAGCTTTAACGCAATACAGGTTTGTACACGCGCCGAAAGGCTCGAATCAGATGAGATTATGCACAGATTTTTGTGCAATGCAACAAAAAAAACGAGGCCCCGCAAACAATTTGCGAGGGCCTCTAACTAATGCTGTAACTCCTGTTTATTCTACGATTTAGAGATCGCCGAAAGGTACCGGTTCAGCTCTTCACGCACCTTCGGGAAAAGGAACAGCAGGCCGATCATGTTCGGAAAGACCATCGCCAGGATCATCGCGTCAGAGAAGGCAAGAACCGAACCGAGCGATGCCGCTGCACCGATGACGACGAACAGACAGAAGAGTACCTTGAACGTCAGGTCGGCGGCCTTCGACCGGCCGAACAGATATTTCCAAGACTGCAGCCCGTAATAAGACCACGAGATCATCGTAGAGAAAGCGAACATCACGATAGCAAGCGTCAGAACGATGTTGAAGCCGGGCAGCACATCGTTATAAGCACGAGCCGTCAAATCGACGCCGTTCACCGCCTGGCCTTCGATAACGACGCTTCGGGCACCATTGAGCATCTCGCCGCCGTAAACGAAGAAATCGCCCTTCATATTGAATAGAACGATCACGATCGCTGTCATCGTACAGATCACGACCGTATCGATGAACGGCTCGAGCAGTGCGACAAGCCCTTCGCTCGCCGGGTACTTTGTTTTCACGGCCGAGTGGGCGATGGCCGCGGAACCGGCACCTGCCTCGTTCGAGAACGCCGCACGGCGGAAGCCCTGAATGATAACGCCCGCCACGCCGCCGACGCCGGCCTCAGGCGTGAATGCACCTGAAATGATCATTCCGATCGCCGTCGGGATCTCGGTAAAGTGAGCAAAGATGATCACAAGCGAGGCGAGGATGTAAACAATTGCCATCAGCGGCACAAGCTTGTCAGTTACCTTGGCGATGCGTTTGATACCGCCGATGATGACAACCGCAACAAGAACTGCCATGACCAGGCCTATCAGCGTTCTTGCAGCTCCGCCGCTGCCGATGCCGAGCATAGTTGTGATCTGGGTAGTCGCCTGATTCGCCTGGAAAGCGTTGCCGCCGCCAAGCGAACCGCCGATACAGAAGACTGCGAAAATGACAGCCAGCAGCTTTCCAAAGCCGCCCATCTTAAGGTCCTGGAATCCGCGTGACAGATAGTACATCGGGCCGCCGTGTACGGTTCCGTCCGAATCGATGTCGCGGTATTTCACACCGAGCGTACATTCGACGAATTTCGACGACATGCCGAGCAAACCGGCGATGATCATCCAGAATGTCGCACCCGGGCCGCCGATGCCGACCGCGATAGCGACTCCGGCGATGTTCCCCAGTCCGACCGTGCCCGAAACCGCCGTCGCAAGTGCCTGAAAATGGCTGACCTCGCCGTGCTGGCCTTCGTCGCGGATCGTGCGCTTGACGTCGCCCTCTTCGGTCACATAAACGTCCGGCTTTTCGACCGCCGTGTGCGGCTCTTCGTGGTCCGGATCGGCTGCCATTTCGATCTCATCGTATTTCCCGCGGACCACATTGATCGCCAGCGGGAAGCGCAATATATTCACAAACCCGAACGCAATTGTGAAGAACAAAGCCCCAAAGATCAGCAAATAGAGAACGATCGGCAGATCGAAAGGTGCAGGAAGCGGGGCAGCGTAAAAAACAAGTGCCTCAAAGCCGTCAGCGACGGGCTTGAACGCCTCGTCAATTCTCTCGTCGAGCCCTTTTTCCTGGGCGAATGCCGCCGCAGGAAGCAAAATAGAAAAAACCAAACCGGTCAGAAATCGGCCGAACTTATTATTCATTTTTACCTCTGAAAATTGGGGTATCGGTATCATGTTCATCAGGCGGAACGTCGCCGAAAATTACACGGGGAGCCGCAATGCGCCGGGAGAATAAGAGTTCCGCATATGAAAATTACCGTTGCATTATAACCCATTTGGGTAGGTTGTCGAGCCCCGAACGCGGTAAAATCACAAAGAAAAATGAGCGAAAATAACAAGACGACTTTCGGCGATATGCCTGCAGACGAATTTCGTCGCCACGGCTATGCGATGGTTGACCGCATCGCGGAATATTTCGAACATCTCGAAGAGTATCCCGTGCTCTCGCAGATCGAGCCCGGTTGGCTGACGGAGAATCTTCCGGCGTCGCCGCCCGAAGAAGGTGAGGATTTTGCAAGTTCACTCGCTGATGTCGATAAACTCATCTTGCCCGCCGTCACGCATTGGAATCACCCGAATTTTCACGGGCTCTTTTCGACATCGACCAGCTCGGTCGGCATTTTCGGCGAGATGCTCTCGGCCGCATTCGATATGAAAGCGATGCTCTGGCGTACGTCGCCTGCGTCAACCGAGCTAGAGGATGTCACGCTCGATTGGCTGCGGCAGATGCTGGGCCTGCCGGATCAATTCGAAGGCATCATCTACGACACGGCGTCGGTTTCGACGATGCATGCCATCGCCGCCGCCCGCGAACGCGCCGGCCTGCAGATCCGCGAACTCGGCACGTCCGGCCGCGGCGATCTGCCGCTGCTCCGCGTTTACACGTCGGAACACGTGCATTCGTCTATCGACAAATCCTGCATCACGCTCGGCCTCGGCCTGCAGGGCCTGCGAAAGATCGGCTGCAACGATCGCTTTGAGATGATCCCGGAACTCCTCGCCGACGCGATCGAAGAAGACATCGAGGCAGGCTACATTCCGATCTGCGTCATACCGACCATCGGCACGACATCGTCATCGAGCGTCGATCCCGTCGATGCCATCGCAAACATCTGCGAAAAATACGGCATCTGGCTGCACGTTGACGCCGCTTATGCCGGGCCCGCGGCTCTGCTGCCTGAGAAACGACACCTTTTTACAAGCCGTGAACTGAAAGAAGATCCGCACTCCGCGATCCGCGATCCGCAATTCACGGGTTGGGAACGCGCCGATTCCATCGTGCTCAATCCGCACAAATGGCTCTTCACGCCGTTCGATCTGTCGGTGCTTTATTGCCGCGACCTAAGCGAACTGAAAGGTGCGTTTTCGCTGGTCGCCGAGTATCTGAAAACGAACGACGAACCGGCCGTAAAGAACGGCATGGATTACGGAATTCAGTTGGGACGGCGTTTTCGTGCGCTGAAGCTATGGTTCGTGATCCGCTATTTCGGCGTCCGCGGCCTGACGGAACGCATCCGCGAACACTGCCGCCTCGCCGAGCTTTTCGCGTCATGGGTCGATGCGTCCGACGATTTTGAGATGATGGCTCCGGTGCCATTTGCACTCGTTTGCTTCCGAGCAAAACCAGCCGGAATGTCTGGCGCCGAGCTCGACGCGCTCAACGAGCGGATCATGAACGCCATCAACGCCTCAGGTGAGGCGTACTTGTCGCACACAAGACTCAACGGCAAATATACGCTGCGGCTTTCGGTCGGCAGCATCCGCGTCGAACAGCGTCACCTCGAAAAGGTCTGGCGTCTGCTGAACGAACACCTCGCGGCTGAGCTAGAACATTCTTGACACGCGCCGCAGCGGGTCTTTGAAAAGAAACGTCATCACGTCGAGTTCTTCGTGCGTCCGGTCATAGCCGACCAGCTCGACATAGGCATTTCCTGTGATGTCGCCGCTCGCTTTTCGCCCCGCGACGCTGCATGCACCTTCCCAATAGACGACCATCGTCGTCCCGCGTGTGTCGAGTTCCTGGTCTTTCAGCATTGGCTTTACCTCGATGTCGATGTCGAGGCAAGGAACTCTAACACGCCAGCCGCTCGGATATTCGACGCCCGTCGAATAGCCCTTCCACTTACCCAGAGTTTCGATCTCGAATTCCGCACGCGTGAGATATCTGCAATTGCCGTCGGCGTCAACAAAAGTGCCTGTCGAATCACCGTTCGCCTCGCCGCCGTCGGTCCTGAATTGATAGATCATCAGCTCGGTCCGGTCGTCGAACTGTATGCTGAACCAATCCCAATTCGTCTGTTCCCACGCGCCGTATTCGCGGTCCATCCACGCCGAGCCCGTGAAATTTTCCGTGCGGCCCATCGTGGTGATGGTGCCGCCGGCGTTCATACGCGTGTACGAAAAATGCCGTGAGACGCCCTTCATCTTACGGCTGACGCCGTTGCCGTCGTCGCCATTGAGGATAAGCGGTTTTGCGGGTTCCAGGATCGCGTCGAATACAACGCCGTCGAGCGTGGCGTGCAGGACGTGTTTCCCGCCGACCTCGCGAACGGACCAATCGCCCATCTGCACGTCGAACAAACGCTCGCTCATCGCGACGGGTATGTCCAACGCCCCGCCGAAACTGCGTATGTGATCGTATTGGAACAGCCCGCGTGTAATATCCGTTACGGCAAAATGAGCCGCGTAGATCGGATTTGCCAGCAGCGACATCGGCACGATGCTTAGTTTGTCCAGGTCCGTGCGGCGTTTGAAAAAGACGAGTTCAAAGCCGAATTTTCTGCCGCTCGCCGTTTCGCAATGGCCTGTGTAATACCACCATTCGGTCTGTGCGTCCGGCTGAGCGAAAAATGCATCCGGCAGTCGGAGTTCGTCGCTCGCGTATTCCGTCCGCAGAGGCTTTTCCGGAGCGAACATTCCTGTGATGCCGTCGAGGGCCGACGAAGCGAAATTTTCGAGTGGCTTGAAGAAATCGTTTATCATATCAATCCGCCGTCGCGTTTCGTGCGAAACAGATATTAGTATATTCGCCGCGAGGTGCGGTTTCGGTTGCACGCGGTAGCAATTTCCGGCTATGCGGCTTGGCGGGAAAGTCGAGCATTTGCTCTTGATACTTGGATGATTCGGCGGATCTTTCCCGCAAAGGAGCAAAGTTCTTTCGCAAAGGCGCCAAGGAGACAGTTTCACACGGTGATCGTGAACAGTTTTCTTTGCGGTTCCTTTGCAGCTTCGCGGCTTTGCGGGAGGCCGAGTGTATGCGTTTGAAACCTGAACGACCCCGCGGACGTTTGCCGCAAAGTCCGCCAAGAAAACGTGACGTATGAAGTATATAAAGGAAACAGTCATTCATGCTCCGCCGGAACGCGTTTTCGCGTTTCACGAACTCGACGATGCATTCGACCGGCTCGTTCCGCCGTGGGAAGATGCAAAGATCGTTCAGCGCGCAGATATATCAAAGGTCGGTTCGCGTGCGATAATCGAACAAAAGCTGTTCGGCATCGTGCCGACGCGTTGGGTGGCCGAGCACACGGCATACGATCCGCCGCGGATGTTCGAGGACGTACAAATTTCGGGGCCTTTTGCCTCGTGGCGGCATAAACACATCGTCGAACCGCACGCAGATGGAGCCGTGCTTCGCGACGAGATCGACTTCGAACCGCCGCTCTCGTTCATCGGCGACCTTGCGGCACCGCTCTTCATCGTGCCGCGGATCGAGAAGATGTTCGAATATCGTCACAAAGCAACTAAAGAATGGTGCGAGACTGAAGAATAAATGCTGATCCACATTGTCTGTTGGAAATACAAACCTGAAACCACACCCGAAATGAGGGCGGAGCACATCGCGAATTTGCGTGCACTGGGCGATATCGTCCCCGGCATCGAAAGCCTCGACGTCGGAGCCGATTTCCTGGGACTTGACCGTTCTTTTGATACGGGACTTGTCATCAAATTCACAGGTCGCGATGCTCTTGAAAACTATACCGTGCATCCCGAACATCAAAAGGTCGTGGCAGTCGGCCGCGAAATAGCCGAACGCGCCGTTTCTGTGGACTTTGAAACATAACGCCGTATGGCGCATCGGGCAAACGATATCGACGCGCAAAACATCTTAAAGACCGTATTTAATAAGCGTTTATTGGATCCTAAAAATGAAGACAAGATTTTCGATATTGATAATGATCGCGGCGATGGCCGCCGGCGTTTCCGCTCAGGCTGTAAAGCGGACGCCTTTTGACGTTCAGAGCTACGTCATCGACGCCAGCTTGAGCCCGAATGACCGCCGGATCACCGCGACCGCTGATGTCACATTTGTGCCGCTTGAGGACTCGCGTTCGTTCGCCTTCGAACTCAACGGCTCGCTAAAGGTCGACACGATCACAAAGATCACGCCCGGTGCCGTTCCGACGCCGACACCGCGAACGCCGCCTCGCGGCGCACAGCCGGCACCGCCGCAGAATCCCGTGACGTTCGTTCAAGATCCAACCAACGCAAGCGACCTCGGCCCGCACGTCCGTGTTGACATCGGAGAAACAGCAACAAAGGGAGCACCCGTTACTTTGCGTTTCAAGTATTCTGGAGTTTTGGATGGACCTGCCGGCGGTCCGCTGCTTGCGAAACGGCTTGCATTCATCGGCAATGATCTAGGCTATCTGATGTATGCGGCACGCTGGTTTCCTTTCAATGATTACGCGGCGGACCTGGCGACGTCGGACGTTACGATCTCGTTGCCCACAGGATATCAGGTAGCAGGATTTTCCGATACGCAAATGCCTGCGGCCGCAGGTAAATACCGCTTTGTTCAGACATCGCCGTCGCTTCCCGGCAATATCGCCTACACGCGTTTTTCACCACGGTCGCTTCGGCTGGCCGAACAGGAGATCATATTTTACACACGCCCCGGCACTGACGACCAAGTGGCCAGATACGGTGAGACGCTCGGCCGGGCGATGTCGGAATACACGCGGCGTTTCGGGCCGGCTGCGACCGGAAACACGCTCAAGGTGGTTCAGATAGATGACGAGAGCCTCGAATTTTATTCGGCGCCCGGAATGTTGTTTGTCGGCGGCCGTCAGTTTGATGAGGCACGCGAGGTAACGCTCACACGACTGCAGCGTGAGGCAGCGTATCAATGGTGGGGAATGACAGTCGGACTGCGTTCTTTTGACGACGTATGGCTCTCGCAGGGGCTCGCGGAATACAGTGCATTCACATTGCGCGAAGCGGGCCTGGAACCCGCAAAACTGGACCAGCTCCGCCGCGAGCTGCTCGAACGGTCGCTCACATTCGAACAGACTGCATCATTGCTTCGTGCTCCGGCTAACCTGGATGACCAAAGCACCGCCTATCAATACATAATGTTCGGCAAAGGAGCTTTTGTCTTCAAACTGCTCCGTGACACGCTCGGCGAAGCAAAATTCGAAAACCTGCTTCGCACATATCTCGCTGAATTTCGGGGAAAGAACGCAGGGATCGACGATTTTGAACGCCTGACAACGCGGATCGCCGGCCAGAATATGCGTTACTTTTTCGCACGCTGGGTCGAAGGCACGGGCGTTCCTGAATTCACGGCAGATTACGAGATCTTGCGTACACGTGCCGGTAAATTCGTCGCCCGCGGTACAGTGAAACAGAATTATGACAATCTGCGTCTGCCCGTCGAAATACAGCTTCGTTCCGAAGGCGAAGAAGGGCTGCACACCGAAACGCTCCGCATCGACGAGGCAAGCGCCGATTTCCGCATCGAAACCAACGGTAAACCGATCGCCGTCATCATCGATCCGGGGTTTCGCCTGCTGCGTATCTCGCCGGAGCTTCGCGTTTCGTCGATCGCCCGCCGCGGTATCGAGCAGTTCAAAGAAGGCAATTACGTCGAGGCACAGCAGCAATTCGAAGCGGCACTAAAGCTGGACCGTTCGAATTCTTGGATCTATTACCACCTCGGCCTGCTGTTCCTCGAACAGCGAAACTATGATGTGGCGATAGACAATTTCAAGGCATCATTGTCCGGCAACCTCAACCCCGCGTGGCTGGAGGTTTGGTCGTTCATCAAAATGGGAAATGCATATGACGCGAAGGGCGACCGTGTGCGTGCCGTGGCGGCGTACAAGCGTGCGGAAACCGGCGGCGACAATTATGACAACGCTCAGGAAGCGGTAAAACGCTACCTCGCTAACCCCTACGACCCGCGTGAGCGGCTGCTGAATTCAGGCCGTTAGATAATTACGGTAACTGGTAATAAAAAGTGAGGCTGCCGGTTCAGGCAGCCTCTTTCAGTTTCTCAACCGAGGGAGTTTTTAGAAGCGGAACTTGGCACGGAACTGTCCGACACGCGGACCACCAACAGTGTTCGTGATCTGGCCGAAATCAACAGAATCCTGCAGGTCGCTGTTCGGGTTGCCGAGGTTGATCGTGTTGAATATGTTGAAGAGATCGAAACCGACCTCAAAGCTCATACGCTCGTTGATACGGGTGTTCTTGCCGAAACTCACGTCGAAACGGTTCTGCGAAGGGCCGCGGAACGTATTACGCCCCAGATTTCCCCATCCTCCAAAAGCCGATGCGAAACATCCGCTGTTGATCACGTTCAGATCGCCGGTGCTGTAATTGCCGATCGCCTGATCTGCCGAACACGTGATATTCGGCCTGCCGAATCCCGCACGATAGAGGCCGCCCGCACCGCGCGTAACGCTCGTCAACTGCGACGCGTTCGCGATCTCAGGCTCGGAAGCGAATACCGTGAACGGCGATCCCGACTGCCACTGATAGAAGCCGCTGATGACCCAGCCGTTCGTCAGCCTGCTGCGGCTGCTGCCGTTCGGGACCTCCCAAACGAAGTTTGTGCTGAAGCGGTGCGTCCGATCAAAATCCGAGAGCCCCTTGTTGTTTGCAAGGTTGTTCGAATCGCCCTGTGCGATGAAGCCGCTGTTAGGGACGTCGGGTTTTCCACTGCCCGCGGTACTGCCGGGATCGGTTGACATGGTGTCGATCGACTTTGAGAACGTATAGGACACGTTTGCCTGTAGCCCTTTTGACATACGCCGCGTCAGGCTGAACTGTCCTCCGTGATAATCCGAACTGCCTTTTGATTCCAGCAGCAACGCCTCAGGCACGTTGAAGCCGAGGATCGGCACACGGGCCTCAAAGTTGATGATCGTCCCATTTGCCGACGAGAGGTTTAGATCTGTCTGATTAGTGACAGTGTTAAGAAAGCCGAACGCACGCCCGAGCCCTCGTGCACGGGCCGTCGAACCGGCATTCAGCGGGCCGTTCGGTGAGCCTGCGGCAACATATGCCTGATTGAACCGCTCGAAGATGTGGTCCGGCGTATTCGGGTCGTTCAGGTCAAAGCCCTGATTAAGTGCTCTTGCGATCAGCAGGTTCTTGCCTTTGGTGCCGACGTAGCGTGCCTCGAACATCAGGTCCTTCAGGAATTCGTATTGAACGCCGACGTTCCATTGATGGACATAAGGCGTCTTCAGATCGCGGTCGATTGCACGAAACTCAAATGTCTCAGCAATGTTGCCGCGAATACATCCGTTCCCTGTCAGCGGATCGCAGGTAAAGCCCGGAGCGTTTTGCGGAACACCCCGCGAATCTACGAATACAGGCGTGTTATCGCGGATCTGGTAAGCCCCGTTCACGCCTGTCGCACGGACAATACGGAACGGCAGCCACTGATTTAGCGGGATGTTCGTCGGAACACCCGAAAATGCCGTCGGAATGCTTACGTTGCCGCTCGGCACCGTTATCTCTACCTCGCGAAGGAACGGATAGTTAGAAAATATCGTGTTGATGAAGGCGGCCGACGGACGGTCAAAGAACATTCCCAATCCGCCGCGAACCACCACACGATCATTGAATGCGTATGCAAAACCGACACGCGGAGCAATGTTGTTAAGGTCCTGTCCGTTTAGCGTATGTTTGCTGTCGACCACCTGCGTCGCGTTGATGGCACCGTCAACGACGGCGTTACCGGTGCTGGCGACATTTTTCGGCACGATGAATCCCGAAGAAGGGTTGTCGCAAAGTGCATTTGTGCCGCCAGTCGGAGCAAAACACGGTAACCACGGCTTGAGGTCAAAGTTGCCGATGCGGCCGTTCTTTTCCTCGGGCCACATGAACAGCTCGTATCGGACACCTGCGTTCACCGTCAATTTTCGTGTGACCTTCCAATTGTCGGTGAAGTAGAAGCCGAGGTCGCGGAAGCGAAAGCTCTTGTCCGTAATGCCGTACTGTGTGTCAGCTTCGGTCGCGTTGCCGGTCAATAGCTGCGTGAAGGAATCGAACTTCTCAAACTCGGTCGCTTGCTCTTCGGGCAGGTCGGTGTCGTAACGGTGCTGTTTGAATTCACCACCAAATTTGATGCTGTGTTTTCCTGCCGTCCAGCTAAGGTTGTCGCTGATGCTCCAAGTTGTCTGTTTGCGGCGGTTAAATGAGTCATTCGGGCCGCCGAACGAGAAATTTGCGATGTTGTTGCGGCCGATGTAGTGGCCAAGCCGCGTCGTTGCGACGCTGTTGTCAAAGGTTGACGCCGGGTTGGTCACGCCGATGAACGCATTGGTGAAATCACCGGTCGAGAAATCCTCGGTCAGGCTGCGTGTATTGTTCAGATAATAGTATCCGAACCTTACTTCGTTGACCACGTTTTGCGAGAAGATATGCGTGTCACCGATCGAGAGCGTTCGGTTCCGGTCGTTCTTGCGAAGCGTGGTCGGCGAAACGAGCGAACTTGGATCGGGGAACGAATCCAGGCCCGGGAAATTTGAGAAGAAGAACGTTCCGCTAAGATTATTCTTCTCTGTTATCTGTCCGTCCAGACGTGTCGTGAACTGATGCTGCCGGAAGGATGAGGGCTCCACCGATATCACTTCGATAAGCGGATTATTTCGCTGGATGGTACGTGTTGCGATCGACGGGAAATTGCCGAACTGGAACGAACCTGTTCCCGTCTGATCGACTATTCCCAGTGGACGAAACAGCGTCGGCGTCGGCAGATAGAAACCGCCGGTCACGGGGCTGCGAAGATTGAATATCCTGAATGCAACATCCGAAATGTCCGCCGCGGTCAGACAGTTCGCTCCTGCACAACCATTGAATTGGTTGAACGCGGCGGCCAACGCAGCTTTCGAACGGTCGGTGCCGAGCACTGTCATCGCGAGCGGCAGAATGGTTCGTGTACGTGCTGTCGATACGAGGCCGGTTTTTGCGTCAGTGAACTGATATCCGCCGAAAAAGAAAGCCCTGTCCTTCTTTATGGGGCCGCCCAAAGTAAAGCCGAATTCAGTTCTGTCAGCCTGCGGCTTTTCGTTGCCGCTTTCCTGCAGAAAGAATTCGTTCGAATTGAACCGCTTGTTTTGCAGATAATAATAGGCCGAGCCATTGACGTTATTGCCGCCCGACTTAGTGACAAGCTGGAAATTGCCGCCGCCGCTACGACCAGTCGATGCGTCGTAGAGCGATGTCTGGAGCTTTACTTCCTGCAGCGTCTCGGGTGCGGGCGAGATGTTGTCGTTCAGCGAACCCTCGTTGCTTGTGATGTTGGTCGCATCCACGCCGTTGAAAAACAGGCTGGTCGATGTCGTTCGCGTACCGTTCACAGACGGCGAGATATTGCCGCTGCCGTTCACACCTACGGGTGCGAGTTCCGACGACACGCCGGCTTCGGAGCCAAGCAGGCCCGTGAAGCTGCGTGTCGATGTCGGCGTCCTGATCAGCTGCTCACCGCTGATCTGCCGCGAAATTGCGGGCGATTCCGCCTGAACGAGCGGCTGCTCCGCCAACACATCGACGAACACATCGGAAATACCGACGTCTATGGTGACGTCAACCGTTCGAATTACCGATGCTTCCACCTCTATGTTGCCGCTTACGGCCTTTTTGAAGCCTTCCTTCTCATAGGAAACTGAATAGATGCCGACGGGCAGGACGTTGACAGTCCAGCGTCCGTCGGTGTCGGTCACGACATTACGGATCAAATTTGTTGCTGAATTGCGTACGGCAACGGCCGCTCCCTGTATGACGGCACCGTTCGCGTCGCGGACCGTCCCGGTCAATGTGCCTGTTGCCTGAGCTTGCGCCGCAGGTGTGAATATTGCAATTGCAGCGAATGCCAGGATCAATGAAAAGATACTCGATCTCATGGTTACTCCTATTTGGAAACTATTGATATTAAACTGTTTAGAGCCATACGTTATCAGCTCTTTTTTTCTGGCCGATACGCTCGTTCTCCCTAAGATTCCTTGAAAGCAAATGAGAGAATATGCCTGCCGGGTTAATGAGAAGTTAAATCGCTGATAAAAGTATGTGAATTGTTTCGGAGAGAAAAATGCCCTGACATTCTGATGAATATCAGGGCGAGCGGAGATGAAAGAGGTCTGTTGACTAGAAGCGGAATCGTGCCCCGAGTTGGACCTGCCGCGGACCGCCGAATCTTGCAGTTGACGGTGCCGAGTACGGCACATCGGCGAGTACCGACGGGAAAAGCCCGGTCGGACACGTGATGTTCAGCGGATTGGACGGGTTCGCAAGCGACGGCGTTCCCGTACAGAAATTGCTGATCGCATCCACGCCGAAGCCCTTGTTGGTATTGCGGGTGACGTTGAACACCTCAGCAGAAATGTCGAGCTGCTTGTTTTCGCCAAGCCTGAATGCCTTCAGAAGCCGAACATCAAGATTGAAGAAATTAGGCTGCCGGAACGCATTGCGGCCTGATACGACCCCGTTGACTACCGCACGATCGTTGGCATCGTTCAGGTCGTTGCTGTAATCCTCACCATCCTGAATGACCGCCGTGTACGGGAAACCGGTACGCGTAACGATGATGCCGCTGAGCGTGAATCCGCGGCCCAGATCGACGAGCCCGCTTACATTCAGGTTGTGGCGAACGTCCTGTTTTGACGGGCCTGCTTCGAGCTTCAGATTGAAAGGATTGAGTGTGGGCTGACGCGAGAAGTTCCTCTCATTCGAATCATCGTCGCGGTTCCTCGCCCAGGTGTAGTTCGTTTCGAACTGATAACGTTTCGCGAAACGCCGACGCAGCGACACCGTCAACGCATTGTAATCGGAATGTGCAGACGATTCGTTGATCTCAAGCTGATTTATCGCAGTATTCGGACGCGTTGTCGAGAATATCGGAAATCCGCTTGCCTGCAGTGTCGGCGGGAACAGGTTGCGGTCGACCCTTCGCTGCAGGTTCCACGTGGACTGCCTGATGAAGCCGACGGTCAGAACGAGGTCTGAGCCGATACGCTGCTCGACCGTTGCCGAAGCCTGGAATGACCTCGGGTTCCTGAAATTCGGGTCAAAGCCGAATACTCGCGGCTTTACAATGAAATTGGTAGGCAGCGTCACCAGGCCATTCGGATATGTAACGATCGCATTGGGACCGCGTAGATTGCAGTTGGCGAGGTTGACCACGGTTGAGTTGCGGCATGCCGTAGTTTCTGCGATCTCGACCTCGCTAACCGTGAGCCCGTTGTTCGTCGATACACGCTGGAAAAGATTTGCCGGCGTTCGAGCTGCGAAAATGCCCGCTGATAGGCGTATCACGGTCGTACCGCGATTGCCGACATCATACGTCAGGCCCGCACGCGGCTGCCATTGCGAGACGTCGTTGGGAATGCGTGCTGTTTGCGGGATCGCGAGGTTCGGCTTCTTGGGCTGCGGATTGATCTGTGCTTCCCAGCGAAGTCCGAAGTTTATGTTCAGCGAACTGCTGACCTTTACACGATCCTGAAAGAACAACGCGAACTCTTTGACGGTACCGCGGTATATGAGATCGTTCGGATCGCTCGAAGCAAATGTCTGCCGGAATCGTCGCGGCCGGCCATTAAGGTAGTTGTCGAGCGATGTAGATATCAGATTGCCGCTGACCGTACGGCTTTCGAAATCGAATCGCGGCTGTGTGTTCGATTCCCGCTGCTGCCGCACCTGGTTTATGTTTATATCCACACCGAAACGCATCTTGTTTCGGCCGGTGTCGTAACTGATATTGTCGGACAGCTGTGTTCTGACGGTCTCAAATCTTCGCGGCCTTGACCGGTCGCCGCCAAGCGTGCCAAAGTTCGCGATCACGGCCTGGCCTATATTCGTATTCGGATCTTCGAGGCGTTTGTCCGTCGCGACCTGAAACCGAAATTCATTGATCAGGTTCGGGTTTATCACCGAAACCAGACCCGATTTGATGCCGTTGCTTGTGTTCTTTCTGGTGTAGTTGCCCTCGACCGCTACATTCTGACGCGGGTTCTCAAAGTTGAAATTCTCGCCGCGAAAACGCGTGTACGTGTGCTGTACGTTCAGTGAATGCCGCGGATTCAGTGCCCAATCGATGCGTGTGAACGTCGCTGTCGGGTTGTTCGTCCCGCGGGCCGGCCCTTCATAGGCCAAAATGTTCGCCGGAACCACCTGTCCGGGAATGGTGTCGAATTTTACAAAGAACGGCACACGTAAAAAGTTCTGCTCGAGGCCGAAAAAGTAGAAGACCTTGTTTCGAACGATCGGACCGCCGATGGACCCGCCGAACTGATTCTGTGCGTTGTCCTGCTCCTGGCCGAATGCATCGGGCGACGTCAGCCGTTTGTTGCGATTGAAAAAGAAGGCCTCACCGCTGATCTCGTTCGTCCCCGATTTCGTAACGGCGTTAACGAATCCGGCTCCGGTGCGGCCGACCTCGGCCGTCGCACCAGAACGCACGACCTGAAATTCGCGAACGGCCGTCTGCGGGAAAAAGAAAACGGCTTCGTTGCCGCCGCGTTGGTTGCCCTGCAGTGCGTCGTTGAAATCGGCGCCGTCAACCGCGACGTTCGAGTTGATCGAACGCTGGCCGGAAATTACGAGTCCGCCACGGTCGCCTTCCTGAATTACGGCTGGCGTCAGTTGGACGAATTCTGTGAAATTGCGTCCACGGACCGGAAGGTCCGCGACCAGCCTCGGTGCGATCGTGGTTCCCGCCGATGCCGTCTCGGTCTCGAGCGTATCGCTGCTGTCGGTTACGTCCACAACAGCGGTGGTTCCTTCCACCGACATCAGGATCTCAACGGGCGTGCTTTCGCCGACCGTCAGGGTGATATTGATCCGAGTGTCGGCAAAACCGCTGCTTTTCGCCGTGACGATGTAGCTTCCCACAGGCAGAACGCTGGTCGAGAACTGCCCGTTCTGATTCGTGGTAACGGTCCGTTCCAGATTGGTATCGCGATTCCTGATGACAACTGTAGCCCCTCGTATGACCGCTCCCGCCTGATCTCTCACTACACCTTCGATCCCGGCACTTCCGGCATCAGACTGAGCGGAAACGCCGAAAGGAAGCGCAAAGACCGCAAGAAGGATGATCGCAACGATACCGTAGGTTCTTTGTTTTGAATACATTAATAGTAGCTCCTGAAATGTTGTTAGCGCGTCTTGGCCTCCCGGCGGAATATGCACGTTGCCTTATCAGAACGCCTATGATCTTGTCTATCTGTTTCGAAAAATGTGCAGCAATGTTAGAAGCTATTTCAGGAAAGTTAACGGCGTGTGAATGCGATGTTAAGTGTTTGTTAAATCGAAAACGGCCCTCGCCTCATATTCGAGACAAGAGCCGAATCGGGATCTGCAAGTGTCTATTTTATAAGGCTGTCGGCGGCGTCTTCGCCGGTGTTTATGGCTCCTTCCATAAAGCCCTGCCAGTCGGCGAGATGTTCGCCGGCGAATAGAACTTTGCCGTGCGGACGCTGAAGTATCGGGCGGATGCCGAACCACTGCCCCGGACGATAGAGAGCGTAAGCTCCCTCTGTGTATTCGTCACGCTGCCAGGCGTATGACGCGATGCCCTTTGCCAGCCGCGGCGCATTCGGGTCGAAATCAACAAGGTCGCGTGTGATCACGTTCATTCGCCGTGCGTCGTCCTGCGATGCAAGCACGTCCGCCTTTTCACCGATAGCGTACGCAGTTAAAATTCCCATCGTGCCTGCCTGTTTCTGCGTGGAATGGAAATAATAGTGCGATGTCGTGTCCGTTACCATCGAAAAATCGTCGTCTTTCCAAAATCGGTTCTCGTAAAGCACGGAATTTTTTATGATGCGTGCGTAGGTCAGCTTTTCGGCCGCGTCCCGCTGCACGGCGGGCATCGGCGGGTTGAATTTGATCTTTCGCAATGAAGCGATCGGTGCCGTGCAAATGCAGGCGTCCGCACGAAAACTCTCGTCGCCCGCCTTTACAGTTACGATGCCCGCGCGCTGATTTATCTCCGAGACCTTCATTCCCGTTCTGATATTCTCAGCACCGATGCGTCGGACGAATTCGTCAACGAGCCGTGAATTCCCGCCGGTCATCTTATAGTCCATCTCATTCTTCGGGCTGGATTCGGCATATTCCGCCAGAGCCGAATATGCTGAGACGTGGCGTATCGATTCGCCAAAATCGGTGCTGTCCGCCAGGTCGCGAAGCAGCAGATCGTCGCGTGTAAAGCCGATATCCGCCAGATGCGTCCACCAGTCCTTGCTGTCCAAGCGGCGTTTTTGTGCGGCGGTCAGCTTTTCATAGCCGGCGATCATCTTTTCAAAAGCGGCCTTTGCCTGCGGCGACAGATCCCACGCACCGGGCCGCGAATGCTTGCCGTTCCTAAGCAGATGATCCTCGAACTGATGCTTTTGCAGCGGTATGTTGAATTCCTTGCAAAGCTCGATGATGCGTTCGTGGCTCTCGCCGACCCATTCCGCACCGAGCTCGCATATCAGCCCGTCGCTGTTCGGCATGACGTGCGAAAACACACGCCCGCCGATGCGGCTGCGCGCCTCAAGCACCGTCACGTTCCAGCCTTTACTCTTCAGCCGCAACGCCGCCGAAAGCCCCGCCAGCCCCGACCCGACGATCACACACGTCCTCGCCCGCCGCTGCGAAAAAACGCTCGGTGCCAAAACCGCACCGGCCGCAGCCGTACCGATGATCTGCAAAAACTCGCGCCTTGTTGTATTGTTCATTTTCGGTTGATTATAAAGGCTTTGTGTTGTGCTGAACAAATATCAATATCGACGTAGTAAACGCGCATACGTCGGCACAATTTCTGCGAGATCTTTGTTCGGTTCAATGAAAATGCGGAAGGCATAGGTTTTGTGCAATTGCGACACACTATCGCGGACGACCAGAATAAACTTCGTACGCATGATCAAACTCGCATAGAAACTACATCTAATAACATTTCTTCTTAATTGTGATTGGGAATTTTGTAGCTGGACTTCCTTCCCTTAAATTGATGGGATAATCGCCATTCTCATCCATCCAAGGTCTTCCGCCAAAATTGTTTTTGAGGCTTGAACGTGCTCGTAGCCAGACCACGGCTGCATCCCATGCTATCTTCAATTGACATTCAGTCGGCTTCGAAAGCTCAATGAAGTCAGACGGGTGGCATTTCAAACCATCCAAGGCATTCGCGGCGAAAACATACTTGAGGCCAAGTGTCTTATCCTTAGGTACGCCCCAACCGCGAAAATAGTGTAGCGCTAGGTTGCACGTCCCGATGGCGTATCCAAGCTCCGAGCTTCTTCTGAACCAATAAACAGCTCGCTGATGATTTCGCTTCACGCCCGTACCCTCAAAGTAAGCAATGCCAAGTTCGTTCTGTGCCTCCACGTCATTCTTCCTTGCCCTTTCACGAAGATCATCAAATCTAGTGTTTTGCCCAACTAAGTTTGTTTGAGCACAAAGGAGCAGAACAAACCCATATACACATAGTAGGCCTTTTGAAATAGGTTGGCGGCTATCCATACTCTTAAAACTCGAATTACGGATCTCGAGTCTAGATCACACTACGATCATTCGTACTTCTCTTTTTTATCGAGAACATGCTGTTTATTTATCAGGTTCATTTTGTGTGCAACGCCCGCCCCGTTGAACGCTCTCAACAGATCTTTGAAGTCTGAGTTCATCCTCCGTCTTACCTTTCATCGTCCAGTAATCTACGACCATCTCCCAAACGGTATTGGCGCGAGCTTCCGAACTCAGTCCCTGCCAGAACTGAATATCAAATTCGCGATCAGGCCGTTCACCGAATTTTGAAAGTCTTGTAGTGATCGTACGCCCGTCTTTGAAGATTGCAGTCGTTTCACGCATATTTCAACTCTATTTTACCACGATTTTAAGCCCTAAATGATCGTCGTCACGCCTCGGAGTTGATAGAGTTGAATTGTTCGCAGCTTTCGATCAAGGGTAATCGACCAACCGCAGACCATCGATGAATCGGAAATCTTTTTTGTTCCTCGTTATGAGTTCTAGGTCGTTTTCCATCGCAGTCGCCGCAATTAAGGCGTCCGCCATCAACAATCCGTGGCTTAAACTGTAACGCTCGACAAGTCTAAGGGCTGATTCAGAAATATCTTCGCCGATGTGAATATGCTGATAACGTCGTAGGAACTTTGTAATGGCTGCCTGATCTGATCTGTTAAGACTGCCGATCACCAACTCGATCGCCGTGACGACGCTAATGGCTACAATATGAGACTGCTCAAGATCGTCGAGGAAAGAGATCGCTGTTGGGTCATTTCTCGACACCAATATCAGAATATCTGAATCTACGATTATTCTTTCCATCGGTGGCTTCGATCCCACTGCGTCCTACGAATATTGCGTACCCACTCGACCGGGTCTTTCATGTCTTCGCGATCGGCCCACATTCCAACAAATGGTTCGTCCTGCAACGGCGTCCTTTTCGATCGATCCTCAGAAGGCTTATTCGATCTTTCACGAAAAGCAGCGACGATCTTTTCAATCCGAAGTCTCACCTCTTTCGGCAAATTAGGAATTTCTTTGATCAGCTCTTCATTGGTCATACCGTCATTAGAATACACGGATTTATTCGATCTGCACAGATTTTTAAATGATCGTCGTTACGATCTCGCGGATCGAGCGTTGCAGGTCGCGGTCGTCGGTGATGGGCGAGCAGATGGCGACCTCGGCGGCGTCGATGGGTGATATGCCTTTGGCGATCATTTGGGCGGCGTAGATCAGCAGGCGCGTGGAGACGCCTTCTTCCAGGCCGTGGCCGCGTAGGTTTCGCACCTTTTGGCCGATGGTTACGAGGTCCGCTGCCATCGCTTCGTCGATGCCGCCTTCTTTCGCGACGATCTTGGTTTCTGCCTCGGCGTCGGGATAGTCAAATTCCATCGCCACGAAACGCTGCCGCGTCGATTGCTTCAGGTCTTTTAGGATCGACTGATAGCCGGGATTGTACGAAACGACCAGCATGAATTCCGGCGGTGCTTCTATCACGGTGCCGCGTTTTTCGATGGGCAGGCGTCGGCGGTCATCGGTCAGCGGATGAATGATAACGACGGTATCTTTCCGGGCTTCAACGACCTCATCGAGATAGCAGATCGCACCCGCACGCACCGCGGCCGTCAGCGGCCCGTCGTGCCAGACCGTCTCGTTGCCCTCAAGCAAGAACCGCCCTACAAGGTCCGTCGCCGAAAGGTCCTCGTGACATGCCACGGTGATCAGCGGCCGCGCCAGGCGATGCGCCATATATTCGACAAACCGCGTCTTTCCGCAGCCCGTCGGGCCTTTCAGCAAGGCCGGCAGCTTTGCCGCATACGCCGCCTCAAAAAGCTCGACCTCGTTGCCGATCGGCAGATAAAAAGGCTCCGCCGCGACCCTGTATTGCTCAACCGCAGTTTCCATACGAGAAAATTATAGAAAGTTACAACCACAGATGCACACAAATAAACACGGATAGAAAAGATATCCGTGTTCACCTGCGTTCATCGGTGGTCGGCGGTCAGGCTCGGAATTTCGACCAGTCGCCCGTGATGGCGAGCGTTACGCCCGCGAGCTGCAGATTTACGAACATCGTACTGCCGTCCGGCGAGAAGACCGAGCCGCAGAATTCGCTGCGGGGAAATTCCTTGCTGATGTTTTGAGCGAGATCTGCCACCTTGCCGTCCTCTGTCAGGATGCGTAGGTGATTTATTGATTGCTGGCCAGCGTAATCGCTGTCCTCGCAGATCATTATGCGGCGGCTTTTCGGCATCAGGCAGATGTTGTCGGGCATGTGAAGTACTTTCTGGTCCGGCGATTCGAAAACAAGCGTAAGAATACCTATATCGCGGCCCGTCGGCTGATACGACCATATCTGGCCGCCTTTTTTATCGCCGCCGCTCGTCGCGGTGAAATAGACAGTTCCTTTCGCATCGATGTCGCAGCCTTCTAACCGTGCAAAGGTACAGCCGCCTTTTTCGAAGCCTTCTTTGTGGACAACGTTTGGCTCAAGGTCGGCTTCTTCCGGATCTGGCTTGTCGATGTTGACCCAGTAGGTTTCCAGTTTTGCGCCGACGGTTTGTCCGGTGCGTGTATCAAACTGCGGCCTGCCCTTCACGGCAAGCATCTGCAGCTTGCCGCCTTCCGCGAGTTTTCCTTTCTTATTTGGCAAAAATCGGTAAAGCCCCGATGTCGAGAAATCCTCTGTCTGATAAACGATACCGGTCTTGCGGTCAACGGCGACCGCTTCGTGTTCGAAACGCCCCATCGCCTTTAGTGGTACCGGAACGACCTCGCTGTTTGCAGCAGCCGGGACCTCGAAACAATAACCGTGCGGTTTGGAAAATCCGCCGCGTTTTTGTCCGCGTGCGGTCGTGCGTATGGCGGCACCGAGCGTGGTTTCCTCGCACGTTATCCAACTTCCCCACGGCGTCGGCCCGCCGGCACAGTTCGTCGATGTTCCCGAAAGGCTGACAAAATCACGAATTACGGAATTTGTTTTCGGGTCGATGACGAGCGTCGTCGTTCCGCCGCCGGCGCCTTCGTCGTAATGATTCTTTGATCCAATGCCGGCGCCTTCGCGCGGAATGTGGCCGTTCGTAACTTCGTGATTTCGCACGATGCGAAGTTCGCGGCCGACGCGAAACGCCCACTGGCCGTCATGCAGCGGCGGCGTCGGGCGACCGTCGGACATCGTATCTTTCACGCGGCCGAGCACGTTGTATTCAAAGCCTTTCGGCAGCGAAAGAATTGTTTCGCCGGTGTTTTTCGATGCTGTTGGTACGAGTTCGCCGTAGCCGAACGCGCGGAATTTGCTCAGGTCGCCGTCCTGTTCGAACGCCGCCACGCGCCGCATCAGCCCGCTGCCCGCAAGAGCCAAACCGCCCGAAAACATCGAGAGATCGTACAAAAATCTACGCCTATTCATAACTGATCCTTTCGCGCCGTATTTAATTAGATTAACGCCTGCGACAACGGGTTTCAATATTTCGAAACCGATGTAAGATGGATTTAAGACGACAAAAATATGTTCACGATCAGGCAGGCAGAAACAGCGGCAGACATCGACGGGGTCAGAAAGATCTTTCGCGAATACGAAAAATGGCTCGGCTTTGACCTTTGTTTTCAGGGATTTGAACAGGAACTTGCCGAACTTCCGGGCAAGTACGCACATCCCGAAGGCCGCCTTCTTATCGCGGAAACCGGCGGTGAAATAGCGGGCGTTGTAGCGATGCGTTCGCTCGGCGGCGGCATCTGCGAAATGAAGCGGCTATATGTCCGCGAACGTTTCCGCGGTCAAAAACTCGGTGAAACGCTTATCTCGCGCATCATCGCCGAGGCAAAATCTGCGGGATATTCGGCGATGCGGCTCGACACATATCCGCCGAAAATGAAAAAAGCCGTGGACCTTTACAGATCGCACGGCTTTGTTGAAATAGAACGCTATTACGACAATCCGAATTCCGGGACCCTGTTCATGGAACTTGACCTGACCGGTCAATAAGAACCGAACTGCGGATATTGTCCGGCCTGTTCGCCCTGATATGGGAAAACCTGTCGGTAAGCAAAGGCGTTCGCGGCCCAGATGACGGGAATCGCAACGAATATTCCGACACAGAGAGCAAGCACGCCGACTATCGCCACCAGCACTTCAAGTATTGTCAATAAGATCAGTCCGCCCATGTTGGACATTGCCGCCGAAACGCTGAGTTTCATCGCATCAAGCGGGCCGAGCTTGTACTCCATGGCCAGCGGCACGGCGAAAAAAAGCATTATCTTCCAAATAAACCCGAACAGCCCGAAAGCGAACGCAACTCCCGCCAGAAGCCACAATTGAGCCAGGCCTCGATCTACCGACGCATCTCCCTGAAAGAATGTAGCGTCACCCGCCGGGATACCGCTGCCGCGGAACAGATCATTGATATCCACGATAAACTGCACACCCTGAAAACCAATATCCGGGATGGAAACCACAAACCCGACGACCATCAGCGGCAGAAATTGCTCGAATCCCTTGAACATCATGCCGAAATCCACCGGCTCGCCGCGCATCGACCGCAGCATCATAAAATAGATGCCGCCCATGATCGGCCCGACCAGCAGGACGTTGACGCAAGGGACGCACACGATTATCAGGATCGCTAAGAGAGAGGTTGCGAGATAGATGCCGAAATTTTGGGTGACCAAGCTCCAGCCGTTGGCAATACAATCCCCGGCATTGATGGCTCCCGAGAGGTGTTGTGGCGGCTGCATGTCCATTTGTTGACTAGAGAGTTGACCAGGTCAGAGTAAAGGCGGGCGGTACGTTGTTCATCACTAGCGGGCTGCGATGTTCATGGCCATAACGCTTCTTGAGCATATCTCTGAGGCGGACAGCAGGCGGCAAAAAATAGCCGTGAGCATATTGAAAAATTCGAAGTTCGCAGCCCTCGTCCATGAATTTCTCGATCTCGGCCAACACGCTTTCGCTGACCTCTTTCGGCAATGAGACGAACGGCAGGCAGCAAACCAAATAACGCACCTTGCCGAGGCCTGACTCCGCGTGGATCTTGTATGCCTCAGCGGCGTTGCCCTGAACAATATGCATGTCAGGAAACGTCCTGTTCAATTCTTTGACCAAATTCGCATCAAGTTCAAGGCCTAAATAGGAATCCTTGCTCGGTATCATATCCCGCAGGAATTTCGTGATCGCACCCGTACCAACACCTAATTCCAAAACGATATGATGATCGTCCGGGACGATGCCCGCGAGCATCTGAGCGGCAAGGTCCGGCGAGCTCGGCATGATGGCGCCGACCTTTAGCGGGTTCTTTAGAAAGGCTTGGAGGAATTTTACTTTTTCCTTCATTGGGGACGTCAGGCCTTTTCGGCTATCTCCGATGCTGATGCTTCGTTAATTGGTGCTTCTAGCCCCGTAATTTTATAATCACATTCCTCGTTTTGGCAATAGCGGATGGTGCCTTCTTTCTTGGTCGTCTTTTCCAGCAGGAACGGCGAGCTGCACTTCGGGCAAGATTCGGCGACCGGCTTATCCCAAAATACGGCGTCGCATTTCGGATAGTTCCCGCAACCGTAGAAAACTTTTCCGCGGCGTGATTTTTTAACTACGATCTCGCCGCCGTCCTTTTGGCACTTCACGCCGACCGTCTCACGTTTGATATAGTCGCATTTCGGATAGTTCGAGCATGAGATGAACTCGCCGAATCTGCCGAACCGCCGAACCAGATTTGCACCATCGACCGGACATTTTTCGTTCAACGGCTCGGGCGGTGGAGCAGGTTTTTGGTCACCTTTCGCCAGCTTGCGAATATTCTTACACTCCGGATAGCCAGTACAGCCGTAAAACGACCCGAATCGGCCTTTTTTCAGCACCATTTCCTTTCCGCAAAGCTCGCAGGGTTCGACCTTGCTTTCGTCGGAGGATTCTGAAGCCTCGCCTCCATTTTCGTCCGCTGTGCGCTTGGCCGCGACCTCGCGTGTATTCTTGCATTCCGGATAGGTCTCACATGCTAGGAACTGGCCGAACCTGCCGAACTTGATCACCATCCGCGAGCCGCATTTCTCGCAAATCTCGTCTGTCGGTATGGCGGTCTTTTTAATGTTTTTTATTGACTCGGCAGCATTCTCCAGATCCTTGGCGAACTTCTCGTAAAATTCCGCGAGTGCGTCGCGCCAATCAAGTTTCCCATCCTCGATCTCGTCCAGCTCTTCCTCCATACGCGCCGTGTATGCCGTATTGAAGATGTCGTCAAAACTCGCTATCAAAAGGTCGTTGACCGTGGTTCCGAGCGGCGTCGGATGAAATTTGCCTTCTACCTTCTCCACATATTCACGATCCTGTATGGTCGTCATGATCGCGGCGTAGGTTGACGGCCTGCCGATGCCTTTTTCTTCGAGGGCCTTAACAAGGGTCGCCTCGGTGAATCGCGGTGGCGGCTCGGTGAAGTGCTGATTCGGCGTGATGCTTTTCAGATTCAGCGTCTCGCCCTCTTTCACAAGCGGCAGATCGCGGCCCTCGTCATCCTCTTCCTCCGCCGGCTTCTCGTCGCGGCCTTCCTGATAGACCCGCAGGAAACCGTCAAATTTCAGCACCGAACCCGACGCTCTGAACATAAATCGTCCCGCATCGATCTCGATGGTGGTCTGATCGAAAACGGCGGGGGACATTTGCGATGCGACGAATCGCTGCCATATCAGGCGGTAGAGTTTCAGTTCGTCCGGCCCGAGTATATCCGAAAGGCTCTCGGGAGTTCGCGTAACATCCGTCGGCCTGATAGCCTCGTGTGCGTCCTGAGCGTCCTTTTTGGACCGGTAAATATTCGGCTTGGCCGGCAAATAGCTATCACCATAGTTATTTTCAACGAAACCGCGGACATCGATCAGTGCCGCGTCGGAAACGCGGGTAGAATCGGTTCGCATATACGTGATCAATCCTACCGCTCCTTCAGTTCCCAGTTCGATACCCTCATAGAGCCGCTGAGCAACGGTCATTGTTCGTTTCACGGAAAACCCAAGTTTCCGCGCGGCGTCTTGCTGCAGTTTCGACGTTATAAAAGGCGGCGTAGGATTGCGTTTTCGTTCCTTTGTGGTCAGCGAGGAAACGACGAATTGCTCTTTTTCGGCCTCTTCAACGATCGCTGCTGCGTCCGCCTGCGTCTTTATATGTATCTCGCTGTCCTTAACAGCTTCATCGAATTTACCGCTCTTGACCGAGAGCTCACCGACGCGGGCCAGCTTCGCGTCAAAATTCGGCGGCAATGCGGCCGTTAGATTTGCGACAACTGACCAGTATTCTGTCTTCTTAAATGCCTCGATCTCGCGTTCACGCTCTACAACGAGCCTGACGGCGACGGTCTGTACTCGCCCGGCGGAAAGCCTGCCGCCGATGGTCTTCCATAGGATCGGCGAGACCTTGTAGCCAACCAGCCGGTCTAGGATCCGCCGCGCCTGCTGTGCAAAAACGAGATTCTTATCTACCTGTTTCGGTTCCTTGAATGCGTCATTTATCGCGTTCTTGGTGATCTCGTTGAACATCACCCGAAAGACCTTTTGCTCGCCTTTTTTCGGTACGATCTCTTCGGCCAAATGCTGACATATCGCCTCTCCCTCGCGGTCAGGGTCGGCTGCGAGGTATATGGCTTCGCTCTCTTTCGCTGCCTTTTTAAGATCTGAGACGATCTTTTTATTATTGCGTTTTCGAGTGTCAGGGATGACCTCGTAATGCGGTTCGAATTTATTATCGATATCTACACCCAGATCCTTCATCGGAAGGTCCTTGATGTGTCCTATCGATGCCATTACTTTGTAGTCGGCACCGAGATACTTATTTATGGTCTTTGCCTTGGCAGGCGACTCAACTATAACCAGGTTTTTCCCCATTTTGATAAACGGTCAGCGTGCCGAGGCGGCGCATTGACGAATCTGACTTCTAGCACCTCAAGAGAGCCTCTGTCAATCTCAACGTGTTTTATATGATCCAAAATCTCTCCGGATAAGCGGTATAGAATCAGATGCGGCGAGCGTAATTCTTCCCCGGCAGCACACGTATCAGATCCTTGATATCCAGACTGACCAAGGCACTGTTGAGGTCACCGAAACTCATTTCAGTTTTCGCCAGAAGCTGGTCGATATGCGTTTCGTCATCGGCGGAAAGTGTGTTCCAGACCTTGAGTTCATTTTCCGACAGACCTGCGGGCGCAAGCTGCGGCTGCATTGCGACCTCGTCAACTTTCTTGTCCGTAGGCGGAGGCAATATCTTGGCCGCAATGTCGGGAGGCATTTCCGAAACAACGTCCTGCCACTGCTGAACGAGTTTCGCACCGCTCTTAATAAGGTAATTCGTCCCGTATGAATTTCCCGACGTGATGTTGCCGGGCACCGCCATCACCTCGCGTCCCTGTTCCGCGGCCAGCCGTGCGGTGATCAGCGAACCGCTGCGTTCCGAGGCCTCGACGACGAGCACGCCCATGCTCAGGCCGCTGATGATGCGGTTGCGGAAAGGGAAGTGTTCCGGCAGCGGCGGCGTTCCCAACGGGAACTGCGAAACAAGACAGCCGCCATTATCAAGGATCTCGCGCGTCAGGCCCGTATTCTCTCGCGGATAAACGTTGTCGATGCCTGTGCCGATAACAGCGATCGTCCTGCCGCCGGCAGAAAGAGCACCTTTGTGTGCCGCCGCATCAATGCCGCGGGCGAGCCCTGAAATTATACAGATCCCGTGTTCGGCAAGATCACGCGATAACATCTCGGCCGTATTCTCACCGTACGTCGAACAACGCCGCGAACCGATCACCGCAATTCCCGGCTGATCGAAACATTCCTGCCAGTTGCCCTTAACGTAAAGAACCATCGGCGGATCGGCGATCTCGCGCAGGTAAGCAGGATAACTGCCGTCATCGAGCAGCAAAATGTCGCCGCCGAGCTGCTTGACCCGATCCAACTCGGTCTCGGCCGCCGCGTGTCGGTCACGTTCGAGTATCGAATCGACAGATTCACCCCGCAGCCCCGCACGCTCAAGCTCGTTTCGCCGAGCATTGAAAACAGCGTCCGCCGAACCGAACGCCTCAAGCAGCCGCTTCGCCGCAAGCGGCCCGACGCCGGGTGTCATGTTCAATGCGATCCAGGAGAGCATAAAAGGCGTTTCAAATACGCGACAGCAGCATCGTCACCAGCATTGCGCGGTGAGCGATGTCGTCAACGAGGATGTGTTCATGCAGCGTGTGTGCTCCGTCGCCGGCAATGCCGAGGCCGTCTAGAACAGGCACGCCCATCGCCGCGACAAAATTACCGTCCGAAGCACCGCCTACCTGCGTTTCCTCGAGCACGTAATCAAACTCGGCGGCGATCGCTTTCGCTTTCTCGAAAAGCGCGGCAACAGCTTCCGTCCTTTCCAGCGGCGGGCGGTTGATGTCGCCCGTGAATTCCAGCCGCACGCGCTCATCTAATGGCGTTAGCCGCTTCAACTCCTCCAAGACACGCTCGCCTTCTGCGATGCTGGAAAACCGCACGTCGATCTCGCACGTCGCTAGGTCGGGAATTACGTTAGTTACCGCTCCGCCGTGAAACGTGGTCACGTTGACGGTCGTTCCGGCATGTTTACGGGCGACCGAGTGTATCTTTTCGACCTGACGAGCGAGTTCCGTAACGGCGTTCGCACCTTTCTCGGGATCAAGGCCTGCGTGCGATGGCGCACCGTGGGCCAAGACCGTAAAAGTGCCTGTTCCCTTGCGGCCTGTTTTCACCTTTCCCGCAGCCGAAGGCTCAAAAACAAAACAGTTCTCCGCCTTTGCCGCCTCGCTCTCGACCAGCGGCCGTCCGGTCTTGCTGCCGACCTCTTCATCGGCTGCCAGAAGTATGTTTACGGGACGCGAAGGCCGCTCGCCGCTTTCGACGAAATAGCGCAATGCCTCGAACATCAGCACGATGTTCGCTTTCATATCGAAAATGCCGCAGCCGTAGAATTTTCCCCCATCTATACGGGTCGGATTCTTTTCGTGCGTGCCGATCGCGTGCACGGTGTCCGTGTGGCCGAGAACGAGATTCGCTTTTCCATCGCCAGCGAACGCGCGAATGATCACGTGTTCGCCAACGCCTTCCGCAGCGTAACGCTCGACCTCAAACTCAGGCGAAATTTGTTTTGCCTTTTCTTCCAGCCAGTCCGCAACACGCCGGCTCGCGTCAGCGTCAAATGACGGCGATTCGATATCGACTATCTCGCGTATCTCGTCGATCATCCGCGGCAAACGCTGTTCGTATCTGTTCTGCAATTCAGCCGGTGTCATACCTATTTCCCGAAGATCGCCTCCAGGGTTTCGCCCATGCGGTAGCCTGCCTGGACCAGCCGGCGTTCGGAAACGCTCATAGCATTTCTTCGATAGTCGTCGCTCGGGAATTGGAATCGCACCAGATCCGAACGAAAAACCTCTGTCTGTGCGAGGTGCAGGCTCTCGTCCTTCCAATTGGCGTATTCGGAAAGAGCTAGGCCCGCTTTCATCGATTCAAAGGGATAACGCGAGATCATCGCATTGGCGACGTGGCGCACATAATCGCCCTCGCAGAGGCCGAAATTGAAAGGGATATTTCGCGGGACGATCGAATCCCAGAACCAATGCAGATTTTGCTGGTCACCACGAGGCGTGCCTTCCGGTGATATCAGAAAGGTGTTGGCTCCCAGATCTCCGTTCGGCTCGCGGTCGGTCACGCGGCTCGACGTATGCAGCGGCTGGTGTATGTCGCCGCCGATGTGCAAAAACCACGCCATCGCTATCGCCTTTTCCCGATCGCTTACGGTTGTATCGCGCATTACGCGTTCGAATTCGGCAAGTTTTTCGATGGCAAGTCCGTCCGGCTTTCTATCGGTGATCAGTTCGGCTTTTCCATTTGCCTGACGCCAGAAAACGGATGTGTAGTGCCATTCGCCCTTGTGATATTTCTCGAACCGGACAGGAAAGGCACGGTCGCGGACAATATCTGCCCAAGTGGGCACAAGCATAAAGTAATCAAGCTGTTTGTCAGCATCGGCACGGGCACCGTATAGCTGGTAATAGACCGACAGATGCGAATCTTCCGGTGCCGCACGCAATACGCGGATCACATTCTCGCGTGCCTTTGGCGACATCCGCTGCCACGCAACATATCCCGTGATCTTGTGGCCGACGTCGTCCCACGCAAATGTTCCAACCGTGCCTGCCAAAAGCAGCAACATCAACAAAATTGCTCTTTTCATAATCTTTCTTCCGTTTGAATCCTTTTAACTGATATTAGCGAAAACACCAACAGAGGCAAAGAGGTTCAGGCAAAAGTAAGTCAGGCAAACTTTTTTTCGACCTAGAACATCTTAAAGTGTGCAAGACTTTCCCCGTTTCTCGTTCCTAGGTTGGAGATTCCCGGAAGTTAGGGAGAAACAAAATGAAAGCAGTCCAAAAAGTTTTGCAACAAAGTTTGACAAGCGGGCGTATAATTGGTAGAAATAGCAGTTCGCCCGGAAAGCCGATAGGCATTTTAGGTACGCTTTTCGGTTGCTGGCACAGGGTGCTCAGCCGTCCGTTTTCGGACGAAACAGGCTCGTATCGTGTATGTATAGACTGCGGTGCGAGAAAGTTATTTGATACAACAAGCTTCAAAACATTGGGGAACTTTTACTTCACCCCATAGGTGCCGTTCGACCTAAACTGAACGTATTCATAAATACCCTCAATTATACCTACCAAATAGACCTACCGGGTGCGGCTTTTCAAAAACGAGTCGCACCCTTTTCTCTTTTCTATTACTGGATAATTAGAAACGCGTCAAAGACCCATCCCGTCTTGTCGCCGTAGCGTGCCATACACCAATTGCCTTTCTTTCCGCCGGCTTTCCCCGCGTCGATGCACATTCCGATGGTGATCGTCTCGCCATGAGGAATTTTCGCTATTCGTGTGCCGATATCAGAATTTGGCAGCGAACGAAGTGCGAGAAAGCCGTCGTTGGGTGAATTCACAGTTGCCGGCCGTGGGTTCAGAAGGTCAATGGGCAGGTCGACATTGTATTCGTCGGGTCCGGTCTTTTGTTCTTCGATCTGCTTTTGCAGATTAGCGATCTCCTCCTGAAGCTGCTTGTTCGGGTCCTTCTTTTCTGCTTGGGGCTGCTTGGGTTTTGGCGGCGGCGGCGGCGGCTCTTCCTTTACCAACATTGATGCGCCGCCGAAATAAAAGAACGCAGCTGCACCGGCACCCGCGACGACCAGGAAAAGAAATCCTACGACGACCAGCCCTATCAAAACCTTGACCACACTGGAGCCGCCTTTTTTCTGCGGCGGCGGGGCGATCGAAGGTGTTTGAAACTGTGTGGGACGCGGCGGTGCGGCCGAAGTTTCCGGTTGAAACATTACAACCGTTTCCTCCGAATCAGAAGCCGATGATATGCCCGCGTTCTCAAGCAGCGTGCCGTCGTTCAGGCAGAAATTCAGGTTCGGGTCCGCATAGTCAGCACCGCACGAAGGGCATCTTTTCATAACTCGTTTTATAGTGCAGATACGTGATTATTGCAAATAAACGGCGTTTTGGCAGAGGCGTTTGTTATCACCGCGTCAAATATGTTTGAATTAACGCCAATCCTCAAAGGGAGAAATACAATGGCAAACGAAGCAAGAAATATTTCTACGGGGGCGAAATGGGGAGGCCTCGCGCTCAGCATAATTCCATCGCTTTTGCTGACGATGAGCGGCGTAATGAAATTCATTCAGCCATCCGGCTTTGATGAGGGATTGGCCCTTATGGGATATCGTCCGGATCAAATGTATGCGCTCGGTGTTGTCGAATTGCTCTGCGTAGCGATCTACTGGGTACCGAGAACATCGGTGCTCGGGGCTATATTATTGACGGGTTATATGGGCGGAGCTATCGCCACGCATTATCGAGTCGGTGATCTTTTCATCATCCAGATACTTATCGGCATGGCTTTCTGGGGCGGTCTTTACCTGCGATATCCGCGCATCCGTGAACTTATACCGATCAACAGGAGTTAATAATAATGTCAAAATACGTCGATGTTTACCTTCTTCCGATCAAGGAAGAAAAGATAATTGAATACAAAAAGATCGCCTCGGCAGCCGGCAAGGTCTTCATGAAGAACGGTGCTCTTCGCTATCGCGAATATGTCGCTTCCGACATGACGAACGAATTCTGCGTTCCGTTTCCAAAGCAGATCAAGCTGAAACCGGGAGAGACGCTTGTTTATGCGGCCGTCGAATTCAAGAGCGAGGCACATCGCAACAAGGTGATGAAAAAGCTCTACAATGACCCCGAGCTTGACGCGACAATGCCCGGTGAACCGCCGTTCGACTGCAAACGTATGGTTTACGGCGGGTTCAAGATACTGGTCGACCTTTAATGGCGGAAAACAGCGAAAACAACGGCACTTCTCGATTCGACAGAACGATAGTCGAAGGCCCGCTGAGCCTTTCCGTCTGGAAGATCGCTTGGCCGACGATGCTCACAAATGTCATCGCCGGACTGCAGGGCCTGGTCGATCACCTCGTCGTCGGAAATGTTATCGGTTACAAAGCCAACGCAGCCATCGGCGTAAGTTGGCAGATTTTCCTCGTCGTTATCGTTTTCATCTCGTCGCTTTTCAGCGGAATGAGCGTTTTGGTTGCACGCTATACCGGCGCCGGCGATGAGTTAAAGGTCGATCGGACCGTCTATCAGGCGTTTTTGACGGCGATATTGCTGTCAGTCGGTGTTTTGGCTCCGATCGGGTATTTCGCTTCACCGTTCCTGCTGGATCTGGTCAATGCAGAGGCCGGCGTCAAGGCCGAAGCACTTCCATACCTCAGGATAACTTTCATTTTCAGTCTGGGATTGCTGATCTATTTTATGCTCAGCGGTGCGCTTCGCTCGGCGGGCGACGCAAAGACGCCGATGATCCTTGGCGTCGTGATGACGATACTCAATCTGGTTCTGAATATAGTCTTTATCCGCGGTCTCGGTCCGATACCCGCATTCGGCACCGCAGGAGCCGCGATCGGCACATCTGTCGCGACGTTCATTGTCGGGTCCTACGCGATGTGGCGGCTGTTTTTCGGAGGCTGGGTCGTTCGTTTTCCAAAAGGAATGAGCTACAAGCCTGACCTGAAGATAATCCGAAATATCTTCCGCTTTGGCCTGCCGACGGGATTTCAGGGCGTCGCGATGAACGTCGGCGGCGTGCTCATACTTGCATTCATCGGCTCGCTTGCCGAAAGCGCCGCTGCACAGGCCGCTTTCGCCGTTTCTTACACACAGCTTTTCTCTCTGATCACATGGACGTCCGTAGGGCTGATGGGAGCGGCCGCCGCGGTCGCCGGACAAAACCTCGGTGCCGGCAAACCCGAAAGGTCGATCGCTGCGGTTCACACAGCTGCTAAGTACGGGCTGGCCGTTGCTGCATTTATCGGGATCTTTTTCTTTTTCTTTCCGCGGGAATTGCTCGGCTTCTTCGGTATGGAGGAACCGGCCGTGCTGGACATTGGCACGCAGCTGCTGCGGGTCTTGAGTGTTTCGGGCCTTTTCATCGCAACAGCATTGACATACACCGGCGGGCTGCAGGGTACGGGAGATACAAAAAGCCCTCTTTACATCTCTCTGATCTCGCAGGTCGCTGTGCCGTTGGGTATTTGTTCGCTCATCAGCATGTTCTCAACGCTCGAGGCGATGCACATCTGGCTCGCGATACTCGCCGGACACATATTCCGCTGCGTCCTGAGTATGCTGCGTTTCCACCAAGGAAAATGGCGGTCCATCGAAATTGAGATCGATCGAACCGCCGCTTGAAAACGTAAAATTCAGGTATTCAGATCATATCCGCAGAGGCATTACGACGTATCTGTAATCGAAGTTGGTTTCGCCGGCGATGCGGAACTGCGTCTGCGTATTAGAATCCTTGAATTCCAGCGTCAATTTCATCGGCGGTGCAGTTTCGCGGACACGTACCTTGTCGCCGTCCGTTTCTTTGACGGCATCGTCGTCTTCCTGTGCTTCGGCTGCGATCATCTCCAGCGAACCGACATTGTTAAGCAGTTCGAGCAGATATTTGCAATTGAAGCCGATCTCCGTTTCTTCGCCGCTGTATTCTGCCTGAACGACCTCGACGCCTTCGCCCTCTTCGGCAGAGCGAGCCGTTACCTCGGCCTCGCCTTCGCGTATCTTCATACGCATAGCGTTATTGCGGTCATCAGCCACGAGCGAAACGCGATAGACCGAAGAACGCATTTCCGCGAGATCAAATGTAACAGCCTTGTCACTGTCGCGGGGCATCACCATCTCATAATTCGGGAATGTTCCCGTCAGCTTTCGCGTGATCAGCAGGCGGCCTTCGGTCTCGAAATAAATATGATTCGTATCCTCGCCGAAAGCGATCTCATCGGCGGTCCGCGTCAGTTTCAGCAGTTCCTGCAGAGCCTTTCGCGGGACGAGCGTATCCATCGACCAGTCGCCTGTGTCGAGTTGTTTTTCGACGAATGCCAAACGATGCCCGTCCGTCGTCACCATTCTGGCTGCACCGTCGCCGACCATGAATTTCGCTCCCGACAGCGTGAACCGCGAAACTTCAGTCGTAATTGCGAACTGCGTGTTCCTGATGAAATATGCAAAGATCTCCGCCGGCAGCTTCATCGGCGTGCTCTTGAACTGCGGTATCTCAGGATACTGGTCTTTGCCGACACCGGCGAGCTTGAAGCTGCCTCGGCCCGCCTTCAGCGTCACCCAATCGTTATCTTCTCGTTTGAAATGCAGGACACCGGAATCCATCGCCCTCGCGATGTCAAAGATCTTTCTCGCCGGCAGGCAAACGGCACCGGGTTGAATGATCTCGGCCTCGGCATCGCACCGTATGGTGCAGTCCAGGTCGGTACCAACGATGCGGATCTCCTTTTCGCCGATCGATTCGATCAGAATATTTGAAAGCACCGGGATCGTCGCCCTGCGGTCAACGACGCCTTGAATGTAGCTTAGTTCTTCCTTGAGAACGCTTTGTTCTATCTTGAATTCCATTTCTTACCTCGTTCGCTTTTTACTATAGTAACTGTTTTCAAAACGAAGTTATAAAACAGATACAGTATTAGGTGCTGTGGAAACCGAGGAAAACGGCAAAACCTCAATGATTTCAAGCACTTTTCTTTCCACAGTTGCTTGTGGAAAAGTTGTGGATAAGAGTTTTTCTGTGAAAAACTCTTTCCCGCTATCAGTATTCCACAGACTTCCACAGACTTTAATGGTCCTGTCCGGTGGAAATGTGGAAAGTTTCATCTCAAATATCTAAAAACAAACAACTTAGAAGATCCGTTCCATCTTGAACATTGTGGATTTTTCCGCAGCGGACAAAATGGCAAATTCTCGTTAACTAATTGCAAATACTATCAATTAGCTCCGTCAATTCCCTGTGGAAATTCCTGTCCTCTCGCGCCAGAGAATCTATCTTGTCAACCGAATGCATTACAGTCGTATGATGCTTGCCGCCGAATGCCTTCCCGATCTCTGGAAAGCTGTGTTGGGTCAGCCGTTTGCACATATACATTGCGATCTGCCGCGGCATTGCAATGGCCCTGGCATTGCTCTTTGAGAGCAGTTCATCGACAGACATATCGTAATGCGATGCGACCGTTCTCGTTATCCTGTCAATGGTCACGCCCGCGACGCGCTCGCTTTCGAGAATGTTCTTCATTGACTCCCGGGCGAGTGCCCTGCTGATCGGCACGCCTTTAAGTGACGCAATGGCGATAAGGCGTACAAGTGACCCCTCGAGCTCTCTGACATTGCTTTTTACACGACCCGCTATGTACATCGCGATGTCGTCATCCAGCTTGATGCCGTCCATTTCAGCCTTCCTTCGAAGAATGGCGACCTTGGTCTCAAGGTCGGGCGGCGACAGGTCGGCTATGAGTCCCCACTGAAATCTCGAATGCATGCGCTCTTCGAGAGACGGGATCTCTCCGGGAGCAGTGTCACAGGTCACGACGATCTGCTTTTGAGCGTTGTGGAGAGCATTGAATGTATGAAAAAACTCCTCCTGCGTTCGCTCTTTTCCCGCAAAGAACTGCACATCGTCCATCAGCAATACGTCAACAGAACGGTACTTGTCGCGAAACGCGGGCGTCTTGTTGAATCTGATCGCGTTGATGAGCTCGTTCATGAAACGCTCTGAGGTAATGTAGGCTACCTTCAAGAACGGAAAGTTCTGTTTGATGCTGTGTCCGATAGCGTGCATCAAATGCGTTTTTCCAAGCCCCGATCCTCCATAAACGAACAGCGGGTTGTATGCTGTACCGGGCTTTGCCGCTACGGCAAGTGCCGCGGCGTGTGCGAACTGATTACTGGACCCAACGACGAATTTGTCGAATGAATATTTTGGATTGAGCGAATCTTCGACCGTCTCGATCTCGATAAAGTGCGATAGTGCCCCGTCGCTGACAACAGAGACCGGTGAGCCCTTCGGCCGAAAGAGTATCTCCGGCTCGTCAGTATCGACGGGCGCACCGAAGTCAAGGTCTATCTGGGTCTCGCCGGCAGCTTCCCAAACGAGCGACACCGCTGATCCGTGCAGATCGGACAACGTATTTTCCAGCAGGTCTTTGTAGTAACTCGTTATCCAGTCTGATATGACGGGGTCGGCCGCAAGTATGGCGGTTCCGTTCTCCTCATCAAAGGATTCCATTCGTATAGGGGCGAACCAATTCGAATAGACCTCCTCGCCGACGGATGCCTTAAGTGTCTGAAGTGTTTTGTCCCAGATCGTAGATTTTTGAGCAGTATTGATCAAAATAGGATCACCAATATTCTAAAATTTTCCGGGCGAAACGGTTCGCCTTATCGGGCTAGTGTTTAAGCGGAATCTTGTCCGCCCAATATTTCGAGAATCGGCTTGAGAATCAGCGACTTAATGGCCGTAGGCCTTTGCCGGATCTTCGTCTTATTCACAGGGTTTTCCACAGCCATCGGCGGAAATTGCTTAAAACCTAAGGCGGAGCATTAAGCCCTTTTGTTTCAACAACTTACAACCGCCCATTCTCGGGAAACGGAATAAAGGCTAACACGAAAACCCGAGTCTTGCAAACGAATATCCACAGCTTTTTTTCGGCGTGTTTAACACGAATTTAACTGCCTTTTTTGACAACAATTCGAGCCAAATCGTGAATGTGTTAGACTAAAATTTCGAGGCAGTTTTGGTCAGAAAAATGACAAAAAACAGCAAAAAATTTTCAAAAAAAATACCAACCCGGAAAGGAGAACGGGACGAGGAGCCTGGTTCATTGAAAGAGGCCTGCGACGGGCTCGTTCTCATCAGCGAGACGGATGCCCCCATCATACCATTCAAAGGCCCTCGAGCCGAAGCAATATCGCCTGAGGCATCAGCGGCAGCGGCAAATGTCGTATATCGAGAACCGGTCGAGGCGTTATCCCCGGCTGAGTTTTTTGATCGGTTGACAACGGAAAAAGTTTGGTTCGGCGAGGACGAAAAGAAGAACGCGTTGCGTTTTCGCAAACTTTACGCGTTGCTGGATGAACAGCTAAAGAATCTGACAGTTTATAGGTTCGGTAAGATCAGGATCGATATTGTGGCTGCAGGTATTGATAGAACATCCCGCATTTCAGGGATCAAGACCCAAGCCGTCGAAACTTGATCACTCCAACGGCAGAACCTTTCCGGCCCCGCTTGTCTTCTTTATTAACTCGGTCGGAGAACCTACGTAGTACACTTTTGCCGCTCCCGAAGCCTTGGCGTTCAAAGTCCCGATTACTTGAACCTTCAACTCGCTGGCTCCGCTTAAATCTGCGGCGGCATTTTCTGCCTGCAAGCCCGTAGCATCTATTTTCGAAGCTCCGCTGCTGTCGACGGTGAATGAAGCGGTCTTGCCAGCGACCTTCACTTTTGAAGCTCCCGATGCATCAACCGTGAATTCCTTCGAATCGAGTTCCGAAACGGAGATCTCTGTAATGCCCGAGCCCGACACTTTTTCAATTGTGTTCGTAAAGATCCGTACGCGGATAGGATTCGATGTTCTAAGTTTTCCGTCAGTCTCGAGCCGCAAGACACCTCGGCGCACGTTTGTCTTGATGAACGGCAAAAGGTTGTCGTCCGCCTCTACTTCCACACCGCGATCCCGCTTTAGTACGATCTCGACCTTGAACATACCCGACGAATCTACGGCCGAGAACTCTTCAATATTTCTTTGCTCGATCGCAACGTTACCGGAACCTGTCTTTCCTCCGAAGTCAAAGGAAAGGTCAATGCCATCTTTCGACATACGTTTGATGGCGGAGATATTGGCGAAGATCAAACCGATCACAAGCGCGACGATGAATATAAGAAAACCGAATTTTTTCATAACGACTCCGTTTTTCGATACCAAGAAATGAGAACGACGCGGCACGGAGTTTTGTTCAGAATAAAAACGGCCTTGAAACTTCGACGGCACATGAATCGATGGTATTTGAGAGAGGAAGCTGCACCGCCTTGCATCAATTGCAGTTTGATTTATCTACATAGACCTTGCGCCCGCTCTCGGTGATGTAGTGGCAGCCGCCACGGGGACCGAGAATATATTTTCTGCCGTCCGATGACGAATTTGTCGTCGCGGCCTTCGTCGACGCAGGGCTATCCGGAATCACGGTAGACTGCCATGCCACCGCCTGCCAGCGGCCGTCCCGTTTAATAAATGTTCCGGTGTTCAGATTCCGCGTTACGGTTTTCGTGCCGTCGGAACGCGTCGTCGTGCCGATGAGTTTGAATGCGACGACCGCTGCATTGCCGTACTGCTGTATCTGAATTTCCTCTGCTGAATACACGGTCACCGGGTCGCCGGGTTTCGCCGCGGGCGTTTCCAGAACGCCGCGCATCAGCTCGTTCTTATTTATACGAACGCCGGTCGAACGTGTATAGATCAGGTCGTTAGCCCAAAAACGCTCGTGAACCGCCGCGTCGTTTCGGCCGGCACCGGCAAGGAATTCATTCAGCAAACGTGTCAGCTCAGCGGCGTCCGGTGAGCTCTGCGCGTTCAGCGACAATACCGCAAAAACCGAAATCGCAATACTTAATCCAAGTTTCTTCATATTAGACCTCTCGCCGCCGTCAGAATATCTGAAAGCCCTTTGTGCGTTCGCAAAAATCTGCCAACTCAGCCAACCAGTCGTGCGTCACGCTGTAATTTTTCCACTGTTCGTCCTCGTCGCGATAGATCGTGCCGTCGTCGGGCTCGTCGGTTATGCTCAGGTCTGCGAACATTCGTTTATTCGGCGCCAATTTGGGCAGAATGTCGCCTCTAATACCGTCGGCGATCTTCTTTGCTTCTTCCTGGCTGATCCTGATGCCCATGGCGTTGTAGCCCATCTGGCGGACCGTGCCCTCGCTGAGAGCGTCGAGGCTCTTGATTATTTCGACAGCGGCCTTCCAATGCCAGACGCTGGTCGAAAACTCGTAACCCTCGGAACCGGAATCGATCAGTGTAAAGCTCATATCCTTTTATTTGACAGCAATGGTATGCAGGTTCGCAATGTTTAGTAAAAAATACCACACGTTTGCTCGGTCAGGGTATTCGCATCGCGCCTGCCAACGGAATATAATTAACGCCTTATGGCGACATCCATCTCATACGCCGACGCGGGCGTTTCAATAGACAATGCAAATATCGCGGTCGCAAAGATCCGTGAGTATGCAAGATCGACATTCAATGAACGCACGCTCACGGAAATAGGCAGCTTTGGCGGGATGTTTTCTGCGATGTTTCCCGACATGGCGGAACCGATCCTCGTGGCGTCGGCGGACGGCGTCGGGACGAAACTGAAGCTTGCTTTCGAGACCGGCATCCACAACACGGTCGGCGCTGACCTGGTAAATCACTGCGTCAACGATATTCTCGTTCAGGGAGCGCGGCCGCTGTTTTTTCTTGATTATTTTGCCACGGGAAAACTCGAGCCCGACGTTACCGCGTCCGTGGTCGAAGGCATGGCACGCGCCTGCCGCGAGAACGGCTGCGTCCTGCTCGGCGGCGAAACGGCCGAAATGCCTGATTTTTATCCGCCGGGTGAATACGATCTCGCCGGATTTATCGTCGGCGTTGTCGATAAAAAGAACGTCATCGACGGCAAATCGATCGCACCGGGCGATGTTGTGCTTGGTTTGCCGTCAACGGGCCTGCAAACCAACGGATATTCGCTCGCACGCAAGCTCTTTTTCGAGGTCGGTAATTACAAAGTAGATACATTTGTCGATGAACTCGGCACAACGGTCGGCGAAGCACTGCTCGCTACGCATTCATCGTTCTTGCCGCAGATCGGCCCGCTGTTCGAGGGCGTAAAATATTCGGACACGGATGTCCGCGTTCCAGTCATCAAAGGCCTCGCGCACATTACAGGCGGCGGATTTCTCGAAAACATTCCCCGTATCCTGCCCGAAGGCGTCTCTGTCGAGATCAACCGCGGCTCGTGGACCGAACCGGCAATTTTCGGCATGATGCAACGCCTCGGCAACGTCTCCGACCACGAGATGTTCCGCACCTTCAACATGGGCATCGGGATGGTGTTGATCGTCGCTCCCGGAGCTAGCGAGGTTGTAAAGGAGCACATTATAGACGCTGTAGAGATCGGAACAGTTATGGAAGGGGATATGAGCGTATCATTTTCTTGAGGTTTAATTAGTCGGGAAGTTATGGTGGCGTCAACGCTAGAGCCCGATTTGTGTTCGCTAAGATGCTAGTAATGATACCTAGCCTGCAGAAACGAGATACGGTCATCCATAACCATGTAAACAACTCGATGTTCTTTGTTTAATCGCCGCGACCATACTCCCGCTTGTTTGTGCCGCAGCGGTTCCGGTTTCCCGATGCCTTCAAAAGGATCGCGAATTACTGCCTCGACGATATCCAGCAGCTTGATCATCAGCTTTCGATCCTGGTGAGCCCAGTAACGGAGGTCATCCAGGAACTGCTGCTGAAAAACCGCATCGCGATTTTTATTTGGCTTTTCGTTTTTCTGCACCAAATTTCTTCCGAAGCTCCTCGATCGAGATCTTTTCACCTTTTCCTGCGATCGTTTGCTCTATGGCTTTGTTTAGCCGAGCTGCATTTTTCGGGGACCGAAACAAATAGTCTGTCTCCAGCAGACTGGCTAATTCGTCAGCGTCGATCATTGCAACGGCTGAGCGGCCGCGGCGCTTGATGACGACGACTTCACTGTCTTCGGTTACCTGATCCAAAAGCGACGCGAGGTTGTTTCGTGCTTCGCTATAGCTTACTTCTAATGACATATAGCCTCCGCTAGTTGTACAATTATATTGTACGTAGAATCAGTCCATAGTCAATGAAAATAGGAATACTCATCTCAGGCCGCGGGTCGAATATGGTGGCGTTGGTCGATGCTGTAAAAAGCGGTGAGATACCGGCGTCGGAAGTTGCCGTGGTGATCAGCGACAATGCGGATGCGAGCGGCCTTGATAGGGCGAAGGAACGCGGCATTGAGGCATTTGCGATCGAACGCAAAGGCCGTACGCGTGAGGAACACGATGCTGAGATCGTGGCGGTGTTGAGAGAACGCGGCGTTGAGTTGGTTTGTCTCGCCGGCTATATGCGGCTGCTGTCGCCGCTATTCGTTCAGGCATTTCCCGGCCGCATCGTTAATATTCACCCGAGTTTGCTGCCCGCGTATCCGGGGCTGCATGTTCACGAGCGTGTCATTGCCGCGGGCGAAACCCGATCGGGCTGCACGGTGCATTTCGTCGATGAGCTGCTCGATCACGGGCCGATAATTCTCCAGCGGGAAGTTCCCGTCCTGCCCGACGACACACCCGAAACGCTTGCCGCCCGCATACTCGAACAGGAACACCCGACCTATATCGAAGCCGTTAAAAAGATCGTATTAGCCACAGAGAACACAGGGTAACAGAAGGAAGTAGACAGAAGACAGAAGACAGAGGGCAGAAGACAGAAGGCAGAAGACAGAAGCCGAAATTCAAAATTCGAAATTCAAAAACCAAAAACCAAAAACCAAAAACCAAAGATCAAAGACCTAAAACCAAATACCTTCCCTCCGTGTTCTCCGTGCTCTCTGTGGTCAATTCCTCTTTCGCTTTGGGTGGTTCAATGCGCGATTCGACACCTTTGCGGTGCGGAGGTTCAGGATCAGGACGCCGTCAGTGTCTATCTCGGGGTCGGTGAATTCTATCGTGTCTTTTACAACAACGCCGCATTCCGTGATCACGCGATACGCGGGAATTCGCCTTCCGCCGTGTCTGCCGGATCTGCCGACCGGATATGCATTTCGCATGTTCCGCCCCGTCGCCCGCAGGCCGATCGTACAATTCGCGGCGTCGTACAATATATTCACCGCCTGCGGTTCGTCGAGCCTTTCATACGCCGCCTTGTTCATAACGATCGTCCCCAGCTTGTTCATCGTTACATACATACCCGCCCACTGCGCACGAGTGTCCCCGCGAGAGAGCTCTTTCCATTCCCGTTTCATAAAACGACCGTAGCATAAATAGCAATATGTGTCAACTGTGAAACATATGGCTGGTGCGTATGGTGATGCTTGGCTGTGATGTTTTTGCGTGATCGCGGTGCGCGCTTTTGTTGATGCTGTGGATCGCATAGCCGGCGGAACCGGTAAAAACGGTGCAGCTTTTGGTCAAAAACGTGCTGTTTTTGGGTCAAAACATTTCGCTTTTTGGTCAAAAAAGTCGGCTTTCCCGGTCAAAACTTTTCGCGAAATGGTCAATTGGGATCTGTTGCAGAGCAATAGAAGTCAGAAGCCGGAAGTCAGAAGCCGAAAGTCGAAATTCTAAATTCGGAATTCAGAAACCTAAAACCAAAAACCTAAGACCAAAAGCCGGAAGCCGAAATTCAAAAGCCGAAATCCGAAATTCGAAACTCTAATACCCAAGACCAAAAAGCCAAGAACCATTCCTCCGTGCTCTCTGCGGCTTAACTGACCGTGATTTCCTTTGACAATCGCGTCTTTTGGCGCGTAAACTCTAAGTTTTCACTTCACGAAGTGAAGCTAATGGAGAGCAGATATGCCGAAGAGAACGTTTCAACCGAACAACAGAAGGCGCGCCAAAAAGCACGGTTTTCGCGCACGCATGGCGACAAAGAACGGTCGCGCGGTGCTCAAACGCCGCCGAGCGAAGGGACGCAAGAGATTAACGGTTCAGCACTATTAGATTTTGGCCTGCCTAAAGAGGCTCGGCTGCGTAAACGCGCCGAGTTTCTGCGGGTCTATGAACAGGGCAAGCGTATCGAAGGCCGTTTTATGACGGTCTTTATTTTGCCCGCGAAAGGGCCGCTGCATCGCGTCGGGGTGACGGCCACGAAGAAAGCTATTGGCAAGGCCCACGACCGCAATCGTGCGAAACGCCTGCTTCGTGAATGTTTCAGATTGTCGCGGCCGGAACTTGAAAAATGGACGCGGAAGTACGATTGGGTGCTGAACGCCCGCCGCAGCGTGACCTTTGCAAAGCTGGAAAAGCCGCTGGCCGAGTTTCGGGAAATAGTTGGAAGCTTGGTCGCCGAGTTCACAGAGAACTCCGAGAGTTAGGTTTTTGGCTTTTGGTTTTGGAATGCCGTGTTTCGGCCGAACTTGAGATAACTGCTTTCCAATTTCTCAATGTCCTCTGTGTTCTCTGTGGCTATAGGGTAAATGAAATTTCTTGTGATCGACATACTCGGGTTTTACAAGGCGGCCGTTTCGCCGTTCCTGCCAGCGGCGTGTCGATTTGAACCGACGTGTTCGGAATACACGCGGCAGGCTGTCGAAAAATACGGTGCTCTGAAAGGAACCTGGATGGGCGTGAAACGTATCTTGAGATGTCAGCCTTTTTGTGAGGGCGGGCACGACCCGGTCAAGTAATGGAAGAAAAAAATCAAGGGAATCAATCGCGTTTCCTGCTTGCTGCCATTTTATCGATGGCGGTACTTTTCATCTGGTCTTATTTTTTCGCTCCCAAACCGATCCCGCCCGATAACACGAATACAGCGGCCAACACCGCCGCAACTCAGCCCGCTCCAACCGAAGCCCCGTCGCCGACGCCGCCTGTTGAGACCGCAGAGGTCGAACCCGACACGCTGCCCGCACGAAATATCACCATCAGCTCGCCGCTGTATGAGGTCACATTCGATTCAAAAGGCGCACTGGCGACAAGCTGGATAATCAGGAAGAATAAGTCGCCAAAGGCGGAATTTCCGATATTTGCCGATGGTTCGACCCCCGACAACGAAAAGCCGCTGCAGCTGATCTCGCAACAGGCACTCGCCAGCAGCCCGCGTGAGATCCCTTTCCGTTTATCAACGGGCGACGCTGCTGCCGACGCGCTGCTGAACGATCGAAATTATGAGATCTCGGTTTCTGATGAGAACGTCACGCTGAACCCAGGAGAAGAACGCGAGGTGAAGTTCACGCTCCGCGGTGCAGGCGGCATCGAGGCAGAAAAGACATTTGTATTCAAAGCTGACAGCTATGTCGCGGACCTCGCCGTCAAGGTGAAAAAGAACGGCGAGACGATGCCGAACACCAAGCTGCTGATCGGAGCCAGCATCGGCGACCACGCCATAAATCACCACACTTTTTACAACATCGAGTCGGAATCCATAGCCGCGATCGACGGCGACATTTTCCGTCATCAGGGCAATTACAGCTTTACCTATGACGCTAACGAACAGGCGACTCTCGCGGACAAAGGCCAGGTAAGCTGGGCCGGCGTGGGCGATGCGTATTTCGCGATGATCGCCGTGCCGGCGGCTCCGGTGCAGGGCGTGGAATACAAGGCGACACGTTACGAGGTAGAGACGCAGCCTTATTTCGAAAGTATCTTTCAATGGATACTCCGCAGTGCGAAAACCAGCGAAAAACGGCATCTCGTGACCGTGCATCTGCCCATTCAGGCGGACGGTTCGCCGATGCAGATCTTTACGGGCGCAAAGGATTATTTCCTGCTGCGTGAGCTCGACGAGCAGATGTCCGCACGTGCGGGGCGAGAGCTCGAGATAGTCAATCTGATCAATTTCAGCAACTATCGTTGGCTGCGTTGGATGACAAAGCCGCTCTCGATCCCGATCCTGTATGCGCTGAATTTCTTTAACACGCTGACGCTCAATTACGGCGTCGCGATCGTCGTTTTCACGTTCCTGTTCTATTCACTGCTGTTCCCGCTGCGTTGGAAGCAGTCGAAATCCTTCAAAAAAGCTGCGTCGAACGCGCCGAAAATGAAGGAGCTTCAGGAGCGTCTGAAGGCGATGCAGAAGAAAGGCATCCCGAACGACGATCCGCGTATGCGCGAGCTGCAGATGGAACAGCTCAAGCTCACCAAAGATGCGCTTCCGCTTGGCGGCTGTCTGCCGATGCTGCTCCAGTTCCCGCTGCTGATAGCGTTTTACACCGCCGTCACCGTATCGCTCGAGGCTCGGCAGGCGTCTTTCCTGTGGCTGCCGGATCTGTCCGCCGCCGATCCGTGGCATATACTCGAATTTGCGTTCGCCGCATCGATGGTGCTGGCCATGAAGTTCACGCCGACCGGTGCCGCGGTCACGCCGGAACAGCAGATGCAACAAAAAATGATGACTTATTTTATGCCGGCTATGATGTTGTGGGTATTGTGGGCGGCACCTTCGGGCTTGTTGCTTTACTGGTTCACGGGTAATATCGTTAGCTTTGGCCAGCAGATGATCATCAACCGGATGAATAGGTCGGACGACCCGCCGGGAACTCAGGTCGTCAGCGCGGTTCCGGCCGGCGCTAAGAAGGTGAAGGCAAAACCGGCATAGAATCGTAGTAAGCAGAGGAATAGATAGAATGAGCGAGATCTGTAGCAAGGCAACTGAATTCCTGAACGAACTAACGTCGGGTATGGGTTTTGACCTTGTCGCGACATCGGAATGGACCGAAGAAGGCTGCCACATAGACCTTTCCGGCAGCGATGCCAATTTGGCTCTGGCAGAGAACGGTGAACTCCTTGATGCTTTCGAGGTAATTCTGTTTCAGGCTTTCGGCCGCGAACTCGACCGCTCGCATCGATTCATTGTTGATGCCGAAGGATTCAGGAAAACCCGCAAGGCCGAACTGCTGGCAATGGCACGTTTTGCCGCAGAGCAGGTGCGAAAAAGCGGCCGGCCTTTTACCTTCGGTGTTCTAAACTCCACCGAACGCAGGATCATTCACCTCACGCTTCAGCAGGAAGACGACCTGCTGACCGAATCCGTCGGCGACGGCCGCGACCGCCGGCTGCAGGTGCGGCTGCATTAAAGCCTATAGGATCCGCTTCAATGCTTCGACATCAAGCAGGTCCTGGTCGCGGGCGGCGGCGAGTTTATTTTTTAACAAGGCATTCAGACCGATAACTTTTATTGTTCGGCCTTCCAGTTCGAACTCAGCTATCTCTTCCGAGATCTCACCGTATGTAACGCCACTTATACGAGTAAGGATGTCGATCCGGTTTGGCGGTATACCGATTTGAACGACTCCCGAGTAATTGGCCAAATCAGACTCCGTAACATCCAAACTCTCCATCGGTGCACCGAAGGCGAGAAGACCGTTGAAAACACGCCGAGCGTTCTCATCTGTCGGCTGGATCAAAATATCAATATCTTTTGTAGCTCTCTGGTGCCCGTGGAAACCCACCGCATAGCCGCCAACCAAAACAAAATCCGCGCCGGCGTCGGTCAGTTCGATCAGAATATCTCGAAAGTCTTGGGTGAGTTCGATCAATCTTCTAAATGAGGCAAAAAGTTTATTGGAAGTTCGGCTCGTCTGTAATTCGGCCAAGGCTTTTTGGCGAGATTCCAAACATCGCGAGTTATTTGAGTTACAAGCGATAAACCGTCAGATCCGCGCACCGGCCAAGGATCCGTTGGATCATCGAGCGACGTAAATCGAATGGTCGCACTCTGTCGACGCATTTCCGCTCTCTTTTGCCGCTCTGCCTCTCCCATCAACAACATTATACCTGATTACGGCACTTCGAGTTACTACTTGTTTTAAACGACCAAGATCATGCGGCAGGTGCTTTGATCGGTTGACTTCAAAACCTTCGCTGCCGCCCGCTCTAATGCAACGCCTGGTTCGCTGGCTTGTGCGAGTTGGTCTTGCCCGTGAGTTGAAGCCGGCGAAGGCTTGTCAGCGAACGTGCTCCAGCACCCGCATGTCCGTCCAATCGTGTGGCCGCCCTTTCTTCATACAGACGCAATTTCACGAGTGTCGTGATTCGATGTGTGCCTTTAAGATGGCCTGTATCTCTTTTGATTCGTCGGTGTATCCACCCATTCTATATTCGCCGTGCCATGCGGCCACACCCGATGCATCGTATCCGTTTGATTCTTTATGCGAGGCATCAGCACCGTGAGTGAGTAAAAGTCTTACGATCACGGGATTCTGATGTTCCGCCGCGAAGATCAAAGGCGTGCAGCGGTTTAAATCCTGTGTGTCCGGATCGAAGCCGGAGTCGATCGCTCGCTGAACGTATTCGGTATCACCGCGCCGTATGGCCTCACGTACTTGGTCCAGTGTGTAGGATCTCACGTCACTCATTTTTGCCAGATAACGCTTCGCATCAGCGGGCCGGCGCGAGATGCGTTGATTTTAAACCGACCCGACCGCCGGCTCCGTTGCATGCGATTGTTATTTTGCCTTTTAGGTACTGAGTTCGACGTTGTCCCAATCGCAGGAATCATCCAATACCCATTCAAGTGCCTTGCGTCGCTCCATGATGATATCAAGCCGGACATCTCCAGTTTCGTACCCGTTCAACTGGCCATCACGGGTCCACCAGTGCAATCGGAAATAGAGATCCAGCATTCGGAACAATTCGTCGTGCGATCTAATTCTCATGTTGTTGGCGAATTTGGAACCGTCCTCGTTGTGCTGAAGGGCCGGACAAAGAGAAGCCATGTAGTCTTGAATGGGTTGGTCAAACCCCAAATCCTCGATCAGGTTACCGACCCACAGCAATGCCCACAGCGATTCGATATACCAGTACAGATCGGTTGTTTCCTGCGCCGTCAGTTCATCGTTATCTTTTTCGAGCAGTGTGCGTTCATTGGCAGAAAGGTGAGCCGAAACGCCGTTGTTGTCGAGCCAGTCTTTGATGATGTTTGTTGGAGCTTTGAATGCGATTTGAAGCATTGCATTAAGAACAAGGGCGCGGCCAACAATTGCATCAAGAGTACGTGGGGTTCGATCGTCGAGAAAGGGAAGCCAATCGCAAATGCGTCCACCAGCCTCAAGGATGATGCGTTCGGAGTCAGCTTTAACTTGCTGCGGATCAATCATCAGTGGTTGCAGGCTTTGGCAAAATAACGTCAGCGATCACCCAGCCGCCGGAGTGATCTGTCCATTCGAATCCGCGACGCTCGGCGGCTTGGGTGCATCGCGTTGTTCGCTGATTTTCTGTTGCACCCATGGATCGAACAAGCCCGGATCAAAATCAACAGGAGCAACAGTCAACCGAAGTTCGAATTCAGAGTCAGGCGCAAAGTCCGCCGAAAGATCGAAGCTGGCACCAGGCTTGGCGTTAATCAGTCGTAAATCGATGAGGTCCGCCAGTTTTGCGAATTCACATCGTGGTGCGTAAATTGCGTTGGAGTTGAAGCCTTGTTCGCCAGGAACATTTATGATTTTGAGGTAACCGTACGGGCCATAGTGTTCGTGCTCGAATAGGACGTCATTGCGCGGGTCTGACGCAAATCGACGGAGAATGTCGGAGAATCGCGAAAGCCCCGCAACCGAGCCAGTAATTTTCCAGATTCGACGATCGTCATCTCGATCGTAATGAAACCCAAGGTGTCGCCATTCCTGAATTGTTCCGGTGATGATGTCCATGGGTATCCGCGAACGTCCAGGATAACGCGGCCGGGAGTTGACGTTGCCGAGCGAAGCGAGCCAGCCAGCCTAATCCGGCTCGCGTTCATCCAATTGTTCGGTGGCGATCGGCGACCATTCACCGTTGACGAGACGCTCAAATTCGCCCCAACGCGGATTTCCCTCGGAACGTCCCGCGACACGTACCGGTTCAATCCAATCTTGCTGGCAGCCAGGTATCATCTCGGCAATCTGAGTCCAGCCATCCTGTGAGATACCGTAATCCTCCGAGCATTGAAGTTTTGCGGTTGTGATGTCTTCCTGCAGGTAATCGTACGCACACGGCCCGTCTTCCAGTTTCTTGTACAGGAAAATGTAACATCCCTCGTCGGCTGTGCAGAGCATCGCGCGTCTAAGTTCAGGATGATTCTGGATTCGTGCTGTTAATCGCATCTGCAGCCACCAAACGCTTCGCATCAGCGGGCCGGCGCGAGATGCGTTGATTTTAAACCGACCCGACCGCCGGCTCCGTTGCATGCGATTGTTATTTTGCCTTTTAGGTACTGAGTTCGACGTTGTCCCAATCGCAGGAATCATCCAATACCCATTCAAGTGCCTTGCGTCGCTCCATGATGATATCAAGCCGGACATCTCCAGTTTCGTACCCGTTCAACTGGCCATCACGGGTCCACCAGTGCAATCGGAAATAGAGATCCAGCATTCGGAACAATTCGTCGTGCGATCTAATTCTCATGTTGTTGGCGAATTTGGAACCGTCCTCGTTGTGCTGAAGGGCCGGACAAAGAGAAGCCATGTAGTCTTGAATGGGTTGGTCAAACCCCAAATCCTCGATCAGGTTACCGACCCACAGCAATGCCCACAGCGATTCGATATACCAGTACAGATCGGTTGTTTCCTGCGCCGTCAGTTCATCGTTATCTTTTTCGAGCAGTGTGCGTTCATTGGCAGAAAGGTGAGCCGAAACGCCGTTGTTGTCGAGCCAGTCTTTGATGATGTTTGTTGGAGCTTTGAATGCGATTTGAAGCATTGCATTAAGAACAAGGGCGCGGCCAACAATTGCATCAAGAGTACGTGGGGTTCGATCGTCGAGAAAGGGAAGCCAATCGCAAATGCGTCCACCAGCCTCAAGGATGATGCGTTCGGAGTCAGCTTTAACTTGCTGCGGATCAATCATCAGTGGTTGCAGGCTTTGGCAAAATAACTATTGATTAACAATAACACCGTTGATAATACACGGGAAGTGTCATATTATCAAGCAAAATATGCCGGATGCTCCGAAACTACTTGATCAAGTGCGTAACCTCATTCGATTGAAGCACATGAGTCACAAGACTGAGCGAGCGTACGCCGCGTATATCCGCGAATTTATCATCTACAACGGCAAAAGGCACCCGAGGGAAATGGGTGTCGATGAGATCAGAGCTTATTTGACGCATTTGGCGGTTGAGAAGAACGTCGCGGCCTCCACACAGAATGTCGCATTCAATGCGATCCTCTTTCTCTATAAACAGGTGCTGGGAATCGATCTTCCGCTCATCGACGGTGTTCTAAGGGCGAAACGCCCGCCGCGGCTTCCGGCCGTGTTTACACGCGAAGAGGCAAAAGCGATCATCAGCGAGCTCGACGGTTCGGTAAGGATCATTGTCAGCCTGCTTTACGGAAGCGGGCTTCGTCTAACCGAAGCACTAAGACTCAGGGTCAAGGATATTGAATTCGGCAGCGGGCATATCGTCGTTCGCGACGGGAAAGGTGGAAAAGACCGAACGACTGTGTTGCCAAATGGGATCATTGAAGACCTGCGAGATCATATCGAACACGTACGGCTTATCCATCGGCAGGATGTCGCTCGAGGTTTCGGTTCGGTTCTGCTACCGTATGCACTTGCCCGCAAATACCGTAACGCGGATAAGGAGTTTGCATGGGCCTATGTCTTCCCGTCGGCAAAGCTCTCACCATCCAAAGATGACGGCGTGGTCAGGCGGCACCACACTGCGGAAAGCACCGTCCAGCAGGCGGTAAAACGCGCGATGTCGAAACTGAATATCTCTAAGCACGCAAATTGTCACAGCTTTCGTCACAGTTTCGCCACACATCTATTAGAAGATCACTACGACATTCGCACTGTTCAGGAATTGCTGGGCCATAAAGATGTCAGAACAACGCAGATATATACCCACGTTATGCAAAAGAAGAATTTTGTAAGAAGTCCGCTTGATGGCTGATACTATCGTCGCACTTGCAACACCGACGGGTCGCAGCGGTATCGGTGTGATACGGCTGAGCGGTCCCGGGGCTCTCCGAATAGCCGGAAAGCTGGTCGTTGAAAACGATTTTGCGCCCAAACCGCGTGCCGCAGTGCTGCGGCAGCTCGCTGATCCCGCGAACGGCGAGACGATAGACGAGGCTTTGATCACATTTTTCAAAGCACCGCATTCATTTACCGGCGAGGATGTCATCGAGATCAGCTGTCACGGTTCGCCTGTTCTGCTGCGGCAAGTGATCGACATTTGTCTGAGCTTAGATGCCAGGCTTGCCGAACCGGGCGAATTTACGCTGCGTGCTCTTGCGAATGGCCGCATCGATCTTGCCGAGGCCGAGGCCATACGCGACCTGATCGACGCGCAAACGTCGGCGACAGCCCGGCAGGCAGTCAGGCAAATGCGGGGCGAGCTTTCGCAGCGTCTGCAGCCGCTGAAAGACGACCTATTGAACGTCATCGTCGTGCTGGAATCCGCTCTCGAATTCGTCGAGGATGACCTGCCGGAAACACAAACAGCCAGTGTTTTAGAAAGCCTCCGATCGATCGCCGATGAATGTGAACGTCTTGCAGGGACGTTTGCGGCGGGGCATCTGATCCGCGACGGGCTGCGGGTTGCTCTCGCCGGCCGTCCTAATGTAGGTAAATCCAGTCTTTTCAATGCTTTACTCGGTTCTGAACGGGCGATCGTCACCGACATCGCGGGGACGACACGCGACCAGCTGCACGAACGTATCGTTATTAATGACGTGCCGATCTCGCTGATCGATACTGCCGGTTTACGCGAAACGACGGACACCGTCGAGAAGATCGGTGTGGAGCGCACTCGAGCTGTCCTCGCCGATGCGGATCTTGTGATCGTCATAATGGATGCCTCGGATGATATTACAGATGAAGATCTGGCAATTCTTGAAAGCGTGAAGGACCTGACATACATTGTCGCTGTCAACAAGATAGACAAAGAGCCCTCAAGCGACATCGACCGGCTGGTCGCGGGCAAAAGCGAACCTGCCGATATTCGGGCACACATTGTGCCGATATCGGCAAAGACCGGTGAGGGCTTGGACGATCTCGCCGCCGCGATCCTTAGGCCTTTTGCTGACGCAAATGCTGATATGTCGGGATTACTGATAACTGACGCAAGGCATCACGACCTTCTGAATAGGTGTGTACAGGAGATCGAAGGGTCTATAAATAGCCTGGAGGAAGGCTCTTCAGAAGAGATCGTACTGATCGGGCTTCATAATGCACTAAGATTTTTGGGCGAGATAACCGGTGAGACCACCACGGAAGATATGCTTACGCGTATCTTCTCAACATTCTGCATCGGAAAGTAAGCGCAGGCGAAGGCCGGAAGGAGGTACCGGCCTTCGCTCCTGATGCGATGCTGTCGGCATTGGTGCGGCACAGCCAGAAACGTTTGTACCGCGGCCCGCTCATCGCAATGTTGATCAGCGGCCTTACAGATCAAACGGACCTGTATTTCGCAAAGCCGCCCGCGTGAACGGTGGAAACCGCCTCTCTTACGGATTCACGTCTCTCCTCCCGCTCGGCTACTGGAGCTTCGTGCGAATGACCCGACATTCCGGGAAGGACGCATATCATCCCGGCCCAGATCATGCCGAATGCGACAAAGCCCACAACAACCCACGTTAGTAGGCTGAAGCCGGCCGCGACAAGAGATAATGCGGCGATCACCGCAAATGCTAACCAAAGATATCCGTAAAATTTAGGCGTCATATTTTCCTCCGTTCCGCTTTTCAACTCGGCCGGCCTTTGCCTCACCGGCCGCAAATGCTAAACGGCAAACACTGTGCCGCAGCAAACCCCTTTGTTTTTCAATGGATGCCCTTAAACCGGCGCGATGTTTTTCGCTCTAACTCATCCCGCATTGCGAAATTTCCCGCAATTGAGAGGACCGCCAAGTCTCATTCGGGGGGGTCGGCGCATTTTCCCCTTCGTAAGACCCGCGGTCCTCATTTTTCGACATCGGCGAACAATTCGACGCTGCCGAAATACTCTGCAAGGCGTAAAGGAAAACTCGGTATTTGACAGCCAAATATCATTCGGGCCATCAGCGAGATACCTGACCTTGCCGATATACCTTCACTGCACTTTGCGTGCCTAAACCGAATTTGCTTGATTTTTGTGATTTCCCGTCAAATTGGCGGAAAAAGTGCCGAAGAACCTTTCTGAGATCTTCGTTCTGATGCGGGAATTTTCGCGATCTCAACGAATAGAATTAGAAAAAATTCGCAGTTGTCGGCTCCCGGCTAGTTTGGTTCCAGATCTTGAGGCTGGGGTGCGAAGGGCTTGTCGGTACGGTCAACGCCGCGACGTCCGCTGATATTTTCCGGAACGATGCGAAATATTACTTCGACATTTTCGCGAACCCAATTGTCCAGCCATCTTATGCTGACCGCAGGTGTAAAGGTGGGATTTATCTTTGAAATGAGTGCGATCACGAGGTCCCGTTCTTCGCCCGGGCCAACGCGTTCGGCTTTCCCTTCGACGATCACGCTTAGCCAGTCCCGATTTGTCGCGACGTCCTCTACCTGCAGGCAAACATTGGGGTTAGCCTTAATTACATCTGATTTCTTTCCTTCTGTTGTGTAGATATACGCTTTCTCATTGGTGAACGCATAATGCACCGGAACAACGTAGGGCCGGTCATTAGTACAACACGCAAGGTGCCCGTAGCCGATCGATTCAAGCAGTTCGATCGATTCTTCGCGGGTAAGGTCTTCAATCTCGATCATAGCGAATGATGCCTCCGTGATATCTTTACTATAACAGCATATTATGCATCCGTTCGTTTTTTTGGGCAGTTGGATTTCTTCGGTAATTGGTATGCCAATTGCCGAAATCATAGTTGTGAGAGTTGAATTAAGGAAAGGAGGCGAAGATGAAGATACTGATAGCAACAGATGGCTCGGAATACAGCCTGAACGCAGTTGATCAAGCGTGCAGGATACTAATGCGGCCGCAGGGATCCGAAGTGATGATCATTTCGTCCTACGAGGACGCATATCCGGTCACGGCAGAGCCTTTCGCACTGTCAGCCGACTATTATCAGAAATTGGATGATGCGGTTCGTGAGCAGGCTGAGAGTTTCGTGTCCGCGGCAAAGGCGGTCATCGAAAAGCACTTTCCGCTTGCCGATGTGCCTGTGATCACGGAGGTTTTGCGTGGTTCGCCTGTGCAGCAGATCGTCGAAAAGGCGGAAGAATGGGGAGCTGACGTGATCGTCGTCGGTTCGCACGGCCGCGGTTTTTGGGGCAGACTGCTCGGTTCCGTTTCGAACGGTGTCGTACACCATGCTAAGTGTTCCGTGCTCGTGGTCAGATCGTCCGAAACCTGATCGGCACTACCGCGGACCCAGAATGTCGTTCAATGTGACGAGCAGGGTTTCTGCCGTGTACGGCTTTGCGAGAAAGGCGTCTATCCCGAGTTCGGCCAATTCACCGCTCTGACCCTCAGAAACAAGACCACTCATCGCGATGATCTTGATCTGGGGGTCGATCTTTCGCAACGCCCGGATCAGGGACGGTCCGTCCATGAAAGGCATCGCGACATCCGTGATGACGGCCGATATCTCATTTTCCCTTTGAGAATGAACCGCAAGAGCCTCAGTGCCGTCGCCTGCGGTTATTACCTTATATCCAAATTTCGTCAATGTTGCTTCTGCAATGGTCCTGATATTTTCCTCATCATCGACAACGAGAATGGTTTCACCTTTTCCCGCAGGGAACTCAGTTTGCAGAGGCCGAACGGCTATCGAACCTTCAGTTTCCGCGGAAGGAAGGTAGATCGAGAAGCGGCTTCCCTTATTAGGTTCGCTGTAAACGTTGATGAAGCCGCCGTGGCTCCGCACAATGGTCATCGACGTAGCAAGACCCAGGCCCGTTCCCTTCCCCATCTCTTTTGTAGTAAAAAAAGGGTCGAAGATACGCTTGACGATCTCCTGGGTCATGCCGCTGCCGGTATCTGTCACGCTTATGACGACGAAGTTGCCGGGTTCAGCTTCCAGATTCATCCGTGCATAATTCTCATCGATCGATATGTTTTCAGCGCGTATGGTTATTGTTCCGCCATGCGGCATGGCGTCGCGAGCGTTGATGCAGACGTTAAGAAGCACCTGATGTATCTGCGTGGGATCAGCCATAATGGTCCAGAGATCGGGGCTGACATTGAATTTGACCACTATCGATTTCGGCAATGTCTCATTTAGAACATTGACAAGCTCTTTGATCAGATGCTTCAGCTTTACCTGCATTCGTTCTCCGGACATTCCGCGGGCAAAGGTTAGAACCTGCTTGATCAACTCGGCGCCTCGATCAGTGTTCTCACGGATCATCGAGACCCAACGCGCGCCGGCCGGATCGGTTAGTTCCAGCCGCAACATGTCAGCGGCCATCGTTATCGGCGATAGTATATTATTCAGGTCGTGAGCTATCCCGCCGGCCAGGGTCCCGATCGATTCCATTCTTTGGGCTCGAAACAGGTGCTCTTCAGCTCGTTTTTGTTCCGTGATATCAGTATTGGTAATCAGGAAATAGTCGGGGTCGCCGTCCTCTTTCCTTACCCGCGTCCATCTGCATTCAACGGTAAGCTCGGTTTTGTCCTTTCCTCGGTGTTTCCCGACCTTTTTCCATTCATCCGTTTTCTCCAAACCGTCGATGGCTTCTTTTATATGGCTCTCATCACCCTCGCAAAGCACATCGGTAATGTGGCGTCCAAACACTTCCTCGGCCTCCCAACCGTACATTCGTTGGGCGCCCTTGTTCCAGTAGAGGATCTGGTAATTAAGGTCGCAGACAAGGATCGCGTCTTGTGCTTTGTCCAAGAGCGAGGCCTGCTGACGTATACGCTCTTCGCCGAGTTTTCTTTCCGTGATCTCGAATCTTATCGCGACGTACTGGAATGGCTTTCCCTTTTCATCAACAAACGGAACTATGGTCGTGTCCACCCAATAGATGGAATCGTCTTTCGCTTTGTTTCTTATCTCGCCGTGCCAAACGTTGCCTTTGGCGATCGTCGTCCAAATGTTTCGAATGAACTCTTTTGAATGATATCCCGAATTTATTATGCGATGGTCCCGGCCGAGCAGTTCCTCACGGCTGAATTTTGAGATCTCGCAAAATTTGTCGTTTACATAGGTGATCTTGCCTGTTTGATCGGTAATGGCAACGATGGCTGCCGCGTCAATAGCCCTTTTTAGGTCTGTCAGCTCTTTAAGTGCGGAAGCAGATGCCCCGTTAGCGGATGATTCGTTATCGTTCACTATCTTCTCGATCAATTGCTCTCCATTTCGAAACCGGCCTTGCGCAGTTTATACCTAAGCTGATCGCGGGAAATGTCGAGCAGCTTTGCGGCTCTGGTCAGGTTGCCGCCGGTTCGCTGAAATGCCTGCTTTGCAAGCTCAAATTCGACGGTTTCAAGTGCGATGCCGTCATCAGGCAAACGAAATTCCGACGATCCGGCCTTGGCCAACATTTCTTCCGAGATCATATCCGCGGGTAAGTGCGTTATGGTTACATACTCGCCATCCTCGAGTATGGATGCACGCTCGATCACATTACGCAATTCACGGACATTTCCGCTCCAGCGATAATGCCGGAAAATACTAGCGGCTTCTTCCGTTAGTCCTTTTAGTTTCTGACCGCGTCTTTTTAGGTTCGCCTTTTCTATATAGTGTTCCGCGAGCAGTATTACGTCGTTGCCTCTATCGCGTAGGGGTGGTATGTCCACCTGGATGACCGAAAGGCGAAAGTACAGGTCAAGGCGAAAATTTCCCGCTTCGCTTTCGGCTTTAAGATTTCGATTGGAAGCCGCGATTATCCTCGCGTTCATCTGTATATCCTTTAGCCCGCCGACCCTGCGAAAGGCTCCCTCTTCGAGAACCCGAAGCAATTTTGCCTGGAGCCCGAGTTCCATCTCGCCGATCTCATCAAGAAAGATCGTTCCGCCGTGGGCTTGCTCAAATAACCCTTCCTTCCTTGCCTTTGCATCGGTGAAGGCACCTTTCTCATAGCCGAAAAGCTCCGATTCGATCAAGTTTGCGGGAAGAGCCGCACAATTGATCGCCAGATACGGGGCGTCGGCGCGTGACGACGCGTAATGGATCGCCCTTGCAAACAGATCCTTTCCGGTTCCTGTTTCGCCATTGAGCAGGATCGACCCGACGTCCGATTCAGCGACCCTTTGAGCAAGATCGATCGCCTTTTTCATCGTATCGGATTCCCCGATGATCTCAGAAAATGAGAACCTGCGTTTTCTATCGGTGCGGATCTGGCGGATCTCTTTTCGAAGCTCGCCTGTTTCTACGGCGTTTCGCAGCGTTACACGAAGTTCTTCCACGCGCACCGGTTTTCCGATAAAGTCATGTGCACCGCCGCGCAAGGCCGCAATGGTGTTCTCAATGTCAACATTCCCCGTGATGATCACGGCGATGACGTCAGGATCCTTCAGTTTGATCTCTGTCAAAAGGTCGAGTCCGGAACCGTCCGGGAGGTCAATATCGAGAAGGACGACGTCAGGCTCATGTTCCGCGAACGCCGTTCTGCCGCCCGCGACGCTGTCGGCTTCGAAAGATTCATATTCCCAAGATCTGAGAGCCTCGACGAGCGCCATTCGCACGAAACGGTCGTCGTCCACGATCAACACTTTGCCGGCGGTTTCTTTCATCACATTCCTTATTCTTATGGCTTCGAAACCAACATCCGCGAAAATTTTCGCAGTTTCCTAAATACAATAATGTGATATTTGTCACTAGGCAATGAAGCCAACCTGAATATAATTGGGGTGACGTTCCTTTCGATGTTCCGTTTCAGACTGATCATTTTAATCCTAGGCATTGCAGCCGTTGCCGCGGCGTTTGTATACCTCGCGCCCGAGACTGCCCATTCGCAGAGGAGGCCGCCAGTCCGCCGTTCAACTCCGACACCGAAGGTTCCCAAGTTCGACCATCGTAATGAAGCACATCAGATGGAATGCTCATCGTGTCATAAGTTTCCTTCCGATAATTGGAAGGCCGTAAGGCCCGAGGCGGATGCATTCGAGGACATTACGGACTATCCAAAACACGAGTCGTGCCTGACATGCCACGAACAGAATTTTTTCACGGGTTCGCCGCCTACTATCTGTTCGATCTGTCATGTGAATCCCTCACCCAACGACAGTACACGGCATCCATTCCCGAATCCTCGCGAGATCTATGACAAGAGCCCGAAAGGCAGCAGTGCGTCTTCCGACTTCTCGGTGAACTTCCCGCATGAACTGCATGCCGATATCGTGAGCGACAACGGCAATAGTCGCGATGGCAGGTCGATGTTCGTAGCTGTCTCATTCAGACGCAACGCTGCGGAGAATTGTGCTGTTTGCCATGCGATCAAGGATCCTCAAGGTAAGGACCCGGCGGAATTCTACACGAATCCTCCACGCGGGCTTGGTAATACGTTCTGGCTGAGGCGGGGAACATTCATGTCGTCCCCTTTGGGGCATGCTTCATGTTTTACCTGTCACTCGGCAGATAGCGGAATGTCACCCGCACCGACGGATTGCGCGGTTTGCCACAAGCCCAAAGAAGCCGGGCCAGGTCCTGATATTTCGGATGCCGTGATGGCACGAATGAAGGTTTCGGACAAGGTCGTCCGCGCGGCTTGGCAGATGCGAACATCTGTCGGAACGTTCAGGCATGAACTTGAAATGCATCGCGATATGGAATGTTCCACTTGTCATATGGTCGGCACTATCGACACCGTGAACCGTACTGCGCGTCGTGTCTCCATTTCGTCGTGCGTAATGTGCCACGTGACGCCGACGGCCGCTGACGGCGGTCTATTGAATGTGGAATTGGAGCGTCGCGAGAAGAATGCGAGATTTGATTGTGTAAGTTGTCACGTAGTTTATGGAAAGATGCCTGTACCTGCATCACACATCAAGGCAGTTAAGGATGCTGGTAATTGATTCAGAAGTATATTAAGGGGAAGACGATCTGAACAACCGATCACAAATGCGAAACAACGGCTTGGCAAATCGAATTCAGATCGGTCTGGTTTTGGTATTTGCCGTATTAGGGGCAGGTTATCTTTTCTCTGCTTGTACGCCTGCGGTGGTTGAAAGGAAAGTACAAGAAAGCCCTTTCAAGCCTCTTCCGGAAGAGATCGTATCGACAGACACGATGGACGACGTTGATTTTTCAAGGTTCCGTCATGACAGCCCGCGTCACGTAGATGTACCGTGTTTGCTTTGTCATATTCAGCAGGACGACAATATGCGTCCGCAGTTTGCGTCACACCAGACGTGTGCCGGATGCCACACACCGCAGTTTGCTGACAATTCGCACCAAATATGTGCCATCTGTCATACCGAACCGGGCGCGGCAGATCTGAAGCGGTTCCCGTCGATCCGAAGTTTCACGGCAAAGATCAACCACTCTTCCCATTTCAAAGAGACGAATTGCTCCACTTGTCATAAGCCGCAGGGCAATGTCATCTCAGTTCCCGCCGGCCCCAACGCACATGCGACGTGTTTGCAATGCCACACATCGGACAAGGTGGTCGGGGAAAAGAACATCGGTTCTTGCTCGACCTGTCACGAACCGGGCCAACCCGACCGTATTTCCGTGGGAGCAAACAATGTAGGGTTCAATTTCAACCACAGCAACCACTCGAAGGTTAGCTGCAATAGCTGCCACGCGACGAACACCGATTCGGCAGCGGTCAAGATAAGGACCGCGATGCACTCGAACACGGCAAATTCATGTGCGACATGCCACAACGGAAGGCAAGCCTTTGGTGCGACCAACTTCCGTGACTGCAGGCAATGCCACTCTGAAATGCCTGCGAGCCGCAGCTTTGGGGTCAAATTTGATCATAACGCGCACTCGGCTCAGAGCTGTTCCACCTGTCACAAAGGAACGGGAGGCGGTATCAATTTCTCGGTGCCGAACAGTACCGATGCGCACACGACCTGTTATCAGTGTCACGCTCCGACAAAGCGAACGGGCGGCGGTTTCATGGCAAGCAGCTGTTTTACTTGCCATAAGCAAGGCGAAACAAACGACATCAGACCCTCTCGGGCAGTGGTCCCTGGCAATTTCAGCCATACGAAACACTCAGGATTTGATTGCGATTCGTGCCACACAAATAGTGGAGGGAAAATGGACGTTCCGTTGGCGGTCATGCACAGGCCTTCGGGGCAACGAATGAATTGCGCGTCCTGTCATGATGGCTCTATTGCGTTCGGCAACGATTTTGCCAACTGCAAACAATGCCACACGGGAGGCAAGTTCAGTTCGCGGTGACCGGTGCGGCCGCGGATACGATGAGGAGGTAGGTATGAAGACCGGCTTAAAACTTATCGTTACGCTATTATTTGCGGCAGCCATCACCGTGCCGTTCGCGTTTCGCGCGCCGTCAAATGTTTCGGCGGAACAGCCAGTTCCAACTCCAGTGACGACCCAGCGCACCGCACCGCTTCGCGTAAAGCTCGAGTGCAACAGCTGTCACGGAGCAGGTTCTACGCTGCCGAAACTTGGACCCGGAGAAAGATTTCACCGTGATGCCCATCGCGAATACGAAGGAAGCATACACGCCAAGATCCAGGAGAACGGGAAGCCGGCCGCGGTATGTATCGATTGTCATACGGTGGACGGCGACATGACCACCGATTTCCCGCCTGACGATCCGCGATCGACCGTATATGCGACAAAACAGGAGCAGACCTGCGGCAAATGCCACCAAGGCGAATACGACTCCTTCCATTTGAGCATCCACGGCAAGTTGTTGGACAAAGGCGACACAAGGGCGGCTTCGTGTTCGGACTGTCACGGTCGTCATACGATCCAATCCTCAAAAACGGGTGATGCCGCAGTAATGCGGGTAAACATCGCGAATGTCTGTATCAAATGTCACTCCGGCATCGTTCCGGAATGGGAGAACAGCTCGCACGGCATTGCGTTCAAACGCGGCGATCCAAAAGCACCGATGTGTACCGATTGCCATTCAGCGGTATCTCATCATGAGGCTCCCGCCGACATTCGGGAATTCAGCCTGCTGATGGTCGATACGTGCAGCAGCTGTCACCAACAGCAAGCGCCGAGCTATCGCGATACATTTCATGGACAGGCGACCGAATTCAAATATCAGCTTGCTGCGACCTGTGCCGATTGCCACACGCCGCATCACAATTTGCCTGCATCGAACCCTGCATCTTCGGTGCACCCCGCGAATCTGATTCAGACCTGTGCAACTTGCCACACAGGCGTTAATGCGGGCTTTGTTACGTTTCAGCCGCACCCTGAGCCCAAGAATCCGGAAAAGGGATACATGACATATGTGGTTGCCACTTTTATGAAGTGGCTGCTCCTGTGCGTTTTCGGGTTCTTTGGCGTGCATACAGTTCTCTGGCTGCAGCGTTCGATAGTTGCGGCCATAAAAGGAGAATCTCATAAACGTGTACGCGATGAAGAGGAAAAATGGGTCCTAAGATTTTCGCGTCAGCATAGATTGACCCATGTCGCGATCATCGTCAGTTTCCTTGGCCTTGCCGCGACGGGCCTGCCGCTGATGTATTCGTTCACCGACTGGGGTAAATGGGTAGTAGAGATGCATGGCGGCCTAGCCGTTACACGGTTCATACATCGCGTTTGTGCGATCATCACGTTCGGATATGCCGGCTACCATCTGTGGTTCGTTTTGAAAAAGGCATTCGTCGAGCGTGATAAGAGAGCATTTTTCGGGCCTGAAACGATGATGATCAGAAAGCAGGACTTCATCGACGCATTCAATATGTTCCGATGGTTCTTCTATCTCGGGCCTCGTCCGAAACTCGACCGTTTCACTTACTGGGAAAAATTCGATTATTTCGCAGTATTTTGGGGTGTTCCGGTCATCGGCATCTCTGGATTGATGTTGTGGTTCCCGACGTTCTTTACGCGATTTCTGCCGGGCGAGGCGCTTAATATCGCAACCATCGTCCATGGTGAAGAGGCATTGCTTGCGACGGCTTTCATATTCTCGTTCCACTTTTTCCATAATCATTTGAGGCCTGAGAATTTTCCGATGGATATTGTAATGTTCACCGGTAAAGTTCGGCTCTCGTGGTTCAAAGATGAGAGGCCTGTCGAATATGCAAGGCTGGTCGAGGAAGGTAAGCTCGAGGACGTATTGGTGCCGCCGCCGTCAAAGTCTTTCAGGGCGGTTGCTCGGGTTTTCGGTTTTGCCGCATATATTACCGGTTTGTTGCTGGTTATGGCGATCTTTGTAACGCTGTTCACGGTCAAGCATTAAGAGTAATTTGAACCGACGCTGCAGTTGCGGTATTTCCTGGAGCGAAGGGTAATACACTTGAGACCCAGGCTCAAAGTTTTAGCGCTATGAGTGTGATATTTTTCGCACTTCTCAGAAGATATTTGATAATCCAAGAACTAAGAGTAAACGCAAAAGTGCTGATACTGTAGGGTGTTTTCGCCGTAATGGGGAAAGTTCCGCGGTGGCACAGGTTTTGCCAATGTTTATGTGTGAGGGGCGTCCTACTTGTCGTCCCCAAGACAACATTATGTATAGGGAGTCACACATGAAGACCAGAAACGCAAAATTTGCCGCAATTATCTCTTTTCTTATTCTGATAGCACTTGTTATGGTTTTCCGCGCCGAAACACAGAGTTTCGCCGGGGAAGAGGTTCAGGATGCGGCCGCATCCTATAAAAAGAACTGTGCGGTCTGCCATAGCCCAAAGGCCGAGAAGTTCTATGATCCGAATATGCCGGAAGAAGAACAGATCGAGATCATTATGAAGGGTAAGAAGATGGAAAAGCCACCCCATATGCCGGGCTACGAGGCAAAGGGAATGAAGACCGAGGAAGCGAAAGCACTTGTTGACTACATGAAGTCACTCCGGCAGCCTGCCGAATAACAGCCGGCGCTTCGGACGTCGAACACAGACACCAAAACCCGCCGAATCGTGCACTTTTGCTTACGCCGATCGCGGGTTTTGGGTTATTTGCGCTGGTCAGCTGTTCTTGGGTGTTAAACTAAGTTATGAAAGAAGAAAACGAAAGGCGCGAATCCGAAAATCCCGAAGACGGAAAGGCTGTGGTCATGCCCAGTCTGTTGCGAAACTATATCAGTTTCGTCGGCATCGCTATTGCGGCAGCAAGTTCTACGAGCTTTGTTCTGCTGTTCATGATCGAACTCACGGGCGAGTCAGATAACCCGTATACGGACCTTGTTACATTCATTTTTGTACCGAGTGTCCTGGTTTTCGGGCTGTTTCTCGTTGTGCTTGGGGCTCTGATCGAAAGGCGTCGACGCCGGAACAAGGCTCCCGAGGATATCGCTCCTTTTCCGATCATCGATCTGAACGACCCTAAGCGCCGACGCACTCTTATCGCCTTCGGCTGCCTTTCGTTCGCTTTTTTGTTCCTTTCTGCATTCGGCAGCTACCGTGCGTTCGAATATACGGAAAGCGTCGTATTTTGCGGCCAAGCCTGCCATACGGTCATGGAACCGGAGTTTGTTTCCTACCAGGCATCTCCGCATGCAAGCATCGCTTGCGTGGAATGCCACGTCGGCAGCGGTGCTGATGCTTACGTGCAGGCAAAGTTGTCCGGTATGCGGCAGCTCTACGGTGTGATGACGGGCCACTACAACCGTCCGATACAAACTCCGATACACAACCTCCGCTCAGCGACCGAAACGTGTCAAAAATGTCATTGGTCCGAAAAATACCATGGTGACGTTTTGAAGATCTTTAACCATTACGCCTACGACGAGGCTAACACGCTGAATCAAACCCGTATGCTGCTAAAGGTCGGCGGCGGGAACGCAGCGGGCGGGCCTGTCGGCGGAATTCACTGGCATATGAATCTATCTAATGACGTGGAATTCGTTTATTCCGATGAGCGGCGTCAGGTGATCCCCTGGGTCAGGTTCACTGATGCGACAGGAAAGGTGACGGAATATCGAACGGCCGATTTCACGGCGTCACAGGCAGAGATCGATAAGATGCCGCAGCGGAAAATGGACTGTGTCGACTGCCACAGCCGTCCGGCTCACGATTATCTATCGCCGGCAAGAGCTGTTGATGTTGCGTTTGATGCCGGTAAGCTGGATCAGAGCATTCCGTTCCTCAAGGCAAGGGCCGTTGATGCTCTCGCAAAGGAATACGAAACAAAGGATGAGGCGCTGGCAGCGATCGCTCGCGACATAAATCAGTATTACCAGACGACGCACCCTGATGTTTTCGCTTCTAAAGGAGCGGCTGTCGCGGCCGCAGTTTCCGAAGTGCAGCGGCTGTATCAAACATACTTTTTCCCCGAGATGAAGACCGATTGGCGTGCCCACATCAACAATATCGGCCATTTCAACGCACAAGGGTGTTTCCGATGTCATGACGGCCAGCATTTCAGCAAGGAAGGAAAGCCGATCAGAAACGACTGTGCCGTATGCCATACGACCTTGAGTCAAACTTATGCGGGAAGCACCTTTGTTCCAGAGAACGGCGTGTTCAGGCATCCGGTAGAACTCGGTACGATGAACACCTACCAATGCGCCGCTTGCCACAAAGGCGATAAGGCCTTTGTTCATCCTCTTAATCTCGGTGATATTTCGAGATTCCAATGTGCCGAATGCCACAAAGGCAATCCCGGTTATTGATCATAGAACAAAAAACCGGCGGAGTGGGGAACTCCGCCGGATGTGCGATGATGCGGTTACTACGAGACTGAGATCATCTGTCATTGGCTCGTCCGCCAAAGAAGATCCTCAGCGATGTGAACGGCAGGTGTGATCGGTAATTCAACGACGGAGTTTGCACGTCGCTGTACTTGTAGTATTGGTAACCGGCATTCCAATCAATGTTCCGGTTCAGTTTAATGGAGACCTTGATCTCTGGGGAAGTAAATGACATCGGATATGACCCGACCAAGTTCTGAGGCAGAGCTCCGATACGTGATCCCTGGCCGTTATCCTTGCTGATACGATAGCTGCCATAGAAACCGACACGGCGTCCGGCCTTGACCGAAATATCGACGTGTCCGAAGTGGTCACGGGCGAAAAACTCGCTGGTTCCCTGTGTTTGAACTCCTCCGAGAGGCAATATGATCGGTGTGTAGCTATCCAAATGTCTGTACGAATAGCCGCCGCTCAGCATAACTGCATCGGCGGGTGTCCAGTCCATCGAACTCGAGAAATATCGTGTCTTCACGCGGGTCGTGAAGTCGATATTCGGATTCGTAAGGAAGGTGGAGGGGTTTGTATTGTCCTTGGTCATCGCTGAAAGGCTCAGGCCGACTTTATTGAATGTGAATCTGCCTCGAACCTTGTAGTTGGTGAACTTATAGTTCTCCACGCGTGAAAAGACGTTATCGGCGGTACCTTTCTCGATACTGGAGAAGATGGCACCGTACTTTTTGACCTTGATCTTGACGCCCGCGATGAGCGTGTGGGTGCTGTTCTCCTCTGTTTCGTTCACGATTCGCGGATTCGTTCCGGAAGGCGGAGACGTCAGCGTAGTGTCCCTAACGGCAATATCGACCTTTCGATGTGTGAAACGATAACCGACATGAAATCCGAAGTACCTGTTTACCTGATAATCGCCCTCTGCGAGATTCGAGTATCTCAGGTAATCAGTGATACGGAATGCGTTTGACCTTACGATCGCTGTGGCAAGCGGTGTTCCGCCTGAATTGCGACGGAAAAGGGCATTGTCCAGATCTTCTCCTCCGTTTATCGTAAACGCGTCGATGGTGAAGGAGTTAGAGATCCTAAAGTCGTTTGTTGCCATCCAGGTGGCGCCCAGATCGCCGCGCTTCTGGATCCGCTTCGCATAGCTATTGATCAGAAACCGGTCGAGGTCAACGAAATTGTTCGAATTGTCGCGGCCCGTGATGGTCTCGAACAAAGACATCGCCGAATCGGTCGAGGCATAAATGCCTCGGGCGGTTACCTCGAGCCTTTCAGCGAACGTCTTGTTCAGGAAGCCCTGTGTGAAATAGGTCTTTCCATCAGTAGGCATCTCTCTCCGAAATGTCGCAAAGGTCGCATTGTTGGTTGGGTTATTTCCCGGATGCGGAGCAGTCAGCTCCCAAAACGTCCTGTCGCGGAAATTGCGGACTCCCTGCGTAAGTCCATAGTTAAGTCCAACAACCCTACCTTCGATCCCGACCCGATAATCGTCGGTTCGGTTTTTAGTGTTGGTGGTGACCGGAAATTCGTCGCTGTAGGCACGCGATGTGTTGAAACCGGGACCGTTCATGTTTCCAAAGCTGGCACCCAAGATGAAGCGGATCTTTTCGTTCTGCGGCAGGATAGTGCCGTCAAAATCTGCAAAGGTGTGCTTCGTGTTGCTTGTGTGCTGCCCCAAAGCAACGTTCGACAGGTCGTTGAAATATTTGATCTGCCGAACATTAGCATTGAATTTATAAGCGCCCGTCCGTTCCATATTCACGCGTGTGAATCCCGAAGGATCGGAGCCCCAACCGGTGTTGGTAATGAAAAGTGAATCAAACCACTTGCCTTTACCTGATTCGGCTTCAAATAGAATGTTCGAATCGAACGTCCTGAAACCTTGTTTATAGTTCAGATCGCTTCGATATTTTTTCTCGCTTCCTGAAACATCCTTCCACCGCCAGCCGAATTCGGTCGTCGCGGTCACCGTGTAGCCTCCCACAGTGGTCGGAGATGCTTCCGGGGCCTGTGCGGCAACAGAGAGGACATATAATAATGAAACGAACGCAATTATTAGTAGAGTGCGGCCCAAAGGACTAGCCAAGCCGAACACTGCGTGATCTCTTGATATTTTTTCAGTCATCATTTACCTCCGGCATGCACTCTATCTAAAGAAGAATCTGCTTGAATTGGATCCGTGAATCGTTGTATGACACGTCGTACATTCCTTGTACCTGACGGTCAGCTGATTGTGGAATGACGGTAATCCGGGGGCCAGTTGCTCAGTGATGTTGCTATGGCATTCCAGACACAACTGTCTGATGTTGCCTCGATTGAGCATCTTCGGATTTGACGATCCGTGCGGAGCGTGGCATGCGGCACAGCCTTCTGTTTTGAGCGGGGCGTGTTCGAAAACGAACGGGCCTTGTTTAGTTGTGTGACATTTTACACACGATGTGTCAGCTCCTACGCCGAGTTTTGCCTGTTTTGACTCAAATCCGCCGTGAGCGTTGTGACAGCTGGTGCAGTTCATGGCTCCTTCCAAAACTTTGTGATGAAATGGCTTGCTGAACTGAGCACGTGTTTCCGTATGGCAGCTCATACACAACTGCGGTTCGGGCTGGCGAAGCATGGCATTCGGCGCCCTTCCGGGATTTTGTCTGGATACATCGCCTACGAAAACGACGGAGTCAGGACGGAAATTATTCTCCGGGGCACTGTGCGACGAGTGGCAATCTGTACAGCCCACATCGTTGCGCCAATGTTCGCCGCGGCGAAAGTTATTATGAGCCTCTTTGCCTGAATGACAGGTAAGGCATGTTTCAGAGATCTCTTTTGAGTTCTTATCTTTGAACGAGATGATCTTCTTGGGATCGTTCTCCTCAATATGTGCCTTGCCGGGGCCGTGACAGGCCTCGCAGCCCAATACTTTGTCTTTCCACGCTGGCACATCCTTCAGCTTCGCGTGTTTTGTCATGGCGAAGTGCTTCGACTGATCCTCGTGACAAGCGAGGCAAGCCTCACTTCCTACGTAATCATCCGCATTGCCTGAAATCGCAGGAGCTGCCGCTGCCATTTCCTCACTAACCGAAACCCCCATTGCCGGGGAGAAGCTGCCGGAAATTGCCCAAATAGTAACAAGGACAGAAAATCCCGCCAGCAAAGCGACCTTTACTTTGAATGATGAAGCCATGTTGTGCCTCCGAAAAGAGTGATGAGGAAAACATTTCCCCGCGATAATACTAGGCGGGTCGATGAGGTTTATATGTGAGCGATGTCACAAATTTCAATAAAAATGAAGATAAACGAGAAATTAAAGAGCATTCCCGTTCCCGTTCATATTCAGTCCATCGTTTCTTGAGGCCTGTAAACGACAACCGATAACCGAACGAAGCCTTTCCCGGTCATGAATAACCAACTCGGATCCCTTTAGGGTGACTACGCCAATTTCACGAAATGTACGAAGGGCTCGGGTAACCGTCTCGCGAGATGTTCCTATCATCCGAGCGATATCCTCATGTGTAAATGCATTTCGGATCACTATGCTGTTCCCATTGCAGTGCATTCCCGAGGACCAGTCCAAAAACAGCGTCGCAAGCTTGTCGGCGACCGATTCGCCTAACCCAAGTGCACAGACTTGCCTGGTCGCGCGCCGGAGGGAGCTGCTCAACTGAACAGCAGCATTGAAGCAGGCTGCAGGATGCTCGTGCAGGAACCTGTCAAAATCGGGTGCGGAAATGTAGTTGACCACCGCATCTTCTATCGAAGCCGCAGTGGTTTCAAAATTTCCCCCGGACATAACAGAACTCAACCCCATCAGAGAACCCGGCGATACGATGTCTAAAATGATGACCTTTCCATCGGGCGATGACGAGGTTATCTTTACCTTTCCCTCGCAGAGAATGTAAACCCCATGGGCCGGTTGACCTTCAAGAAATATGATGGAGCCCTTTGGGAACGATCTGGAAAATTTAATTGCGTCAAGCGCTTTGCCGACTTCATGCGGGAGCTCACAAAAATAATTATGTGAGCGATTCTCACAGCCAGTACACTTTGCCGCGCCGTTAAGAGTAATAGAGTTTCTCATTATCGCATACAGGTATAAGCGACCTGTCGGCAACATTCAAAAGCAAACCTCATTCCACTTACTTAAGGGAAAAACACCACCAAATTACTCTATTTTGTTCAATTTAACAAGATTTTGTCGCGGTTGTCGCGAAGTTTTCGGGCAAGGCGCGTAAATTTACGCGCTGCCGCCGTAGGAATGTTCGACAGACTAGTTCTCGAATCGAAGCAGAGTAACGCGGCCGTCCGAACTTGAAATGTCGATGCCGTCCTCGTCCGAGAACCGGCTAAGATGCATTGATATCTGTTTTACGTCATTAACTGTGTGGTAGATGGTGCCAACCCGTATGAAGAGGTTGGTTCGACCGTCGCGAGTTTCCTTGTCTATTCCCGAAAATGGTAAGCCGCTTTCTATCCAATAGTCAGTTACGACGTTTGCCGGGTTCTCAAAGACACCCAAGCGTGTCTTGCGGCCGTGGTTTGCGGTGTTGAAATAGGAAATGAAGTTGGACCAATTGTCTCTTGTAGCTGCTGCAGACATATTACCTCCGTTTGTTAGTTCACTCATTACAAAACATTGCTGAGTTTTTCTTCGAAAAGTTTCGCTGAAACGGTCAAAAAGTCATACGCCGTTACCAGGCCGATCAACTTTTTATCCTTGACCACGGGCAGACAGCCGATCCTTTTTTCACGCATCAATTCCAAGGCGGTCAGCGTAGGTGTTTCGGGGTCGATGGTGATCAGATCTGTCTTCATTACGTCCCGCACTATCAATTCCGCAGGACCGCGGATCTTTCCCAAAGCGAAAAGCTCCAAAAGATCACGGTGCGAGACAATGCCGATAAGATTGCCCGCGTCATCTTCCACGGGAACGTGCCGGACATGTTTCCAATGCATTAGACTGGCAGCGAGGTCGAGGACATCCTCAGGCCTCACGGTAAACAGATCGACGGCCATGAACTGTTCGACGGTCTTGTAATTGTCTATCCACTCAGACTGCTCCGGTATGGTCGCGGGTTCCCATTCGTGTACGGGCATATTTTTCTCCTGATTTTCCTTGATCGAAGAGGTCAGCGACCTTAACCGCACATTCCATTTTGCGCGTTCGTCCATTCCGGTTACGGATTCGATCATCCAGCAAGCACCGGTCTTCTCGGCTATTATTCGTTTTTCCAGTATTTCAAAAAGTCTTTCGCTGTCGTTCTCGTCCACACCGACACGCCGCAGCCCTCTGCGGGCACGCGGCAGCAGTTCCTCTAGAATCAGCCTCCCCACGCGACGGCTTTTGCCGTCAAGTCCATATATCTGGCCGTTCATGCCATAGCGGGCGACGTTGTAGAAATTGTTTTTCGCGTCGTCAAAGGACATGTACTCGGTAATGTCCCCAAATTCCTCTGGTAATTCGGTCATGAGCCCCAGAAAGAATGCCGCATTTGCCATCTCGTCAACGACGGAAGGCCCCGACGGGAGGTAACGTGCCTCGATCCGCAGCCCCGGTTTGCCGTTCTCGACCCCGTAGCAAGGACGATTCCATCGCCAGATCGTACCGTTGTGAAGCCGCCAGGCAGCCAGCTTTGGAATTTCACCTCTCTGAAGTGTCTCAACCGAGTTCTCCTCGATAGCTTGCGTCAGCAGTATCCTGAAGCGGACGGCGTCTTCGTGCAGAACCTCTATTATCGAGTCGTTGACCCATCGGTCACCGAAATTCACGCGAGGCGGCTGGCTCCTTTCTTTATGTATGTGCGACCGTGTGTCGGCAGCGTGCTGAAAAAGTGCGATCCGGGTTTCATGCCAAAGCCGGTGAGCGAACAGCAGCGGCGAATTTACAGCCGATGCCAAGACAGGAGCAGAAATGGCCTGAGCCCAATTGTAATACCGTACAAAATCTTTCGCTCCGACCTGCAAGTGAATTTGAAAACTGGTATTGCAGAATTCTGTGAAGGTGTCCTGCAGGGTCAACTGAAGCTCATCCAGACCCTTGATCTGAATGATCCTATCTTCGCCGTGGAGCATTGTTACGACACGGTTTATTTCGCGGTACCTCGGCAGCGGTGTTAAGTTCTTTTCCGACAGATCTGAGACCTGAATTGTGGGCAAGATGCCCGCCAGCAATATGTCAGCCCCAAATTCTCCCGCGGCATGCCGTACTACATCCAAAACATCCAATATCTCTGCTTCAAGCCTTGCCAGGCAGTCACCGTTCAGTTCAAGCGGACTCAGGTTTGCTTCCAGATTGAAGCGCCCGATCTCTGTCGTCAGCCTCGTGTCGCCGGCTGCTTCAATGACCTCCATCGCTATCGGTGCCGGCCTCATTGCGGAGTCAACCAGGAACATCTCCTGCTCGGCACCTATGCGAAGTACATTCTCCTCGAACATTCCGCTCTCCAGCATCTTTTCGAGAGCCTGCAGGTCGTGCAGCACGCCCATAGTAAAGGTGCGCATCTGAGCTTCGTCGTATTCTAACGATATGGTCTTTTCGCCCATAGCTATCCGGCCCTTTCGCTGACAAAGGGGCTTATAACGTCATGTTTTCGTCTGCTGACCACCAGCGTCTTCCCGATCCATCTGCGTCGTCTAAATCCTAAGAGGTGGAATATTTGCAAAGGGAAAACACGTGCCACACTCGTGTTTACGATCAATGTTTCTGGGTCTTTGCCGTCTCGTCTCACTCCTGGTAATATCCGCACCCAATACTGAACCCCGACGCGTCGTAAAACTCCGCTCAGCCACAACCAAAACGGCGAGATGCGCCGTCCGGTAAAAAATCCGTCCTCGCCGAGCTTCTGATACAGCGGCATCAACAGAACACCTTTCTCTCCGGCAAATATCCTTCCGTTTCGGTCGGACGCAAGTGCTTGTCCTTTTTCGATCGGATCGAAATTGCTATAGCCGGCGTCCATAATGAAATCGTCCTCCGGCTTTACAGGGTGACGATACCGTATCTCGAAAATTCTTGATCCATCAACCGCCGAGTCGAGTCGCGAATATTGCTCATTGAAATTCGGAATGTCCGTTTCGGCGAGAATGCCGGAGTTCGCGAGTGCAATCCAAACAAGAGCTTCATGATTCTTTACGGTCTTTTCCGAATAATGCTGTCCGCCCTCGAAGCCCAGGGTGACGGCTCCGAGGTTGTTCACGTATTCGAGCATTGTACCCTCCAACTGCTCTTCGATGCCGAGCAGGATCGCGACCGGAAATTGCTGCGCAAATTTGCGATTACGCAGCGTATCGCCGACGGTCGCAAATGGCATCCCGTCAGCGGATGTGGAATGAAGATCCAGAACATATACCTCGTCCCTTGCGGTAATAAGGATACTGTCGAGAATCGAGTCAAGTTCGGTAAGTTCAATGCCCTCAGATGTCTGGAGCAATTCCTGCGAACCGACCCTTGACATCGCGGAAGGTGTCCACGCTCTGTTCAGATCATGCTCAATGTATCGTTTGCCCTCGAACAACGCGCGTGTGTTTCCGGAAAGGAACACGACTCTTCCTCGTATACGATCACTTTGATCCCTGAGCGTAGAAGCTACATTGCGTAGCGCGAAGACTCCCGCACTCTCGTTTCCATGTAACCCGCCGACCACGATCAACGTAGGTCCGGCGGCATCACCGATGAAGGATGCAATATTGTGGTCCCCTGCAATGAAAGCTCCTGATCCATGATCAGGCCGGTGAATAGTTCGTTCGTCAGTTGATAATTGGGGCGTCACCGAACTCCTCCTATTTCGGGGCAAAAAATACAAATACAAAATCATTCCTGCAATATTCATTCCAATTAAATCGGTTGAATTCGGCAGGCAAGAGTGCTGAAATTCGGCAAATTGGGGCTGAAACAGATCGCAGGTGAGAAGATTTTAACGGCGCGTGTGTAAATTCACACACTTTAGGTGTGAAAATTTGATCAAAATGGGAGCTTTTGCTGGCATAGTGCTTGCACCAACGGTCGGCAGGCAAACAGGCCGGGCCGTTGCCGGAAATTGAATCAGGTGGTTCTAAAGTTATGCGGGTCATGATCGGGTACAACGGATCCTCTGCATCGTCAGCGATATTCGAGGATCTTACTTTTGCGGGGTTGCCGCCAAAGTCCGAGATCCGGATCTTGGTGGTGGTTGATCCCTTGATTTTTCCGAAAACCGAGGCAGACGCCAACGGCCTCGCCGAATCTGTTCACCGGGAAATGTGTAAGCGATTTCCGAATTACGTTTTCCAATACCGGCTGGATTCGGGGGATGCAGCCGGATCGATAGCGCGCGAGGCGGACGGTTTTCACCCGGACATGATAATGCTTGGTGAACCGGGAAGTCCCGATGCCGATGGTCATTTCAAACTCGGCCCGGTTTCACAAAAGGTTATTTCCAATACGACATGCTCTGTCCGGATATCAAGAGCTCCCGGCGTAAAGGAAGCCAGGCCGGCACGAGTGCTGGTAGGCTACGATGGAAGTGCCGGTTCTAAATGTGCGGTCGAATCACTATTGTCCAGAACTTGGCCTAACGGCCTCGAGGTAAGGTTCGTCAGCGTGGCTGATTCCTCCGTGTTGTCGACCATAGGAAGATTCGCACCGCAGATCAGGGACGTTGCCGTCAGCGAACGGTACGTACAGCAGTGGGCGGAAACTTTATGCGAAAGGTCGAGAAAACGACTCAGCAAGGCAAACATTCTATCTGATGTCGCAGTGAGATTCGGCGATCCGGTCACCGGTATTCTCAATGAAGCGATCGATTGGAGAGCCGACGCGATCTTGGTAGGCCCTCATAGTGCGTCTTCAATAAGCGAACGATCAACATTGGGAAGTGTGTCCCTAGCAGTAGCTGCAGGAGCCGACCGATCCGTTGAAATATGCCGATGTTTCAGTTGAAACGTCATCCCGCAGGTCATCAAAATTTCTTTCCAAATCCCTGACACTGTTATAAACTGACCGTTTCGGTTTGTATTACCGGATCGGGTATGTTTGACGAGACGTTCGATGTAATTGTTGTAGGAGCGGGTCATGCCGGATGCGAAGCGGCATCTGCTGCGGCGCGCCTCGGCGTAAGGACCGCACTCGTCACTATCAACTTGGACCTTGTCGGACAGATGTCGTGCAATCCCGCGGTGGGAGGCATCGCAAAGGGCCATGTGGTCCGAGAAATAGATGCTCTCGGCGGGATCATGGGCCGTCTCATCGACCGAGCAGGAATCCAATTCAGACTCTTGAATCGATCGAGAGGCCCTGCTGTACAGTCGCCGCGTGCCCAGGCCGACCGGTCACTTTATCGAACAGAGATGCGTTCTCTCCTGGAAAACACCGGCGACCTTTGTCTCCGGCAAGGAGTTGTAGTTGAGTTAATTGTTGTAAATAATAGGGTTACAGGTGTAGAGCTCCAAGATTCGAGACGGTTTGGTGCGTCTGCTGTGGTCATTGCCACCGGGACATTTCTTAACGGGATGATCCACGCCGGCCGAACAACCTACTCCGCCGGACGCGCGGGCGAACCCGCTTCGATAGAATTGGCTGAGGATCTGAAACGCCTGCGATTTCCAGTCGGTCGTCTAAAAACCGGAACTCCGCCGAGGCTTGACGGAAGAACGATAGATTGGGATGCTTTTGAACCTCAGCCGCCCGATGAACGCCCCGTACCGTTTTCGTTTTCCACTGATAAGATCGAGCAAAAGCAGATAAATTGTTTTATCGGCTACACCAACGAACATATTCACAGCGAAATTCGAGGCAATTTGGATCAATCTCCACTTTATTCGGGGAAGATAAAGGGTGTTGGTCCCCGATATTGCCCATCTATTGAAGACAAGGTCGTTAAGTTTGCTGAGAAAGATAGGCACCAGCTGTTCCTCGAACCGGAAGGGCACGATACGAACGAGGTCTATCTGAACGGATTTTCGACTTCGTTGCCATCGGGGCTGCAGCTGGAACTTCTTCGAATGATCGAAGGATTTGAAAATGTAAGGATCATTCGGCCCGGTTATGCTATCGAATATGATTTTGTGGATCCCAGAGAACTCAAGCCGACGATGGAAAGTTCCAGGATCGACGGGCTGTTCCTGGCCGGGCAGATAAACGGCACTACAGGGTATGAAGAGGCGGCGTGCCAGGGGCTTTTGGCCGGAATAAATGCGGCGTTTAAAGTCGAAAAACGGCAGCCTTTTGTTTTGGGCCGCGATGAGGCCTATATAGGAGTGTTGGCCGACGACCTGATAAGGCATGGCGTCGATGAGCCGTACCGTTTGTTCACGTCCCGTGCCGAGGCTCGATTGACTCTGCGTCATGATAATGCTGATAGGCGGCTCACGGAAAAAGGTCGAGGGATCGGTTTGATCGGCGATCTGGAATGGGACAGGTTCAATAATAAACGAGAAAGGTTGGCAAGACTCCAGGCGGCTCTCGATAACTCGCGATTTAGGCGTTCATCGCCCGAATACGCAGGAGTGTCGGGCATTTTGGGCAAGGATCTCGGCGATTCCTTTACGCTTTCTCAGCTTGCGATGCGCCAAGGTGTTACCCCGGATCTGATCAGGCGGCTGCTGCCGGCCGAGCTGCAAACTGAGGTTTCTGCGGAGGATCTCGAATCGGTACTTGCGGATTCGCTGTACAGAGGATACATCGAAAAACATCGAGCCGCCGCGGAAAGGGTCAATAATCACGATAGTTTGAAAGTTCCGGACGATTTTGTGTTCTCGTCAATAGGTGGATTATCAAATGAAATGGTGGAAAGACTGGAAAGGGCAAGACCGAGTAATTTCGGTCAGGTCAGGTCTGTCTCCGGGCTGACCCCTGCCGCGCTTTCCTCGGTTCTTGTTCACCTCACTGCAGCAGGCACGAACCGGCGTTAGACGAATCGGTGTTCAAATGTGGCACGTACCACAAGATCGATCACGTGCTTTTGATGTGGCACGTGCCACATTTCCATTCGCTCCTGGACAGGCTGTGTGCTAGATTAACAGTAATTGCTTTAAATGGGCAGAGTTATCGCTGTTGCGAACCAAAAAGGCGGAGTAGGGAAAACGACGACGGCCGTCAATTTGGCCGCGGCATTGGCGCTTGAAGGGAAAAAAGTCTTGTTGATCGATGCCGATCCCCAGGCAAATGCGACCTCCGGGGCGGGTGTTCCCCGAAATGTCTCTCGCAAAAGCCTTTACGACGCGTTGATCGGCGGTGAACCTGTCAGGGAACTGGTCGTTTCGACCGACATCTCTACCCTTTGGGTGTTGCCTTCAGACAAGAATTTAGCGGGTGCCGAGGTCGAACTGGTCGAATCTGCAGAGCGCTCAGGGGCTCTGAAGAAGTTGATAGAGGAGGTTCGCCCTTTTTTTCATTATTTGATAATAGATTGCCCACCGTCATTAGGACTGCTTACACTGAACGGCCTGACCGCTGCAGATACGCTTTTGGTTCCGATCCAATGCGAATATTATGCACTCGAAGGGGTCACAGAGTTATTTGACACATTGGCAAGACTAAGACGGGAGCTGAATCCGAATTTAGCGATCGAGGGCCTTCTGTTGACGATGTACGATGAAAGAACGAACCTTTCGTCCGCAGTCGCCAAAGATCTAAGGGATTTTTACGGGTCCCGTGTACTCAAAACGGTGATCCCCAGAAATGTAAGGCTGGCGGAAGCCCCGAGTTTCGGAAAGCCTATTGCGATCTACGACCCCAGATCGCGAGGGGCCGAGAGCTATAAACAATTGGCAAAGGAGATTCTAACAAATGGCTAGACAACCTCTTGGCCGAGGGCTGAATGCCTTGCTGGGAGAGGCAAGTGCTCCGGCCGCCGAGAGCAAAACGACTGAGATCGATATTGACCTGATCGAGCCCAATCCCGATCAACCCAGATCGCGATTCGCCGACGACGCACTTGAAGAACTCGCTCAATCGATCAGATCAAACGGCATTGTACAGCCGATCGTTGTTCGACAGGTTGGAACAAGGTACCAGATCGTTGCGGGAGAGAGGCGTTGGAGGGCAGCGCAAAAGGCTGAATTGCGTCGCGTGCCGGTTGCGGTACGGGAGGTATCAGACGAGAAATTGTTGGAGTTGGCCTTGATCGAGAATATTCAACGACAGGAATTGAACCCGATCGAGGAAGCCTCAGCATACCGCAAACTTATTGATAACATTGGACTTACGCAAGAAGCGGTCGCTGAACGGGTCGGGCGATCGAGGACATCTATCACCACAGCCATGCGTCTGCTGAAGCTTCCTGCGACAATCCAAAAGGACCTTGAAAATGGAATGCTCTCAGCGGGCCACGGCAGGGCTTTGCTATTGACAGATGACCCCGATGTTCAAAGGTCCGTCGCCGACGCGATCATAGAGAAAGGTCTTTCAGTGCGCGAGGTCGAGAATGCCATCAAGGCTAATCGAAACGTCCATAGGCCCGGAACCAAAGGAAAAGAGACCGCCGCAGACCCAAATATTAAGGCAGCCGAGGTTCGTTTGATGCGTGAGCTTAAGACAAACGTAAAGATCCGGCCAAATGGTAAGGGATCGGCGGGAAAGATCGAGATCGAATACTATAATCTCGACGACCTTGATCGTATCTATCGGCTAATCATCGCGGGGCAGAATTGATGTTCCTATTCATTTTCGAATCGCTCGGCACATCTGAACTGATCCTGATAGGGATCGTTGCGCTGATCTTTCTGGGGCCGCGCAAATTGCCGCTGATGGCGCGAAAGATCGGGAAAATGATGGCGGAATTTCGCTCGACGGCGGGAGAGTTCAGAGAGACCTGGTCACGCGAGGTCAATTTCGAGGAAGAAGCTAAGTCCTTGCAGCTCAGTGAGTTAGAGTCGGAGGAAACGGTTTCGAATGCCGAAGATCACCAATCGGCCAAACCCAGCGTGAAGGAAGTCGACCCGGAAGCATTTAAACGGCTCAGCAACCGAACCGAGCTTTCTGAACAGATCGATCAGAAAGACACTGCCGACGAAAAGGTTACAAAAGAGAATGAGAGAGCCGAGTGGCTTTAGATCACAGGCCTAAGATGCCAGCAGTCGAAAACACAGATCCAACGGCACAGATGTCGTTTCTGGAGCACCTGGACGAGCTGCGGCGGCGGCTGGTCAATTCTGTCATTATCGTCGTTCTGGCGTTCGTTGCGTGCTGGTTCGTTTCAGACCGAATATACGAATTTCTTTCGGTTCCCATCCGGCAGGCTCTTTCTGAGGCCGAGAGGCGTGAATTACCGGTTGCCGGCCTGACCGGCGAAGAAAGGATACTATCCATCGGCGAACTCAAGATCGGCGACCAAGGCCGATACGTTTTTGACCGTACTTTCCGGGTCGGAATGGGTGTTGTGCCTGCAGGAGCGACGGTTTCCGCGGAAGTAGCCGTTGACGCGGCGGGCGAGCCGGGCCTCTTTACGACAGAGAAGTTAGTTACATCAAACGCGATAATTCCAAAAGGAATGAGGCTGCCGGTCGTTTTGGATGGAACAGGCGAAGCGGGAATGGAAGAGCGGATGGTCTTTACGACCGCAGTGGAGCCGTTTACACTCTATGTCACGGTATCGCTTTATGCGGCACTGGCCCTTTCGGTACCGTTCCTACTCTGGCAGATATGGGGTTTCATATCACCGGCCTTATATCTGCACGAACGGAAATATGTGACCCCGTTCATCGGCCTTTCTACGATCTCTTTCGTTCTGGGCGTCGCGTTTGCCTACTACATCGTATTTCCTCCTGCGGTCAGATACCTGCTGGCATTAGGCGAAAACTTCAAGCCGGTCTTGAGGGCAAGTGATTATTTGGATTTTATCACCATCATAATGTTGGCGATGGGCGTAATATTCCAAATGCCCGCCATTACCTATGTTCTTTCGCGCATCGGGCTGGTCTCTGCAGGCCTGATGATCCGCAGTTGGAAGATCTCTCTGGTTGTTATCCTCATCGTCGCCGCTGTTGTTTCCCCGACGGGCGACGTGCCAAACATGATGCTGTTTGCGATGCCAATGACCGCGCTGTATGTGGTGTCGATATTCATTGCTTGGGTCTTCGGCAGCAAACGCAAGACAGACGCCGAGGTCTAGCGTGCAAATATGCAACCTGCCGGGGCATCAAAGCATCTTGTGTTATTGGATATTTACTTCTAAAATAAGAGATTCTGTTCGCTTTTGTTCATTTTCGTGAGTCACGACAAAACCGGCGGAATTTGGAGCTAAGCACAATGCGTTACGTTAAAGCAAGTTTGATCTCAGTTTTTGTCCTGGCCGTAATGGCGGCTACGGGTGCGGCACAGCGTCCCGAGCCTCGGCCTACGGTCGATCCGTCCGAGAGGCCGCGCAACGTCCGTCCCGAACTTAAGACAGCCTACAAGAAGTGGTTGGAAAACGACGTTGCCTACATCATCACGGATCAGGAGAAAAAGGCATTTCGCGCCCTCGCCACCGACGAAGAAAGGGAGAACTTCATTGAAAATTTTTGGCGGCGTCGTGATCCGAATCCTGACACCGAGGAAAATGAGTACAGAGAGGAATATTACGAACGCATCGCCTATGCCAACGAGCATTTCACATCAGGCATTCCGGGCTGGAAAACTGACCGCGGCCGTATTTATATAACATTCGGTAAGCCTGACTCGATCGAATCGAGGCCTGCAGGCGGTATGTACGAGCGTCCGAGCTATGAGGGCGGCGGCTCCACTTCTACTTATCCTTTCGAAGTTTGGTTCTATCGTCATCTTGACGGTGTTGGCGACGGTTTGGAGATCGAATTCGTAGATCCTACCGGAACCGGGGAATATCGTTTGGCCCGTGATGCACAGGAAAAGGACGCTCTGAAGTTCGTTCCGGGTGCGGGGCTCACCCTGAATGAACAGCTTGGGCTAAGCACCAAGGGTGATCGCATAACCGGCATCGGTTCGAAAGACGCACCGAACTATATGCGTGAGCAGGATTCGCCCTTCCGCCGGATGGAGATCATGACGAACCTGATGCGTCCGCCGCAGGTTAAATTCAGCGATCTGCAAGGTTTGGCAGGCGGCGATTCCGGCGTTTTGGATAATAATCCGCTCGATTTCGATCTTCGGGTCGATTTTTTCCGCCAGTCGGATGATCGGGTTATCACGGCGTTCACGGTTCAAACAAACAACAAGGATCTGACATTCGAACAGGTCGGCGGCCTGGAGCAGGCGACGATGAATATCTTCGGGCGAGTGACCGCTGTTTCAGGCAAGAGGTCAGGCATCTTTGAGGATTCGGTTTCAACGACAGCCACCGCTGAGGAATTGTTGGACGCTCGGGACAGGAAGTCGGTTTACCAAAGAGCGATCGCTTTGACGCCGGGAACATACAAGGTTGACGTCGTCGTCCGTGATGTGAAATCCGGCAACAGAGGGATCCGCAATCTGGGCTTCACGGTTCCGAAATATGATGAAAAGAAACTTTCGACGTCTTCGCTGATACTTGCCACGCGCCTTAGGACAACGAATGAGAACGACATTGGCCAAATGTTCGTGATTGGCAATTCAAAAGTGATACCTAACCTGTCAGGCAATTACCGTGTTGGCCAGGAGGTAGGCGTTTATCTTCAGGTTTACAACGCCGGTATCGATCAGACGACGCTTCGACCGGCCGTTGATGTTGACTACGTCCTCTTTAAGGACGGAAAGGAAGTATTTCGTCAGAAAGAAGATTGGGAAGGTTTGAGCGATTCGGGTCAGCGGCTTACATTGGCAAAATTGCTTCCGACCACGCTGCTGCCGCTAGGCAACTACGAGATCCGTGTACAGATACGAGACCTTGTCGGCGGGCAGGTGGTTGAAAATAAAGGCAAGTTTACAATTATGCCTTAGTCCGTTAGGCCCATTTATGTAGATCAGGCTGCCGGAAACGACAGCCTTTTTTATTTTCTGCGAGCGGTAATTATAGGCGAGTTGAGTTTCTCGCTGGTCGCTAAGATCGAAGATGCGTCAGAGAAATACGCAACCGCTTCGCCAGCCTGGCGTTTACCAAGGTCAACCGGTTTAGGCGCCTGCTTCCATATCTCGTCAACAGACGCTGCATCGACCGGCAGCGTCAATTCATATGCACGAGCGTAGTCGCAAACAATGGCCCGGCGGCCGTCTGATGAGATGTCGCCGCCGGTCAGAAGGCCGTTCGGAACGGCAGGCACACTCAGCGTCCCAACCTTTTCTGCCGTAACCACTTCGATATCATTGGACCACCTGAGTTTGTAGATATTCGAGGGTTCATTGAGCCTTTTGGTCAGTACCCAGATAGCGCCTGTGTTTTGATCGACCATCAGGGTTTCGGCGTCCTGAACTTTGTCCGGGTATCTAAACCGCATTGACTCTGCTGCAGCCGTGGTCGCGGCATCTTGTTTTCGGCCGCCCGTGTTCGTATCCGTGACCACCGGCTCCTCAACGCGGTAGATCACCAGCACGTCGCGGTCGAGTTTGTTGTTACCTGCATCTGCGATATAAAGAAAACACCTTCCGTCACGCGTTCGGGCCGTCGCCATATCTTCCCAGTCCACATTTTCCGCACCGGCAACACGCCACGTTCCCAGGTTCTCGCCCTTTGGGTCAAAAGCGTAAATGAACGGACCGTCGCCGGAATCATTGTGGGTCCAAAAGACGCCGCTTTGGCATTTTGAAGCGGCAACGCCGCTGCTTTCATTAACGTCCTGCGACCGAATTGTTCCCGAGATCTGCGGAGCGTCAAAATCTGTGGATCGCGGTTCAGCCGCGGTGCCGGAATCGAATGCACATCCGGCGCCGGAGAATATAGCCAAAAGGGCGGAAATGACAATCGAGCAGTATTTCGGTATAGTGAATTTCGACATAGATCGATCTCTATCCAATTTATATTGCGTCTGATGCTTCAGCCGGAATGATTGAACCCAAGAAAAATTGTATCGTATCTTACTGCGCTGAGTATGATCGTTGGAACTGAATGGCTCATTGAGGCAACGGGGTGCGAGCCGGAGCGGCTGCGCGATAAGTCGCTGCTTCGGCAGATCCTTTCTTCAGTAATGGACGATCTCGGCCTTATCTCGGTCGGCGAAGTTTGGCATAAATTTCCGGGCGAAGGCGGCGTGACCGGAATGATCGCCCTTACCGAATCTCACCTGGCCTGCCACACGTATCCCGAACACGGCATTGCAACATTCAATCTTTACTGCTGTCGTACGCGCCCGGAATGGGACTGGAATTCTAAACTTGGCGAATTGCTTGGTGCTACTGGGGTTACGATCACGACGATTGAAAGAGGAAGTGCAGCGGAAATGCGGACTCGGACGGCCGGAGGTGAACAATGAGCACCCTGCAAACAAGCTGTCCTTCGTGCGCGGGCCCGATTGAGTTCTTGGCAGGATCTACGATCGTTGTCATCTGCCCATTCTGCAAAACCGCGGTTGCGAGGACCGACCGAGGCGTAGAAGACCTCGGCAAGATCGCTGAAGTAGTCGAATCGCATTCACCGCTGAAACTTGGCCTCAAGGGAAACTACAAAGGCAATCGATTTGAACTGACCGGACGAGCCCAGTTAAAACATGAGCTTGGCGGTTCTTGGGATGAGTGGTACGCGACCTTTTCCAACGGCTGGGTCGGGTGGCTTGCAGAGGCACAAGGCCGCTTCTACATGACCTTTTTCCAGCCCTTGGCAGATGGCGTAACATTACCTGCTTTTAGTAACTTACAACTTGGCCAAGTCGTTTCTGAGATACCTTCTCGTACGCCGCTGATGGTTCAGGAAAAGGGCCGGGCTACGTATTCTGCTGCGGAGGGCGAGATCCCTTACAAACTCGTTCCGGGCGAACAGTTCGAGTACGCCGACCTCGCAGGCAAAGAAAACGCATTTGCAACGATCGATTACAGCATTGATCCGCCGTGGGTCTTTCTGGGTGATCAGGTCGCGCTGCAGGATATCGGCCTCGGCGACGCAAAGCCTGCCGAACGAGATGCCAGGAGTGTAGCTTCAGCATCGCTGCAATGTCCTAATTGTGCAGGGCCATTGGAACTTATCGTCCCGGACCGATCTGAGCGCGTCGCATGTCCTTATTGCGAGTCGCTTCTCGATGTAGACAACGGCAGCCTTAAGTACCTAAAAACGCTGAAGCCGCCGGCAAATGCTCCCGAGTTTGTTGCGCCGATCGGGGCTGAAGGTACATTTCCCGGCGGTGTGAAATTCAAGATCATCGGTGCGATGGTCCGCAGCGTCACGATAGACGGCATTAAGTATTTCTGGCACGAATATCTGCTCTACAACCCGATGATCGGTTTCCGTTGGCTTGTTCATTCGGATAATCATTGGAATTTTGTCGAACCGATCAACGCTGCTGATGTAGAACAGATCGGCGGCATTTCATACGGCTCGACGGCGAAGTATAACGGCACGACCTTTAAGATCTTTCAAGATGCGATGGCGGTCGTGGAGTTCGTGAAAGGAGAATTCTATTGGCGCGTTGAGCAGGGTGAGACAGTTCGTGCGGCCGACTATGTGGCGGCGCCGTTGATGCTGTCTCAAGAAATTTCGCCGGGCGAGATCAACTGGTCCGCCGGTATTTATATGACAAATGAAGAGGTTGAAGAGGTTTTCGGAATATCCGGCCTTCCTCGGCCTTGGGGCATAGCGCCGAATCAGCCATTTACGGGTCAGTTCTATTACACTTGGGGTGCATTGCCGCTGCTGTTACTGTTCGTCGTTGCAATATTTATGATCCCTTTCACGGGGATCTCGAACACGGTCTTGAATCAGAACATTACGCTGCCGCCGCTCGTCAACGCGACGACCGCACAGGTAGCGTTCAGTCAACCGTTCGACCTAAAGGCGAACCGCAATGTGCGCATTACCGCGTCGGCTCCGGTCAATAATTCGTGGGTCGATCTCGACGTTGACCTTATAAATGAGCAAAGCCAGGAAGTTGAATCGATAGGGATACCTATTGAGTTTTATTCGGGCGTCGACGGCGGTGAGAGCTGGTCCGAAGGCGGACAGTTTCAAAACCTGACGATATCCTCGCTTCCCGCCGGCAAATATACGCTGCGGGTCGAGGGGACCTGGCAGAATTGGCAGGCACAGATGCCTGTGCAGATAAAGGTAGATCAGGGTGTGAACCGAGGCGTGAATTTCGTTTGCGCGCTCTTACTGCTGTTGCTGGTTCCGGTGATCGGGCTGATTCGAAAGATGACGTTCGAGTCCAAGCGGTGGGCTGACAGCATGTTCTCTTATTCGGGCGGCGACGACGAATGAGGTCGCCCATTTAGGTAAGCTATATGTTCAAGAAACTGTACATGGTCTTTGGATTCGTGGTCTTACTGCTATATGCATCGGCAGCGTGGTTCGGTTGGGAGTTGGCGAATGCAGGCAGCAAGTCGCGATTAGGTATTCCATTCTTTTATTCCGGTTTTCGTGGAGGTAAGTAAATGTTGAGCAATTTTCTAACGCCCGCATTGTTGGGCTTGGTCGTTCGATTTGACGCGCTCGGTGAAATACTGGTGACCACCTTGATCTTTGTTGTCATCGGCCTGCTGTTTTTTACGCTCGCCTATTTTATTCTGAGCCGAATTTTTGACATCCATCACGAGATCGAAGAGGATCACAACACCGCATTGGCGATCATCATTGGTGCGATAATGATCGGAATTTCTATCATCATCGCGGCCGCGATCCACGGATAACGAAATAATGCTGAACGGCAACGCGGCGGCACGGTGACGTTTTCCCGTGCTGCCGCGTTTAATGCTTTGAGCCGGGCATTTCTATGAAGCACGTCCCTCTTCTTTTTATCAATGTAGTGATCATTGCCACATGCGGGCTGATCTACGAACTGCTTGCAGCGACGGTCTCCTCGTATGTTCTCGGCGATTCTGTAACCCAATTTTCCACAATAATCGGTGTATATCTTTTTGCAATGGGCGTCGGCTCGTGGCTGTCGCGATTCATTGAGAAGAATATTGCGGAGAAGTTCATAGATATAGAACTTGCGGTCGCGATCATCGGTGGAGTTTCGGCGCCGGTGCTGTTTCTTACGTTCGCCTATGTCTCGTATTTTGGCCTGATCCTCTATTCGCTGGTATTTATCATCGGCACGCTGGTCGGGCTTGAGATCCCGCTGCTGATGCGGATACTGAAGGATCACCTGGATTTCAAAGATCTTGTTTCCCGAGTCTTGGCGTTGGATTATGTCGGTGCATTGCTTGCCGCATTGATGTTCCCGCTTTTTCTGGTGCCTAAGCTCGGCCTGAACCGCACGTCACTCCTTTTCGGTATGCTGAACGCTGCGGTCGGCATCTGGGCGACGTGGCTTCTGGAACCGCTTATTCCACGCAAACGGTTAACGATACTGCGTGTAAAAGGATTTGTTGTCATCGGGATACTTGGCATAGCGATGATCAAAGCCGACAGCCTAACGACACTGGCAGAGGATGGATTGTTTCCGGATCAGATAGTTTATGCCAAAAGCTCGCCATATCAGCGTATCGTGGTGACGCGGGGCAAACTCGGTCATTCGCTTTTTCTTAACGGCAATCTGCAATTCAATTCGTTTGACGAATACCGATACCACGAGGCGTTGGTACATCCGGCATTTGCTGCATATAACGGTACACCGCGTCGCATACTTGTTCTCGGCGGCGGTGATGGGCTGGCGGTTCGAGAGATATTGAAATACGACTCGGTCGATAGCGTAACTCTTGTTGACCTCGATCCGCTAATGACGGAGTTGTCGAACGCTCTTCCGGCATTAGCCGAGTTAAACCAAAATGCCTTTGCCGATCCGCGTGTGACGGTGGTAAACGCCGATGCGTTCGTATGGTTGGATAACAATGAACTCGAACCGTTCGATATTGCGATCGTCGATTTTCCCGATCCGAATAACTTTGCTCTCGGCAAGCTCTATACGACACGTTTCTACAACCTGCTTAGAGCAAAGCTAAAACCCGATGCCGCCGTCGTCATACAATGCACATCGCCGCTCTACGCTCGCAATTCGTATTGGTCGATCATTAGGACACTTGAAGCGACGGGCTTTATTGTCAGGCCATTTCAGGCAACTGTGCCGAGTTTCGGCGTATGGGGTTATGCTCTGGTCAAGATGCAGCCGTTCGACACGCCCAAAGATCTGCCGCCGGCAATCGGTCTGCGCTATCTCAATGAACACACACTGGCGGCAATGTTCGACTTCCCGACCGACATGACAATGCCATCCGACGACATAGAAATAAACCGCTTGGACAACCAAGCCCTCGTCCGTTACTACGAAAGCGAATGGAGACGCTTCGAATGAGATAAATTAAAGCAGGCTAGGCAGGATATTCAGGATGATAAATGAGGAGCTGATGGGAGCTATGATCAAGGCGAGTTTTGATGTCAGCGGGAATCCGCGGATCGAGTATTTTCGACTTCAGAATAGAGACACTTCTAAACATCCTGTAAATCCTGTTTGAGTTTCCTGTTTTATGGATCTATCACGTCGCGAACTTCTAACGATGTTCCTTGGTGCGCCGATAGCGTTGGCGGCGTGTCGGGAATCGAGCGTTCGCAGGTTTCCTGAGGGCGAGATCGTTGGAGCAAATTGGGAACTCGGGCATGTGTTGCGCGAAGGCAGAAATTTCGAGCCGGGTGCTGACAAATGGCAGAACGTGGGTATTGCCATTGTCGGCGGCGGCGTCGCGGGCTTGGCGGCGGCGTGGAAACTTAAACGCAGTGGGAACAACGACTTTGCGGTGTTCGAGCTTGAGAAAGAAACCGGCGGCACGTCGCGTTCAGGCGAAGGGTCTCCGGTCGGCTATCCATGGGGAGCGCATTATCTGCCCGTGCCTTTCCGAGAGAACATCGATCTGATCGAATTATTGGATGAGATGTCGCTGTCCGACGGCAAGACAGAAACAGGTGACCTTATCATCAAAGAACAATATCTCTGCCGCGAACCGGAGGAGCGTGTTTTCTACAAAGGCCGATGGTATCCGGGGCTTTATCTGCACGTCGGAGAAAGCGAGGACGACAAGCGCCAACTCGCGGCATTCGAAAAACAGATAAATAACTGGGTCAATTGGCGTGACGGCCGCGGACGGCGGGCGTTTGTCGTACCCGCAGCGTTGGGTTCCGACGAGGCCGACGTTACATCGCTCGACGAGATATCATTCGGTGATTGGCTTCGGCAAAATGGCTTTACGTCCGAGCGGCTATTTTGGTATTGCGATTACGCCTGTCGCGACGATTACGGACTGAAACTAGAACAGACATCAGCCTGGGCCGGGCTGTTCTATTTCTGTTCGCGTGTGCGCAAAAGCGGTGACGAATCACAGCCTTTCATTACATTTCCCGAGGGCAACGGCCGATTTGTGCGGCACATGGCTGACAAAGTTCGCGATCACATCAAACCATCGCATACGGTTGTTTCGATCATCCCGACAGATACAGGTGCGGAGGTAATTTGTCTAACAAACGGCGAGCTTCGCGGTTTTCGGTGCGGGAAAGTGATCTACGCATCGCCCGTATTTACTGCTATGTTCGTGATTCGCGGCTTTGCGGAAAGGCCGCCGTTCAATGCGAGGGCGTTCCACAGTAACTCGTGGTTCGTCGCAAATCTGCATTTAAAGGATCGACCCGTACCGAGATTTGCTCGTGATTTTCCCCTCGCCTGGGACAACGTAATTTATGAAAGCCCATCGCTCGGGTATGTGAACGCAACGCACCAAAAGGGCATCGATCACGGTGCGTCCGTTTGGACGTATTACTATCCGATGTGCCATGAAGAGAACGGCCGGACAAAGCTGCTCAATTACGAATGGCGTGAGCTTGCCGACGTTTGCCTGACCGATATTTCGCGAGCGCACCCCGAAATTTACGACCTGACGGAACGCGTCGATATAATGCGTTGGGGCCATGCGATGATCTCGCCCACGCCGGGTTTCATTTGGGGCGAAGACCGCCGCAAAGCTCTCGAACCGTATCGCAATATCCATTTTGCCCACACCGACCTCAGCGGCATCGCATTGTTCGAAGAAGCGTTTTATCATGGTCTTCGCGCTGTAGACGCAATTATTAAGGAATGAGAAGCCTAAAGGGAAAAGGACTGACTTTGTCAGTTGTAATCATGATTGGTGGTATCGGCGTAATCCTGATTCCCGTCGAGTACCTTCTTCAAGGCAAATACACAATCGAATACGCTCAAAAGATCACGTCGTTGAAATTGTGGAAATATGAAGTGATAGGTCACCCCGACGAATTGCGTAAGTGGCTTTCGAAAGGAGATGGAGCTCCTGGACAAGAAGCAACGGTGATGTTTGTGATCTGGGGATTAACCCATCAAGATGATTTCGAATTGATTCTGGATGGGTTTCCCGAAGAAAAAAAACAAGCGAACGTCAATTTTATTGCGTCGATGATTGATGACCGATTGCTTGATGATGAATTCCTGAATAGTTTCGAAAATCACAACTCACCTACGATCAACGAGCTAAGGGAAAAGGTTCTAGAGTATAAGAATGATCGCGTCCGCCGCTGACAAATCAGATCAATGGCTATTTTCACGCGGCATAGACCTCACGGTCTTTCTCGGCAGTGCGGTCGTGTCGCTGCTGCTGCTCGCGGTCGGTTGGCGGTTGGGTATTTTGGACGAGGCGTCGCCGGAGTGGACCTGGGTGACGGCGGTTTTGCTGATCGACGTCGCACATGTTTGGTCAACGAGCTTTCGCGTTTATTTTGACATTGAGGAATACAAACGAAGATTCTGGCTATACACACTTGTTCCGGTCTTTGGATATGCGGTCGGCGTCGCACTCTATTCCGAGGGCGAACTTGTTTTTTGGAAAGCGCTGGCAATCGTGGCCGTATTTCATTTCGTCCGGCAGCAATACGGCTGGGTCGCTCTCTATCGTCGAAAAGCCGGCGAGACCGAGCGTTGGACATGGGCGATCGATACCGTTGCCGTCTATCTTGCGACGGTTTATCCGCTCGCGTTTTGGATGACGTCTCTGCCCAGGAATTTCAATTGGTTCCTCGAAAACGACTTCTTTGCCTTACCCGCCGTCGTTGAGGGCATTTTGTTTCCCATATACGTAATTGCGTTGACGGCGTATTTTGGTAAATCGATCTATTTGTATTTTACTGAGGGCTTTCTGAACATCGGCAAAGATATCGTCGTTGCCACGACGGCTATTTGTTGGTACGTCGGCATCGTGTTTTTCAATTCTGACTACGCATTCACCGTAACTAACGTCATCATCCACGGCGTTCCGTATTTTGCGCTTGTTTATATGTATGCTCGGATGCGTCGTGAGACGGCGGGGCCGCTTTATCGCGGGCTGTCGCGCAACTGGATCTTTTTCCTCGCGACGTTGTGGGCGCTAGCCTATGTAGAAGAACTATTCTGGAGCCGCGGCGTTTGGCACGAGCGCACATGGCTGTTTGGCGAGGATTGGGATTGGACGGGCTGGAAAATGTGGCTTGTTCCGCTGCTCGCAGTGCCCCAGTTGACACATTACATTTTGGACGGATTCATCTGGCGAAAACGTGGAAATGCCGGGCTGCGGTTCATATGAAAAAAGGCGGCTCCGGAAAGCCGCCTCAAGCTACGGTTGAGCCCAGAAATTACAGCATATTCCTGCCGCCGAAGACAGTAACCGCCGGTCGCGAAGTGCGTGCCGGACCATCGACTGACCTTTCGGTACGGAAAATGAAACTGCCGTCCTTCATCGGCTCCGGCGAAACGGTCACAGTTTGTCGCGCACGGTCGCGGACGAAGGTTACGGTAACGTCGCCCTCTTTCTTTTCATTTACCGAACGCATCAGATCGAGATTGTTTCTTACCGGCTTGCCGTCAACCTCGACGATGATATCGCCTGCTTTCAATCCCGCTTTAGCCGCGGCAGAATTTTCACCGACGCTGTTTATCAAAACGCCGCCGTCAACTCCGAAACGCTCGCCGAGCTGTTTGGTTACGGGATATACGCTTACGCCGATCTGGCGTCCCGTTCCAGGGCGAAGAGTGAAAACGTCAGCTTCGCCTTCCGGAAATGTGAACACATTACCGCTGCCGTCATTCTTGAAAAGCTCTCGAAGACGTCCCAATTGCGGCATGTCGGGCAGTTCAGGCAAAGGCATAGTAAAACGGCCCTCTTCGAATTGAGGCCCCGGACGTTTGCCGATGGTCGCGGTTATCTCCTGCTCTGCGCCGCCGCGGATCACAGTAACGCGCGCTTGTTGGTCAGGCGATATTTCGGAGATAAGACGCGTCAGTTTGCGTGTGCTGGTTATTGCCTCCCCGTTGATGCGAACTATAACGTCGCCGGAACGTATGCCGGCAGCCGCAGCGGGAGAGCCGTCCATCACCTTTTCGACAGCGACGCCGCGGACTTCATTCAGCCCGTACTTCGACATGTTATCGCGTGTTACCTCGACGGTTTGCACACCAAGATAGCCGCCGTTGCCGTCAATCGTGAATGCGAAAGTGCGTGTCACTTTGTCCTGTTCTCCGCTTTGAGCGGCAGCACCGATCGCGGATACGGACAAAAGCAGACCAAAAGTCAGTATTTTTCTGAACATAATTGCCTCCTATCAAATTAAATTTACGGGAGATCGGCCTATAAGATCAGCCACTTATACGAAATTGCAGTAATTTTGTTGCGTCAACGCAGCAGAATGGTTGCTTTTCAGCCTGCGGTCAATTTTGAAAGTCTTTCTATGGCGGCTTCCAGAGTTTCGTCCTTTTTGCAGAAACAGAATCGTACGATCTGTGAGCCCATGGCCGGATCTCGATAGAACGACGACCCCGGAACGACCGCGACGCCAATGTTTTGAATAAGATTTTTCGTGAACTGGACGTCGTCCGCAAAACCAAATGCAGAAATATCCGCCATCACATAATATGCACCCTCGGGCGTGTCGCATTTGAAACCTGCATTGCGAAGTGCCGGAACGAGAAGGTCTCGCTTTCGCTGATATTCATGCTGCAGCTCGCTGTAATAGGACGGCGGCAAACCCATCGCATAGGCACCGGCATGCTGAAGTGCATTTGCCGCCCCGACCGTCAGAAAATCGTGGACCTTGCGGATCGCCGATGTAATATCGGGCGGAGCGATACAGTAACCTACACGCCAACCCGTGACCGAGTATGTTTTTGAAAGCGAATTTACGACGACCGTCCGTTCACGCATTCCGGGCAGATTAGCCATGCAGATGTGGGAAAGCGGATCGTTCTCATCGATGTCATAAATGATGTGTTCGTAGATCTCGTCAGTAAAACACAAGGCATCAAACTCTTTACACAGATCGGCGATAAACTCCATCTCATCCCGTGTAAAGACCTTTCCGGTCGGATTATTAGGATTACAGATGATTATCGCTTTGGTTCGCTCGTTAAAGGCGGCCCTCAGCTGTTCGCGGTCGAAAACAAATCCATTCTCCGTTCTGTATAACGGAACATGGCGTGGCGTGGCGTCAGACAATATCGCGTCGGGCGCGTAATTCTCGTAGAAAGGCTCGAACACGACCACTTCGTCGAGCGGATCGACTGTCGCGAGCATGGCGGCGATCATTCCTTCGGTCGAACCGCAAGTCACCGTGATCTCAGATTCAGGGTCAATATCGAGCCCGAGATACCACATGGTCTTGCGGGCGATCGCATCGCGAAATTCTTTGACACCCCAAGTGACCGCATATTGATTGTGGTCAGCAGCGATCGCCTCTATCGCCTTTTGCTTGATGTCTTCCGGGGCGGCCCAATCGGGAAAGCCCTGACCAAGGTTCACGGCTTGGTGTTTCACCGCCTCACGGCTCATTTCACGAATTACGGATTCGGTAAAGCTCCCTGCTTTGCGCGAGATCCTGCTTTTGGAAGATCCGGGATGCATCATAATTCCAAATTATCTGCCTTTTAGTGCGTCAGTTCAATAGGCAGCCGACTATGCGATCGTATCATCCTAGAAAAAGGCAGAGTGTGCGCATGAAAAACAGCTTGTTTGGCGGTGTGGCGTGCGATAAACTCTAAGTTTGCGATAACACAAAGGGAAGTATTACCAATGAAGCAGAGCATTTTTACGTTTTTATCGATCATTTTTGCGGTTTCGGCCATCGCAGCTCAGGAGCCGACGGTTAATATGTCGCTGGCGAAAGGCTACCTTTTGGGCCCCGGCGATGAGGTCACCGTAAAGGTACTGGGCGAGCCGCAGTTTGATTTCGTAGCGACGATCGATGAGAACGGTGCTATAGAAGTGCCGTTTTTTGAGCAGCCGATCATTGCAAAATGTAAGACCGAGCGTGAGTTGAGAACTGAGGTAGCGACGCTTTTAGGTAAGTATCTTCGTAGTCCGCAAATGAGTTTGAGGATCACAGACCGCAAGAGCCGCCCGCCTGCAACAATTTACGGCGAAGTGCGTACGCCCCAGCAGGTTGTCATGATGCGACGCGCTACGCTGGTTGAATTACTGGCGTTCTCGGGTGGTGTCACTGAGGATGCAGGAGGGGTCATTCAGATATTTCGAACGCAGCCGCCGATGTGCTCAGATACCGGTTCCGATAACTATTGGGCCTCCACTTCAGGCGATCCGCTGGATGTGCCATCGCGAACCTACAGCCTCAGCAGCGTTCAAATGGGACGCGAAGACGCTAATCCTGAGGTGGTTCCGGGCGACGTAATCGTGGTTCATAAGGCATCTCCCGTCTATATCACAGGCGAGGTGGCCCAACCGCAGGGAATATATCTTAAGGAACGCGGATTGACACTTACGGAAGCGATCGCAAAGGTCGGTGGTGTTCGTAGAGAATCAAGGACAAAAGAGATCAAGATCTATCGTCAGAAGCCGAACTCTAAGGACCGCGAGATAATTGCCGTTAATTATGATCTGATAAAACGCGGCGAACAGAAAGATGTTGTTTTGGAGCCTTACGATATAGTTGAAGTGGACAAAGCAAAGGACAGCATCGCCCAGACGATCTTGAAGGTCGCGGTTGGAGCCGGACGAAGCGTCGTTTCAAGTGTTTCCGGCGGGGTCGGCTACCGCATCCTATATTGATCTAGCTGTAGAGGTTTTCAATAACGTCGCGATATCGTTCGTCGATAACGCGGCGTTTTACCTTTAGCGTGGGTGTAAGCTCGCCATTCTCGACGGAAAGTTCCTTTTCAAGCAGAGCGAATTTTTTTACTTTTTCAAACTGACCCAAACCGTCTAGGATCAAGGCTATTTGCCGTTCTATCAGATCCAAAATTCGCGGATGTGTACAAAAATCGGAATCCGCCGATATGTCGAGGCCTTTCAACTCGGCGTAGGATCGCAGCATTTCAAAATTAGGCACGATCAATGCGGCGGGAAATTTTCGCTCGTTACCGATTAGAACCGCCTGGCTGATGAACCGCGACCCGCGAAGCATCTGCTCGATCGGCGAAGGAGCGATGTATTTTCCGCCCGATGTCTTGAAAAGTTCTTTTTTACGGTCAGTGATCTTTAGAAAACCGTCATCATCGAGTTCCCCGATGTCGCCGGTCCTGAACCAGCCGTCGTCGGTAAAGACCTCGGCGGTCGCTTCGGGCTTGTTGTAATAACCTTTCATTACGCCCGGTCCGAGTACCTCTATTTCACCGTCCACAGCTATTCGTACATTAACGTGCCTGATAGGTTTGCCGACGGTTCCAACCCTTATTGCCGAGGGATTGTTTGAAGAAATGACGGGCGAGGTCTCGGTCAAACCGTAACCCTGCATGATCGGAATGCCCGCACCGGTGAAGATGAGAAAGATCTCATCGGGCAATGCAGCTCCGCCGGTGATACAGCAGCGAAGCCTGCCGCCAAAAAAATCACGAAGCTTTGAGAAGACCATCAGATCGGCGACATTATGTTTTGCCGTCAGAGCCAGCGAGATCGGCTCACCTTTTTCCAGGAACATCGCATACTCTTTTGCCACGGACATCGCCCACTCAAAGATGGTTTCGTTTATTCTTCCCGCTTGAGACGCCTTCATCTGCGCACGCTCGAACACCTTTTCAAAGATGCGCGGAACACCTACAAAGATCGTGGGCCGCACTTCCTGAAGATTGCCCGGCACCTTTTCTATAGATTCGGCGTAATGAACCCGCATCCCGTTGCGTATATAGATGTACATGCCCGTGCGTTCGAAAACATGTGACAGCGGCAAGACCGACAGCGAGACATCGTCAGGTGAGAATTCATACTTCTCGCTCGCATCGAGCACATTAGAAACAAGGTTAGATTGCGTAAGGATCACGCCCTTCGGCTCGCCGGTAGTGCCGCTGGTGTATATCAGCGTTGCAATATCATCGGGGCCGACGGAACTGTAGAGCTCTCCGAAAAAAGCCGGATCGGCGTTTCTTGTCTTCCGGCCAAGTTCACAAAATTCAGCGAAAGATGTGACCCGATTATCTCCAAATGATTCGCCTGAGAAGAGAACAATTCTCTCTATGGTAGGGCATTCTGCGAGTATCGGCTCAATTCGCCGGAACGTATCCGCATTTTCCAGAAAGAAGATCCGAGCGCCGGAATCGTTGATGATGTATTTAACGGAATCGAGCCCAAGCGTTGTATAGATGGGCACATCAACGACGCCGGCAAATTGGCATCCCGCGTCAGAAATCGTCCATTTCGGGCAGTTGGCTGAGAGTATCGCGACGCGGTCGCCTTTGCGTATATCACATCCAACGAGACCTGCCGCCACATTCGCCGAACCTTCAATGAGCTCCCTCGAGGATATCGGTTTCCAATTTTCTCCATCCTTGTAGTTGAGTGCGTTCGGCAGATCGAACTCAATTGCGGATCTGAGAAACAGCTCGGGTAATGTCGCGGGCTCCGAGTTTAGCAGTGTATGCCGGTCTAGATCGATCCCCGAAATGATGTCCTTTGACGCTTCGTTCATTTTACTGCAGTCCCATGAATGAAAACCTTTAGAACTTCGCCCGCCATCGGCCTAAGCGAGTAATTCTTTGGGGAAAGTATCCAGTTCGTGACCATCTCATCGAGCGCTCCATAAAAGATCTTTGCCGCAACGACGGGTTTGATATCAGACCGAAAAACACCGGCACGCTGTCCTTCCTCGATGGTCTTCCGAATGATCTCGAGATAGTCGCGAAAACCCGTAGCAGAAAACGCCTGCATAAATTTGGTGCTTCCGCGGAGCTCGACCTGAAAAACGATAGCAAGATCGCGATCCTGACTTAGTTTTTCCAAATGAAGTTCGGCGATTCGCCGCAGCTTTTCGGTCGCGTCCGAAAGTGCTGCCAATTCCTTGCGGCCCTCAGCAATGAACTCACCCATTGCCCGGTCAAATATGGAATGCAAGATCTCGTCTTTGCTCTTGAAGTAAAGATAGACCGTTCCGTCGGCAATGCCGGCATCCTTTGCGATGTCGGATACTTTGGATGCGAAAAAGCCCTTCACAGCGAATACACGAATCGCCGAACGAAGTATCGCCTCAAATTTGCCGGTTGCGATGCGCCTAGACTCAACAGCAGATGCCGGATCGTTTCCCATAGCCACTTATGAATGAATATTCATTCAGTATTTCATCAAGGCTATATCAGAAGGAGCGGAAAATCAAGAAATTTAGAAGAAGTTGTGGCGGAGAGGACAGGACTCGAACCTGCAAGCGGTTACCCGCGGTAGTTTTCAAGACTACTGCCTTACCAATTAGGCTACCTCTCCGCGAGGTAAACTCTGAATATACCTAAACCGGTGCGGTGAAACAACCTAATTAATGGCAGATCAGCCGGGAAATTGTTTTTTCAGTTCGGCCTTCACGGCTTCTATACCCTTAATCCCGGGTGCTCTTGTGATGATCCGTCCGTCGCGGTTCAGCACTATATGCATGGGGAAGGGCATACTCAAGTTGCCGGTACCATCCGGTTTGCCGAATTTGCCGATGATGATGTTGCCCGCATCCGGGAGAACCTTATATTTGAAAGGGTTCTTCGCCAAGAACTTTGTGAGGTCGGTCTTGGTGCTTGCTGCGGGAGCGAGGAAGACAACATCCTTGCCCTGATAGGCGTCGACCAATTGATTAAGGAGCTTAATTTCGGCCAAACAGTTCGGACAGTTGATGAACCAGAGATTGAGAACGACGACCTTGCCACGGAAATCTCGGATATCTAAACGATCTCCATTCATATCCGCGGCCGTAAATATCGGCTCGTTCGGATCAGAAACGAATGGTGATGACGGTTGGGCTGCTGCCCCTATGGCAAAGATCGTCAAAGCGGCGATCAGAATAATAACTTTTCGCATGCCCACTTTATAGTGTTAAACGGCCGCTATGTCAAGATTTGTGTGCGTTATTGAACTATTTGGTAAGATCGCGATCGATTGCGTTACGAAGTTGCTCGATCTTGTTCCAGCCGCTTCCTCTAAAACGAACCCGGCCGTCGGTACCGATAACAAAATACGAGGGGAAGCCCATTTCAATTTTCCCTGTACCATCGTTGTCGGCGTACTGCATCACGAGCCCAAAACTATTCGGAAGTACACGAGAAGCGATACGGTTTGACCGCAGGAAAGCCTTAATACGGTCTTCCTGTTCCATCGACGGCGAGAGGAAGTTAACATTCTTCCCTTGGTATTCGTCGATCAGCTTATTCAAATGCGGAAACTCGCGTCTGCAGATCTCGCATTTTGTTGACCAAAATGTGAGAACTACGACCGACCCTCGAAGATCGTCGAGTTCGAGTGGGGTTCCGTTAATATCCGTAGCGGAGAATCTGGGAGCTTCGGAGCCGATGTTTATTCGGTTTTGCGCAACGGCAGGCATTGCGGTGCAAACCGCAAGCAGAACCAATGTTGGAAGTAGATGTTTCATTACGGGTCGCGCGCCGACTGTTGTTAAAGGATGTAAAACACCCTACTTAAAACAAATTGATAATACACCTTTGTTTCAGCGAAGTGCTCTGAAAAAATCACCGTTGCGGCTAAAAGTTCTCTGTTTGGGAAATGCTAGAATCTTCGGGTGATTGTTGAGTCCGTATCTGCGACCGATCTGCGAAACCTGCGAGGCTGCATTTACTTGCGGCCTGGCCTCAACATACTGCTTGGGCCCAACGGCGAGGGAAAGACCAATTGGCTTGAAGCGATATTCATTTCGGCCTTGGGCCGCTCGTTCAGAACATCAAAACTGGGTGAAAGTATCCGATTCGAGTTTGAGGCCGCTTCAGTAAGTGCAGAGGTTCGTGAATCCGCGGAGGTGCTTAGAAAACTCGGCGTAGGCATCGGTGAACGAAGCAAGCAACTTTTCATCAATGACAAGAAGGCCAAACCGAATGAATATTCAGGCAATTTGAGCGTGGTGCTTTTCAATTCCGATGAGCTGGAGGTCATTAGGGGCGGTCCGGACGCGCGCCGCCGCTTCATGGATGAAGGCATCGAGGGCCTTCATCCTCCGTTCAGAAAGGTTTTCGCAGATTATCAGCGAGTGATGCGCCAAAAGAACGCTCTTCTTGCAAAGGCGTCTGACGGCGGATGGGGAGCCCATCAACTCCGTGATGCTTTGCAGCCGTGGAACGAGCAGCTTATAGAGCTGTCTTCAAAAATACATAGGGCACGGGTCCGATTTGTCGAAAGGCTTTCAAATGTGCTTGAAAAGCGGTTGTTCAGCCGTGAGGACGTTTCGCTGCGCTATCGTTCATCTCTCGAAGGAAAGGGCGATCTGGACAATTACGCCGAATTGATCGCCGAAAGGCTGGATCTGCGGCTGGATGCCGAACTCGCGGCGGGACATTCGCTAATTGGGCCGCATCGCGACGATCTTGAGATACTGTTCGACGGAAAAGATATGCGAAAGTTCGGGTCCTCAGGGCAGCAGAGGAGTGCTCTCCTGCTTCTGCAATTGGCGGGTATTGAGGTCTTCAACGCAACTCGCGGCGAATATCCGGTATTCTTGATCGATGATATCGATGCCGAACTGGATTATCGACGTATCGGAAAGTTACTGGAATACCTCCGCGGTAAGACGCAGACGATCGTTACGACGTCAAAAGAAAGCCTCATCGACCGTTTCGGCGATGAGGCAAATGTGATCAGAATTGAAGGCGGAGCGGCTCGAGGGCCGGCTTAGGGTTTTCTGCTCGTCGTGTCCCTCTTCACAGCGCTCAATAGCCTGTCCGCTACATCCTCCCCGATCTTGCTCAGCGAGTCGATGTCCATCGTTGCGGGGCCAGCGGTCGTGCTTCCGTCAGGCAGCCGCACATTCGGACGGGCATTTACAACCCGCCCGGAATTGTCCCTGAATACTTTTTCGTTGTTCGCGGTTTGAAACTGGCCCTGCGGAGCCCTCTGCTCCTCGACCTCGCCCTGCGAAATCACGCGGTTAGATGCAGGCGGATATATCTGATACTTCAGTGTAAGGCGTTCCGGGGCCGCAATCCTGGTCCTGGATGTCTCGGCGGCATCTGCGATGGCTGAGAATTGAAGCCAGATGGTATATCGGCTTTGCTCCGCTATCGCCAACTCTAAAGCTCTTGCCCGATCTGCCGCATCGTTAACGGCGACCTCATTCACGACCTCCATCGACGTTACTTTCTTCTTTCGGAGCCTCTCGATGAACTTCTTCCACACCACGCCTTGAGCCGCCGTTCGATTTGAGGGTTCAACCTCCGGCGAAAAGATCACGATAAGAACGCCGGGAGCATCCGATTCACGAAGGTTCGCAACCGGGCTTCCTTGTGCGAATGCCGAACCAGACAGGATGACTATCCCGAAAATAGTCGCAAGGGACGCTGATAGGAAGCGGCCATTTGCCTGTGAGAATATCATCACTCCGCTTAAGGTGAACTTCATAAAATTACTCCGTTTGCCGATGAATGACAGAATAACCGAAGTATATCCGAGGGTATCCGGCAAAAGCAATGAAATACTCTTCGAAAATGCATGCGGGCGTTATCAAAGGCCGCGAAAAAATGGTATAATTTTCGAATAAAAGTAGCTGATTTTATATGCATTTACGGCATTTTGGTCAGTCGCTGAACAATCAGAGGTTTACAGGATTTGGCAAAGGCAAAAACAGAATACGGTGCAGATGCGATCACGGTCTTGGAAGGGCGTGATGCGGTCAGAAAACGACCCGCGATGTACATCGGCTCGACCAGCGATCTGGGGCTGCATCATTTGGTTTATGAGGTCGTCGATAACTCTGTCGATGAGGCCCTTGCGGGCTTTTGCGACACGATAGAGGTCACGATCCACATTGATAATTCTATAACGGTCGTGGACAACGGCCGAGGGATTCCGACGGACATTCACAAACAGGAAGGCCGTTCAGCCGCCGAGGTCGTTATGACGGTGCTTCACGCCGGCGGCAAGTTCGACTCGAATTCTTACAAAGTGTCAGGCGGACTGCATGGCGTAGGCGTCAGCTGCGTTAATTTTTTGAGCGAATACCTTCGGCTTGAGATTTGGCGCGACGGAAAGACCCATGAGATGGAATTCGAGGCCGGCATACCGGTTGCACCGCTGAAAGAGACCGGCACCACCTCAAAAAGAGGCACAAAGATCACGTTCAGGCCCGATTCAAGTATCTTTGAAACGACCGTTTACAGTTTCGAAAAGCTGTCCGAAAGACTTCGCGAAAAGGCATTTTTGAACAAGGGCATCCGCATTCACATAAAGGATGAACGTGAGGAACCGGAAAAGTCGCACGAGTTCTATTACAAAGGCGGTATTGCAGAATTCGTAAAACACTTGAACCGCAACAAAGCCCCGCTCCATGATGAGCCTCTTTATTTCGAGCAGACATCTGACGATCTTTCGATCGAGGTGTCGATGCAGTATAACGACAGCTACGACGAGAAGATCTTCTCCTTTGCCAACAACATCAATACGGTTGACGGCGGAACTCATTTGTCGGGCTTCCGCGGAGCTATCACGCGTACTATCAACAATTACGCCGAAAGCTCCGGCCTCATGAAGAACGCCAAGGTGGCTCTTTCGGGCGATGACGTGCGCGAAGGACTCGTCGCAGTTATCTCGGTCAAGATTCCCCAGCCGCAGTTCGAGGGGCAGACAAAGGGCAAACTCAATTCGCCGGTGAAAGGCCCGGTCGAATCGTTCCTGAATGAAAAGCTCGGCGAGTTTTTCGAGCAGAATCCTTCGGTCGCGAAAAAGATCGTCGGAAAAGCTGTTGACGCCGCACGCGCCCGCGAGGCCGCCAGAAAGGCACGCGAGATCGTGCGAAAATCGGCGCTTGGTACGTCAACGCTGCCCGGGAAGCTCGCAGACTGCCAGGAGAAAGATCCGGCTCTTTCTGAGATATACATCGTCGAGGGCGATTCCGCCGGAGGCTCGGCAAAACAAGGCCGCGACCGAAAGAATCAGGCCGTTCTGCCGCTCAAGGGAAAGATCCTTAACGTAGAAAAAGCACGTTTTGACAAGATGCTCGGCCACGGCGAGATCAAGGCCCTGATCACGGCTCTGGGAACCGGCATCGGAAAAGACGATTTCGATATCAACAAGCTTCGCTATCACAAGATCTGTCTGATGACGGACGCTGACGTTGACGGCTCACACATTCGCACGCTGCTGCTGACGTTCTTTTACAGGCAGATGCCCGAGCTGCTCGAGGGCGGATTCGTCTATATCGCTCAGCCGCCGCTTTACAAGGTAAAGAGAGGCAAGAAAGAGGAATACATCAAAGACGAGAAAGCAATGTTCCGCTATCTGATGCGGATGGCGACCAACGACCTGAGCCTGCGTTCGGCAGATCGGCTCATCGAAGGACGCGAGCTTTCAAAGGCGCTTGAGCAGACGACGGAACTCAAGAATTACACCGAACGGCTGACGCGCCGGCTTTCGGGAGATGAACTGCTCGTTACATCGCTCCTGGAGGCATTCGGCGGGCGTGACGGCGTGGTTACGAAAAGTTCATTCCGGATGAAGAAGATCTTCGGTGACCAGGATCTAATGGCGGAGGTCGAGGCAAAACTTCGTGACGCGGGCTTCAGCACAGATCTCGTAATGGACGACGAACACAGCCTGTGGGCGGTAGAGGTGGCTTATGCGAACGGGCAGCGTGTGCGTGTGGATTGGAACCTGGCAAGCTACGTCGAATTTCAAAAGGCCGTTGAGCTCAAGCGCGATCTTGAGGTCAGCTTTCCCGCTCCTTTCGTGCTTGGCGAGAACGGCCGCAGCGAGGAACTTTCGTCGCGCGAAGACCTGCTCGAAAAGATAATGTCTCTCGCGAAAAAAGACCTTACTATTCAGCGTTACAAAGGATTGGGCGAGATGAATCCCGAACAGCTTTGGGAAACGACGATGGATCCTGAGAAGCGTACTATGCTGCAGGTTCGCATTGAGGACGCGGTCGAAACGGACGGACTTTTCACCGTGCTCATGGGCGATCAGGTCGAGCCGCGCCGCCGTTTTATCGAAGACAATGCTCTAGACGTCAAGAATCTGGACGTTTAGCAACAGTCCATTCATCGTGACTGCAATCACCAAGGCGGCCCGCGAAGGCCGCCTTTTCTCTACAAAACTTGAGAGAATGAGAGCCTTACAATACCAAGTGACCGCACGCAGTATCGGTCGGTGACCATTTTCCTCACGCTTTCTGGCGTTAGCAGACGCCTTCAGCATCCGTGGTAGCCATGCATAATACCCGTGATCTTTGTGCCGTCATGTGAGAACTCAACGTATCCCTCAGTCACAAATGTATGGTAGCCAAGGGTGCCTTCGTACGCGTAATGTTCCGGGCCGAGCCGGCGACGAACGTCTTCGAGTGACGATCCAATCGTCAGGCCAGCGAAGTTCTGCGACTCAGATGTTATTTCGATGGAGTCGACGGTCTTGCTGTGGTCGTATTCGCCGATGCGTATCAATAGCCCATTGTAGTGATAGACTTTGAGATCAGGAACATCGTACCAGCTTTCGATGCGGAGTGGTTTGCCCAGAGCCCTGATCAGATCTATCTCGGTGGAGCCAACCCGTAAGCCATTAATGTTGAAATCCACGGGCTTTGCGACTGCGTATAGGGCAGCTGCTCCGTCGGGGTCAAAGTCATTATTCTCGACGGAAACGACTTCGTCGTACACGATGCCTTCGAGAGCGGTATCTGCCACAGACACCGAACCGATTCCCGCGACAAATGCGATCAACGCCCACAATGATCTGAGAACGAACCGCATATGCGCAAATCTACTCTAAATGCTGAAATAGGACAATCCTTTTTTCTGCGTTATTTCAAATCCTATACATCTTGTCTGGCGGTTCCCTCGATCTCGAGTGCAAGGTCGGCGCCGTATGCTTTGGCAGGCGTTTGAAATCCGGGTGTGAATTTGCCGGATAGTATCTTTTCAGTTATCAGCAGGGCAGCCAGAGCTGTCACCGTGTAGCCTTCGGGACACTGCAAACGTGCTTCAAAACGATTGCCGTCTTCGTCCGAAGCCTCGCCCCAAAGCAGCGTTTTCCCGCGGGCACGCTCCTTATCCGAAGGGCCGCCAGGCGGAATGCGCGACTGTAGAAATTTCTGAACAGGTTTAGTCTCCAGCAGCGGGCCGAGATAACGGCTGAGTTTCATCGCCTTTAATGCCGATGGCGGAGCTACGGTGTAAACCTCGATATTGGGAATGCCGGTCGAATAATATGCCGTCGCCACGTCGCCCCACGGAATGGTCACACCGGTCTTTATTTCGCCATTTCCAAAATCGATCTTGCGGGTTCGCCATGCAGCGGGAATGGGCGTTATCTTGCCGTCGCGACGAACGGCACCGCCTTTGCCGGCGTTCATCGTCATCGTCGCCTGCGTGCCGTGCGACAAGCGGCCCTTACCATAAAACGCTAGTGTCAAATTCGTCGCGGTCGGCAGACGGTCTTTCAGATGACGAGCCAAACAATCGCTCGGCACAACGTCAAAACCGACGCCCGGCATCACCATAATGCCGGCATCTTTTGCTTTCTGGTCAGCGGCGGCACATGCCTCGAAAACAGCGATCTCGCCTGTAATGTCGGTGTAGTGTGTCTTTGACCTGAGGCAAGCTTCGCCCATTTGCCGCGAGGTCAGCGAAAAAGGCCCTGCACAATGCAGAACCATCGCGACCTCGTTCAACGCGGCGTCCAGCTTTTCACTTTCATCTAACGAGAATATGCGATATTCAAGCTCATGCTTTTGCGCAAGCTCCCGAATAGCGGCCTCATTCCGCCCTGCAACGATAGGCCGCATGCCGCGCTCCACCGCATACCGCGTGATCAGTTCGCCAGTATAGCCATTAGCTCCGTAGATAAGAAAATTGCCTTTCATGAGTTCTAGCAGGATAGACAACAAGTTGAGGATAAGCAATCAGGTGGGTTGTTCACCTCGATCGAAATAGGAGACATTGGAGGATCTTAGGCCTCCGAGCTTTCGCAAAAACTCTCCGCGGATGACCTCTTTGGCTCCTAGCGATCTCATATGCGGGGTCATCACTTGAACGTCAAGCCATGTTGCCCCGCGGGCGGCGAGGTGGTCGATAAGGAACAGCAAAGCGAGTTTTGATGCGTACGGCTTTTTGTAGAACATCGATTCGCCTGTGAAAACACCGCCTGCGTTAACACCGTAGAGCCCGCCTGCAAGTTCGCCTTCGGCGTCCCACGCCTCGACGCTGTGCGCGTAGCCGAGGGCGTTGAGTTCGGTGTAACGTTCGATGAATTCCGGTATTATCCAAGTGCCCAGTTGGCCGCTGCGGCGGCTTTGGGAGCATTCAGTGATCACATCGCGAAATGCTCTGTCGATGGTGAATGTGAACGGTGCTTTGCGGCGTTCGCGGGCGAGGCTCCGAGGAATATGCAGGTCGGCAAATTCCAGGATCGCACGCCGGGCAGGGCAGAACCATGGCAGCGGCATACCTTCCATCGGCCACGGAAAGATGCCTTTCGAATACGCTTCGATCAGATTCTCCACTGTCGGTTCAACGCCGAAAGCGATGACGTCCTCGGCAGAGAAAAAGTAGCCGTCGTGCAGCACCCATTCCGGGAAATCGTATTGAAGCGGATCGGGAAACGTCACAGCGGTATTTTACAGCAGAAGTCCTTTTCGCAGAGTCGGCCTGCCGGAAAATGGATGAACGCAAGCAGCAGCCTACCCAACGCTTTCTGTACAAAATTCTGAACTTAATCCAAATTTATCTTCAAAGATCACACGATTCGAAAGGCTGCTCGTACTTTTACTGCTTATTAATAAAACACTTACGCCGATACCGACATCAGGGAACGCATTTTGCCTTATAGACGGCAGATTCATTCTTATATATCCGTTTTTCCGAAGTTTTTTGGTTTTTTTGCGGTAGGTCAGCGCACTTATACGTTGTATTGCTGTCCCATATTACTCGAAGAAAAAACACGAGGCCTAAATGCCTCACTCAGGAGGAAATTCATGAAGATAGACTTTAAGGCTTTGGTCTTCTCTGTGGCCATATTAGCCTTTGCCAGCCTTACCGCATTGGGCCAAGCAGGTTCGATCGCAGGTACGGTAACCGATAGCAATGGCGCTATTATCCCCAATGCCTCGGTAGAGGTAAGAGGTGCCGGCGGACAAACGTTCACCGTTGTTACCAACGATAACGGCGTTTATCGCGTTCCCGCTGTTGCGACCGGAACCTATTCGGTGTCCGTGACCTTGAGCGGTTTCAGGCGATCCGTCGTCAACAATGTCAAGGTTGACATCGGTACGCCGTCAACCGTGAACATCGTGCTGCAGGCAGGAGATATCAGCGAGATCGTTGAGGTCTCGTCCGGCGGCGAGGTATTACAGACCGAGACCGCCACGGTCGGAAACACCATTTCAGGCCGGCAGATCAACCAGACGCCGATCGCCTCGCGTGACGCGCTCGATCTGATCCTGCGCCTGCCGGGCGTTTCGTCCGTAGGAGCTCCGCGACAGTCGTCGATCAACGGACTTCCCAAAGGCTCGCTGCAGCTTACGCTCGACGGCGTTGACATTCAGGACAACGTTCTTCGCTCGTCAGACGGCTTCTTTACATATGTAAGGCCGCGTGTCGACGCTATCGAAGAGGTCGTAGTTTCCACCGCCAGCCCCGGAGCGGAAAGCACGGGTGACGGTGCCGTTCAAGTACGTTTTGCGACCCGCCGCGGAACCAACGACTATAAAGGCACCGTTTATTGGCAGATCCGTAATGATTGGCTCAATGCCGCCTATTGGTACAACAATCGCGACAAGCCTTTCGGCAACCAAAAGAAACAGAGGGACAGGACCAACCTGAATCAGCCCGGTTTCTCATTCGGCGGCCCGCTGCCGTTCCTTCAGTTCGGTGAGGGCGTGAAGGCCATCAACAGCGGTAAGGACCGTACGTTCTTCTTCGTAAATTACGAGGAGTTTCGTCTCCCCGGTTCGCAGAGCCGCAGCCGTACAGTGATCAAACCCGAGGTGATCGCCGGAACATTCCGTTACATCACCGGCGGCACCACTAATTCGGTCAACTTGTTCAATATCGCCGGCACCGTTCCGGGACTGCCGACGACGATCGACCCGACCGTCAGCAGCGTTTTGAATGAGATCCGTTCAGCGGCACAGCAGGGAACCCTCGCTCCGATCACCAACGATCCTAATCGTGAGACCACGACGTTCAGCAACCCGGGACAGGCTCGCCGAACGTTTCTCGCACTTCGGTTCGACGGAAATATCAATAAGAACCACAGCGCTGAATTTGTCGTTCATCGGCAGGAGTTCTACCCGTCGATCGACTTCATCAACGGCAACGACGCACCGTGGCCGGGCGGCCCGCAATATGGACAGGGCGGTATTCGCCGTTCTGCGACCGTCGCTTTGCGTTCCACACTTCGCCAAAACCTGATCAATGAAGCACGCTTCGCATGGTCGGGCGGACGCACGGACTTTGCACAGGGCTGCTGCGGAAATGATTTCGCGAGCCAGAACGGCCGGCAGCTTCTTCTGTCGGCTTCACTGGGCATGTCGGTCAATTTGCGTCAGGTTACCACTCTTTCAGGTCGTACCACACCTACAAGAGACTGGACGAACAACATGGTCTGGACGCAAAAGAACCACACGTTCTCGTTCGGCGGCCAATATAAAGACATCCGTTGGGAAAATACGAACCAGGTCTGCTGTCCCACGGTCGGATTCGGTCTTGATCAGGTTCGAGATGCAGACGCCTATAACGCGTTCAACGCGACGACGATGCCCGGCGCCGACCCCGGACAGATCCAGTTAGCACGCAACTTCTACGCTGCGCTGATCGGCCGGATCACATCGTTCAACCAATCGGCGGTCCGTACCGCGGACGGTACTTATGCTGCAGGCGGAAACCTGTTCCAGAAACTGAAAGAAAGGACGCTTGGCGTTTATGCGCAGGATTCCTGGAAGATGAGAAATAACCTCACAGTTACTTTGGGACTTCGTTGGCAGCCGAGGCTGGGCGTTACGGCAGAAACTGCTAACTTTGCCAAACTGCCGGGCGGCACCAACATGCTGTACGGCACGTCGGGAACCCCTGACGCTCAGTTCCGTCCGGGTGCCCCAATGAACGCACCGGTTCCCGTTTCCGTTTCGTATGCGATCGGTGAAAAGATCACTCCGGACAAATGGCAGAATTGGGCCCCTTCGTTCGGTTTCGTTTGGTCGCCGAATGCAGGTAACGTTCCGTTGCTCAAGTACGTCATGGGCGGCGCGAACAAGAGCGTTTTCCGCGGCGGCTGGTCGCGTTCTTTCGTTCGCGAAGGGCTGAACGTGGCTTCCCAGATGGCTGCTAATCCGGGCGGCGGCAGCATCGACGTGAGCCGAACATTTACGAACGGACAGATGACGGCGGGTACGTTGTTGAGAACACCGAACAATCCGATGCTCTCACCGGCTCCTTTCTCGCCGACACCGAATTTCCCGTTCACGCATACGACCTCAAATCAGTCGTTTGCTGTTGATGAAAATCTCAAAACGGGATATGTCGATTCGTTCAGTTTCGGTTATCAGCGTGAGATCGATAAGAATACGGTTGTCGAATTTCGCTACGTCGGCAACCGCGGCAAAGATATGGAACGCCTGCGCAATGTGAACGAACGCAACACGCTCGAAAACGGAGTTGCGGCTGAGTTCATTCTTGCACAGCAGAACCTGTATGCGAATATCGCTGCGAACCGCTGCCAAACCGGTGTGACCGCGGCCAACTGTCAATACAACTTCGCATATTTCGGCCCTGGCACAGGCACGAGTCCTTTGCCGATCACGCTCGCCTACTTTGCGGGGCTTCAGGCTACTCTTACGCCGGGAGCACTTGGCCAGAACGGTAGTGTATCCGGCGCCGCGGCTATGATGGCTTCCAATTATGGAAGCGCCAACTTCCGCAGCACCACATTCACGAGCCCGCTCAATAATGTTGCTGCCAACATAATTGGCTGGGCGGCTGCGCTTGAGGGTGATCCGACGCGAAGGGCAAATGCACTTGCGGCGGGACTTCCGGCGAACTTCATGTTTGTCAATCCGATCAACATCGCGGGTGCGTTCATCCTCGACAACACGCAAAACTCCTGGTATGACGCCGGTGTTATCGAGGTTCGCAGAAGGCTCGCACAGGGCCTGCGCGTACAGGCAAGCTATACGTTCTCGAAAGCACAGTCCGACTTTTTTGCGGTCAGCGCCATCGTGAACAGCAGCATGTCGAACCGTCCGTTCGGGCTTCAGCTCGCTAAGACCGTTCAAGCATTCGATATCCGTCACAACTTCAAGTTTGACGGCACGTACGACCTGCCGTTCGGCCGTGGACGGACATTTTTCTCAGGAGCGGGCCGTTGGCTGGACGCACTTGTCGGCGGCTTCAGCATCCTGCCCGTCGTCACGTGGCAGAGCGGTTCACCGATCCAACTCGGCAACGCTCAGTTGGTCGGAATGACCGTTAAGGAACTGCAGAAAGAGATCAAGGTTCGCAAGAATCCTACAACCGTAACGTGGCTTCCGGATGACATCATCCTGAATACACAGAGGGCATTCGCCACGAGCATTACGTCGCCTAACGGTTACAGCACTGCTTTTGGCGGTCCGCCCACCGGCCGTTTCATTGCACCTGCGGGATATAATAACTGTCTTGCACCTGTCGGCGGTCAGTGCGGATTCAACAACTTGGTCCTCTACGGCCCCAGCTTCTTCAAGTTGGATGTCGGTGTGAACAAGGCTATTCCGCTGACAGAGCGTTTCCGCATGGAGATCCGTGCGAACTTCCTCGACGCTCTGAATCATGCCAACTTCCGAGTTGGCGGGTTTGCTGCGGCCACGACGACAACCGGCTGCTGCGGTGCGACCTTCGGGCAGCTTCCCAGCGGATCGGCATATCGTGACAACAACACGACAAACGATCCGGGCGGCCGAGTGATCGACCTTCAGGTCCGAATTTCCTTCTAATTCTTTTAGAGGAAAAAAACTATGGCGTCAGGGCTTTCGGGCTCTGACGCCTTTTTTCTAGACCTGTTTCAGCTTCCACTTTCCGCGTTTGAAAAGCATGGCCGAAACAATTGCGAGGATGGAAAATGCGATGGTGATCGCCCAAAAAACGCCCTGGGGACCCATTTCAAAGCGATGCGCCAATATATAGGCCAGCGGTATCTCGAAAAGCCAAAAGACGAAGAAATTAAGGTAGGTCGGCGTTACCGTATCTCCGGCTCCGTTGAACGAGCTTTCCATTACCATTCCCAGGCCATAGAAAGCGTAGCCGTAGCCGATAATTCTCAGGCAATCGACTCCGTATGGTATGATCCCGGCATCGTCGGTGAATATCCGTATGACCGGCTCCGGAAACAACACGAACGAAAAGCCGATCAACCCGAGCAGTGCCGCATTGATGCCGCCCGCTATCCAGACGGAGCGTTCTGCGCGGTCGGGTTTTCCGGCTCCTAAGTTTTGCCCGACCAGCGTTGCTGACGCGTTCGCTATGCCGGCAGCGAGCAGAATAATGAAAATTATCACTCGCAGCCCGATCTGATAGCCTGCCATCACCACCGAACCGAAACCCGCGATTATCACGACCAGTCCGCTCCAACTCGCCGTTGAAATGAGGAACTGAAGGACGGCGACCGAAGAAAGCCGGACCAGGTCGGCAAGAACCTTCGGATCGAATTTCCAATGTGCCCGGCGGATCTCGATGCGGCCGCCGTTATCTCGGAAAAAGAGAGCCCACGCAGCGTACGCCACGCCGATGCCGCGGCCGCAAACCGTTGCCACCGCGGCCCCTGTGACACCCATCTCAGGAAAGAAGGCGATCCCGAATATGAACAGCGGGTCGAGAATTATATTGAGGCCGTTAGCTATGATCAGCACGCGCATCGCGATCGCCGCGTCACCTGCACCGCGAAAAATGGCGTTGAGCAGGAAAAGGAATACGATCACCGCATTCGTGCCCAACATAATTTGCATGAAGGGCGTTCCGAGCTCGACCACTGCCGGTTCGGCGCCGAGCAGCCGCAAAATATCAGCAGCAAAGATCACTCCGGGAACCGCCATCACCAGCGAGACCGCGAGCCCCAGATAGATCATGTGTGCCGCGCTTCGCGATGCGCCTTCCGGGTCCTTTTCGCCGACCCTGCGGGCGACGGTCGCCGTCGCTCCGACACTAAGTCCGACCGCCACCGCGTAAACAAGCGCGAGGATCGATTCCGTAAACCCGACCACGGCGACGGCCTCGGCTCCGAGTTTGGCGACAAAGAACGTATCGACGATGGCAAAAACGGCCTCCATTGCCATCTCGAACGTCATCGGAATAGCCAAAATTATCAGGCCCGCGAGTATCGGTCCTGTCGTGAAATCGCGATCCGTCCCGCGAAACGCCTCGCGGAGAACAGTACGAATGGATGTATGTGATCGCTCCTTTTTCGGAGACTCGGCCGACGAATGCATAACAAAACTTAAAGCGTAATGAAGACACGCAGATGGTGCCGGGGACGCCGTTCCCTCAGAAGCAAAGCAAAATAGGAAACGGACAATTGAGTGCGGATGTTCTAGCTAAAGTCGGCCAGCATAGTTTTGAGAAGATATCATACGACAAGGCCAAACTGCAAAGTGCCTGAATGTCGCTGTTTGCCTTGTCGCGGGGCGTCAGTTGGGGTTAAGATTCTTGCGTTCCGGCTTTATTCGCTCGGCAGCCCATGAATCACATTTCCAGACGCGACCTCTTAAAGCTGCTTGCAGGAACGGCGGCAGCAGCCGGCTTGCCTGCGCCCGCTTTTAGCAGATGGTCATCCAAGGCAAAACCTTACGAATTTCTCGTTGCCGGCGATTCGCTGGTTTGGGGACAGGGTCTTGAGGAAAAGGACAAGTTCTATTATCTTACAGCGGGATGGCTGAGGCGAGAGGTCTTCACAAACGGCCGCGATGTTCGTCTAAAGGTAAAGGCACACTCCGGCTCTACGCTGAAATTTCAGCAAGACGAGGCCGAAAAATATAGGATCGCCGGCCGGGAAGAGACCCATCCGTATCCGCCCGAGGTCAACATCGGGATGCCCAGCGTTTGGAAGCAGATCGAGGTCGCCGCTGATGAGTATCGCCGCGACGGGGTTTCGGGTGCAGACCTGATCATGATGACCGGCGGCATAACCGACATCTCGACCGCTGAGGTGCTGAACCCGAACGGAGACATGAAATTGCTGCGCGAGCAGATCAAAAAGCACGTGAACGGATCGACCTATGATGTGCTCGAACACGCCGTCCGGCTACACCCGAATTCGCTGATCGCCGTGGTCGGCTATTTCCACGCGATAACTCAGTATTCGGACGCAAAAAAGCTGTTTAATGCATGGCTGGAGGTGCTGAAATTTCCGCGTGCACTTAAATTCGTTCCTAATAATCCACTCGGGAGAGCATTGTTTTTCAACAAACTGAAGCGGCGTGCTGTTGAACGTTCGCGCGTTTGGCACCAGGAATCTTCCATCGCTCAGCAAGATGCCGTAGACCGCCTGAACGCAAAACTCGGTACGGCCCGTGCAGTCTTCATCCCGTCGCCTCTGACCGAGCAGGACGCTATCGAAGCACCGGGAACCAAATTGTTCCGAATGCGGAAAGGCGGCATTGTCGATGATCCCGTCGCCCGCCAAAGGATCATTGATTGCCGCATTTCCCTGCCCGAGCTTAAACGTTCGACAGGCATCGACTATCCGGTCCGTCTTTGCGAAGCGGCCGCGATCGGCCATCCTGACAAAGCCGGCTCCCGAGCATACGCGGACGCAATAATCCGCTCATTACGCTTAAAAATTCCAACTCGCTGACGATGGCCTCCTCAGGTCGAATTAGCTGACCGCAACCGTTTCGCGACGTCCGAAAGATAGCACCGAAAACTCTTACGTTTTGGGCGCTTAGTCGATATACTATGAATCTAACATCTTAACGAAGGAGAGATTATCAATGATGCGATCTGCAATTTCTGCCATATCGACAGGTTTTCGAACAACACTTTTTGCGTTCGTCCTTGCTTGCATTGTTTCAGTGCCGATAATTGGACAGAACATAGAAGACTCCATCGTTTTGGTCTTGGCCGGGGATGGAGATTCCGTCGTGAAGGGCATGGCTCCGGGTGTTGTCTTATCAACTGATGGTGCCATACTCGTTCCTCATGATTTGGTTAAGTCGGCGCGGCGTGTCCAGGTTCGGCTTCGCGATGGCGAGATCTTCGACGATGTGAAATTGGTCGGAGTTGATGAGCGTCGGGGCGTGGCGGTGTTACGAATCAGAACGACAGGGCTGTTTAGATCGAATTTCATCGAGCCTTCAGAGTTAACTTCCGGCCTTTCAGTTGGTCTGATCACACATGATCCTCAGAAATTGTGGTTAAGGTCCCAAGCGAAGATAACAGAAGTTGGACTAGCCGATGATTTCGTGGGAGCAGGGAGCGGCTATCGGGTAGCGCGTTTCGCTGGAAAGCTTCCAAGTTCCGGTATTGGAGGAGTCCTTTTTTCCGAAAATGGTCACATAGCAGCAATCGTCACAAGGTCAAATGAAATTAGAGATGGCGGGTTTGCTGTTCCTGTTTCAGGTCTGGTTGGCATGGCGGAAGGGGCAACGGTCGTTAGTTACTCGAGCGGAAATTTATTGAAGATCCCGTCGGAGGCCGAGTTTATCGCTCAGAATAACCCCAGCACGGATCCAAAAGACCTTTTCAAGGCATCAAAGACCATATGGGTTGATTCCCGCACATCGATGTTCAAGGAGCACCAACTAATAAATGAACTGCAAAAGAGGCCTGAGATTAAAGAATGGGGATGGAATTTTCTTTCATCAGGCAATTGGAACGAACGGGCGAGAGCTGATCTTGTAATAACACTTGACCATCAGATACTTACGTTTGATTTTACCTACACAGTTCATCATCGGAAGACCGATATAGTTCTGACATCGGGAAAGGTCGTGATCGGAAGCGGTGCGGGTGGTGCCCCAAAGTTAGTAACAGATATGATAAGGAAGCTAAAGGCCTTGTCTGGCGAGACGAGTAAGAAAACAGGTAGTAACTAATGAAGATCGCGGTGGCGATGAGCGGGGGCGTTGACAGCAGCGCAGCGGCCGCACTGTTAAAAGAGCAAGGTCACGAGTTGGTCGGCTTTACGATGCAGTTGTGGGACCAGCGGCGGCACGTGAACGTTGACGAGAACGGCGAGCCTTTGCCGAGCCGCTGCTGCTCGCTGGACGACGTTTACGATGCACGGCGCGTAGCGGGTTCACTTGGCTTTCCATTCTATGTATTGAATCTGGAGAAAGACTTTGACCGCGATGTTGTCGAGCCTTTCATTCAGAGCTATCTTTCGGGCGAAACGCCCATTCCTTGTGTCGCATGCAATTCGCGGCTGAAGTTCGCGTCGCTCGACCGGATGGCGCGCTCATTGGACTGCGACAAGGTTGCGACAGGCCATTATGCACGCGTCGAATATGACGAAGCGGCCGACCGCTACCGCCTGTTCCGAGGCCGAAATCACTGGAAGGACCAAAGCTATTTTCTATGGGAGCTTACGCAGGATCAGCTATCGCGGGCGATGTTCCCGCTCGGTGAAATGATGAAGGAAGAGGTCCGCGAGATCATCCGCGGGACAGATGCCTACACAGCGGAAAAGCAGGAATCGCAGGAGATATGCTTTGTCCCGGACGGAAAATATTCGGAGTTCATCGATCGTTTTCTCGCACACGAAGGCCGCGAAGATGAGATACCTGCGAGAGGTGAGATAGTAAATACCGCAGGCGAGGTCGTCGGCGAGCACACGGGAATTCACCGCTATACCATTGGCCAGCGTCGCGGTTTGGGCATCGCGCACGAAAAGCCGCTTTACGTCGTCCAGATCGAACGCGCGAAGAATCAGATAGTCGTCGGCGAGGACGATGAGCTCGATTCGCCGGAATTCACCGCACGCGGCGTGAATTGGATCGCGTTCGATGAGCCCGCCGAACCTGTGCGCGCACTGGTCAAAGTGCGCTATCGCCACGATCCGGTTCCGGCCACCATCCACGCATTTCCCGATTCACGTGCCCGCATCGTTTTCGACGAGCCGCAACGCGCCATCACACCAGGCCAGGCGACGATCTTTTACGACATCGGGACCGGCGAAGAGGTTGTCGGCGGCGGCTGGATAGAAAGGCCCGACAAGCCGTGACCAAATCCGAGCTCAGAAAAAAGCATCTCGAAAAGCGGTCGCGACTGTCCATTGTTGAGGCGGCGGCGATGTCATCGGAAATTGCAGAGCGGTTCTTTGCCGAGATAGGTCTGGCGGGCGTCGGCAACATTCACACGTTCATCCGCCTTCGCAAATTCAACGAGATCGACACGTCTAATATCTATTTCCGCCTGTGGCGTGATCACCCGCGCATCAAGACTTTCGCCCCGAGAATGAACGCCGCGACGGGCGAGCTGGAAAACGTTTATTTTGATGCAGAAACTGACTTCACGGAAAACGACTGGGGCATCCGCGAACCCGTCGGCGATGCAGCCGATCCCGCCGAACTGGATCTCGTCATTGTGCCGCTGCTGTGTTTTGATACACGAGGCCACCGCGTCGGCTATGGAAAAGGGTTTTACGATCGTTTCCTGGCGCGCTGCCGGCTCGACTGCCAAAAGATCGGGGTCAGCTATTTCCCGCCTGAGCCTGAGATCGCGGACATCACCGAAAACGACATCCCGCTCGACGCCTGCGTCACGCCCACGAAGTTATTTCGATCTTAGGATATCGCGTATCTCAGTCAGCAAGACCTCCTGCGGCGTTGGATCTGCCTCCGCCTCAAGGGCTTTGAAGATGCTGATGGCATAGCGGGCCAGGAAGAACATCACCATCGCCACGATGAGGAAGGTAATGATGTCGTTGATGAACTGACCGTATAAAATCACGGGCGTTCCTGCTTTGACGGCTGCCTGGATCTGCTCGGGCGTGGCATTCGCGGGTATGGTCCCGCTTATATCCCATACCTTGCTTTTGAAATCGATCCCTCCCGTGAGCACGGCGACGAAAGGCATGATTATGCCATCCGTCAAAGTCTTGACGATCGCGGTAAATGCGGCACCCATGATGAAACCGATCGACAGGTCCAATAGATTTCCGCGAGCAATAAATTTCTTAAAATCGTTGATCATTCCACTTCTCCTCAAACAAAAGGCTGCCGAAAACGACAGCCCATCATAGTTTCAAATATCCGAAGATCCTCTAGGCACCGGCCGCCCCGACACTTTCATCATCAATGCCGGCAAGCAGCGACGCCTCGTCTTCGAGGTCATCAGAAGCAGCGGCGAAGGGCTCTTCTTCGGCCGGTTCAGGCTCGGGCGTGTACTGGACGGCAGGTGCAGTGGCGGCCTCTTCCGCGGTTTCGCGGGCACGCAGCATCGTACAGTTGCCTTCCAAAATGGCTCCGTCCTCGACTATCAGCTTCGGGCATTGGATGTTGCCGATAACGCGTGCCGTACGGCCGAGCTGCAGCTTTTCCGTGGCGAAAATGTCGCCGTTCACCGAGCCGTTTATCATCGCCGCGGCGACCGAAACGTTGGCATCGACTTGGCCGTTCGTACCGACGATCAGCGTTCCCGTATCGCTGCTGACGGTGCCGATCAGGTGCCCGTCCACACGGAGCATCGCGTGAAAGACCGTCTCGCCGGTCAGCGTCGTGCCGTGGCCGACAAAGCCGCTCAACCGGCCTTCTTTGATATCGCGGGCCATCGAATCGCTTTCCGATATGGCGCGCGTGGCGACGGGCTGCGTTTCGGTTGCGTAAGCGTACGGTGCGGGTTGCTGTGTCTCGTTTTCGGCGGGGGCGTTATCGGGCCGGTTGCCTCTTCCCATTCTGATCATTGTTTCAAATCCTCACTAAAATTGAATTTTGCGGGAAAGACCCTCGTAGCGAACGGCGTGCGGTGCGGGGCAAATTGCATCCGGCGGCCCTCGTTTTCGGTTCAGATCTTTACTGTCCAACATATGATAGTGGACATATGGCGTTCGTGTCTAGCGTTTTTCCAAAGGTTGTCAAACGCCCGTCGAAGTGGCAAACTGCAAATTCGGCGTTTTACGATGCAGGCTGAGACGAAACTGAAGACCAAACTGCTCAAAAAGATGGGCCGCGCCATCGAGGATTTTTCGATGATCCAGGATGGCGACCGCGTGATGGTGTGCCTGTCGGGCGGCAAGGACAGCTATACGCTGCTCGATCTGCTGCTCGACGTGCAGCGGCGTGCGCCTGTGCGGTTTGAGATATTGGCCGTAAATCTGGACCAAAAGCAGCCCGATTTTCCCGAACACGTCCTGCCCGAATATCTCGAAAGCCGCGGCGTTCCGTATCGCATCGTTGAGGAAGACACGTTCTCTGTCGTCAAAGCGCACATTCCGGAGGGCAAGACCTATTGCTCGCTGTGCAGCCGACTGCGGCGGGGCATTTTGTACACGACGGCGGTCGAAGAACGCTGTACAAAGATAGCGCTCGGCCATCATGCCGACGACATCATCGCGACGTTTTTGATGAATCTTTTCTACGTTGGCCAGCTAAAGGCGATGCCCCCGATCCTGCGCAGCGACGACGGACGCAATACGATCATCAGGCCGCTTGCCTACGTGCACGAAAAGGAGATCGTCGAATATGCTGATGAGCAAAAGTTTCCGATCATCCCGTGCAATCTATGCGGTTCGCAGCCGAATATGAAGCGGGCCCGCGTCAAACGCCTCGTCAGCGAGCTTGCAAAAGAGACGCCGTACATCCGAGCGACGATGATGACGGCGCTCTCGCAGGTTACGGCTTCGCATCTGCTCGATTCGGAGCTTTACGACTTTCAGAATTTTGAGCCAGCGATAAAAGCGATCCCGCCCGGTCACGGTTCGGTCGAAAAAGAGCTCGACGACATTTTCGACCACGCGGAATCTACCTACAAACCCGACCTAATGGGCGTTGCCGGCCTTTCTTGACTTTGCCTTTACCGCTTTTAGCGAAACATCGTGGTGGGTAAAGACATTGGCATCAATAGGCACGTTCTGCTTGATTTCCTTTACGGTTACGACGATCTTTCCCATCCCAAGTGAATGCGTTGTCACAGAATACGGGACGACCACACCGTCTATCGTTCGATAGTCGGAATATTCTTCCGAGTATGGCAGCTGCTGCTGACTTGTGCTTGAGACGCTGAACGCGTCCTGTTTAATCGGCAAAAAGGTGTCAGCCGCATAGTAAATAGTAAACGGCGTTCCTTTCTTTGGCGTGAATTTTACTGCGTAGGCCTCTTTGTCGCCGACCTTGGTCTTTGAGAGGATCTCGATCGACGCGAAGTTCTTGTCCCAGTTGAGCACAGAGTAAAAGTCAGCGGAAATGTGTGCGTTATCCAGCTTGAGGCCGGCCCACTCTTCGGTCGGTGAGAACGAGGTCGTCTCTTCGCCCTTTGTCCCGTCAAAATACTCATAGGCTTTTCCGATCACCTTGCCGAGCGCCGAGAAACTTGTCGCCGTCGCAGATCTGTTCGGCGCCTCGGTGTAGCTGCGCGCGGTGCCGGTAACGCCTTGATTGACGAAATCGATATCGGCATCGACGACTCGGGATTTGAGCTTTCTCAGGTTTTCCTCGCCGCCGAGGGCCTCGATGACCTTCTTGTGCAGCTCATCGACGGTGATCGCAGGCTTTTCTACAGGCGTTGTCGGGAGCAGATCGACCGTTCCCTGCGGCTGTACAAGCGAGATCGCCGTTACTTTGCCCGCGGCATCGAGTTTTGCGGAAAGCGAAAAGCTGTCCGGAAGAGGCGAGAGCGAAAAGCTGCCGTCCGGTTTTGCGGCCAGCGGATAAGGCTGTTGGCCCGGAACATTTAGCGTTACTTTGTCACCGTCCTTTCGGATCTCGGTCTTTAGCGTGCCCTTGGCCGTCGCCCAAGTACCGACAAGTTGGTCGGCACTCACCTTGGCGTAAGACGGCGTCGGGACCGTTTCAGCGGACTTTTGCGGGACCGATCCCGGCAAAAGAGCGCTCCAGATGATGTTTTTTGCTTCGTCCGTGAGCGGCGAGCCGGAGACGTTCGTAAGCAAAACGAAACCGAGCTTCTTCTCAGGCATTACGGCGACCATCGCGTTGAATCCGTCGATGTTGCCGCCATGCTGAAGGACCTTGTGGCCGTTCCAATCCTCGATGAACCAGCCGAGGCCATACGAAACTTTACCGGCGATCGGCATCTGCGGCTTGGTCCACTCTTCAAAACCTTTCTCGGATACGATCGCCTTACCGGCAGCTTCACCGCCGTTCAAGATGAACTCGAGCCACTTCGACATATCGCGAACACTAGAATTTATGGCTCCTGCCGGTGCCGGTGCCGCGATCTCGCGAAACGGAAGGCGCCGCGTCGCCTTCGTATCGAAGTTGTAGTCGTAGCCGAAGGAATAGTCCTTCGCCTTCGTCATTTCGGCGATGGTCGTCGTGCTGTTCGTCATTCCGAGCGGCTTGAAGATCTCCGACTTGATGACGTTGTTCCAGGTGCTTTTTTCGACCGTCGCGGCTATCTCGCCCGCCGCCGCGAACATAATATTCTGATACTGAAACTTCTCGCGAAGCTTTGCGGTCGGCTTTGCAAGACCCGTGACCTCGATAAGTTCCTTTCGCGACAGTTCGCCCGTCAGCATCGCAAGATCCGTACGCGAAAGCCCCGAAGAATGATCGAGAAGGTCGCGAATGACGATCTTTTTGTCGGTTTCGGGATCATTGATCTGGAAGTACGGAAGATACTTTTTTGGAGAGTCATCCAACGAGAGCTTTCCTTGATCCTGCGCGATCAAGATCGAAAGAGCCGTAAATGCCTTTGTCGCCGAACCGATCGCAAATTGCGTGTCGGCGGTGGCAGGTATCTTCTTTTCAAAATCTTTATAGCCAAGCCCTTTCGCAAATATGACCTTCCCGTCCTTCACGATCGCGAGCGCAGCACCGGGAATCCCCAACGCTTCGCGGCGCTCATTGATCGCTTTCTCGATCGTTGCAAGTGCGGCCGCTTCGTCACTCTGCGGTGCAGATGCTGCCGTCTGGCCAATGGCAGACTGCGGCAGCGAAGTTAAAAAGAGAGAAAAGAGAACAAATAGAACAAGGGAAGCGGATCTTTTTTGCATAGAATTTTAAGGAGGCCCTAAAGCCGGACCGAAATAAACGTTACGCCCAAAAAGCACAAGAAGTTCAGGTTTTATCCATCTTGCAGTAACCTCTTAGCATATCATCATAGAGCGCGAGGCAGGCAGGCCGAATACACGTTTTAGGCCAAAAGTATTAGTATCTAGGCTCAGATCATTTGACGCGAAGATGAACGAAAAACGATTGCCCGCAGGCTTCGAAACATTTGTCGAACAACTCCTTTCCGAGGCCGGCGCGGTCGAGGGACATCTAACGCCCAGAGAAATGCGTTTCCTCGCGCTTTTGGCGGCCGTTCCTACGGCAGACGGCGGGATCCTTGAGATAGGTTCGTTCAAGGGCAGGTCAACGAGCATTTTGGCGCGTGCCGCCGCCCTCGCCGGCGGTGAGACGATTCACGCGGTCGATCCGATGACGGCACCTTCCGAGACCGATCCCGACCTTAGAGGTGCGAAAGATTCGCTTTCTGACTTTCGGCAGAACATCGAGAAGATGGGCGTTTCAGACCGGGTCGAACTCCACCAAACGTTCTCTTACGAGCTTGCGAAAACATGGGACAAACCTTTGCGGCTTCTGTGGATAGACGGCGACCACACGTACGAGGGCACGCGTCTCGACATCGAAGGGTTTGGCCCGCATCTTGTCGATAAAGGCATTGTTGCGATGCACGACGTCCTGCATGAGTTCGACGGCGGTGTGCGCGTTATGATGGAGCACGTTCTGCTTTCGCCAAACTTCGGAGCCTGCGGATTTGTCGGTTCGATCGGCTGGGCGCAGTTCCTTGAAGACGCGAACGAGGCCGCGAAATATCGCTCCCTGAAACTCAAGCTCTATAAAAAACTTTCGAGGCTGATACCGCTCATCACGCTTCGCAAGGGCGAGCTATCTGCGCAAGAGAAAAAGCAGTTCAAACTCTGGCGAACATTCGTCCCGCATAAGGAGATCAAGCCGCAGGATTGGCTCGATCAAGTGCTCTAGTCAGCGGTGTTTTCAGCGAGAGTGCTCTTCTCCGCGACGGACGGCCGTGCGGCGGCAACGCCAAATGCCATTATCAGGAAGAAGACCATCGCTACCTCGCTGTCGCCAAGATTCCAATGGACAAGTCCGCTGGTCGTGAACCCGACGAGCGCGCCGGAAGCGCCAAGCAGTACGCCGAAGCGATGAGCGTCTTTGCCGCGAGCGTCGCGCAGTCCACGCAAAAAGATCCGAGCGAGACAGAACAGCACACACAGCCATAAGAGGAGCTCGGGAACACCGCGTTCGACGGCGAGCTGCACCGGCGTCGAATGGAAATGCCCCATCGGCTGCCAGCCTTTGTCGAACATTCCCCATTCTTCCCAATGTTTCTGGAACGAGTTCATCCCGACGCCGACCAGAAGATGCCTCGGCGATTCGGTCAGCAAACGATAGCCGTCGCGCCACATCATCTCGCGGTATTTTGTCGAATCGTCCTTTGAGTCAAAGAACCCGACATCGTGCGACTCGTGCAGGAACAAGAGCCCGCCGAAAATGACGGGGATCGCGACGACGAACGCGGCGATCAGAAGTTTTTTCTTTGCCGACAACAGAACGATCACGAGTGCCGCGACCATAAAGCCAAGCTGCGATGCCCGCGTTACCGTAAAGAGCAAGGCGAGGCAGGCGAGCGCAAGTGCGGCGGCAAGGAAAGGCGTTGATGAGAAAAGGCGTCCGAACCGCGCGAATGCGGATGAAGGTTCTGCATACTCTTCTTCGCGGCGACGGCCGATATTCGCGACGATCAGGCCGAAGATCATAGCCGCAACGAGCTGAAGCATTTCGGCATACGTGGCGTAATGGTTATAGAAACCTTGCGAACGCCAGTTATGGCTCTTCTCCCAGCTGGTGAAGCCAAGCTGCTGCTCGGCCGATTCGCCGGGCAAAAGGTCCGCGCTATTGACCGTTACCGTAAATTCAAAATCCGGCCGGTAAAAAAGCACGCGGACACTTGAATGCTGCCGCAGGGCGTCGAGAAGATCTTGGGGCGTGTGGAGCTTCTTGCCGTCGGCACGAAGAAGCGTGTCGCCGTCGTAGAGCAAAGCCTTTGCAAGCGGCGAGTCCGGAGCGATCCCCTGCACCTCGACGCCGCGGCCAATATAGCGTTCGACGGGCGTCCAAACAAGATTCACCGAACACGAGACGACCATCAGCACCGCGAAAAAATATGCCGCACGAACATTCCGCAGATTCCAGATAGCGAAATAGAAGACTAAAAATAGCGCGACGCCGCGCAGCTGATCGAGCGAGATCGCGGGTTCGTAAGAGAAGATGCCGCTGATCACCGACCAGCCGAAATAAGAAAAGAACGCGACATCCAGCAGGCGAATTTTCGGCCGCTGTTTTGCCACCACAAAACGCGCTACCGTCGCGAGCGTTCCGCAGCCCCACGCAATCTGCGTTGCGGCGATCGAATGCGGCGCCGCAGCGACCATCAACGCGAGAAACACGAACGCGGTCCGGCCAAGCCACAATGACGATCCGCTTTCCGTGTCGAGCCCGGCAAAGCGGTCAAATTTCGCGATAAAGGACGGCATCGGCAAGGGATCTAGAGAACCTTTGTGGACTTCACGACGACGGAATTCACCATTTCGGCGGGCAGAGTCACCTGCGGTGTGTCATCGGCCTCGAACGTGATCTTGAAATCGTCGGCTTTGCGTTTCTGCAGCAAGCTCGTCGGGCCGTAGAGCGTAACGCGGACGCTCTTGCCGTGAGTCGTCGGAACAACGAACGTCCTTTCGATACGCTTTTCACCGACGCGGAACGTTACCGAAACATCCCCGCGTTGGATCGTCGCTTTTGAGTCCGTAACGGCAAGCGGTTGGATGAGCGTAAAATCACCGGTTCGCCCTTTCAGGTCGATCTTCTCGGTCGAGATCGCCTCGAGTTTATCCAAAACGCTCTCCGGGCCGCGAACCATTATGCGTGACGGTGTCGCCGTTCGTGAATATACTTCGAGATTAGAGGCGAGGTCGCCTGTCGTTTCGATCTTGACCGGAACTTCCTTTTCCTCGACGCGTTCGAGCTTGACCTGCACGCGGTTCGGCCAGATGTCATCGATCTTTACACCCGCCGGCAGCGGGACAAAGACGTTTGCCGGTGTGAGCGTGACCGTACGCTCGCCCGGCTCGAGGCCGCTAAGGTCGACCGACGCAGACAGCGAATCGATCTGATTGATCTTTCGCGCATCGCCGCTCAGGACGAGATCGATCGTGTTGATCTCCGAATCCGTGATCGTGTTGTCGGAGCTTCGCATCGACAGACGCACGTTGCTGAACCTTGCCGTCATCGGCTTGCTCAGGCCGGTGACAGCGAACCACAACGCAAGTGTGATCGCGAGGGCGAGCAGCTTCAGATGCCAGTCCTCGACGAAGAGCTTTCGCAAGATCTTCTTTGCGAAGGCAGACGGATCGGATCTTTGTTTCGTTTCGGTCTGCATCGTTATCCGACGGTCGCGTCCGTATCGGTTTCTGATAGCGTTACGGTCTCACGGCGAGGTTCAGGGATCGGAATGTCCATCGCCTCGAACAAAAGTTTCTTCATCTGCTTCGGATCAAGATTCCGAAGGATCTTTCCGGATTCGACGTATGTGATCAGGCCTGTCTCCTCTGAAACAACGAGCGAGATCGCGTCCGAGCCCTCAGTAATTCCGATCGCCGCTCGATGGCGAGTTCCAAGCTCACGCGAGATCTCAGGGTTTTTTGTAAGCGGCAGAAAAACGGCCGCGGCCGCGACCCTTTCGTGCTGTATAACGACGGCCCCGTCGTGCAGCGGCGTCGTCGGGTTGAAGATCGAGACCAGTAGGTCATAGCTCACCCTCGCGTCAAGCTGAAGGCCGGCATCGACGAAATTCCGCAGCCCGACGTTCCTTTCGATCACGATCAAGGCTCCGGTCTTTTCGCTCGCAAGTGTTGTGAGGGCAAGGATTATCTCGTCGTAAACGCTGCCGCCGAACTGGCCCCGCTGCTTCTTGAGCGGAAGCCGCAGGCGGCTCGCGAAATACATCAACGCCTGCCGGATCTCGGATTGGAAAAGGACGATGATCGCAAATCCGATATAGACGACCGCGTACCGCAGCACGAACTCAAGCGTGAAAAGATCCTGATCGACGGCGATCCAGTAAAGGATCGCGAGGAAAACAAGGCCGATGACGGTCGGGACAGCACGCGTTCCGCGAAGTAGTTTGATGACGACATAGACAATGGCGAAAACGAGCGCAATATCAACGAGATTGCGCAGGGTTGCTATTGTCAAAATATCGCGAAACTGCATTGAAAATGGGCTATAGCACCGGACAGACCCGAACCGTAAATGCCCTTAGAATATCATACAAGCGGAAGTTGGTGAGTTACCGAAGTTACGGAGTTGCCGGAGTTATAAAGTTTGGGGAAAACGCAAAGTTCGTGAAAGAGGCTCTGACCTATTACTTTTCCCTTAGCCCTTATGCCTTATTCCGGAACCAACAGCATCTCGCGAATGCGTAAATGCAAGAACCGAGGTCGCTATCGCTCCCGGTTCTGACTCGGCGTCTGTCGTGAAAATTCGATCCTTTTAGAGTTCGAGTGACCTAAGATACTTTCTGAAATCGTCGCCAAGGTCGTCACGCTTTAGGGCGTATTCGACCGTTGCGATCAAAAAGCCAAGCTTGTCGCCCGCATCGTGTCGTGTTCCTTCAAGGCGGACCGCGTAGAACGGACGCTTTTCGAGCAGCCGCACCATCGCGTCAGTGATCTGGATCTCGCCGCCCGCACCCGGCTTGGTCTGCTCGATCGCCTCAAATATATCCGGCGTAAAGATATATCGACCGACGATCGCAAGGTCGCTCGGTGCCTCTTCAAACGCGGGTTTTTCGACCATGCCTTTGATCCGAAAGACGCCGGGTTCGACCTCGTCGGCGTCGATCACGCCGAAGCGCGAAATGGCCTCGCCCTCGACCTGCATCGTCGCTATCACAGGCGCGTCGAATTTGTCGTAAACGTCGATCATCTGCGCCAGGGCCGGACGCTCTGCGTCGATAACGTCGTCGGCAAGCAATGCGGCGAAAGGTTCGTCTCCCACAAAATCCTTTGCCTGGTAGATCGCATGGCCAAGCCCCAACGCCTGTTTTTGCCGCGTGTAGCTGATGCGGGCGATGTCCGATATCGCACGTACCTGATCGAAGAGATCGCCTTTGTTCTTATCCTTTAGGAGTTCTTCGAGTTCGAACGAGATGTCGAAATGGTTCTCGATGGCCGTCTTGTCGCGGCCTGTGATGATAAGAAGCGATTCCACGCCCGCGGCGACCGCTTCCTCGACCGAATATTGGATAAGCGGCTTATCGACGAGCGGCAGCATCTCTTTGGGCGAAGCTTTTGTCGCCGGTAAGAATCTTGTGCCGAGGCCCGCGGCCGGAAAAACGGCCTTTCGAATTTTGTTTACCATAACCACTTCTGCTAACTTTCGATAGACGAACAATCGATTTTAGGAGAATTATGGCCGACAAACAAACATTCGAGGCCGTGCTCGAAAAACATCCCAAAATGGATGCCGCGGGCATAACGATCCCGTTCGATGTCGAAGAGGTGTTCGGCAAACGCCGCGTGCCGGTCGTTATCGAGATAAACGGTGAGCAATATCGCACCACGATCGCCCATATGGGCGGTCGATACTTGATAGGTACGCCAAAAGAGTACCGGATGCGAGCGGGGATCGTGCCGGGTGAGCTCATTGTAATTACATTGTGGCAGGATCTTGAGAAAAGAACGGTCGAAATACCGAAGGACCTCGCAAAAGCCATCAAAACGATTCCCGGCGGTCTCAAAACTTGGGAGAAACTCTCCTACACCACCCAAAAAGAACTCGTGCGATCGGTCGAGTCTGCCAAGAAGCCCGAAACCCGCATTCGCCGCATCCAGAAGATCGTCGATTCGATGACGCGATCGTAGCCCCGTGCCCGAAGCACGTGGCTATGCGGCATCGCCACCCACTCAGACGGTTTCGTCTGTGCAAATCGTGCAAATCGTGCACTTTGATACGTTTTGTGCGGTTTGTGCTTCAACGAGGCGCGTCAGTTCGCTATGATGTCAACACGGTCGAGCCGGCCGTTCGGTCTTTGACAAAGTTGGTCGTTGTCATTGTTCGTGGTTGATGGTGAGTGGTTGATGGTGAGTGGTTGATGGTGAGTGGTGAGTGGCCTTCTTCCTCTGTGAACTTTGCGGTGCCTTTGCTTTCTTTGCGTGCGATCTTGGTTGGAACCGCAAAGCTCGCCAAGCGAAACCTGCAAAGGCCGCAGAGGTTCGGATTCTGAATCCCAGATTCGAGATTTGAAATTCGAGATTTGAAATTTTGAGATTTCAGGCCTTGCTCGATCAGGGCTGTATTTCAAGTTTTGAAATATGATTCGTGAATTCGTGGCGGCCTTCTTCCTTCGCGTTCTTTGCGTCGCCTTTGCGTTCTTTGCGTTTACGATCTTGTTTGAAACGCAAAGGCCGCGAAGCGAACCCCGAAAAGATCGAAAGGTTTGCATCTCGAATTTCAAATTTCAGATCTGAGATTTGCTATTGATCAGGTTCCGATTGCGGTCTGATGTTTTTTTTGCGAAATTCTGGGACAAATCGCGTAAGCTATTGATAACACGTCACTTATTTGTCCCAAGAGTTGTCCCACGAGCGTCTTGGCTGGGACAAAAGATGGCCATTGTCGGCGGCAAGCCGCCTCCAAGGTTGGTTTTGGGGCACGTTGCGTTCGGCGGGGCGTTCGGCGAAACTAATTGGTTATGACTGTTAGAGTGAGATTCGCCCCGTCGCCGACGGGTTATCTGCATATCGGTTCGGCAAGAACCGCCCTTTTCAACTACCTTTACGCGCGGCACACGGGCGGCAGATTCCTTTTAAGGATCGAGGACACGGATCTTGCACGCTCGACCGAAGAATCGACGCGTTCGATCCTCGATGGCTTGAAATGGCTCGGTTTTGCGCCCGACGAAGAGATCGTCTTTCAGTCGAACAACGCTGACAAACACCGCGAGGCAGCGCGTCGCTTGCTTGCGGAAGGCAAGGCGTATCGCGACTTTACGCCGAAGGCCGAACCAACGGATGGAGACGTCAAAGAAGCGATAAAGGAGCGCGCGCGTCAGCAGGGCGCAGATAAGAATTTCCGCGATAATCCGTATCGCGAACTTTCGGGCGAAGAGTCTGAAGCGCGTGCTGCGGCAGGCGAGCCATTCGCGATCCGCCTGAAAGTCCCCGACGTCAGAA
>JAHBSJ010000007.1 GCA_019639155.1 Acidobacteriota bacterium | reverse complement strand
CTCTTTCTTCCTCTAGAAATTATTTCCTTTCGAGTCCTAAGTACTTCCTAATGTGCTTCGCTAGATTTTCGTCGATATCATTATGCCGAGGAACCGGCTGCTTCATTCCGTTCTTCGGATTGAAGTAAATATCGTGACGCGATCCGTGCCTGAGCAAAACACAACCTTCGGCGGCGAGCTGCTTCAGCAGTTCCTTCCGCTTCATATCAAGATCTCTTTCACTTGATATCCGCTCGGAACCTCGTCCATTGCCATTAGAAGATAGGCATCTTTGATGTTCTCTTCCAGTTCTTCCACCGTCTCACCCTGGGTCATGATCTCCGGATGTTCGAGAAGTTTCCCGAGCCAGAACTGATCTGACCTCCAATAGACCATCGTCATTTTTGCGTTTGCACTACCCAGCATCTTTTCAAACACTAACGATCTGGAGCCCAAGACGGGATTTGAACCCGTGACCTCTTCCTTACCAAGGAAGCGCTCTACCCCTGAGCTACTTGGGCGAACCGCCAAAATCAATGGAGCGGGAGACGAGGCTCGAACTCGCGACATTCAGCTTGGAAGGCTGACGCTCTACCAACTGAGCTACTCCCGCCCACTAATGAAAGGAGAAAGGAATTAGGATAAAGGATAAAGTACCGATCTGTACTCTCGCCTTTTGCCTTTCGCCTTTTGCCTTTCAAACTCTGGTGCATGGGGTAGGATTCGAACCTACGTAGGATGTTACTCCGCCGGGTTTACAGCCCGGTGCCATTAACCACTCGACCACCCATGCAAACCAAATTGTTAAGATGCCATAACCGGCTTTTAGAGCCAATTGGCAAATTTCCAATGATATCTAAACGCGAAAAGGCGCGCAAGCGCCAAAACAGCGTTATTTCGGCGCTTCGCTACACCAGCTTGTCGGGCGTGATCGGCAGGCTGCGGATGCGTTTACCCGTAGCGTGGTATATCGCATTGGCGATGGCCGCCGGAATTCCTACCAAACCGAGCTCGCCGAGGCCTTTTGCGCCGAGCGGATTAACTATTTTGTCCTCTTCGGGAACAAAGATCGTCTCGATCACGCCGATGTCGGCATTTACCGGCACGTGATAGCCCGCAAGGTTCGGGTTCATTATGCGTCCCAGTTTGTGATCGACCTCGGTATGTTCCATCAACCCCATCCCGACGCCCCAAACGACGCCGCCCATTTCCTGGCTGTGCGCTCCCTTTGGGTTGATTATTCGCCCGGCCGCCGTACCCTGAACGACGCGGGTGACGCGAACTTGCCCGATTTCCTCATCGACCTTGACCTCGACGAACTGCGCTCCGTGCGACGCGATCACGTATTTGCCGCGTTCGGCCGCATCGGGCGTCGAACGGTGAAGCACTGAAACGCTGCTCTCGCTGTGTCCTTTTAATATGTCCTGAAAACTGCGGCGTGTTTCCGGGCGTCCTTTTACGGCTACAGAACCTTTCTCGAAAACGAGCTGATCGAACGCAACGCCGCGAAACGGCGAATCTTCCTTGGCGTTAGCGGCATCGATAAGCGCTTTCAACGCCAGTTCGCTTGCCTCTTTCACAGCGGTTCCGACGCTCGATGTCGTCGTCGAACCGCCTTGCCCCGGCGTCGGCGGCATATCGCTGTCGCCGAGCACGAACGTGATCTTTTCGATCGGCAGCCCCAACACCTCGGACGCGATGATCGTCATCGTCGTGTATGTTCCCGGGCCGATGTCCGTCGTGCCGCTCTCGACGCGTGCCGTGCCGTCAGCGTTCAAAATGACGCGAGCCGATGCAGGAGCCTGACTTGCCGGCCAGGTTCCTGTCGCCAGGCCCCAGCCGACGAGGTATTTGCCGTCGCGCATGGAACGCGGCTCGGGGCTGCGCTTGCTCCAGCCGAAACGCTCAGCTCCCTGTCTGTAACATTCGCGAAGCTCCTTGCTGGAAAACGGTCTTCCCGTTTCGGGATCCGTGTCGGCGTAGTTTCGCAGACGGAGTTCGAGCGGATCGAGCTTCAGCTTGTAGGAAAGCTCGTCGAGCGCCGATTCCAGAGCGAAGATGCCCGAAACCACGCCCGGCGACCGCATCCAAAGCGGCGTCTGCAGATCGGTGCGCGCGATCTTTGCGACCGTCCGCACGTTCGGACAGGCATAGAGCCCGCGGGAAACGCCGACGAGGCCTTCGGAAAAATTCTCATACGCGGACGTGTTGTGAACCGCCTGATGAATGATCGACGTCAGCTTGCCGTCCTTGTCGGCAGAAACCTTGATGTTCTGTATCGATTCGGGGCGATAGCCGTGAGCGGTAGCAAGCTGGCGGCGTGAATAGACGATCTTTACGGGACGCTTCAGTTCGCGCGACGCCATCGCCGCGACGATCAGATTCGGCCCCGGCCTGAGTGCCGCACCGAAAGCACCGCCGACGAACGGCGAGAGCACGCGAATATTCGCCCTGTCGATGCCGAATGCAGTTGCGAGATAACCTGTCGTGCCCTGAATTCCCTGTGTCTTGTCGTAAACGGTCAGCTTGCCGTCGTCCCAATTCGCTACGGTCGCGTGCGGCTCCATCGCGTTGTGGTGTTCGATGGGAATGTAGTATTCCGCCTCGACCTTGAATTCCGCCGCCGCGAACGCATTTTCGGGCGTGCCGCGATCGGGCTGTTCGCGGCCCGGCACAAATGCACTGCCCAGAACGCTGCGCAGATCGGTCGCGTGCGGCGCCTGATCATAGGTCACCTTGACCAGCGAAGCGGCGTAGCGAGCCTCTTCAAACGTCTCGGCGACGACGACGGCGATGGGCTGGGCGTTGAAGCGTATCTCGTCGCTCGTCAGCGCATAAAAAGGCCTCGGGATGGCGTCCGGAGCAGGCGTCGGGACGGCGAGTTTCGGCAGATTCTTGTGCGATAGCACCTTTATCACGCCGGGCTGTTTTTCAGCCTCGGCCGTTTCGATATCGCGAATTTTGCCCTTCGCGATCGTAGATTGCACCAAATAGCCGTACGCCATATTTGGGAAGCGAAACTCGGCGATATATGTCGCCTTTCCCGTCACTTTCGCCCGTCCATCGACGCGGCTCGGCTGTCGTCTCAGATCGTCCTGCATCATATTTTCGCTGCCCTCCTTAATGCACGCTCGACCGAACGCTGCGTCAGCCGGACCTTATATCCATTGTCAGAAAGCGGCTTTGCGTCCTTTACGGCGAGCTCGGCGGCTTGTTTGAGGACCGCGGCATCGAGCTTTTTGCCGGCGAGAAAACGCTCGGCCTCGGTGCAACGCCACGGTTTGTGAGCGACGCCGCCGAGAGCGATGCGGGCCTGCTTGATAACGCCTTTGTCCAACTCGACCGCCGCCGCGACGGAAACGAGTGCGAATGCATAGCTCGCACGGTCGCGGATCTTCAGATAATAGGTATTCTGCCCAAAATTGCTTTTCGGAATGTCGATCGATGTGATCAGTTCGCCGTGCGAAAGTGTGTTGTCCAGTTCGGGAAGATCGCCCGGCAAGCGATGAAATTCGGCGAATCTGATCTTCCGCTCCTTGCCATCCGGCTGACGAACATTCACCACCGCGTCGAGCGCCGCCAGAGCAACGCACATATCCGACGGATGCACGGCAACGCAAGAATCGCTCCAGCCGAATACGGCCGAATAGCGATTCAGGCCGTCCTTCGCACCGCAACCGGAGCCGGGCTGACGTTTATTACATTTCGTCCCAAGGTCGTAAAAATAAGCACACCGCGTCCGCTGCAGCAGATTGCCGCCGTTCGTCGCCATGTTGCGTATCTGCGGCGACGCACCTGAGAGAATTGCCTGCGTCAACAGCGGAAATTGGCTGCGGACGAGCGGATTGTTCGCCGTATCTGAATTTTTCGCCAACGCTCCGATCGAGACGCCGCCGTCCAGAGTTCGCCGAATCGCAGTGAGTTCGAGCCGCGAGATATCGACAAGCTCGTCGGGCCGATCGACGTTCTCTTTCATCAGGTCGATCAGGTTGGTTCCGCCCGCGATAAAACGGGCGTTACGGTTCGCGGCGACGAGTTTCGCGGCATCGGCAGGTGCGGAAACGCGTTTGAAAGCAAATGGCCTCATTTCGCACCTCCCGCGTGGACTTCCTCGATGGCGGCGACGATGTTCGGATAGGCACCGCAGCGGCAGATGTTGCCGCTCATGCGTTCGCGAATCTCGGGTTTTGTCAGTTTCGGCGAGCCTGCGGCCAGATCTTCGGTGACGAAGCTGACGTCGCCGCGTTTCGCTTCGTCCAGCATCGCGACCGCCGAACATATCTGCCCCGGCGTGCAATAGCCGCACTGCAGGCCGTCGTATTCTACGAACGCCGCCTGCATCGGATGCAGCCTGTCGCCGTCGGCGAGGCCTTCGATGGTCGTAACTCGGCGTTCGCCGCACATCGCGGCAAGCGTCAGACACGAAAGTTCCCGGCGTCCGTCGATGATGACCGTGCACGCGCCGCATTGGCCGTGATCGCAGCCTTTTTTCGAGCCGGTCAGCTCAAGCTGTTCGCGCATCGCGTCAAGCAGCGACGTGCGCGTATCGACCGGCAAGTTGTGCTCTTTGCCGTTGATGGTGAGCTTTACGGTGAGTTTTTCGACCGCGACGCCGCCCTCGACCGCCGGTTCGCTGGCAACTGCCGGAACGACATCCGTCAGCGTTATCGCCGCTGCACCGATACCCGCAAGTGCCGACTTTTTCAGAAAATCTCGCCGCGAGCCTTCGCCCGAAAGCTCCCGTTCGTCAGGAAGTTTTATCTCGTCATGCATAAAATTGTATGGAATCACAATTTTAGCATAACCGCGGGCTCAAGACTTCTTCGACCGCGGATGAAAATCTTCGTATGCCTTTTTCAGGTGGGCGCCGGTCATGTGAGTGTAGATCTGTGTGGTGGAAATGTCGGCGTGGCCGAGCATCTGCTGGACGCTGCGTATGTCGGCCCGATTTTGGACGAGATGCGTCGCAAAAGAATGCCGCAGCGTGTGCGGCGACACGCCTTCGAGCCCGCATTTTTCGGCATATTCGCTGACCATCGCATAAATTTGCTGCCGCGTGAGCGGTGCTCCGCGTTCCGAGACGAAAAGCAGCGGGCTCTCATCAATGCCATCGTTGCCGGCCTTTCGCCGTGCCGCGAGATAGCTTTTCACCCATTCGGCGGCGGACGTACCGACGGGAATCTTGCGTGTTTTCGAGCCTTTTCCGATCGCCGTTAATATGCCGCCGTCGATGTCGATATCCTGAATTCGCAAATCGACCACCTCAGAAACACGCAGCCCGCAGGCATACATCAGCTCAAGCACGGCACGGTCCCGCAGACCCGAAAGCGTCGAAACGTCCGGCACCGCGAGCAGCATTTCGATCTCAGTAGTATTGAGGAATTTCGGCAGATGAACGCCCTGCTGCGGCGAGATAAGGTCGTCCGCGGGATCGGCGGTGATGTGCTCTTCGGCAAGCAGAAAAGCATAAAAACGCCGCACGCTGCTCACCATTCGGCGACGCGAATTCACCGCCAGCCCGCGTGCCGCCAGGTCCATCAGCCATTCGCGCAGGTCAACCCGCGTCATCGCCGTCACCGCGATGCCGCAATCTTCCGCCCAACGCTCGAACCGGCGCAGATCGGCCTCGTAGGCGTCCAGCGAATTCGCCGCCAAGCCTTTTTCGACCTTTGCGTATGTGATGTATTCGCGGATAAGGTCGCGTGGCATATGTTAATTATAACCGTTTCATTCTCGGCCGCGGCATCGTTTTCGCTGACCGTTGATCGTTTATAACGCGTCGCAGGCGTTGTTGCTAGCCAGAAAACCCGAGATCGGCTCTAGCCACCCATACGCCCGCTCGCGGGACAGGTTCAGCGACCGAATGGCGGATTCTTCTCGTGCTTCGATCAGCCGCCAGTACAACGCGCGGCGCGTGATGCAATGATCGTCCAGCGACATATGCTCCAGGCCAAGGACGATCGCCGGCACCGCATCATCGCTAAGTTGCGCATTGTAGTACGGGTCGTAATTGCGGCCTTTCTTCATAAGCTCAATATTTTTTGAGGCGATGAATGCATCCGGGTTCATCAGATTTGTACCGGCGAGCGTCACGATGGCGAGCCAGAGTGCTCCCCACGCGAAATGCTGCCGTTTGCCGCGCAATACCGTCCAAGAGAACCAGATGAACACCGCCGCAAGCCACAGCATCACGACCATCGGATAGAAACGAACGGTCGTCCAGCCGTAGCCGAGTTCGCCTGTGAGCAGCACGAGCCGCTGCATCGCTGAGGTCATGATCACAAAGAGCAAGACGATCTGAACACCGGCCAGCACGCGAAAAATCGTCTCGTTCGCCTTGGCGTCGCGACGCAGCAGCCAGTGTGACGCGAGCAGCATCGGCAGAACGAGAAACGACACCGTCACCAATTCGCCAAAGCCGCGGCGTGCAAATTCGGCGAGCTTGAGGTCGGGCGTATTTTGGACAAGGTCCATCCCGCCGAAAAGATACGGCAATTGGAATATTACGAACGTCAGAAACAGAGCGTCGATCACGCCTAGAATAATGATCGTCTCGACCTTGTCGAGCGTGAAAACCGGCGGCACCTTTGTATTGTCAAAATTTTGCCAGTCGCGTTTCCGGTTCGCCGATTCATCGGCGGCCGGGCCGCTGTCGCCCGCGGATTCGACATCTGCGTTCGGCGGATCGCTTATATTTATATGTTCGACGACGGTGGCGTGGTTAGGCAGGCTTGCGTCGTCGGGGTCGGCGGCGTCATCGGTGGCGAGGTTTTCGACGGCGCTCGGATCGGGATGTTTGGCTTCGGTTGCCGGTACGACGGACACCGCAGCGGCCGCTCCCACGTTGACGAATTGCTCGATAAGTGATGCTCTAAAATATCCCGCGACGAGCCACGCCAGGAACGACGTCAGCATTACGTGCGAGATGATGTTCTCAAGGTCAAAGCTGACGACGTTGTTTGCGAAATCCTCAAACGCGGCATCCGCGGCCATCAGCAACGCACCAAATATCAGGAACAGCGGCAACGCTATCGCAATGCCTCGAAACACGGCAAACGCACCTTTGCTGAATCCATTGCCCGGCATCGCTTTCCAATCAATATCGGATCCGAGCAGCACGAACGGCGCGAAAAGCGAACAAACTCCCGACCAGACCGCACCCGCCGCATAATGAAAAACGCCCGCGACGCGTTGATCGACACCGAAATTCGGCAGCACCGAAACGCCCATCAATACAATGATCGCGATGGTATCGAAAATGCGCAGCTCGATCGAATCGCGTATCAGGAACATCGACGCGAAAAACACCATCGCACCCTGTATCGAGAGTGTTTTGATCGAGATCAGCTCTCGACGGCTGCGATACGTCACCGCGATCATCGCCGCCGTGAACACCGCGACAAACACGAACGCATTCAATCCCCAGGGCGTCTGCCGCAGCAGCACGTTGCCCAATATTCCAACTCCGACAGCGGCCAAAAGTATCTCAAGCCCGGTGCGTGATCCATTCGTCATTCCAGAACCTCAAAATGATCTCAGTCAGCAATTTTTACACGGCAGGTCCGATAAAAAGTTGTGTTCATTTTCAGCGCGGCCTCATCGCCTTGATCAGCGTCTCCATGTGGTCCAAATATTTCTCAAGAGCCCTGCGGCCGGCGGCGGTTATCTTGTATTCGGTCAGCGGGACGCGGTCGGTGAATGATTTTTTGACGGTGATATAACCGGCGTCTTCGAGCTTGCGTGCGTGGACGCTGAGGTTGCCGTCGGATGTGTCGAGCAGCTGTTTCAGATCGTTGAAGCTCAGCTTTGCGTTTGCCGCGAGAGCCGACACGATCCCGAGCCGCAAACGCTCATGTATTACCTTGTCGAGGTCGTTCGACACGGCCTCAGCCGCCTTTGCGACGTACAGCCGGTTCGGGTTGCCGCCATTTGAACCTTTCTTTACCGCTAGATCTTTCTTTGACATCGACATCCTCTTAACTGCCGGCAAATCGCGTCCCGAACAGGCCGACCGCGAGTTCCGCCCATATCAGGAAAAGCACGAGCAGAATCAAACCGCACGCGGCGATGCGGAGCCAAAAATCGGTCACCATCCTTAATGCGATCTCTATCGCGATGCCCGCACCAAATAACAGTACGGCCGCAGCGGCGTAATCGCCCGGCGACCACGGAAAGCCCGCTGCCAAAGGTATCAGCAATAGAACGGCCGCGACAGCCGCGATGCCGATCAGCCTTTTGTTTTGAAATGTCATGGTCGTATTCATATATTTATGCTGTCAGCCGCCGTGTTTGCGTGCGATGATCGCGCCGAAGATGATGTGCAGCATTCCAAAGCTGGCGGCCATCATCTCGTCGCCGTAGCCGCGGGGCAGGGCGAGCGTAATGCTGCCGAGAGCCACAAAGCACCACCCCATCACCGGCACCGCCCGTACGGAATATGCACCGCCGCCGATGACGGCCGCGCCATAGCACAGCATCCACATCGCCGCCATCACGCCGTAATGTTCAAATCGCCACAGCCCGAACGTCAGCGCAACGCCGACGACGACAGGCGGTGCAAAGCTCATCGCAAATTTGCGTGCCGGCGTCGAAAGAAGCGACTGGCCGCCGATCTTTGATTTCTGCCACATCGCCAGCAGCCCGATCGCCGCCGCGAGAAACGCCTCGGTCACCCAGATGACGAGCCAGTTGCGAAGATAAACCTGGCTATTCGCAATGTACGCCGTAGCTAAAGCCGTGACGCCCATCAGCATCCCGCCGAAACCCGGAACCGCGGTGAAACTCGCGGACCGCTCCATCGTTTCGCGTATGAACTGCAGATTGTCCATCGCACGGTCGGAGATCCTGTCGGGCTCATCGGCTGCTCTTTCGCCGCGTTTGGGCTGGATATTCAACATCGCGTTGATAAAGATATGCCAAGTATTTCGTTTTGTCAAGTACTTTGTTATACAAAGCGAATAGGAACGTCTCGATACCGCTGCGCTTATTCCTAGGCCTTTCTACTTTTTCTTTTGTGCTGCTTTTTCGCCCATGTTCTCGACGGGCGGTGCGGCGGGGTCGTCGACTGGGAATGTTAGGCGTTTGCCCTGCATCAGGAAATTCTTTCCGTTCCATTTGTAAACGGAACGCGTGAAATACGTCGGGCAGCAGATCTGCGGCCGGTCGTCCTCGATACGGCCCGTTTCGATCTGGCCGAGGATGAAACGGTCCTGGCCGTAAAGCTCGACCGCGAGCATGCCGTCTTTTGGAGCGAGGCATTTTAGGCCGCCCTCGGCACGGTCGCCGGTGCGGAAATGCCACAGCAGCTCCGGTTTTTCGTCTTTCCACCCGTAAACGTAAACGATCTGCGGAATGGCGGCTCCGCCTGTTTCGATCTTCAGCACTACGACGGCCTCGTCCGCTCCGTCGCCCGTCGCGTCAAAATATTTCACCGAAACGAGCGACATGCCGATTCGCTGCTGGCCCTTGCCGGCAATTTCGGCCGCTTCGCCCTCACTCGCCGCCAGGTCTTTTGCGATCGGCTCGACCTTTCCGTCCTTTAGCTCGATCTCGGTCGTGCCGTCGGGATTTTGCCAGCCGCGGGGAAGCTCGTATTTGAAGTTCTTGAAATCAAATTCGCCGATCGGCGACGCCGTATCAGCATATTTGCCGTCGGTCAGTTCTGCCTGCAGATCGGGAGATCCAAGCGTAGGCGTAGGCGAAGGCGATGCGGGCGGCGGCAGCTGCGCCGTCGTTTCGACGTTCGGCGCTTGGTTTTCCGCACGGCCGCATGCCAATGCCGTGAAAATCATAAGAACAAATACTAATGATCGAACCATCGACAATATTGCCGTTGGCTTTAGCCAACGGGACACGGACACCAAGTGGTTATCGGCTTTAGCCGAACAAAAATGGGGCTAAAGCCCAATATAGTTAACCGTTCCAGTACCGTCGCCTAAAGGCGACGGCAATACTCAGCGATCTACGCACGCGTCAAACTGCGGTATTTGATACGGTGCGGCTGGTCGGCGTCGTGGCCGAGACGGCGTTTGCGGTCGGCCTCGTATTCGCTGTAATTGCCGTCGAAATATTCGACATGGCTATCGCCTTCGAACGCCAAAATATGCGTCGCGATGCGGTCGAGGAACCAGCGGTCGTGTGATATTACGACCGCGCAGCCCGCGAAGTTCTCCAGTGCCTCCTCGAGAGCACGCATCGTGTTCACGTCCAGGTCGTTCGTCGGCTCGTCGAGCAAAATGACGTTCGCTCCCGATTTGAGCATCTTGGCGAGATGCACGCGGTTGCGTTCGCCGCCCGAAAGCTGGCCGACGCGCTTTTGCTGATCCGAGCCCGAAAAATTGAACCGCGACACATAAGCCCGCGAATTCACCTCGCGTTTGCCCAGCTGAATGATGTCGAGCCCGTCAGATATCTCGTCCCAGACGGTCTTGTCGTCCGCGAGGCTGTCACGCGATTGATCGACGTAGCCGAGCTTCACCGTCGGGCCGACCTTGAACTCGCCGCTGTCAGCGGTGTCCTGCCCCGTGATCAGGCGAAACAGCGTCGTTTTACCTGCACCGTTCGGGCCGATGACGCCGACGATGCCGCCGGGCGGCAGCGAGAATTCGAGGTTCTCGAAAAGCAGCTTGTCGCCGTACGCTTTTGAAACGCCGTGCGCCTCGATGACCGTATCGCCGAGCCGTTCGCCGGGCGGAATGAAGATCTCCAGCTCCTCGCTGCGTTTTTCCGATTCGGTCGCGACGAGCTTTTCGTAATCGTTGATGCGCGCTTTCGATTTCGCGTGCCGGCCTTTCGGCGACATGCGAATCCATTCGAGCTCGCGTTCGAGCGTCTTGGCACGCTTGTCTTCAGACTTCTGTTCCTGCGCGAGCCGTGCCTGTTTTTGTTCGAGCCACGACGAGTAATTTCCCTTGAACGGAATGCCCTCGCCGCGGTCGAGCTCGAGTATCCAGCCCGCGATGTTGTCGAGGAAATAGCGGTCGTGGGTGACGGCGATGATGGTGCCTTCGTAACGCTGCAGATGCTGCTCCAGCCACGCGACCGTCTCGGCGTCGAGGTGGTTCGTAGGCTCGTCGAGCAGCAGTATATCGGGTTTTTGCAGCAGCAGACGGCACAATGCGACGCGGCGTTTTTCACCGCCCGAAAGGTTCTTGATCGGCGTGTCCGGCGGCGGACATCGCAATGCGTCCATCGCCATCTCGAGCCGCGAATCGAGGTCCCACGCGTCTGCCGCGTCCAGCTTTTCCTGCACCTCGCCTTGGCGTTCGATCAGCGCGTTCATCGCGTCGTCATCCATCGGCTCGGCGAATTTCGCGTTGATCTCCTCGTATTCCTTCAGCAGATCGACCGTCGATTGAACGGCCTCTTCAACGATCTCTTTGACGGTCTTGTTCTCGTCGAGCTTCGGCTCCTGTTCCAGATAGCCGACCGAATAGCCCTGCGAGAAAACGACCTCGCCGTTGAAATCCTTGTCAGTGCCCGCAATGATGCGCAGCAGCGAAGACTTACCCGCACCGTTCAGGCCGAGAACGCCGATCTTCGCACCGTAAAAGAACGACAGATAAATGTCCTTCAAAACGGGCTTTTTGTCGTAAAACTTTGATACTTTGACCATCGAAAAGATGATCTTGTTTGGTTCAGTCATAAGAAATTATTGCCACAGGGAACACAGAGGACACTGAGATATGGGTTTTGAGCGTTACCCCGCCCCTTTAGAATTTGAACCCATTTGCCGCCGATCTGTCCCGCTAGAATGCTGAAAATATCGAAAACGACGTTTGCTGAATTCAACCGACTCGGCGTGCTCTGTGTCCTCTGTGGCTCCGATCGCAAACTCCTAATCTACCGTTTGCTCAAATTCACACGCAAGCCGACGCGGACGGAACGCGGTGCGGCGACGGTTCGGACGGGCGTGCGGCCGATGTCGTAGCGTGAGTTGAAAACGTTCTCGATGCCGAAAAAAGCCTCGACAGCATTTGAAATTTTGTGTGCCACGCGGGCGTCGGCGGTGAAATATTTTCTGAGCAGCAACGTGTTTCGGTCGTCCTCGAACTGCGACGATGACGCGCGAAGCTGCGTCGATACGTTCCAGCGTCTGCCGATGTCGTATCGAGCCTGTGCGGTGAAATTGTGCCTTGCCACCTGCGGCAGAAAGTTTCCGACGAGTGCGGGCTCGGCGGGAAAGCTGCTGATCTTTGCATCGACGAAGAGATAACCCGCATTGAGTTTCAGTTTCGCCGTCGGCCAATACTGCATATCTGCTTCGAAACCGCGGCTGAGCGTCGAGCCGACATTCCGCCGCTGCCTTGTGATAAGCGTCGGCGTGGACGACGTCGTTATGCTGACGACGGGATCGTTGACGCGGGTCGAATAGACGCTCGCGCGTAGTATCAGCGTCGGGTTTGTCAGCGAATAGCTGCCGCCTGCCTCGAACGTATTCGCGCGTTCGGGCGTCAGGAATGCGTTGGCGTCCGTTAAGATATTGCCGACGCGAAAACCGCGGTAAAGCTCGTTGAGCGACGGAGCTCGAAACGACCGTGCGTACGAGGCATAAATGGCGGCGGCGTCGCTGATGTCGTAAACGGCGGCGATCCGCGGGCTGAACGATGTGTCGCGGCGATCGGCGAATCGCGTTTCCGTGACATTGCCGTTAGCTACGATCCGCGTAGTGGCGATGCCGTCGGAATTTCGCCGCGCGTCAATTCTTGCGGAGAGGTTGAGCGTGAATTTCGGCAACGCTTTCCAGTTGTCTTGTATAAATAATGACAGGTCGCGTGCCTCGCCGCCCGATAGGCTGACGCTCGTCGCGATGCCCGCCGTATAGCCGACCTCGTCGCTGAAACCGCGCGTTCGCAGCATTTCGGCCGACGCTGCGAGCGAATGGGTCAAGAGCCGTTTTCGCCAGAAAATACTTGCTCCAACGGCATTCGACGGCACACGCTGGAGCCGCGAAAGCGTCTCGGTGTTTCGGTCCGCCGAGATCGCCGAGAACGTCTGGTCGTAAACCTGCCGCTCGCCGAACGCCCGAATTTGAACCTCGCCGTAGCGTTTTGACGCCGCGTCCGCACCGAAGGCAAGCTGGCGGAAATTCGTTTGGTTGTCGGTCAGTCGAGTGCCGTTGTCGCGGCGTTCGCGGAACAGATTGCCGCGGACAAAAACCCGATTCGAATCACCAAAATTTCGCTCGAGTTTGAATAGCAAATTCCTGTGCCGCGACGCCGCAGGTGTATCAACGCTGCCGCGGGACGATTCTTCGACGGGAATATAGCCGCCCGTCCTGAACACGTCGCCGATCAGATCGACCTGCCAACGGCCGCGTGAAGCGAGAAGCAAAGCACTCAGATCGCCAGTGTTTTGGCTCGCTGCGGACGTTTCAGCTTTGAATAGAAATTTCTCTCCGCTACGCTTTACGGGAACGATATTGATCGCACCGCTCAGGCCGCCGCTGCCGTAAAACGAGCTTGCTCCGCCCCGGAAAACCTCGATCTGCTCGACCGCGATCATCGGCACACGCGACCAATACGTCCAGCCGCCGAACGCGTCGTTGAGCGACAGCCCGTCAAACAGAACGCTCGCTCGCGAAGCACCGCTGCCCGACACACCGCGCAGGTTTGCACCCTGTGTCGTAGGGTTCGTCGTCCGGCTCGAACTGCGACGGAAAAGCTGAAAACCGGGAAGCTGCCGCAGCGTGTCGTCCGCCGTCCGAGCGGCCGTCACGCCGAGGCTTTCGACGGTGATCACTGCGACGCTGGCGTTCAATTGGTCTTCCTCAGAACGCGTGACCGAGACCGTAACCGTTACAGGTGCAGGCTGCAGAATGATCACGAGCGGCCCGGGATCTTCGCGGGAGATCTCTGATGTGTATGTTTTGAACCCTGTCGCAGTGACTGTGAGTCTTCCCGTTGTTGCCGTGAACGAGAAAGTTCCATCCGCCGCCGTCGTCGTTCTGTCAGCTTTTCCGCCGCTCTCGAGCGCAACCTCAGCTCCCGAAACAACCGCACCGCGCACATCGATTACCGTTCCCGAGATCGTCTGCGAATTGCCCGACGCCGCCGCGAACAGCACCAACAAAACTGCCGAGATGAAACAAAACCGCACACTACGAGTTTATCGAAGTCCGCGGAATTAGCCACAGAGGAAATGGTTAGAGCATAACCACGCCGTTTACGGCGTGGTTGAATCCTAGGAAATGATGCTCTTTCGTTTTGCTGCCTTTTCGACGCGGTCCGCGCGCACTTCAAACCCGATTCCCGGACCGTCGGGGGCGGTTATGGTTCCGTCGGCTGAGACCTCGACTTCCGGGGAGATTATGTCTTCGTGCCAGTAGCGTTTTGAGGCGGAGACGTCGCCGGGCATTGTGTACCCTGCTAGTGTAGAGATGGCGATGTTGTGGGCGCGGCCGATGCCGGATTCGAGCATGCCGCCGCACCAGACGGGCATGCCTGCCTCGCGGCAGATGTTTTCGACGAGTTTTGATTGAGTGTGTCCGCCGACGCGGCCGTTCTTTAGGTTGATGATCTTGCCGGAGCGAAGTTCGATCGCTTTGCGGGCGTCTTCGGGTGATTTGATGGGTTCGTCCAGGCAGACAGGCGTTTTGATCGCTGCCTGCAGCTTTGCGTGGTCGATGATGTCGTCGTGCGGCAGCGGCTGTTCGAGCATCATCAGGTTGAACTCATCCAGGCTTTTCAGTTTGTCTATGTCGTCGAGCGTGTACGCCGAATTCGCGTCGCCCATCAGCAGAATATCGCCAAATTCCGCTCGCACCGCCTTTATAACGTCATAGTCCCACGAAGGCGATATCTTTATCTTGATGCGTTTGTAACCGGCCTCGAGCTCGACGCGGACCTTGTCCAATAGCTGAGGGATCGAGTCCTGAATACCGATCGAGACGCCGCATTCGATCACCTGATTCACACCGCCGAGATGACGCCACAGCGGAATGCCAAGCTTGTTAGCCTCGAGGTCCCAGCACGCGGTCTCGATGCCCGCCTTTGCCATGCGGTGGCCGCGGACCCATTTCATCAAATTCCAAACATCGCCGGCCGAATCGACCTCGCGGCCCACGACCATCGGTGCCAGAATTTTCTCCGCCGTTACCCACGCCGAATCTGTCCATTCGTCGGAATAGCCGGGCGTTTCGCCGCACGTTATCTCGCCCCAGCCGACGGCGCCGTCGGCGTCCTCGACACGCACCAATATGATGCGGCGTTCATACGTCCTGCCAAAGCTCGTCTCAAAAAAATGCACGAGCGGCAGGTTGATCTCAGTCAGTTCTATCGAGCTTATTTTCAGCATTTTCAACAAAAAAACTAATTGCCGACGACCTCGAATTCGACGAATTGGGTCACAGAATTATTTCGGCCGCCGGCGCCGGTGTCGGTAACGATGATCTGCAGAATATGATCACCTGCCTGCATTTGCCGGCCGATGGCAAGTGCGCCTGACGCCTTTATACGCTGTAGATCGGTCTGGCCTGCGGCGTCGATCGGCGTTTCTTTGCCCTCCAGTATCACCTTGCCGTCGCGAAAAACGCGTATCTTCATCGTCAGCTGCGGTTTGCGGTCACGGTCGAGCCGTGCGTTGTAAACCTCAAAACCATACCGCAGAACGGTGTTTCGTTTCACACGTCGAAGCGCCGAATCCGTCATCGGATCGGTGCCGGCACGCTGTTCGCCGAGTTCGGTGATGCGACGCCAATTCTCTGCGGAGATGTTCTCAATGACGACGCCGGAAAGCAGCAGGCGCTTTCGGCCGACGTCCGGCACCTGAACGAACTGACTAGCCGAACCGACGCGGCCCGACGCCGTGTCGCGGATCGCGATGCGGTATTGATATGCTCCCGGTTTTGCGGGAAAGGCAAAATGATAGACGAAGCCTTCAGCGACGAGCCGGTCGAATGACGACGGTTTAACGGCCATCGTATAGCTTCTCGAAAGCTGATCGACGACCTCGCCATTATCGCCGAAGCTAACTGCGAGAAGCTCGAAAGTCGCACGCCGCGTCCCGTCCTCGTCCTTTGCAAAATCGAAACCCGACGGATCGATGTGCAGCAGCGAACGCACAAAACCGGCGTTCTTCGGATCGACGCCGTACAACGCATTCAGCCGGACGTTGATCTCCGACTTGCCAAATGGCGAGAAAATGGCATCGTGCAGCGGATTTTGCGAAAAGGTCGCGATGGACCGATCGGCCTCGGGCGTCGCGGTATTGAAAAAGCCGCTGCGGTAACGCGCCGTCGCACCGCGGCGCAGCACCTTGACCTCAAGACGATTGAAACGGCGTTTTTCCGGGTCAAAGGTCTCGTCCGACGGTTCGTAGGAGACGAGATAATAGCTCTGATCCTCAAGCACGCGGCGGACGCCGCCGGCGAGGTCGTTGGAATTTACGATCGCGAAACCGCCGGTCGAATCCGACAGAAATTTCAGCCCGTCCTGCGTTTCCGCGAGCAAAGCACCGCGGCCCGCAACGGCAGTTTGCCGCTGCTCGGCAGACATCTCGCTCACGTTGTCCTCCGCGGTGATGCCTGTGTATTTCAGCCCTCGGGCATCGACGGCGTAAAAGACGACCGAATTGCGGTTCGCCGTATCGACCAGCCGCCGCAGATAGTCGAAAACCGTTCCGGCGGTCTGCATTTCGCCGGGCGTGCCCTCGAAAATGCGGAATCCGTCCGAGAAAAGTATTACGGATTTGCGGCCCGGCAAGGCACTCATTCCCGTTACGACGTAGCGGAGCGCGCCCAACGTGCCGGTCGCGAAAACCTGCGAACGGAATTCGTCGAGCGTCTCGCCCGAGCCTGTGCCGACCGCCGTAGCGTCCGGTTCTTCCTCGCCTTCTTCGTCCGTCGGAACTGCTGACGACCCGAATGCCGCGAACGCGCCGATGCCGCCGGAGCCGAGCGGATTCCATTTCACCTTTTCGATCGCGGCGTACAGCACGCGTTTGTCTGACGTGAACTGCTGCAGCGCGCCGATCCCCGCACCCGTGCGTATGATGGCGACGAGGTCGCCTTCCTGCATCTGTTCATCGACGAATTTTTTCAGGCTGCGGCGTGTCTGATAAGCGCTTTCAAAAGACAAAGATAGGTCGTCAACGACAAGCGCGACGGTGCGGCGGACGTTTTCGGGGCGTATCGTGCGGGGCGGCACGGGAACGCCCGGCGCCGACGGACGCGTCTCGACGGGACGTGCGGCGGAGATAAAACTCAGGTCCTCGATCTGCTGCTTTACGCCATTCTCAAATATTTCGATCTCGTCGGGCCGCAGGTCGGTGATGATCTTGCCTTTGCTGTCGGTGACGGTAACGTCGAGGCGGATCAGATTCGTCGAAATGCGAACGACATCCGTTGCGGGCGTCGGCGAAGGTTTGGGCGAGGGCGTCTGCCCGGCCGCGAAAGCCGCCGTCAGAACGATGCCGAAAAATGCCCCGAAATACCTCATTCCGAATTTGATCGAACACTGAAGTTGCGAACTTTGTTATGATACTGGTTTATCACCGCTCGTGCGAAATCGCTTCGCCCGCACACCTTTTTGAGCTCTGATGCATCTACACTTATTGGTTATGTCCCGCAGTATGAGAAAGCAGTTTTTTCACGTAATAACGACATCATTTTTCGGCATGGTTTTGCTGACGATCGGCTGTTCGGCACAGCAGACGGAAGAACAGGCCCTGCGTTCGCTTCGCGAGATGACACGCGGCGGCAAGCTGCCCGCCGAAGGCGTCGTCGCCGATATCGAGAACCGTTTTGCGAACAAGAAAACGGGCGCACTGGCGAAATTGCTCCGCGCCCGTATTCGCTTCGATAACAAGGATTTCGGCGGTGCCGCCGCGATACTCGACAGCGACGTTTTCCAAAAGCGGACAAAGATCGAGGACGACGCGCTGTGGCTGCGGGCGCGTTCGCTGCGTTCGTCGGGCGACGCCGCCGGTGCGTTAGAGGTAGCAGAGAAATTGCTCAAAGACTATCCGGATTCGACACGTGCCCGCGACGCGAAAATGCTGTGGGCGGACGCCGCGATCGCCACCGGAAAAGCCGTCGAAGTGCCGCCTTTCCTGGTCGAGATGTCAACGGCACACGACGCCGACGCGATGCTATGGACCGCAAAGGCATACGAAGCACAGGGCTCGCAGAATGAAGCGGTAACATTCTATCGCCGCACATATTTTTACGGCGCAGGCACGGCCGCCGCACGCGAAGCCGAGGCAAAGCTCACTTCGCTTGGCCAATCGCTGATGCCGCAGAACTTCGAAGAACAGCTTGCACGCGCTGACAAACTGCTCGACGCGAAGAACTTTGCTGATGCCTCGAACGCCTACTCGACGCTCGCTTCTGCATTTCCCACGGCGATCGATCCTGCGATTCAAACACGCCGCATAAACGCCCTCGCCAACGCGGGCCGTATGGCTGAGGCGCAGACCGTTTTCAACGCTCTTCCAGCGGCGGCAACGGAACGCGAAGAGGCGTTTCGCCACCTTGTCCTCGGCTACGCGAAAGCCCGAAACTGGCCGCAGACACGCTCGACCGCGGACGCGATGCGAGCCGCTTTTCCGAACGGCAAGCTCGTGCCGAAAACGTTCATCGACGCCGGCCTTGCCGCACGCGACGCACGCAACCGCACCGACGAAGGTTATTTTCTGAACACGGCACACAACGCTTTTCCGAACGCCGTCGAGGTGGCCCAGGCGCAGTTCGAGGCGGCATGGTTTCAGCATGATCAGGGCAATTTCGCCGTCGCGTCGCAGATGTTCATCGATCATCTGGCGCGTTACGCCGACCGCGACACGACGTTTCGCGGACGCGCCGGCTATTGGTCCGCACGCGACAGCGAACGCGCCGGCAAGATCGCCGAGGCATGCACCCTATACGACGCGATGATCTACCGCTATTCGGCGAATTGGTACGGTTATCTGGCCGCGGATCGCATGGACAACCTGAAAAAACGCGGCGAGTGCCGGTCCGTCACGCCGCCGAATGAAACTGTCGCGCGTGCCGCCGCAAATCTGAAGACCATCACCGTCGCGGGCGAAACGGCGGCCAAACGAGAGCTCGACCTCGTCGAAAAGGCCGACGAATTGACAACGATCGGTCTTTTCGATTGGGCTCTAGACGAACTCAATGCCGCACGCCGGACCGCCGGCAACAGCCCGACGGTGAACCTCGCCATCGCACGCCATCACCGCATGCGCGGCGACAACGTCGCGGCTCTGCTCGCACTTGCACGCAGCTATCCCGATTACGCGCAGATGTTTCCCGAAGAGATGGGACGCGAGGAATGGGACATCTTTTATCCGCACATCGCGTGGGACCACATCGCCCGCTGGTCGCGTGCACGCAACCTCGACATCTTTAAGGTCGCCGGACTGATCCGTCAGGAATCCGTTTTCAACCCGACCGCTCGTTCGTCGGCTAATGCATTCGGGCTGATGCAGCTGCTCGTTCCCACGGCCCAAATGACGGCACGAAAGTTCGGTTCGCCGGCACGCATCGCCACGGGCAGCGACCTTTATGATCCCGCGATAAATATCGAGCTCGGCACCGCGTATATGCGCGAACAGCTCGACCGCTACGGCCGCATCGAATTCATGGCAGCCGCATATAACGCCGGCCCCGGCCGCGTCGTTACGTGGCGTCGCACGCTGCCGGCCGAAATGGATGAATTCGTAGAAGCGATCCCTTTCCGCGAAACGCGTATGTACGTCCAGGGAATCATCCGCAACACCGCTCAATACCGAAGGCTCTACGACGAGACAGGCGCCTGGCGCCCGAACGTCGGCACACGCCCGGTCCGCGCCGCTCTCGATTCAAAACCGCGGGATCAGTTCGCGGCGGAAAATCCAGAGGTGATGATCGATGAATAGAACTATCACGAACGATATGAATGATCTTGAGCCAACAACATTAGAAGTTGATCTTCCTAATTGGGTGTTGGCGTCCCTTAACGCTCGTGCTAAACGCATCGGCATCCCGATGGGCGATCTGATCAGGATCTGGATCGCAGACAAGATCGACAGCCTCGACCGCGACGACGTCAAAAAGGCCGCCTAGAGATTCTTGTAAATAAAATCCGTCATCATTGTGTACCAGTGTTTGACCAATGCGGGATTGGTGACGCCGTGGCGTTGGGTCGGGTAGATCATCAGGTCGAACTGTTTGTCGGCGCGCTGGAGTTCGTAAACGAGCTGCGTCGTGTTCTGCATGTGGACGTTGTCGTCCATCACGCCGTGGATGAGCAGGAGTTTGCCGTGCAGGTTTTTCGCGGCCTTGACGACGGACGTGCGGTCATAGCCGTCCGGGTTATTCTGCGGCGTCAGCATATAGCGTTCGGTGTAGATGCTGTCATACAGACGCCAATCCGTAACGGAGCCGCCGGCGATGCCCATTTTCCAGGTTTTGCTGCGAGTCATCGCAAAGCTCGTCATAAACCCGCCGTAGCTCCAGCCGTGCAGCCCTATGCGGTCGCCGTCCACGTACGGCAGCGTTTTCAAGTAAGCCACGCTGTCCTCGAGATCGCGAAGTTCCAGTTCGCCCAGCCGCTTGTACGCGGGCCATACGGATTCTTCGCCTTTGCCGCTCGCGGTCCGGTTGTCGCAGACCCAGATGATGTAGCCTTTTTGAGCGAGCATCTGGAACCACAGACCGCGGTTGCCGCCCCAGCGGTTGGCGACCTGCGGCGCGTGCGGGCCGGCGTAGGTGAACTGGAAAACGGGATATTTCCGCGAAGGATCAAAATCAGGCGGCTTGATGATCATCGCTTCCATCGGAAATCCGTCGCGAGTGGGCACGGTCAAAAACTCCGGTTTGCTGAGTTTGTATTCCTTCAGCAGATCGACCTTGTTCTCATTGATCATGCGTTCGAGTGAGCCGTCGGCACGATTGAGCCGCGTCTGCTGCGGCGTGGTGATGTTGCTGAAATTGTGTATGAAATGCGTGAAGGTCTTGTTGAACGACGCAGTATTCCAGCCGTCCATCGGCGTCAGCCGCTGCGGTTCGCCGCCCGCGAGCGGAACGCGGTAAACATTGACCGCGATGTGACTGTCCTTGGTTCCGGAGAAATAGACCCAACCGCCGCGTTCGTCCACGCCGTAAACGTCGCGGACCTCCCATTTACCATCGGTCAATTGACGCTTCAACTGTCCGCGAGCGTCGTAGTGATATAGGTGTTTCCAGCCGCTTTTTGCGCTCTGCCAGACAAAGCTGCCGTCAGCGAGGAACATCGGATTGTCATACACTTCGACCCACGCCGGCGTCCGCTCTTCTAAGAGTTTCGTGGTCTTGCCGTCCAAATCCGCGGCGTTCAGGTCCAGGAACGTCTGCTCGCGATCGAGGGCCTGATAAATGACCTTGCCTGCGTCCGGTGTCCACGCAACACGGGCGATCAGCAGGTCGTCGGGTTTGTAACTATCTATGTTTACAAACTTTACGGCATCGCCCAGCCGTCTGACGGATGCCGGCAAATTGCGTCCGACTCGCGGTATTCGCGATGTATTCGGTAGAAAACTCGTCTTATTGATATCCGCTATGCCGAGTTTGACGGTCGGGTTCGGATCGCCGGCTTTCGGATAAGGCGTCGTTTCGACGACCTGTTCGATCGGGATGTCGTTCGCCATCACGAACTTCGGCACCTTTGATTCGTCCAGCCGAAGGAAAGCGATCCGCTGCGAATCCGGCGACCACCAGTAGCCGCGATTGTTGCCGCGGCCGTAAAGCTCTTCCTCGTAAACCCAGACGAGATAGCCGTTGAAAATTTTCTCTGCGCCGTCGCGCGTCAACTGCTTTTCGTTGCCCGTCGCCACCTCAACGACGAATAGATCGTTGTTGCGTACGAAGCTCACCCATCTGCCATCGGGGCTGAAATCGGCCTCTTTTTCCTCGTCCTTGTTGTTGGTCAGCCGCTTGACCACGCGGCCGGTGACGTCAAAATGCCAGACGTCATTCTTGTGGTTGACGAGAATGGCAGTGTCATCGGGATTGAATTTCAGCGACGGAGAATTCGCGATCGTTCTCGCATCATCGGCTGAAACGCCCGCACGTGTGAGGGCAGCGATGAACGAGTCCACGTCGTAATACGGCGCGCTCTGTCCCGTGACCGCATCGACGCGCATCAGCCGTCCGCCGATCATCTGGCGAAACGAACGCCCGTCTGCCGCCCACTGCACAAAAGCAGGCGTCCCGCCGAACCGCACACGCTTACTCGCGTCAGGATTGAAAATGTCGTCAAGCGTGATTAGCTTGTCTTGTGCGAAAACAGAGGAAGCCGCGAGGAAGACTATCGCAAAAAGCCGAATTTTTCTCATAATGAACACCAAAGGGAAAGGAATTTTGACAGCGAGATTATAGCCTAAAAATCGATTCAGAAGCACCTGATCAATGCCTCTCAGACCCACGTCGCTTTAACTCCAGATCACGGATGAATGCATCGAGCAAGGCCTCGCTATAATAGACGCCGCTGGTTCGTATTCGTCGGATCACCTCGTCAAGGTCGTCGAGTAGATCCAACGCCGACATTCTGCCCAGTAATCCCAGCGAACCAATGCAGCGAATCCCTCGTTCGACTGCGCTCCGGCGGCCCTTTATTTCGTCGATGCAGACAGTGCGGACGGACAACTCTTCCGCAAGCTGAATCACAGACGCTTCGCCGGTGTCGAGAGTGCTGAACAAGTGATCATCCGGCTGTTTGGTCAGCGACCTGACCTCGATCCAATCAGGTATCTCGACGGAATGCCCCGCACGAACGCCCGAAATGATCTCGGAAGAAACCTGTTCAGTTGTAAAAAATTCGAATGGAAGTTGTTCAACAAGCGGCAAGATGCCGACCTTGCCGAGCGAGATGATCGGCCCTGTATTGATGACTATCGACTCAGCCATTCAGAGCAAAGTCCACGTCGTCCGCGATATCGCTCTCACGCAAATTGCTGATCGGGATACCAAAACGACCGAGATTCAACAGAAAATCGACCCTTTCCAGCCCAGCCATTTGTGCGGCATCACCTGAACTCAAATGCCCCATTTCGTAGAGTTTTGCTGCCAGCAGCAGACGAGCTTCTGAGGCAAACTTGTCCTTTGGCAATCCGGTGCGGCGGAGCACCTCGTCGCTATATTCGATGGTCAGCGTGTTTTGACCCATAATGGCTAAATAGTATCACGCTTTCGGGTGTGCTTTTGTATAAACGTCGATCATTTTTTCCATCGAAACCTGCGTGTAGATCTGCGTTGACGAGAGGCGTGCGTGGCCGAGCAGTTCCTGTATGTCGCGTAGGTCGGCGCCGTTGTCGAGCAGATGCGTCGCGAACGTATGCCGCAGGCTGTGCGGCGAAATTGCGTGAATATCGGCGCACTGTTTGATGTATTTGTCGATCATACGGCCGACGCTTCGCGTGGTCAGCCGGCCGCCGCGGCGATGCAGGAAAAGGGCCTTTTCGCTGCGTTCGCTTTCGGGCAGCATCGCGATAAAGGCCGGACGTGCTTCCTGCATATAGTGCATTAATGCCTGCAGTGCCGGTTCGCCGAAAGGCACGATCCGCTCCTTGTTGCGTTTGCCCAGAACGCGGACCGTGCGTTCGCGAAGGTCAACGTCGTTCAGGTCGATGCCGACCAGCTCGCCGACGCGAATTCCCGTTGCGTACAAAAACTCGAGTATCGCGCGGTCGCGGCGGCCGAGGTCGGTCGTGATGTCGGGCGTTTCGACAAATCGCACGGCGTCCTCCATCGACAGATGATTCGGCAGTTTTCGTTCGATACGCGGCGTGGCGACCATCTTTGCGGGATTTGCGTCGAGCTTTCCTTCGCGAACCAGAAACTGAAAGAACGTGCGCAGGCTCGCGAGCTTTCGCGCGATCGATGTCTTTTTGTGATCGCCGTAAAGCGACGCCATCCATTCGCGTATCGTACGGTGATCGATGTCTTCGGGGCGAATGTCGCCGCGTTTTTCGACGCGAAAAAGAAAATCGGAGAACTGCCCGAGGTCGCTCGTGTAATTCCGCAGCGTGTGCGGGCTGACATTGCGCTCGTATTTCAGGTGCTGGAGGAATTCGGCAATGGAGTCCTTCATTTCCGAGCTACATAATACCCTTTTCGCGTGCGGATGGTCAGGTCTTTGCGTGTGGGCGAGGCGACCTCGATACGGCGGTAGGTGCCGGCCGCGGCGGTTTCTTCGTCGGGGTAATAGCTGATGATGTATTGCTGCGAGAGTTCGGCGGAAATGCGTTCGAAAGCGTCGTCCATCTCGCGTTCATCTATCGGCGAATAGACGGCGCCGCCGGTCTGCGACGTAATTTCCGCCATTCGGCGTTCGGCTATGAGCGAACGCATATTTGCGTTGCCGCCGCGCACTCCCGTTCGCTTGAAATTCTCGAACTCCTTTGTTTTCACCACATAGACCTGGCAATCGTTCTCCTGCAGCGCACGGACAACACTTTCGAGCGTCGTCCGTGTGTCGCTGTAAGTGTCCTCGCCGTCCGACACGATGACGATCACGCGGCGACCGTCCGCGCCGCGAAGATACGTCGCCGCACGCACGATGCCGTCAAACAACGCGGTCGCTCCCTGCGGTTTCGGGAATGATTCGATTGTTCGCACAATCTCGCCGACGTCGCGTGTGAAGGGCTGTTCAAGGCTGATCGTATCGGACACGGAAAACAACGCGGCCATATCACGGTCGGGACGAATAACGCGTCGAAAAAACCTAACGGCCGCGGCTATCTCAAATTCACGCACGAATGACACGCTCGACGAATTGTCGAACAGCATCACCAGCCGCAGCGGCGTCTCGCTGCGTTCCAGGCCGTCGATCTCCTCAACTTTGCCGTCGATGCGGAGCTCCAGGTCGCTTGCTTTCAGCGTCGTCACGGCACGCCCGCGAGGGTCGATCGCGATCATCGGTATCGGCACCAGCACGCTCCGAACGCGGATGACGTCGTCATCGGGTTTTGGCGTCGCGGCCGGCAGAGGAGTAGGAACAGGCGTCGGACGCGGTGTTGAATTTGCTGACGGGCCGCTGATGGAATTCGGCGTGGGTGTCGGCGTAGGCTTTGTGCGGCCGGATTGCGCGAAAGAATTTCCCGTGAAACACACGAAAAACACGAAACACAAAAATATCGAACGCAACGACACTTCGTAGGGTTTGATTACGGCTGCGGCGAAAAATTTGCCTAGACAAAGATGAGTTTTAGACCGGCAACAACAAGCACCATGGCCAAAACCCGCCGAAGTGTTAGCGTATCAAACTTTTTCGCTCCCAGCGTCGAACCGATCAGTCCGCCGACGACAGCCGCCGCGAGCCACGGCAGGACATACGCCGGCAATTGGATGGCCTTTTCATATGCGCCCGCGAGCCCGGCGGCCGAATTTACCAATATGAACAACGCCGAAACGCCGGCCGCGACGCGAGCTTCGGACCACCGCATCAGCAGCAGAACCGGCGTCAAAAATATCCCGCCGCCCACGCCGACCAGCCCCGAAACAAGCCCGATCGCAGCACCCAACGCCAGAGCCGCGGCGAGATTCGGCGGCTTGGTCTCGCCGTCGGTCTTTATATTCAGCGAAAGCCTAATGGCGGTCAGCAAGAGCACCACGCCAAGCACCGCTTTGTAAACGTCAGTCGGCAGATCGATCCGCCCGCCGATGTATGCCAGCGGTATCGACGCAGCAGCAAACGGCCAAAACAGCCGCCAAGAGAAATGCCCGCGGCGTGAAAATTGTATTAGAGCGATCGTGGAAACAAGGACGTTCAATATCAACGCCGTCGGCCGCGTGACGCCCGGAGCCACCGCCAAAAACGCCATCACCGCCAAATACCCCGACGCCCCGCCATGCCCGACCGATGAATATAAGACGGCGACGACGAAAACCGCTGCGATAATTGCGATCGTTATGGCTTCCATCGCTTAGATCAGCATCCTGCGATGCGTCATTTTTTCAGATCCACGGTATAGCAATGCATCGGTAGAGCCGTTCCGTCGTCAAACTCGGCAGAAATTTCGATGGCTCTTTGAGCGACGGATACCGCGGTTTGTTCGGGCTGGTCATAAAGCGCCGCCATTGCGCCGAGCGCGACCTCAGATCCGCTCCCAAATGTCGTAAATGTATCGTATTCAATAACAGCCCGAAGGGATGTCACCGCGAAGATGCCGTACGGGTTTGCTATCAATATATTGACCCTGCTCGATTCGAATTGATCATCTTCCCGCTCAATTTCGCGCAGATAATAACCTGCCTTTAATTGATGGTGAAATTCCAGCCAAGTGTCGAAGATCGTGTCGACGCTGTCAAGGGTGAATCGCCGTTCCTCGCGCGACAGCCAGTGTTCGAAGATGACCTTGAATGCCGACGATCCGGTAATGCCGATATAGCTGTCGGCATATCTGAATATTTTGTGATGGTTTACTATGTGTCGTGACGATTCGGTCAGCGTGCCCCATGAAGTGAGAGTGTCTGCAGCGATAGCAGCCACACCATTTTTCTTTACAGCGACGATTGTTGTCATAGTGTTCCTTTTTCTCTGATCATTGCCGTTGCCTTTAGGCAACGGTACATGCCGAAAATGATGATCCGGGCTTTAGCCCGATCTTGCGTCAAAGATTCCCACGAGCTTTTCGAACTCTCGTTCAAAGGGTACGGCCCGGTGATGCACTTCTTGATCATTGATGTATGCTCGTACCTTTTCCACCTGCGATTCCGAAACGGAGATCGCGAAATAGTCGTCTTGCCAATAAAACTTTCCTTTGAAAAACAACTGTTTGTTCAGCCAATGTGCCGATTCGCCCTTGATGAGCATCATCAACTTCGCGATATTTTGCTCTTTCCCAAGCGAGATGAGCAGATGAACGTGATCCGACCAGCCGCCGATCGAGTCCAAGAAGATTCCTTTCTCCCGACAATTGTCTCGAATATGGGCGAAGAGTTTTGATCGTATTTCCGCGGAAAAATACTGCTCGTGGTTTCGAGTGCTAAAAACAACATGAACCCATATCCTGACGTATGACATAGAAATATTTCGGGATAAAGCCCGAAAATTATTCCGGGAACTTGGTCCGTTCCCTAAAGGCGCCGGCATTAATACAGATCACATAAACCAGATATTAAGGTAAGTCGATCGAATCGTCTACCAATGCACGTGATCACTCGATCGAACTTTAGTGCCGTTTCCGGCTTTCTTAGAAATTGCCGTTGCCTTTAGGCAACGGTCAACGGCAACGAAAAGGAGCCCGGGCTTCAGCCCCAAGATCCTTTGGGCTAAAGCCCGGAATGGTTATTGGGCAACCCGGTCCGTTGCCTAAAGGCAACGGCAATATAAACCCTTCACCGGCAACGGACCGGGTTGCCTCGCAATAACGGCATTATCATTTCAAATTCGCCAACCACTCGTCCCAATCTTTCAATGCCCGCTCGACCTGGACGGCGTGGCGTTCGCGTTTGCGGCGGTATTTTTTGCGCAATTCGGGCGGGAGAGGTTCGAGCAGGCCGAATGTGATGTTGACGGGTTGGAAATTTTTGGTCTCGACGTTCGAAACATAGCGGCACAGAGCACCGATGGCGGAGGTTTGGGGAGCGGTGATGAGCGGTTCGCCGCGAAGTGTGCGGACGGCGTTGATGCCGGCGAGCCAGCCGGTGGCGACGGATTCGACATAGCCTTCGACGCCGGTTATCTGGCCGGCGAAAAACAGATTCGGATCCGTTTTTGTCGCGAGCGTTTCATTCAATATTTTCGGGCTGTTGATGAACGTATTGCGATGTATCTGGCCGAATTGCAGGAACTCGGCATTCTCCAAGCCCGGTATCATTTTCAATATGCGTTCCTGTTCGCCGTAGCGAAGATGGTTCTGAAAACCGACCATGCCGTAGGCGTCCGCCATCAGATTTTCCTGCCTTAGCTGAACGCAGGCGTATGGTTCTTCGCCGGTTTTCGGATGACGCAAACCCTTCGGCTTCATCGGGCCGAACCGCAGCGTCTCGGGACCGCGGCGTGCGATCTCTTCGATCGGCAGACAGCTCTCGAACCAATGCGTCTCCTCGAAACGCTTGAGCGGGACGGACTTTGCTTCCAATAACTCAGCGATGAAACGCTCGTATTGCTCGCGGTCCATCGGGCAGTTAATGTAATCGGCACCGCCTTTGTCATAACGCGCCGCTTTCCACGCGATCGACATATCGATGCTGTCCGCCGCGATGATCGGCGCGATGGCGTCGTAAAAATAGAGCTGATCGTCGCCGGTGAATTTCATTATCTCGGCCGTCAACGCGTCGCTTGTCAGCGGCCCTGTTGCGATGATCGTCGGGATTGCGGAGGTCGGATTGCGGATCGCGGATCTTTTAAGGTCAGCCTCGTCAGAGTTGGTGCTTGCGTTATCTGCCGAATGTTCCGCGATCCGCATTCCGCAGTCCGCAATCGACTTGACCTCCTCTCGCACGACCTCGATATTCGGATGCTGTTCTATTTTTTCAGTTATGTACTCGGCGAATTTGACGCGATCGACCGACAACGCCGCTCCGGCAGGCACGCGCGTGGCGGCGGCAGCCTCCATCACAAGTGAACCGCCGCGGCGAAGTTCTTCCTTTAATAGATAAGGCGCCGTGCCCGGTTCGTCGGTTTTCAGCGAATTCGAACAGACGATCTCCGCCAACTGATCCGTACGATGCGCAGGCGTCTGCATTACGGGGCGCATCTCATAAAGCCGCACACGCGCACCCAAATTCGCCGCCTGCCACGCCGCCTCAACACCCGCCAAACCGCCGCCGATGACATTTATTACGTCGCTCATTTATGTCGATATTTTCGCATTTTATCGACATATCCGCGAGATGTGTCGATGGCGTGTACATATCATTGCCAATAAGAAAAATGCCGCAAAGCACTGCAAACACAGCACTTTGCGGCTAGCATTATTGACTTTTTGCCAGTTCTCAGCCCGTAAACACCGTTCCTGAACGTTTGGCAGAAAACAGCCGCGCCATTGCGAGGCAGTTCTGAAAAACGCGAGAGGTTGCCGTTCCGGTGTCTTCCGAAGCGGCCTCGACGGTCGCAGAAGCACGGGCTGCTTTTACCAGCCAAACGCGTGCGGCGGCGCGGTTCAGGTCGTAGGTCGGCTCCCATTCATCGTCGCCGGGAACGAGCCCCGCGGCGTCCTGTTTCGACGCCGTGCCGAGCAGATCTTCCAGTTCCTCTTCGGTGAGCGTGGGCTCCACGTCCCACGCGGTCAGCAATTTCAGTTCGTCAAGTTTTGTCATTGTTCGTCAAGGTCAGCTCTTGCTCGCAACGAGGCACGCCAGCGCCGAGGGCCGCACGACCTTAGCACCGTAAACGTGCAGCCCTTTGACGGCATCGCCGAAACGTTTTTCGGGCTTGTACGTTTGCACGTCGAGTATCTGCTCGACATACGCGGTCGCCATCGCGTGGCCGGCGAGTATCTTGTATTTAGCGCCGGAGATGGCGGGAACGTTGTTCGATTTCAGGATGGAAAAACCTGCCGCCTCGCCGACCTCGCCGTTCCGCAGACGCCGGTCGCCCGCGGCTCCGGTTCTGATAAACCGCTCGTCCTTGAGCAGCAGTCCGTGAAACCAAGCCGGCACGATGACGAAACGCCCTTCTATCGGCACGTTCGCTTCGTCCAGCTTGACGCCGAGATCGACCAGGTATTCGTAGGCGTCGTCCTTTGTCGGGACGATCGGCGTCGTGTTCGAGCCGATCTTGTTGCCGTTGGGCACTGCCTGCTCCATCAGATCCGCGAGAAAGCGGTCCGCCACATCGCGCAGTGCCCACGCCGAACGCCGCATCGCTTCGTCCAGCACGTTCACATTCTGCTGTGCGCGGTCGATGCTGTCCACGTAAAAATTAAAGTACCGCTGCTGATCGATCGAGAGCGTCTGCGCGTCGTCGGTCAGAACCTCGGGATCGTCGATGTCCTCATCCTTTGTGTATTCGCCGATCGAAACGTCGCCCACGGAGGCGATCTTTACGGTGTTGCCCGCGGCGCGTATCTCGCCCTCATAATCGCGGTTCGCGACCGCACGCTGGCCGTAAACCAGCGCCGCCGAAAGCGCGGTCAGCAGCCGCGAGGCCCATACTGTCGGTACAAAATTCAATGCCATAATTCTCTTTTTCTCCTTATTTTTCCTATGCGCTCAAACAAGCGCGCACCTCGTCCCAATCAAGTTCGGCGATCTCCTGCGGCGTCATCGCGGCAAGCTGCTCGCGGCTGAGCGTCGGGAAATTGCGTCCCGAACCGCCGTTAATATCGCCGGCGTTTTGGCCGAATTGCTCCGGATATTCCGCACGCAGTTTCTCGACGAACGCGGCCGTGTCCTGCGCCGCGTTTTCCAGATCGCCGTCGCCGATCGCTTTCAAGAGCAGCTCCGGCGAACGCGCTCCCGCCGCCGTCAGTTCTCCCGTTATCTGCCGGTGAACCTCGGCACGGCGCATCGTGCGTCGCAGCTCCTCGTTCTCCGCACGCAGCTTTTCAAGCTCGTTGTCTTGCTGCGGCGTTTCGTCTGATTTTTTTGTTGTCATTTTTTCTCCTCATTCATGTTCTCTGCCTCGGCGGCGCCGTAGCCCGCTTCTGTGAGAAGCCGCTCGTTCGGTATGCCGAGCTGCCGTTTCATCAATAGATTTGCGAGCTTTTCCTTTTCGGTGAGCGGTGCGGCGTCTTCCCACACGGTGCGAAGCTCCACACGCCGGCGCGTCTCGATACGCACGGCGAACGCCATAACGTCGGCCCACACTTCGCCGAAAGCGGCCTGCCGGTCGCGCACCTTTGCCAGGAACCGCGATTCCGCACGGCGGAGCGATTCACCGCTGGGGAAACCCGACGAATTCTGCACGAAATAATGCAGCGGCGTGCCCGTGACGGTCGCCATATCAACGCGGAAACTGTCCTTTACTTTCAGGAACTGATCGAGCCTGGCGGCCTCGAAATCGCCGAATCTCGCGTCCGGATTTTCCGATATCCACAGATGCTCCACGCCCGCACGAAACGGCGCGACCGGCTTGCCGTCCTTGTCCAGATCGAGCTCTATCCCGGCGGCCCAACGCTGGCGATACGCGGCAAATTCCATCGCTACGAGCATGTCGAGCACCGATTTGTTGAGCCCGTCTTGGACCGGAATTGCCGCGTCCAGCTCCGAGCAGCCCGCTCCGCCGATATCGGCATTGTTCGCAAAATGAAAGACCGGCACCGTGCGATAAGGATTTTTCACGACTGTCTCGCGTGTGAATTTTTCGCCGCCGCCTTCGGCAGAAATGTATTTTTCGATGCGGTCCGCATAATAGAGATTCAGCCGTTCGCCGCCGGTCGCAGAACGCCAGCGTTTCGCTGCGAACGTGATAACGCCGGGCGTTTCGTCGTCGTAAAAGACGGCCATATTCGCCGCACGATTCGGGTGAATGACGGCCTCGCCGCGGGCATTCGGCCAAACGATCATGTAGGCATCGCCGCAGCGGAGGGCTTCCTTATGCGCCTCGCCCGCACGCGTTTCCATGCGGTTTCGCCGCCAGATCGCGTTGACAGCTCGCATCGCCGTGGCCGTATTTTCTATCTCGGAGCTGAAGCCCGTGATCCGAAGTTTGTCGCGAAGCGCATCGCAGACGATCGGGCACAGATTGAGCGCGAATTCGCGAAACAGCGAACCGAAGGTGTTCTGAAATTTCTCGGTCGCGAACGCCAGATCGTGACGGCCTTCGTAATAGCGTTCTGCCTTGGCGTATCTCGCGGCGCCGCTGCGAATGCGTGTTATTGCTTTTTCGATGTCGTTGTTTTTCATAAGTTTAGTCAAAGGCGACGAGCCCTCTCTTTCTGCCTTTTCGGATCATTCGCCACGCCAGGCTGACGGCATCGACCTGATCGTCGTGCCGGCCGTGCGGGAAAGAACAAACTTCGTCAATGAATTCCTCGTTCCAGCCGCCGCGCACCAGCACGACCTTGCCTTCCTCGGCAAGCGCCGCCCAGCCGAGCGCACGCGTCAGTTTGTCCGCGTCAACATCGACACCGCACAGCGACCGTCCGGCGGAACGCCTGTCGCTGCGTAGGTCCTGCAGCAGAGCCTTGCCGTGCAGAGAGCTTTCGATCGCGTGCAGGACGTGCGGTTCGGCCTTGAGCCGTTCCAAAACAAAACGCCGCTGTGCGGGGTATTCGATCTGCCCGCGAAAGCCGTCCGCGATGTAAAGCTCGCCCGTGCGTTCGTCGAGCCCGCACAGGAAACTCGCCGTGAAATCTGCCGATGTTTTCGTCGAGACCGCCAGGTCGTAGCCGCGGACCCATCGAAGATGCTTCGGCGTTTCGTCCACAAAACGCGTGAACCAATGGCGTTTGAAAATGCCGCCTTCGCGCGGCGTCGGATTCTGTTGATAGAGCGATTCGAATGAGTGGCTGCCCTGCTGTGCACGTATGCGTTCGAGGTCGTCGATGCCGAAGCGGCTCGGCCACAGAGCTGTGCCGGGTTTGCGTCGGAGCGGATCGTTCTCCTCGGCGATGGCGGGCAAACGGACGACGTCCCATTTCTCGCCGCCCTCGGCCATACGTTTCAGCAGGCGTCCGGCCAGGTCGTCCTCGTGCCAGCGTGTCTGGATCAGGATTATCGTGCCTTTCGGTTCGAGCCGCGTGTAGAGGTCGTCGTTGAACCAATCCCAGACGTTGTTGCGAAACGTGATGCTCTCTGCCTGCGCGCGGCTTTTTACCGGATCGTCGATCACTATCAGCGACGCACCGAAACCCGTAACGCCCGCACCGACGCCCGCCGCACGCACGCCGCCGCCTTCCGGCGTTTCCCATTCGTCGGCCGCACGGCGGTCCTTTGCCAGTGGGATCCGCTCCGCGACGATGCGGCGTATGTTTCGCGAAAAGCGGTTCGCGAGCCTCTGACTGTAGCTTCCCAATATCACCTTCAATGTCCTCTCCCTCTCAATTCGCCAGGCCGTGTAACGCACCGTTACGGTCTCGCTCTTGCCGTGACGCGGCGGCATAAAGATCATCAGCCGCCGGCTGCGGCCGGTCGTGACACGGTGCAGATGCCGATAAAGAAATCGCTGATGCCGGCGGTCCCATTTCCAATTCGGCCCCGTTTCCCCAAGCCAAAGGGGAAATGCCGCCGAAGGTTTTTCTGTATTCACAAGCCATCTATTTCCGTCGGTGCAGATAGATCTGCAGCAGAACGTCAACCGTTTTGCCGATGACGAAAAAGACGATCGGCAGCACGATGATCGAAATAATGGTCAGCGTCAGCCGGTCATTCGCCGCCGCCAGAAGGCCCGTCGCCGTGCTGAACCACGCCAGAAATATGTTCTTTATGTCCTGCATTTTTCCTCCCTGATGCGTCCCAGCAGCGTCTGCCGATAGATGTATGCCAGCACCAGCACGCCTGCGATCACCGCCGCGACGATCCAAACCTCGCGCGGTATTTCTAGCAGAGCCGAAGCCGCCGCCCACACCGCCTGCCACGCGGTCCCGCCGACCGTCGCCCACAGAGATTTGACCGAATCCGCACGCGTGCGAACCTCTTCCGCGGCCTCGTGAATACCGTCGAAAATGCCGGTTTCCGGTTCTGCTTTTTGTATGTCTGTGGTCGCTGACGCTTTCGGTTCGGGTGCTGATATCGTCGGCAGTTTGTCCGCCGTCAGCCGATAGCCGTGAACGCGGAGCGGCAGGCGAAGGGCCCAATTGCCGCGTTCGATCTCGCCGAGGAAAAAGCGCGTGCGGTAGTTCGTCGCGGCCAGCCGCGGGATGTTCGTCAGCCACAGGTGGCGTTTGCGGACATAGTCGGCGATCCATTGCCGCTCGCTGCTGCGGCGGACGCGAACGCGCGACGCGATGCGTTCCCACGAACCGTGATTCAGCGAATCGTAAACGACCGCGAGCGACAGCGGTTCGCGAAAACCGTAACGCCGGCATACTTCTATAGCTGGCGACAGATAGAGATCAAAAGCCGCCTCGATCTGGACACGCTGCATCTCGGGCGTGCGGCCGGCGGCACGAAGGGCGTTCTTAAAAGCGGCGTCCGCTGCGAGCATTCTGATCGCAGCGACGGACGTTTTTTTCAGCAACGGCAGCGACGAACGCAGCTTCGCTCGGCCCGCGTCGGCGTCCGTCGCGAGGTATCTCTCGACGACCTTTGCCAGCGAGCCCGAGCGGTGCGTGAACTGGCTGATGCCGTATGAAACGCCCGCTCCGTCACCCAGCACAACGCAAGCCGTGAAATTGCCGATCGGACGCGACGTTTCAAAGATGTTCACGATCGCCAACGCCTTTGCGAGGTCTTCGTGAGTAAAATTTGTGAATTTTTCGTTTTGCAAAAACATCTTTTTGTTGTATATTAGAGAACGTTCGGACGATAACGGGCGAAGCCGATGATCGAGATTTAATTCGCCGCTTACATATCGCCCGAACAATTGCGAGGTTAGAACAAACGGGCGGAAATTGATATGCCGAAATTCGCAGAACGCAGTATTATGAACATTTCTACATCACTTTCTCGTTTCTGCATTCTTTGCGTATCTTGCCCACGGACCGGCATTTCACGACCGCTTTTCGCGGCCATGGATCCTGAGGAACACACACGAGACGCACATGAACACCACACAACGATTATTGGATTTATCGCCGCGTACGAAGCTCCGCCTGTCTGAGATCGAGCGGCTCATACGCATTCACCGCATCATCGTCCCGCCGCCGTCGCGGCGTGCTCTATTGGCGATGTGCGAGGACGGCACATTCGAAACGGCGCCTCGCCGATCGGAGGGCGAGGCCTGGCTTGTCTATGAGGATTCGTTTCTCGATTGGGTAAAAAAACTCGACGGGCAATAGCGCCCTCAGTTCATCCGTGAAATGTGGATGTAGGTTCCTATTTCGGCTTTTCGAACGACACGACAGTGCCTTTTCCGACGACGCGGCCGCCCTCTTTCAGTTCAAAAGCGGTCCCTTTTTCGAGCGCCGCCGGAGAGTTTAGTTCGATCTCGACCTCGACGCCTTTCGCTCCAGCAGCGACGGACTCGACATCCGGCGGCAGCGTAACGATGCCGGTGTACATACCGAGACGAATGAAGACCTGCGGACGATAGCCGGTAAAGAATGGTGTGCGTCGGCCGCCGGCAAGGGGCGAGACCATGTCCAGCGTGGCCTTGAATCTTGAGACGGCGGTTACGCTGCCCGGCTTTGCAATGGCCTGGCCGCGGCTGAGGTCGTCTCTTTCAACACCTTTGAGCACGAGGCCGACAGCATCGCCTTTTGCGGCCTCTGTCTGCGGCTCGCGGATCGGCGGTTTGATGATGCGGAGGACGGACGTCGCTTTCGTCGGCTTTATTCCGACGAGCTCCACCTCGTCGCCGACCTTTACTTTACCGCGCACGATCGTTCCCGTGGCCATTATCCCGACACCGGCGACCGAAAACATATCCTCGATCTCCATGAAAAACGGCTCGGGTGTTGGTTCGACCTTTTGGCCAAACGACAGCGTCGAACACACGAGGACGACGGCTAACAAAGAAAGCATTTTCATACGAGGGGTCTCCAATTTTCCGCAAAAGTCGAAGATCAGATTCAGGTTACCTGAAATGCGATGCTCGGGCAATCGATATTTCGGGCACCTCATCTTGCAAGCCCGGCATCACAGGGGCGTTCTGGTTATAAGAGTGAGGTAATACGATGAAAGCTATTGCACTGAGTTTCGCTATATTGTTGGCGGCGTTTTTGGGTTTTGGGCAGATCGGCGGCGGCATACCGAATCCGGCGATCGATATGAAAGGCTATCTGCGGATAGCGAACGAGGCAGCCGAACACCGCGAGAAACGGCGGCTGACGGAAGCGGAGTTCATACGCATGAGCCGCGAGCCCGGCACCGTGATACTCGACGCACGCAGTGCGGAAAAGTACCGCGAAATGCACGTCAAAGGTGCCGTGAATCTGAGCTTTCCGGACATCACGGTCGACAGCCTGGCGACGCTGTTCCCCGACAGGAATACGCGGATACTGATCTATTGCAACAACAATTTCGAAGGCGCGGAAGACCCTTTCCCGCGGAAAATGGCGACGGCGTCGCTAAACATTTCGACGTACATTTCGCTGTACACCTACGGCTATCGCAACGTGTACGAGCTGGGGCCGCTCGTCGACGTTTCGAAAACGAAACTCGATCTGGTGTCGTCTGATTAGCTCTTCAGAGTCGCGTCGAGCGTGATCTCCGCACCGGCAAGCACGCGCGAGACGGGGCATTTTTCTTTTGCGTTCTTCGCTACTTCCTGAAACTCGTCGTCGGTGATATTCGGCACGACCGCCTCGGTGATCAGGTCGATACGCGGGATGGAGAACCCGGCCTCTTCCTTTTCAACGTGGACGACCGCTTTGGTCTCGATGCTCGTCGCCTCGTAGCCCGCACGTCCCAAAAAGCCCGAAAACGCCATCGTGAAACACCCGGCATGCGCCGCGGCGATCAATTCCTCGGGGTTCGTCATCGTCGTATCGTCACCGAACCTGGCGTTGAACGAATACGGCCCCTCGAACGCACCGCTCTCAAGCTTTACGCTCCCCTTGCCCTCGGTAATGCTGCCGCTCCATTTTGCTTCTGCTGATCTTTTGATTGACATAAATTTTTGCGTGATCCTAATTTTTTTCAGAATGCTACTGCTTTAAAGGTAGTATGCGTACCCGAGCCCGACTTTCATCGATGACCACTAATGCACCTTTTTCCAAGAATTCGCGATATTTCTCTAGGATCGCAACGAAGCGCCTTGAAGCAGTTGCCGGCAAAATGTCCTGAGCCCGTATCTGTATAACGCTGGGGCTTATCGCTTGAGTGTGAGCAAGGATGGTTCCGAAATCCAGGTCATGCGTGAATATGATGAAGCCGTTTTCACGAGCGTGATCAAAGATCACACTGTCCGAGGAATCTGCATCGCCGATCGAAGACCAGTGCATCGATTCGAATCCGGCGTCACTGAGATAGTCGACCCAGCTAGGCGACAAATTCATGTCGATCAGGATCTTCATCAAGCAAGCACGGCCTCGATCTCTTCAGACCGCCAAGCTGCGTAAGCCAAGGCCTCGCTTATGTCCGCGGCCTCAAGGTAAGGATAAGCCTTCAAGATCTCCTCGGTCGAATGCCCGGACGCAACAAGCCCGACGATCGTCCCGACCGTTACACGCATACCGCGAATACAAGGCTTCCCGCCCATCACTTGGGGGTCGAATGTGATCCTTGCCAAAGTCTGCATGGCCTAATAATAGCCGATTCTTCGGTGCTTTGGGAAACAATTTTCAGCCTTCTTCGCTAAGTGGACATTTCAAAATAGCTCGGGAGCGCGAAAAAGCGACAAGGGCAGATGCAGCAGACCTGTCATTTCGACTGCTCTCGCATCTTCAGAAAATCAGCATAGTCGAATTCGCTCTTCATTTCTTCGTAAACAAAGAAAGCGGACTGTTTACCGATAGCCTTTACGAGATTTTTCTGAACCTTTTTCCGGTCGACCAATCCGTCCTGCTGCAGCAGCCAGATGAGGTCGAGCTTGTCCTTCGCACGGCCGGCCAGGTGCTTGAGGATCGCCATCCATTCAGGCGAGATTATCTTAACGTTCGCGTCCGTCTCAAGAGCGTCTGCGAGAGCGGCCTGATATATCGCGGTCAGCTCATCATTACGAACGATGGCGTCGACCTGTACCTCGCGTTTCCCGACCTTTATTCGATAGCTCTCGCCGCCAAAAGTTAGCTTCTTTTTGCTCGTAAGCGGAAGTTTTTCCGACGCGATCAGATCAACATCCGTCGTTGCCCGAGTGAAACCATAAATGTGCATCGCGATGCCGCCCGCCAGCGCACAGACGATGCCGTTCGCTTCGGCCAGGTCGGAGGCTATCTCGGCCGCCTTTACACCGACATCGGTCGGGATAGACCGGCTGACAGCCGAACTGCTTATTCTTACTTTTGGCGGCATCAGTCTCCCTTAAAATTCTTCTTCAGCCCCTGCCGGACGTCGCTTAGGAAAGCTAAGGCCTAACTGCCAGTGACGGTTCGGGAGCGGGAGCACCGCGGAGAAGGCCTTCGGTGCTGAGGTCCTCGTCAATGTCGGGCCAATGGATCCCGTAGCCGCCGCCCGCGATCTCCCAGTTTTGCCGCTGCTCGTCGGTCGCATGAAGCAGTCGCGGATACCACGCAAGCGGTGCAGAAATTCTGCGGCCGTCCATCAGGCGGACGGCGATCTCATCCTCATTTACCTCGACCGAGGCTACGCGTTCATCTGCCGCTATCGCCAAAGAATTCATACCACGCCTCCCAAAAATGTTCTTGATGCTCAGTGACCAAGCGTTCGATTTCCCGTAGCTCCCGAGGTGAGAATCCCCGATTTCTCGCGAATGCAACGGGCTCGAGCCAAAATTTTGCCGACATCCCAGATCTATCTACATGCACATGCGGCGGTTCGTTCGGCTCATGGCTATAGAAATAGAATCGATAGCCCTGAAAGCGTAGGATCGTCGGCATCGGTCAACATTATACAGCAATGCCGCTATCAAGCCTCATAATTCTTCCTCAACCCCTGCCACACGTCGCTGTAGTTATGCTGCAAACTCGCGGTTTCCATGGCGAATTTTGTCGGGCGGATAATGTAGCGTGATTCAAACATAAACGCCATCGTGCCCGAGAGTTTTTGCGGGACGAGGTCCATGTTCGTCGCTTTTTCAAACGCGTCGAGGTCCGGGCCGTGTGCCGACATCTGGTTGTGGAGCGAGCCGCCGCCGGGGACGAAGCCTTCCTCTTTGGCGTCGTAGGCACCGTAGATCAGCCCCATGTATTCGGACATGTAGTTGCGGTGGTACCACGGCGGGCGGAACGTATCCTCGCCGACCAGCCAGCGATCCGGGAAGATCACGAAATCGCAATTCGCCACGCCGGGCTCGCCGGACGGCGACGTTAAAACAGTGAAGATCGATGGATCGGGATGATCGAACGATATCGATCCGATGGTGTTGAAACGGCGGAGGTCGTATTTATACGGCGCGTAGTTGCCGTGCCACGCGACGACGTCGAGCGGCGAATGATCTATCTCGCAACGCCACAGATTGCCGCCGAACTTCGCGACCTGTTCGAAATCGCCGTCAACGTCCTCATACCACGCGACCGACGTTTCGAAATCACGCGGGTTCGCGAGGCCGTTCGCACCGATCGGGCCGAGGTCGGGCAGCTTGAAATGCGCACCGTAGTTCTCGCAAATGTAACCGCGTGCAATGCCGTCGATCTCAACGCGAAACCGCACGCCCCGCGGTATGCAGCACACCTCGCCGGGCGACACTTCGATCACGCCGAGTTCGGTGTATATCGTAAGCGAGCCCATTTCAGGCACGATAAGCATCTCGCCGTCGGCGTTGTAGAAATAGCGGCCGTCCATGCCTTTGTTGCAGGCGTAGATATGTATGCCGATGCCGGCCTGCGAGAACAGGTCGCCGTTGAGAGCGATCGTCGTGATGCCGTCAACAAAGTCTGTCGGTTCCGTCGGCAGCGGCAGCGGATCCCAACGAAGCTGATTCGGCGTGACGTCGTCCAAGTCAGGTTTGCTCAGCCATCGGCGGTTTTCGAGCCGCTCGAATGGCTTGTGCATCACGCTCGGCCGTATGCGGTACGTCCACGTCCGCTTGTTCCCCGACCGCGGCACAGTGAACGCCGTGCCTGAAAGCTGCTCGGCGTAAAGCCCTAACGGCGCTTTTTGCGGCGAATTTCGCCCGATCGGCAAAGCCCCGGCGACGGCCTCTGTAGCAAACTCATTTCCAAAACCTGTTTGATATTTTGTTTCCATGTTCCACCAAACGTCTTAATCCTAAGTTCTCTTTTCTTTGCTCGGCCATACCGCGAAGGCAAAAAATGCCGTGCCGATCACGCTAAGCAATGTCGGTATACCCCAAAGGCCCACAAATCCGCCGGCCCGCACGCTGTACTGCTCGCCTCTGCCGATGTAAATGTCCAGCTGATCGCCCTCGTCATAACTGAACAGCAGTTTATCGACAGAGGCCGAACGCCTGCCTGAATCGACCTGATATCTGACATCGCAGGAATAGAAACTAAAACGCGCATTGGGCGAACTGTCCGAACGGCAGCTTTTGACCTCGGCCGAATATCTGTCGTAGGTCATTATCGTCCGGATCGATCCGACAGCCTGCCAAGCCGCAAAACCAAAGAACAACAAGCCAATGCTGAGTATCATCGCGCGGAATAATATATCCAATGGGTGCATTTTCGACAGCTTGTCAGAAATGAACTTCATATAGATATTCTATCCACCGATCTCCTTTCGCATCCTGCAAATATCGATCCCCGGCCCAAAGCCGTCGGGCGTGCGTTCGAGCGTCACAAAACCGAACTTTTTGTAAAACCCTTCGGTATGCTGGGACGTGCTCGTAACTATCGGTTTGCCGGCAAACAGCTCTTGCGATCGATCCAAACGATGCTCCGTCAGCAGCTTGCCCAAACCTGTTCCGAGATGATCGTTATGAACCATTCCCCAACAGAGCGATACGGTATCATCTGCGTTCAACGCAATACCGCCTGCACCGACCACCTCGCCATCGAGCTCAAGAACGTAATAATTTTCAACGCCGCCCGCCAAAAATTCCCGCAGTTCCGTTTCTTCCGTTTCCAGGAAATACTTCGGTATGTTCGACCGAAAGATCGCAACGACCGCCTCAGTGTCTTCAATATGAAATTGGCGGAACATATGGTTCTGATAACACTGCGATCCGCATCGGCGTTTTACAATCTCCCTCCGATAAGTATAATGTCAGCATTATTCTCGAAAACTCAATTTTGTGAACGTCAGCCTGAGGGCTGCAAATTCCTATGTCAATTCTGGGTATTGATCAAACTCCTGCCGATATCGAACGACAGGCGGCAATAACAAAAAAGGCTAACACCATCTTCATCCTGAGCTTGTTCAGCATTATATTCTGCTGTGCCGGCGGCATCGCAGCATCGATCGTCGCAAACCGAGCTCGGAATGACGCCGCGATCGGCAACGTCGACAGTGCCGAAAGCCAGATAAACACTGCCTTGGTCCTAATGTTGATCTCATATGCGCTAGGTGTTTTCAGCATTCTCAGCCGCGTGGCTGAGTACTTTGCGCCGTGAATGTTTCGCCCGTGCCAAGCGATTCGTAAAGCTTGACCGCCGGGTCATCGCCGTCGTCGGCCTGAACATAGATCACCCACGCACCTCGCTCGCGGGCTATCTCACGGAGCTTGTTTATCAACCCGGTCGCGATGCCGCCTGCACCGGCTACCTCGCCATCGAGCTCAAGAACTTAATAATTCTCAACGCCGACCGCCAAAAATTCCCGCAGTTCGGATTCTTCCGATTCGACAAAATACTTCGGAATGTTTGACCGAAAGATCGCAACGACCGCGTCAGTGTCTGACGCTTTGAACCGCCGGAAGTTCATCATTTTGACACCATGTGAAACGATCCGTGTCCTTTCGCGTTTTTCGCGGGCAATGGCCCCTAAAGATTTCCACGCCGCCGCTGCTCTTCTTCGATCGATACGAACAGCGCCTTGAAATTGCCTTTGCCAAAGCCCTTGCAGCCTTTGCGTTGCAGAATTTCGTAGAACACCGTCGGGCGGTCTTCGACCGGCTTGGTGAATATCTGCAATAGGTAGCCTTCGTCGTCGCGATCGACCAAGATGCCGAGGCGTTTGAGTTCGTCGATGTCTTCATCGATCGGGCCGACGCGGTCAGGCAGCTCTTCGTAATAAGTGTCAGGCACGCGGAGGAATTCGACGCCGTTCTGCTGCAGCTTTTCGACCGTGTGCATCACGTCTCGGCATAGCAAAGCCACGTGCTGAGCACCGGCCGAACGGTAAAAATCGATATATTCCTGGATCTGCGATTTGCCGCCTTTGCCCTCGGCGGGCTCGTTTATCGGGAATTTTATATTGTGCTGGCCGTCCGACATCACGATCGACATCAGCGCCGAATATTCGGTCGAGATGTCCTTGTCGTCAAACGTAATGTATCGGAAAAATCCAAGCACGTCGCGATAAAAATCACACCAATAGTTCATTTTGCCGAGTTCGACGTTACCTACGATGTGATCGACCAACATCAGCCCGACGCCGTCGCCCTCGACCTTCTGCTCAACAAATCCCGGCAGGAAAGGCCCTGAATAATTGTGTCCGTTATTCGTGTTGTACGAGATGAACGAATGGATCGTGTCGCCGTAGGTCGCGATGGCGGCGTGGCGGATGCTGCCGTTCTCGTCCTGCCAGTCGTGCGGTTCGACGACCGGCGTCGCACCGCGGCGGACGGCTTCGTTGAACGCGTGATCGGCATCCTCGACGTAGAACGCAATGTCCTTTACGCCGTCGCCGTGCAGCTTGACGTGCTCCGCCGCCGGATGCTCCGGCCCCATCGCTGCCGTCAGGACAAAATTGATATTGCCCTGCCGCATCACATAGCTCGTCGATTCGCGATTGCCCGTCTCAAGCCCCGAGTAAGCATGCCGCGAAAACCCGAACGCTTTGCGGTAATAGAACTCCGCCTGCTTAGCATTCCCAACGTAAAACTCGACGTGGTGTATCTTCTTAAGCCCAAGCGGATTCGCCACCGCTGTATTTGTTTCAACTGTTACGCTTGTTTCTGTGATCATTGCTTTGCTTTCTTATTTTGAATATACCCGATCTGTTTCGGTTGTTTTGCGGGAGCCATCATCGCTCGGATCGCTGCAAATACCTGTTTGAAATGTCCATCGTGCTCGCCGAGCTCTTTCTCGATCTGCGTGAGTTTCTTATTGATCTCGTCATTCGTCGCCGCCAGCCTCCGCATATTTACGAAAGCCCGCATTATCGCGATGTTCACCTGAACTGCCCGCTCGCTGTTCAACACACTGGACAACATGGCAACACCTTGTTCGGTGAAAACATAGGGCATATATCGCCGTCCCCCGCGTCCCGGCTTTGAGGTCGCATTCTGCGACCTCAAAGACACGTACTCGTCTTCGGTCAGCTGGAAGCAAAAGTCATCCGGAAAGCGATCAAGATTCCGTTTCACCTGCTCATTTAGACGTTTGGTTGTCACGCCGTACATCGCCGCCAGCTCGCTGTCGAGCATGACCTTTTCACCACGCTACAAATATATCCGCCTCTCGACCTGATCCAGCGTGATGATCGCAGTTTCAATTTTCTTTCTATTGCTAATCGCCATGTTCGGTCGTTCGTGAATCGGACTTAAGTGTTTCAATTAACGAAGTCGCCACCGCCGTATTTGTTTGAACTGCTGTATTTGATTCTGTGACCATGACATTTAATCCAATTCAACGACTAGGAGGCCAAATGACCTTGCCTGTTTTATCTATATATCCGCATTTCGCTCCGAAATCGTAGCTTTCGCAAACCTCTGCAAGACCCCGATAGAAATCATTCATTTTGCCGAATGGAGAATCTATGACAAGCGTCCCGGTTCGATCGATGAAGCCCAATTTTCCCTCGGCTCTAATCACGAACTTAAGACCCTCGGAAAAGTCCGATTGCCCGCCCATCCCGTTTGGCGGAATTATTACTTTTCCAGTCCGGTCAATAAATCCTTCTCCGTAATCCCCATAGTTCTCGAATCTGGCTAGGCCCTCAGAGAACGACTGGCAATTGGACCTTTTCATCTTGATAACTTCCCGACCGGTCTTATCAATGAACGCATGCCTTCCACGCTTGTTTAAAAGGGACATCCCAACTGGTTTCGTCACGTCCCCGCCGATCTGGACGCATGACAGACCTTCAGAGAAATCAAACGCGGAAGATAATTGCGGGTTGACTACAAAAGTTCCGTTTCTATCGATGAAACCGTATTTTCCGCCACTAAAGACTCTGGCAAGTCCTTCGGAAAACTGACTTGCATGCTCAAACTTGGGCTGGATAATCCAATTTCCTGACTTATCAATATACCCATACTTCCATTCGGACATCACCGGAACCGCCGCTACAGCAATTCCGTCGCGAAATTCGGAAACACTGGTAAATTTAGTGTCAATTACAATCGCTCCGCTTTTATCAATGAAACCCCACCGGTACCACGGATGCGATGCCGAACTGTAATATGTTCGGTTGCCAATTTTGAATTCCTGCTTTGTTTGGTCATAACCAACGGCCGCAAGCCCTTCCGAAAAATGGGAGGTAGCATCCCAATTACCACGGATCACAACGGCACCCGATTCATCGATAAAGCCTTGGCTAAAGCCCTCAGTGATTATTGTGTCTCGTCCAAAAGACACCCTTGCCATGCCTTCATAAAAATAAGACGCCCCATCATACTTTGGCTCTAATACGATTCTTCCCTCGCGGTCAATAAATCCAGCCTTGCCATCTACATAAACTGGGAACCAGTTATCCGACTTGAATTCTTGCGCCGAAATGAACCTTGCCCCGGACAATATGAAAAGGCAGGCCATGAATAAAATCGCATTTCTTCTATATTCCATAGATCCAAGATTCGCGTCCGCAATCAGAGCTTTATCGCCAACTCTAACTCACCGCCGAGGCCTGTTTCGACGATCTTGCGAAGAGTTGAAAGCCGCACGTCTTTAATATCGTTCTCGACCCGCGAGATGTATGCCTTATTCGTTCCTGCCTTATCTGCAAGTTCCTGCTGCGTCATGCCTTTCTTCTTACGAGCTTCTTGGATCAGATAGCCCAGTTTGAATTCCTCAAATCCTTGTTCGACGTTGTCTCGCCTAGGCGTTCCGACCTTTCCGAATTTTTCATCGGCAAACTCATCTAGCGTTCTAATGTCACCCTTTTTCAGCATAATATTCCTCTCTGATCCTCAATGCACGATCGATCTCATTTTGCGGCGTCTTTTCGGTTTTCTTTTGAAAGCCATTCATTAGAACAACGATCTTCCCCTCGTCGAAAAAGCAGAATACGCGATAGATGTTGCCGCCAAACTGGGTTCGCATTTCCATCAGCCCATTAGTACCGGCCAGCGATTTCAAATGATTTCGTGGTATATCTTCGACTGTTCGTAAGATCTTGATCGACCAGTATAATTTCTCCTGCACCTTAGGCGGTTGCTCGTCAAAGAACTCGTCAAAATACCGTTTGAACAGAATGACTGTTCTTACTTCCTCGCCCATACTATTCTATACAAGGTTGTCCGATAAGACAACTATTTTCCGAAGCCTTCGATATACTTCCTCGTCACCTCTTTCAGTTCTGCATAGCTCGGTATCACGTACAGCACCGGCTGCAATTCGAATCTAAGGCTTGATCGCCGATTCCCACTCACCGCCGAGGCGATTACCACCTATTTCCTGATCCTGACGCCAACAGCGGAAACAACCGTGAACGAACTGGTCAGTTTTGCCTCTTGTTCTTCTAATACCGTTTTCAGCAACTCGATCCTTTCGTTAATTTCAAGTTTGCCAAATCGAAGCAGTATTACGCCGCTCGAGATAAGCTGGTCGCGGTAGATCAGTTCGCCAAAATCTTTGTCGTTTGTGAGCAATATCGCTTCAGACACGGCCGCTCTCGCAAGCACTTCGATATCCTCAATGCCGGGGCTGATCTCCTTGATGTCGACGACTTCATGTCCGAAAGCGCGCAGTGCGCGAACAATCTCGCTCTCAATGCTCTCATCCGCAAGGATCTTCATGCCGCTTCGTTAACTAACGGGAACACGAAGTCAGAGCTCATTGACTTGTGCGCATACTCCAAGCAGGCAAGTATCTGCTGACGATTCAGATGAGGGTATGATGCCAAGATCTCATCGATCGAGTCGCCTGCTGCGAGCTTTCCAATTACAAGCTCGACTGTGATCCTCGTGCCCTTTATCACGGGTTTGCCAACCATGACCTTGGGGTTAATTTCTATTAGCTCTTCCATATTCCAAACATACTACTTTTGACCAAATGATTCGATGTATTTCCGCGTCACCTCTTTCAGCTCTGCATAGCTCGGTATCACGTACAGCACCGGCTGCATGTCGCTGTAGGTGTATTCGTGGTTGATGACCTGTTCGAGGTCGAACGGGCGGCGTTCGACCTTGTCTGAGAACGCGTGTTCCAGTTCGCCGAAACTTGAGAGCAGCCCTGCGCCGTAAGCCTTGATGTCGCCTTCGTGCTCGACCAGGCCGAATTCGACCGTGAACCAATACAGCCGCCCGAGCTCCTCGATCTGTTTGTCGGTCGCGATGCGTGCGCCGAGGCCGATGAACTGCGAAAAATCGGCAAAATTCGGATTTGTGAACATCGGGATGTGGCCGATGGCTTCGTGGACGATGTCGGGTTCGGGCGTGTAGGCGGGCTGCGAATGATGGCGGATGTACTGCGTACAGAGCATCACTCGATACGACAGCCACGACAAAAATGCACGTGTTTCAACGAGCCCTTCGATCGGAGCGAGGCGAAAGCCGGTCAGCTCGCGCAAACGGCGATTCATCTCGGTAAGCTGCGGGATCCGCTCCGTCGTGATGCCGAGGTCGCGTTTTGCCCGCAGGTAGAACGGCGACGCGTGCTTTTCATGCAGCTCTTCCAGCTCCTCGGCGACGTATCGCCAGACGCGCTGTTCACGCGGGGTGTAATCGACGTCGGTGATCTCGCCGGTTTCGCGAAAACTGCGTGCATAGCCGGCGATCTCGTCGCGGCGGGCGCGGTATTGCGGGTCGTTCGCTCCGGGATGATCGAGGTGAAGCTCGTTGATCTTCTCGAACTTCATATCCCGAAATTCGGGCAGATCGGCGTCAGACACCTGAAAATTTTCGATGGCAAAATCGGATGTTGCGGCGGCGGTTTCTGTCAGCATAGCGTTTCAATGTTTCAAAGATTCGATGCCGGGAGATACTACTTGCGTTTGAACGTATTAGTTTAACGCAATTTGCAACGCCGCTGAATGGGGTTGATAAGTTTAGGAACGCATTTCGCCTAACAATATATGTTTGTTTGCGATATTTGATTTATTTTCTAAACTAGACGTGCAATGATCGACGAAATTGACCGCAAGATACTTGTAGAGCTGCAAACCGACGCACGTATCAGCTACGCCGAGCTCGGCCGCCGCGTCGGGCTGACGACGCCCGCCGTTATCGAACGCGTCCGCAAGCTGGAGGACGCCGGCATCATCATGGGCTATCGCGCACAGATCGACACAACAAAGGTCGGGCTGCCGATAACGGCGTTCGTCCGTATGAGCATTACGGGCGTCGATTACAGCCACATTATCGAGGTCGCGCAAGAGTCGAATGAAGTGCTCGAATGCCACCGCGGCACCGGCGGCGATTCATTCATAATGAAGGTTGCCGTCGCGTCGGTCGAACACCTGCAGGAAGTCATCGACCGCCTAACACCCTACGGCATCACGACGACGACGATCGTCCTGTCATCGCCGGTGCGGAACCGGATAATTGAGGTTTAGGGAAAAATACTTCAGTCTCTCAAGCCTGCCCTTTCGCTTAATGATATTTTTGTAGTCCCACTGGATCTCTTTGGATTTTTTGAGCCAACGTTTTAGGTCGCGCACATTGATCTTATCGGCCGAAGTGTAGGTGATCGACGCGTCTTTGAATTTGCCGGTACCGGGTTTGAGATCCGGTTCGTCAAAATCGGCACCGCTCCAGAACATCAACCTGATGCCGCTCTTGAGTTTGCTGTAACCGACGATCGGATTTCCGTCGAGGAACCACACCGGATGGCGGTGCCAGATCTTGTTCTCGGCCTTTGGCAGGCCGCGGCCGATCTCAGCCGCCAGCAGTTCGCAGATCTCGCGTTCCGCCGGCGACCGGGCTTCGTTGTAATCGACGACGTCAGGGTTTTGCATCGATCTTCTTTGCTTTGCGTTTTTCGGTCATCTTGCCGTCAAATTCCTCTTCGTTCGCTTCTGCCTCTTCCTTGGTCTTGCGGACGATCTGGTCCTTGTGGTGCGGCGGCGAATAGATGGTGTAGATCTTCAGCTCGTCGGTCGCCGATGTGTTGATCACGTTGTGACGGGCACCCGCCGGAATGACGACGGCGTCGCCGTCTTTTACCGTGTATTTGTTGTCATCGATGATGACACGCCCTGTACCGCCTTCGAATCGAACGAACTGGTCATTTTCAGGATGCGTCTCGGCGCCGATCTCTTCTTTCGGCAGCAAACTCATCAGCACAAGCTGGCTGTAGGCCGAGGTGTAAAGAACCTTGCGGAAGTTCTTGTTCTTCAGCGTCTCTTTTTCGATGTTTGATTTATATCCTTTCATAATTCCTCGTATTCTCGCGCAATGATGTGAAACAATTCGTCTCGGCTTGCCTCTCGGGAAACTGGCTGCGATATTAGTGCCGCTTCTGCTTTGTATTTCTTATTATTACACAGATCGAGGATCCGTGAACCAAAAGCACCCTCATTCAGGTTCTTTATCGGCAGCGGTTCGGGGCCGAGGCCGTTTTTGTGAATGATGCTTCCCCAGAACGGCTGATCGAGGGCGTGCGGGACGACGAGAGCCGGCAGGCCGTATTTCACCGCCATATGCGTCGAGCCCGAACCGCCGTGATGCACGACCGCGTAGATCTGCGGATATAGCCAGTCATACGGTACATCGCTGACGAACATTACGTGTTCCGGTGCATCGTCGATCTCGCACAAACCGCCCCACGACGTGTTGATGATCGCGGGAATATTTTGCTTTTTTAGAACGTTTACTATCGCCTCCGTTTTCTCACGCGGCTTTGTATTCGTCATGCTGCCAAAGCTGATGAAGACGATCTTCTCGTGGGTTTTTAGAAACTCGGTAAGCCGCTCGTCCGGTTGCCAATCGACGGCCTTGTCCCGTTCAAAATAACCGACGACCTCGGCAGTTTGCGGCCAATAACCGGGCCGCTTGAACAAACTCGGCGAAACGGTGTAGATCGTTCTTTCCGTATCGAGCAATGCACGGTTTATCTCGGCTACGGAGAGTTTCGTAAACCCAAGGTCCCGAATATATTTCTTGGTAAATCTCTTCACGGCGAACGCCTTGAACCAATTGATCAGCCGATAGCTCGCCCGATTCACGATGCGGCCAAAGTCTTTCCACATCGGGGCGAAATCATCTACGGCGTGGGCGAGCCCCGGTATCGGAGCGAGCTGGATCGCCCGTCCCGGATTCGCCATTCCCCAGACGATCGCCGTATTGCATTTTGGGTGATAGATGATGCGGTCGGGAGCTTCGTCGATCTGGACGCGATGCTGGACCTCGACAGATTCACTCGCGAGCTTCATTCCTTTTTTTGCAAGCGAAGCCCAGTTTTTTACGCGGCTGAACGGCCCGCCTTCGCCGCCTAATATCTCCTTCGCGTCGCTGCCGTCGATCAGTTTGAGAAACTCTTCGCTGAACCCATGAAACCGAAACCCCATCGCATCGGTCATCCCGCGAAACTGCTCCGGAAACAAACAAACAACCTCCCAACCCCGTTCACGCAAAACCTCGCCCACCGCTAGGAACGGCTCGACATCGCCGCGAGTTCCCATTGAAATTAAGAGGGCTTTCATTTTTGACTAAGACGAGTAGCTCGATAAATATTCTTCTGCTCTTCGTTTCATTTCTTCATACTGCCGAGAGATTTGCTGACATTTCTCTACCGAGTATTTTGCTGAAATACTTCTCATGCCTTTCCCTAAAAATTCAATTCGTCCGCTATTCTCATAGAAGAGTTCAACTGGGACACCATTTGCGTAAGTAATTTTATCTTTCCCAAGCATAACTTCAGCAAACGCATAGTCTTCTAAGCTACAGAATGCCCGACCGATCCTTAGCTGCTTGATCTTTTTGTGCTGAATTAATGATTTAAAGATGGGAAATTCTGGATTCAATAACCTGACTCCGAAGCCCAAGCTAAAAACTTCCAGGTTTGGAACTTCACTTAAAAAGTCAAAGTTTTGTACAGGCTGGCTCCAATCAAGAGTTCCGCTAATGTGGATGTACCTTAAACTGTCTAAACCTGAGATTCCGCCAAAGTCAGTCACTCGCCGTAAATTTTCTAAGTGAACCGATCTTAATTTTTTTAACCTTCTTAATGGCGCTAGGTCCGAAAATCCTGAGACATACTCAAGGATTAACTCTTCCAAATTTTGCGAATCACTTATGAAGTCGATGTCGGACGCTCTGAAAAAAGTTATTCTTAATCTCTTAACATTTGTCAGTTTGCGAATTGCTTGAACCTGTTCTTTGCTTGGCTCATGAAGCGTGAGTTCTTCAAGGTTCGGGCACTCAAAAATCTGTTCCCAATTAGCCTTGTCGTGAGTTTTACTTATTGTCAGGATCCTTACTTGGTCTTTGTTTGGAATGTCAGAATCCGCAAGGTACGAAAATCTTTTTCTGTTCGGAATTGTCGTCCAATAATCGCCCGTTCTGTCCAAGAAGTCTGCGAAGTGATGTTTCATAGTCTGCGATTTGGGTTACCTTTGTTAAAGGTTATGCTGATTTGCTTTCAGCAAATTTCAGTCATAAAGCATTCCACGCGACCTGGCTTCTTAGGCGCATCAGGGTTCGTTCGAGGCCGATGATCTCGAAGACGGAGAGCATTGACGGGCCGACGGCGACGCCTGTTAGGAGTGTGCGAGCTCCGTTCATGATGACGCCGAGTTTTGTACCTTTTTCTTCGGTGAAAGCTTTGACGACGGTTTCGATGTTGGCTTCGGAATACGGCAGGCCGGCAACCTCATTGTCAGAACCGCCTGCGTCAGCGGGCGGGCTGTCCGCGCCGTCAAATTCAGTCTCGAATCGATCCGCCAATTCCGGCAGCCACGTCGCGAGTTCGGGGAATTTGGTCAGGTTCTTTGCTATGGCTGCGGGGTCGAAATCGTAGTCTTCGCTGAAATACGCGCGGCCTTGCGACGAGAAATCCTTGAGCGTGAAAAAGCGTGCACGGATCACGTCGATCGTGTGCAAAAACCAGGCCGTGGAATCGATCGGCGAGTTCGCTGAATAGCTGTCAGCTAATAGCTGTAAGCTGTCAGCAAACGCCGGATCGTCCGTGTCGGGCAGGTCGTCGGCGTATTCGTCTTTCCACAATTTTGCGGCTTTCAACTCGGCTTTGACATGCGGCAGCAGCTCGTCGAGCGGCATCGTGCGGATGTATTCGGCGTTCATCCAGATGGCCTTGTCGTCGGTCCATTTTCGCGGGTCGTCCTGGCTGAAATTGAATACGGCGTTCGAGCGGTGAATGCCCTCGAGTGAGAATTTTTCGATGAGTTCGTCGAGCGTGTAGATCTCCTGCTCTTCGCCGGCGGACCAGCCGAGCAGTGCCAGCGAATTGCGAAACGCCTCGGGCAAGAACCCCGCGTCGCGATAAGTTGTCATCGAAACGACCTCGCCGTGTTTGCGTTTCGACAGCTTGCCCTTATTCGGAGCCATGATCAGCGGCAGGTGTGCGAACGTAGGCGGCGTGACGCCCAAAGCTTCGTAAATGAGGATCTGTTTGTGCGTGTTCGTCAGATGGTCCTGGCCGCGGATGACGTGCGTTATCTGCATCTCGATGTCGTCGCAGACGACGGCAAGGTTATAAAGCGGATGTCCGTCCGAACGCAGCAGGACGAGGTCCTCGGTGTCGGCGTAATCGCGTTCCTGCAGGCCGTAAACCTTATCGTCAAACGCCGTGCGGCCGTGCTCGGCGACCTTCAGGCGGATCGCAAAAGGCTCGCCTGCAGCGGCACGTGCATCGCTTTCTTCTCGCGGCAGATCGCGAAACGGATTGTCGCGCATGTTCTTGTCGGCACCCTGCGCACGGGCGCGTTCCTTTATCGCGTCCTTTACATTGGCATCGGACGGAGCTTCTTTTGGCGTGAAATCGCGATACGCTTTGCCTTCGGCAAGCAGTTTTCGGGCGGTCTCGCGGTGTTTGTCGGCGTTGTCGGACTGAAAAACGATCTCCTCGTCAGGAGCGAAACCGAGCCATTCGAGGCCGTCGAGTATCGAACGCGTCGATTCCTCGGTCGATCGTGCAAGGTCCGTATCCTCGATCCTGAGCAGGAATTTGCCGCCGGTGTGGCGTGCGTAAAGATAATTGAAAAGCGCGGTGCGTGCCGAACCGATATGCAGATAACCGGTCGGCGAAGGTGCGAATCTGACGCGAGTAGTCATAAACGATGATTTTCACGGAAAGCCGCAAAGAACGCAAAGGCCTCGGCTGTGTATCGGCGGCGGTCGGAATGCCTACGCAGTAGGTGACGAATCTTCTCTGCGGCCTCCGCGCCAACCTCTGCTATCTCGGCGTTTGCGAAACATCAACGCAGAGACCGCCGGGAAAGGCGCAGAGACCGGGGAGATGTCCCCAAAACACAAACCGCCCGCTGAAAGCAGGCGGCCGCTGAAAATGATGGCGGAGACGACAGGATTCGAACCTGTGGTACCCTTTTGGAGTACAACGGTTTAGCAAACCGCCGCTTTCAGCCACTCAGCCACGTCTCCGGTAGAACGCTGAAAAGCAAGACTTAATTCTAGCCTGAGGGCAAACTTTGTCAAGTTAATCGCATCCCAACCGCAGACGTTCACGTTGCCCCAAGGGCTTGACACACTTGATTTTTGGGAACAGAATACGAAAGTTGCTTGTATTGCGGGCACTTATGGGTTTTAGCCGATTATGCAGGGTTCTGACTGCCGTCGCGTTCATTGCGGCTGGCTTTTCAGCGCAGAATGCACTCGCGGCCGAAACCGTTGAGGTCACCGCATCAGCCGAACGCGGCAGTAATATAGGCATCATCAAAGGCGTCGTCCGCGACGCCGCCGGCTCGCCCATCTCAGGAGCGACCGTTTCCGTCATCCGAAACAGCACGTCAAAGCTCTTCCGCCAGGTCGCCGCAGGCCGCGACGGCAGCTTTTTGCTCAAGGTCCTGCCCGGCAGCTACACGCTGACCGCGGTCGCGAACGGCTTTACGCCGGCTCGCCTGCTCGGTGTCGAGGTCGGCCGTGCCGCCGAACTCAGCTATGGCATCAAGCTGGAACGCGCAGGCGGCGGCAATACTATGCCCGAAAGCCGCGTTGACCGAAACAGCTCAAAGTGGCGCATCCGCGCATCGCAGATAAACCGCTCGATCTATCAGAACAGCGAGGGCGAAGAGCCTGTCGCAGAAGAGCCCGTCCGCGACGAACGCGATGTAACGCGAAAAGGCCAGACCATCGCCGAAAGCTATTTTGCGGCAAATCGCGGCGGATCATTCGCCGGACTCAACGCCGCGACGCTCATTCCGATCAATCGAGACCTTGATATCATACTCGCCGGCCAAACCGGCTTGGGCCGCTCGGCACCTCAGCGTATCGAAACCACGCTGAACTATCGCGCCGGAGCACATAATTTCAGGGTAACCGGCTCGGTCAGCAAGCTCGGCATCCTCACCGGAACCAGCGATACGCTTGGCCAGGCCACGTTTCAGGCTCTGGACGAATGGCGCGTCCGCGAGGGCATCATCGTCGTTTACGGCCTTGATTATTCGCGGTTCGTCGGCTCCGGCGGCGATTCGGCGGTCAGCCCGAGGTTCGGGCTGCAGTTCGACGCCGACTCAAAGACCCGTGTGCGTGCCTCGTTCACGCCGCAGACCGTAGAACGCAGTTGGGCACGCGCGATGGAGCTCGAAGGTGCAAGCTTCGCCTTTGCCGAGCCCGTCGCGATCGAGGATCTTGCCTTTGTAGAGGGCAAACCGCAGCTAAACCGCAGTACGAGGCTGGAATTCGGCATTGAGCGTGTTCTGGACTATCGTTCTTCGATCGACGCCGCAGTGTTCTTTGACACAGTACAGGGACGCGGCGTCGGCATAAATACATTTGACCTCACTACGCTCGAAGGCGATGGTTTCAGCGACCTGACGGCTTCGCAGCAGGGCGAAGCACGCGGATTTCGCGTGGTTTACAACCGCCGCCTGAACGGGCCGTTCTCGGCATCAGCGGGATATTCTTACGGTGCGGGGCAAAAGCTGTCTGCCGCCGGTATCACCGATCCGCAAAGCGTTTTTGAGAACGATATTTTCCAGTCGTTCTTTGCACAGGTCTCGGCCGATCTTCGTTCGGGAACGAGCGTCCGCACGATCTACCGTCTGTCGCCGCAGGCCACGGTTTTCGCCATCGACCCTTTCAAAGGCCGCCTGGCGATCTACGATCCCGGCCTGAGCGTTTATGTAACGCAGAACCTGCCCACGCTCGGCCTGCCTATACGTGCCGAGGCCATCATCGACGCACGCAACCTCTTTGACCTGCAGGCGGCCGCCGCCAGCGACGAGGGCCTGCTCAGGCTAAGCTCGCAGCGAAGGATGCTGATGGGCGGCATTCAGGTTCGTTTCTAGTTTCTTTCCATTTGTTTACAGGTTCGTCCAAATTCTCGGATGCCTATTCTCGTCTGCATTCCTCACCACACTTTACCGCTGAGAATTCTTCCTTTAAATCGCTGAAAATAGTATGCTTACAGCGTATCTGTATCGCCGGCGCATCGGGGTGTTCATTGGAACGCTCTTTGCGTTAAAGACCGGAGGAGAGGTCCGCCCTTTTTAATGAAGGACAAAGTGCTGACAAGTTGGAGTCTGATCTGGCTGCTTGCGACCGTTTTGCTGGTCGCCGCCGGGGCTCTGAACATGACACAGCGGGCCTTTCAGTCGATGCCTCCGACGGACGGGGTTCTCTGGGTTCACCGCGACGACGGCATTTATGCGGAAAAGGTCATTCCGGACCTCGCGGGATCACGTGCCGGCATCGCGGTCGGCGACAAACTCCTCGGTATCGCACTTGAGAACGACACGACCGACGAGGTGCTTTCGCCCGCCGACGTGCAGATGTATCTCGAGATAGCCGGTGTGGGCGGCAGCCTGACCTACTATTATCAGCGGCCTTCGTATTCTTTTGCAGACAATTTCTATTTCGCCGACCTAAGGAACATCGACCCCGTCAAACGCTGGACGCCCTCGATAGTATTCCTGTCGATCGTCGGATTCGTCTGGCTCGGTGTCGGGCTGTTCGTGCTTTTCAAGCAAGGCAGCAGGGCCCCATTCGTTCTGCATTTCGCGATGGTCTGCCTGGCGGCTTTCGTGTTTCACGTTTACAGGCCGATCGGCATCGCAAAGGATTTCGACCTGGCGGTCGATCTGCTGGATAACTTCGCACTTGCGTTCTTCGTGCCGCTTTTCCTGCATTTCTGCATCAGGTATCCGGTCCGCAGCGACGTTCTGACCGAAAAGCCCTGGAAAACTTACATTCTCTACGTCCCGGCGGCAATTTTCGCTGTCGTTTTGACCTTCGTATCGCTGGTGCCGCAGTTCTTTCCCGAATCTTCGGTCACCGAGGCCATCGCTCGTTTGAGCGACCGGTTCAATTTCTTCGCCCTGCTGTTTCGCTTCAACTTTCTGCATTTCGTGGTTGGCGTTTCCGCGGGTGCGGCCGTGCTTGTCTGGCGTGTTTTCACCAGCAAGCAGCCTTTGGTGCGTCAACGCCTGAAATGGACGATGTGGGGCACCATCGCCGCCATCGTTCCCGTCGTGCTGATGCAGCTTGTCGAGCGTTTTGCGATTCAGATACCGGACGACAATTTCAGCACCGCGATAACCACGCTGCCGCTGGCGCTGATCCCGCTTAGCTTCGGACATTCGGTCGTACGTTACCGACTGATGGACGTTGACGTCGTCGTCCGGCGTGCGTTGGTTTATGCTCTGACGACGCTGTTCATCGCAATGATGGTCGGCGGCGTCGCCCTCGGCCTGGTATTCCTCGCGGTCGGCAAAGACCTTTCGACCGTCGAGATAGCCCTGCGTGCCATAATCGCCATCGTCGCGATGGGCGCGATCATCATGCTCAGCGAACCGCTGAAGAAATTCCTGTCGGAACGTGCCGACCGGTTCTTCTACGGCGAACGCTACGACCTGCGGCAGGGACTTCTTGATTTCGGCAAAACGCTGTCGGCTACGACCGCATTGGATCCGCTGCTTGACGGTTTGGCTGAACGTCTGCGTCAGGTTTTGGACGTGGAAAAGGTCGCCATATTCCTCGAGGACGAGACGGCAGTAGCTCATTACCGCATCGCAAAGGCTCACGGATTGAGCGAAGAATACCGCATACCTGCGGATTTTCGAACGATGATCCGTCAGCGTTCCGCGGCACGCGGCATCGTCCGCGTGGACGAACTGGATATTCAGGAATCGTCACCGAAGCCGTCCGTAAACGGAAATTCGGCGTTGCCCGTCCGCCACGAACTGCACTATTTCGTTCCCTGCGTCGCCGGCGGCAAAATGGTCGCGGTCATCGGCCTCGGACGCGCGAGCGACGGTTCGCTGCTCTCGTCCGAGGATCTTGAGATCATCAAGGCAATTTCCGGCTATATCGCCGTCGCTATTGAGAACAGCCGTCTGTACGGCCAACAGCGGCAGCACGCCGAAGAGCTCGCTCTGCTGAAGGAATTCAACGAATCCATAGTCGAGTCGGTAAACGTCGGCCTGCTCGCCGTGGACGAGACGGGACGCATCACGCGGTCCAATTCGACATTTGAGGAAATGATGGGGCACAGCCGCGACGAGGCGGTCGGCCGTTTGGTCGAAGAGGTGTTCGAGCCTGGACTGTCGCAGAACATCGAGGCTATCCTAGGCAAATCACGCTGGCATCTGACCGAAATTCGCAACGCTTACAAACTGCACACATTCGACCGCAACGGTGCCTCGCTGATACTCAATGTCGCCGTCGCGCCGCTTCGTTCCGTTTCGAGCCAGCAGACCGGAGCGATCATCGTGCTCGAGAATGTATCTTCCCGCGTCAAGCTGGAAGAAACGCTGCAGCAAAGCGAAAAACTATCGAGCATCGGCCTGCTGGCGGCGGGCGTCGCGCACGAGGTGAATACGCCGCTCACGGGCGTTTCCAGCTACACGCAGATGCTGCTGGGCATGATCCCTGAGACCGATCCGAAACACGCCCTGCTCGAAAAGATGCACCGTCAGACCGAGCGTGCGACCAACATCGTCGGCAATCTGCTCAATTTCTCACGCACCGGCACATCGGAAGAATTCACGGAGATCGACGTGAACAAACTGCTCAACGACACGCTCCAACTTCTCGAACCGCAAATGCGAAAAGGCAGCGTCGAGGTCGTCAAGGAATACGCAGATTCGCCGCCGCCGATCTACGGCAACGGCGGCAAGCTGCAGCAGGTTTTCACCAATCTGATCCTGAACGCTCGCGACGCGATGTTCGCCGGCGGGACCATCACACTGCGAACAAGAGCCGAAGGCGACGGTGTCGTTATCGAGGTTTCGGACACGGGCGAGGGCATTCCGGAAGAGAATCTATCAAAGGTCTTTGATCCGTTCTTTACGACAAAAGGCGTCGGCAACGGCACGGGACTCGGCCTCGCTGTTTCGTACGGCATCATTCAGGAACACGCCGGCACGATCGAGGTCACCAGCCGCGAGGGCCACGGCACGACCTTCACCCTCGCCTTCCCGAACGCTGAAAAGAAAGGCCGCCGTCTTGCCGTCAGCTAAATTTTTCCTTTGGAACCCGCCTGAGAAAAAGACTTACGACAAAAGCCGCGATCATTATTCCGGCGGCAGTCCAGAATGTCCGCAAGATCGTCGCGTCGTCCACTTGGTTGAATTGATTGTTCAGCAGCAGTCCGCACAGCAGCGGCCCGATCACGCGTGCGAGGCTGGCAAAAGACTGCATGATGCCGAGCGCCTGGCCCTGTTCCGCTTCGTTGGCGGATTTTGAGGCAAGGCTGGTCAATGCGGGCGATGAGATGGAATTGCCGATAGCGAACGCGGCGATGCCGATCAGCAGCATCGGCAAACCGCCGCTCGCCGAGCTCACGAACGGCACGGCAACGAGGCTCGCCGTCAATATCACGCAGCCCGCCGCGATCAGCGGCACCTCGCCGAAACGCTTTGCCAAAACGCCGAATACGCCGCCCTGCATCACCGCTGCGACCAGGCCGACAAAGCCCAAGAGATAGCCCGTCTTTTCCGCGTCGTAGCCGAATTTGACCATCGTGTAATACGCGAATGCCGTCGTCATCATCGAGAATGCCGTCACGACCAGAAAGAAATCGAGCGAGATCTTAGCGAGTATCGGGTTTCTGATCGAAGACCACATCTGCCGCAGACGGCCCTCGCGTTTTGCCCCGACGCGGTCGGGACTCAGGCTCTCCGGAAGAATGAAATACAGCAACGCAGCGTTCGCAAAACTCAATCCCGCAGCAAACAGGAAAGGCACGTGCATCCCGAATTTGCTCAGCACGCCCGCGAGAGCCGGGCCGATGATGAACCCGAGCCCGAACGCCATGCCGAATAGGCCCATGCCGCGGGCGCGGTTCTCACGCGAAGTAACATCCGCGATGTAAGCCTGCGCCGTGGCAAGGTTTCCGCCTGCGATCCCCGAGACCAGACGCCCCGCATAAACCATCCACAGGCTTGTCGCCAGGCCAAGTACGAGATAACCGACGCTCGTTCCTAAGATCGTGAGAAACAAGATCGGCCGCCGTCCGAACCTGTCCGACAGCGCGCCCCAAATAGGCGAAAAGCCGAACTGCATCAGCGAATACGACGATACCAGCAGCCCTATATCCAGCGGTGTTGCGTTAAATTCTTCGCCGTAAAACGTCAGCAGCGGAATGACGATGCCGAAACCGACAAGGTCAATGAAGATGGTGAGAAAAATGATGAGCAGCGGCGGCGTGAAGAATCGCTCGTTTGCCGGCTGTGTGCCGTTGTCGCCTTGTCCTGCAGTCTGCATATCACGCCCGCTGCGGCTCGCCTGAACACATGCGGTTTTTATAGTAAGATAACAAAAAACGAGATGTTAGCACGCCGCGTGCGTGAGTTTCATTAAATGTTTGAAAAAATTAGTATTAAAGTATTCATCGGGCTCATTTTCGTGAGCCTCTTCGTTATGTATCAGGACACGCAGGCTCAGCGAAAACCGGCCCCGAACACGCGCAAACAGCCCGCTGCGGCAAAGCCCGCACCGCCCGATATCGCGTTCACCGTGTCGATGCCGAGGCCATGGACGCACCTGCTCGAGGTCGAGATGCAGGTCCGCTGGGAGAACGCTCCCGACAAGACGGAGCTGAAAATGCCCGTCTGGACGCCCGGCAGCTATCTGGTCCGCGAATATGCACGCCACGTCCAGCAGTTCACCGTACGCGACGCCGCGGGACGCGAGCTGCCGTGGACAAAGGCGAACAAGAACACGTGGCAGGTCGATACGAAGGGCGTGAAACAATTCACCGCCAGCTACAAGGTCTATTCGAACGAGCTCACCGTCCGCACGAACGAACTTAATTACGAGCACGCGTTCTGGAATAACACCGCACTGCTTTTCTTTATCAAAGATCACCTGAACGTGCCCGCTACGGTCAAGGTAAACCCTTACGGCAATTGGCGCGTCGCGACCGGATTGCCCGCGGTTGCAGGCAGTGAGAACACTTTCCGGGCGGAGAATTTCGACGTTCTTTACGACTCGCCCTTTGAGGTGAGCGATTTTAAGGAAAAGCGTTTCGAGGTCCGCGGCAAAATGCACCGCTATGTCGTAACGGGCGAGGGCAACTATGATCTGGACAAACTCGCGGCGGACACAGCGAAGATCATCGAGGAATGCTACAAGATCTTCGGCGAGCTGCCGTACGAAGATTACCTATTCATCGTGAACACACGCGGCGGCGGCGGCCTGGAGCACATGAACTCGACCGCCCTGCAGGTCAACCGATTCGCGTTTCGCAACGAGACGCGTTACACGAATTTCCTGCGGCTTGTCGCACACGAGTTCTTTCACGTTTGGAACGTGAAACGGGTCAGACCGGACGTCCTGGGGCCGTTCGATTATGAGAGCGAGAATTATACGCGTCTGCTCTGGATCGCCGAAGGTGCTACCGCCTATTACGAAGGCGTCATTCTGATGCGTGCCGGCCTCATATCCGGCGATGATATGCTCGATGCGATCGCCGGGCTTATAACGCAGCTTGAGAATCGCCCCGGCCGTTTCGAGACGAGCCTCGAAGAAGCGAGCTTTGACGCGTGGATCAAGTTTTATCGGCAGGACGAGAATGCGATAAACAATCAGGTCTCGTATTACGACAAGGGCGAGATCGTAAGTATGATGCTCGACATCTCGATACGCACCGCGTCCGACGGCAAACATTCCCTCGACGACGTTTTTCGTTTTTTGAACGACGAATTCGCGAAAAAGGACCGCAATTTCACATCCGCCGATTTTCAGGCGGCGTGCGAAAAATTTGCGGGCAAAAGCCTCGACGAATTCTTTGCAAAATACGTCCGCGGCCGCGACGAGATCGACTATTCGGCAATAACGACGGGCATCGGGCTTTGGTCGGTCACTATGACGCCGTCAACGAAACGTGCGTATATCGGCGCGGATATGGCCGAGGACGCCGGGCGATTGAGCATACGAAGTGTACCGGCCGGGACGCCTGCCTATGATCAAGGCCTGAACGCCGGAGATCAGATCGTCGCCGTTGACGGCTATCGCGTATCGCAGAGCTTTTTGACCCAATACATCGGCGAACGCAAGCCCGGCGACAAGGTGCGGCTGACCATTTTCCGGCACGACCGGCTAAGAGAGATAGAATTTACGCTCGGCGCCAATACGCGCAAAGAGTTCAGCTTTGCTCCTGTGGAACAGCCGAGCGAACAGCAGCAAAGGCTTTATCGTCAGTATTTCGGCCGCGACATGTAAACTATGCGTCTCCTTACGCTGATCATTTTCATCGCGTTGATCGCGGCCTGCACGCCGGCTCCTGACAAAACAGAGCCGGCCGCAGCCGCATTTCGCGAAATTCCCGCGGTGAACCTGAATTTCCGCTACGAGGCCGACGTGCCCGGTCCCGCAGGAACGGACGACCGTTCCGCGTGGGAACGCAACGCTGCCGTGCAGGCGGATTTCGATTCGGGCCGCCCATCAGACGTGCTGGACAGCACGATAACCTCGCCGGACAAGAAGCACGTTGTCGCCGTCTATCACCGGCTTAGCGATACGCCGTCTGAATATCGGCTGGATATGTATTCGGCTGACGGCAAACTGACGGGACGCGTGACCTCGGACCAAATGGCCGTGCGTTTTCCCGATTCGATACGCTGGGCGCCGGATTCATCGTCGGTAGCGTTCAGTGCGTTGTTTCGCAAATTCCAGCCGCCGCCGGAGTCGCTCGATGCTCCAACGCCGGCAGCCGTCGCTACGCCGGCCGAAACACCGGCAGAGGGCGAAGAAGCACCGCCCGAGCCGCAGGCTTCCGTGCAGGCACGCGAACTTCCGCCGCCGCCGACCGGCATTTTGACGCTCCGCACCGAGCAGATCTATTTGACCAATGCCGACGGCAGCGGCACGCGGCCCGTCACGCAGAACGAAGGCCTGATCTACTATCACTATTCTTGGGCGCCGGATAGCTCAGCACTCGTCGCACTGGCCGCGACCGAGTACGAATGGCGTGTCTTGGACGTTTCTGCAAATAATAAGGGCGAGACGATGGTGCCGCAGGGCCGTCCCCGAATGATCGAGCGGAACGGCCGCGAACGCCGGCTCGACGATAATCTGACCGCGGTTTTCCCTGTTTGGTCGCCTGATTCGTCAAAGGTCGCGGTCGGCTACGGAATACAGATCCGGATCTACGACGCAGCCGCCGCGAACGCCACACAGGCGGCGATACCGCTGCGAAATCAGCTCCTGCTGTCGTCGCAGGCTTACGATCAGCAGCAGCGGCAGTCATTGGAACCCACGAACACCGGAGGCGTCTCAAACACTGCTCAGGCACCTTCCGGGCCGACCTCGACCCTTCCGGATGAAAAGGACCTTGTTTCATTCAATCCGATCGTGGAGTTGTCGTGGCAGACCGACGATATTCTATATTTCAAAACAGCGTTCCTGAAGAAAATGAAGATCGAGACCGAAAGCGTGCAGAGTTTTGCCCGCTGGCATCGGATCGTCTTTTCGCGACAGGCCGCACCGCAAAAACAATGAATCTGACGCCAAACAACATCGACGAAATTTACGGACAGAACAGTGCATTCCGCGCTCGGCTGGTCGAACTGCTGAAAACCGTCTCGCCCGAAGAAGAGACGCATGATCAGCCCGGCGGCTGGACGATAGCCCACGTCGCTGAGCATGTCGCGATAGTCGAACACGGCATGTCGCGGCTTTGTTCGCGATTGTTGCGTGCTGCTCGCGAGGACGGCGTCGAATACAGCGGCGGGCCGCTTGTTTCAGAAAGTTTTCGCGAACAGCTTGCCGCGTCCGCGGGACGCAAAGTAGAAGCTCCGGATCAGGTCAAACCGACGGGCGAGGTCTCGGTCGCAGAGTCGATCGAACGCCTTGCGGCCAGCGAGGCCGCTTTTGAAGAGCTGCGTGAGGAAATGGCGAGATACGACCTCTCGAATCACCATTTCCCGCACCCTTATTTCGGGCCGCTGACCGCGTCGGACTGGCTGGCGATGGCGGGACTGCATGCGTTTCGCCACACCGCGCAGATCGAGCGGATGCTCGCCGATATCCGCAAATAAAAAAGCCCCGGCAGGACGGAGGGTGGTATCCTGCCGGAGCTTAATGTTTCAGGCTTTTTGTATGATAGCTCGCTCACCTCAACATGAGCCCGAAACTCATCAATTTGATGGCCGCCGTAATATTTGAGTTGCAGGCCAAGATCACGGCGGCCGTCGTCAGATGAACTACCTCGCTATCAGCGGAACGTCGCCCGCCATACCAAAGTTAGCTATCTGAATGGTATTGTCCGAACTTCGGAGAATGTACCAGTTGCCGTCCGACGGGCGGAACACCGCGATATCGGTCCTGCCGTCCGCGTCGTAGCGGCCCGCGACCGGTATATCGCCTGCCGTTCCCCAGCCTGTGATCGCGATAGTGTTGTCCGAACTGCGAAGCGTGTACCACGTTCCGTTCGACGGGCGATAGACGGTTATGTCGTTCTTGCCGTCGCCGTCGAAATCGCCGAGCACCGGCACGTCACCCGCGATGCCCCAGCCGGTGATACGGATCTGGCGGTCGCTGCTGCGGATGAAGTAGAACGTGCTGTTCGAAGGACGGAACACCGCCGCGTCGGTCATGCCGTCGCCGTCATAGTCAGCGGGCATCGGAATGTCGCCGGCCATGCCCCACGAGATGTGGCGGACGCCTGCACCGCCGCTCCGCAGTATGTACCAGATACCGTTCGAAGGACGGAACACCGCGAGGTCGTTCCTGCCGTCGCCGTCAAAGTCGCCCCTGAGCGGCGTGTCGTCCGCGAGGCCGAAATTGCCGTAGGTGATGCCGCCGTCGCTGCTGCGTCGGATTTGCCAGAGGCCGTAGCCGTTTGAGTTGGAATAGACCGCAGCGTCCGTTACGCCGTCGCCGTCGTAATCAGCAGAAACCACCTGATCGCCGCTGCTGCCGAACGCAAACCCTGTATTGCCGCTGCTGTTCGATGCGAACCATTCACCGGTCGCCGGACGAAAGACCGCGAGGTCATCGTTGCCGTCGCCGTCCAGGTCGCTTTCGCCGCCGCGGGCACGGAACGAGCCTCTGATCTCGCCGTTCGGATTGTTTACGCTGGTGATTACCGCCGACCACAGGCCCGCACGAAGCTGCTGGACCTGTATCGCCGATACGGGAAACGTCCTCGAAGCAAAATTGCCGTTGCGTCCGCCGGCAACACCGAGGTCGAGGATGGTCGTGACCGATCCGATGGCCGTCTCGATGCGGGCTCCGGTCTGATCGCTCATCAGGTTGTGAAATTCACCGAACACTGTCGCTACGGTTTCGTCTGCGTTGAGCGAAACTTTCAGTTCGCCGGTCGCGGGCGTAAATACCGCGGGAACCACATTGTTGCCGTTGAGATGAGCCTCAAACGACCTTCCCATTGAAGGCGTGCCGCTCGGGCTCGGGCTCGGCGTTCCCGTAGGAGTGCCTGAAGGCGAGGGCGACGGTGATGGCGTTGCTCCGCCGGCGACGAAGGTGCCGGTCAATATTACGGAACCGTTGTGCTTGACGGCAGCCGACATTCCCGGCGTGACAACAGGCACGTTAGCCCCTTGGTCGCTCCGAAGCCTCAGCCTCGCTTCGCCGCCGCTTTCGATCTGAAATGCACCCGCCTGCGTTCCGTTGACGTCAAACGTCACCGTCGTGCCGATCGGAAGATTTATCTGTCGGAGCCGGACCTCGAGTTCTCGACGGCTGCTGTGGATCTCATACGTCGCGAAGCCGAAAGGTACGACGCCGTTGAGCACGGGCCCGCTCAAGCCCGCCACGATATCATTGTTCGGCGATGCCGAAGGCGACGGCGAAGGCGTTCCCGTAGGCGAAGTTGAAGGCGAAGGACTTGCGGTCGGAGACGTTGACGGGCTGGCCGTCGGAGACGTCGACGGCGAGGTCGAAGGCGATGCCGTGGGCGATGGCGTCGAACCGCCGCCGCCGAAAACACCCGCGACAACGACCGTCGTGCCGTTCATGACGGCGACCGTCGATCCGTTGTTGGTATTCGGCACGCTCTGGCCGAGGCTGGTCTTCAGTTTCAGCCGGCCGCGGCCGTCGCTTTCGATGAAGATCTGGCCGATCGCATTACCGTCAACCACCGCATTGAGAGCGGTTCCCGCACCAAAGGCCGTATCTTGAACCTCGACCTCGATCTCACGGTCGCCGTTGGAATATAGCTGCCATTCGGCGTCGCCGTACGGATTGATGCTGCCGGTCGGCGAAGCGAGGATCGCCGTGCGTACGACGATCGGCACACCGCTCTGAGCTTTGATCGCTTCGATAAACACGGGCATGAACGCCCATAGAGCGATCCCGAGTGCGACCGCCGATGCCTTAAGGTAAAAGGCCATTGTCTTTACTGTATTCGTATTCATTTTTGTACCTGCCATTTGATTCTTAATTCGGTTTGCCGAATGTCGTCATAGCTACAGTGCGGCTGGACAGACAAAAAAGACACCTTGCGAAAAAAAAGGAAGACGCAGGTATATCCTGCGTCCTCCTTTCGGATCGGGGTAAACTGATGAGATCGACGACTATCTCACAGAAAACACCTCGATGCCGGAGAATAGGGCTGCATTTTGAGGTATAGGACAGTTCTGATTGTTCGTGACCGCACACAGCGCATCGACGCGTTTCAGGCGGACCTCGCCGAAAGGCTGCAGATTGAATCGCTTGTCAACGGCGGTCTCTTTAACATGGGCAAGGAGGTCATGCGGCGTGGCAAATGTGGTCGGATACCGTGCTTTTACCAGTGCTGTAATGCCTGCGACGATCGGAGCCGCCATCGACGTCCCCGACCAAACGCCGTATCGCCCGCCCGGCAATGCGCTGACGATGTCCTCGCCGGGTGCCGTCACATCGACCCAGGAACGGTTGTACGAAGAGAAAAGTGCGAGTGAATCATATCGGGTGCTTGCCCCCACCGACAGCATGCCGTCAGCCTGTTCTGCAGCAGGATAGATCATCGCTGAATTTCCGCCGTTGCCCGAAGCCACAGAAACGGCGAGCCTTTTGGTCCCGATCTCGGGAAAGGTCGTACCGGTCGGCGTCGTTCCTACGTCAACGCAGTCCAGCAGATCCTTCAGCAGCCGCACCCTTTCCGGATAGCCGATGCTCAGGTTTACGACGTCCGCACCGTTGTTGGCAGCCCAGATGAGGCCCGCGGTGATACGCCACAGCTCGCCCGAACCGTCGGGCCCCAGAATGCGGATCGGCATTATCTTGGCATCGGGAACCGTTAGAGCAATGATGCCTGCGACATGCGTTCCGTGTCCGTAGGACGGGTCCTGTCGAAGCTCTCCGACCTCGCTCGGATCATTGTCGTTATCGACGAAATCCCACATCTGCGATTGCGGCACCAGCCGGCCCGCGAACGCCGGATGCGACAGGTCGATGCCTGTATCCATGACGGCGACGACGACCGGGGCCTCGTTATCAATACGCAGCCCTCGTGTGCCGGCCGCCGCAAATGCCTCGTTCAGGCGGATCCGCAACGGAAAATACTGTTTCCCGTAGCCTTTTGAGCTGCCCCCGATGGCCCACGAACGGCCAATGGCCCATGAACGGCCCTGTGTCCACGAAAGGCCTTCGCGTTCGGCATTTGAGAGTTTTCGGTTTACTTCGGCAAAAACTATCCGAGGATCGGCCGGCGTGGTCATCGCCGCGACGACCTGCTGCGGCGCTTGGCCCGATGTGATGTTCATCAGGAAGATCGACGGGTTCGCGACCTGTGAGATCGGCGTCAAACTAAGTCCGTACTGTGCTGCGACGGCGTTCAGGTCAGCGGAATTTGCCAACTGCACGATGACCTGTCCCGGAACGCATGAACAATCGCCTTCCGCGTTCTTATCGGCGGCCGCCGGCAAAGGCGACATGGCAAAAGTAAAAAGTGCGATCGCAAATATTAGTAATTTATTGGGCGTCACTGCTCCCCTCATTTCGCCCGCCGGGCCGCCTGAATGGCGTGTCTGCGGACGGGCGTTTCCCATACAGTGCATCTTACTGCAAAGAAAAGACACTGTGCGTAAAAATTATTTTCCCAAATAGACAAAGGCTCCCCAATGATATGGCGAATGCCCGCGTCCGATCATTTTTATCTGCGCCTGCCTTAATGATTCGGCCGCTGCGGAACCGCGTTGCAATTCCGCGTAGAGATATTTCATCAGCTCGGCGGTCGAGCGGTCGTTCACGGCCCACAGGCTGACCGCGAGCCCGCAGGCACCGGCCGCCAAAAACCCTCGTGTCAGCCCGACCACCTCATCGCCGGCACGCACATCGCTCATGCCCGTTTCGCACGCGCTCAGGACAACGAGCCGTGCCGATATCTTTTCCGATACGAGGTCGCGGACCGTCACCCAGCCATCCGCCAGATGCAGGCCCGAATAGATCGGATCGTCGCTGCGAAAATCGGCGTGACACGCCAGATGTATGTATTCGCGGCCCGCGGCGTTGCTCATGAATGCGTCATAGGCGGCCCGCTTTCCGCTGAATCTCAAGGCACCTTTGACCGTTGCCGCAATTGCCGCGATCTCGGCGTCCACGTGCGGGATCTTCTCGTCCGCATAACCCATGATCAGCATCTCGCCGTTCGCGGCGGGCCGTCTGCCCTTTAGCCGATGCCGGACCGACGCACTCGGCGCAAGGGTCACGGTGTGTTTTTCGATGAGATATGATGAGCCGTCGAACAACGCGTTGAACGGCACATAATGCAGCACGCCCGCAGGCACGATCAGCAGTTCTTTGCTCAGCACGCCCTCGAGCGGCCGTATCAGCAGATCATACAGTTTTGCCAAACAGCCGTCGGAACGCTGCCGAATACTCTCGGCGAACCGCGCCGCAAACTCGCCGCCATAGCGCATCGCACCGAAACCGAACCGCAGTTCGTCCATCAACGCCGCCGCCTCAACTGCCGACGCAAGTCCCCCAAAATATCGCAATTTGCCGTGTGAAACCGAAAACGCAGAGATCACGCCGTCCAAAACGACATACTCGATCAGTGTCCGCCCGCCGGAAATTGCGTTGACGGTGTCATTTGCCGAGATGCCGGCATGCACGCGGCGAACACGTTTTTCCTGAATATTCAGGCTGCTCGATCGCCGCTCAAGGTCCGCAAGTGCCTTCTCCTTGCGCTTCGCGGCGGCGGAAAGCCGTTCCGCCTCTTCGCCCGCCTCGGACGCCAGCCGTGAATAGATCAGATTCAGATCGTGCCGCATTTCGTTCGCGGCGTCGTTCAATTTCGAATTGCGTCGGCCCGCGGCGGCCGTATTCATCGCGTTCAACAGATCCCTGCTGCGGCCTCTTTCGACAACACTGAACGCCTCTTCATAATTGCCCTGCTTCAGCAGCAGCTTTGCCAGCGAATCGTAACACTCGGCGTTCTTTGCGGCGACAGCAAGGCCCAGATCAGCCCCGGCGACCGACGCTCCCGCACGTTCGGCGGCTTCAATTGCCGAATACCGATACGAGATGGCCTTTTCAACTTCGACAGGCTCGTAAATTTCGCCGAGAGCCTCATAGGACGCGCGAATGAGGTCATCCAGCGAATGCTCGCGAGCGGCGGACAACGCCGTTTCAACAGCCTTGACCGCACCTTTGCGACGGCCGAGCCGCAGCAGTGCACGGCCCTCGGTGAGTGCCGCGGCAGCTATTGTCCTCGGGTCGGCACTTTCGGCCCGCTGAAATTTCCCTAAAAGTTCGATCGCATGCTCAGGCAGTCCGCGGCGAATGGCGTCTTCGGCCAACGCTGCATACGCGGCGGCAACACCGACATTATTCTTTTCTTTTGCGAAAAGCCCGGCAGCGGCTGCGAGTTCCGTTTCAGCTCCTCGTGCCTGCAAAGCCGAAAGCGCACGTCCCAACGCCAGCCTGGCACGAGCCTCTTCGGCGCGCAGCCTGAACCTGCGAAACGCGGCGGCGGATCGTCGGTAAAGCTCGACGGCCCGGCCGCCCAGGCCCAGTTCCGCGTAAATATCGGCGATCTCAAGGTCCGCGATGGCCGACTGATGCGGCATTTTCAGTTCGTCATAGCGGCCGCGGGAACGCTCCAGAAAATTCAATGCGCGGGCAAAACGGCTGCGTATGACCGCAAGATGCCCTATGCTCGCTTCGATCTCGGCCGCGGTAACGTCCATCTTATCGGCAACGGCATTTGCCAAAGCTGACTCATACATCCGCTCGGCCTCGCCGTAGCGGCCGGTGTCCGCAAGGGTGTTGGCAAGGCTGTTCTCGGCCATTACTGTCCATCGCGGCTCATTCGCCTTCCGGAAACTCAGCCTTGCGGCCTTGCCGTAACGAAGTGCCTCGTCGAACGAGCCTCGACGCGCAAAGATATTGCTGAGATTCATCTCTACCTTGCCTTTCGCAAGGTGGTCACCCAGTGCTCCAAATACCTTGTTGGTCCTCTTTCCGATCTCGATCGCCTCATCGTAGCGGCCCAGCATCGCCAGGCAGATGAGGCGTGCGACATTCACCGCGGCGGATTCGGCTGCAGACGAATTCGCGGAAAAAAGCTCCGCGGCTTGTTTTAGGTCCTCGTCCGCCTTTTCGAATCTGCCGGCGGTTATCGCCGCGATGCCCGCGGTCCATCTCGCCGTCGCAGAGATGCTTTGATCGTCATTGAATCCGGCAAGTGATGCGGCCGCACGGGCGAGCGGCCTTACCTTTTTCGTATCGCTTGCCCACGCTTTGTAACAAAGCCTGCGGATCCCGTCGGCCAAGCGTGCGTCGGCGATCCGGCTGTTTTGCCTGAGCAGCAGGGTGCGGTCCTTCGCCGTAGGAGACGCCGCCAAACTTTCAGCCAACTGCGATCTGCGCATCAGGAATGATAATACGCTATTGAAGGGGCGATGTTTTAAGCGGACACCGCCCGGAATATCGAGGGTTATTGCGGGGCAGCCGAGCTATTCGACCACTATTTGCGGGATGACGAGTTCCTTGCCGTCCAGGACGATCGCGATATCGCATTCGCCGGCCGAAAGCTTTTCAAATCTGAAGCCTCCGAACTCGTCAGTTCTTGTCTGGAGTGTCTTGTTTCCTTTGGAGAGCCTAATTTCAGCGGACGTCGCTTCGCCGCCGACGATCTGTCCGCGGAGCTCATAACTGCGTCCGGTCTTTGTGATACGGATGTCCACAGCATAGCTGCCTGCGTCGAAGAGCATCTGCCGTGCCGATGCCGCTGATGCGGAACGCTCGCCGAATGCCGGTTTGCCCGGCTCAAGGTTCATCTTCAGCACGGCGACGATGCGCTCCACGATGCCGGGCTCGGCTGCCGGAATTCGCGACCTCATCAGCATTTTTGCGTATTTGATTGCGTCTGCCGGCGCATCCGCCGAACGGTCGCTCCGCATCAGGCTGACGATCTTATCCAATCTTTTTTCCAACAGGCTGCTCATTCCAACTTATCCTTCGGGCCATTTGCCCTTCTCGCTGACACAGTGCCGGCAAACGCGGCAAAAAGACACATTACATTCGCAATATCTTTTCCAATTTCTTCAGGCACCTCGAACGCAGCGGGCTGATGCTGGTTTCGCCAACGCCTATCGCCTCGCCGACCTCAGCGTAACTGGCCGCAGGTTCTCGAAGGTAAAGCAAAGAGAGGATCTTTCGGCACTTTTCCTCGAGTTCGGCAAGCGCACGGCGGATCAGATGCTGCTGTTCGAGTTCGATCAGCATCTCGTCCTGAAGCGGGGCGGCGTCCTTGAGGTTTGCCATCTCATTTTCCATCTCTTCCTCACCGGCCGGCGAATATTTTCCTTTCTGTCCGCGGATGATTCCCCAAGTTTTGAATTTTGCCGTTGTGACGATCCAAGAGCGCAGCAGTTCGGGCTGTTCGATCTCGTCGATCTTGTTGAACAACGTCAGAAACACCTCCTGAAACACGTCCGCCGCCTGTTCCTCGGCAAGCCCGGAACGCATCGGAACGGCGAAGATCAGACGCTGATATTTGTCCACGATCTCGTCCCACGCCGACTGATCGCCGCGGCGGCAGCGAGCGACGAGGTCGGCGTCCGCACGCGAAAAGCGTGAACTTTCGAATTCATTTGTACTCAAAGCCGTCAAACCAATACTCTGCAGAGATCAATGCAGCCGGTCGGAGTAAACAGACGCACGGATAACAAATGCTCCGCGTTTTGCTTACCTCGCCGTTGCTCGGTATGATAACATTCCGTTTTCGGTAACATAAAGTTTTGTTAACTTGCGGGCCGAGTCGCGAAAGAGGCATAGATGGACAAGTTTTTGGTGCGCGGCGGCAAGCCGCTAAGGGGAAAGATCGAGATCGGCGGAGCGAAAAATTCCGCCCTGCCGTGCCTTGCCGCGACGCTGCTGACGCCGGAGACCGTCACTCTGCACAACGTCCCGTATGTAAAGGACCTGATCACGCAGCGGCGTCTGCTCGAGGACCTCGGCGCGACCGTGCTGACGCCGGAACTCCGAACGCACAAGGTCACCGCACGCAACGTCGATATCTTCGAAGCTCCGTATCATCTCGTGAAAACGATGCGTGCGAGCGTGTTGGCTCTCGGTCCGCTGTTGTCGCGTTTTGGACAGGCGAAAGTGAGTTTGCCCGGCGGCTGCGCCATCGGAACGCGCCCGATCGACCTGCATCTGCGGGCTTTTGAACAGCTCAGTGCGGTCGTTTCGCTCGAAAGCGGCGACGTCGTAGCACGCGCTCCGAAGGGACGCCTGAAAGGAGCCGAACTTGAGTTTGAAAAGGTCACCGTTACGGGAACCGAGAACGTAATGATGGCCGCTGTCTTAGCCGAAGGCCGCACCGTTATCCGCAACGCTGCGATGGAGCCCGAGATCGAGGACCTCGCAGAATTGCTGAACAAAATGGGCGCACGCATCCGCGGTGCCGGCACGCCCGTGATGGAGATCGACGGCGTCGAGGGACTCGGCGGTGCCGAACATACGATCATTCCCGACCGCATCGAAACAGGCACATTCATCGTCGCCGCCGCTATCACCGACGGCGAACTTGAGATAAAAAGCTGCCGCCCCGAGCATTTGACCGCGGTCATCGACAAACTCCGCGAAGCCGGCGTCGAGATCGAGGAGCTGAACCAAAGCACGCTGCTCGTCCGCCGCTCGCCGGCCGGGCTGCGTGCGAGCGACGTCATTACCGAGCCGCATCCGCTTTTCCCGACCGACATGCAGGCACAGTATATGGCGTTGATGACGCAGGCCGAGGGCACGTCGCACATCACGGAAACGATATTTGAGAATCGTTTTATGCACGCTTCGGAGCTCGTCCGCATGGGAGCCGAGATACATGTCGCGGGCAACACCGCAGAAGTGATCGGCCCGCGTAAACTGATGGGCGCACCCATTCTGGCGTCGGACCTTCGAGCTTCGGCATCGCTTGTACTGGCTGCATTGTGTGCCGAAGGCGAGACGCTGATCGACCGCGTTTACCACATCGACCGCGGCTACGAGCGCATAGTCCGAAAGCTGCGTTCGCTGGGCGGCGACATCGAGCGTATTTCCAGCGGTATCGCCGAGACCGCCGATGAGGCCGCCGGCGCAAATTAGGCTATGAGCGATTGTCTTTTCTGCAAGATAGCTTCGGGCGAGATACCGGCTACGCTCGTTCATGAGGACGACGCATGCGTCGCCTTTAACGACATCAGCCCGCAGGCTCCTATTCACATCCTGATCATCCCGCGTGTCCACATCGATTCGCTCGACAAGACGGCCGCTGGCGACGCCGCACTGATGGGCCATCTGCTCACCGCAGCAGCCGACATCGCACGCAAGAACGGCTTTGCTGAGAACGGCTACCGCGTCGTCATCAATACGAACGCCGACGGCGGACAGACCGTTTTTCACCTTCACGTGCATCTGCTGGCCGGCAGAACCTTCGTCTTCCCGCCCGGATAATGTAGGATATTTCTGTATGGCGTACGTTCGTTTTTTGTTGCTCGTTTTGTGTCTGGCAGTCGGAATGACAGGCTGTTCATGGTGGTCATCGCCCGCCGCAAATTCTAATAGCGACGTCGCCCCGGCCGCCGATAATCCCGCTGCAAAGATAGCGGACGCCAATGAAGCCCTGACCGAAGGCTCTCGTCTGCTCGAAGAAAGCGACATCGAGGCCGCCATTCTATATCTCGAACGCGCCGTCGAATTGAACCCCGACCTCGGCGAGGCTTATTTCAAGCTCGGCATCGCGTACGGCCTGCAGCAGCTTCAGGCGGTCCAGGCGGGCATCGAACTGGAGCCCGCGACCGGCGAGGACGGCAAACCGCGAAAGTCGAGCTCGGAACGCGCCTTTGAAAAGGCCATCGAGGCATATAAGAAATGGGTCAAGGATAACCCGAAAGACGACGTCGCTTTCTACAATTTGGGCCGAGCGTACGCCAAGCTTATGAAAGACGAGGAAGCCGAGGACGCGTTCAAGAAGGCGGTCGCGATCAAACCTGACGACCCTGAATATCAAATGGAGCTCGGGGCCATACGCATCAAACTCGCCAACTACGCCGAGGCGATCGCACCGCTGAAAAAGGCGATCGAACTTGACGCCGAGAATGTCCGTGCCGAGGAACTGCTTGAAGAGGCAGAGGCAGGCCGCCGCCGCGTTGAATACGTCTCGCCGAAAGGAAACACGAACACCGCATCCAACACTGCTTCGAATACCGCGGCAAACTCTGCCGGAACTGACGGCGGCGGAGCCAACACAGCTCCGAAACCGCCCGCGGCGAATGCTGCAAAGACGCAGCCACCGGCAAACAGGCCCGCGAGCCAGCCGACGCCGAACCGGTCGCCTGCGCGTCCCGCCAATCGTAGCAACTGATCAACCGAGAAAACAGCATTTGCTCTCCGTTTGTGGTCAAAGTGTGTCAACTTGACATTTTGGTGTCAAAATTACACATTTTAGTCGGAAATGAAGCACGCCGACACAACCGAGCTTGAGCTCTCACCCGAACGGCGGCTCACGATTCAGCAGGCGCGCGATGCCATCATCGACCGCCTCGCACGCGACCTGCCGACGGACATCGACCTTGAGCGTTTCCTGAATGCCGTAGTTTCCGAGCTCGGCCGAATGCTCGACGCCGATCGATGCGACCTCCTGCAGATGCGCGAAGGCAGCGACCTCGTCATCAGCCACGAATGGCGAAGGGACCGCAGCGTTCCGAAAAGCCAGGGAACGACCATCCCGTTCGACCGTGAAAGGCTTTCGGAGATGCTCGACATATCAAAGCCGATACGCATCAACGACACCTCAAAATTCAAGGACGAAACGCTCAAGTTTTTCGCACGTGCGCTCGACACGCGTTCGCTTCTGATCATACCGATCCACCTAAGCGGCCGCGTGCTCGGCCTGATCGGCCTGCACGACACAAAGAAAGCGCGTGTGTGGCTCGACGAAGAGGTCGAATTCCTCGAATCGATCGCACGCCAGCTCGCCATCGGCTACCAATACACGACGCTTTACGTCGCACAGGGCAAGGAGACTCGCCGGACGAACGCTCTGCTCGAGATCGCGAACATGCTCAATTCGCACTCGGATTTCGGCGAGGTCTCGGACGGCGTGCTCGAACGTGCGATCAGCCTGGTCGGTGCGGATTATGGGGCGCTCGGCGTGCTGGATCCGACAGGCAAGAGAATTTCGCTGGCGGGATTCAAAGCGGCCGAAGGCATCAAACTCGGCAAGATGCTGCGAATGATCGAGCAATACAACAAATCGCTCGACGTCGATACATTCGCGGCCATCGGCGAACTCATCCGCGACGGCAAAACGCTGCAGCTCGTAGATTCGCAGCTTCCTTTTGCTATACGCGTCTTTTTCAACACACAGCTGCGCGGCAAGGCGGCACTCGTTACGCCCGTCAACGTCGCGGGCAAGACGTTCGGGCTGCTTGGCTTCGTGTGGAGCACACGGAGTGCGTTCGAAGAACATGACATCGCATTGATCGAAGGCATCGCCGACCAGATAGGCACGGCGCTCGACCGCGACCAGCTTTCGACCGAGGTGATGCGTCTCCGGAGCGAGCTTTCGCAGCGTCAGCAGACAGAGATAGTCGGCCAGGCTCCTGAGATGCGGCGTGCCATTGAGATGGCTCTCAATGTTGCGGGAACCGATTCGACCGTTCTGATCACCGGCGAATCGGGTACCGGCAAAGAACTGATAGCAAATCTGATCCAACGCAATTCCGGCCGCGAACGCGCTCCGTTCATCAAGATCAACTGCGGTGCCATTCCCGAAACGCTGCTGGAATCGGAGCTTTTCGGCCACGAGAAAGGTGCATTCACGGACGCACGCGACCGCCGCATCGGACGTTTTGAAGAGGCGAACGGCGGTACGCTGTTCCTGGACGAGATCGCAGAGATGTCGCCGCACGCACAGGTCCGCCTGCTGCGCGTTCTGCAGGACGGCGAAGTTACGCGGCTCGGCGGCAAGGACGTCATCAAGGTCAACGTCCGCGTCATCGCTGCGACGAACATGGACCTGGAAGAGGCCATCGAAGCAGGCACGTTTCGCAAAGATCTTTTTTACAGGCTCTCTGTTTTTCCGATCTCGCTGCCGCCGCTGAGCGAACGCCGCGAGGACGTTCATCTGCTGGTCGTGCATTTTTTAGAACAGTATAAGGAAAAGACGGGCCGCTTCGTCTCCGGCATTTCGAAGGATGCGATGGACGCATTGCTGAATTATGATTGGCCCGGCAACGTCCGCGAGCTGGAGAACGCCATCGAACGCGCGATCATCATTGCGTCTGGGCGGCAGATTGAACTTTACGACCTGCCCGACGCAGTGCAGCGTTCCGCGGGATTCACGCCGAGCCCCGCACGCCGCGGGCGAAGACTGATCGGCGCCGACGGCGGAAAATTGCTGATGGATATCGAACTGCCGGCGCCGATCGAAGAGATAGAAAGGCAGGTCATCGAGGCAACCCTCGCTCTGACCGACGGCGACAAAACGAACGCCGCAAAACTGCTCGGCATCGGCCGCAAAACGCTTTACCGCAAACTCGAAGAATTCGAACCCGATAAATGAAAAAATTCCTAACAGCACAGTGGCGCGACCTTGTTATGGCGAATTATGAGGTCGATCCGGCGCTGCTCGCGGACCGCGTTCCGGCAGGAACGGAGCTCGACCTTTTTGACGGGAAATGCTTCGTCAGCCTCGTCGGATTCATGTTTCTCGACACTCGTGTGGCGGGTTTTCTGGTCCCGTTTCACATCAATTTCGAAGAGGTGAACCTGCGTTTCTACGTCCGCCGCGAGACCGATGACGAGGTTCGCCGTGGCGTGGTCTTTATCAAAGAGATCGTTCCGCGAATGGCCATCGCCGCCGTCGCCCGCACGCTCTACGGCGAGCCGTACGAATGCTGGCAGATGTCGCACACGCGCGATGCACTTCGAGTCGGCTACGCTTGGGAACGCGGCGGTTGCCGAAATTCCGTGATGGTTGACAGCGGAAGAAACCTCGGTGTGCCCGCCGAAGGCTCGCACGAAGAATTCATCATCGAGCATTATTGGGGCTATACAAAACGCAAAAAAGGCACCGACGAATACAAGGTCGAGCACCCGAAATGGGAGCTGTACGAAGTGCAAAACCCGCAGACCAACGTCGATCTCGGCTGCACGTACGGCGAGGAATTCGCGTTCCTCACCGAAACAAAACCGTATTCCGTCGTCCTCGCAAAAGGCTCAGAGATCGCGGTTTACAAAGGATCGTCTATCCAGTGACAAGTGTTTAGTGACAAGTGACAAGTATGATCATCGGCATCGTTGCAATTTCCCGGAATTATGCCATCGGCCGCGGCGGCAAGCTGCCGTGGCATTACAGCGCTGATCTGAAGTTTTTCAAGGAAACGACGATGGGCGGTGCTGTCGTTATGGGTTCGAGAACATGGGAGTCGATCGGGCGGCCGCTGCCGGGGCGTTTGAACGTCGTGCTGTCGCGTTCAGGCCGCGTTGAGACACCGCCGCAGGTGATGCGGCTGCATGCAAAGGAAGAGGTCGTCGAGCTGGCGAAATATCTGAACCGCGACGTCTTCATCATCGGCGGCGCGGCGACCTATGCCGAATTTGCCGACGTTATCGACAAATGGATCGTCACCGAGATACCCGAGACCATCGACGATGCAGATACTTTTATGCCGCGTGATTTTCTTGATGGCTTTACCGAGACCGAGAAGAAGGAACTCGGCGACGGTTTACGCGTGAAGATATTTCAGCGGTGATAAAACTCGGTGTATCATTCTGGAGAAAGTTGATATTTGGCGTCGCTGTCGGTGTTATCGTCTTCGTTGTTTTGCAGCATCTGACCGACGGCGTCTTTCCCGCAATTTCATTCGGTTTGGCAGCGGCCGCCGCCTGGCTGGCCGCGAGGAGGAACTAAGTATGATGGGTGGAAGAAGCTGGGACGATTGGATCGAGGAATATTCCGAAAGCCATCAGCACCCGATGAACAAATTGACGCATAAATTCGGCATACCGATGATCGCCGTTTCGATCCTGCTGATACCGGCCTGTTTTTTCGTAAGCAATCTGTGGATGGTCGCCGTCGGGCTTTTTGTCGTCGGCTGGATACTGCAGTTCGTCGGCCACTATTTCGAGGGCAAGCCGCCCGAATTTATGAAAGACTACCGCTTCCTCTTCGTCGGCCTGCGTTGGTGGTTCAAGAAAGTGCTCGGTTAACGGTCGCTAATGCCAGCTGCAACAGGGCCGTATATTTTGGGCATCGACATCGGCACTTCGGGGATGCGTGCCGAGGTTTTTGACGCCGATGTGCGTCCGGTGCCGGGGCTGGCTGCAAAGACATCACGCTCTCCGGGATCCTCGCCGGATGGCGGATCGTTCTTTGACGCCGAAAAACATTTCGAAGAATTCATCGCACTGATCGACCGTGTCGCGGCGGCCGCGGCGAAACGCGGTATCGAGATAGACGCCGTCGGTTGGTGCGCGTTTTGGCACGGCATCGTCGGCGTTGATGAACACGGAAAGGCCACGACGCAGTTATTAACGTGGGCCGACCGCCGCAGCCGCGAATTCACTCCGCGGCTGAAAGAGCGTTTTGACGAAGCGGAAACGCACCGCCGAACGGGCGCGCATTTTCACTCCAGCTTTTGGCCGGCGAAATTGCTGTGGTTCCGCGAACGGCATGCTGACGCCTGGCGGCGGACGGCGCGTTGGTGCTCTTTCAGCGATATGATCGCGACGCGGATCTTCGGCGAGTGCGTTACCAGCATCTCGATGGCGTCGGCAACAGGCGTTTTCGACCAGCGAAAAGCGACGTGGGACAGCGAGCTTCTTCGATATTTGAAGGTGAAACGAGCGTCGCTGCCGCGCATCGCAGCGGACCCCGAAACTATTTCGCTGAACAAAAAATACGCCCGCCGCTGGCCCGCTTTGGCGCATGCAAAGTGGCTTCCTGCGATCGGCGACGGAGCGGCGGACCACCTGGGTTCATACGGTGTGTCGCCCCACACGGCGAGCCTGATGATCGGCACATCGGCAGCGATGCGCATTGCGTTCGAGGGCGACGTTCCTGCGGAGATCCCGGAGGGCCTATGGTGCTATCGCATTGACGGCACACGAGTTATAGTCGGCGGTGCTCTGTCGGACGGCGGCAATTTGCGGACGAAGATCCGAAAGATGTTTCATCTTCCGAAAGACTGCGAAGCCCTCATCGCCGAACGCGAGCCTGACGACAACCTCGTCGTCATCCCGTTCTTTTTCGGCGAACGCTCGACCGGTTATGACGAAGACGCACGCGGTGCAATTGTCGGCATGACCGCCGAACACGACGGCATCGACGTTCTGCGGGCAGCGATGGAAGGCATCGCATTTCGCCTCGCCGACATCTGCGAACGTCTCGAGACCGTCACCGAGATCAAGACCATCGTAGCGTCAAGCGGAGGTCTTCGCTCATCGCCCGCTTGGCGGCAGATCACGGCGGACGCACTCGGCCGCGACCTGACGATACACGACGCCGACGGCACATCACTCCGCGGTGCGGTTCTTTACGCTCGCGAAAAGTTGATGTCTTGATGCCTGTAATATTTGATGCTATGATGTCTGTGTTATGAGAACGACCCTAACATTAGATGATGATGTGGTGCTCGGCATCAAGCGAATTCAGAAAAAACGGCCGAACAGCACGTTCAAGCAAATTGTGAACGACCTGATGAAGAAGGGGATCGAGGCTGAGATTCCGTCGAAACGCCGAGAGTTTAAGCTGCGTACTTTTCCCAATGCGAAACCAAAGCCAGGGCTCAATTTCGACAATATTCAGGCATTGCTGTCGCAAGTTGAGGGGGACGACCGCAAATGGTGATACTCGACAGCAACATCTTGTTGTACGGGACAATGCCCATCTTTCCTCAACATGAAGCCGTAAAGACCTGGCTTGAGAGAGCACTTTCGGTCGGCGAGGATATCGTCGGGATCACATGGCAGGTCGCGGCTTCGTTCATAAGGGTAAGCACAAATCGGCGCATCTTTGATCAGCCCCTTGAGCTGCATAACGTTCAGGACGTATTGAACGACCTGTTTGATAATCCGATGGTTTCAACAGTCGGACCGACAGATGACCATTGGCAGATCTACAGCAAGATCTTAAATGACTTGAATCTGTCAGGTGACATTGTTATGGATGCTCGCATTGTCGCTATGGCCGTAGAACATAGCTCGGCGATCGTCAGCATGGACAAGGACTTCCGTCGATTTTCCGACTATGTCAAGATAATCAACCCTATGAAAGCGTGAGATTTTGCCATTCGAGCAGGAGACTGGCAGAATGTCTTTTACCGACCTTGCTCAGAAACGACGCACGAACACAGTAAAACGATGACCTCACGCTCGAACCTCGACCAACTCTGCATCAACACCATTCGCACGCTGTCGCTCGACGCTATTCAAAAGGCGAATAGCGGGCATCCGGGACTGCCGCTCGGCATGGCTCCGGCGGCGTATGTGCTGTGGACGAAATTTCTACGGCACGATCCGAAACGCCCGAAATGGTTCGGCCGCGACCGATTTTTGCTGAGCGGCGGACACGGTTCGATGCTGCTTTATTCGCTGCTGCATTTGACGGGCTACGACCTGCCGATGGACGAGATCAAGCGGTTTCGTCAGTTGGGTTCGAAAACGGCGGGGCATCCTGAGAATATCCTGACGCCGGGCGTCGAGGTGACGACCGGGCCGCTGGGACAGGGTTTTGCGAACGGCGTCGGCATGGGACTGGCGAGCAAACATCTGGCCGCGCGTTTCAACAAACCGGGTTTCAAGGTCATTGACGACTACATTTATTGCATCTGCTCGGACGGCGACCTGATGGAAGGCGTCAGTTACGAGGCCGCATCGCTCGCCGGGCATCTGAAACTCGGCAATCTCATTTACCTTTACGACGATAACCGCATCACCATCGACGGCTCGACGGATCTGGCGTTCTCTGAGGACGTGACGAAGCGTTTTGAATCGTGCGGCTGGCACGTGCTCGATGTCGCCGACGGAAACGACCTGAAAGCCATCGAGGCCGCGATCAAGGCCGCTCAAAAGGTCAAAGACAAGCCGTCGCTTATCCGCGTTCACACCATCATCGGCTTCGGAATGCCGAAGCAGGGCACGTCGAAAGCACACTCCGACGCGCCGGGGACCGATGCCGTAAAAGAGACAAAACGCAATCTCGGCTGGCCCGAGAACAAGCATTTTTACGTGCCGAAAGAGGTCTCGTCGCATATGCGTCAGGCGGTGAAGAACGGTGCGAAACTTAGCCGCGATTGGGACAAGTTTGCAGCTAAATACGAGAAAGCACATCCCGAACTCGGTGCCGCGTTCCGGCAGATGATCACGGGCCTGCCCGCAGACTGGGAGGCAGCGTTGCCGAAATTTGACGGCGTCGAGGCAAAAGCAACGCGTGCATACAGCGGCGATGTGATAAACGCCATCGCCGATGCCGTGCCGAATCTGATCGGCGGTTCGGCGGACCTGACGCCGTCGAACAACACGTTCATCAAAGCGTCCGCGGACATTCAGGCAGGCCGTTACCGGAACCGCAACATCCATTTCGGCATTCGCGAACACGCGATGGGCTCCGTGATGAACGGCATCGCACTTTACGGCGGGCTCGTGCCGTTCGGCGGGACGTTTCAGACGTTCTCGGATTACATGCGGCCGGCGATACGTCTGGCGGCACTGTCGCACATTCAGGTAATTTACGTTTTCACGCACGATTCCATCGGACTCGGGGAGGACGGCCCGACGCATCAATCCGTCGAGCACATAGCCGCGATGCGTGCGATACCGAAACTCGCCGTCATCCGCCCCTGCGATGCTCATGAGGTCCGCGAAGCATGGCGTGCCGCACTGAAACGCACCGACGCACCGACCGCGTTCGCGCTGTCGCGGCAAAAGGTCGCCGTGATCGATCGCAAGAAATACGCCTCCGCATCGGGCCTGCACAAAGGCGCTTACGTCCTCGCCGAAGCCGAGACAAAAGCCGGCAAACCGGCGACGCCGAAGCTCATCATCATCGCGACCGGCAGCGAGGTCGGCATCGCTCTAGAGGCCCGCGAGCAGCTAAATGCCGCAGGCACACCGACGCGCGTCGTCTCGATGCCGTGTTGGGAATTCTTCGACGCACAGCCGCAAAAATACCGCGACGAGGTACTGCCGCCGAAAGTTACGGCTCGCCTGGCCGTCGAAGCCGGCGTTTCTCTTGGCTGGCACAAATACGTCGGCGACCGCGGCGCAATTCTCGCCGTCGATAAATTCGGCACATCGGCACCAGCCGAGGACGTTTTTCGTGATTATGGCTTCACGGCGGAAAATGTGGTCAACTTGGCGAAAGGTTTGATCTGATCTTTTGCTCAGCCGCCATTTTTTGAGAAACCGAGATGACGCAGTATTTCTGCAAACCGCGGTTCGCCGCGAAGGCCGTTCCATTTCGGGTCGACATTTACGAATGTCATCCTGAGGTCGCGCTGTTCGATACCTCGCTCGAGCCAATCCAGAGCTTTTTCATTTTCACCAAGCGCGCTGTAGATCAGAGCGATGCTGTGAGCAGCAACATACTCCTTTTTCGACCGCTCCAAGAGTCCGTTGAGCAAACGGCGAGCCTCATTCGTTTTCCCGTCCTTTGCCAGAGCGTAAGCCTGCAGGGCGACCGGTATCGATGCGACAGGATTTTGTGATTGAGCTTTTCGCGCCTCGGCAACCGCGTCTGAGTACATTTGTTTCTCGATAAGGGCGGTAGCAATAAATACGTATGCGACGTAGAAATTCGGGCTCATCTCTACAGATCTGCGCAATGAAGCCAGGGCATCGTCGGTACGTCCGGCAAAGCTCAGAAACTGTGCCTCGACAGCGATGTTTCGAAGATTCAACGGGTCGATCTCTACAGAGCGTCTGAGTTCCGCCAAGCCCTCGTCCCGACGTCCCTGATTGCAAAGAAGAACCCCTAAGGCGAGATGGGCATCTGCATTATTCGGGTCGGCCTGGATCGCTCGGGTCAAATGTCTTTCTGCGGTCACCCAATCCCAGTCGTACCACATACTGACGGATCCGACAGCAACGTGGCCGTCGGAAAGGCCCTCGTCAAGTTCAACGGCCTTTAGTGCAAAGGCCCTCGCCTCTCGAAAGACCTCGTCAGGGACCGATTCGCTGCCTAACGCCCTGCCAACGGCGGCCCCCGCAAGGCCCGCATACGCTAATGCGAAATTAGGATCGATCTCTATGGCCTGCTTGAAATAGCCTATCCCCGTTTCGGCACCTTGGTTTCTGGTGGTCAAAACATGATAACGGCCGCGGAGATAGAGATGGTAGGCCTCAAGGTTGTCAGTATAGTTCCTTGTTATTTGCCGCTCTGCGATACCGTACAGTTTTGCACCCAAACTTGCTGCAACATCGCGGGCGATCTCGCTCTGAAGCGCAAAAAGATTGGCTGCTTTTCGGCTGTACTGCTTACTCCACAGATTATTTTCGTTTTCCGTGTCCACCAAAGACAGGTAAACAGCGATATCATCACCGCGCTGGATGACACGTCCCGTAAGGACGGCCTGAACCTTCAGTTGGGTGCCAATATTGGCCGGGCTTTCCGCTCTGCCTTTATATCGGAAGACGGTGGAGCGTGACTTTACGCTGACATCCGGAAGCTGCGAGAGCGAGCTGATAAGTGCCTCGGACATGCCATCCGAAAGATAGTCGAGGTCAGGATCGCCGCTCTCGTTAGCGAACGGCAGAACCGCGATCGACTTTATCTGCGTTGCGGGTTCGCTGCGGTACATTGCCAGGAACCCAAAGCCCGAGGCCAGGATCAACGCGGCGATCAAATACGGCAGAATTGTAAAAGACCGCCTACGCTTTCCGTTCAGCAATCCTTTCCCATTGGTCTCAAGCTGCGGCAGCGTCCCCAACGGCCCATGGCCGTCGGCGGTTTCGCTGATGAAATTTGGAGCTGCGTCCGATCTCTCCGGCTTTTGCTCAACTGCAACATCCGCGATAAAACGATAACCGCGTTTGTGTACGGTCTCGATGTAGACCGGCGACGAAGCATTATCACCAATGGCGCGGCGAACCTCTTTTATCGCACGCATCAGGGCGTTGTCGGTCACAAAGGCCTCTTTCCATATCTCCTCGAACAATTCTTGTTTCCCGACGACTCGGTCCCGATTCTCGATCAAATAGATCAGCACGTCGAACGCCCTCGGTGTCAGCGTTACGGCTGTGCCTGCCTTGACCGCGCTAAAAGTACTGCGGTCGATGACAACATCGCCAAATCGGTATTCAAAGCCGGCGGTTCCGCCCGAGGTTTCCATGAATTTTGGATCGAAAACAGGAATTTATGGTCAATACCGAACAATGTCAGATTTCCGTCAGTGTTCGGTCATGCTTTTGTTTCGTTGTCCTGATTATAGTCTACCTGCGAATAATTTCGACACTAAAATTTTTGGAGGAAATAACTCAAATGAAACAACTGATCATGATCACCTTGATCTCGGTCGCCGCTGCGGCCCTCGCTTTTGGAAATGACGGCAAGACCGATCCCGGCATCGTCTCTGACGAGGCGGCCGCACGGCAACTGCTCTCTGACGTAGCATCGGCCCTGACAAAGAGCGATGCCGATGCCTTGGAAAAGCTTTATGCCGACGATTTCACACTGATCAACCCGATGGGGATCCTAATGACCAAGAGCCAAAGCTTGGGCGGCATCAGGAGCAAAGCGGTCAAATTCGAGACGTTCGTTCACGATGACCTCAAGATCAGGATCTATCAGAACTCTGCGGTCGCAACGGCCCTCGTCCGGGTTACCGGGACCAACAACGGGAAGGATATGGCAACGATATCACGCAATACGATGGTTCTTGTGAAGATCAACGGCAAGTGGAGGCTGGCAGCAACACAGGCGACCGCAACGGCCGCCGATTGAGGTTTTTCCGCATATCGGCAGGTGAACCGCACAAGACCCTATCGGTTTTGCGCAAATAAAAGGCTTAAAGCCAAAAGGAGGCAAAACAATGAGACAAAAATTGAACACAATTTCACAGAACATCGCGCTGACGGTCGGGGGCATTATCATGCTCGCGGGTGTATTCGCGATCGCGATGGGCTATACATTCGGGACGACCGGCGTCATTCACGCCGGCGGGATCAACAGCGGCGAGTCGGAGACGAATACCGCAGCAATAAGTCAAAGATGCGATAATTCGATCCTGTCCGGATCATACGCCGTAAAAGGCGAAGGTTGGGTTTCGAGCGGCCCGCCGCCGTCACCGCTGGTACCGTTCGCAGTTGTCAGCATGATGACGATGGACGGTAACGGAAATCTGACAGACAAGGCAAATGTCAGCAACAACGGACAGACGATGGGCAATCTGAACACCGGCACATACAGCATCGACGCTGATTGCACCGGAACTATGACCATCAACATCCCGAACCCGCCGTTCGTATTGAATTCGCGGATCGTACTGAACAGCATGCAGCCGGGAAGGCCTGCCGGCGGATTCTACTTCATCGGTACGAATCCGGGCTCCGCCGTCACGCACGTCGCGACCCGCATTCGCTGATCACTAGTCCCGAGGCCTGTCTCCCGGCAGGTTATTGGAAGGATCCATCGGCGTCGATCAATTCGGCGCCGGTGGATCTTGCAGTTTGGCCCTGCAGAGACCGTTTTCCGTGATCATAGTTTTACGGTCGAGAATATCTTGACGATGGCTCGATCGATCCTTTAGGTCCTATCGGTCGTAGACCTCCCGGCGATGGCCGACTTTGACGACAATAACAACCAGCCGGTCGTCTTCGATCGAATAGAGTATCCGATAATTGCCCTGCCTGATCCTATATTGTTCGAGGCCGGTGAGTTTTTGACAGCCGATGGGACGCGGGTCGTTCGCAAGGCTTCTGATGCGCTTTAAGATCCGACGGCGGTCCGCGATCGGGATCGCGTCAAGGTCTTTCCGAACTGACGGCTTGAACTCAACCTTATATTTTGCCATCAGCTTTCAATTTCGCCAGAAACTCATCGTATGGGATGTTCGGCTCGGTCGCCCGCTCCTTAAAAGCGCGAATGTCCTCTTCGTCCTCACGCAGTGATATCCGCAAAGATTCGTTTACAATATCCGAAATGGTCCGGTTCGTGTTGGCGGATTTCAGCTTCAAAGCTCGATGCAGGTCGGGGTCGAGGTAAATGGTCGATCTTTTTGTTTTGACTGCCATATTAAGAGTGTGACGTCATGACGTCTTAACGTCAAGACGTTTGGTGAAAGACTTATGCTCAAGAAAACTCTTTTCGATCAATTCAATCGCAGCTATGCGACGAACGGCTGGTTCGTGGCAGTGCGGCGGGCGGTTGTTGGGGTGACGGTGGAGCAGGCATTGTGGAAGCCGCACGACGCGGACGTGAACTGCATCTGGGAAACTCTCAATCACCTGACCTATTACAACAACGCTTATCTGCAGCGTTTCAAGGGGATCGACTATAAATACGATGCCGGCTCGAACAACGAGACGTTCAGTTTCGGCGATGTCGATTCGGCGCAATGGCTCGAGGACGTTGAGCGTTTCGACGCCGTGATGACAGAATGGCTCGATCTGATCGAAGCGGCGGACGAGGCTAAATTTTTACAGCCGATCTCCGCGGAGATCACCATTCCCTGGGCCGATGCCATCGCCACAATTAACGCCCACAACGCCTATCACGCCGGCCAGATCGTTCTGCTGCTGCGGCTGCAGAACGTGTGGGACCTTGAAAAAGGCGTAAAATAGGGCGATCAGCAATTAGAAGTTAGAGCAATTTTCTGGCTTCGCGGCGGTGCGTTTCTCTACGTTGACGTCGATATAGCTGATAAAGCCGTTCTGGTCGCCGCCGTGTCCGATCAGTGTGCTGCGGCCGCAAATGTCCTTAACACTCTGATCTTCGTTACAATGTCCCGCGTCCAACCGACAGCTACATATCATCATCACAATCACAGGCTGTCAAAAATGACGATACGGCAAATTGTGCTATTCTTGTATCGTTTCAAACAGAATAATTATGAGTCCATTTTTCCGAATTTCGTCACTCCTTTGTGTCGCGGTACTCGTTTTGGCATCTGCCGCGTCGGCTCAGCGTGCGCCGAAATACAGTTACTCGGCACAGAAAAAGCTGATCCCGGCCGAACTCGGCCAGGTATATCTCGGAATGCCTCTGCGCGATCTTGCAAAGCAGATCGATCTGTCGCGTGCGGATATCGAGGACGACCGCATGCAGGAATTCACGCTGCAGATACCTTTTGATAAAGGCAACATCAGCGGATTTGCCGCAAAGGTCGCGGGCTTTCCGTATGAAGGCCGCGATGAACTGCTGTCCGAAGCGACAGTAACCCGAAAGACCGAGGACGGTGAATTTGAGATCGAAGTAAAACGCCTGATCCTGAACAAGATACCTGCGGATGCCTTCGCTTACAGCTTTACGGTCCTTTTCAAGCCCGGATTCGATCAAAAGGCCTGGGTCACTAAGACCTACGGCAAAGGCACCGTCCGCGATCCAAAAGACGAGTACCATTTCAGCGACATCGAGTGGGTAAAAACCACCTCCGACGGCCTGACGTGGCTGATCCGCTCGCTGCACGAAAAAGGCGAACGCCGTTTGATGCTTTACGGCCGCATCAACGGCACGGAATGGGCTCTTGATGATTAACGCCGTATGAGACGAATAGCATTCAGCCGATCATTGGCATTGTCATTACTGATCTTCGTTGCTGCCGCTTTGGCAGTCGGGCAGACCGCGACAGCAGACGAGAGAGCGACTCAGCTTTTCAACAAAGCTACCGATCAATATACGGCACGACAATATGATGCCGCCATCGCCAACTACACAGAGTATCTCAAGCTTAGACCTAACAGTTCGGCCGCATATTTCAACCGCGGGCTTTCGCTCTACAACAAGGCGCAGGCGGCACCGACCGAACCTCTTTACCGGCAGGCGGCAGCGGATTTTTCCAAAGCGATCGAGATAAAGCCGAACGACGCCGAGTATTGGACGTCCCGAGGCAGCGTGTACATCAGGCTGATGACCATCGACTATGAAAAGTCGCTCGCGCAGGCGCTCTCGGACCTCAATAAAGCGATAAAGATCAACCCTAAAAGCGCACTTGCCTATCGTGAACGCGGCGTCGCCTACGAACTGTCGAACCAGCTTGCAAAGGCATTGCCCGACCTGAACATGGCGATCCGGCTCGACCCTAAGGATGCCGTCGCATTCTACACGCGGGCAAAGATTCACGCTGCAGCTAAGCGTTACGCGGCCGCAAAGGCCGACGCCGAAATGGCGTTAAAGCTTTTCCCGAATTACGAAGCCGCAAAGATCTATCGCGACTATATAGACAGCGAGGCCGCCAAGGCCGCCGCTGTAAAGGCCCAAACCAAACCTAACCCCGTCGTGAAAACGCCGGTCGCAACGAGAACGCCGAAACCGGCCCCGACGCCTGCACGGACTCGACCGCGAAACACTCCCGCACCGACGCCGGCTAGGGTCACCAAACCTGATCCTGCCACGATAGCCGCAGCCGTTACGACCGTCGCCGACGGATTCAAACAGGCTCAAGCCGCCGCCACGGCTAAGGACCATCCGCTCGTCGTCGCTCTGGTGACACGCTCGCTGCAGTTTTTGCCGATGAAAAACAAGCATCAGCCGGCCGACGATCTAATGTTGTCAGTTTATACAGAGCTGCTGAAAATGCGTGCGCGTTCGCTATCCGATTTGGGCAGACACGCCGAATCTGACAACGACTATTTCGATATCACTGAATCGGCGATGAAGGAAACGCTTCGACGCATACAGGCCGCAAATCGCGAGCTTGATAATGACAAGAGCGGTGAGATCGGCCTTATCGGAGCCTCTGTCGAGATGATCTTCGGCGTAACGACCTGCCGTTCCGGATTCCAAACCGGCATCGAATGGATGGACGTCATACAGGCGAAACGGCCAAATGACACGTCTGCGAGACTTAGATCATCGATCAGCGTTGTGGGGCTCCGCGAGATGTGTTCAGCCGCACTGATGATCAAAGGTGGCAATAAACGAAGTGAATCAAGAACCTCGTTCGCGAACAAGACCAAGCTGCTCAATGAGGCGCTCGAAGCTTATAACGAGGCACTGACCTTCACACCGCGAGATGCGCGTGTTTTCACCGGGCGAGCCAGGGTTTACCGTGATCAGGGCCGCAACGATCTGGCCGCCGCTGACGAGGCAAAGGCCCGCGAGCTGGCGGCACCGAAGAAGAACTAACCTAAGTCAGCACGGCCTGCCTGCTGACATCGCCGCGGTGATATTGTTATCATCGTGAGTGATGAGCGTTTACGAACGACTGAATGAACAGCAGCAGTTTGCCGCCCGCGTGATCGCCGACCACGCGCGTGCGACCGCGTTTGCCATCGCCGACGGCATCCTCCCCGGCAACGAAGGCCGCAACTACGTCCTCCGCAAGATAATGCGGCGTGCCATCTATCACGGCCGCGAACACCTCGGCCTGAGCGACGCATTTTTCTACAAGGTCTGCGACAAGGTCGTCGATGATTTCAGCGGCGCTTTTCCCGAACTCGAGACCCAACGCGATTTCATCGGCAAGATGGTGCGGCTGGAAGAGGAACGTTTCGGGAATACGGTCACTGTCGGCCTGTCGAAGCTCGGCGAACTCAACATAGACGCGAATACCGCGGCTGACGACGAGCTTTTCCGCTCGATCGCATCGCTGTACGACACATACGGCACTCCGCGCGATCTGATCCGCGTTTACCTGGAAGAAAAAGGCATCGCCCTGGAAGAGGACGATTTCAACGAGCGCTTTGACGCCGCTCTGCAGGCACTGCAGCAGCAGTCCGGCATCGGCAAAACGGAACGCAAGTCGCAGGTCTCGCCGGTTTATCTGGAGCTGGCGGAAAAACTCGGTGCGAATGAGTTCCTCGGCTACGAAACGACTCGGGTTGATAACGCTAAGGTCGTTGCCATTCTCGACGGCGACGTTCAGGTCGATTCGCTCGGCGAGGGACAGCAGGGCAGCGTCGTTCTCGACCGCACACCGTTCTACGCCGAAAGCGGCGGCCAGGTCGGTGATGTGGGCGTTATTGTCAGAACCGCCTACGGTAGTGGGCGGTTGAACTCCGGCGATGTTGACGTTAAACCACCCGCTACCGCAGGTGGTTCTGACCTAAGGGCAGCCGTTCACGACACATACTCACCGGTGGCAGGACTGATCATACACAAGGTTACCGTCGAGAAAAGCAGCATCTCGGTCGGCGACACTGTTTCGGCGATCGTTGACGAGTCGAAGCGCGATGCCACGCGGCGGAATCACACCGCGACGCATCTCGTTCACGCTGCGCTGAAAGAGGTACTCGGCACGCACGTTAAACAGGCAGGCTCGGTCGTTGCGCCGAACTATCTTCGTTTTGATTTCACGCACTATCAGCCGATGACCGACGCCGAGATAGCCGAGGTTGAGGATCTGGTAAACCGCTATATCCTGCAAAATGAACCGGTTACGACGAACATGATGGCGCTGGAGGACGCGATGCGCGTCGGGGCCGTCGCGATGTTCGGCGAGAAATACGGCTCGGACGTTCGCGTGCTTTCGGTCGGCGACGGCAAATTCTCGATGGAGCTATGCGGCGGAACTCACGTTCGAGCGACCGGCGACATCGGTTCGTTCAAGATCACCTCCGACGAAGCCATCGCCTCCGGCGTTCGGCGTATCCGTGCCATCACGGGCTACGACGCATTCGAGCGTTTTCGTGCGGACGAAAAGCTGATCGACGCATCGCTTGCGGCACTCAATACCCAACGCGACAACCTGCCGAACGCTATCGCCAAACTGCAGGAAGAGCTGAAACGCACCCGCAAGGAGATGGACGACCTGAAGCTGAAGGCGGCGATGGGCGGCGGTTCCGCGGCGAACGGCGACAGCGACGACATTAAGGAGATCGGCGGCATAAAGGTGCTCGCAAAGATCGTCGAGGGTCTGGACGCCGGAGCGACGAGGCAGCTTTCCGATACTCTGCTCGCTCGGCTGAAAAGCGGCGTCGTCATCATCGGCCGCAAAGACGAAGACAAGGTCGGTCTGATCGTCCGCGTTTCGGACGACCTGACCGGAAAAGTGCGAGCGGGCGACATCATACGCGAGATCGCACCTATCGTCGGCGGAAAAGGCGGCGGAAAGGCCGACATGGCCGAAGGCGGCGGAACCGACCCCACAAAACTCAGCGAAGCGATCGACGCAGCCTTTGCGATCGTCGAGAGGTCCTTTACATGAGCGACATACCCGCAGACGGAACCTGGTCGGTCGGCCATACGGGCCGTGACCTGATGTACTATGCTGAGGTCCGCGGTCGTGAATGGCATGAGATTGTCATTGACGGCGAGATGTTGACGGGGCGGGCGCATCATATGATATTTTTCAGCCACATAAGTTTTCCCGATTGGGCAAAGGGCCGCGAGCAGGAGATCATTGACCGTATCAAATCGCGTTTTCACCCGCCCGATTATGAATATTTCGAGGGCCGCTGATGCCATTTGGCAGTGAGACCATGTCCGCAGTACAAACTATCGCCGACCCCGCAAACGAGATCGTCTCTTTCGATCCGGCGACCGGTGCTGAGATCGGCCGGGTTAACGCTGCATCCGCCGATGAAGTGCTCGCTGCGGTTGGGCGTTCGCGTGCGGCGTTCCGGAGCTGGAAAAAGACCTCGTTCGCTGAACGCAAACGCCTCGTTCTAGCCGCTCGCGAAGTGATCCTCGCCGAGATGGACGACATAGCTCTGCTCATCTCACGCGAATCGGGTAAGCCCGTCGCCGAGGCCCTCGCGTTCGAGATCGCGCCCGTACTCGATTTGATGCGTTGGATCGCGAACGGCGCCGAAAAGATGCTGCGGCCGCGGCGAATCGGCATCGGGCTTTTTGAATTGCTCGGCCGTTTTTCCAAGATCGTCTATCAGCCGCTAGGCGTGGTCGCGGTCATCCCTGCGTGGAACTATCCTTTTTCGATACCGCTTGGCGAAGCCGTAATGGCAGTGATGGCGGGCAACACGGTCGTCCTGAAACCTTCGGAATTGACGCCTTTCGTCGGGCTGAGGATCGGCGAGATATTCGAAAAAGCAGGTTTTCCGCCGGACGTCGTTCAGGTCGTTTGCGGTGCCGGCGAAACGGGAGCCGCACTCGTCGAAGCACCGCCGGACAAGATACTTTTCACGGGTTCGGTCGCCACCGGCAAAAGGATCGCAGAGGCAGCGGCCAAGAATCTCACTTCGTGCGTCCTCGAACTCGGCGGCAAAGACCCGATGATCGTTTTCGACGACGCGAATATCGAACTCGCCGCCGATGCCGCCGTATGGAGTGCGTTTTCCAACTCCGGCCAAAACTGTGCGTCGGTCGAGAGGCTCTACGTCCAGCGGCCGATCGCCGAAAAGCTGACGCAAAAGATCATCGACCGTACGCTGAAACTCAAACAAGGCAGCGGCGAACGCGAGGACGTTTCGATCGGTGCGATGTCGTCCGAGCGGCAGCTTAAGATCGTTTTCGAACACGTCGAAGAATTTCGCGACTGCGGTGCAATCATCGAGACCGGCGGACGCATTCACGTGCCCGGATTCACCGAGCCGACCGATGACATCGAAACCGCAGCGGGCTTTTTCTACGAACCGACCGTTATCACCGGTGCGACGAACGACATGCGGCCGATGCAGGTCGAGACGTTCGGCCCGACGCTGCCGATCTGCGTCTTTGATACCGAGGAAGAGGCGATCGCCTTGGCGAACGATACCGAATTCGGCCTGACGGCGAGCGTCTGGACCCGCGACTACGCAAAAGGCCGCCGCGTCGCCGAGCAGATCGAGGCGGGCACCGTCTGCATCAACGAACATCTATACACGCACGGCATCGGCCAGACGCCGTGGGGCGGCTTCAAAAACTCCGGCCGCGGCCGCACGCACGGCATCGAAGGCCTCTTGGAGCTCGTCCAGCCGCAGCACATCCACTCGAACCGCACCGCACTGCTGCCCGACGCGTGGTGGTTTCCCTATTCGCCGGCCGCGGTCGACACTTTCCGCCAATTCGCGACCAAATTCGCCACCGGCTCGCTGATCAAAACGACGGGAATGATGCCGCAGCTATTCACACGAATAAAAGAACTAGTAAGGAACAGACGACGCTCCTAACTTTCCCCCAAGTATTCCGACACAAGCACGAGGTCCTTTATCATTGTCTGATATTCGACGTGAGTCTCATGTTCCTCGGTCTTCCATAGCCGACCTTCGTGCTCTTTCATGTAAGCGTGGTATTCCGGTGCGCCGGGAAACTTGACGTTATCCGCAACCGCAAGCGCTCCAGGCCGCAGCCAACCGCGTTCGACGATAAGATGAATATCCGATAAGTAGGCCTCTTTTGCATGATCGAGGAAAACGAGATCGACCGAGCCGGGCGTGAACCCGTGCTCGCTTTCCAATGCATCGACGGTCTGGCCGCCGTCGCCCAGCGTTCCGACCACGACGGTGATGCGGTCGCCAACGCCCGCGTGCCGATGGATCCGCCGTGCGATGTCGGCGTTGTCAGCATTGAATTCGATCGAGTAAATATGTGCATCAGGTGCGGTGACGGCCATCCGCAGCGAGCTGTAGCCGCAGTAGGTGCCGAGTTCCAAGATACGCTTTGCATTCGCCCGTCTGACCGCGTCGTCCAGGATCTCGCCTTTTTCGTCGCCGACGTTGATCAGAAAGCTTTCGTTGTAAGCGAATTCGTCAATTACACGAACGGCATCGGCAGCATCGCCGGGCTTTGCATTCGCTTCGACGTAGTCAGCCAGCTTCGCTTCGCGGCCGTCGCCGACCTGCCATTCGGTCGTGAGATGCTTTATCCCAAGAAACATCCTGACAAAAGACCATCGAAAAAACGGGATATTCTTCCAACCCATATTCACAGCTCCTTTTGTTAATAGACATCGGCATCATACGTCCGCATCTTTGATCGCGCAACTTTGGAGTCTAATATTCCGATCCAGCAGGAACGATACGGCAGATTGTATTTTACGTTTGACAGTTATCGTTATAACGACTATCGTTATGAGTATGAGCGTTGCTTTGCAAAATGAACTGAAGCAGAACAAGCCGTTTGCTAATGCGGCAGAGGCGGCTCATCTGGCGGTACTGGTCACGGCAGAGAGGCTCAAGGCAAATGCGGCACATGTTTTCAAGGCAAAGGAGCTGACCGCCGCACAATACAACGTCCTGAGAATACTGCGCGGAGCCGGTAAAGACGGCATCACCTGCACGGAGATCAGCGGGCGAATGATCACACGCGATTCTGATATCACGCGAATGCTCGACCGGCTTGAGGCTCGCGGGCTGATAGTTCGCCAACGTCAATCGGATGACCGCCGCGTGGTGAAGGCGTTTATAACGAAAGCGGGGCTTCAGTTGCTGAAAGAATTGGACAGGCCGCTGCGTAAGCTCGTCGAAAACCAAATGGCTGGGCTAAGCGAAAACGACCTGAAGAGACTGGTTAAGTTATTGGACAATATCAGGGGCAATATTTCGGAATAAGGAGAAAATTATGAGCGATAAGATAAAGATACTTGGAATTGCGGGCAGTTTGAGAAAGGCTTCGACGAACCGCGGTGTGCTGCGTGCGGCAGCGGAGGTGGTTCCGGAAGGCGTCGAAATAGAGATATTCGACCTCGATGGAATGCCGCTGTTCAATGAGGAACTCGAATCGGATCCGCCGCAGATCGTAAAGGACCTCCGTGAAAAAGTGCGATCGGCGGACGCAATTATTTTCGCTACGCCGGAATACAACTACGGCGTTCCCGGCCTGCTCAAGAACGCCATCGACTGGGGCTCGCGTCCCTACGGCCAAAGCGCGTGGGAAGGCAAACCCGCCGCGATCATGGGAGCATCAGGCGGCAACATCGCCACGGCACGCGCTCAATACGACCTCAGAAAATCGATGGTCTTTTTGAATATGTTCCCGCTGAACAAACCGGAAGTGATGATCGGCGGCAGCCGCGACAAATTCGACGCCGCAGGCAACCTGACCGACGAAACGACTCGGGACCACATCGCAAAAGCGGTCGCCGCACTTGTCGAGTGGACCAGAAAATTGTCGAGCTGAAAAAGGCGGCTTCCTGAGGAATGCGTTATGCGAATGCCTGCGATATTTTTCGGTCACGGAAACCCGATGAACGCGCTCGCCGACAATAGCTACACGCGTGCATGGGCTGGGATCGGACGAACTGTCGGAAAGCCGAGAGCGATACTCTGCATTTCGGCTCACTGGTATGTTCCCGGCGTGGCGGTGACCGCGATGGAGAGTCCGCGGACGGTACATGATTTCGGCGGGTTTCCGAGAGAACTCTTCGCGGTGCAGTATCCGGCTCCGGGCTCTCCGGAGTTGGCGGACAGAGTTATAGATCTTTTGGACGGCACCGCCGTTTCTGACCGAGACAGTTGGGGGCTCGATCACGGAACATGGTCGGTGCTGTGTCATGTTTTCCCCGATGCGGATGTCCCGGTTGTTCAGCTTTCTATCGACCGCGATAGGCCGGCCAGATTCCATTACGACCTTGGAAAAAGATTGGCCCCGCTCCGCGACGAGAGCGTGCTTGTGATCGGCAGCGGAAATATTGTCCATAATCTGGGAGCGTATTCTTGGCAAAATGCGGACATCGGGCCATTTGACTGGGCGGTGCGGTTCGATGAAATGGCTCGATCGTTGGCCGCTAATGACCACGATCCCCTGATTGACTACGCTTCTCTGGGTCCGGACGCGCTTCTGTCCGTTCCGACACCGGAACATTTCCTTCCCCTGCTCTACATTTTGGCGCTGCGTCGTCAGGACGACGAGGTCAGCTTTCCCGTTTCGGGATTCGACGGCGGATCGATATCTATGACGGCGGTTCGCGTCGGATAAGAAATAAAAAAGGTTACTATTCTGCAGAGACGAGATCGGCTGACGGTTGAGTTTCCGTCTCAGCCCGATAGGTCTTGATCCAGAGCAGGTGGACGGTGACGCTGACGGCGATGGCGAGCATCAGCAGGTTGAACCACAGGGCGCCGGATACGTACCACATACTGAAGCCGATCGAGGCCCAAAGCAGCGCAATTGTCGAGGCCTTTTGCCGTGCGGAGATGCCGCGGCCGCTTTTATAATTCTTGATATAGGCTCCGCACCAGCGGTTGCTGAGCAGCCAATTATGAAATTTTTCCGAGCTTTTTGAGTAGCAATAAGCCGCCATCAGCAGAAAGACAGTGGTCGGAACAAGCGGCAGGAACATACCCAATACGCCGAGCGCGACAAACAGCGTCCCGAAAAATATCAGTAATGCTTTCCTGATGTCCTTCATCGCATGAACGGTGCAGGCAAAAGCTGCGCAATAGTTTATTTTGCAACTAATTCACCGATTTCGCAAAATAGCCCTGCCGATGCGTCAGGCGGACCTTGTCACGCTGCAGCTGCTGATTTGCCAGCTGGATCTCTATACGACGATAAGAGCCGTCGCGTTTCTGATTTGTTGGTTCGTAGGCCACAAGATACTGCGAACGCATCTCTTCCTGGATCTGGCGAAACGCCTGCCTTAGCTGCTGTTCGTCGCGCGGAAAATACGCGCGTCCGCCGGTTCGTTCGCTGATCTTATTCAGCGAGCCCTTGTCCACACCGCTGTAATAATTGTCGCCGATGCCTATTGAGTAGATGATGGCCTCGGAACGCAGTGCCGCATTGACGGCGTCATCGAGCTTTTTCTTGCCGGAGGTGTTAACGCCGTCGCTCAGCAGTATTATCGCCCTTCGCGTACTTTCGGGTGCCGGGCCGAGAATTTCGTCGGCTGTGACCCAGATCGAATCCCAGATCGCGGTCGAGCCCTGCAGCACCGTTCCGCGGTCGGAGATAGGAGGCGTCGGGCCCATTACGCCGCCGCCAAGATAACCCGCGGGCGGCGTGAAACGAACACGTTCGATGGCACGGCGAAGACGCGTCAGGTTGTTGGTCATGCCCTGCTCCAGCGTAGCCTCGCCGGTGAACGAAATGATCGCGACCTCATCCTTGCTCGGCCTAACGACGGTGTCGAGAAAAGCGATCGCAGCGGCCTTTTCTTCGGGCAGCGTACGCTCCTGCGAGACGCTGACGTCTATCAATATAGCCAAACTCAGCGGCAGATCGACCTGCCGGCTGAAAGTGGTCACTTCCTGCGGCACGCCGTCCTCGAGCAGGCGAATGTCCGCCGCACGCAGATCGGTCAGCAGGCGTCGATTGCGGTCCTGCGCCGTAAAAAGAACGTTCACGACCTCCGAATCGACACGGATGACCTCATCGTCGTCATCCGGCGGAGGTGTCGGCGACGCAGCGGGACGCGTCGTCTGGGCAACGGCCGGTTCGCCGTAATACGCAAGCCCGCCCAACGCCGCAGCGGCGGTCAAAACAACGAGTATGAACTGCAAAGACCTTTTCGGCATATTATTTCAGAGCGTCGCGGATCGCCCGGTAGCTTGTCTTCGTCCTGACCTTATATTTCTTGGCTTTGGCAGCATCCGCCAGGCGGACCTCGATCTTTCTGGTACGGCCGTCATAGTTCTGATCGATCGGCTGATACGTGATCAGATACTGGGTGCGAAGCTCGTCCGAAATACGTTTGAACGCCCGTTCCAGATCGAGCATGTTTCCCGTAAAGAAAGCTTCGCCGCCGGTCTCTTCGCACAACTGGGCCAACAGCCTGTCGCCTTTGTCGCGTCCTGTCCCTGCGTCAACGCCGGGAACGGTGCCGAGAAAGCCGGCCTTTGTTGAGATGCCGAAGATGGTTGTTTCGGTACGCTGTGCTATGTCGATCGCGTCGCGGATATCGGCACGGCTGAAGGTGTCGTCGCCGTCCGTGATCAGCACGATCACGCGGCGTCCGGGCACATTGCGGAGCTTTTCGTCAGAGAACTGCCAGATCGCGTCGTAGAGCGCCGTCTGCGAACCTGTTTTGTTGACCCTGTCAACGGCACGGTCGAGCAGGTCGAGTTTGTCGGTGAAATCCTGGTGCAAAATGACCTCGTGATCGAAGGTCATGAAGGCCGCACGGTCCTTACGCAGCCGAGTTACGGTGTAGATGAAGTTCTTTGCCGCTTCCTTGGAAAATCGCAGCTTCGCGGCGGTCGATGGCGATGTGTCCATCAGAACGCCTACGTAAACCGGCGGATTCGTCTTTTCGTCCGAAAAGAACGTGATCTCCTGACGCACGCCGTCCTCGAGGATGATAAAGTCCGACCGGTTAAGCCCTGAAATAAGGCTCTTTTTCTCGGTTACGGTGACAGGAAGCCGAACTTCGAAAACCTTTGTCGGCCCGCCGTCCTCATCCCGCGGCGGTGTAGCTGTCGGCGTCTGTGCATCTGCCGAAACAAATCCCGCTGCGACGACAGCCGCCATGCCCGCGAAGGTAAAAAGATATCGTGAAATCAGTTTGCTGATCATAATGAACGAGCACGCTTGAACAAGGATTTCGATGCCTCAACAGCCTCGTTTTGTTGCCCCGTGCAAACGCCAAGTATAGCAAAAACGGACATTTCGCGTCAGTCGGAAGGGTTCGATGACCCAAAAACAGAAGTTGGATTGCGATGCCGCGTGTTTTCGGCGAAAATCAACAAATAGGGTGAAAATGGACAAGAATATATTTCGTGAATACGACATACGCGGCGTGGTCGGAAAGCAGCTGACCGACGAGACGGTCTCGACCGTAGGCCTGGCGATCGGCACATTTTTTCGGCAGAACGATGCAAAGCTGATCGCGCTCGGGTACGACGCACGCGAAAGCTCCCCGCGTTTTTGCTCGCTTTTTGAAGAGTCGCTGAAAAAGACCGGCTGCGACGTACTGCTGATCGGCCGCGTTTCAACGCCGATGCTGTATCACACCGTCTTCACGGCCGGAGTTGACGGCGGCATCATGATCACCGGCTCGCACAATCCGCCCGCTCACAACGGTTTCAAGATCTGTCTGGGCAAGGACGCTCTGTTCGGTTCGCAGATACAAGAGATCCGCGTCATCGCCGAATCGGGTGAATTCGCCGCCGGCGAAGGCACGAGCTCGACCGTCGACGTTATGGACAAATACTGCGACGACATCATCTCGCGTGTCGAGATGGGATCGCGGCCGATAACGGCGGTCGTCGATTCGGGCAACGGCATGGGCGGCATTACGGGCGTCCCTATTTACAAGAGCCTCGGCATCAACGTCATCGACATTTTCACCGAACCCGACGCCAATTTCCCCAATCATCACCCCGATCCGACGGTCGAAGAAAATCTGACGATGATGATCGACAAGGTCCGCGAAACCGGAGCCAACGTCGGCATCGCTTTCGACGGCGACGGCGACCGCATCGGCGTCGTTGACGAAAAAGGCCGCATCATCTGGGGCGACGAACTGCTCATTCTTTACTCGCGTGCAATTCTCGAAAAAATGCCGGGTGCGACCATCATCGGCGAGGTGAAATGCTCAAAAAACCTATACGACGATATCGCCGCACGCGGCGGTAACGGCATCATGTGGAAGGCAGGCCATTCGCTGATCAAAGCGAAGATGAAGGAAACGGGAGCCGCGTTCGCGGGCGAGATGTCTGGCCACGTTTTCTTTGCGGACCGATTTTACGGCTTTGACGACGCGGCATATGCGGGTGCGCGTCTGCTTGAGATATTGACGAACACCGATCAGCCGCTGTCGCAGCTGCTGGCCGACGTGCCGGAAACATTCTCGACGCCGGAGCTCCGCGTCGAATGCAGCGACGACATCAAATTCCGCGTGTCCGACGCGATCGCCGAGCGTTTCGGCCGCGACCACAACGTGAATACCATCGACGGTGCACGTATCGACTTCGCAAACGGTTGGGGCCTGGTGCGGCCATCGAATACGCAGGAAATGCTCGTCGTCCGCTGCGAAGCCGATACAGAGCAGCATCTGGAAGAGATCAAAAACACGCTGCTGACAGCGATCGAAGAGATAAAGGCTCAGCTCGGCGGTTCGTAAGGCTCGACGTGCGTCTCGTCGTCAGCGGCGGGACGCATCATTCTCTGCAGTTCCTCAAAAGGCGTGTCGTCCGCCAGCCATTTCTCGCGGTCGTATGCGTGGATGACGACCGGCATGCGGTTTTTCGTGTGTATCGGCCGGACGACGTTGTTTCCCTCGGTCGTCAAAATAACGGTGCAGCGTGTCGGCTGGCCCTTTATCTCGCATGTTCGGGCGATGCCGCCGAACGTAAAAAGCGGCTCGTCGAACGTGAATAAATGCTTGCGTTTTTCGGCGTCCCACTCGAAAAACGCGGTCGCCGGTATCAGCACGCGGTCCTTCCGAAAGCCTTCCTTGAACATCGGCACGCGGTTGACCGTCTCGCTCTTGGCGTTTATCACCTTTACCGGTTTTCCTTCCCACGTTTTGTCCGCAATGGTCCAGAAAAGATCCTCTGCACGGCGGTCACTGTTGACGGCGAGGATCGGCGTTCCGGGGAAAATTTCGGGCCGCGTGCGGTAGCCGTGAATGTCAAAATACTCGTCGCCCTCGAGCCACGGTATCGCCGTGTAAAGCTCCTTTTGCTCCGCGTTCATCGCGTATCTGCCGCACATATCGCTATTTTGTCCACTCGTCGGCGATCGCCGCATCGACCTTTATCGGCACCTTTTTGATGAATTCCTCGCCCGCACGGGTCATCGCATCAACCAGAATTTCGCGCGTTGTTTCGGCATCGGCAGCCGCGCATTCGACGACGATCTCGTCGTGGACGATGTTGACGAGCCTCGCGGAGGTTTCGCGAATTCGGTCGTGCAGCAGCCGCAGTGCCCGCTTCAGGATGTCGGCCGAGGTGCCCTGTATCGGCATATTGCGTGCGTAACGCTGAGCCGCACCGACCGACGCACGGTCCGCCGGATCAAGCTCAATTTTCGCCAAACGGCCCGACATCGTTCTGGCAGCACGCGACGAGATGACCTCTTTCGAACGCACTCTTAACCATTCGTCCATCTGCGGGTACGAGGCGAAATAACGCCGCAGTGCGTTCTCGGCCTCGCGGTCAGAAAGGCCGGTCATTCTTGCAAAACGCTGCGCTCCGATGCCGTAAACGACGCCGAAATTCAGACGCTTTGCAAAAGAACGCTGATCGGGCGTTACAGCGTCGGGCTCGACGCCGAAAACGCGTGCCGCCGTCGCCGCGTGCAGGTCCGCACCCGATTCGAACGCCGCGATGAACGCCGCATCGCCGGACATTTCTGCAAGTATCCGCAGTTCGATCTGCGAATAATCGGCGACGACCAGCTTGTTGCCTTCTTCGGCACGAAAACACCGCCGGTAAACATCTTCGTGCGGTATCTGCTGCAGATTCGGGTTAGAACACGAAAAACGCCCCGTCGGTGCGCCGATCTGTCGGAAATCGGCGTGAATGCGGCCGGTTTTCGGTTCGATGAATTCAAGAATGTTCTCGCCGAAACTGCCCGCTGCCTTTGCGGCGGCACGGTATTCGAGCAGTTTTGCGATCTGCGGATATTTTTCCGCGAGCGGCTGAAGCTGCCAGCGGCTAGTCGATGCAGGCATCGGAATTCCGAGGCCCGAAAGAGCCGCCGCGACCTGCTGCTGCGAATCGAGATTGATCTCCGTCGTGCCGAAAAGCGACGCCTGTGCGACGCCCGCGGCCAACATCGACTGCAGTTCCTTTCCCGCGGCCGCCTGTTCGGCCTCTTTTACGGCGAGCTGTTGGCGCCAGCGTTCCGCATCGAGGAAAAAGCCGTTCAGCTCCATTTCCGCGACCGGCATCACGCACTCGTTCTCGAGTTTCAGGACGTCCCGCAGCCCGTCCGCCGCGATGCGTTCTTCCATTTTCGCCTTGAGCTCGGGCATCACTGCGGCATCGCGTGCGGCATATTCCGCCTGAGCCTGCGTCAGGTCCTCGGCGCCCCAATCGCTGACCTGCTCTGTCTTGTCGAGGGTTTTCTGCAGGAAAAATTGGACGACGTCGGCCAGGCCGTGGCGGCGTTCGCCCGTGCCCGCACCTATCAGAACGCTCGCGAGATACGTGTCGTAAAGCCCGCCCGTTTCGACGCCGAGATGATGCCGCGTCCATTTCGCGTCAAATTTCGCGTTGTGAGCGATCTTTTTTGGGCGTTCGGCGGCGAGCAGCTTGCGCAGCGGGGCAAGTTCCGTCTGCGTGGCAAGGCCGCCGAATTTGCGAAAAGCGTAAAGATCTATGACCTTTGTCCGGCGTCCGTCGCTGAGCTGCACCAGACGCAGATCGCCTTTGTAAGGGTCAAGTTCGGTCGTCTCGACGTCAAAACCCAGATCGGCGGCGTCGGACATCTCTTCGCACGCTTTTTCGAGAGCCTCGGGGTCGGTTATGAATTGAAATTGTACTTCCATCAGACAAAGGGGAATTACATTCTAGCCCGTTGCCGCGGCCTTAGCCAATCTGCAGCAGATCTACGGCAAAATAATCCTCAAATGTCGGTTTACTCATTTCCCGCAATTGTTTATACTGCTTGCGGTTCACGGTTTTGGCACTGAGCCAGTTGCCGCGAATACGAAAAAGATCTTTTCGGCCGACGGAGGCCGTGAATGAGAGTTATTGATAGGGTTTGAGCACGGCGTTTTGTAAAAATTGCCCGTCGCTCCCCGCGGAGAAAGGCGATAAGGAGGCCGCATCTCCGCATCAAACAGATCCCAGCGTGAATATTCGTTTTCACTCATCTGCCCGAAGTCTATTTCGGGGCCACAGTTGTAAGGCGAAACTGCGCTCGGCCTGATTTTTCGGGCCGATCTGCGATAGCTCCATCCCATCTCCGCACCGTCAGGATCCCTAAATCCAACCATAGGGACAAAATATGTCTAAAGAAATGATCGTCAGCGTCAATGGACGCGAAAAGAAGATCGCCATTCTGGATAATGGCAAGGTCACGGAATTTTATATCGAACGCGGCGAGGAGAACTCAGGCGTCGCGGGCAATGTTTACAAGGGCCGCGTGATGCGCGTCCTGCCCGGAATGCAGTCGGCTTTCGTCGATATCGGGCTCGAACGCGATGCTTTCCTTTACGTTTCCGATTTCTTCGATGAGGATGAAGAGATCGAACGCATCGTTACCGAAAAGGGCAAGAAATCCTCGCCCGAAGATGCAAAAAAGGCAGCCAACGAACAGATCGAACGCAGCCGGATCGAACGCGAAAAGCAGATGGAATCCGTGCAGGAGATCGTCGAGCCGATCGCGGAATCCGGTGCCGTTATTGACGAAGATGCGACCATTGTATCCGCGGACGGAGCAAGAGGCGGACGCCGCGATCGCGGAAAGCGCGGACGCGGACGCCGTGAAGAGGTCGCGGAAATTGTCGAAACACAAGCCGACGAAACGCGGGTCGAAACCGAGTCGGTAGTGAAAGCTGAAAGGTCTGAGGCGATAGCCGCCGGCACCATCCTCGATGAAGATCTGGACGCGTCGGGCTTTGAACGCATCGCCGACGACGACGCGGAAACCGGCGAACTTTTCAAGGACGCGTACGTTCAAGAGGCCATAGTTGACAGCGTTCGTGCGATCGAATTCAGTTTTGACGACAGTACCGCGGAAGCAGAGGTCGGCTCGCTCCTCGCCGATGCGAAGGGAGAAGGCAACGGATTCGAACGCATCGCCGACGAAGACGAGCCGGAGGCCAAACCCGAGCCGAAGAAACGCGGCCGCCGCAAAAAAGATGACGCCGAAGCGGCAGAAACACCCGCGGAAGAAAAGCCAAAGGCAAAGCGGGCCGCAGCGAAAAAGCCCGCGTCTGCAAAAGCAAAAACCACGAGAGGCAGAAAGAAGAAAGAGGACCGGCCGCTGGAGGACGCCGAGGCTTCGCTCCGTGAATCTTCTGACGCGGCGGAAATGGCGGTTCGCCGCGGCGGCCGCGGAAAACGACGCGGCGGGGCCAAGAACAAGATGGCGGAGGCTCTGGAAGAACTCGACGAGACGGAAATAATCGAAGGTTTTGCGGACGTCATGAGCGAGCCCGAGCCCGTGGAAGCTGCTTCGGAAGAACCCGTTGCCGAAGAAGAGGCTCCTAAAGCCGACGAGCTTTCCGCAGAAGAGGCAGCAGTGGAAGGATCGGAAGAACCTGTGGCCGAAGCACGGCCCGAAAGATCCGACCGCGGCCGCAACAAACGCGGCGGACGTGACCGCGACGGCCGCGACAGCCGCGAAACCCGTGACAAGGATCGCGGCGAAGCCCGCGACAGGGATCGCGACAAGGACCGTGATCGCGACAGAGGCAAAGAGAACGGCAAGCGTTTCGATCGCCGCGAACGTCCGCCCATGCCTGCCATCTCGGATCTGCTCCGCGAAGGCCAGGAGATCATCGTTCAGATCGCAAAAGAGCCTATTGCAAAGAAAGGCGCACGCATCACGTCGCATATCGCACTGCCGGGGCGGTTTTTGGTCTATATGCCGACGATCGAGCATTTGGGCGTTTCGCGAAAGATCGAATCATCCAGCGAACGCGGCCGTCTGCGGACGCTGATACAAAAGATCCGGCAAGATCCGGAAATCACCTCGGGCGGTTTTATCGTTCGCACCGCGGGCATCGGCATACCCGAGGACGAGCTTCGCAACGACGCGAAATACCTCGTCAAAACATGGCTTGACGCCAAGAAACGCTCTGAAAAATGTAAATCGCCGGCGTTGGTTCACCAGGACCTGGATCTCGTCCAGCGGATACTGCGCGATCAGCTTTCCGATGATTTTGCGGCGATCCGCGTGGACAGCGAAGAGGAATACCTCCGCACGGTCGAGTTCATCAACCTCATCCATCCGAAGATGGTGAACCGCATCAAGCTCTACACACGCGATGAGCCGATACTCGATTATTACGGTGTTCAGGAAGAGATCGACAAGGCACTGAAACCCCGCGTTTGGCTGAAATCCGGTGGATATCTGGTCATCAATCAGACCGAGGCACTCGTCGCGATCGACGTGAACACGGGCAAATTCGTCGGCAAGGGCAACGCACGCCTCGAGGACACCATTACGAAGACGAACATGGAGGCGGTCGACGAGATCGCACGCCAAATTCGGCTTCGCGACCTCGGCGGCATCATCGTGCTCGATCTGATCGACATGGAGGACCGCCGCAACCGGCACAAGGTCCAGCAGGCTCTGCAGGAAGCACTGCAATCTGACCGTTCGCCGACCAAGGTGCTCTCGTTCAACGATTTCGGGCTGATCATCATGACCCGCAAACGCGTCAAACAGTCGCTCGAACGCACGATGTGTACGCCGTGCGAGAACTGCGAGGGTTCAGGCTGGGTGAAATCGCCGACGACGGTCTGCTATGAGATACTCGCCGAAGCACGCCGCTTGTCGCGTGACGTGGAAGACCTTCGGCATACGACGCTTCGCGTGCATCCTGAGGTCGCAAAGGCGCTTCGCTCGACCGAACGTGCCGTGATGGAAGAGATTGAGGAATACCTCGGAAACGTGGACCTAGCCTCCGACCGATCGGCTCATCAGGCGCAGTTCGATTTCGCGTTCGTTTAGGCAAAGTCAATTCAGAGGCAAGACGCGGCTCAGAGCTTGATGTCGCGTTTTGCCTCTTTTAGATTGGCGGGTTTAACGAAGATCGAATCGGGAATACGTTTGTTGTATTCGATGGATTCGTAGTTGATGCGCGATGCGTGTTTGCCATCCGTAAAGCGATCGACGACAAATGACGCACGAATGCCGCCGACCTCGACGAACTGCGCAAAGCGGTCCTCTTCGGTGATGGGTTCGCCGTCGGCATTTTGGCGTTTGTAAATGGCCTTTTGGGGAGTGCCGTCGTCCGCAGAGAATTCAAACTCTACCTCGAAACCGTCGCTGTATTTCAGCTTTACGACGTCGTTTCGACGCCCAATCGACGCAGGCCTTCGGCCCGCGTAACTCAGTTCGGCCTCACCCTTCCAATAGCCTCGCAGCAAGTTGTCCAGGCTCGTTCGGACGCCGCGTTTGAAATTGGCGAGCTGTATCTCCGTCTGATCGCGTATCGATTCGGTATCGCCGTCAAACACCCAGCCGCCGCCCGCGATGTTCACCTGAGTGCTGCGTATCCCGCTGCTGCGAAAATCCGTCCGCTCGCGGTCCGGAAAAACTATCACGTCGTGAAATGACGAGAACGAAATGACCGCGCCTTCGCGTATCACGCTGAATTTGCCGCGGCTCACCTGCGACGTCACTTTCAAATAGCGCTCGCCGCCCAAATACTCGACGGCTTTCGAGATAATGGCATCAGGCGACGGCGGCTCGGATGTTTGCGCCAATAAGTACTGCGGAGAAAACAGAAATAAACTCAGGATCGCAGTTCCGAATTGTGTCGTCTTTAACGCTCGCAACATAATAGGCATTTGATGCCGAAGCTGCATCTACAATTGCGACCTTTTTAGGCCGATCAAAGGTCTTTCGCTGGATCCAGCAGGTTAAGGCCTCTTATCCAACTGAAATCTCTAGTGTTTCGGGTTACGAGCGTAAGGCCGTGCTCCATTGCTGTCGCGGCGATCACAGCGTCACCCAAGCCGATCTTCCGTACCTGTTTCAGTCGAACTGCCCCCGCTGCAATATCTGCGGTAATGTCAAGTATTGGTGTGGAATCAAAGAACACTCCAAAAGAGACCTTATCCTGTTCGCTGAGCTTGTGATAGCCGAGCACTTCAACAAACGTTATCAGCGAGACCGCTGAACGTTCTTCGACCAGGAATGTGCGAAGGGCGTCAAACTCGGATTCGATCCGTGTCGAATAGATCACAATGTTACTGTCGAGCAGTACCATCAATCGCGTCCCGGTAATGGCCGGTCTTTACGGATCTCTCGCTGCCACGCAACAGGGTCGGGAATTGAACTAATGCCGCCTCTGGAGGCTATCTCCTTCAAAGCCGCGACGGCTCGAACAGCGTTCCGCTTCGACTGTTTCACCGGTTTCGAGACGAGCGTTACCTCCACTCTCACAAGCTTGCCGTCCTTTACAGCATCCGGAGCCTCACCGTCCCATTCAATATTGTCGCCGCGGATCGTCGCCTTATATTTCTCCATAACTTTGCCTCCGAAAACGAAGGGCTTTGGCGATTTTATCACCAAAGCCTTTGATGCGGGAAGTTTTTGGATAGTTTCAATTAAGGCTGAAAACCTCGTCGTTTCGGACGACTATCTCTTCGCCGTCGGCGTCAACGATGAATTTGGCCGCCGCTTTCCACGAATTCGTAATGGGCAGCTTCACCTTTTGGTCGATGTGGCGTTTCAGGAAACGAGCGCCGTAGGTCGGCGAGTAGCCTTTGTCCGTGATGAGTTCAAGCGCGGCATCCGTGACCTCGACGACCTTGCCCTGGCGTTCCATATTTCGCTGGATCTTTGCCAAGTAAAGTTTTGCGATCTCGCGGACCTCGTCGCGTGTCAGCGGCGAGAAAATCACGATCTCGTCGATGCGGTTTCGGAACTCAGGCGTGAATCGCGTCTCCGCCGCCTTCATCACATCGCTGCGAATTGCCTGCATACTGCCGACGGATTTCATGCCGAAACCGAGCGGCGACTCGTATTTCTTGAAGTTCTCAGAGCCCAGATTCGACGTCATTATGACTATCGCGTCCGACAGATAGACCTTCTTTCCGCGGCCGTCCGTGATCCATCCTTCGTCAAATGCCTGCAGGAAGATGTTCATCAAATACGGCGATGCCTTTTCGACCTCGTCGAGCAGCAGCACGGTGTATGGATTGTCGCGAAGCTGTTCGGTCAAAATACCTCCGCGTTCCGAGCCGACGATGCCTCGCGGCATACCGATCAGCTTCTCGATGCCGACCGTGCCGTCGCCGTATTCGGACATATCGATGCGGATCATCTTGCTTTCGTCGCCGAACATGAATTCCGCGACTGCCTTTGCAAGTTCCGTCTTACCAACGCCCGTGGGCCCGAGGAAAAGCAGCACGCCGTCCGGCGCATAGTGATTTTCCTTGAGCGGGCCTTTGTTCAGGCGGAGGCGTTCAGCAACGGCTCGGACCGCATCCTTTTGCCCGATGACGCGTTTGCCGAGTTCCGTTTCCATGATAGAAAAGCGGTCCGACGTGTCGCGATAGATCATGTCCTTCGGAATACGCGATTCCTGCGATATGACCTCAATTATGTGGTCGGGCTTGACGACCATTCCCTCGCCGGAATTGATCTCGACCTTGACCGAAGCGGTATCGAGCCAACCGATGGCCTTGTCCGGCAAATGCAGATTGCGGATATATTTCGGCGACATCTCGAGCGCTGTGTTTATCGCTTCGTCAGATATGGTGACCGAATAGTTCTTTTCCAAACGCGGCCTGACGCCGAGCAATATCTGTTTTGTTTCGTCGATGCTGGGCTCAGGCACTTTGACCAGACGGAAACGGCGTGCAAGGGCTTCGTCCTCGCCGATATATTCTTTGTATTCCGTCATCGTCGTCGCACCGATGATGCGGAGTTCGCCGCGGGCCAAGGCGGATTTGAACATATTTGCCGCGTCGGACGTCGTGCCCATTGCCGCACCGGCACCGATGATGGTGTGCGCTTCGTCGATGAACAGAATGATGTGGTCTTTTTCCTTTACCTCGTCGATGATGCCTTTGATACGCTCCTCGAACATACCGCGAAGCATCGTTCCGGCCACGAGTCCGCCCATCTGAAGCTGAACGATGTGTGCGTCGCGCAGCCGTGCGGGAACCTTTTCCGGTTCCAACTCGATCAGGCGGGCGAGGCCCTCGACGACGGCGGTCTTTCCGACGCCCGGCTCTCCGACCAACATCGGCGAATTTGACCGCTCGCGGTGCGACAGTATCTCGATCATTTGCCGTATCTCTTGTTCGCGCCCGATCGTCGGCGGGATCTTGTCTTGACGCGCAAGCTTGTTCAGCGAAACGCCGAAATGCCGCAAGAAGCTGGGCAATTCATATTTCTGCCTTACCCTTTCCTCTTCCTTTTCGCGTTTGCGAATGCGTGTTCGGGCTATCTGCGCCACCTCCTCGGTCGGGACGCCCAGATTCTGCAGCACCTCATTCAAAACGCTGCGTTCGTCATTTGAAAGGACGTAGAAAATATCGCTCGCATCGATGACGCGGCGGCCCTGCGATCTGGCTCGATCCATCGCCCGCTTAAAAAGCTCGGTCGTCTCCGGAGCTATACGGTATCCGGTCCCGGTATGATGGCGGCCGTTCGCCATGCGCTTTTCGATAAGGATCTTCACCGAACGCGGATCTACCGAAAGGTCACGCATCGTGGAAGAAAAAAGATCCTCTTCCTCGCCGGCAAGCGCGTGCAAAATATGCTCGACCGCAATGTAGTTCTGGTCACGCTTTTTGGATTCTGCCAGAGCGATCTCCAAAATACGCTGCCCGCTTTCGCTGAATTTGTCCTTGTACGCTTCTATATCCGCCATAAATTTGGTTCCGCCTTTTGGGCCGCACGGGACGGGAGAGGTGGGCTAAACGCCATAATAGCATTCGAGTTGGCAATTGATAAGCAAAATTTCAACCTGCCTTTCCGACCTGCACCCTGGCGGGACGCAGCAGACGGTCGCCGAAACGGTAACCGGTCTGATACTCCGCAACGATCTTTCCGTCATTCTCAGCATCCGTCGACGCCATATCGACCGCCTCGTGAAGCTCAGGATCGAAATTCGTGCCGATAGAGGGAACAGTTTCAACGCCGACGCTCGCCAATGCGTGCTCGAACGACCTGGCGACGCCCTTGACGCCCGTCCTCAGATTGTCGATGGACGGATCTTCTTCGCTGGCATTGACCGCTAGGTGAAGGTTGTCCAGAACGGGAAGCAGCGTCTGCAAAAAATTGAACTTGCTCTGATTGGCACGGTCCTCGAGCGTCCGTTTTAACCGATCGCGCATTTCGGCGGTCTCTTTTTCGAGGTCCGCTTTTGCCTCCTCAAATTTTGCCTGCACGCCCACCAATTTTGCTTCGGCGGCCTCGCGGCGTTCCGTCTCGGCCTTGAGTTGTGCCTCGAGCTCGGTCTCACGCTGCGACTTCACAGGGATCGTCTTTTTACCCGCTTCGGGCTCATCTTCACGGACGAGCTCGCCGTTCTCATTGAAACGGCGCTTGTCTTTGACCGCGATCGGCGGCTCCATATCCTCAGGGTGCTCTTCAATTAGGTGATCGAATTCACTCATCTTCTTTCGCTTAAACATCTACAGTTATTTTAAAGGCTTGCGTTCCTCATTGGAAACCGTCAGTTCGAGGTGGCTTTGCCTTCGCCTGCCGAAGGCGAGAATCTCATCTCGCCGTTATCGGCTGAAACGACGACCTTTTGCCCCGAACCGATCTCGCCGTTCAGCAGTTTTACCGCAAGCGGATTCTGGATCAGCGACTGTATTGCCCGCTTAAGCGGCCGTGCGCCGTAGATCGGATCGTAGCCTTCCTGAACGAGCAGATCGCGTGCCGACTGTTCCATCTCGATGGTGATATCGCGCTCTGCCAACATCTTTCGCAGGCGTTCGAGCTGTACGTCGATGATCGTCGCGATCTGTTCACGCGACAATTGCGTAAAGACCACGATGTCGTCGATGCGGTTGAGAAATTCCGGCTTGAAATGCCCCCGCAAAACTTGCAGTACGTCCGCTTTCGTGTCGCGGTCCGCTAGCGGATTTTCCGCCGCGGACTGTATCTCACGCGAGCCGAGGTTTGACGTCATTATCAGCACCGTGTTCTTGAAATCGACCACGCGGCCCTTGCTGTCGGTCAGGCGTCCGTCGTCTAGGATCTGCAGCAGGACGTTGAAAACGTCGGGATGAGCCTTTTCGATCTCGTCGAAAAGCACCACCGAATACGGCCTTCTGCGAACGGCCTCGGTAAGCTGCCCGCCTTCTTCATAGCCGACGTATCCCGGCGGCGCGCCGATCATGCGGGCGACGGCGTGTTTTTCCATGTATTCCGACATATCGAGCCGTACCATCGCGCGTTCGTCGTCGAACAGGAATTCTGCGAGTGCTCGCGCCGTCTCGGTCTTACCGACGCCCGTCGGTCCCAAGAATATGAACGAACCGACAGGCCGGTTCGGGTCCTGCAATCCCGCACGCGCACGCCGAACCGCATTTGACACCGCCGAAAGCGCCTCATCCTGGCCGATGACGCGTTTGCCCAGATTCTGCTCCATCGCGACAAGCTTCTGCATCTCGCCTTCGAGCATTTTGGAAACGGGAACGCCTGTCCATTTCGCCACGACCTCGGCAACGTCCTCTTCGTCAACTTCCTCTTTCAGGAATACGCCCTCTTTCTGCAGTTCGCCGAGCCGCTGCTGCTCAGTCTCAAGCAGCTTTTCAAGTTCGGGAATACGGCCGTACTGGATCTCGGCCGCCTTAGTAAGGTCGCCCGCCTGGCGAGCCTGTTCGAGTTCGAGCTTTGCCTGTTCGAGCTGCTCCTTGCCCTCGCGCATCTTCTCGATCTCTTCTTTTTCCGACTGCCATTGCGCCTTCATCGCCGATGAACGCTCTTTCAGGTCGGCGATGCGCTTTTCGATGTCGCCAAGCCGCTCTTTCGATTTTTCGTCCGTCTCGCGTGACAAAGCCTGCCGCTCGATCTCGAGCTGCAGTATCTCGCGTTCGAGTTCGTCGATCTCCTGCGGCAGCGAATCGATCTCGATGCGTATCCGCGATGCCGCCTCGTCGATCAGGTCGATGGCTTTGTCCGGCAAAAAGCGATCGGTGATGTAGCGGTTCGACAGCGTCGCCGCGGCAACGATCGCAGCGTCCTTGATGCGGACGCCGTGATGAACCTCATACCGCTCTTTCAGTCCGCGAAGTATCGCGATGGTGTCTTCTACGGTCGGTTCACCGATGTAAACCTGTTGAAAGCGGCGTTCGAGTGCTTTGTCTTTTTCGATGTATTTCTGGTATTCGTTCAGCGTCGTCGCACCGACCGCACGCAGAGTGCCGCGTGCAAGTGCGGGCTTGAGCATATTCGACGCGTCGATCGCGCCCTCCGAAGCGCCTGCTCCGACGAGCGTATGAAGCTCATCAATAAAGAGAATTATCTGGCCTTCGGCCTTTTCGATCTCTTTCAATACGGCTTTCAGCCGGTCCTCGAATTCACCGCGGTACTTTGCACCCGCGAGCATCGAGCCAAGGTCGAGCGAAACAAGGCGTTTGTTTTTCAGCGTTTCCGGCACATCGCCCGAAACGATGCGCTGCGCAAGGCCTTCGACAATTGCCGTCTTGCCGACGCCGGGCTCGCCGATCAGAACAGGGTTGTTCTTTGTTCTGCGCGAAAGTATCTGTATCGTGCGGCGGATCTCATCATCGCGGCCGATCACCGGATCGAGTTTGCCTTTGCGTGCCCGCTCGGTCAGGTCCTGCGCGTATTTTTCGAGCGCCTGAAAATTCTCCTCTGCGTTCTGCTCAGTTATGCGCGAACCGCCGCGCATCTCCGTTACGACCTTTTCGAGATCCTCAGAAGAAACACCGTTCGAACGCAATATTCGGCCTGCGTCACCGTGCTTTTCGGCGGCGATCGCCAGCAGCAGATGCTCGGTCGATATGTATTCGTCCTGCATCGCCTCCGCGATCTTCTGCACGTCCTGAAAGATCGTATTCGTCCGCGAACTGAAATACTGCTGCCCGCCGGAGACCTTTGGAAACTTCTCGACCGCCGACGTCAGCTCGTTCTGGATCTGCGCCAGATTGACGCCGATCTTTCCCAATATGGGCCGCACGACGCCTTCTTTCTGTTCCAGCAGCGAGCTGAGGATATGCTCGGGCTCGACCTGCTGATTTTGATTCTTTTCAGCGACGCCGATCGCTTCCTGAACGGCCTCCTGGCCGCGAATGGTGAATCTGTCGAATCTCATAACTTTATCTTACTCCAAAAAAGCGGAACCGCCTGCTACGGCTCTCGGGCCGTCTTTTTAGCAATGGCGGTTCCGACTCTTTGGGATATTTCACGCCCGCTCATGCAGGCGTTTCTGACATTAGGCACCGGCCGTCTTGGCCTCAATGGTCTTTGGTTCGGCATCGCCGCCAATAACCTCGATCTTGCGTGCTTTTGTCTCTTCACGTTTCGGAAGTGTGACGTGCAGCACGCCGTTGTTGAACTCGGCGGCCGCGCCGTCCGGTGTCACCGTCTGCGGCAAAGTGAACGACCTCGTGAAGGATCCGTAGGACCTTTCAACTCGGTAGTAGTTGCCCTCTTCCGTCTTTTTCTCGAACTTGCGTTCGCCCTTGAGCGTCAGCACGTTGTTCTCGAATGACAGCTCGAAATCGTCGCGGGTCATGCCCGGAAGTTCTGCCTCGAGGACCAGATTGTCCTTGTTTTCCCAAATGTCTACCTTCGGCGCCCAGTTGCCGCCGAACATTTCTTCGCGATCTGAGGACGGCGTTACGCCGGCGAACAGCCTGTTCATTTCTTCCTGCAGGCTGCGAAGTTCGCGAAATGGATCGTGTCTGATGATGTTCATTGCTTTATCCTCCATCAATGTAGAATAAAAAGACTAACAAATTAGTCCACGAGAATAATAAAACTTGAGTGTGCTGTTGTCAAGTAATTTTATTCACATTATGCAGAAATTTAAGAACGCCTTCGCAGGCGGCCTTACCCGCTCAATTAAATGTCGAGCAAAAAAGTATGGATAGCGGTGCTTGAAATGTAGTAGAATGGGGATTGCTGCCCGCTCCCGCCCGCCCCGCGGCATATGATAGATTCCGAGATAATTCGCAGAGACATTCGGCCGTCGCTTGTTTTTTTGACAGGCGAGCTGATCGCTGTGCCGATACCGCTTGAACGTGAAGAGGTCATTTTGGGCCGTGCGATCGAAGCAGACGTTCGCGTCAACGATTTTCTTGTTTCGCGAAAGCACGCCAGGATCGAAACCACGCCCAGCGACTCCAGGGTCGCTATGGAATACATACTCCACGACCTGGATTCGCGAAACGGCACTTTTCTGAACGGCCGCCGCATCCGCCGTGAAAAGCTCGAGAACGGCGACAAGATCACGCTCGGCGAAACAATCCTGCGGTTTGACCTGCTGGACGAGATCGACAGAGAGTATCAGCGGCAGATACACAGGCTGATCTCGCACGACGATCTGACGGGACTGCTATCGAGCCGATCGTTCTTTTCCGAGTTGCGCAGAGAGGCAGGCCGTGCAAAGGCGGAGGGCCGCCCGTTCTGCGTACTGATGATGGACGGCGACAATTTCAAAAGCGTGAACGACACCTACGGCCATCTGACCGGCAGCAAGACCATCGAAGAGATCGGATTTTCGATCATGACGAATCTGCGGACCGGCGACGCCGCGGCGCGTTTCGGCGGCGATGAATTCGCGGCCTTCCTGCTTGATGCCGACCTGCCGCAGGGCCTTGTTGCCGCGGAACGGATACGCACGTCGATTGAAGATTATCCCTTCAGCGTGATCCGCCAGGGAAAAGCACGCGAGGCACACAAGATCACTGTCAGCATCGGCGTCGCATCGTTTCCGGAAGACTCTTCTGACCCGATCGAGCTGGTGGAAATGGCGGATTCGGCACTTTACCGAGCGAAACGAGGCGGCCGAAACCGTGTTGCCGCATATCGAGACATCTCTGACGAGGAAATGAAGCGAGACCTGCCGCCCAGACGCGCCTGATTTTTGCAACCTGCACAGCCTCCGCGACGTGAAAGACTTTGCTTTTCGTTCGTGCTACGATATTTTTTTGCGCGTTGAGCGAAGTCAAACGGTGTAGGGCCAAGCGGTGATCACGAAGTTAAATCTAGCTACATACCCTTTCAGGAACAGAAAACTGCCGTATCTGCTGGCGGGCCTTGTGATCATGGTCGGGCTCCTGACGGGCGTTTTCTCGCTATACAGGCTCAACGAGAACCGAAAACGCAATGAGCTGCTCACGCGTGCGATCGAGGAACGCAAAGAGGAGATCCAGCGGCTCAAAGGCGAGGGCGAAAAGGTGCAGCAGATGCTGACGCCCGACCAGCGGCAGATGCTCGTCGCTTCGCACAAACTCGTCGCCAACAAGCGTTTCGGCTGGTCGAGGCTTTTTGCGGACCTTGAAGCCGTCCTGCCGAACAGCGTCAGCGCGTCGCGAATATCCGTGGTGAACATTTTTCAGGACGGCCAGCGAACGCGTGCCGAGCTGGAAATTTCGGTAAAAAGCCGCGATTACGCCGCGGTGATGTCGATGATCGAGAACATGAACAACTCCGGTTTGTTCAATGCCGAGCTTCGCGGACAGGACCTGCAGTCGAACGAACGCATCACCTTTACCGAGTACACATTCAGGATCATTTATTCGCCGGGCTACGGATACTCGGCTGATCCGCCGGATGTCGCGCAGGCAAGGCCGGCAAATTCAGAGGAGAACGGGCAATAGTGACAGAGAACGAGAACAATTTGCCTGTTGTTGAGGTCGTTGAGATCCCGGCCGAGGGCCGGCCATTGCCGCCTTCGTTTCGCAGGCCGCGCAAGGTTTACGGCGGAATGTGGGGTCCGGCAGAGATCGGCGTTGTTGCGGCATCTGTTCTGGTACTGGTAGCCGCCGTCGCGGTATATCTTTTCTTTACGGTCCCTTCCGATCGCGAGCTGACTAAGAACAAGACCGAGAACGACCGTCTCGAGGCCGAACTCGCTTCTGCCCGCTCAAAATACGGCGAGATAACGGATACACAGACTCAGGTGGACACGCTGATATCGAGCGTGGACGATTTTGAAACGCGGTTCCTGCCGGCTTCCGTCAACGGACGCTCGGCTATATATCAGCGGCTGAACGCGTTGATTCGGGCCTACGGACTTGTGAACACTTCGGGGCCTGATTACGCGCCGCTCGAGCCGATCGGGCAGCAGGAACGGCAGCAGGAATCGGAACAGGAAAAGGGACGCGCGCGTTTCCGCAGCCTGTATCCGGGCATGTATGTGACGACGACGCTTGAGGGTTCGTATCAGAATCTGCGTCGATTCATTCGCGAGATCGAGACCGGCCGTGAATTCGTGCTGATCAGCTCTATCGAGCTTGCTCCTTCGGATTCTACGGACAAGCCGAAGGAGGCACGGACCAACCTTCAGGAGTTTCAGCCTGTCAACCCCGCGGCACCGCCCGCGAACAATCGCATGTTCCAGCCGGGCATGAATCCCGCGGTTCCCGTACAGCCGGCGCCGGACGTACCTCGTTCGCAGCAGGGCAGGATGCACGGACAGACAGTTACACTCAGGATCGAACTGGCGGCATATTTCCGCCGGCCGGCAGTAGCAAATGTTCCGCCGGTGCAGCAGTAAAGATGGCAGCGACGATAAACATCAAGGACCCCGCAGAGAGAAACAAGCTGATAGCGGCAGCGGTGTTGGGGCTGGTCGCGCTCATCGCTCTCTACATGGCTTTCGGCCGCGGTATGTTCGGCGGTTCAACTGCCGCTACAAAGACAACACCAACGCCGCGGCCGACCGCATCGCCTGTCGATCGCGCCGCCGATAACAGGATGGTATCGCCCGAGGAACAGGATTTTGTTTATCAGACGACGCCGATAGACTACAGTCCGGGAGCGTCTTATGCTCCTGACGCGGGCCGCAATATCTTCGCATTCTACGAGCCGCCGCCGCCGACGCCATTCGTTCCGCCTTCGCCTTCGCCGCCGGTGATCGTTCCGCCCTCGCCGGTGCCGACGCCGCCGATTCTGCTGTCTTTCGTCAATCCGCAAACCGTTTTTGCCGGATCGAAAGGTTTCCGTCTGGAGATCAACGGTGACAAGTTCACTCCGGACACACGCATCTATTTCAACCAGTCGCCCATGCCGACCGTTTTCGTTAACGCTCAGCGGATGTTCACGGACGTGCCGGCGAACCTCATCGCTCAGGAAGGACCGAAGCAGATCATCATTCAAACGCCGGACGGCAAGACATATTCAAACCAGGTCATATTCAGCGTCCAGCCTCCGCCTAAACCGAATGTCACGTATATCGGCATGATCGCCAGAAAACGTGCTAACAACGACACCGCATATTTCACCGAACCGGGCAACGACAAGCCTTACGGCAAGCGTTTGAACGATATAGTAGGCGGCAGGTTCCGTCTGATCAACATCACGTCGGATAACGTTGAATTCGAAGATACGCAGTTGGGATTCAAGCATCGCGTCCCACTTAACCGAACGCCGCCGACTACCGCCGGCAACGTCCCAAGCCCGTATCCTACGTTCAACCCCGCGATGCCGGGCGGCAACATCCCGGGCATTCCCGACAACATCCCGCGCTATGTCCCGCCTAATCAGCCGGCCAACGCACGTCCCCAGCGGCCGCCTGAAAAGAAAGAGGATGTTGACGATCTGGAGGACGGCGGTGAAAAGAAACCGTAAAGGCGAACTCGGAATGACGCTCATCGCACTGATGGGCATCATGGCCGTCTTTGCCGTGGCGTTGCTCGCGGTGGCGCCGTCGGTCTATACAGAGATACAGCGTGAAAAGGAAATTGAGGCTATCCGCCGCGGCGAAGAGGTCGCTGAGGCGATCCGCCAGTACGTCGAATTCTACGGCGGCGGTAAGCTGCCGACCTCGATGGACGAGCTCCTCGAAGGTTTGCCCGCCGGCACGAAAAAGCGTCAGATCCTGCGCCCGTCCGCGGCGGTAGATCCGCTGAGCGATGACGGCCGCTGGCGGCTGATCAAGCCCGACCCGAATTCCATCGGCGGCTTTGCACGCCGTGTACAGAACTATAACGGCGGGCTGCTGCCCGCGAACCCAAGCCCGTTGTTCGATAAATTCGCGGTGCAGTTCATCAGCGTGCTGAACACTGAGTTGGACAGCGACAACGAGGCTGACTCCAGCTTTGACATGGATTTTGACAACACGCCGTTCATCGGGGTAGCCAGCCAGAGCCGCTCAAAGTCGATCATCACTTACTACGGTATCGAGAATCATTCCCGCTGGGTCTTTACTCCGCTGTTTCGCGGTTCCGGCCGCAACGTCACACAATCTCCGCAGGTTACTGCGCCGCCGCCGCCGATCAGATAGCAGCGAACAGGTTGACTTTTAGCCGCCCTGTATTTAGAATAATTCTAAATACGGAGAAGATCATGCACACCACTAAAATTGACATTCCGCTCGAGACCCGCGAAAAGGTAGTTGAGATATTGAACCAACGCCTTGCGGACGCTTTTGATCTGAGGTCGCAGGCAAAACAGGCTCATTGGAATGTGAAAGGGATGAATTTCATCGCTCTGCACGAGTTGTTCGATCAGGTAGCAGCGTTGATGGAGCCGCACATCGACGACATCGCCGAACGCGTTACAACGCTCGGCGGCACCGCCCGCGGCACGGTCCGCGTAGCGGCGCAGAATTCGTCGCTGGCCGAATATCCGCTTGAGATAACTGACGGTGCCGATCACGTCGATGCGCTTTCGTCCGCATTGGCGGACCTCGGCAAAAAGGTGCGCGGCGATATCGATGCGACCGATGAACTGGGCGATAAAGACACCGCAGACCTTCTGACGGGCGTCTCTCGGACAGTGGACAAGATGCTCTGGTTCGTTGAGGCTCACCGCCAAGCTTAACGGCTTCTAAAAGAATTATATCCGCGGCCTCGCCTGCCGCGTCCCCACGACGCCGCAGGTGAGGGTCTAAGTGTTGCTTTTCAATATTCGCTGACGTAGCCACTCCCCGAACAGATCCAGCGCAGAGACCAGTACCAGTATGAATAACAGAACGGTCGCAAAGCGGTCCCACTGGGCGAATTCCTGATACGAATGCAGCAGCAATCCTATACCGCCGGCCCCGACATATCCTACGATCGCGGCTGATCGAACGTTGTATTCCAACATCCAAAGGCTGTTGCTCATCAAAAGAGGCTTCAATTGCGGAAGCAGGCCGTACTGAAAGGCTTGTATGGGATGGGCGCCCGACATTTTCAATCCTTCCGGAACGGACATATCGGCCGAGTCAAAGGCGTCGCTGAAGAATTTGCCTAAATAACCGACGCTGTAAAAGGTGAGGCCGATCACGCCCGCCAATGGATTGGGCCCGACGATCACGACCGCGACAAGCGCCCACACGAGGCTCGGCAGCGTCCTTATCCCGTTCAGCAACATTCTTACAAATAGGTTGACGGCCTTTGGAGCGATATTTCGCGACGCTGAAGCGGCAAGCGGAAGAGCGATAAGGACGGAAATACCAGTCGCCAGGACGGCGATCTGTATCGTTTCCCCGAGAGCCGAGAGGATCTGCGGCGTCACGCTGAGGTCCGGCGGAAAAAATTGCGATGCAAAGCGGCGAAGATTTGCAAGGTGGTCAAGTTCGCGGCCCGAACCGCGCAAGGCCGGCAGTGACACCAACACCGCGGCCAGAAAGATGAGCAGCGTGGCGCGAAAAGCCGTAAATCGCTCACGCCAAGATAGGCTCGGTGCTGTCTTGGTCATTTTGGTGTCCGGTGGCGGAGCAGCCGCCATCCATTTTCAAATTGCGGGCCCAACTGAAGCTCAACATCAGCGAATCTGCCGACATACTCGGTATCGTGCAGGACGCATACGGCCGTTCGGCCGGAATCTCGGCACTCGCTGAACAGCATCTGCAGTACCTTTTCCGACAACGCATGATCGAGATTTGACGTTGGTTCGTCGGCAAAGATCAGCGACGGCTGTTGGAAAAGCGCTCGGGCGATGGCCGTCCTCTGCTGTTCGCCGCCTGAGATGAATCCCGCCTTTTTGTGGCAAAGGTGCTCGATCCCCAGATCCGCAAGTATGCCGAATGCCTCGTTCTTTTCGGCCGCGGGAAAGCCGAAAACAGTTCTCGTCCATGAATGCGAGGACAGCCGTCCCGCAAGTACATTCTTCAGGACCGAAAGTCCTTTTGTCAGCCTATTATCCTGAAAGATCATTGAGGCTCCGGCAGCGGCCGAAACATAGATGCTCCCGTGTGCCGGCTTCAGGTTTCCCGAAAGCGCGGCAAGGATGCTTGATTTACCGACGCCGGACGGCCCGGTGATAGCCAAGAACTGGCCGGCTTTAAGGCTCCATGACATATCGCGAAACAGATCCCGGCCGAAACGCTGCAGCGTGAGCGCCTTTACGACGATGACATCTGTACCGGAACCGTTACCGTTGGTGTTCATTTATCTCGGCAATAGTGATAGGGCCTCGCGCAAAGGCTTGAGATGGGCTTCGCGGTCGGCCTCCACGAGTTTCGATGTGAAAAGCTTGTTGCGAAGCTCGACATTTTCCGCGTCGTTCAGGAGCAGAAGAGCGGCTTTGAGTTTTTCGCGTTCGGCACCTGCCAGGCTTTTGCGGATGGCAATGATATGTGTGGGCACGTCGCCTTGTTCTGCGATCTTCTTCAGCCTTGCGCGTTGATCATCATTAAGATGTTTGTTCTCGTCCAATACGTAATAGCTTACCGCCGCAGCCTCGGCATCGCCTGCCAGCACGCGTTCGACGGCGGAAACATAGCCTGTTCCGAAAAACACATTTCCTTTTCCAAAGAACTCCTCAGGATCGGCTTTTTCAGATATCAGTTCTTTTTTCCTGAGATCGGAGAGCGGAATGATGTAGCCGGACGTGCTTGTTTTGCTTGCAAAGGCGACAGGCTTGCCTCGCAGGTCCTCGATGCTCGAATACGGTTTATCTTTCAATGCGAGCCAATAGCTCTTATAGGTCGTCTTGCCGTCTATCTCGCCGACCAAAAGCAGTTCCGCGTCTTTTGCGTTTATCAGGTCATTGGCGCTCAGATAACCGATGTCAATGGTGCCGTTGGCAAATCCTTCATTTATCACCGCCGCTGACAAAGGTATGACCACCTCGACCGGACGGCCGAGTTTGTCGGAGAGAAACCTGGCCGCGGCGTCCCGCTCTGCCAACATCTGATCGGGGTTCTTGTCCGGTTTCAGCGCGACCACGATGCGGGGCAAAGCCGAGGTCGAGTTCGGATCGTTCGAACCCTCGCCCGTACCCGCGCATGCGAAGCTGAAAATTGCGGCGGCAGCAAAGATCGGCAAGACTGCCGCGTTGCTTTTCAGGCTTTTTGATCTTTCCGCAGCTCTGCTGAGAAGCCTTGCGATCTTTGTTTTAATGAAAATGATTTTCATTTGCATTAGATTACACTTGAGGATACCGAAAGTCAACGAAGCCGCTGATCCTGAGGACCGGCGGCTTCTAATAAAGTCAATCACTTATAGCCGAGACTAGCCGGGATAATCGAACACTATATTACAGAACGCCTTAACGCCGACGTCGAGACGACTGTCGTCAATGACGAAGTCCGGCGTGTGATGGGCTGTCTTTGACGGGTCTGTCCCCGGAGCCATGCCGCCGACCCAGAAATACAGTCCCGGCACTTTCTCCTGAAAGAACGCAAAATCCTCAGCTCCCGTTACCCAGTTCGCCAGAGTGACGCGATCCTTGCCTGCGGCTTTTTCCAGCGACGGCAGCATACGCCGCGTCAGGGCGGGCTCGTTATAAGTAACAGGTGCGGCGTTGAAGATCGTCAGTTCGGCGGTCGTACCGGCACTCTCTGCTATCTTCGCCACGGTAAGCCGCATCTGCTCGTGAATGTCACGTTGAACCTCTGTGTCGAGAGCACGGATGGTGCCGGCCATCGTCACCTCTTCGGGGATGATGTTCTCGCGAACGCCGCCGCTGATACGGCCGACCGTTATCACCGCGGGTGATGCCGTCAGGTTCGTACGGCGTGAAACGATCATCTGCAGTCCGGTGTAGATCTGCGTCGCAACGGCTATCGGATCTTTTCCCGCCCAGGGATAGGCACCGTGCGTCTGCTGCCCTTTTACCTTGATGGTGAACCAATCGCTCGACGCCATCGCGGCGCCCGGTTTGTACGCGATATGGCCGATGGGCATCCCGGCGCTGATGTGAATGCCGAAGATCGCCTCGACCTTCGGGTTGTCCAGCACGCCCTGTTTGACCATCAGATACGCTCCGCCCTCTTCGCCTGCCGGTGGGCCTTCTTCGGCGGGCTGAAACACGAGAACGACGGTGCCCTTGATCTTGTCCTTCATGCCGACAAGAACATTCGCCGCACCGAGCAGCATCGCGACGTGCGTATCGTGGCCGCAGGCGTGCATGACGCCGACGGTCTGGCCGTTGTACTCGCCTTTTTCGACGGACTTGTAAGGCAGATCGGAGCGTTCCGTTACCGGAAGCCCGTCCATATCCGCACGCAGGGCGATAACGGGCCCGGGTTGGCCGCCGCGGATGATGCCTACAACTCCCGTATGTGCAACGCCCGTTCTTACCTCGATATTAAGACGTCGGAGCTCGGTCTCGATGAACTTCGCGGTCTTGAATTCGCGGTTTCCGAGCTCAGGATATTTGTGCAGATGACGCCGCCATTCGATCACTTTCGGCAGTATTTTCTGCGCGGCCGCGTCGACCTCGGCACTCATGTCCTTTGCGTTCGATGAACTCACGGCGAACGCGGCAATCATCAGGAAAATGGTGATCTTTTTTAGCATAACAACTCTACTGTGTATATCCCGGGATCGATCTGTATTCCGGCAGTTTTGATAGTTCCTTTGCCTCAGGCGGAGCGATGTCGTTTCTGACAAGAAGTACGAGATTCACGCCCGGCCTGAGCGGATAGACGTCAAGCCATTTATAGTGGTTGGCGTATTTTTGGAGCAGCAGAGCGTCCTGCGCATCCTTTTTGGCGACTATCATCTCCGCCGTGTTGGCATCCACCGGCCTGCCGTGAAAATTCGCCTTGTACTCGAGCATGTACCACGTCAGCGGCCAGTAGTCGGGCGAGATTATCTCGACGACGGCTTCTTTACCTTTACCGCTCTTGTCGGCAAATTTCTCGATATTGTCAACCATATCGAGGAAACCGCGTTTCGTATGCGCGTAAACGTACGGCATGCGGTCGTCGTCATAGAACTGGAAATTGAGCTGATACGTCTGATAGGTCAGCAGCGAGGTTCCCGCGATGGCCAGAACGACCGCCGCCAGCCGCAGTATCTGTGTCTTTGCATCGAGCAATTCGCCTATCGCATAGCCAGCGACCAAGCACATCGGCATCAGAAAACTGATGGCGAGCCACGGCGTTTTGTACGGAATGATGGTGTAAGCGACGAAAAGCCCCCAAGCCCAAAACGCCGAAAATATGGCGAATCGATGTTTGCCTTTGAGAAGGGCGACGAATGCTCCGATCGCTGAAAAAAGCAGTATCGGCGCCTCGATGCGCATTCCCCATTTCAGATAGGCGAACGGCCCGTTCATCGTATGGTCGCGGTTGCCGGTCTTTGTCCAGATGGCGTATGCCTCGAACGATTTCTTGATGCCGTCAGCGAACGTAAAGAACGACGAGAAGAACAATATCCAGATATAAGCGAACAGCACCGCCGCGGCGATCAACGCCAGATACATCGTCGTGCCGCTGCCGAGGGCACGGCGAAAACCGCCGAGCGTCATGTCCGCGGGTTCTATCAGTTCCGTATGGTTCGACCTGCGGCTTTCATTTAGGAACATGGCCCACGCCGCTATAGACGCAAATATCAGGAACAGGATAGTGAAGTAGGAGAAGTTGTCCTGCTTGCTGACGTCCGCCGGCATGAATACGTCGCCCATCCATTTCAGAGCGTCAGAAATATAAGACGAGTAATAAACGCCTCCCGCGGCCAGTATCGCGCAGCCGACGATCAGAATTGTGGTGATGTTCGCTTCGAACGCCTTGCTGAAACGAATGAGCCGCCAGATGTAAACGCTGACGCAGGCGATGGCCATCGTGCCGAGGGTAATGAACGCGGTCTCTTTCGTCGCGAACATCAGCGAAACACATGCCGATGCCAAGATCAGATACATCGGCCTTCCTTCGTCCCAGTTCAAAAGCGAACGGACAATGAAATAGGAAAGCAAGGCGTTGACGACAAGCAGGCCGATGCGGACCGCCCAAAGCAGGCCGGTGTTGTCCTTGTCGATGTAAGACGAGACCGCCATCGCCGACGGTATGAAACACGTGAACAGTATCAACGCCATCCACGCGACCGCGCCCGGCCCCGCTTTCCTGCCCTCGATGTATAGAACGACCGCGACCGCGATGCCCATCGCCAAAAAGATGAAAAAGATCTCGTGAATGAAGTATCGCGAAATATAAACGAGCCCCGGCGAGAGTGCCATGAAAAGCGCCGCGAAAAGCGTACCGAGGTCGCCCAGATACCGCCGCAAATAAAAAACGAGTACGACACAAAGAACGCCGAAGATCGCGACGCTGACACGGATCGGAACCGTTTCAAGCCCGAAAAGCTTGACGAACGGAAGCGAGAGATAATAGAGCGTCGGCCCGTGATAATTTGACGGATCGTAGCGATAGGCTCCGTCGCGCACGAGATTTGTGAGGAAAAATCCGTTGACGCCCTCGTCGTGATGCAGCGGCTTGATCGCCAGCATCACGAAACGCAGCAACGCCGAAATGGCCGTTATGACGACCGCCGAGATCATCCACGACTTGTCGTCTATCTTGAACGATGGCAACGCCAACGCCGCTCCGCCCGAACTCTTTTCAACCGCGGCCGCCTGCGGCTGAGCCTTCTGTGTCTTCTTCTTTTTTGCCATCAGTAACTCTTAATTCACTTTATAGACCCGATATTGGCCGCTTTCGGCAATGACGGGAAATTTCTTGAAGAAATCCTCGTTCGGCCTCAGCTCCCGTTCTTCGGGGCCGACCATCACGTATTCGATATTGTGTTTGCGCAGCAGAATGTCGGCGGTTCCGCCGCCCTGATAAATTTGCCGAACTTCATTTTCGCGTTCGAAATGATTGATGCCGTGCGAGCTCAAATGGCCGCTGTAACGCATCAGCGAACGCCTGCCGGAGAGAGCAACGGCTGAATTGTACGTCGGGGCGTTGAGGAAAAGTGCTCTCGGCTCGGTCTTTGCCTTAATTTGATCGGCGATGCGGACGCCGTCCGTTTCAAAGACGCGGATCTTCACCTGGCCGGATGCCGTTCGCCATACGTCGAGAGCTCCCGCCGCACACAACCCTACGAGAATGACCGTCGCGACGGCCTTGCCGGGAACTCCGTTTTCCCAGATCTCCGACATCAGATACGCCATCAGCGGCAGCGAACCGACCAGCCAGTATATGAGAATTTTGATGTTGTCCCATTCCCACGGCGCCAGCTTGAAAACATTGGAGATGATGAACAGTACCGCAAACGGAATATAGAACAACAGCAGCTGCCTCAGACGCGGGCGTTCATCGGCGGCGTTCTTCTTTGCGTCCTCATCGGGCTTGCGTGTAAGCCTGAAGATAACGTATCCGATAGCCGCGAGTATCAGCGGTATCGTGAGTCCTGTATTTTTCAGCCAGAACGAAACAACGTCATCGTTTCGCTTATCCCAACCGAAATGCCAGCCGAAGAATTTCGTGCTGTCGGTCGCGCTGCCGGTCAGCGACCAGATCAATATCGGCACCGCGACAACGCTGACGCCGATGCCGAATGCGATCCACGTCCGCCATTGGTCAAGCCTGACAAAGAACAGAAAACCCGTAACGACGAACAGAACTACCAGGCTGTGCAGATGGATCAGCGGCAGCAATCCCGCCACCAGGCCTACGATAAACGCCGGCAGCAACGCGGGGTCGAGCAGCTTGGTTTCCGCAGGCTTCTCTTCGCGCGCCGCGGTGAAGTATTTCCAAAGCTGCTGCAGCACGATGACCGTAAGCGGCATTCCGAGCAGCAGGCTTCGCTGCGTGATGAAAAGCACGACCATCGAATTGCCCCAGCGGAACTTGTCGCCGATGGTGTAGTCCCTCGGAAGCTGCCACAAAATGTCTGTCAGCCCTTTGCCGGATTCGCTGACGTCCTGCAGGAACCACAAAAATCCAAGCCCGCCGCTGAAAATGAGCAGCGCCGGTGCTATGCGGGCCGCAATGCGGCTGTCGGTGAGGCGAAATACGAATCGCTCGATCACGACAAGCAGCGAGAACGCCCACGCGATATTGAGAGCGTTTATCGCGGCCGAGATCGAAAAACCCAACTTAACCGCAGCCGCCGAAACTAGGTCCGCGACGAATGGATACGTGAATTTCGCACCGGCCCACGACGGATTCTCGGGCGGGAAATTGTTGCCCTCGGTAAAGCTGTATATCACGCCGAGGTGAAACGGCATATCGCCGAGATTCTGCGAACCGCCTGTAAAAAGGCCTTCCGCCGTCTGATATACCGAGTGGCCGAAATAAGCCCAGAAAAGCAGAAAAAAGCCCGCGTAATAGGTAAAAGCGAGAAAACGCGAAAGGCCGAAGCCCTGCATCTTTCCCTTTGCCTTGTTCCAATCGTGTTTTAGCTTATTCTTGTATTCCTTTTTTCTGAAGATAAGCGCCGGCAGCATCGACACGATCATCGCCGCAACGATGGTGACCGGCGAAAGTCCCGCAACGTACGCTATCAGGAACATCGCCAGCCCGAACAGGCCGGACCCGGCGATGATGCCGACAGCTATCCGCCACATCAGGGGCTCTTCGTCCTCGATAAGGTAGCTTAACGCCAGCCCGCCGATCGCAATGACGGCAATAAAAAGCGCAGATAAGATCATCAGCAATAAAAGAGCAGCAGTAGATAAATTACTTCAAATCGTATAGAAAGCACAATTTACGGCGCTTTTTCATTAATTGCCCGCGGTCGAACTTTCCGCCCCGCTTTCACCAACTGTTTGGAATTAGTAGAATCTAACGTTTCGCCCGCCCTCGGCGGCGGCGACAAGGGAATTATGCTTCAGGCAGGTATCGTCGGATTACCGAACGTCGGCAAATCTACGCTTTTTAACGCACTCACCGCACAAGAGGCCGCACTGGCGGCAAATTATCCTTTCGCGACCATCGAACCGAATGTCGGCGTCGTTGCCGTGCCGGACGAGCGGCTCGGTGTATTGGAAAAGCTGGTCGGTGCGCAAAAGGTCGTGCCCGCGACCGTGGAGTTTTTGGACATCGCCGGCCTTGTACGCGGTGCGTCAAAAGGCGAAGGATTGGGCAACCAGTTCCTCGCAAATATCCGCGAAACGCACGCCGTCGTACAGGTCGTCCGTTGTTTCGAGGACGAGAACATCGTCCACGTCGAAGGTTCTGTCGATCCGATCCGCGATATCGAGACCATACAGATCGAGCTGGCTCTTGCCGATCTTGCGTCCGCCGAAAAACGCCGCGAGAAGGCGATGCGTGCCGCGAAGACCGGCGACAAGGACGCAAAACGCGAGCTTGAGATACTCGACAAGATTCAGCCCATCCTGGAAGAAGGCCGCCCCGCACGCGCCGCCAGTTTGGACGACGACGAACGCGAAATTGTAAAAAAGTGGTTCTTTCTCACGACCAAGCCGACCATCTACGCGGCGAATGTTGACGAGGCGTCGCTCGCCGATCCCGATTCGAATCCGCACGTCGCAAAGGTGAAAGAGTTCGCGGCAAAGGAGAATTCCGACGTCGTTGTGATCTGTGCAAAGCTCGAGGCAGAACTCGTCGCGCTCGACCCCGCAGATCGCGCAGATTATCTGAAAGACCTCGGCCTCACGGGGTCAGGCGTTGACGCATTGATCAAGGCGGCCTATCACATGCTCGGGCTGATGTCGTTCCTGACCGCCGGCGAAAAAGAAGTGCGTGCCTGGACGATCCCTATCGGCACAAAAGCCCCGCAGGCGGCCGGAGAGATACATACGGACATCGAACGCGGATTCATACGCGCTGAGATCGTTTCATTCGACGACCTGGTCGCCTGCGGCTCGCGAAAAGCCGCCGCCGACAAAGGCCTCGCCCGGCTCGAAGGCAAAGAATATATAATGCAGGAAGGCGACGTCGTGGATTTCCGATTCAATGTTTAAGCGCAAACAAATAACGATGCTCCGTTTATTTTCGTTTTCCTTGGTCCTTCTGTTTATTTCATTGGCCGCGGCTGCGCAGGATGTCCAGGTTCTTCGCGTGAAGGTCGTTGTTCATGATTCCGGCGCGCCCATGGCGAATGCCGCCGTTTCCGTCAAAGGCACCGACATTTCCGCTACGACCGCGGCCGACGGCCGAGCGACCCTGCCAAACATACCTACCGGAGAACACATGGTCGTGGTCAGCTCTGCGGGATATCAGACGAAAGAGGTCAAGATCGTTTTTCCGCTCAGCAATGATGACGAGCAGGAGATCGAGCTGGATCCGCTCTCAGAACTTGCCTCGGTTACCATCGAATCGACACGCACCGGCCGAACCATAGAGGCAGAGCCGACGCGCGTCGAGGCGATCGATGAGGAAGAGGTCGAAGAAAAGATCAACATGCGGCCGGCCAATGTTTCGATGGTCCTCAATGAGAGCACAGGCATAAAGGTGCAGCAGACCTCTGCGACATCGGCCACTCAGAGCATTAGGATACAGGGCCTCGACGGCCGTTACACTCAGATCCTGAAGGACGGTTTTCCCTCGTATGGCGGATTTGCCGGCAGCCAATCACTGCTTGAGATACCGCCGATAGACCTGAGACAGGTGGAGATCATCAAAGGCCCGGCAGCTACATTCTATGGCGAAGGTGCCATCGCCGGAGTCGTTAATTTCATCAGTAAAGTGCCCGGCGAAGAGTCGGAATCGATCCTGCTGCTCAACCAAACCTCTGCTCTCGGGACCGATCTGTCATTTTTCAATACACGCAGGGCGGGCCGTTTCGGGCATACATTTCTCGGGCAATTCAATTATCAGAACGAGTATGACGCAGACGACGACGGCTTCAGCGATCTGCCGCGCACATACTCGTTCGCGGTCACGCCGAGGGCGTTCTTTTATATTGATGATGCCACGCGGCTGACCATTGGTAACTCGACCACATATCAAAACCGGAACGGCGGCGACATGAAGGTGATCCGAGGAACGACCGGCCCGCAAAATCGCTATTTCGAAAAGAACAGGTCGGTCCGCAACATCACCACGGTAAACTTCAGCCGCGACCTTTCCGGCAATCGGCGATTTACGGCGAAGCAGAGCGTGGCATTCTTTGACCGTGAGCTGACCACGCCGGACCACCGTTTCGCCGGCCGGCAGTTCAATTCATACACCGATCTGTCGCTTGTTGCTCCAATAAAGAACCATGCCGTCATAGTCGGTTTTACGGCGGCATTCGATCGTTTCAACGAAACCGATGCGGCCCCGGGCGAGGTCGAACGCGATGAATCGCGGGCGTCTTTCGGTGCGTTCATTCAGGACACTGTGGACATCTCTGACCGGCTTTCGCTCGAAACGGGGCTGCGTGTTGACGGCACGCGAAAATACGGCACTTTTGCGTTGCCGCGTGTTTCGCTGCTTTATCGATTTACCGACGATCTGACGACGCGTATCGGTTTTGGCTTGGGCTACAAGACGCCGACGATTTTTAACGAGGATTCAGAGACGATTCTGTTCCGGGGCGTTTTGCCGATCGAGGACGGAACGAAAGCAGAGCGCAGCCGCGGCGGGACCTTCGACATAAACTATCGGGCCGAAATAGCTGAAAAGATCGGCGTGTCGATCAATCAGATGTTCTTTTACACGCAGATCACGGACCCGATCGTGTTGGAGGATCGCCCCAACGGACGCTTCGCATTCGGAAACGCAGACAGTTCGGTCATCAGTCGAGGTTTTGAAACGAACATTCGAGCAGATTACAAGATCGCGAAGTTGTTTCTTGGATACACCTACACAAATGCAAAAGCCGGCTATCTGTCCGACACTCGCGTTTTGCCCCTTACGCCTAGGAACAAGATAAACTCCTCACTGATCCTCGAGGAACACGACAACTTCAAGGCGGGCATCGAAGCTCATTTCACCGGCCGCCAAACTCTTTCTGACCGCACATCGGCACGATCATATACGGTTGTCGGCATCTTCGGCGAAAAGATGTTCAAGAAATTCAGCCTTTTCATCAACGCCGAGAACATTACCGACGTCAGGCAAAGCCGATATGGGCAGGTCGTGTTTCCGCCGTTGACGGCGCCGACGTTTTCCGAGGTCTATACACACCTCGAGGGCCGGGTATTCAACGGCGGCATCAAGATCAGGTTTTGACATTTTTGCACCTCCGGCGGCGATTTCGACAGACCTTTGTGACCTGCATCACGTGGAAGTTTCGACGTCTTGTGGTAGCCTATCAATGTTAGAATTTGTCTTTTATCTTTGCAGTCCAGGAGTATCTTGAGATGAAACTAAAAGCACTTTTTGTGATCGGAGCGATTTTGGCATTGAGCATCGGCATAGCCGCATATGCATTTAATATCGGCGGCGAATCATGTCCGATCAAGTCGATGATGGTCAGTGCCGAGGGCAAGCCTGCGCACGATTGCTGTAAAGGCGACAAAGAGTCCTGCCCGATGAAGAACGGCGAAGGCCACAAAATGAACCATGCCGACTACAAGAAGGCAGACGGTGAAGGCCACAAAATGTCAGGCGAAAATTGCCCGATGAAAAAGAAAATGGACGCCGCCGCAACGGAATCAATGCAAGGCGACAAAGGGTCCTGCCCGATGAAGAACGGCAAGGGCGACAAGATGGCAGCGGGCGGAGAAAAGTGCTGCGATTGCTGCGATAACTGCACGGGCTGCGGACATTGCGGCAAAGAAAAGAAAGAAGCAGACACTGCCGTCTGATCCATTAACTTTCCATATCAAAACACGAACCGGACGCCGTGCCTGACACTGCGTCCGGTTTTCTTATTCCCGGTGTTTGCGGGAAAAGTATCGCGTGAGCCGGCGGAGATTTCTTGAACTGACAAAAAATAAGAGGAAACCGGACATCACGGTAACCAGCCCTAGGATCGAGAAAGCGCGAAGCACGTAGTTATTGATATTGTCGCGTCCGGCGAAATCCATTGTGTGCAGCATCCACAGAAAGTCGAATGCACGCCAACTGTTGGTCCGCACCGCGTGAACCTGTCCGTCATCCGCTCCGACATATACTGTCACACCATCTCCAAGGTTCAGGCCGACGGCCCACACCGGCAGCGGCTTTTCACGATATTCGTGATGGCCGGTGATCATGTCCTCCGTAATAAATTCGATGGATACAGCCTCAGCCGGTTCGTGAATGGACGTGAGGGCGATCTGTCTGGCCTCATCTCCTGAGACCGGAGTGCGACGTACACCGTTCGACGCCTCGATGAGCATTCGGCGTTCGTTAAGGCCGCGATCTTTATAGACGACGGAATAAAATGTCTTGCCGAGGACCTTGACGATGCGCAGTCTTGAGAGGTCGGCCTTTTCACCTTCGGCGAGCTTTCCATCCAACGCATCGCTGACGGAGACCATTTGACCGTCGAGCTCGATCGCGGACGGATGATGCAGATGGTCACCGCGTATGGCCTCGATCTGCGTCCAGCTGAAATAAAGTCCGCCGAGCGTCCAGAGCAGGAATTGAACGCCGATGAATACGCCCAAATAGCGGTGTGTTTTGCGTATGTAATGATTGCGGCCCTTTAATTTCATTGCGCCGGTGCCGCGACCGAGAGAGAATGCCGCAGCAAGGGCCGTTCTTCACTGAACAGCCAAGTATCTACAAGCGAATAACTTACGACAACGATCAGGTGTGTTGGGGTATGCCCTCGGTAGGATTCGAACCTACAACCAACGGATTATGAGTCCGCTGCTCTGACCATTGAGCTACAAGGGCATACTTGTAAGATTCTATTGCAACGAAACCGTTACCGCAAACGCCGTCAAGGCGTCATCAGCGGGCGAAATATCGCAGAGCCGCGTATCTTTTCAATGGCGGCGGCGTTTGCCGAGTTTTCCGCGATGATCTCGTCGTCGGGACGTCCCCGCAGCATCTCTTCGAGCACTGTCAGCTCCGCATCGCCAAAGTCAGCGATGCCGACGGCGTTCGCGCCTTCGACGCCGAAAATGCGTGTCTGGGCAAGGTCGAACGTCCAATCAAGTGCTTTTTCGATGGGGTCGGTGTCCGGAAAACGTTCCCGGATCAACGCGAAGATCGAATCGCGGCCGTCCAGGTTCATCAGCAGCGCCAGAAAGAAGCGCAATTCCGGCTGTGTCACATAGCCGCGGCGGACGAGTATCTCGTCAATAACGTCGTAATGTGCAAACACGCGGCGTATCATTGCGGCGTCGCCGCCGTGGCGTTCTTCGACCGCGTCGAGCATCGCATTGAAACGCGCGGATTTGTCCTGCGGCAGAAAAAAGCTCCCGATCCGGTCGGTCCTTAGAAAGCCGCGTAGATGCACTAACAGATTAAAGGTCGTCTGGATGTCAGCGTCAGCCAGATACTTATTGATCATTGTATCAGCTTCCTCTCGTCCGGCACGGACGAACGCAGCGAGCACCTGAGCCTGCTTCACTGTGGTCGGTTGCTCGAAAAACGGATCGATCGCGAGTCCTGGCTTGTGATAGGAGTACTGCGGCTGCTCGAGCGGCGACCGGTCTGTCCTGATAATTAGTGTTGCCGAAGGCTGATCGAGATGGAACAGCGAATGGATGTAGCGGCGGCCGTGCCAGATCTCCTGTACTGCGCCGACCTCGAGCAGTTGGCACACCTTCAGCTTCATCTCGCCCGTCTCGTAAAACACATTTACGTGACGGTCGGGTTCAAATTCATACCAACTGTGAATGCTCGAGCCGAGCAGAACCTGAAAGGCACCGCAGAATGAATGCTGGTGAATTGCGGTCGTGCCCTCGAACCAGAAATAGACGTCGATATGAAAACGCGGTGCGGAATACAGCGTGATCGGCGGATCGCCGAAACGCCCCGCCAGATCGCGCTGGACCGGAAGCTCCGTCTGCCCCAATGACCATTCAGCTACTTGCCACGCTGTTATGTGTTCATGCGCACGTGCATTTCGCAGAGCGTCCGCAGCTATCTCGGGCAGCTTGTCCTCGTTGTAGTTCTCGGCCTTCCAACGTCTCTCCACCTCTTCGCCGAGCTGTTTTATAATGTCCATTTTCTTACAGCGGCTCTTCAAATTTCGGCCGCTTCGAGCTGATCTTGCGGTAAGTGCCGTCCGCGGTCACGTTATGCCCGAAACCGCAGTCGGGCGACGAGCCTTCCTGAGTTACGCGCACCGTTCCGGGGCGTACGAATTTTATTGTAATACGGCAAGTGCCGAATTCTTCCGCTTCGATGACCGCAGTGTCGCCTACAATCGACGCCTCTGTGTCCATAAAGCCCATGTTGACGGTCGTTTCGCCATTCCTCAGCGTATAGGGATAAATGAGGTCAAATGCAACGCGGAGCTTGCCGCCGCCGAGGGCCTGTATCTTCATGTCGTTGGCCATTTTGGCGAACTTGCCGCGGAAATTCATTTTATAGGTTCCGGTCACTTCTTTTCCCGAAACGCTCGCCCGCTGGGCCGCAGTATCAGCTGAAACCGCGAAGAAGATGACCGCCGCTCCAAATAAAATGCTTATCTTGCGCATATTCTCTCTTTGTCGATAAATGCTTTTATCTGCTATATTTTGCCTGACTCTCTTCTAATAACAAAAAAAGGATAGGAATAAATTCCATGGCAAATGCGGCAACATTGACCAACGGTGATGTTCATGAACACCCGAGAGGTCTGTATGTGCTTTTCGGCACTGAGATGTGGGAAAGGTTCAGCTTCTACTCGATGCTGGCGTTATTTACGCTCTACCTTCGGGATCCTGTCGAAGGCTTTGGCTGGACAGCCGCCGAGGCAACTTCACTTTATGCGAACTATCTGATGTTCGTCTACGCGAGCCCGCTGATCGGCGGTTTGATCGCTGACAAGATAACCGGCTATCGCAAGGCCGTGATGATAGGCGGTTTCTTTTTCATGGCCGGACACGGCCTGCTGTCAATCCCGCAGATCTGGGCCGTATATGCCGCATTAACATGCCTGGTCATCGGCAACGGCTTCTTCAAACCTAACGTCTCGACCATGGTCGGCAACCTTTATCCCGAAGGCAGCCACCTGAAAGACCGTGCCTACAATATTTTCTACATGGGCATTAACGTCGGAGCTTTGCTGGCACCGATCGTAATGGAGATCGTCAAGGCGTATTTTGGCTTCCATGCTGCATTTGCTGTGGCGGCATTTGGAATGGTCATCTCAGTCGCGATCCTTTGGCGATGGAAGAATTTGGTCGAGGATCCGGATGCTCTCAAGCAACGTATTGCCGGCGCTTCCGAGGCAGCTGATACCGCAGCGGTTTCTGTTGACGCTCCGCCTCACGGCGTCAGCAGCCAGGATGAGGGTGGCAACAACGAGACCACTGCCTCGCAGAAGGCCTCTTTAATGGATGCGGTTCCTGATTGGAAGCGCGTTACGGCCCTTATTGTCATCTTTCTTATTGTCATTGTCTTTTGGATGGTATTCCATCAGAACGGTTCTACGATTACTTATTGGGCAGATGACAATACAGCATGGAATGTATCAGGGACGATCTCCAATGCTATCAATCCTTTCTGGATCATCGTCCTGACCTTCCCGCTCGTTTGGTTCTGGGGCTGGCTTGATAAGAAAGGCAAGGAACCTTCCACACCGGTTAAGATGGCCTTCGGAATGACGTTAACGGGGTTGTCGTTCTTTGTTCTTTGGTATGCCGCAGTGATCGGCGAAGGTAAGGTCTATACGGCAGAGGAAATGCGGGGCGGTTCATTTAGGATAAACGAGCGTGTAATGACGAACCTCGCCGCTGACGGTGTGCCGCAGGCCTTGCTCGACAAACTAATATCCGCTAAAGCTGATGATGGAAAGAACCTCATCGATGACGTGAAATTCTCGCCGGATACGGATAAGGCAACCGGTCAAAAAATGGAGGGGAGCGACCGTCTGATCGCCGCGATCGACAAGGTATCGCCCGGCGACGGCTCAAAGTATCGTGACCTTTTTCTCAAACATGCCTTCTTGTTCACCGTATCGCCGTTTTGGCTGCTTTTGGCGTATGCGATCATTTCACTTGGTGAGCTTATGCTGTCACCGATGGGGCTTTCGTTGGTATCGAAGGTCGCTCCGATAAGAATGCGGGGCCTTTTGATGGGCGGCTGGTTCGTGGCTACCGCGATCGGGAACAAGTTGACCGCGATCGGTATTTATTGGAGTATCTGGTATCAGTCCAACTTCTTCTTGATACTTGGACTCATGGCTTTGTTCATGGCGGTTGTACTATTCGTGATAATCAGACCGCTAAAGAAAGCAATGCCCGGCGTGTAAATGTCCGGTAAATTTGGATCTTGGTGAAAGGGTGAAAATGCGGAGCTTCATGCTATTTCACTCTTTCACCTTTTCACTTTTTCACTCTTGCACTTTGCGTGACTCGCGGTATGCCGCCATCGCCTCGGCGGCGCCGGCGTGCATGATCTCCGGTTTGTGGTATTTCCAGTAGGTCTCGAACTCCTCGCCGGTCTTTTCCGGCATTTCGGCTCGCGTTTTTTCCTTCAGATAATTTTCCGCCCATTCGCGAATTTCCATATCTCGATTCAACGCTGTGCGTGCGCCGTGCATCAAATTGTCTCGTTCCATTGTTTTATGGCCTCCGTATGTTAGATTATTTTATCCGCTCGGCTCGCCAAATGCCCACCGGATCACAGCGACTGGAGTTAATTTAAGTGAAAAGATCCATCATCTATCTAATAATGACGGCGGTGCTCGCCGTCGGCACGCTCGACGTGCAGGCACAGCGAACGACGCGGCCGGCGCGTCCCGTAACGCAAACGGCAGCGGCGACGGCACCGCAGCAGGCTTTCAAGGTCCCTTTTGTCAACAAAAAGCTGGCGAACGGCCTCGAGGTCATCGTTTATCCGGACAAAGGCGTACCGCTGGTAACGGTCGAACTCGCCGTCCGCAACGGCTCTTTCACGGAGCCGCCGGAGCTGAACGGGCTTTCGCACCTTTACGAGCACATGATCTTCAAGCCGAACGCCGCCGGCCTGCTCGTCCGCTGTCAGATGTCAGCACGCGAAGGCCCGCTGTCGGATTACGGACGTCGGATATGCAATCCGATCTTTGAAATGCGAAACGCTATCGGCGACGTCAGCTATCTGGACACCATCGGCCAGCTAGGCATCTCGTACAACGGTACGACGCGTGAAGAGGTCGTCTATTACTATTTTTCGACCTCGAGCAAACATCTTGAGACCGCTCTTCGATTCATGCGCGACAGCGCACGGTTCCCCGTGTTTGACGAAGAGGAACTTGCCCGCGAGAAAGAGGTCGTCATCGGAGAGATAGACCGCAATGAATCGAATCCGTTCTTTTATTTGGACCGCGAGCTGATGGATCGATTGTTCTACAAATACCCTACACGCAAGAATCCCGGCGGTTCTCGCGAGACGGTCTCCGCCGCGACGGTCGAAAAGATGCGGCTGATCCAGGAACGCTATTACGTGCCGAACAATTCGGCTGTCGTTGTCACCGGCGATGCGGAGCCCGACGAGGTCTTTCGCCTGGTCGATCAGATGTTCGGCGATTGGAAACGGCGGGAACGCGATCCATTCGACGAATTTCCGATGGTCGAGCATCCGCCGATCCCAAAGAGTGCGGGCTACATCGTCGAACAGCCCGTCCAGAACGTCCTGATGCAGATCGGATGGCACGGCCCGTCGATCGGCAAGGACGACGAGGCGACATACGCCGCGGACGTATTCTCGTATATTTTGACGCAGCCGGATTCCGGATTTCAGCGGCGGATGGTCGATTCAGGCCTGGCCGTTGGTGCTGGGATCGGCTATTACACACAGCGAAATGTCGGCCCGATCGTCCTGACGCTGGTAACGACGCCGGACAAGGCAAAGGCCGCTCTGAAAGCTGCTTATGCCGAGGTTGCGGCGTTTGACAGGCCGAACTACTACACCGACGCCGAGCTTTCTAACGCCAAGACCATACTGGAATCACGCGACCTTTTCGAGCGCGAAAAGCTCAGCGAATACGCACACACGCTCAGCTTTTGGTGGAGCTCCACCGGCATCGAATATTTCCGCGGCTATCATCAGATGCTGCGGGCGACCACGCGTGCCGACATCAACCGCTACGTCCGAACATATATCAAGGGCAAACCGCATATAACCGTCGCACTCATTTCGCCTGAAGCCCAACGACAAACGAACCTGACCGCAGCAGACCTGATCGGAAAATAAGAAAATGCAAAGAAACTCAATTTCAAGTCTTCAATTTCGCACCGCGTGGGCGGGCGTCCAATTGCTTTTTCTCGTATCTCTGGCTGCCGCTCAGCCCGCAAGTGTTGCTGTTTCCGATCAGCAGTCGCTCGTTTCTGAATTCGACGTCAACGGCCTGAAGGTGCTCGTCAAACGCCGTCCGGGCAGCATGACCGTCGCGGCCGGATTGTTCTTTCGCGGCGGAACGCGGGCACTGCCGAAAGACAGTGCAGGGCTTGAGAGTTTTATGCTTTCCGTCGCCACGGAAGGCAGCCGCAAATATCCGCGAGCCGTACTTCGCCGCGAACTCGCATCGACCGGCAGCAGCATAGTCAGCGGTTCCAACTACGATTTCAGCCTGATGGCGCTTGCCTCGACGCGTGAGCATTTCGAGAGGAATTGGGACATATTCACTGACGTCGCACTGAATCCCGCGTTCGATATGCGTGATGTCGATCTCACGCGGTCAAAGATCATAACCGGCCTGCAGGGCCGCGAGGACGACCCCGACAATCAGCTGCAGATGCTGGTTGACCGTACGCTGCTGCTGCCGACATCGTACGGCAACGACCCAAGCGGAACTGTCGAAAGCATCGGCCGTTTCAATGCAGATGACCTGCGTGCTTATCACGCCAAGCTGATGGAAACGTCGCGGATGCTGCTGGTATTCGTCGGCGACCTCGACGCTGAAATGATACGGACGGCTGTCACCGCGTCATTCGGACAATTGCCGAAGGGGAATTTTCAAACGCCGCCGGTGCCAAAGATCGATTTTGAGCGGTCAACGCTCGATGTCGTGAAACGCGACCTGCCGACTAACTATGTGAACGGCATCTTTTCGGCTCCGTCATTCAGCGATCCGGATTATCCGGCGATGCGTGTCGCGATCAATCTGCTCCGCGAACGGGTGTTCGAAGAAGTGCGTGTAAAACGTAATCTCTCTTATGCGCCCAATGCCGACATCGGAAGCCTGGCGGCAAATACGGGCTCGATATACGTGACCGCAGTGGATGCGAATCAGGCTGTCTCGCTGATGCTCGACGAGATCGAAGGCCTGAAAACTACCCTCGTCGATCCGCGGGAGATATCGGCGGTCGGCGGCCATTTCCTTACGACCTATTTGATCGAACGCGAAACCAATGCTGCTCAGGCACGAGATCTGGCCATCTATGAACTGATCGGCGGCGGCTGGCGCAATTCATTTAATTTCGTTGAAAGCGTCCAGCGTGTAACGCCGGTTCAGGTCCGCGACGCCGCCCGCAAATATATGCGCAATATACGGTTTATGGTCGTCGGCGATCCGCAAAAGATAGACCGGGCTAAGTTCATCAGGCAGTAATTCCCATTAAAAAAAGGCCGCCTGCAAATGCAGGCGGCTCTTTCATTTTTTCGCCTCACTACTCGCTGTCCTCTTTCGCTTTAGGACGGCTTGCCGGCGGCGGTGCAGGTTTTGATTCCTCACGCGGCTTTGGCGGAGGAGCCTTGGCCGCGGGCGGATCGCTGCGCGTCGGCGGCGGTGTCCTCACCGGCGGCGGATCGCTCCGTGTCGGCGGAGGAGTCCTCACCGGCGGCGGCGTCCTTACCGTCGGCTGCTCACGCTGCGCCGGCGGCGGCGTGCGAACTGGAGGAGGCTCGCTTCGAACGGGCGGCCTCACCGTCGGGGCATCGTCGCGTACCGACGGCGGCGTCCGAACAGGCTGCCGCGACGTCGGCGGCGGCGATACGACAGGCGGCTGCTTCACCGGCGCCGTTACCGTTGGCGGCGGCGAAGGATTTCGCGGCCTGTCAACCGCACCTGTCCGCGGAGGAATTATTCCCGGCGTTTGCACGGTCGGTGCCGGCGTACGCCCGCCCTGTATTCGCGTTTTCTGCAGATCGGCATCGAGCGGCCTGATATCGGTCCGCGGTGCTGCTCCGGTGCGCTTTGTGAATACATCATCGGTGATCTGCGGACGCGGCCTGATCACACTGCTCGGCAACCCCGCACGCTGACCGTCAAATGTCGGCAGTGTCGGAGGAGCGACCTCTGACGGCGACCGCGAAAGCACGGCCCTTGCCACATCCTGCGGAGCCTGTGCGCCCGGCTGTTTTATGCCGAATGATGCAGCATTCGTCGTCACGACACCGGTTGCGGGTACGACATCGTCCGTCCTCGGGTTCCTGGCAATTCCGGCGCCTGCCTTGTCCGTCGGCAGCGTTCCGGCGACCGGCGGTGTCCACGGAGGCAGGTTAGGAGCCTGCGGCTCTTTCGGATTCTTGATGCCGCCGTGGCGGATCCTGCCCGTACGTATGAAGTAGTAATTGTAGTTATAGAACGAGTAATGGTACGGCAGCGGATACCAGCAAAGGTTGTTACCGTAATACGTCATCACGACCAATGCCGGATACCACCAGCTTCGGCCCGAACGGTGATAGCCGTACGGTGACCAATACCAACGCCCTCGGTGATGGAACCAGCGTCCGTGATGATAGGTCGCCCAGCCCCAAGGCTCGTCATTCACCCAAACCCAACCGTAGGGATTCATCCAACGCCAATGCCCGTAACGATACGGCGACCAGTTGCTGTATTGGCTGACCGAGGTCGAATAGGGCTGCCAGACATAGCCGTAGCCTGAAAGATTCTGCCACTGGCCGTAGTTTGTCAGATCGTCGGCACCGTAAATGTCGTCGTCGTAATACTGTCCATAATGTGCCGTACGGAGGCTCTGCGCGATATTGCGGTCACGTTCCGCCGCCCAGCGGTCGAGATCGTCAATGAAACGCGATGCTACCGTCGTCTCCCACTCGCCTGCGGATGAGCCTGTCAGAAAGATACGTGCACGGCGTCCGTCGCGGAGAATGAATCCCGCGGTTTCGGAATAAACGCGGGCCTCGCCGCCGTCGGTCGCCGCGACGATCACCTCGCTGCTGCCCGGCAATGCATCGATGCGATAGCTGCCTGCCGAACGGACAGCTACGGTCGTCCGCGGTGCGTCAACCTCAAAATACGGCCCTTCGTTCTCAAAACGAGCGATCCGCAGGTTCATCGAACCCTGCAGCAGGCTGATCGCTACGCCGTCTTCGCGGAACGTCATTATGGTCGCAAGCGAGTTCTCGCCGAGCCGCATATGCCGTTCGTTGTCAAACTGTATCTCCAGCCGTGTGCCGTGAGATGTTGCGATCTCGTCGCCCTCGACGATCGGCAGATTCAGCGTCACCTCTTCCCAGACGTCGCTTTCCGCACGCTTCAGCTTTGCCTCGCCGCTAATGAAACTTGCCCTGGCAACCTTTGCATCAACATCCGGCTTGTAATCGTCAACAAGGGGCCCGTAAACCTCGGCCCGCACTCCCGCTGCCGCGAGAATGACCGCGGCTGTGATCAAAAAATATATTCTGAATTTCGTCATTTTCGAACCTCGCCTTACCGATTTTTCGTTGTCCGCCGGTTCCGGCCGAAAGGGCAACTTTTCGCAGACCGGCAATTCCAACCGTCTTAGTGCAAATGCCGTACCGCATTATTTGATGATCAAAATCGGCGAAATATTGTGTTTTGCTTGCTTTCCTTCAATTTTTATAGCCTAAATCGTATACTCGCAGGCTTTAGCGAACACCAAATAGTGCGCGCCGAAAAAGGCCGAAATTTGATAGATTAGGAAACAAGAAATGTGAAGCGCGTGAAATCGCTCAGAGGAATTTTATGGTCAAGATAACAGCTATTATTTTTGCGGTGTTTGCTCTTTCATTCTCGTCCTACGGCCAGCGTGCCGGCGGCAGCACTCCTGACCCGGCGAAACAGGTACGCGAGGCGTTCGACCGCCTGATCGAAGGCATTCGCCAGGTTGATGCTGAAAAGGTGATGTCCTCGTACGAAAAGAGCGACCGCCTGCTTATTTTCAACAACAACGGTACGGCGACCATCGGTTGGGAGAACGTCCGCAGCAACGTCGAGTCGTCCTATGCAAAGATAACTAACGTAACGCTCGAGGTGACCGGAGTTCGGGTCGAAATGCTGGGCAAGAATTTCGCCTACGTATCCTGCAAATGGACGCAGCAGCAGGAAAATGACGGCAAGCCGGAATCGGCCGCCGGCCGCATGACGCTTGTTTACAAGCTCGTAGGCAAGGAATGGAAGGTCACACACCGGCACACATCGCCGGACCGGCCCGACCCTTCGCGGCCTGTTTTCCCATCGGAACGCGAGAATTGATCGCGCCCTTTTGCTCGGCGTTCTCTGCGTAGATCTCGGCATACTCTGCGTTTGCAATGCATCAACGCAGAGAAAAAGCTGAGGGTGCCGAATAGTGACACACACTACTCATACACCCTCATCAAAAAGGTCGGCGAGAAAGACTACGACCTTCCGCCCGGATATGATCCGCCGAGCCGTCCCTGATCGCCGTCGGCAAGCGAATTGACCAATTCGTAATGGAAGTAGTCGAACTTCGCTGCGACCGGCGGCTGAACGCGTTTGTCGTACATCTCGCGTGAACGGTCGATAGCCTCTCTCAGACGGTCATAAAGATCATTGGCATCGCGGCCTTCTAGAACCTTCTTTTCGTTATAGAGTTTTATTTCCGAAACCAGCAGCCTTGCAAAACGGCGTGCGTCGTTGTGCAGGCGTCGTTCTTCTTCGGGAACCTCTATCGGTAGATCAACGTGACGATCGCTAAGCCGCGACCGCGGAACTGACGAAACACCCGGAGCGACCGTCTCGACCGCAGGTTCGCCCATCGTTTGATATGCGGGAGCTGCGTCGTGAACAGGTGCCGGTTCGGGCTGCGGCCCGGGTTCGGGAACATACTCGTCCGCCGGCGCTTCGAACGGCGATCCTATAGGAGCCGAAGGCTCGAAAGGTGCCGAAGCATCGTAAACTATGGCCGCTTCAGAAGACGGTGATCTTTCCGCTGCCGGTTCGTCCGCTCCGCCTTCGATCTGATGCGAGTCAAAACCGGCCGACGACGTCGAAGTATCAACGAAGGGCTGAGCAGCATTTGGCGGTTCATATTCCTGATCCGGTGCGGATCTGGCGGTGAAAGGAGTTTCCTCTTGAGCAACCCCGAACGGGCTTTCCGCAGCATCTTCCGAATACGACGGTGCGGGAGCAGGTTCTTCGTAAACAGTTTCAACCTGGGACGACCCGTCAAAACCGGAATATGAAGGCTCCGACTCGCCGGCGCTTTCGGCCTCGTGCGTCTGGCCGCCTGCAAATTGAGGCTCATACCGCGGCGCAGACGAATCCAGGTCCGCCTGAGGCTCAAACGCAGGCTGAACGGCTGTGTTCGCGGCAATGAGTTCTACGGTCATGCCCGCGATGCGCACAAGTGTTTCGAGCGCCTCGCGATTTAGGAAAGCTCCTTCCTGCCCGTAATCTGCATACAGAACTGCGACACCTTTGCCTTTCGCAACCAATGGGATCGCGTACATGCGGTCCGGACGACCGTATTCGAGCGGATCCAGAAATGCTGCATCGCTGGGATGAGCTCCTGCGGCACTGTCAACCGTCGTGCCCAGGCGTATTGCTTCGCCCAAGACGGAATCCGCCGCTATCGGGAAATGTATCTCGCGAACCGATCCCTCTGCTGAATCAGCATCCGCACCAAAGACCTTCCATCCGACGAAATGCTCATTCTTGACGATAAAGAACGCACCGCGGGGAGCAAATTGTGCGGCGTGGTCTATCAGGGCTTTCAGAATGGAGGACTGGGAATCTTTTGTGCTGATATCGACTATTGCATCACGGAGATTCTCAAAGCTGGTGGCCGACGCGGTCTCTTCCTGCAGCTTTTCAGCTTCAGCAAAAGCGGTCGCGGTTATCTTTGCACCTTCGTCGCGTGCAAGCCGCAGGTGTTCGCTGACCGAGCCGATAAATGCTTCGTCAAACTGGCTTTCGCTGTCCATTCGGGCAGAGAATGCGACAAAAGCTTCGTCGATCTGAGCACGGTGTTTATCAAATTCAGCCTCGATCTTGGACTGAAATTCCCGGGCTTCCTGCTTCATTTCATTCAGGACGCCCTTAAGGTAGTTCTCAAACTCCGTCCTCAGGCTTAATTCGAGTTCTTCGCTATTCACTCAGTAAGTCCTCCGTAAAATTTAGAGACAAAAATACAAAAGTCGGAAAGAAATGGTGGCGGCGGATCCGTTGTAGGAATATTCCCGGTGGATATGGCTGCGATCGGCACACCGCGCCATCAAACCTCATTATCGGTAATAACGTCTCGAAATGTCAAGAAATACTTGAGAATCAACAAAATAAAATTTGTTGAACGCGGTGAGGAAAAGCGCCTATACGGCGATGACGGTGATGTCGGGGTGAATCTCTTCGCGGATCATGTTCTCGATCGCCATCAGCGTTCCCGTCAGCGAGCTGGGGCAGCTGCCGCATGCGCCTTCGTAGCGGATGCTGAGTGTATTCGTATTCTCGTCGAGCCCGACTATTTCCAGCCAACCGCCGTCGCTCGCCAGATACGGGCGAATGCGGTCATCGAGCAGTTCGTTGATCTCCGCAAGAACAGGGTCGTCGGACGCCGCAGCGGCTATTGCACCGCCGACCGCGGCCGCCGCCGCACGGGTTCCGTTCGAAGACGCTACGGCCTCAGCGGCCCGGATGGGAACCGCAAGCTCCGGCAGTATCTCGTCCCACTCGGCGTCGTCGGTCTTCTCCACGGTGACCATTTTGTCCATGTAAAAGACCGACACGACGTTGCCGACCTCAAATATCGAGTTCGCGAACTTATCTTCTTTGGCAGATTCGGCCGTTTTGAATGAATGCGATGTGCCGTATGAAACGGGTTCCTTCAGAATGAATTTAACCGCATTCGGATTCGGCGTTTCCTGTATGTCCGCGATCTTCGGCATCGTTTTACCTGCCCGCAAAATTGGGCGAAATACTAGAAGACCAAATCATTACATTTTTGTCAACATTGCCGCTCGGACTTGTGAGGTCTAGAATTCTCTTTTGTTCACGATGTCAGACGCGGTAACCGGTTATCACGAAGAAGAAGCCATCGGCAAGACGTACGATCTGCGGATCGCGGGCCGGCTGCTGAAATATTTGCTGCGTTATTGGCCCACTGCGGTCATTGCGTTGGTGCTTACATTCCTGACGAATGTCCTTATAAGTACGCAGCCGTATTTCACCAAAATGGCGGTCGATGATTACATCACACCGCGGGTTACGGACGGTATCTGGTTTTTCGCTCTGGCGTTTTTCGGCGTCTTTCTGCTTCGGTTCATTTTCTCTTACGTTCAGGAGGTCCTGCTCAATGCCGTCGGCCAGCGTGTGATGTTGGACATTCGCTCCGAGATATTTGAAAAGCTCCAGCGCCAGGAACTCGCGTATTTCGACAGCAATCCGGTCGGCCGCATCATCACGCGCCTGACCAGCGACGTCGATTCTCTGAACGAGCTTTTTACCTCCGGCGTAATAGACGTCCTCGGCGATCTCGTCATCATTTTCGCCATCGTCGGGATAATGTTCTGGCTCGACTGGCGGCTCGCTCTCGTTTCGCTAGTGACGGTGCCGCTGCTCTTCGCCGCGACGAATTGGTTTCGCAAGCACGCTCGACGCGGATTTGACCGCGTTCGTACGCGAAACGCGCGTCTGAACGCTTTTCTGCAGGAATACATTTCCGGCGCTCAGACCGTTCAGCTATTTAATGCTGAAGGCCGTGCCCGCGGACGGTTCAGGGCTATCAATGACGATTACCGCAACGCAAATATCGAGACCATCTTTTACTACGCGGTCTTTTTTCCGCTGGTCGATCTGATCAGCGCGATCGGCATCGCTGCCATCATTTTCGCATACGGTTTCGATCACGTCGCCGGCATTTCGGCCGCCGGCAGCGGTCTGACGGTCGGCATATTGGCGGCATTCATACAATATTCGTTGCAGCTTTTTCAGCCGATACGCGACCTCTCGGACAAGTTCAACGTGCTGCAGGCGGCGATCGTGGCCGCTCACAGAATATTTCAGCTGCTCGACCGGGAAGTTCTGATCACGCCGCCCGAAACTGCACGCATCAGCGGCAGAACTGCGGGCAGGATCGAATTTCGCAACGTCTGGTTCGCATACAAGGACGAGGATTGGATACTTCGCGACGTATCTTTTAAAGTCGAACCGGGCGAGAGCATCGCACTGGTCGGGCATACAGGCTCGGGTAAAACGACCGTTACAAATCTGTTAATGCGGCTCTACGACATACAAAAGGGAAATATCCTGATCGACGGCGTCGATATACGCGAATGGGACCTCGCATCGCTGCGGTCGAATTTCGCCGTCGTGCTGCAGGACGTTTTTCTTTTCAGCGGGTCGATCGACGACAACATTCGGCTCGGGAATTGGGACATCGCCGACGAGCGCGTCCGCTGGGCGGCCCGCGAGGTCCGAGCCGATGAATTCATCAACCGTCTCGAAGGCGGCTACTCGGCGGTTGTGCGCGAACGCGGGGCAGGGCTTTCCGTCGGCCAGAAACAGCTTGTTTCTTTCGCACGCGCACTCGCATTCGATCCGCGAATTCTTATCTTAGACGAGGCGACAAGCTCCATCGACACTGAGACGGAACAGCTCATTCAGCAGGCGGTCGCCCGCGTGATGGCCGAACGCACGTCGCTCGTCGTCGCACATCGTCTTTCCACCATTCAAAAATGCTCCCGCATCATCGTCCTGCATCACGGCGAGATCCGCGAAATGGGAACCCACGCCGAACTTCTCCGCGAACGCGGCCTCTACTGGCGGCTTTATCAACTGCAATATTCCGAAAATGGCGGCAACACGGCCGGAACCTCACCGCTCGAACCGGCGGCCGCATAAATTCGTATTGAAATTTTACTGCCGCGTCTAAATCCGTTGATTGGAAGCCGGCGAATAAATAGATGGTTCTAATTTTGCAACGGTAGAGTTATACTTTTATGTTCGACCTTTTGATGACAGACGCTTCGACCACAACCCACACCGTCGATGACCTTGACGGAGACAAACGCCCGACCACGGTCGAGCGGGTCGCCGATGCCAGCCTGCCGACGCAGATCGGTGAATTTCGCATTGCCGGCTACAGATCCACCATCAGCGGTGAGGAATATGTCGTTTTGTACAAAGGCAATCTCGACCGCGAGACGCCGACGCTAGTCCGCATCCACTCGCAGTGCCTGACCGGCGACGTTTTCGGCTCGATCAAGTGCGACTGCGGGCCGCAGCTTCGCCGAACTATGGAAATGATCGAGGAAGAAGGCCGCGGAGCCGTCGTCTATCAGCAGCAGGAAGGCCGCGGCATCGGCATAATCAACAAGATACGCGCGTATGCACTGCAGGATGAAGGTGCTGACACCATCGAGGCGAATGAACGGCTCGGCTTCAAGGCGGACGCCCGCGAATACCGCGAATGTGCCGAAATTCTCTATGACCTCGGCCTGTGCAAGGTCCGCATGATCTCGAACAACCCCGACAAAATTGCCGCTCTCGAGGCCGCCGGTCTGAACGTGGTCGAACGTGTTCCGATCGAGATCGAGGCAAAGGAACCCGCGGTTAACTATTTGAAAACAAAGAAAGAAAAGATGGGGCACCTGTTTTCCCTGCTCTAACTTACGGCTGGGCAAAATTCAGATATATGAATAAATTCCAAATATTCAGCCTATTTTGCCTTTCCGTCGCTAAGTGCTAACATCTAGTTAAGCTCTCCCGCTCCCCCTAAATCACGTATTTTCAACACTTTGCAGACGCATGTGAATATCGGCATCTTGTGGCTCGATATTTGCAGAAATATGTTTGCAATCTTTTGCGCTGTTCGCCCACTGTCACGAGACATCGTAAGCGGCGACAAATTGTTAGGACTTACACTCTTTTAGGAGATAAAAGAATGACTAAAAACTTCAAATTTATGACCGGGGCTCTCTCGCTCATGCTTTGCTTTGCGGCATTTGCATTTGGCCAGAGGACCTCCGGAAACATTGAAGGTACCATTACCGACCCGAATGGCGCGGTTGTGACGGGAGCTACCGTCACGGCGAAGAGCACCGGTACTACCGCCGGCTTCAGCCGCACCACCACAACGGACGGAAACGGATACTTTCAGTTTGGCCAAGTGCCTCCGGGCACCTATTCGGTCACGGTGGCCGCTTCAGGTTTTGCCGGTGCAAAGCGTGACGTTGCCGTCTCGATCGACTCGACCATCGCTGCTAACTTTCAGCTGGCGGTCGGCGGCGGCGAGACCGTCGTTGACGTCATTGCCGACAGCAACGTGACGGTCGACCCGACAGACACCAAGATCGACAGCAACATTGGTAAAAAGCTTTTCGAAGACCTGCCGTCAGGCGTTACCTTCGCATCGCTTCTCAAGGTTGCTCCGAACGTCCGCCCGGAACCCCGCGGCGGCGGTTTCCAGATCGACGGTGCATCGGGTTCTGAGAACGTTTTCATTATCGACGGACAGGAAGTGACCAACTTCCGTACTGGTGTTCTCGACACGAACTTCAACCTTCCTTTCGAGATCATCCAGGAAGTACAGGTGAAATCCACCGGTTACGAAGCTGAGTACGGCGGCGCCACAGGCGGCGTCATCAACGTCGTAACAGCCGGCGGCAACAACCAGTGGCAGGGAAATTTCGGAATGTCGTTCCGCCCGGGCAAGCTCCAGGCAGACCGCAGGCCGGCACTTTCCGCGTTCACAGCCGGCGGCGTTTCGAACACGCCGGGCAACACCACCTATCTGACGCTCCCGAATGACGGCGGCGTTGATTGGTTCCCGGTCGCCCGCTTCAGCGGACCGATCTTTAAGGACAAAATGTGGTTCTCGGCTGCTTACACACCGCAGATCTTTGAGACCACGAGGACGATCGACTACTACACGAACACCATTTCGGGCAACTCCACAGCGAACCCGAGCGGCCGTGCGGTGATCGATACGCTTACCTACAGCAACAAGGTCGTTCAGGAAGACTTCTTTGTCCGCGTCGATGCACAGCCGACGCAGCGTCTCCGTTTCTTCGGAACGTTCCTCTGGAATCCGGTCTATCAGAAAGGCCTTCTTCCGGGAACCACTGAAGGCTACGGCGGTGCAGCACAGTCGGTTAACTTCGGCGGCAGCATCGGCACGCTTACCGGCCCGGAACTTCTGAGCCGTCAGGGCGGACGCCAGAATGCTAACGCGTTCAACTTCCAGGGAACGTGGAACCCCACGAACAACTGGATCATCAACGGACGCGTCGGCCGCAGCTTCCTAAACGAGAAGCTCAGCTCGTATTTCATTCCTCGCGTTACCCGCTACATCTGTAGTGCTCTCGGTCCGATCACGCCCGCTCAGGCAGGCTGCACCCAGGGCTTCCAGAACGTAGCCAGCAACTCGCAGGTCAACTACGACGTTTCGACGCGTGAAACCTACGATATCGACGCAAGTGCCGTTGGTATCAACTTTGGCGGTCGCCATAACTTCAAATTTGGTTATCAGATGAACCGCCTCTTCAATACGGTTGACCGCGGCTATGTCGGACTGGGTATCATCCAGCTCTTCTATGACCGCAACATCGTCGCACTCAGCGGTGCCGACCTGCCTGTAACTCCGGGCAACGCCGGTTCGGGCCTCATGACCCGTTTCGGTACTGTCGGCGAAGCCAGCAGCGACAGCCAGGCACTGTTCGTTCAGGACAGCTGGACCATCGCGAACCGCCTCACCATCAATCCGGGCCTCCGCATTGAGAAAGAGGTCGTCCCGAACTTCGGTACCACCGGTTCGCAGGCGATCGAGTTCGGCTGGGGTGACAAGATCAGCCCGCGTATCGGCGTTGCGTTCGACCTTACCGGCGACGGCAAGACGAAGGTCTTCGGTAACTACGGCTGGTTCTATGACCGCTTCAAATATGAACTGCCCCGCGGTTCGTTCGGCGGTGATTTCTTCCGTCGTGATTTCTTTGAGATCTTCCCGGTCGGTACCGGACACGGTACAGGCTTGACCTACACGAACTACACGCGTGCAAACATCCTTGGTTCGTTCACCGATCCTATCGGCGGACAGTGCCCGATCGTTGCACCGACGGGTCTTTCGCGCTGCCAGTTCGACTTCCGTATCGCGACCAACCTCGCGGGCGCGAACATCTTTGAGACGGGTGCTATCGATCCGAACCTCAAGGCAGCCCGCCAGAGCGAATACACCATCGGCGTCGAGCGTGCTCTCGGCAACCAGACGGTGCTCGCAGGCCGCTATACGCACAAGAAGATCGACCGTGCTATCGAGGACGTAGGCGTTTTCAACGATCAGGGATCGGAAGCCTACATCATCGGCAACCCCGGTTTCGGCCTCGTTTGCGAAGTTTCGCGTACCGCAAATCTGCCCTGCCCGAAAGCAGAGCGTGATTACAAAGCGGTCGAGGTTCGCCTCGACAGGCGTGCTACGAAATACTTCTTCAGCGGCAGCTACACCTGGAGCCGTCTCTTCGGAAACTACTCCGGTCTGGCCAGCTCTGATGAAGCCGGACGTACGAGCCCGAACGTGAACCGTTTCTTCGACCTTCCGCCCCTCGGCTTTACCGCGGACGGAGATCCTGACAACGGACTTCTCGCTACGGATCGCCCGCATGTCTTCAAGGCATACGGCGGCTACACGTTCGACTGGAAGAACAACAACATCAACAGGACGTCAGTTTCGGCCTTCACGACAATTCAGTCGGGTACGCCGCTCACGACCATCTACAACCTGTACAGCCTCGGCACCACGATCCTTAACGGACGCGGCGACCTCGGCCGTACGGAAACGTTCACGGAGACCGATCTTTCGATCAATCACCGTTACAAATTTGGCCGTGACGCACGCTACACCATCGAAGCATTCGTCGATATTCGCAACCTTTTCGACGAAAGCAACGTGACGGGTGTTCAGACGAACATCAGTTCGACGAACTTCTCGGCTGCAACGCTCCGCACGGGCGGCTGCACCACCTGCGGCGTGGCAGGAACACCTGCTTCGCAGCAGGAAGCTGCGGTATTCCAGACCATCTTCAATGGTGTCGGTATCCGTCAGTTCGTCAACAACTACCTGAACAGTGCTTCTACGCCGTTGGCTAGCCGCACGCTCAACACGTATGGCCTGGCAAATGAATTCCAGGGACCGCGTGATGTTCGCTTCGGTTTCCGCTTCTACTTCTAATTGAAATAGAAACGGTACACTCTTTGGCCCGCTTCCTCGGAGGCGGGCCTTTTTTGCGCAAAAAAAGGCCGCCTTCACGGCGGCCCGATAACTATATATAAAGTAGAAAGCCTATTCGGTCTTCTTACCGGCCTTTTTCCTAAGGTCCGCTATCTTGATCTTTATATCTTCGGCTTCCTTTCCAACAAATCCAGAAGCTTTTAAGTAAAGCTCGAGTTCGTCCGCCGCTTCGCCAAATTTCTTCATGTCGTTCGCATAAAGCTGCGAAAGCTCACGCTGTATCTCAGCGACCGGCAGTTTCGAATTGCGTTTCGCATTTTGCAGATTCTTTTCCGCGTCGGCAAAATTTCCCATCGCCCGCTGCGTCCGGCCCAGCGAATAAAAGACCTGTGCCGATCCGGGAGCAAGTATGGCCGACTGTGCAAGTGCCGTCTGCGAAGCTTTGTAGAAATCCTTGCCCATGAAATAGAAACAATTGCCCAAGTAATAGAGCGTGTAGGCACTCTTTTCATTAACCTCGATCGCACGTAGAAAATACGGGACCGCCTCGCGATAACGCCCGAGAATGTACATCTCTCTGCCGGCTCGATAAAGGGCATCGTAATATTTCGGGAAAAGGTTGAGGGCGCGGTTGAGAGTGTTCACGCCTTCGATCTGCCGCTTTTCTTCGAACTCCTTCAATGCCTCGCCATAAAGACGCTTTGCCTCATCGGGTACTTCTTGTGCAAAGACAGTTCCCGTCTCTGCCGCCGCAAGGCTGCCGCGTTTTGGCGAAAGAAAGAAATCCTGAGTGAAATAACCGCTTCCCTCGCCGCCGCGGATATTTTGAGTGTTTATCTCAAATGGTATCGACTGGTCTTCCAGATCGTACCGAAACGCGAAGACGCGGATGGTATAGTTGCCGTTCGACAGGCCGTTGAACTGATACCGCCCGGAGCTGTCGGTCTTTGTCCGGCCGTTCATCATCACGCGGTAAAGATCGTCGAGCAGCTCGACGTCAACGTCGGGCAGCGGATTTCGCTGCCGGTCGTAAACTCGGCCGGTCAGCGTGCTCAGTACGGCCTCATCTGCGGTATTATCCGCAGCTGCCGCATAAATAGGAGTAAAGGAGAGAACAAGAAATAGAAAGGTTAAGCGTCGTAATACCGCCATTTTAACAATTGCCTCCAAGACAGGTTTGAGCGCCTTGTCATTATGCGGCAATTATAACAGGAAGAGCGAAAATGCAAATAGGTTTTATTCGGGCGATCTGCGGCCTAGCCTTGGTTTACCTTGAGCACAGCGAGGAACGCTTCCTGCGGTATCTCGACACGGCCAACCTTTTTCATACGCCGTTTGCCCTCTTTTTGCTTTTCCAGCAGCTTGCGTTTTCGCGAGATGTCGCCGCCGTAGCATTTTGCGATAACGTTCTTGCCCATAGCCTTTACGGTCTCGCGTGCGATCACCTTATTGCCGATAGCCGCTTGAATAGGCACTTCGAAAAGCTGCCGCGGGATCAGCTCTTTCATTTTCGCGGTCAGCAGGCGGCCTTTCGCTTGGGCGGTGTCGGAGTGCATGATCAGCGAAAGGGCATCGACAGGCTCGCCGGAAACGAGAATGTCGAGCTTCACGAGTTTGCTTTCCTTATAGCCCGACAGGTGATAATCCAGCGACGCGTAACCGCGCGACACGCTCTTCAGCCGATCGTAAAAATCAAGCACGATCTCGTTTAGCGGGAGCTCGTAAACCAGCATCACGCGGTCTTTCGTCACGTATTCAAAACGCTTTTGGATGCCGCGTTTTTCATCGAGCAGCGGCAAAATGCCGCCGAGAAACGCCTCATTTGTAAGTATGGTCGCTTCGATAAAAGGCTCTTCAAATTTTGCGATACGTGCCGGATCGGGCAGCTGCGACGGCGAATCGACCTCGTGCACCGCTCCGTCGGTCGTCGTCACGCGATAGCGCACGCCCGGCGCCGTGGTGATGAGTTCCAGATTGAACTCCCGCTCGAGCCGCTCCTGAACGATCTCCATGTGAAGCAGGCCCAGAAATCCGCAGCGAAAACCGAAGCCGAGAGCGGTCGAACTTTCCGGTTCGAAAAAGAACGACGCATCATTCAGCCGCAGCTTTTCCATCGCGTCTCTGAGGTCTTCGTATTGCGCCGAATCCGTCGGGTAAAGCCCCGCAAAGACCATCGGCTTTACTTCCTGAAATCCGGGGAAGGGTTCCTTGGTTGGCCTTGCCGCTTCAGTGATGGTGTCGCCGATCTGCACATCGGCGACCGTCTTGATCGAGGCCGTCATAAAGCCGACCTCGCCGGGGCCGAGAACGTCGATCGGCGTTGCTTTCGGACGGTTAACTCCCACCATTTCAACAAGATACTCGCGGCCTGTGTTAAAAAACTGTATCTTTGTTCCCTTTTTCAGCGTGCCGTCGATCACGCGAAAAAGCACGATCACGCCGCGGTAGCTGTCATACCAACTGTCGAAGATCAGAGCCTTCAGCGGTGCGTTTCGATCGCCTTTTGGCGGCGGTATCTTCTCGATGATGGCTTCGAGAACCTCATCGACGCCCACGCCTGTCTTTGCCGACGTCAGAACCGCCTCGCTCGCGTCCAGGCCGACGATGCTCTCGATCTGTTCCTTTATACGGTCGGGTTCTGCCGACGGCAGATCGATCTTGTTCAGCACGGGAATGAGTTCGAGGTCGTTCTCGATGGCAAGGTATGTATTTGCCAATGTCTGAGCTTCGACGCCCTGCGAAGCGTCGACCACAAGCAGCGCTCCTTCGCAGGCTGACAATGAGCGCGAGACCTCGTAAGAAAAATCGACGTGGCCAGGCGTGTCGATGAGATTGAGTACGTATTGTTTTCCGTCCTTCGCCTTGTAATCGAGCCGGACGGCATGCGCTTTAATGGTGATGCCGCGCTCGCGTTCCAGGTCCATATCGTCGAGCAGCTGCGCTTCCATATCGCGTTCGGCGACCGCGCCCGTCAACTGCAGCAGTCGGTCGGCGAGGGTCGATTTGCCGTGGTCGATATGGGCAATGATCGAAAAGTTGCGTATCAGCTCTCGGTCCATAACAAAGGTCAAACGAGAATTGTAGCAAATCGCATATGCGCTCGCATTTTCCGCATCGCGGGAAATAATTCATTGCCCCTTTCAGGCAGATTTTGTTATAGTGTTCGTATAAGACATGGTAATAAGTTGTGCCGCAAAGGCACAGGAGGAATCATTATGGGAAACGAATTTAATAGGGACGAAACAAGCGCGGCGACAAAACTGACGTATTTGCTGGTCGGCGGCGGCATCGGTGCTATTTTGGCACTGCTTTTTGCTCCGAAGTCCGGTGAAGAGCTTCGTCATGACATTGCCGAAGCCTCTCGCAAAGGACTCGAGAAAAGCAAAGAGGCGGCTCATCATCTGCAGGAAAAAGCAGGTGAATATTACGAAGTTACCAAGGAAAAGGCCGAGGATATCCTAGAGACCGCTTCGGAAAAGGCTGAAGAATTCGCTGAGAAAGCGAAATCGGCGGCCGCCCGTACGGCGAATCCTTTCGCAGCGGCCATCGAGGCCGGCAAAGACGCATATACTGCCGAAAAGCGTAAGAACGAGCCGAAATCAATTGCAGAAGGCCGTCCGACCTACAGCGTAGAGGACGACGGAAAGTAAATTCGAGATATGAACGCTGGTGATCCTCAGTTTTGGATGATGGTCTCGTCGATCATCATAGCGGTATGTTTCATCGTGATGGCGGCGGCTTTGATCGCCATCGCCGTCACGGTGAGAAAGGTGATAGCGACGGTGCGCAACATCGAGGCGCGCGTCGATCCGCTCATTATCAAAGTAGATGCCATCAGCGCCCAAGGGCGCGAGATATCCGTGCATTTTACTGAGGTCTCCAGCAATCTTTCGATAGCCACCAAGCACCTAGCCGAATCTACTGAGCTGATAAAAGATGAGGTCGCCGAGCTGAAAATGCTGGTCAGCGAAACCGCCGTCACCGCAAAGGACAAGGTCGGCATGGTCAGCCGGTCTATAGACCAAACTCATGCCAAGGTCCTGGACACCACTGAATTCGTGAACCAAAAGATCGTGGTCCCGGCACGCGAGATCGCTGCAATTATGGCGGGTGTGAAAAAGGGGCTCGAGGTCCTTTTTGCCCCTGCCCCTAAACAGATCGATCGGGTTTACGTAGAAGACGAACTGTTCATCGGGTAATTTTCCCGAAACTTTCCGTCCAAAATTGCTCACCCATCGGGAATACGGCTCGGCCGCTATTCCGTGATATGGATGTCCTCCGTCTTGTTCACCCTGCCCGACAGGAAAAGCCCGCCGAGTCCGATCGTCGCCAAAAGGAAAACAATAAATACCACGAACTGCCAAAGCTCTCCGCTGGCCCGATATTGAAGAAATATCACGACGGCGAGAACCGCCGAAACCAATGCCAAAATGGCATAAAGCATGTCCTTCACAAAATCACCTCCGATCCTAACTTGCCTCGCCCTTTAGCGGGCTTTTCAACCTGAAATCTATTCCCAAGTGCCTACTTGCGACCACCACGGTGTTTTCAAATTACTACAGCTATTTGTAAGACGATAGTAACCCCATTTTAGTTCTAAAAGCAAGGATTTTAATCACGGTTTCCGGATGTAAATTCTGTGTCCGCGTCCACCACTATCCTTTGGCATTCCTCAACGGAGAATAAGGTCATTTGAGGCCCGGCGGAAGATGTGGCCCTGATGCCACCGAGGGCCGTTCCGGGGTTCTTGCTCGGTCGTTTTTTCCAGGCAGATACCATCCTGCCGATGCCCGCCAGATCTTTGGTTATTTGCCGCATTGTGAATATTTCGTAATCGAGCAGACAATAGACCGACTCGGCCTGTCCTGCTCCGACCTCAAGCAGAATAACGCCGGCATCCTCGAGATAACAGGGAGCTTCGTCGATTATCCGCCGCAGTATTTTCAACCCGTCGCTGCCGCCGGCCAATGCGGGCGGCGGCTCGAATCCGCGGACCTCTTTCATCAGATCGGCGACCTCGTCGTCGGGAATATACGGCGGATTCGAGACGACAAGGCTGAATTTGCCCTCGACGCCGTCGTAAACATCGCCGCAAATGAATTCGATGCGGTCGCGAACGCCGTGTCGAACGGCGTTGCGCTCGGCGACCGCGATCGCGGCGGGCGAGATATCGACCGCGACGCCGCGGGCCTCAGGGACGTTTTTCAGAATTGAAACGCTGATACAGCCCGATCCGACGCCGATCTCCAGAAACCTCTTATGGTCGTGCACCTTCATGCAGACTATGCCGTGTTCGGCCAGCAGCTCTGTCTCGGGCCGCGGTATGAGCACGTCTGGCGTTACCTCGAACTCAAGCCCGTAAAACTCCTGAACGCCGGTAATGTACTGCAGCGGCTCGCGGTTCGCTCGTCGTTCGAGAGATCCGCGAAAACGCTTCTCTTCTTCCGTCGATAGCTCGTATTCACGATGCGCATACAGAAAAGTACGGTCCTTGCCTAAGGCGTGCATCATCAGCGAGACCGCCTCTCGGCGCTCATTCGCTACGCCCGCGGCCGCGAGTATTTGTGTAGCCAGCTCGAGTCCTTCTGCAACGTTCATATTCTCTTCGCTTATTATCACCGAAATCTCCCTGTGAATAAACGGGGGCACGGTGTTGCAAATGTTCGGGGCTGTGCGGCCCTTGCCGTCTTTGCGTCTTTGCGTCTTTGCGGGAAATATTCTGCCGCGGTTGCTCGCGATCCGTTCTCTTTGCCCTTTAGCAAAAAAAGCAGGATAATCAAGCCTTGCAGCGGAGCTATTTTCGATGAAGTTTTTTTCGGATATTCGGCTTCTTTTGCTGGGGATCTGGCTCGGTGCGGCAGTATTTTTCATTGCCGTCGCGCAAAGTGCGTTCGCCGTGCTGCCGCAGCGTGAACTCGCCGGATCGGTTGTCAACAGCACTCTCGCGGTCCTGAATTACGGCGGCATTGTGATATCGGGGCTGCTGCTTTTGACGACGCTGTTCGGCATGTCCGGCGTCAGGCCGCTGTGGGTGTGGGCAGAAAGGATCCTGTTGATGCTTCTGTTCGGCGCATGTGCCATCGGGCATTTTGTCATCGGTTTTTGGCTGTCATCGATCCGCTCGCAAATGAACGGCCCGATCGATGATCTTGCTGTCGATGATCCGCTCCGTGTTGAGTTCAATATGCTGCACGAATATTCGGTCTGGGTGCTCTTTGCGGGAATGGCGGCGGCATTGGTAACATTTTTCATTATCTCGAACCGGCGTTTCGGAAAACCCGAAAACACTGGCGATGTTTACGATTTTTCAAAGGAATTCAAGGTCTGAAAATATGGACGTCATCGAAAAACTCGAAGAATTTGAGAGGCGTTTTGCCAATTGGAATGCGAACGAAGAGCTTCGCGGATATCCGTTCGTGGAAAATGTGCGTGCTCCGTTCACTCCCGTCCGCCGTGCTCTGCCGATGCTGAATTTGGCGCTTATTTCGTCCGCGGGTGCGTACATTGATGGGACCGACGCGTTTGACCTCGCATCGCGGGATGGTGATCTGAATTTCCGCGAGATACCTGTCGAGGTCGAAGCGGCCGACCTGCGCTACGCCGCAAAAGGATACGATCCCGCGGCGGTGATGACGGACCGCAACGTACAGATACCGATCGAACGCCTGTTGGAATATCAGGAAAATTCTGTTATCGGATCGCTGAATCAGGTTTGGTGGAGCCTCAGCCCTTGGATTCCGAACGCCGCGGCCGTCGCTAATGATATCGGCCCGCGCATCGCCGACCGCCTGCACCGCTACAACACACAGGCCGCACTGCTGATCCCCGCATCACGGCTGTGCCATCAGACGCTCGGCATCGTCGCACGGGTTATTGAAGCCTCCGGCATTCCGACGATGATGCTGTCGGTCGATACATCTGTGACCGACATGATCCGCCCGCCGCGTACTGCGTATTACAAAGGCGATATAGGTTCGGTTGCGGGCAAGCCGGACTGGCGCGAATATCAACTCCGCATCCTCGACGAAGCCCTCCGCTGGACCGAAACGTTCGATCAGCCCGCATCGCGAAAATTGGCCGTCGATCTGCAGTCACAGGTCGAAGCCGCCCGCGGTGAACGATAAAATATTCCCGCGAAACAAGCGAAAGGCACGAAAAGAGACCGCTTCTCTGCTCGTGCCTTTTTTGCTTGTTTTGAACTCCGATCGGATCCGGCTAATTATTCACGCTACTCCTTCGTGTTTTTCGCGTGTTTAGCGGGAATCACTGTCCGCTCATCTGCCACGCTTTTATCGCTTCCAGCGGATATAGCAGCATAATTATATTGAGGATCAGGCTGTCGCGGATCCACGCGATCAGGAAAGCTTCGGTTGCGAGGAAAAGCAAAAGCGAGCGGACGAAACCTATCTTGAAAGCGATCCAAAACCCGAGCGCGCAGGCGACAATGTCGGCAAGCGAATTCGCTACCGAATCTCCGAAATAGTCGAGCGACAGCGTAACGGTGCGGTATCGCTCGATGATCGCAGGCGAATTTTCGGCGACCTCCCAAATGCTTTCGATCAGAATGGCGAGCGAAAAACGCCAGCCGAGCGGCAGAAAATAGAAGACGAGGCCGATGAGCCAGAATTCGAGGATGCCGTGCAGGACGTGTGTGAACGCATACGGATCGACGAGGTGCTGCGAATTGTGCGTCGTCCAGATGTCCCACGACCATGGCATGAGGTCGCCCTCTTTGCACCAGATCACGCGGCCCATCACTGCGAGCGTTATACCCGTTGCGATAAATATTACGATGGTCGCCACGATCGGAATATGCCCGACCTCAGAAAAGAATCCTTTCTTGTTCTCCTGTGTTTCGCTCATTTCGTCGCTGATTATCGTCTTAACAGCGGTAGAGTTCAAGAACCGCCATTGCCCGGAGCCGCTCGTTTAGTGCAGAATCAAGACCGGAACGAATGAACCGCGAGAAAAATTTTACACGCATCGCTAGCCGTGAAGAGCCCTGGGACATAGTCGTCATCGGCGGCGGTGCGACGGGCGTTGGCTGCGCTCTGGACGCGGCATCGCGTGGCTACAAAGTTCTTTTGTTGGAGATATTCGACCTCGGCAGCGGCACGTCGAGCCGTTCGACAAAGCTGATCCACGGCGGCGTCCGCTACCTTCGGGAGGGCGACATCTCGCTCGTCCGCGAGGCACTTCGAGAGCGCTCGATCATTCTAAAGAACGCTCCGCACGCCGCCCGCAAACTCGAATTCATTATTCCGTGCTACGGCCTTCGCGACGAGCTTTTTTACGGCATCGGGCTGAAGGTCTATGATCTGCTCGCCGGATTTCACGGTATCGGCGGCTCCAAGATCATCTCGCGAGCCGAGACCATCAAGCGTTTGCCGACCGTTGTTCAGGATGGACTTTCGGGCGGCGTGGTTTACACCGACGGGCAGTTTGACGACGCTCGGCTGCTTATCGATATGGCTTGCGAGGCGTCGCGGCGAGGTGCGTGCATCGTGAACTATGCATCGGTCGAAAGCATCGCCGGATCAAAAGAAAGCGGCTTTGAGGTCTCCTTTTGCGATTCGGAAACGAACGCCGAATACACCGTCAAAGCTCATTCTGTCATCAACGCAGCCGGCATCTTCTGCGATGAAATTCGCGGCATCGCCAACAATAATGCCGAGCAAACGACAACATATTCGCAGGGAATTCACATCGTTCTCGATAGACGATTTCTGCCGACGGACGCCGCGATAATGATCCCGAAAACCGCCGATGGCCGAGTGCTTTTCTGCATTCCGTGGCTCGGACACACGCTTGTCGGCACGACCGACACACCGGTAGATTCGCCGTCATTCGAGCCGCAGCCGACGGACAATGAGATCGATTTTGTGCTCGAGACTGCCGGCAAATATCTCGCCGAAAAGCCGACGCGTGCCGACATTCTGTCGTCTTGGGCAGGAATCAGGCCGCTGATAAGAACTCATCCAAACGTGGCAGCATCAAAGCTTTCCCGCGGACATGCATTATTCATCGACCCGAACGGACTCGTAACGATCACCGGCGGAAAATGGACGACCTATCGCCGCATGGCTGAGGACGCGGTCAACAAGGCTGCCGACATTGGCGGTCTGGAAAGAAGAAAATGCGTTACTAAAGACCTCGCGATCCCGCCGCCTTCGATCATTGCCGGCGAGCCGCTGCATCCCGATCTTCCCTACACCACAGCCGACATCGAACGCGCCGTCCGCGACGAAATGGCTCGCACCGTCGAAGACGTACTTGCCCGCCGAACACGGCTCCTGCCTGTGGATGCATCTGCTGTTGTCGGCCTTAGTCAAATGACCGCGGATATTTTGGGAAGAGAGTTGGGAAGGGACGCGGCGTGGGAAGCCGGCCAAATGGAAAGCTTCAGCGCGTCTGTCGCGAAATATCTACCTGATGGAAACGCGAATCGAGATTGAGCCGCTGATCAAAGCTGTCCGCGACCATGCGGGCCTTGAATTTGGCGGCCTCTGCGACCTCTCCTACAAACAACAGCTCGACCTTTTCGACGAAGATCTCGACCCAGCGGCGGAAATGTTCGGTCGTCATCGGGATCTTTTCGTGCAGTTTCTGATGAATGGCAAGCGGATTATTGAAATAAACGGGCCGGCCGAATAGGGCTTTTTCCCAGAAATCGACGATCTTTGGCAGATGTTCTTCCAGATCGAGCTCGACGAAATGATGTCCGATATCGGCGTCGGTCATCGCCACCGAGTAGAATTCACGCATTAGCCGCTCGATATCATCGCGTGTTTCGATATTGCGCAACATTATTCTGTCGAGGCCTCGCCGGAATCATGCAGGGCGGCGGTGAGAGTGTGCCAGCTGAGCGATGCGCATTTTACGCGCGCAGGAAATTCGAGCACGCCGGCGAATGCGCGTAGGCTGCCGAGGTGGTTCTCGTCAGTTTCGATATCAAGATCGCCCGTGACCATACGGTGAAATTCGTCAAAGAGCTTGTCGGCTTCTTCGCGGGTCTTGCCTTTGACGGCCTGAGTCATCATTGACGCAGAGGCTTTTGAAATGGCACAGCCCGAGCCTTTGAACGCCACGTCAGCGACCGTATCGCCGTCCATTTTCAAATAGACCTGCAACGCGTCGCCGCACAGCGGATTGTTGCCCAACGCGGTCTTGTCGGCATCCTCGATCTTGCGGAAATTCCGCGGATTCTTGTTGTGTTCCAGGATCGTCTCCTGATAAAGCTCGTTCAGTTCTGACATCTACAAATTTTCCGTTTCGCGAAGTTTCTCAGCATCAGCAAGGTCTTGCAGCCGGCCAACCGCCTCTTTGTTAACGATCAGATCAGGTCGCGAAATATAATTGATCTCCATCTCCCCTAGCGTTACTGTGTCGCGCCTTGTCCAACAGTCCTCAAAATCCAACATCTCAATATCTAAGAGAATATCGATCCTTCCGGGAGCACGGCCAAGCGTGTAGAAATGACCCGGATGCGTAAAATCAGACGGAGTCAATCCTTTCAGAGGTGCACCAAAATTCTTTAGCGCTCTATAAACGCGCTCAGCGTTTTCGCTATCCGATGCAACCCAAAGGTCAAGGTCTTTCGTGTAGCGAGGTTCTGTGTGCCAGATCACGGCATAGCCGCCAACGATCAGAAACCTAACCCCTTCCTTTATGAAGGCCGCCAATAGATCTTTGAAGTCTTGATTCACTCAGATCCTCTCCCTTCATCGCATGTGCATCTACGACCATCTGCCAAACTGTATCAAAGACGACCTCATGAGGGAGTGATCGCCAATATTTAACATCCGGATATTTTTCGGCATCCTCCAGTTTGCCGTACCATTCAGTGATTTTGCGTTTCGTCTTCATATTTCACTTTCAGAAACGATGTCCAACAAAGAGTATAAACCTGCATCTGCGGGCATAATAGCTTAAAACAGCCCAACCACGTTCCCGTTCTCGTCGATATCCACGCGTTCGGCCGCGGGATGTTCGGGCAGAGCGGGCATTGTCCGCATATCGCCGCAGATAGGATAAATAAAGCCCGCACCTACGCTCGCACGCACTTCGCGGACGGGCAATGTAAAGCCCGTCGGAGCACCTTTCAGCGTCGGATCGTGGCTCAGGCTGAGGTGCGTTTTCGCCATACAGATCGGCAGGTTTCCGAATCCGTTCGCTTCGTACGACGCGATCTGCTGTTCGGCAAATGGCTCGAAACGCACGTCCGCCGCACCGTAGATCTTGGTGGCGATGGTCTCGATCTTTGACTTGATCGGCTGGTCGAGGTCGTAGAGAAATTTGAATTCGTTCGGCTCGTCCGCCGCGGCGATGACCATTTCCGCGAGTTCGATGGCGCCTTTGCCGCCGTCGGCCCAATGCGTCGAAACGGCGGCTCCGAGCGCGCCGGCCTCGACCGCGATGCGTTTGACGGCCTCGATCTCTTCAGCGTGGTCCGATTCGAAAGCGTTGATCGCGACAACGGGCGTCACGCCGTGCAGACGGACGTTCTCGATCTGTTTGCGGAGGTTGGTCGCGCCCGCCTCGACGTCGCCAACGTTGCATTCGAGCATCTCGGGCGGTAAGGGCTTGCCCGCGACGATCTTGAATTTGCCGCTGTGCGATTTCAGCGCTCTGATGGTCGCTACGATCACGCAGGCGTCGGGCTTGAGGCCCGAATAACGGCATTTAATATTGAAGAATTTCTCTGCGCCGATGTCCGCGCCGAAACCCGATTCCGTCATCAGATAATCGGCCGTCTTGACGCCGATCATATCGGCGAGGATACTGCTGTTGCCGTGTGCGACGTTCGCAAAAGGCCCCGCGTGCACGAGCGCCGGCGTGTTCTCGAGCGTCTGCATTATCGTCGGGCGAATGGCGTCGCGCATCAGCACGGTCATTGCACCGGCGGCGCCGATCTCTTCAGCAGTAACAGGCGTTTTGTCGTGCGTCATGCCGACGACGATGCGGCCGAAACGCTTTCGCATATCCTGCAGCGACGTCGTCAGCGCAAGTATCGCCATCACTTCAGAAGCGACGGTGATATCAAAACCCGTCTCCCGCGGAATTCCGCCTTCCATACGGCCGCCGAGGCCAACGATGATCTTACGCAGAGCACGGTCGTTCGTATCTACGACGCGTTTCCACGTGATGCTGTGCGGATTTATGTTCAGCGGATTGCCGCGGAGAAGGCGATTGTCGATCATCGCGGCGAGCAGATTGTTCGCGGCCGTTACGGCGTGAATGTCGCCGGTCAGGTTCAGGTTGAACGTCTCCATCGGCACGACCTGCGCCATGCCGCCGCCGGCGGCGCCGCCCTTGATCCCGAATGTCGGCCCCTGCGAAGGCTGCCGCAGCGTTATCACGGAACGCTTGCCCAGGTGCTTCATCGCCTGGCCGAGCCCGATCAATGTGGTCGATTTTCCTTCGCCGAGCGGTGTCGGCGTGATGGCAGAGATGTCGATGTATTTGGCGTTCGGGCGGTCTTTGAACTTTTCCAGTACGTCCAGCCGCACCTTTCCGATATACGGGCTGCCGTAAAGGTCTATATCGTCAGGACCGAGGCCGAGCTGTTCGGCTATCTCGACAACTGGGCGAAGTTTTGCACTCTGGGCGATCTCTAGGTCTGTTTTCATAAGGCAATTATCCTATCCAAGCCGACCTGCATGGTGTGATCTCACTCACATATTACACCAAGTTCGCCGCGGCCGCCTGTTATGCAAAAACTTCGATGACCTTTTGAATGGCGTCGGCAAGTTTATCGATCTCTTCGCGCGTGTTATAGAAAGCGAACGACGCGCGTGCCGTCGCAGGCACGTCGAAAAAGTTCATCACCGGCTGTGCACAGTGATGTCCGGCGCGTATCGCGATGCCCTGTTGGTCCAGAATTGTGCCGATGTCGTGCGGATGAATGCCGTCGATGGTGAACGACAGCACGCTCGCTTTTTCAGCGGCCGTGCCGATGATCGTGACTTCCTCAATGTCAGCGAGCCGCGACGTAGCGTATTCGAGAAGTTCGTGTTCGTATGCAGCGGCGGCCTCGAAATCAAGTGCGTTCAGATAGTCGATCGCGGCACCCAGGCCGATAGCCGCGGCGATGGCGGGCGTTCCTGCCTCAAATTTTTCCGGTATCGGCGCATAGGTCGTACCGTCAAAACTGACGGTGCGTATCATGCCGCCGCCCGTCTGATACGGCGGCATCTTGTCCAGCCATTCGCGTTTGCCGTAGGCGACGCCGCTGCCGGTCGGTGCGAACATCTTGTGCCCGGAAAACACGAAGAAATCCGCATCCAGATCCTGCACATCGACGGGAAAATGCGGCACGCTCTGTGCCGCGTCAACGCACACCGGCACGCCGAATTTATGCGCCGTCGCGATCATTTCCTTGACAGGATTGACCGTGCCGAGACTGTTTGAAACGTGCGAAACGGCGACCATCTTTGTCCGCTCGTTCAGCATCGCCTCGTATTCCTCGATCACAAGCTCCCCGCTCGAATTCATCGGTATCACACGCACACGGGCACCGCGTTCGGCTGCCGCCACCTGCCACGGAACGATGTTCGAATGATGCTCCATCTGCGAAACGAGGATCTCGTCGCCTTCGTTGACGAAGACTTTACTGTATGAATGGGCGACCAGGTTGACGCCCTCCGTACAGCCGCGGACGAAAATGCACTCGGCCGCCTCGCGTGCATTGATGAAACGCTTTACCTTTTCACGCGCCGCCTCGAATGCATTCGTCGCGTGCTGCGATAGATAATGCACGCCGCGATGCACGTTCGAATGTTCCTCTTCAAGATATTTCGAACCGCGGTCGATCACGATCTGCGGCACCTGCGACGAAGCCGCGTTGTCCAAATAAACCAGCGGCTTGCCGTTCACCTCACGCGACAGCACCGGAAAATCGCGCCTTATTTTTTCTACATTCCAAGTCATAAAATTTGTTCACCACAGAGGGCACAGAGCACACAGAGGGTTTCAATTAGCGATCCTCTTGATGCCGTTCTTTAGAAGCCTAACGTTAAAATTTATGAGCAAACCGACAGTTTTATCGCTCAATTTCAAATAAGAGATCAGCTGCGCCTCATGGATCGGATGCAGCGTATCGACCGCCTTCAGCTCTACGATCACCTCATCCTCTACAAGAAGTCTATTCGGTATCCTGCATCCAGCGTGACCGTGTCGTACACAACAGGAATGGGCACCTGCTTTTCGACTTTCAGGCCTCGTTTTCCAAGTTCGTGCAGCAAACAAACCTCATAAGTACTTTCAAGGAGTCCGGGGCCAAGTGCTTTGTGAACCTCGATCGCCGCGCCGATAATCGCTTCGGTAACTGAGTTCAACTCCATTTCCTACCCTCTGTGCTCTCTGTGTCCTCTGTGGTTAAATTTCCGTCCCCAGCCGGTTCAGCACCATCGAATCTAATTCGCTCTTGATCGACTCGATCTCGATCTTGTTGATGATCTCTTCGGCAAAGCCGTACGTCAGCAGATTGCGGGCGAGCGTCTCGGGCAGGCCGCGGGTTAGCAGATAGAATAGTTCCTCGTCCTCGAGCTGGCCTACGGTCGCTCCGTGCGAGCATTTTACGTCGTCGTTGAAGATCTCAAGCTGAGGTTTCGTATCGACGCGGGCATCGTTCGACAGCAGTAGGTTCTTGTTCTGCTGTTGAGCGTCAGTGCCGCTGGCGTTTTCGCGGACAAAGACCTTTCCGTTGAAAACGCCCCGCGAGCTATCGTTCAGCACGCCTTTGTATGTCTGATGCGAATTACAGTTTGGCACTGTGTGGTCGATGCTGGAATGCGTATCGTGATGCTGCGAGCCGGACAGCATATATAGCCCGTCCACCCAAATTTCGCCGCCCTCTGCGATGAGCTTTGCGTCGATGTCGTGCCGCGAAATGGCCCCGCCGAGATTGACGCTCGTCAGGTCATAACGCGCCGCCGGGCCGACCGTTACTTCCGTCACGCCGTAGTTATAGGCGTCGGCCGCGTCCCTTTGCACTCGGTAATGCGTTAGATTCGCGTTCTCCTCAACGACGATCTGCACCGCCGAATTCATCAGCCCGCGGCCGCCGCTTCTGTATGTTTCGACGATCGTTGCTTTGCTGCCCGCTTCGGCTATGACGATCACATGCGGCGACGCCATCTCGCCCTCTGCGGCCGAAAGGTCGAGTTCGATCGGCTCCGCGACGCTCGTCTCGCGCGGAATGACGACGACCGAAATATCGGCGAACGCCAGATTCAGCGCCGTAAAACCGTTTCGCCCGAAACGGAAATTCTCCAGCATCACACGCGGCCGCGGATCATCGTCCGGCAGGCTTGTGCGCATCTGCGTGCACGGCCACTCGCCCTTGGCGATCTCGGCGACGTTGGTATATTTCCAGTCCTCGTCCCTTACGGTCGGAAAACCGGTCGCCGCGTAATACGAGAACGCTTCCTCTCGCAGAGCCTTTACCATCGCGTCCGTTTCCGACACGATACTGTCCCTAAAACATTGTCCAAAAAGGGTTTCCATCGTTGCTGATGTCATCTTACTTATCGATCCTTATCAGGCTGAACTTTTCGTCTGAGCGCACGGTGCGCGCCGGGTCCAGCAAAAATTCCTTAGCTATCTTCAATTTCGCTTCGTTCTCGGACCGAGGTTTCCGGTCGTCAACGAGCGTTGTGCGGTCGTAGTTGAACAAAAAATCATGCCTCGTCAGAACGTAATTTACGCCCATCTCTCGCGTCCTTTGGCGAAGCTCGTCCGCCGAACGTGCTTCCCAGACCATCTTCCTCAGCGTCCAATCCTCGAATATATAATCCGAAAACACCGGCCTATCGATGTGATACGTGTCGCGGCGCATGTTGATGAGCCACGTCTTTTCGTCGGGCTTGCTCTCGCTGTTCAGCCATGCGTAAGACGGGTAATAGTCTAGATTTCGCGTCAGATATTCGTCACGCGTCTCGCCGCCTAACGCCACACGCAGCGGTGCCTTCATCGAGAACCACGCGAACGCGGTCAGCACGGCAATGAAAGAAGCCGCCGTCAGTGAATATTTCCACGCGTTGCGCATTGCACCATCTTTCAATTTGTCCGCAGCCGACGCTGTCGCTATCGCAAGCAGCGGCATTATCGGCAGCAAATAACGCAGCTGCTGGCTTGAGAACAGCCAGAAAAGATATACAACGCCCGCGACGACAAGCAGCGATCCGACGCCGTCCGCAAGCTCGCGTCGCCACGCGGCCCACAGCACCAGCGGCAGCCCGATGATGAACATCGCACCGATCACGCCGTCGTACAGATTCGCGTCCTCAGGCTGTGCAGCGAGCGAAATGCGAAGCGGTGCGATCAGATAGTTTTCCGGATGAGTTTGGACGCCGCCGTATTGCGAATTCATTCCCTGAAAAAGATTCGACCGCTCGACGTCCCAGCCCGGAGCCTTGCCCGGCCAGATGCTCATATAAAAAGGAAACACAGGCGAGCCCGTCTCGGCCCATGTACGCAGATACCACGGCGACGCGATCACGCCCGCCAACACCAACGCCATCACGCCGGACCGCGCCAACACGTTTCCGGCTGGCCGCGTGTCGGAACCGGGAGCGGTAGCGACCGGGTTTCTAGCCCACAGCAGCACCACGAGCACGAACGCCGCGATCACGAACACCGTCGTCAGCTTGATCGACAACGCCGCACCGAGGAAAATTCCCAGCAATATCGCCGATCTTGTGTTTCCTGTCCGCAGCCATTTCAGCAGCGAATGCGCCGCCAGCACGACGAACAGCGACAACGCCAGATCGACGTAACCGCTAGCCGCTACGTGATATGCGGTCGGAATACACGAGACCAGCACCGTCGCGATAAGTGCCCACATTCGCGAAATACCCTCTTCGCGTGCCCACCCGTAAACCGCCGCCAGAAGCAGCGGAAAGAAAAGCCACACCACCGCACCGCCCGCTGCCTCAGCCGCACGTTCGCTAATGAAGCCGCCGAGCAGACGAGCCCAAACGACCTGCATCTCGGTTCCCAACGCAAGATAGCTCGCAATATTGCCCTTGATGAACGCATTGCCGCCCTGTGCGATGAACTGTTTCGGGACCGAGAAATGATAAAGCAGCGTGTCCTTTGCGGTCGGCGGAGCGAGTGACGAGATCAGGGAAAGAAGCAGCGGCACCGCTATCAGAACCTTCAGAACTACGTTGAACGGCGTGCGTTTGCCGTCATCTTGCAAAGATGCTTTCGCTCCATTTTTTCGCGTGAAAGCATAAACGCCGGCAAGAATTCCCAACAGAACGCTGAACGATGCCGCGATGCTGTTGTAAAGACCTGCAAGTCCTAAAATGCACCAACCAAGCGAATATGCGGCGGCTCCGAGAGCGGCCTTATTAGCGATATCGACCTCGAACGATGAGGCCCGTTCATCAGAAGCTGGAAGAAAACTAAAGATGAAACTGCCGAGACAAAACCATGAAAAACCGATAACAAGCGCCGTGATTACCGCTGCAAATGGATCCGCGATACCGCTGCCGAACAGCGGCCCGCCGCCGAGATTGCCGACGAGCGACGGCAAACGCAGGAGGTCTGTGCTGCGAAATGCGACGAAGATAGTCGCCATTACCGCAGCCCAGATCGCTACCAGAAAGGCAGCGTTTCTGCTATTTGTTTTTGTCACCTCTGCCATGTTCTGGTCGCCAACGGCGACGAATATTAAAGCCTAGGGTGTAGTGAGGCATTGCGAACGAAACCCTAGGAAAGTTCAGTATCAAATGGCCTGTCGCTGAAGGCGACGAACAACCCAATGCCGAAAAGACTACTCCCCTTCAGGGAGCGGAAATTCGGGGTGTCTTCTAGACCTAGGGTTCCGCCAAAAATTGGCTCCACCCTAGGCTTTAGAATTTGTCGCCGTTGGCGACAAGACCTTCCGGATATACCTAAACTGCCGCTCCTTTGACCCAGTCGTAACCCTTTTCTTCGAGTTCGAGGGCAAGCTCTTTGCCGCCTTCTTTGACGATCTTGCCGTTTGCGAGAACGTGGACGAAATCAGGCTGGATGTAATTGAGCAGACGCTGGTAATGCGTAACGAGGATGATGGCGTTGTCCGCAGAACGGAGCTTGTTGACGCCCTCGGCGACGATGCGAAGAGCGTCGATGTCGAGGCCCGAATCGGTCTCGTCCAGGATCGCGAGCTTCGGCTCGAGCACTGCCATCTGCAGTATCTCGTTGCGCTTTTTCTCGCCGCCCGAAAAGCCTTCGTTCACCGAACGCTTGAAAAATTGCGGGTCCATTTCGACGATCTTCGCCTTTTCTTTCAGATAGTCGTTGAATTCCAGCGGGTCGAGCTCTTCGCCGCCCGTGTGCTTCATCTTCTCGTTGTAGGCGAGCCGCAGGAACTGCGAATTCGAAACGCCCGGCACCTCGACCGGATACTGGAACGCCATAAAAACGCCGTCGCGTGCGCGCTCGTCCGGCTCCATCTCGAGCAGATCCTTGCCCTCATAGATGACCTCGCCCGACATCACTTCATACGAAGGATGCCCGGCGAGCACCTTTGACAACGTCGATTTGCCGGAGCCGTTCGGCCCCATGATCGCGTGAACCTCGCCCTTCTGCACATGCAGATTCAGGCCTTTCAATATCTCTTTGCCGTCAATGCCTGCATGCAGGTCTTTTACTTCAAGCAACATAAATTATTTTTTGCCACCGAAACCACCAAGTAACGTGAATTTCGTGCCCTTTATTAACTTGCTGGATCTCTGAAATATCACGCCAGCTCTTTCAAGATCGCCTCTACCTGCGACCTGAGAATGGGCAGATCGTTTTCTACGATCTGCCACACCAATTCCGGATCAACGTCAAAATAACCATGGATCAGCCGATTCCTTGCCGCGGTCGCCGAACGCCAGGCAACTTGGGGATTTGCTTCGCGCAATTCCGCAGTAAGATTCGTCGCAGCTTCTCCGATAATTTCCAATTGCCGCACTACGGCGTCCTGGGTTTTTAGATCGATCTGAAAACTGCCGATCTCAAACCCTTCCAGATGGCTGCCGATCCTTCCGATCGCATCAAGAATATGCCGGAGCCTGAGCGGGTCGTTCGGTTTTTTCATAGATGGTCTTGATATCGCGCATCACGCTTTCACGGATATATGGTCCGATCATTTTGTCGGTCGCCATGTCAACTTCTTTGCCGAGAGAGGCTTCCAGTTCGAGAGCAACGTCAAAGAATCGATAGCCGACCGGATTCGAGAACCGCACCAGCAGGTCAACATCGCTTTCTGCCGTTGCGTCGCCACGCGCGAATGAGCCAAACACGGCACAATACTCCACGTCGTTTCTCTTGCAGATCTCTATGATCTTCTCTTTTTCCGATTCGCTCAGGAACATAATTACCCCACGCTTCCTTCCAGCTTCAATCCCAACAGCTTCTGAGCCTCTACCGCATACTCCATCGGGAGCTCGCGGAATACCTCTTTGCAGAAGCCGTTGATTATCAGCGAGACGGCGTCTTCTTGCGAGATTCCGCGTTGCTGCAAATAGAAGAGCTGATCTTCGCTGATCTTCGAAGTCGTGGCTTCGTGCTCGACGCGGGCGGTGTTGTTCATCACCTCGATATAGGGGAACGTGTTCGCCTCGCACCGGCCGCCGATCAGCATCGAATCGCACTGTGTATAGTTGCGCGCACCTTCAGCTTTCGGCATCACCTTGACCAAGCCGCGATACGAGTTATTCGACCTACCCGCAGAAATTCCCTTCGAGACGATCGTCGATTTGGTGTTCTTGCCCAAATGGATCATCTTCGTACCCGTGTCGGCGATCTGAGCGTTGTTGGTTAGCGCGACCGAGTAGAATTCGCCGATGGAATTGTCGCCCTGCAAGATCACGCTCGGATATTTCCAAGTGATCGCCGAACCGGTCTCGACCTGCGTCCACGAAATTTTCGAATTCACGCCGCGGCACGCTCCGCGTTTCGTAACAAAGTTATAAATTCCGCCCTTGCCCGTCTCGTCACCGGCGTACCAGTTCTGAACGGTCGAGTATTTGATCTCGGCATCGTCCAAAGCTACGAGCTCGACCACCGCCGCGTGCAGCTGATTCGTGTCGAACTGCGGTGCCGTGCAGCCCTCGTTATAGGCAACGTAACCGCCTTCTTCTGCAACAATTAGAGTTCGCTCGAACTGTCCCGATTCCTGCGTGTTGATGCGGAAATACGTCGAAAGCTCCATCGGGCAGCGGACGCCTTTCGGGATAAAGACGAACGAACCGTCGGAGAAAACAGCCGAATTCAGGGCGGCATAATAGTTGTCCCCTACGGGCACGACCGAGCCGAGATATTTCTGGATCAGCTCGGGATATTCCTCGACCGCCTCGGTGAACGAGCAAAATATCACGCCCGCTTCTTTCAGCTTTTCCTTGTATGTCGTCGCGACAGAGACCGAATCGAACACAGCATCGACAGCCACATTTGCCAGCAGTTTTTGCTCAGACAATGGGATGCCGAGCTTTTCGAACGTCCTGATCAGCTCAGGATCGACCTCGTCCATCGACGCCTTTTTCGGTTTCTGACGCGGTGCGGCGTAGTACGAGATATTCTGAAAATCGATCTCAGGATATTCGAAGTTCGGCCAATTCTTGGGCTGCTCCATCTTCAGCCATTGGCGATATGCCTTTAGCCGAAACTCAAGCATCCACTCGGGCTCATTCTTTTTCGACGAAATAAGACGGACCGTGTCCTCGGACAATCCTTTAGGGATGATGTCCGTTTCGATATCGGTAACGAATCCGTATTTATACTCGCGATTCTGTAATAATTCTGCTGCTGTCGACATAATGATGTTTGATTCCGGCTGTCCCGTTCTACGAGATCAGTCGGCCGACCTCTGTCACATACCAGTTTTCGCCGTGCTTTTCCCATTTCACATAGAAAGCGTTGCTGGGCTTGCCGGTCTCGGCGTCAATGAGTTGAAATTTGTTGCCCGCGACGAGCATCCATTTTTCCTCGCGATTGGCAAAGGCATCGTGAAAATTCGGACTGTCTTCCGACGGCTTAAAAATGCTCCGGTAAAGCTCGCCTTTCGCCTTTAGATCCGCGGCAAGTTCTTTATGCGTCAGAGTCGAATCAAGCATCGGCTTGTCCATGTTGCCTTCTTCGCCCTGATCGATGGTGTTCATGATCGTCAGGCCTTTGTCGGGCGAGATGTAGCTCATGAAAACGGCAGTATCTCCCTTCTCAATCGACCCAATGAACTTTTTCATCTCCGCTTCCAATGCGGCATTTTCGGCCGATGCCTGGGCAAAACCGCCCATCGCCAAGATCATCACTGATAAGATAACTGCAATATTCTTTTTCATACCTGTACTCCCCATTGAAATAAAAAATTCCCCGTTCAGAGTTACGCCGTTCAGAGTTACGCCTTTAGGCGTGAGGTTTTCTCGCGGCTGAAGCCGCAACTCTGAGCCGATCACAACCTCTGCGGCTCGATGGTGCGATGAATGCCTTGTATTTGATGGAACATCGCATCAACCGATTTCTCAGAGCCAACCAATTGCGAAAGCGTTATCCGCGAAAGCGCGTTCTCGACGATCTCGTGCAGGCCGACGATGACGGGCCTTATGCCGCAATCGCCCGTATGCACACACGTATCGAGCACGCCCGTGTAGCCGTCACAATGCGAGCTTAGAACGTCCTCGTCCAGAACTTTTATGATCTCGTTCAGATATATTTCACCCGCAGGGCGTGCGAGGAAATATCCGCCCTTCGTTCCGCGTGTCGAATTGACAAAACCCGCCTTGTTCAGCAGCCACATCAGCTTGCCTGCGTTCGCCGTCGAGATGCCTTCGCGCTCCGCTATCTGCGGCAGCGTCAGCGATTCGCCTTCCTGCAGATTTGCCAACTGTACCAGGCACCGAAGCCCGTATTCTTCCTGAGCCGAGATCTTCATAAAACACCACGCATCAATACTTTGACCTTGCGAACCATAAACCAAATAATCTCAAAACATTATTTTTTTGTCAAGATTGTGTGCAGGCGGAACTCGCGGTCAATAAAAGGCGGCCGGTAAGCTTACCCGCCGCCTCAATTAATAGAACGAACTACCTTCTTCGCAAACCTAGTTTGCCGGCCATAAACCATCCGTCTTAAAGACGGCCTTGACGGAACCCCAATTGCCGGCCGTGTCGCGTGCCCGGGCATAGATTGTATGCGTCCCGCTGCGGATGTTGAACGTGGCGAGAGCATATTCGTTCATGCTGTCAAAACTGCCGTCCTCAGGCGTCATTGGTATAGGCGTACCGCCGCGCCACGGCGGCGTATTCAGGTACACCTCGGCGGCGGCGATCGGCTGCCCGCCGTTGAATTCGTCGCTGAACTGCGCCCGAAACCTGAATGACGCTGTAGAAAGCGCTGTGATCGTCAGTGTTTCTGCGGTCGGCCCTTCGGCCGTCATGTACGGCGTTCGTGCGGTCTTTGCCATGTAGAGCAGAACGGGCAAATTCTTGCTCCAAAAGTTCCCGACGGAGCCGCCGCCTTCGATGCACGTATAGGCAGGCATAAATCCGCCGCACGTACCGGAGCCGTTGCCGATCTCCATCGTCATCGAAACGGCACCCAGTTCGCCGTACGCATAATCTTTCGCCGAACCGCTGGTCGGATACAGATTGACGCCCTGTATCGGGTTATAGCCGTTGTAAGCAGCCATTTTATTTGCAAGTGTTACGATCTGCGGGTTTGGCGGCGGCACGTTATCTTCGCCCCACGGATAAAGTATTAGATTGCCGGTCGAGTGCATATCGAGGACAGCACCCGTTGCGTCGATCGGTGCGGGTTCGTTCCGCGGAGCGCCTCGCTGGTCGGGGAATAGCGTCGCGATCAGAGCCTCTTGATATGCGATCTCAGGTTCGGATGCGGCAGAAACTCCGGGATATGTCTCGCCGCACGGCTGTGTGGACGGATTGACGAGCCCCCAACGAAACGAATAATTGCGGTTAAGGTCGATGCCGCTGTTCACGGTCGTGCACCCGCCCAAGAGGTTGTTCATGTTCTTTCGCTTCAACGCACCGGTTTCGGCGATCTTTCGGCCGTCGGGATTCATGATCGGGATGACTACGATCCTGTGTTCATCGAGCAGCCAGGTAGCGTCGGCATCGATGCCGTAATTGGTCAGCAGATACGAGATGAACCGCGTCGCGATCTCGGGCGGGACGAGTTCGCGGGCGTGAAGCCCGGCCTGCAGCAGGAATGTCGGCTTTGGCCTGCGATCGGAACTCTGGCTGGTTAGCGTGATGCCCATCAGGTCGTAGCCGTTCGCGGGATTTTGCACCTTGAGCCAGCTTTGCCCATAGGTGAAAACGCGGGCAAGGTTTGGGTAGGCTGCCTGCATCTGGTTGAGGAAAGCGTAGGTTTCTTCGACGGTGCGGTAGCCTCCGTTGAAGGTCTCGACGCCGTTACGGGGAAGTTCGGCGGTCAGTTTCTCATCAAGCCGGACGTCAAAACCCGACTTTAAGAGCCTGTCGATCTCTGCCGCGGTGGTGATAAATATCAGGTCGTCGCCCTCACGATATTCCATCAGGTCAAGCCCGAGGCCCATCACTCTACGCATGTCGGCATCGGTCTTGACAGTGATGCGGGCGACGATCAGCTCGCTGTTCGGTGCCCCAAACTGAGCAAATACAGGCGTGAACGCCGCAAAACACAATGCCGTCAGCAGCACCGCTGCGCCGGCCTTTCCTCTAAGCGAATGGAACATAATAAGCGGACAATATCAGATTTCAGTTCGTTTGTTAAGCAATTTAACTCCCCGCGTCGAGGCTCTATGACCGCGGCTTTGAGTACTTTCCGCGGATGCGGACGGCGCGTTCGATGATGTCGGCGTTTTCCAATATCTTTAGCCGCAGGTCGCGATCGAGCGTCGGGTTATCGGCGAGGAATTTGTTGATGACGTTCAACGACTCTTCGCTGCGTTGTCCCCCGATGAATGCACCGAGCCAGCCGTTGACGAAAAAGATCTTGCGGTCGCGTTTGTGATTTGGCAGTTCTTTTAGCGCGCGTTCGAGATAAGGCAGCGTCAGCTCCGAATGCCTGATGGAATTGAACGGCCCGAACGCCGCCTGTATCCAGCTTTCCGATATTTCTTTGTTCTCCGTAAAATCCTTCCAATACTTCACCTTGTTCTCGGCGGTCGCGATCCCGGCCCGAGCCGCGTAAGCGTAGCGCTTCGCATCGTCGCTCGTCTCGGTCCTTTCCAATTCTGCTAACAGCCTCGGCGCGTCCGCGTCGCCCAATATGAGCAGGCGTGTGATGATGTCGAATTTGTCCTTCGTTCGCAGCGGCAGGTCGATGCGGGCCCTGTCAGAACCCGCTGCGTCAGCGGCGGGCAATGAGGCCGCGGAATTCGACCGCGTCGGAGCAGAATTCGACGTTGGCGATGTCTTTTCGCCTTTGCCGCCAGCTGACGCAGGCGGTTCTGACAGCATCGTTTTTAGCACATTCCTAGCGTTCTCGCTCGAAGCGTTGTTCAGGAACGCTCGATAGAACGTGATCCGCTCGCCCGCTGTCGTTGCATTTCGCATACGGTCGAGCAAAACCGCCTCAAACCGCGAACGCAGGTCAGAACCACCTGCGGTAGCGGGTGGTTGACCGTTCGCCTTGGACAAGGTGCGATTAGTCGATGCCTGCTGCGGTTCCGCTGAGTTATTGGTACTCCGCGTTAAACCGCCCGCTACCGCAGGCGGTTCTGACATGTAGTAATTCAACGCCGTCGATACTCGGCTGACGAGCAGGGCGACGATGGTCTCGTCGGTTTCGTTCCCGTTCAGAGTTACGCCTTTAGGCGTGAGGTTTTCTCGCGGCTGAAGCCGCAACTCTGAACCTGAACCGCCGAGCTGCTTTATCGCCAACTCAACAAACTCCCGCGGGTCGAGCTCGCCCTCGCGGACGCTGTCCCACAAGGCTCCCCACATCATCGACCGCAAGAACGGGTCCTTTTCGTTCTGGATGTTCTTGAGAACATAGTCGCGGCTCTTGTCGTCGAGAAGGAAAATGCCGTAGCCGTAGTCGCCGGAGTTGGGGAATACGAAATCCGTTGCCGAAAACTGAAATGTGGGAAGCACTTTGAATTCTGATCCGACCGGCGGACTCCTCAACAGGTCGAGCACTTTATGTCTGCCGGGTTTACCCTGTACGTTGCCTAATCCCAGAACTTCTACCCGCTGCAACCAATAGGATTGATCGGGAACCTGTGTCTGCTCGATAAGTGCGCTGACGAGGCGACCCGTCGTGTCGACCTTGGTTTGATAAAGGGGTACGCCTTTCTGATTGATCCAGACTTCTGCCCAAGACTTTAGCCGTTCTTCACTCGCTGCCTCAAACTCTGCAACCAGATCTTCCCAGCCCGCATTCCCAAACTCATGCTTCTTCAAAAACGCGCGGACGGCGGTTTGGAATTTGTCCTCGCCTAAATAAAACTCTGCTTGGCGGAGGAACGCGGGGGCTTTGTTATAGACGATGTTGCCGTAGGCGGATTTTGCGGCGGATAGGTTCGGTATCTCCTGATAGATCGGCGTTGTGCCTTTGGTCGAATCGGTCTGATAAGCGGCCTGTTTGACGCGTTCGTAGAAGACCTTCCACGCCATCATCTCCGGCATGATCCGCTCCATCGCCTTGTACGCCGTAAAGGTCGCAAAGCCTTCCTTTAGCCACAGGTCGTCGAACCAACGCATCGTCACCGTGTCGCCGAACCATTGGTGCGACGCCTCGTGAAAGATCAGCAGAGCCCGCGAAATATGGTCGTTCCTCGTCGGCTCCTGCGGAAAGATGATCGCCGATTCCCGCAGGAACGTCGCCCCGGCATGCTCCATCCCGCCAAACGGAAACTCGGGGATCAAAACCAGATCGTACTTCGGGAACGGGAACTTGTAATTGAAATACTCCTCGAAATACTTGATGGCCTCGCGGTTAAGCCGAAACACCTCCGCCGCGTGGGGTTGGAACTTCCGTGCCTGAGAGCGGCGGACGTAGACTCTATCCCGCCGGAGCGTACCAAGCCGCTTTTCAACTTCATCACCAATAAAATACTCTCGCCCGTTGAAAGTCTTTGCTACGACCTCGTCATAGTAAATGGCTTCTCCGGATTCAAGTTGGCGAAACTGCGCAAAATCGCCCACAGCAAATGCGAAAACGTAAGAACTGATTGGTTTAGTTTCCACAAACTCAGTTGCTTCCCAACCGTCGGTGAAATTTACTGCGAGAGCGGGAGCATTCGAGATGGCTACGCATTTCTTCCACGATGCAGGTCTCCTGATATTCAGAAGAAACCTCGCCTTCAGATCCGGCTGGTCAAATACCGGGAACGCCGTGCTGGCGTCGGACGGGACGAAGAGCGAGTAGATGTATTCCGAACCGTCCTCTTTGTCGATATACCGCGTGATCGCCGAACCGCTGGTGAGTATTGGCGACGTGAAATCCATCCGGATCACATTCTCGCCCTGGACGACGCCGTCGGTGAATATGAGGTGCTCGTTGTATTCCTCATAGCTGCGGTCCGCTATCGCCCTTGCTGACGCGCGGGCTTCTGCATCTTGGTCTTCAACTTGAGCAGCAGGTTGCGGAAGCCCGCGCGTAAGCAAGGGCGATACACTCAACGCAACGCCGTTCAAGCTGACGTTAGAGATCGTTGACTTTTCCTCATGCCCCTTAATGCGACGCCAGTCCAGTATGATCGGCGGGACGGGGCCGCCGGCTTTCTGGCCGCCCGCTGACGCAGGCGGTTCTGACACTTTGACCCGTATCTCGATCGTCCCCTTTAGCACCGGCGACATTTTTTCCAGCGTCAGGTTCAGTTTGTAGCGGATGTCGCTGTAATGCGCGGCTCGCCATTTAGCGAGCTCAAGCGAAACCCCGGGCTCGATCGGCGGCGTTTGAGAATGTGTCATACCGGCAAGCAGCAATACTAAGATCAACAGTCGTAAGGCCATAAGCAGATGGTTAACCACAGAGGGCACAGAGAACACGGAGGTAAGTTTTTTAGTAAGGATCAGAGGCTGAATAGCTTACCGTCTTCACGGTGCACCCGACCCGTTTTCACAATTCTCTGTGCTCTCTGTGTCCTCTGTGGTGAATTCCGATTCCTAAAAACTTAGGCGGCAAACCTCACGAAAAGGTTGCCGCCGCGGTACCGATCAATAGGCTCTGATGCCTAAAGCGCGAAATTGAAACTGACAAACCCTGTCGCACGTACGGGCTGGCCGTCGCGTGTGAACGGGCGAAAACGCCATTTCCTGACCGCATCTTTAGCGGCGGCCTGCAGAATGACGGGGCCGCTGACGCTCTGTATCTCGGCGACATCGCCATTTTCATCGACCATCAGTTCAACGCGGACGACCCCGGTCGCTCTGACCGTACGGGCCGCCGGCGGATAAACCGGCCGCGTTTGGCTCGTCGCATAACCGGTGAGAGAACCGACCTCAAGCGGGCCTTCGTTCGAGGTTTCTGACTTTTCGGAAGCAGGCGGCGGGGTTTCCTTTTTCGCAACCGTTTCAGGTGCAGACTTTCCAACAACAACGACCGGACGCTCATTCTGGGTCGCAGCGGGCTTTTGTTCGGCGGGTTTTGCGGCCGCGACGGCATTACTTTCTTTCTGAGAAACAGGCTGCGTTACCGCCGGTGCCGCTGCGTTCGCCGGTGCGGCAGCCACGGATTCCGTCTTTGGAGCTTCCGTCGTGCCGTCGTTGATGGCGTTCAGCACGGTGCTGCGCGAATTCGCCATCTGCTCGCGCGTGTCCGAGAGCTTGTCCTGCCAACGCCGTGTATCAAAACTGTCGCGTGCGAGTGCGCCGCGTGCGGCCACTGCCTCTTCCATCATCGCCATCGCGTCGGCGGTCTTGGCGTTGTCTTTGCCGAGCTCACGCGATTGGTCGATGACCATTTCGAGCGTTTCGCGCATCTTTTCCAGATCGGTCACCGCCTCGAGCGGCAATGCACGGTCATTGACCGTCAGCCCAAGTGCCCGATACCTTTCCGAACGGCTGCGTGCACTGCGGACGACCTGTCCCGCGACGGCCATATAGCCGTTCAGCGGACGCGACGCACCGTTCTTTTGCTCGCTGGTGAAAAACTCTGTCAACAGATCCTGCGCGCGTTTGTAATCGCCCTGTTCGACAAAGCTCGTCATCAGCAGAGTGTTGACGACCGAACGCACCGCAGGGTCGCCGGATTCGCGTCGGATATTCTCCAGTTCGAAAATGGCGGCGTTGTAATTTCTGACGGCGATGAAAGCTTTTGCCTTTGAGATGCGGTCGCGCATCACGTCGCCCGAGGTGGGCGGAGCGGCGTTCTGAACGGGAACGGGATCGGTGGTCTGCGCGTGGGAAACCGCAGCAATTGTAAATAAAACCAGTAAAATCGAAGCGTAAAACCTTCTGATCTTTAACGGCATCTTCTTCCTCCTCTCGTGGGTTGAATTTTCCGTAAAGGCCAAGCGAACTCACCTATAGAAGGCTCACTCTGACGACCTAATAATTCATTGCAGCCGCCAAATAAAAGCTTTGGCGAGCATTGGTAATGCCCGCCAATTTTAGTTTTTCAAACTATTCAATATCTTATCTCGATAGCGGCGTGCATCTATTTTTATAGCATTTTCGTTCAGCGTCATCAAACGTCGGTCCTGCATGACGACGCGGCCCGCGATCAGAACGGTGCGGACGTCCGACGCTTTTGTCGTGTAAACGAGGTGCGAATAGATGTTGTACATCGGAAGCTGATGCACGCCGTCGAGGTCGAGAATGACGATGTCGGCTGCCTTGCCGCCCTCAAGCGAGCCTGTGACGTTGCCTAGGTTCAGCGCACGCGCACCGCGGATCGTCGCCATCTCAAAAGCGGCCTCGGCAGGCACGGCTTTCGGGTCGCCGGTGGCGTGTTTGTGCAATTTTGCGACCGTGTCCATCTCGTCCCACATATCGAGGTCGTTGTTCGAAGCCGGGCCGTCCGTGCCGATGCCGACCGCGACGTCCGCGGCCAGCATCTCCGGAATTCGTGCCGTGCCGGACGCGAGTTTCATGTTCGATTGCGGACAATGCGCCGAGCCGACGCCGCGGCGTTTGTAAATGGCGATCTCGTTATCGGTCAGCCAAACGCTGTGCGCCGCGATGGTGCGATTCGACAGAAAACCGATGCTGTCCAGATATTCGACGGGCGTTTTGCCGTATTGCGTGAGGATGTCGTCGCGTTCTTTTTTCGTTTCGGCGACGTGTATGACGACCGTTGAATTCAGGCGGTCGGACTGCGCTTTTATCGCTTTCAGATGATCGGTCGATAGCGTGTATGGCGCGTGCGGAGCCGCCGCGGGCGTGATAAGCGTATCGTTCTGCCAGCGTTTGATGAAACGCTCGGTCAGGACAAGCGCATCTTCGGGAGTTTTCGCATCGGCGACCGGAAACTGAATTATCGTCTGCCCCAGCACGCCGCGGACGCCCGCTTTTTTCGTCTCTTCGGCGATGGCGTCCTCGAAATAATACATGTCGCAGTAGGTCGTCGTCCCGCCGCGTATCATCTCCGCCAGGCCGAGCCGCGTCCCGGCACGCACGAAAGCCTCGTCAACATTTTTCGCCTCTGCCGGAAAGATGAACTGCGTCAGCCAGTCGTTCAGGTCCAGGTCATCCGAGATGCCGCGAAACAGCGTCATCGGAATATGCGTATGCGTATTTATCAGCCCCGGCACGACAGCCTTGCCCGCCGCGTTTATCACACGACGCCCGCGAAAACCCGCCGTTATCTCTTTCCTTGTCCCGACCGCCTCGATCACGCCGCCCTTTATCGCAACCGCACCGTCCTCAATGACACGCCGCCCGCCGTCCATCGTAACGACCGTCCCGCCGAGTATGACCGTATCGACAACGGCAACCCTCGACCGCGTGCCTTGAGCTGACACTGCGATGGTTAATGAGAAGCAAAGGAATGATGCGAGGAGAACGTTCAGCTTGTTCATAGCTGAAGTTATAGCAAATCTTTGCGAGCAGAGAAACGAGTGGAATTCAATCGTATTTGCTCAGGTCTATGACCTCGAACCGCGTCTTGTCCATTCCGCGTTCAAAAACCTCGTCGCCCCACTTCAAACGATTCAGACGCATCATCTCACCCAAACGTTCACCTGGCGTCCGCGATGCCCAATAATCTTGGTAACGTCTTCGCTCCTCCTCGGAAAGAGATTCCGGATCAGTGACGTGCGCGAAAGGGTTTTCTCGTTTTTCCATTTTCGCTCCGGTCAGCCTAATAATGATTAGGTGAATTTAGCAAATGACAATAAGTTCTCTAAGGATGTTGGATCAAAAGAGCAAGTTGATTGGCGTCTCTCACGACGGCACCGCTCTATTTGCGGAAAAGCTCTGCCTTTGCGTTGAGATTAGTCAATCCTAAGTTCGGGTATGTCTTTTCTTTCACTCATTCTTCGATGAAATAATCAGAATCAATACGTTTTATCTCATAAACCGATTCGACGGCGACTCCTACATTGAAATCTATCATGTATTCAGCAAGCTCATTCCCATCGATTAGTATGATCTTGTTGTCGATGGCCGAGGCAAACTCTCGGGCCTCTTTACTGAACTCGGACGTGGTAATGAACACGCCTTTTTTCGCCCTTCGTCCTTGCAGAGCCCCGGCAAACTTCTGAATCTCAGGTCGGCTTACATTTCCTTCCCATCTTTTAGCCTGCAGGTAGATCACATCAAGACCAAGCCGATCTTCTTTGATTATTCCGTCGATCCCACCATCGCCGCTTTTGCCAATTGCCTCTCCAGCGTCTTCCCGTGTGCCCCCATATCCCATCGCTACGAGCAACTGGACAACTAACCGTTCAAAGAATGCCGGCGAACAACTTTTTATTTGTTCCAATAACTCGACAGCAAGCCGATTTCGAATTGATCTATATGAATCCTCCAGAGACTCTTCCGGCGTGCTGTCGACTTGAGAAGGGATTTCAGTTTCTGGGTTCTCTTGAATCTTCTTTTTCGCTTTTCTAGAGATGAAATCGACAAACTCGGGATACTGTTTCAAAGTTTCATCGTTCACCGTCTGTGGGTTCGACGCAAGCAGATCCAATCCGCGTGGCGATATTCGGAAGAACCCCCCGGCGAGTTGATTCAAGCAGACCCGCTTGCCCCATATACACGCGAGCCCAAGCGACACGATCATCAATTACAGGTTTTCGGCCGCTTGGGAGCAATTGTGATCTTTCTTCCTCAGTGAGATGGAAGGCATCTGCTACAGCTGAGGTCGCCTCTCGTAACGAGTGTTCCTGTCCATCAGATGCAAACCTAAGTAAAGGAAGCATTGCTGTTTGGTAAGTCGGAAGAGCCATGCTTCTATTTTACTTCAAAAACTTAGAATCGAATGCACGCGGTAGGAGTTCACTCATTTGGATGGTTTCGGTCTTGCCGTGGAGGTTTGAGAGTATGACCGGCACGTCGCCGCAGAATTCCCAGATGATCTGGCGGCAGACGCCGCATGGCGGTGTGAGTTCTTCGGTATCGACGACGACGGCGATGCGTGTAAAGCGTTTTTCGCCGCAAGAGATGCCTTTCCAGATGGCGACACGTTCGGCGCAGACGGTCAGGCCGTAGCTGGCGGATTCGACATTGCAGCCGATATAGATATCGCCGTTCTCTGCCTCGACGGCGGCACCGACACGAAAATTGGAATACGGCGCATACGCGCGTTCGCGTGCGTCCGCTGCGGCCTTGATCAGTTCTTCTTCAGTGTGATGCATTTGTAAAACTATTCAGATGCTCCTGCGGCTGTCTGTGCCGCCAGCCGTTCGCGGACCAGGCCGCAGAGCAGTTCAACGGTCACGCCGGTCTGCGAGCCTTCGGGAATGATGATGTCGGCGTGGCGTTTCGACGGTTCGACGAATTCGAAATGCATCGGGCGAACCGACGCGAAATACTGTTCGATCACGGATTCCGTTGTACGGCCGCGTTCGGCTATATCTCGACGCAGGCGGCGTATGAATCGAATGTCGTCCGGCGTATCCACAAATACGCGGACGTCCAGCAGGTCGAGCACACGAGCTTCAGCAAATATCAAGATCCCTTCGACGATGACGACCTGTTTCGGTTCGATGATCTCTATGCGGTCGCTGCGGGTGTGCGTTTTGAAATCGTAGAGCGGCATCTCGACGACCAGACCCTGCTTCAAACGCAGCAAATGATTGACCAGCATGTCGCTGTCGATGGCGTCCGGATGGTCGAAATTCGCACGGTGGCGTTCGTCGAGCGGCATGTCAGCGAGATTTCGATAATACGAATCCTGCTCGACCAGCACGACGTTTTCCGCGCCGACCGATTCGACCAGCTTTCGCGCAATGGTCGTCTTTCCTGATCCTGTCCCGCCGCAAATGCCTATGAACATTAAAATTTGGTCCTTGGTCTTTGGTCTCTAGTCCTTTGTTAGCTGATCGCCGTTCCGCTGATCGCTCTTTCTTGTTCCGATTGATCGTAAATAAGCATTCAATGTCGGAGCAAGAGTGTCAATTAACGGCTTGATCTTTTCAACCTGTTCCTGTTTTAGTAGGTTACGTTTATAAGCCCGCCGCAACCAGTGTTGGGTTTCCTGCAGGGAGCCTCGCGCAATTTTTATGAACCGGCGATTGTCCTGATAACTTCCCCTTCCTTCGCCCTCAGCTAAATTTGCACCAATAGAATCTGCGGAACGAACGATCTGCTTACCCAAAGTGTCTTTTGAAAAACTGTCCCATTTACCAACGATCTCCCATAGCGCGTCGGAAAGTTCCTCAGATAGCCGGTAAACTCGCAAACTTTCGAACCGTGTCCTTGCCATACTTTTGAATAGATCGGATGCCTGGACCCAAATGACAAATGACCAATGACAAATGACTAGCTATTTGTAATGATTCGCAGCAGCAGCTCGCCGAAAAACTCCGCGACCCGTGCGCCGGTTTCCATCACCTCTTCGTGGTCGATATTTTGTCCGCTCATTCCTGCGCCGAAATTCGTAATGCACGAGATGCCGAGCACTCGCAGGCCCATGTGGCGTGCGGCTATTGCCTCGGGTACGGTGGACATACCGACGGCATCGGCACCGAGCTTGCGATAAAGCCGTATCTCAGCGGGCGTTTCATACGTCGGGCCCGAAAGTGCGCAATAGGTGCCGCGATGCAGGATATCCTGTAATTCCGCGTCGCGGCCGCTCTCGTGACGTTCACGCGATATATCAGTAGCGGCTTTTTCCGCCGCGGACTGCATCTCGCGGTCGTAAACCTCCGTCATATCCGGAAATCGCGGCCCCAGACGGTCGTCATTCGGTCCGCGAAGCGGATTCACACCCATCATGTTCAGATGATCCGTAATGAGCATCAGCGAGCCCGGCGGCATATCCGTGTTCAGGCTGCCGGCGGCGTTGGTCAGAATTATGCGTTTCGCGCCGAGCACGCCGAATGTGCGGACAGGCAGCATTACCTGCTGCATCTCGCAGCCTTCGTAATAATGAAATCGCCCCTGCTGCACCGCGACGCCGACACCGCCGATCACGCCCAGCACAAGCTGCCCGGCATGGCCATGGACGGTCGAACGCGCAAAACCCGGAATATCTTCGTACGGTATCCGCACGGGGTTCTCCACCGTCTCGGCAAACGCACCGAGTCCACTGCCGAGCACGACCGCCGTTTCGACATCGCCCGCGTATTTGCTTCTTATGTAATCAGCGGCACGCGCCGCATTTTCGTATGACATCTCTATCAGATCTCGAATAGTTTCCGCAGCCGCTCCTCGACCGCAACGATGTGAGGATCGGCAAGTTTGCCAAGTTCCCGCTTTATCAAACTTCTGGAGATCGTCATCAGCCTGTGCAGCCTTACAGCTGACGACACTTTTAGCCCTGTTTCCTCGAAATGCGGATCAGTTGTCTCGATATTCAGGTCGGTCGCGGAAGGCTCGCCGGAGACGCGGCTTGTTATGAATGCGACGACGATATGTCCGTAAGGCTCGATCTCGTTCGTAATGCAAACGGCGGGACGAACTTTAGCCGTTGAAAGATCGTCAAACGGGAACGGGACCAAAACGATCTTATGCTTCATCTATCGGCTTTCCGTCGTTAAGCGTATAAATATCCTCTGCGTCATCGTTGAGAAACTCAAACGCATCGTTGTCTCGCGCGGACGCAAGCCATTTTCTCTCGTCAATATCCTCGTCAAACATCACAATGACGCGCACCTTTTTCGAAACGTCCGCCGGCAGGTCATCATCAAGCAAAAGCTGCCTGTTCGGTCCGACGGTAGCTGTGGTTTCAAGCGACGTAAGCATAGCTCAATTCTACATCAATTCGATGGATCGCCGACAGAAATGTCAGCTTTCCTTACGATACGGCGTGCCGAGTGCTTTCGGTGCGCGGCTGAGGCCGATAAAGCCGGCGAGCACGATTATCGTCAGCACGTACGGGATCATTTGGATGAATTGCACGGGCACGTCCTCGCCCGACGGCAATTTGTAAACTCCCTGCAGGTTGGTTGCGAGAGCTTCTGTAAATCCGAAGAAAAGACACGCAAAGAGTACAGGGAAAGGACGCCATTTTGCGAGTATCAGCGCCGCAAGTGCGATATAGCCGCGGCCCGCCGTCATGCCGCGTGTGAAAAGCGACGACTGGCCGATCGAAAGATACGCACCGCCCGCAGCGGCGAGTATTCCCGAGATGATGACGGCCGAATAACGCAGCTTAATGACATTGACGCCCGCAGCGTCGGCGGCCTCGGGGTTTTCGCCTACCGCACGAATTCGCAATCCGAACGGCGTCTTGTAAAGCACGTACCAACAGATGGGAACGAGCGCGAATGCCAGTATCGCTGCGAGCGGCAATCGGTTCCAAAATTCGGGCAGGAGGAACTCTTTCGCGATCTGCTGCGTCGAACCCGCCGAATCATAGATACGGCTGGAGACCACTGCCGGCAGCCCCAGCATCAGCAAACTTATCGCGAATCCCGTAACGACCTGATCCGCCTCGAACTTGATAACGGCGACCGCAAACACCAGCGCCACGACCGCACCGACCGCCATTCCCGCGACAAAACCGATGTACGGATTCTGCAGCTCATACGTGACGACCGCCGCCGTAAATGCACCCGCGAGCATCAGTCCCTCAAGCGCGATGTTGATCACGCCCGCGCGTTCCGAAAACATCCCGCCGAGCGCCGCAAAGATAAGCGGCGTCGCTCCGCGGATGGTGGAAAAAATCAGGATCAGGAGGAATGTTGGTGTCAATACATCAGACATATCGAAAAGTGAAAAAGCGAAAGAGTGAAAAAGTCAGAACCGGCGTTTCGATTCCGAACGTTGGATCGAGATCATATGATTCGCGATCGAACCGCTCAAAAATCTCGCCATTTCCCTCAGCCGTTGATGCTCCTCCTTTGATAAATATCCGACCTCGCATGCCACGAATAGCTGGCTCCTCGCTTCTCCGGCAGATGCTTTAGCGATATTGAGAAAATTCAAATACTCCTTTCGCGACCTTCTTTCAAAACCCTCAGCGATGTTGCTCGAAATTGAAACTGCAGCATCTCGCATCTGGTTTTTCAAGGCATAATCCGTCCTCATTGCGCCATTTTCGGTTATCAAATTTATCTCTTTCGCAAACTCTACGGCCTTTTGCCAAATGATCAGGTCCTCAAAATGCTCGACCACCTTTTTCACCTTTTCACCGTTTCACTTTTCACCGCTTGCTGAACCTCTGCAGTGATGCGACGAAAATGATGATGATCGCCTGCAGTACCTCGACCAGATCTTTTGAGACGTACTTGGTCTCGATATCAACAAAGATCTCGCCGCGTTTCAGCACAGCGAAAAAGAGTGCCGCGACAAAGATGCCGAGAGGGTGATTCCTGCCGAGCAGTGCGACGGCGATGCCGAGAAAGCCCCAGCCGTCCGAAAATCCGTCGTAATAGCGATAGCGATAGCCGAGCACCTCACCGATGGCGACCATGCCGGCCAGCCCGCCCGAAATGGTCATTGCTATCACGATCTGCTTTTTCGGCGAGATGCCGCCGTATTCCGCCGCGGTCGGATTTTCACCGACTGCCCGCAGTTCATAGCCCCATTTTGTCTTCCACAGAAAGATATAAACCAGCACGCACATCAATATCGCCAGCAGAAAAGCGACGCTGAGCGGGACGAAATCCGGCATACCCGGAACGTATTGGCTGATGCGCGGTATCTGTGCGGCCTTGCCGATCTCGGCGGTTTGCATGATCGGGTCGCCGGGGATCTTGAGATAATATTGCGTAAAATAGCTGACGAGGGCGATCGCGACGAAATTGAGCATGATGGTGTTTATCACCTCATGCGAGCCGAATTTCGCTTTCAGCAGGCCCGGTATCGCACCCCAAAATGCCCCGGCAGCGACCGCCGTCAAGACGCAAAGCCCGACCAGCAGAACGGCAGGCAAGCTGAACCAGGACCAGTTCTCTTCCTTGCCGAAGACCGTTACCATCGCACCGCCGAACTTGATGCCTACCCACGCAGTCGCGAACGCCGCAACATATAGCTGGCCTTCGGCTCCGATATTCAGTAGCCCGCAGCGGAACGCCACCGCGACCGCCAGCCCGGTGAATATCAGCGGTGTCGCTAGGAATAGCGTGTAGCCGGTGTCGTTCATCGAGCCGAACGAATTCCCGATCAATTGGTAATACGTCTGAAACGGATTGTCGCCGATGGCCACAACGATAATGCCGCCAACGACGAACGCCGCAAAGACTGCGGTCAGCGGCCAGAGTATTTCGCGGAGGATCTTCATTCCCGGTTTGACGGCCCTGAGCTTTTCGCCTGCGAGCAAATGGCTGTCTTCATTGAAACTAAAGGAAACGTGCGAAATACAATATACATAACAATTATGGCCGTGTCATCTTTGAACATCGAGCCGCATCGTCGGCCCAAAGCGGTTTTTGGTGTTTGTAGTATTTGAATTGCGGCCTTGGCGTCTTTGCGGGAAACGTCCGCGTAGTCATCCTAGTATCAAATGCAAACACTCGGCCTCCCGCAAAGTTTCTCGGACATATTCACCGACACTACGATTTCCGGGTCTTTCTGCCAATAGAACCGGACTATGCTAATCTAACCGAACCAAATAACAGATGACCTTCTATCTCCGAAAAGACGCAAAGTGGTATCTGCCTGTCGTACTTGCCGCGGTGCTTGTTTTCGCTAACGGCATCGGCGGCGAGTTCATTTACGACGACATGCGGCAGATCGTCCGAAACCCGCTAATTCAGGACGTCGGCAATACATGGAAGGCGATAACGAGCGACGTTTGGGCGTTCAAGGGCGACGGTTCGATCGCCGGCAGCAGCTATTGGCGGCCTACATTCACGCTGTGGCAGATAGTGAATTTTCAGCTTTTCGGAATGTCGCCCGCGGGCTGGCACGTCGGCAATATCGCCCTGCATGCTCTGGCTTGTTTTCTCGCATTTGCGCTGCTGCGGCGTTGGGAATTTTCGGCACCCGCGGCGTTTTTGATCACGCTGATCTTTGCCGTGCATCCCGTTCACGTAGAATCCGTAACGTGGATCGCGGGCGTTCCCGATGTTTTGCTTACCGTCTTTTTTCTGGCGTCTCTGTGGTTCGCGACCTCATTCTACAAAACAGGTTCGACGAACAACCTGATCATTTCCGCCATTCTTTATGCGCTGGTTCTCGGTTCAAAAGAGATCGGGCTGCTTTGTCTGCCGATATATTATGTTTTGTTCTTATACCTAGGCCGCGAAAATGAAAAGAAAAAACCGAAGGCCGACACGCGGATCTTCCTCATTGTCCACGGCGTTCTCGCGGTCGCATATTTCGCGGGCCGCTGGGCAGTTTTGGGTGAGCTTGGCGCTCGGCCGCTCGATCCTGTGCCTATTGGAAACGCGATCCTAAGTGTTCCGTCGATGGCAGCATTCTATCTGCGGCAGATGTTCTTCCCGTATTGGCTCGGCATCAACTATGACCTGCAGCCTGTCGAAACCATCGGCCTGACGAATTTCATCATTCCCGCCGCGGTCTGCATCGCGGTCGCAGCCGGAATTTACGTGCTCGTAAAACGCGGCATGCGCGAACGCCTCGCACTTGCACTGTTCGCATTTCCGCTCCTGCTTGCATTGAACGCGACGGCGTTTCCCGCCGACCAGATCGTCCACGACCGCTATCTTTATCTGCCGCTGTTGGGAGCGCTGATGCTCGTCGTCCCGCTTGCTTTCAAGCTGACGGAGCAGAAATTCATTCTGGCCGCCGGCATCGCGATCTGTGCGGCCCTTGCATTCCAGACCGTGCGTTACAACACGGCATACGCCAACGACATAGCGCTGTGGCAATGGACGGCGAAAGTCGACAGCGGATCGTTCACGCAAGGGCAATTGGGAAGCGCTTTGGCAGAAGCAGGCCGCCATGAAGAGGCCGTCGCCGCTTATACGAAAGCCATCGACGCGCATCCGACGCCGCGAAACTATCTCGGCCGCGGACGTTCACTGATACGTTTGAAACAGCACGACCGTGCGATAAACGACCTGAACGTCGGCCTGCAGTTTCCGGACGAGAAGATGGACATCTACGCCGCGTATCAGCTTTATGAAGCACTCGCAGTAGCATATTCCGAAACCGGTCGGTTCAAGAACGGCCTCGACAACCTTGCAAAGGCTCGCATTGAACTGCCGATGTATTTCGCCGCGATCTCGAACAACATGGCGATCATTCTGTATCAGGCAGGCCAAAAAGAGGCTGCACGGATAGAATTGGAAAACGCACGGGAGGCCGCCAAGAATGAGCTGCTGCCCGAATCTAAGAGTGTACTTTTCAGGCTTGGCCTGCTCTACATGGAGCAGAACCGCCGCGACGAAGCACGCACCGCACTTCAGGAATACCTCGCCCAAACTAACGGCCTGAGCGAAAAGTCGGTCGTTAACAACCGAGCACAGGCGGCGAAGGCATTGGAGCGGCTAAGGTAAAAACTGAGAAGGCTCAATTTACTGTGGTATATTTTGATGGAGATCAGAATATGGACTATCGAGAGATAATCACCATCGAACCCGGAAAACGCAGCGGCAAACCATGTATCCGCGGCATGCGGATCACTGTGCAAGATGTTCTCGAGTATCTCGCCGCCGGCATGACCGAGGACGAGATCGTCTCCGACTTTCCCGAGCTTACGCGAGAGGATATTAGAGCCTGCATTGCTTTTGCGGCAGATCGAGAGCGGCAATTAGGCGTGGCCGCTCAGTATGAAGTTGTTGGTTGATCAAAATATTTCGCGGAAACTCGTGGGTCCACTTTGTGAGCACTTTCCGGACTCAAGCCACGTCGTTTTCGCTATTGCAGAAAACGCAAGCGACCTCGATATATGGAATTATGCAAAGTCTCAAGGATTTTGCATCGTCACAAAGGACGACGATTTTGAACAACGGAGTATTTTGTAAGGTCATCCGCCGAAAGTAATTCGGATCAGGTTGGGTAACTGCAAAAGCAACGAGATCGAGACATTGATCTCTACCTCGAGAAAAATAATCTACTCATTCAACGACGACAGTGAGACCTCATTTCTGCCGCTGCCGTAACTACTCCATCTCGCTCTCGTCTATATCAAAATTTGCATAGACCTTTTGGACGTCGTCGTTGTCCTCGAGCGCGTCGTAGAGTTTGAGCATCGTCTTGGCGTCGGCGCCTTCGAGCTTGATGTAATTTTGCGGGATCATCGTGACTTCGGCGGCCTGCGGTTCGATACCTGCGGCCTTGACGGCGTCGTTGACCGCCTCGAAATTATCGGGCGTCGTAAATATCTCAAAAACATCGCCGTCGTCCTGCATATCGTCGGCACCGGCCTCGATCGCTATCTCGAACAGCTCGTCCTCGCTTTTCGCCGCCTTATCGACGACGATGTAGCCCTTCTTGTCGAACATCCACGCGACCGAGCCGCTTTCGCCCATATTGCCGCCGTTCTTTGAGAAAATGTGGCGAATTTCGGCGACCGTTCTGTTGCGGTTGTCGGTCAGTCCCTCGACCATCACGGCGACGCCGTTCGGGCCGTAGCCTTCGTATGTCACCTCGTCATAGGACGCACCTTCCAGCTCGCCCGTGCCGCGTTTGATAGCGCGGTCGATGGTGTCATTGGGCATATTTTGCCCTTTCGCGTCCGAAACCGCCTTTCGCAGACGCGCGTTCGAATCGACGTCGCCGCTGCCGCCCGTGCGTGCCGCGACGGTGATCTCTTTGATGAGCTTCGTGAATATCTTGCCGCGTTTGGCGTCGAGCGCGCCCTTTTTGTGCTTAATTGTGTGCCACTTGCTGTGTCCTGACATTGCTGATCAATACCCGCGCTTTTAACAAAACTTAGGAAAGGCACTATAACATTGCATTTTGATATCTGGCAAATTCGCCAAATTTCACGCTATATTATGCAAATAGTGAAAATCAGACTTCTACTTCTCGCAATTCTTTTCCTGTCGGCCGTAGCTTCGAATTCGGGGCAGAGCATTCATTCGTTCCTACGCCCTGTGGGGTCGCTTGCAGATATAAGGTCCGGCACCTTTTCTTCTACCGAGGCCGGATTTTCAATTGATCTGCCTAAGAACAATGGCGGCTTTGATGGAACCAAAGGAATCCAGTACAGTTGGCGGCTCAATGAAGGATACTTCTTTGTCGGTATGGAGGAAAGAGGATATGAAGTCGAAAATTCTGACCGATTTGAAGATGAAACCGTAAGCGTTGCGGATAGTATGTTAAACGACATCCGGCGGGGTCTGTTTTCGTCAAAATATGAAATATTAAATGTCCAAAAGCAAGAAAATAGATATCTGTCACACCGTAGCTTCGAATTCAAGATACAAATGACCGATACCATTGCGGTTATACGGGTTTTTTGGAATAAGAATCGTGCTTACAAACTTGGTCTGCTCCTAACGAAAGAGCAGATGCATTTCGAAGATCGGGCACTGCAGGTATTCGAAACGCTCAAGCTTCACTCGAAATCAAGCCTTGACGATCTGGTAGCACAGAAGGTCAAGGAACATACCCCCAAGCCCTTGCCACAATCGTCCAGAACAATTCGTCCGTCGACCGATGCGCTTGATGAGAATTTGAAAGGGAAAGTTAAAACGATTTTCGAAGAAGTTCAATTTATTAGTGGAGACAAGAAGGGACGTCCTAAACGCCTTGACAAAGAGTATTACTTTGACCAGGTCGGCAATCTAACAAAGTACGTTGACTATGATGATACGACCGGCCTTCCATTCCAGATAAAGGTTTTTGGGTATATCGATCGAAAACGAGTCTCTCGAACCGGAACGATCTTCTATGGGAACGAATTACGAGGAATTGCGATGGTTGGTCCGCCGGGACGGCAAAAAAGGCGAGACAATCGCTTCGACAATCAGTACAGATACAAATATGACCGTTCCGGGCGGTTAATAGAAAAGACGGTTTTCGATAACGCGGGAGCTATCTGGACCAAGTCTGTATTCAAATATTTGGATGATTCGGTCGAAACGTCGGTTTACGATCAGGCCGGTGCCGTCAATATGCGAAGCACCACCAAATTGGACGATAAAGGAAATCGTGTTCTTAGTACTTATTACAATTCGCCGGTCGCAGGTTGGGATTCCATCTACTCTATCGAGTATCTGGAATTTGATAAAGAAGGGAACTGGCTAAAACAGAATCTAACTCTGTCGAGACGCTTCCAAGGAATTTTGAAAGAAGAGTGGACCATGACGAAAGTCCGAAAAATCACCTATTATTGACGTATTCTTTTAGAAACACTCTGCTCACAAACAACTTTGACCACTTTGGTCTTGGATGTTTCGCCCCGAACGATCTTTATTAACGATTTCTTAACCCCAAAATGCTTTGCCAGAACGCGGATCAGTTCCTCATTCGCGGCACCGTCAACAGGTGGTGCGGCGATCCGCACACGCAGAACGCCGTCCTGCATCCCGACGACCTCGCTCCGCGACGCCCGCGGCACCACGCGGACATTTATCGTAACGGAGGCATCTTCAGCGGCGGGCATATATAGGATTTGGGTTATAGGTTTTGGGTTTTCGGTTATGGGTTTTTGGCTTTTGGTTCTTAGGATTTCGTATTTCGTCTTCCGACTTCCGACTTCTGACTTCTTACTTCTGTCTTCTGTCTTCTGTCTTCTGACTCCTGACTTCTGACTTCTGACTTCTGACTTCTGTCTTCTGACTCCTGACTCCTGACTTCTGTCTTCTGTCTTCTGTCTTCTCACCTCACAAACACATTCATCACGATCACCTGCAAAAACCCGATCAGCAGCAGCACGAGCATCGCGGAGATATCGAACATACCCATCGGCGGGATCAGCCTGCGTGCAGGGGCGAGTATCGGTTCGGTCACGCGGCCGACAAAGGCGAGGAACTTGTTCGGCTGAAAGGTGAACCATGACGACAGAAAGCGTATGAAGATGAAAAGTATCAACACGCTCAACGCTCCGTAGAGAATAAAGCCGATGATCTTTTTCACCTCGCCCGCCGCGATCCCTGCCGTGAGGCCGTCGATGACGAACATCGCGTTGCCGACGACCTGCGTGAAAAAATACGTCAGCAGCAGCCCGATCAGCAGCGTCAAAATCGGTGCGAGCCGCGTGTCTATCTTGTACATCGCGAAAAAGCGTGCAGCGGGATAGACCCATTTTTCAGTGCGTTTTCGGACCTTAAAGCCGAACCTGCCGACCTTGCCGAACGGGTTCGGATCAGAAAAGTTGAACACCAGCCGCAGCAGCATCGCGGCCAAAAACACGCCAAAGACCGACCAAACGATCAGAAAGAACCACGGATAAACAAATGTCGTCAGCATAGTTTTTCACCACAGAGAGCACAGAGAAACAAGAAGTCAGAAGACAGAAGACAGCTTTCAGAAGTCAAAATTCGAAAGTCGAAATTCAAAAACCAATGACCAATGACGCGAGTCTTAAAACCGTAAACCCAACAACGCGGCTTACATTTCTCCGTGCTCTCTGTGCCCTCTGTGGTTAAATTTGTCTTTCCCCGAATATCGCCGTGCCCACGCGAACCATCGTTGCACCTTCTTCGATCGCGACCTCAAAATCGTGGCTCATGCCCATTGAAAGCTCGCCGCCGGGCAGCACGCGATCGCGTATTTCACAAAGCTTTTTGAAGTACGGCCGTGTGGCTTCCGCGTCGTCATAGAACGGCGGCAATATCATCAGCCCGATCAATTTCAGCCGCTCGCATTTACGCAAATAGTCTATCAATACGCCAAGCCCGTCTTCCGCGATGCCCGATTTCGTCTCTTCGCCAGCAAGGTCAACCTGTATCAGCACGGGCAATTCGGCACGGCCTTCTTCGCCGCAGATGCGTTCCAGCCGCTCGGCCAATTCGATCGAATCGACCGAATGTATCACGTCAAAAATTTGCACCGCACGCCGGGCCTTGTTCTTTTGCAGATGCCCGATCAAATGCCATTTCGCGTCGCCGCGGCCTATCTCCGGGATCTTCACGTCGGCTTCCTGAACCTTGTTCTCGCCGAATACGGCAACGCCCGCCGCGATCGCCTCACGAACCGTTTCCGCCGGGTGCGTCTTGCTGACGGCGATCAGCCGGACTTCCGACGCATCACGGCCGGAACGCAACGCGGCATCTGCGATGCGAGTTCGCACTCCGTCGATCCGCTCTTTCAGCCCGCCATCCATACGCACAACTATATTATCTGCAGTGACAAGTGATAAGTGTAAAGTGAATAGTCAATTTCACTTGTCACTATTCACTGGACTTATCAGAGGTGTCTCTTGAAAAATCGGAGCGTTGTTAGTATCCTCGAAAGTTCGACGCGTGCGGACGTGGCGGAACTGGTAGACGCGCAGGTCTCAGAAGCCTGTTCTGGCAACAGAGTGGAAGTTCGATTCTTCTCGTCCGCACCAACCTTTCATTTCCTGCCCAACTTTGCGTTCTTTGCGGCTTTGCGTGAAACTTCTTCTCATGCAGAGCGAGTTCACAGCAGCGATCAAACAGCATCAGGCGGAATTCGGCGTGTCGCTATCTGACGCGGTCATAGAAAAGCTCGCCGATTACTACGCCCTCGTTCTCGAGCACAATCCCATACTGCATCTTGTGGGCCCTTGCACGCCGGCGGAATTTGCGGTGCGGCACGTTTTGGAATCGCTGACGCTGCTCGAATTTCTGCCGGACGGTGCGAAGTTCGCTGATGTCGGTACGGGAGCGGGGCTGCCTTCGATACCTTGCCTGATCGCCCGCGAAGACCTGCATGCTGTCCTGATCGAATCGAAAGAGAAAAAGGTGAAGTTCCTTGAGCTAGCCGTCGAGCGGCTCGGTTTGGCGGGTCGCGCTGAGATCGTGAACAAACAGTTTCAGGAAGCCGATCCCGGAAACTGCGAATACGTCACATGCCGTGCGCTCGATAAATTCGCGGAAAAGCTGCCTCGGCTGCTGAAATGGGCGATGCGGCGGCATCTTTTGCTTTTCGGCAATCAAAAACTGGGCGAAATGCTGCAAGCCGCGGGGCTTAACACCGTTCCTAAGTTAATGCCGTTGTCCGAACAGCGATATCTTTTCGCCGCTATCAGGTAACGGCAGAAATTTCGTTTCAACAAAGAGGAGTCGTTTGATGAGGAAGTTCCCCTGGCCGCCGTCGTTCATTCTGATACTCATTTTCACCGCCGTTTCATTCGCGCAGACCGCGGATTATTACGAGATACAGCCGCTGAAAAGCATCAGCGTCGATCCGCTCTGGTGCATCAAAGGCAACCAGGTTGACGGCCCGCTGCCGACGCATGAAAAATGCACCGGTATCGCCGATTCGCTCGGCTACGATCCGCTAACGCAGACGTTCGTGCTATGGGAGGCAAGCAGTGACCGAAATATGCGCGTAAAGCTCAGGATCTTCCGCAGCGATTCCGAAAAACGCATTCGCGTGGTTATTAACAACATCTACGGCGGCTCAAAAGCCTGGGGCCAAAAAGGCGGCGCCCTCACACTCGAAAGACCGCCCAAGGGCTACACCGTCTCCATCGAAGAGGTCCGCGTCGACCGCATACATGACGGCGAAGACCGCGATGTCGAATTCAAACTGCCCGACGATCTGAAGGAGAAAATTCCGGTAAGGAACGGCCAAATGACGCCTCAATAAAAACACTCCGGCTGTTGAAACCTTTACACGTTTCGGGGCATCATAGCGTCAGTCCCCCGATCAACAATAGGAGTTTTCCCTATGAAGCCGAACGCCCGTTTTGCACTTTTGCTCTCCGCCGCACTCTTTTTCGCCTCGTCACTGCCGATCGCTGCACAGGACGACCTGAATCCACGCGAGATGTGGCTGCGTGTTGAGACTCTGTTCGAACAGAGCAATCGCGTCGATGCCTTGCCGTGGCTAGAAAAGCTGCTCAAGGCCGAACCCGACAACAGCGACGTTCACCGTATGCTGGCCGAAGCGCTGATGGCAAAGGCGTTTCACGTAGAAACCGACGAAGAATCAAAAGCGCTCAGAAAACGCGCACGCGAATCATTTATCAAAGCCCGCGATCTGGGCGACACCAGCGAATACGTGAGGATATTGATCGGCTCGATACCGCCCGACGGCGGGGGCCGGTCGAAATATTCCTCCGTTCCAGCATCGGACGCGGCGACGCTTGCCGGCGAACAGGCATTCACATCCGGCAAGATCGATGAAGCACTCGGCCACTATCAACGGGCCCATGAACTGGATGCGAAGAACTATTACGCACCGCTTTTCGCGGGCAATATGTACCTGCAAAAGAACGATTACAAGAACGCCGAGATCTGGTTTCAAAAGGCCATGGCCATAGATCCGTTCATCGAAACGGCGTATCGCTATTCCGCCACGCCGCTGATGCGGCAGAACAAATTCGACCAGGCACGCGACCGTTACATCGAGGCGTGGATCACAGAACCGTACAGCCGTTTTGCGATAAATGGAATGCTGGGCTGGGGCGAAGCGACGCGAACGACCCTATCGCATCCGCGCATCGACCCGCCAAAGACCGAGACGGGCGAGGACGGCAAACCGAAAACCACCATAAACGTGAATCCGCTGGCGGACGACGGTTCGATGGCGTGGATGGCATACATTGCGGGCTCGGACAAATGGAAAAAGGAGAAGTTCAAGCAAACCTATCCCAACGAAACTCAATACCGCCGCTCGCTTGCCGAAGAGGCGGACCGGCTCCGCAGCGTCGTATCAATGGCAAAGACGCTCAAAGTCAAGAACCTGAATCCGCAGATCGCGATGATCGAACAGCTCGACAAGGACGGCGTCCTGGAAGCCTACATCCTGATGTCCTACGGCAACGCCGACATACACCGCGACCACCGCGCATACCTCGCCGCCAACCGCGACAAAATGCGGCTGTATGTGACGAAGTATGTGATCAAAGAATAGCTGGCGCGTATCCAGCCCGTATTCGCGGAGGCGGCGGTAGAGCGTCAATGGCGAGATGCCGACCATTTTACGTTATCAAATGCGGGGCCAATTTAATGCGTTTTAGATCATGGATCTCGTTTCTTTCGGCCGCCTGAAGGTCGCACCGCATCTGCAGGTTCATCCAAAAACCCGGCGAATTTCCGAAGTATTTTGCGAGTCGCAGTGCGGTACTAGGCGTTAGCCCGCGTTTGCCCGAAACGATCTCGTTGACCCGCTGAAACGGCACACGTATGCCTTTAGCCAACTGCGTCTGAGTTAATCCCATCGGAAGCAGAAAATCCTCTAGCAATATCTCTCCCGGATGTGTCGCCCTTCGATTGGTTGGTATTCTGATCATATCTTTCGGCCTCTACGTTTAGTGATAATCAACGATCTCGACGTTCGCCGCATTGTTTTGATCCCACTCGAAGCAGATCCGATACTGGTCGTTTATTCGGATACTGTACTGGCCCGAGCGCTCGCCTTTCAATGCCTCGAGTCGATTACCCGGCGGGATCCGCAGATCGTCAAGCGAAACCGCCGAATCCACCTGATCGAGCTTTCGAAACGCAGTATTCCATAACTGTCGCGGCAAAAGCTTTCGAGCCGCCGTCGTGTTGTCGCCATTGAATATATCTTCTGTGGCCTTGCCGGCGAACGATGCGATCATCAGAAGCATAGTAGCACGGATGCCGTGCTATCTCAAATCGCGGCAAAATGCGGCTGTATGTGACGAAGTATGTGATCAAAAAATAGCTAGCGCGTATCCAGCCCGTATTCGCGCAGGCGGCGGTAGAGCGTTGACGGCGAGATGCCGAGCATTTCGGCGGTCCTGCCGCGGTGCCAGCCTGTTTTTTCCAGTGCGCCGATGATCTGCTGACGCTCGACGTCGCGTAGGTTCGTCGGGTGAGCGTGTGCGGGAACCGCCGCGGGCGCGTTCGATGCTTCGCCGTAATTTACTGAAATGCTGGGCAGCGAGGTTTTGCCGAAAGCGACCTCAGGCGGCAGTTCGCGGGGCGTGATAACGCCGTTGTCCGAAAGCAGCAACGCGCGTTCCAGACAATTGCGAAGCTGACGCACGTTGCCCGCCCAGTCGAAATTGGTCAGAGCCTCGATGGCCGCCGGCGACAGGTCGGGCGCGTTCGCGCCGGCGAGCTTATAGAGCAGATGCCGTGCGAGCGGCTCGATGTCTTCGCGGCGTTCGCGGAGCGGCGGCACGAATATCTCAAAACTATTTATGCGGTACATCAGGTCGGCGCGGAAGACGCCTTCGGCGACGGCCTGTTCTTTGTCGCGGTTCGTTGCGGCGACCAGCCGCACGTCAACCTCGACCTTTTTCACGCCGCCGACACGGAAGAACGACCGCATCTCGAGCGCTCGCAGCAGTTTTGACTGCAATTGCAGCGGCATTTCCATCACTTCGTCGAGGAAAAGCGTGCCGCCGTCGGCTATCTCGAAAAGGCCCAGTTTTCGCTGACGCGCTCCCGAAAATGCACCTGCCTCGTGGCCGAACAGCTCGCTTTCGAGTAGCGTGTCCTGCAAGGCGGCACAGTTCAGATCGATAAATGGCTTGTCCGCACGGTCGCTCAGACGATGTATCGCCTGTGCGATCAATTCCTTGCCGACGCCCGATTCGCCCGTGATCAAAACCGATGATTCAGACGGGGCGACGCGGTTCACCAGACGCAGAGCCTCTTTCATCTGCGGCGAATCGGCGACGATGTCCGGCAGCGGTGCGGTCTTTCGCTCGATCTGCGCACGCAGCCGCTGATTATCAACCTTGAGCTGCTGTTTCTCGGCAGCGGCCGTCACGAGCGCCGAAAGTTCGCCGATGCGATATGGCTTTGTCAGGTAGTCGTACGCGCCGAGTTTCATCGCCTCGATCGCGGTCTCTACCGTCGCCTGGCCCGTGAGCATTATCACCTCCGGCGGATCCTGAAGCTGCTCTTTGATACGGCGCAGCAGGCCCATTCCGTCGAGCCGCGGCATGTTGATATCGCACAGCACGACGTCATACGACGCCGCTTCGAGCATCTCCCAACCGGCCTCGCCGTCCTCGGCACACGCAACCTCGTGCCCCTGCCGCGAAAGCTCCTTTTCTACGACAAGCCGCAGGTTTTTCTCATCATCGACAATTAAGAGTTTAGCCATTATTCGGATTTGAGAGCGGGAATTGATATCGAGAACACAGTTCCTTTACCCGGTGTCGAGCGGACGCTGAGGCGGCCGTTGTGTTCGGAAACGATGCCGTAGCAAACCGCGAGGCCGAGCCCCGTGCCTTTGCCGACATCTTTTGTGGTGAAGAAAGGTTCGTAGATCTGCGACATGTTTTCCGGCGGTATGCCGATGCCGGTATCTTCGACCTCGATAACGACGCGGCCGCCGCGTTCGGCGACGCGGAACGTTAGAATGCCGCCTTCCGGCATCGCGTCGATGGCGTTCGTCGCGAGGGCGATTACCGCCTGCTGTATCTGGCCGGCATCCGCAGAAACGAGCGGCAGGTCGTCGGCGATCTCGACACGCTGCGTGATGCCGTTGCCGCGTTTCTGATGCGAGACCAAATTCGCGGCCGAACGCACCACTTCGCCGACATCTGTCGGTGCTCGTTCGCCGGCCCGTGCTCGGCTGAAATCGAGCAGATCTGACGTTATGGATTTGCAGCGAAAAGCCTCGCTTTTCATCAGCTCGAGGTATTCTTTCAGGTCTTCCTCGGCTTCGGAATTTACAAACTCGCCGTCGGCGACACGGTGTTCGAGCGATTCGGCACACGCGGCGATCGTCGCCAGCGGATTATTGATCTCGTGTACGATGCCCGCGGCCAGACGCCCGACGGCGGCGAGCTTTTCAGCACGGCTGACAGCATGGACGGCCTCGACACGCATCGTCACGTCTTCGCCGATGGTGATGACGTGCGTCACCTCGCGTGTATTCGGGTCGCGCATCGGCACTTTGCTGACCAGCCAATGCCGCGTCGATCCGTCGTCTGCGACCGTCTGCTGTTCGATGCGTTCGATGCGTCCCGTTCGGAAAGCACGCTCGAATTCCGCACGATGGCGGCCCTGCGGATATTTCTCAAGCACGTCAAAAACGTCGCGGCCGACGGCGATATCGCGCGGTATCCCGAGCTGGCCTTCTTCGCGATGGCGGTTCCACGCGACGATCTTGTAATCATGATCGACGACGTAAAGCGAGACGGGCAGGGCGTCCAATATCGCTTCCGTAAATTTTCGGTCCTCTTCGCGAGCTTCGCTGATAGACCTATTGATCGTCGTTTCGTAATGAGCCGACAGATTTACGCTCATCGCCGCCATCTGCGTGGCCGCTTCGATCAGCCGCGTGTCGGCTTCGGTCAGCTCAGCACCGTTTTCCAGAGCCAAAACTATCGCGCCCGAAATGCCGCCGTTGATGAACAGCGGTGCGATGTATTCGGCCGTGTGAACTTTGCCGTCGATCAAAAACTCGTCCTTGTCGGTTTCGGTATAGGCGATCTGCGGCGGCATGAATGACAGCCATTTTTCGAACTTCTCGCGGCTCAGCGATGCTTTCGTCTTTCCTTTTCTCGCAATACTCGTTATCAGCCCCAGATTATCGAGCTCGGCGGCGAAAGCACAGACGGGCGCGTCAAAACGCGTCCGCAAGGCATCGGCAACGCAGCTCGCCACCTTTTTCGGATGGACTGTTACAAGCAGGCTGCGCCCAAGCTCGGAAATGAACTTTAGGCTTTTTGCGGCGTCATCCGCATTCGGCATTGCAGCCGTTGCGTTTGCCGCTTTGCTGGGCAGCGACGGTGAAAGCATTGATGGTCGGAACCGACAGCCTGTTCAGCTTAGGAAGAAAAACGGCCGGCGAGGGAAACAACAGAATCGGAAGGTCTGCATGGGAACCTTCCTTTTCAATTAGAAACAATTTTTAACGATGTGTCAACGGATTAAACCATTGAAACAGAGAAACTGTCCTCTCACTGCCGCCGAGAACGGAGGGCCTGCACCTGCTAAACATCGGCGCGGTGCCTCAGTTGCGTCTGTGCTCACGCCACCATGGGGCATGTCCGCGGAGAAGATTGGTAAACGACATTGTAGGTGTCAATACCGTCCGAAGCATCTTTTTTGCAAAGGTGATGCTTCGCCGCTCGTCGCGTTCTATCCATTGCTGCAGTACGTATTTATCGATAGCATCCTCTGCTATCGCCAACGCGATGCCGCCGGTGGGCGTCACTACGATATCACCCCACGTCATCTTGCTCTTGCCGTTTGAATGACGAACTCTACCTACGTTTCCAATAGACGCTTCGCTGATCGGCCCGATCTCGAACTGTACATTCCATGCAGTCGCCCAAAGAAAGGCCTTTGCTCGGGTCTTCCAATACCGTGCATCCTTGCCGAATTCGACACGGCCCGCCTGACGGTCATTGTTCAAATAGATCCGAGCCATGGCGGAACCTTCAAGCGGATGGGCGATGTAGTTCGTAAAGAACTTGCCGCCGTCGTCCCAACCTTCGAGATTCTTTACTGAGTCCTTCCAGTCTTTGAAGAACGGCCCCTTCAATTCCTCACGCGTCTTCGGCTCGAGCAGCCGGAATCCGTGCTGAACGCCCAAGAACATCAGCGACTGCAGCGTCGCTCCCTTCCAATTGAAATTCGGTTTCAGCGTTATCGGGGCACGCTCATAACTCTCATTGCCTAGAAAATTGTTTTCCTCGTATCTTCTTTTCGGATCATCCACCACTTCCGTTTCGGTCACGTCGGGACGGATCAGGATGGGTCTGGCATCCTTCGGTACAGTAATAGGAACCGCCGGTTTCTCGACCTTTGGTTCGGCGGCCGGAATTTTGTCCTTTTGTTCCTTTTCGGCCGGCAGCGTTTGTGCACCGACGGCCAAAGTTCCTGCGGCCATCAGTGCGAAGAGCATTTTCCTTGAGATCCCAATTTCTCTCATTTCAAACACCTCCCGGAACCTCCCTCAAAGAAAGGTTCCTCGACCATACTGAGGGGCAACTTTTATACCGCGGCGGCTATCAGATATTTGGTGCATTTTCCGATATTGCATAGAGTTTATGGTTAAAAATTCGCGGTCTGGTGTGTAGAACCTCGCAGACAGGGGACGCCACCGGCCCCGTTCCCTGCAGTCGAACATTGACATAGATAGGGCACGAGGCGAATATTTTGATTATCGAAATGGCAAACACCTGCCACAAAGTTCTGTTTTCCGCGATGCTCCTTTTCGTTGCGTCGGTTTTTTCTGTGCACTCTCAGGTTGAGGTGGACAAGACACTGGTTGTCTTGAACGATGGCGCCAGGACCGAACTGATCATGCTGTCTGACGTGATGTGGCAGATGGCTCTGCAGCCGGGTACTGAGCTCGATCCGCCGGATGCTGATGATCTGCAGCGGGCGCTTCGCACCCTGATCGACCAGCGGCTCTTCGCTCTTGAAGCGGAACGCCTGCCGCGAAACCCGCCTACAGAGCAGGAGGTCGCCGCGAAGATCGCAGAGACCGTGTCATATTTCCGGTCACCGGCGGAGTTCGAGGCAAGGCTGCGCCGCGTCGGTTTCCGCTCAATAAACGATGAGGCGTTTCAGCGATTGATGTCGCAGCGGCTGGCGATAGATAAGTATATCGATTTTCGTTTTGGGTCTTTCGTGGTCGTCACGCCCGAGGAAGAGCAGCGTTTCTTCCAAGAACAGTACAGGCCCGATTTTCGCAGGCAGTTTCCGGGCCTGCTGCTGCCAAACTTCGAAGATAAGCGCGCCGAGATTCGGGAGATGCTTTTCGCACGCAAGACAGGCCAGGCGATCGAACGTTTCCTGGAACAGGCCCGCGAGCGTGTCGAGATCACCGAACTTTTGAAGATCTGATAATTGCGCCCTTCTGTCTCTCACTTCTAGTGCTTGACCGCTGTCGGTCGCGGGATTTAATATCTTAGTTCGCTGCCGGAGTGGCGAAATTGGTATACGCACCAGACTCAAAATCTGGCGGGCTTCACGCCCATGTCGGTTCGAGTCCGACCTCCGGCACCATTTTCTCGACGGCCGTTTCTTCCTATCCAGCAAACCCGAATGAGGCTGTCCGACCTCGATTTTCATCTTCCCGAAGAACTGATCGCCCAGCAGCCGCTCGCTGACCGTGCGGCATCGCGAATGCTGGCCGTCGATCGGGCAGCCGGAACCTTTCGCGATTCTGCATTTTCGGAATTTCCTTCTCTGCTGCGGCCTGACGATGTACTTGTCGTCAACAATTCCCGCGTTTTTCCCGCACGGCTTATCGGCCGCAGCGAAACCGGTGCGGCGGTCGAAATATTCCTTGTCCGCGATCTCGGCGACGCACGCTGGGAAGCTCTCGCACGCCCGGCCAAGCGCCTGCAGCCCGGAAAACGCGTGCTTTTCGGCGACGAACTTTCTGCGGTGGTAGTGGAAAGGACGGAAGAAGGCGGCGTCATCGTCGGTCTGGAATGCACGGGAGATATTTTCGAAACACTCGAGCGCGTCGGCCGCACGCCGCTGGCTCCGTACATTAAACGAGAACGCGGTTCTGACGACACCGACCGCGAACGCTATCAGACCGTTTACGCAAAGGACCGCGGCTCGATCGCCGCACCGACCGCCGGGCTGCATTTCACGCCAGAAATTTTGGCCGACGTCGAACAGCGAGGAATCGAGAAAGTAGAGGTAACGCTGCACGTCGGTTATGGAACATTTCAGCCCGTAAGAGCCGAAAACCTTGCCGATCACCGCGTCGCACCGGAAGCGTATGAGATATCAGACGACGCCGCGGCCGAACTGAACAGAGCATTGAATGAAAACAGGCGTATCGTCGCCATAGGGACAACGACGACACGAACACTGGAGGACTGTTTTGCACGCTTCGGCCGTATCGAACCCGGCCGCCGCGAAGCCGAACTGACGATCACACCCGGATATCAGTTCAAGGCGGTAAAGGCTCTGGTGACAAATTTTCACCTGCCGCAGAGCTCGCTGCTCGTGCTGACTTCCACATTTGGCGGGCGCCAACTTATAATGAGCGCATACGACCACGCTGTTGCCGAAGGGTACCGTTTTTACAGCTACGGCGACTGTATGTTCATATTTTAGACGGCGTATGGCGTTCCTGGATTCGATCCGAAGCATTTTCATTCCCGGCTATTGGCCGGCGGCCGAAGATGCATGCCCTGCGCCGGCGACCGAATACCACATCCGCCCTTTGACCCGCAGACAACTCGGTGAAGTGATCCGTCTGAATTTGCGGTGCTTCGCGAACGGCGACCATTACTCGAAATATACATTTGAGTATCTTTTTGATGAACCGCTCTCTCTCAGCTATAGGATCGTCACGCCGGAACAGCGCATGGTCGCATTCGCGTTTGCTCTGGTGAACGAGAATGGGTCGGCCCATTTGACGACAATAGGCGTCGCCCCCGAACACCGTCGCCGAGGACTCGCTGCGAGGCTCTTGGATCATCTTGAGGCCGCAGTTGCCAGCCGCAGCCTGAGCACCATGGTGCTTGAGGTCCGCGTGAGCAACGTTCAGGCGCAAGAGCTTTACCGAAAACGAGGGTATATAGCGGTCCAACGCATCTCAAAATACTATCGCGACGGCGAGGACTGTTTTCTCATGATGAAAGCCCTCTGAAAGATTCATCCGCCGTGAAATTCCTACTTCCGAAGATCTATCCGATAACAGACCGCCGCCTTTCCGGCATGCCGCATGCCGAGTTGATCCGACAGCTTGCTCGGGGCGGTGCGTCATTGATCCAGGTTCGCGAAAAAGGCCTGCCGTCCGGTGAATTTTTGGCGATGGCCCGCGACGCCGTGGCCGCAGGCAGAGAGTCTGACGTAAAGATCATCATCAATGACCGCGTCGATATAGCTATGATGTCGGGAGCGGCGGGCGTACATTTGGGCCAAAATGATCTGCCGCCCGAGGCCGCACGTGAAATTTTGGGTGATGCCGCCATCATCGGCTATTCGACGCACTCGGTCGAACAGGCCGCCGCCGCGGCGAAAATGCCGATAGACTATATCGCCATCGGGCCCATCTATCCTACTGATACAAAAGAAGATACCGAACCCGTCATCGGCATTGAGGGCATCGCCGCTGTTCGGGCCGCGATCGGCAGCATACCGTTGGTGGCGATCGGCGGCATCAGCAACTCGCGAATTTCCGGCGTGCTGGCGGCGGGCGCCGATTCCGTTGCCATGATATCAGCTCTTTATGGCGATAATTCGGATATTCCTTCCCGCCTTTCCTCATTGATCGGCATAGCGAACAACATATAACAACATTGTTGACTTTTGTCTTGCATTCTAATGCAGGATTCAGTTATCATTTTTCTGACGGCGTGTGCCGCTCGGCACCCGACGTGGACATTCCTCACCAAACGCCTTCCCCGGTGAACCTTTGTTCAGGAGCAACACCTACAAATGAGTCTTCTTGATATAGCACCGATCATAGAGCAAATGCTGCTCACGTCCGAGAACGTCAGCGACCTCAATTTTTCGTGCGGCCAGAAACCGCAGGTCGAGATCAACGGAGTACTCTATCCGACGTCGCCGCTTGGGCTCGGTAAACTGAGTGCATTTCAGACCGAGATGATAGCGATGGCTCTCATCCGCGACAATCCTGACGCCGCCGACCACCTCGCCCGCCTCAGAACCGCCGACCTCAGCTACGCTCTGCCGGGCAAGTGCCGTTTTCGTGTGAACATCTTTCAACAGCGGAACACCTACTCGATAGTAATGCGTGTGATCCCGCACGAGATACCGAGTTTCGAGTCGCTCCGGCTGCCGCCGCAGCTCGCACAGATCGCGGACATTCGCAACGGCGTCGTCCTCCTCACGGGCCCGACAGGTTCGGGAAAGAGCTCGACGCTTGCGGCCATCATCGACAAGATCAATGAGACAAAGGCATATCACATCGTCACCATCGAGGACCCGATAGAATTTCTGCATACCCACAAAAAGAGCACGATCAATCAGCGCGAGATCGGAGCGGACACGCGCGATTTCGCGTCTGCTCTGCGGGCCGCACTTCGACAGGCGCCGAAGGTCATACTGGTCGGCGAGATGCGCGACCTCGAAACGGCGGAGATCGCCCTCGAGGCGGCTGAGACAGGCCACCTTGTGCTATCGACCCTGCACACGATCGATGCTTCAAAGACCATCGACCGCATTATCGGACTCTATCCGAAGAACGAGGAGCGCATCATCCGGACGCGCCTTGCCCAGACATTTCGCTATATCGTTTCGCAGCGGCTTATCCCGACGGCGGACGGCCGCGGCCGTATAGCGGCGGTCGAGATCCTGAAATCGAATCCGCGAACACGCGAATACATCGAACGCGGCGAAAGCGAAGGCAAGACGCTGCTTGACGCCATTCGTGACGGTGAGCTGGACGGTATGCAGGATTTCGATACCGTTATCCGCGGAATGATCGAGAAGAAACAGATCTCGATGGAAGACGGCCTCGCGTTTGCCACGAATCAGAACAATTTGCTTCTTCAGCTCTCGGGTTTGGCCTCGACGGAAGACTATATGCGGCTGCACAAGAAGGACACACTTCCAAAACCTGCGATCCCGCCGCCACCGGCGAAAAAAGATCCCGACTCGGTCTTGAACATGATGGAATAGCGGCCGTTTAGGGCCAATGAAACAGATATGATCATCAGATGCGATAGTTGCTCGGTCTCGTTACAGCTTGACGAATCAAAGATCCCGGCAGGGAGCTTCTCGGTTCGTTGTCCGCGGTGTCAAAACCTATTGCGCGTCCAAAAAGGTGCGGGCGGCAGGGCCGTTTCACCGGTCGATCAGTTGGCTGCAAATCAACCGGTGCAGCCGACCGGTGACAATGCCGCCGAGTTCGCAAAACGCGAGGTTGAGAAGCAGGTCAACGAATCGCTTCGCACACTTATGTCCGCATTGCACGCCGACAAGAACAAACTGCAGGACGATGACGACGAAGAAAAACCCCGACGGGCTCTGCTTTGCCTCGGCGAGAAACGGGACGAGGTGGCAAAGATGCTGGCAAGCTCCGGTTACAAGGTTTATGTCGCCCAAAATCCCGCTCAGGCGAACGAACGTCTCCGGGACGGAAAGACGTCGATACTCATATTCTCACCGGACTTTGCACAGGAAAGCGGCGGGGCCGCCGTCATTCAGCAGCGTGCGAATTCGATGTACTCATCGGAACGCCGCCGTCTTTTCCTGATATCGCTCGAAGACCAAGGCACGACGATGAACGCTCAGGAAGCGTTCATGCGGAACCTGAATCTCATCGTTAACAACAACGACATCAAACAGCTGCCGCTAATACTGAATAGAGCGTTAGGCGATTACAACGATCTTTATCTGAATTTCAATAAGGCCTCGGGATTGGCTGCCGTCTAGGCGAGTTCGCAGACCAGCATTTCCAGCAGCATGCGGCCGCCCGCATCGCCGCCGCCGCCGATGGACGTTTTCAACGCGACGTCGGTTTCGGCGATGCGCTTTATTGCCTTTTTCAGCTTGTAGCCGTCCGCTCGCCGTGCGGCGGAGAGGAACGCTTCCTGGTCGCTGTATCTGAGTTTGAGGACGTTCGCAACGTCGCGCCTGTCGGCGGATCTTTGCATCATCTCTTTGGCGATCAGCAGACGGCGCACATTGTAGGCTATCAGCCCGAGTATCATCACCGGCTCGGCGCCGTCGTCGATGATCTTGCGAAGCACGCGCAATGCCGCGGAACGGTCGCCTGCGACCAGATGCCTGCCGAATTCGAAATTGTCGAGCTCACGCGTGAACGGTACGAGTTCATCGACAAGGTCGGGAGTTATCAGTTTTTCGGGTAGCGCAGCGGTTACTAGCTTTGCCGCTTCGTTCGTCACTCGACGTACGTCGGGTCCCGCGCGTTTTACCAGCAGGTCGAGAGCGGCCCTTTCTATGCCGCAGCCCGTTTCACTAATGCGGTCGGCGGCCCAATTCGTGAGCTCTGCGTCCGCCATCGGCTCAAAATCCACCGCGAAAGCTTTCTCGCGAAGAAGTTTGCCCATGCGCCGGACGCCGTTCAGTTCGTCGGCAACAAAAATGACGATCGAATCCTTTGCAGGGTCGTTGAGATAGCTTTGCAGAGCATTTTCATCCGCGTCACCGATGGTATCGCCGCGGCCGCCCTGCGTGATCCTGACGTTCGTTACGCGGACGACGCGGCGGCTCGCCATCATCGGCATTTGATAGGCGGCGGTGAGCACATTGGCAAGTTCGCCTGCCTTGTTGAGGGCAAATGATGTTTCGTTGAAATCGCGAGCATCGCCCTCGGTGAACGCTCGGTCGGCGACGGTCTTTGCGGCGAGGTCGCGAAGGTAGGTCTCGGCTCCGAAAAGCACATAGACCGGCGACAATTCGCCGCGTTTCAATTGTGCCCGCAGGTCTTCGCGTTTATGCGGCATGAAATTCTATTTCTTCTCTTCGCGAACGCCGACGCCGTTGATGAAAGCAGAGACCGCGGCCGCTGCGAATGAACGCGCCATACGCTCTACGGCAGGGTCTTCCTCATTAAAGAAGGATCTAGGATCATCGCTGAATTCGAACGAATCGCGGAAAATGAAATTTTGATTGTCGTAAATTATGTTGTTATTTCGCAGGTCGCGGACAGTAACGGCCGTTACGATGGTCACTTCGTAAACGCGTGCTCTGCCTTCGCTGTCGAGCAGTACGCCCGTAAAACTGAAATCGCGGATGGTGCCTTCGATCACGGCATCGGCTCGGTTCAGCGTGCTCTGCACCTTGATGCCGCCGCCGCGGCGTATTAGTTCGCGGCTGACCGCCTCAGTGAAGCGCGATTCTACACGATAGCGTACGCCCTGCGCCTCGAATTGGAACGCCGGCACTGCCACGACCTTGATATTCTTCAGAACGCCCGAGCCCGTGACCGGCTTGTAGCATTCCGTAAAGCCTGCCGTCGCGAGCAGCAGCAGCGTGAGCGAAATTACTGTGAAATACTGCCTCATCTTGTTTTTGCCATGATATCACGAGCCGGCTGAATTTCGGCGGTCTTGCGAAATTGCGTGGCGAACCCGCAGGGCATCTGCGGTCTGTTTTACATCGTGCGTCCGGACGATGGCGGCTCCGCGTTCCACAGCAAAAAGTGCCGCTGCGAGGCTGCCTTCGAGCCGTTCGTCGGGGGGAACGTCGCCCAATATCTTCCCGATAAATGACTTTCGAGACACACCGATCAAAAATGGAAGATCGGAAAAATATTCCGAGATCTCGCCGTGGCGTGCCAGCAGTTCGAGGTTCTGCTCCCAAGTTTTGCCAAAGCCGATGCCGACATCCAACACGATCCTTCGGCGTTCAACGCCTGCTGCCTCCGCTTTTGCAATGCTCTCTGCGAGCCCACCGCAAACCTCGGAAACGATGTTTTCGACAGCCGGCTGCGAGTGCATCTCCTCAAAATCGCCGCGTGAGTGCATCAGAATGAGTCCCGCTTTTGTTTCCGCGGCCGTCGCCGCCATCTTGCCGTCAAAGCGAAGCCCCGAAATATCGTTGATGATCTCCGCTCCCGCATCAACCGCTGCACGAGCGACCGCGGCCTTACTTGTGTCGATCGATATGGGAACACCAAATTCGCAAGCGGCACGAATGGCGGGAACGACTCGGCGTATCTCTTCGTCTGCATCGACCCGTTCGCTGCCCGGCCGCGTGGACTCGCCGCCGATGTCGATGATGTCGGCTCCGTCCGCGATCATCTGCTCGATGCGTTCTGCGGCGGCATCGGGTGAATTGAAAAGCCCGCCGTCCGAGAAGCTGTCGGGCGTGACGTTCAAAATGCCCATTACCAGCGGCCGGTCAAGAGCGATCGTTCGCCGAGATGTCTGCCAGAAACTCATAGAGTTGAAAGGTGAAAAAGCGAAAAAGGAGAAAAGTTTCGACTTTTCCCCTCTTTCACGTTTTCACATTGTCACGCTGCTTACGCCGTTACCGGATCGTTGCCGGTTATCGGCGGCAGTATGGTGTCTGTCAGACGCGACCCGGTCTTTTCTTCATTTCCTTCGGGTTTGTCGTCGTCTGCCGGCGCAGGGGAATCGACGTCGAGCGGCAGCCCGGCGACGACACGCCGTATCTGAACAGCATCCAGCGTCTCGTATTCCAGCAGAGCCTCCGCAAGTCGGATCAGAGCATCCTTATTCTCACGAATAATTGTCTCGGCACGCGAATACTGTTCGTTGATTATCTTCTGCACCTGCTCGTCTATCCGGATCGCGGTGTCCTCAGAGTAATCGCGGTGCTGCGCTATCTCGCGGCCGAGGAAGATCTGCTCTTCCTTTTTGCCGAAGGTCAGCGGGCCGAGTTCAGACATGCCATATTCGCAGACCATCGCACGCGCGACCTCCGTCGCTTTTTCGATGTCGTTCGCCGCACCGGTCGTGATGCTGCCGATAAAGACGTCCTCAGCGATCCGCCCGCCCATCGCCATCGCGATCTGGCCGAGCAAATATTCTTTCGAAGCGCTCAGACGGTCCTTTTCAGGCAGATACATCGTCAGGCCCAACGCCATTCCGCGTGGAATGATGGTGACCTTGTGCACGGGGTCGATGTTCGGCACCTTGAGCCCGACAAGCGTGTGGCCGGCCTCGTGATAGGCGGTGATACGCTTTTCCTCGTCGGAGATGACCATCGATTTGCGTTCGGTGCCCATGATCACCTTGTCTTTGGCGACCTCGAAGTCGTTCATCGTCACAACTTTCTTGTTGTAACGTGCGGCGTTGAGAGCCGCTTCGTTGACTATGTTCGCAAGGTCCGCACCCGTAAAGCCCGGCGTGCCGCGTGCGATCACGCTGACATCGACGTTCTCGTCGAGCGGGATCTTTTTGGTGTGAACTTTCAAAATGCCCTCGCGACCGCGGACGTCCGGACGGCCGACGACGACGCGGCGGTCAAAACGGCCCGGACGAAGCAACGCAGGATCGAGCACGTCGGGCCTGTTGGTCGAAGCCATCAGGATGACGCCGTCGTTCGATTCGAAACCGTCCATCTCGACCAGCAGCTGGTTCAGCGTTTGCTCACGTTCATCGTGTCCGCCGCCGAGGCCTGCACCGCGATGACGGCCGACCGCATCGATCTCGTCAATGAAGATGATGCACGGGGCGTTCTTTTTGCCCTGTTCGAACAGGTCGCGGACGCGTGATGCACCGACGCCGACGAACATCTCGACAAAATCCGAGCCCGAAATTGAAAAGAAAGGAACGTTCGCTTCGCCTGCAACAGCTTTGGCAAGCAAGGTTTTGCCGGTTCCCGGCGGGCCGACCATCAGAACGCCCTTTGGTATCTTGCCGCCGAGTTTTTGGAACTTCTGCGGATCTTTCAGGAACTCGATGATCTCCTGCAGTTCTTCTTTGGCCTCGTCAACGCCGGCGACATCCTTGAAAGTGACGCGTTTCTGCTGGTTGTTCAGCAGCTTTGCCTTCGATTTACCGAACGAAAGTGCCTTATTGCCGCCTGCCTGCATCTGCCGCAGCGTGAACAGCAAAAAGCCCATCAGCAGCAGGAAAGGAAGGGCGTTTACCAATATCAGCCAACCGAAGCCGCTCGATGCGGGCTCCAGCTTGATCACCGTATCGGTATCGGTCGCTGCTGCATAGATCTGATCACGAGTGGAATCGCTCGAATCGAGCTTTGCGGTCATTTTCACATCGCCCTGATTTACCAGTTCCAGCGAATCCGACTTGATCGTGGCCTCTTTTATGTCCTTGTTCTTTATCTGCGTCAGCGCCGCGTCAAACGACAGCTCTTTCGGCGGCGTGGTCTGCTTTGACTGCAAATACCACACGAAAATAAGCGCCGACGAGATTATCATCAGCCATAGAAAAACTTGCTTACCCTTTGAATTCAAATTAAAACCTCCAACGCATGCCTCTTTGCGGCGGGCATGCGTTCAGCAGCAAAGCATTTTAGATGATTGCCGCGTCCCTCGCGTTGTGCCGAATACCGTACGGCACTTATCGCGGGGGCAACTTTCGATTCTAGTGGGCGCAACCCCGATTTTCAACCCTTTCATTGCTATCACTCTCCGCGCGCTGTCAGCATCCTTTGGCCGCAAATCGCAGTTTCCCGCCCGATCGGATCACGCGGCCGCCGCCGGGCAGTTCGACGACGCGGCCGCTTTTCGTACTCTTGACCAAACGCTCGACCGCACGGATATGTTTCACGCCGAGCCGCCGCCGCGTGCCGCGCCGCTTTTCCAGCCAATCGCGGAGGACGTCACCAAGTGCATTGTCCGGCAGAGAACGAAGCTGCGTCAGGTAAAGGCTGCCGTCCTCAGATTCCGTTACCGGAGGCAATTCACGCGGGACCTCTCGCTGCAGCAATGCGGCGGTATTGGCGAGTGTTTCGATGATGTTGGGGTTCATGTCGGCGAGCAGCGGCAGCAGTATCTTGCGGATCCTCACACGGCGAAACGCAGTGTCGTCATTCATCGTGTCGTAGCGATATTCGATGCCCGTATCGCGGCAATACATCTCGGTGTCGCCGCGTTTCGCCCAAGTTAGCAATGGACGAATCAATTGCAGCGGAGTGGAGGAGAAGGGGAGAAAAGGAGACAAGGAGACAGGGAGTTGCGGAGACAGAGGATCTGTATCTGATCTCTGATTGGTCAAATCTCTCCCGACCTTCTCTCCTACTCCACTCCTTGTCTCCCCGTCTCCCTGTCTTCTTGTCTCCCCGTCTCCCCGTTTCGTTTCCCGGTCTCCGCGGTCGCCGAACACATCCACCGCCTTCATGCCGCTCAAGCCCGCCGGGCCGCTGCCGCGAATCAGGTTCATCAGCAGCGTTTCGCCTTGGTCGTTCATCGTGTGGCCCGTGAGCACGGCAAATGCACCGACGCTCTCCGCCGTTCTGCGCAGGAAAGCGTAGCGTGCGCGACGAGCGTTCTCTTCCAGATTGCCTTCGTTTTCGATCGTGCCGCGGCCTGCGGCAAATTCGACGCGGAATTTCGTCGTCAGCTCGCGCACGAATTCCTCATCCTCATCGCTTGCCGCACCGCGAAGCCTGTGATTGAAATGCGCCGCCACGAGCCGCAGCTTCAGCTTTTCCAGATCGCGGAGCTCGTACATCGCCCCGACAAGGCTCGCCGAGTCCGCGCCGCCCGACACGGCGATCACCACTGCCGCGTCATCGACCGGCAGGCCGAGACGCCGCCATTCCGTGACGAGGCTGCGAACGAACTTATGCATACGGCTATATTACCCGCGAATCACGCGAAAAACACGAAATATGAAAAGCTTTTTTTCGCGGGTTTCGTGTGTTTCGCGGGCACATTTATTTCGCGGGGCGTTGCTGAATAAAGAGCGTGATGCGCGACGTGCAGATGAGCTTTCCGCGGTCGCTTGTAATATCTACCTTCCAAACGGCCATCTTGCGGCCCGAATAGATCGGCGTGGCTTCGACGGTGAGCAGGCCGCGGCTGACCGCCCGCAGATGATTTGCGTTTATCTCTACTCCGACCGGAGCGAATCTTTCCAGATCCGTTCCCGCGACAACACCGACCGAAGCAGCCGTCTCAGCCAAATAAAGGGAAACGCCGCCGTTCATTATTCCGAGATACTGGTGGACCCGCGGCGTGACCTCCATCGTCAGCACGACGCGTTCACCGCTCGCTTCGACGATCTCGATACCGAGAAACCTAAAAAGTTCGTTGTCGGCAACATCTTTTAGTAATTCTGCTTTGTCCATCTGTTCAACGTATTGCGATATTGCAAGAGCCCCCGTTGCCCAAGCCCGCGCGTCAGCAAGGGCGATAGCGAACGAACAGCGCAAACAAAAATTCCGCAAACATATTTAACCTGCGGGTCACCGCGTTGATCCACGCTCCGGATATCGCCCTTGCTCACGCGCGGGCTTGTGCAACTTCGTGTTTGCGGCTTCTGCGTTAAGACAACTTCTTCTTCGCCGCTTCCAATTCCGCACGCACACGCCCCGGCGATGTTCCGCCTATCGACGATTTGCTTGCCAGCGTCGCCTGCAAACTCAACGCTTCGTAAACGCTGTCGTCGATATCTGGAACAACGGTACGCATTTCCTCGACGCTCAATTCGTGCAGCTCGCGGCCGTTCTCAATGCCCATTAAAACAAGTTTGCCGACGGCGTCGTGCGCATCGCGGAACGGCATGCCGCGTCCTACCAGATGATCCGCCAGTTCCGTCGCATTCAAATATCCTGTCGAAGCGGCCTGCCGGGCTCGATCTTCATTCACCGTCAAATTGTCGAGGACTATCGCAGCGATCTCCACACATCGGCGCGTCGTATCGGCCGCGTCAAATACTGCCTCTTTGTCCTCCTGCATGTCCTTGTTATAGGCGAGCGGAAGGCCCTTCATCACAGAAAGAAGCGCCAGATTGTCACCGAAAACACGGCCGGCTTTGCCGCGTATCAGCTCGAGCGCGTCCGGGTTCTTCTTTTGCGGCATCAGGCTCGATCCGGTCGAGACGGCGTCGCTCATTTCAACAAAACCGAATTCCTGCGACGCGTAAAGAATAAGGTCCTCGGCCAGCCGCGACAGATGCACCATCACCAGCGAACACGCCGCCGCGAACTCGGCCGCAAAATCGCGGTCCGAAACGGCGTCGAGGCTGTTCCGTGATGCCGCATCAAAACCAAGCTCTTTCGCAACTGCCTCGCGATCTATATTGAACGAAGTTCCCGCCAACGCGGCCGAACCGAGCGGTAGAACATTGATCCGCTTTCGAGCATCGGCGAAGCGCTCGATATCGCGGTCGAACATCTCAAAATACGCCAGACACCAATGCGCCCACAGCACGGGCTGAGCTCGCTGCAGATGCGTATAGCCCGGCAAAACGGCGTCGATGTGCCGCTCCGCCGCCGCGATCAGCGCCGTTTGCGTGCGTTTCAGCGTCCTAGTAATGGCGTCGGCCTCATCTCGAAGCCATAAGCGAAACGCCGTAGCGACCTGATCGTTGCGGCTGCGGCCCGTGTGCAGCTTTTTCCCGAGCTCACCGACGGCCTCGACCAATTGATGTTCGATATATGAATGAACGTCCTCGGAGTCCGCAGAAATCTCCGCGGCGGCGATGGCGTCCAGAGCCGCGGATATCTTTTCAGCTTCATTTGCGGTAAGGACCCCTGCTCCGACGAGCGCATTTGCATGCGCAATACTCGCACGAATATCCGCGTCCATTAATCTTCGGTCAACCGCGAACGAACTGTTAAAACGCGCGAATGCCTCATTGGCATCGCCCGTAAACCGTCCGCCCCATAGCTTGCCCGATCCTTTCATGGTCTCGCCGTATCCGTCTTCAGAAATGCGCCCTGCGCATTTTGCCTATATTGCTTAGCGTCTGCTTAGAAAGTATCATTAAAGACCAATCCTTGACACCCGACGCGGAGGAACTCGCTATGCGATCGTCAACATTATTTTCTCTGGTATTTTTGGCCGCTGTTCTTCTGGTGCCGAAGGCATCAGCTCAGGCCGACTCGATCTGCAGCGAATTCGGCGGCGGATTTATCTGGGCGACCGTCAGCGTGGTTTACGGCCGTGTCGAATTCAGCGGACTGCAGGACCCGAACAGATTTCCCAAGGTAACCGTAACGCTCAACAACCAAGGCAGAACCATCGCTACCGCATCGGTCGGCCCCAGCGGCAATTATTGTTTTCGAAATCAGAGCGGCAACGGAGCGACCTTGGTCGTTGCCGTTGAGGACGTAGAGGTTGGCCGTAGAGACCTTCCCTCAGGTTCGGTGACCATCAACCAGGTCCGGCAGGATTTTCAGATAGATCTCGGCACCAGGACGCCGCGAGCCGGCGTCATTTCGGCAAAATATTTTTACGAAAGATCCGGAAAAAATGCGGAACTGTTCGCCTCGGCAAACGCCCATCTGAGGGAAAAGAAGGCCGACAAAGCGATACCGCTCCTTGCGCAGATCGTCCAAAACGACCCGAAAGATTTTGTAGCAATGGGCCTTCTTGGTTCAGCGTATTTCGAAAAAGGTGACCAGGTGAACGCTGAAAAGGCATTTCTTGGAGCACTCGATGCAAATCCTCGTTTCGCACCGGCCATGGCAAGCCTGGGCCAAATTTACCTGCTGCAGAATAAGCTCGATCTTTCTGTGGCTGTGCTGCTCAAGGCAACTGAGAACGAGCCTGAATATGCCCGCGGTTTTCGGCTGTTGGGCGAGGCCTATCTGCTCTCCAAACAAGGCCGGCTCGGCCTGGAAGCGCTTTACAGGGCAATAGAACTCGATCCGATCGGGATGGCCGAGTCCCATTTGCTGGCGGCAAAGCTGTTCGACAGCGCCGGCGCAAAAAATTACGCCGCCCGAGAATATAGGCTCTTCCTCGAAAAGGTCCCGAACCACCCGCAGAAAAAGCAGTTTCAAAAGTACATTCAGGAAAATCCGCCTGCTGACAACTGACCCTCGATGGATAAGAAAATAGACAAGGTCGTCCTCGCCTATTCAGGCGGACTTGATACGTCGGCGATGCTGCTGTGGCTGAAAGAGACCTACGGCTGCGAGGTCATCTGCTATTGTGCCGACGTCGGCCAGGGCGACGAACTGGACGGGCTCGAAGAAAAGGCTCTCGCAACGGGCGCATCGAAACTTTACGTCGAAGACCTGCGCGAAGAATTCGTCCGCGATTTCGTCTGGACAGCCGTCAAAGCGAACGCCGTTTACGAAGGCGTCTATCTGATGGGAACGGCACTGGCACGTCCCGTTATCGCGAAACGCCAGATCGAGATAGCACGCCGCGAAGGTGCCGACGCCGTTGCCCACGGCGCGACCGGCAAAGGCAACGATCAGGTGCGTTTTGAGCTGGCATACTACGCTCTGCAGCCCGACATCAAGGTCGTCGCACCTTGGCGGCATTGGGATTTTAAGGGCCGTGCCGACCTCATCGTGTATTGCGAAAAGCACGGAATTCCGGACACCGCGTCCACCGAAAAACCGTATTCAATGGACCGCAACCTGATGCACATCAGCTACGAAGGCGGCATACTCGAAGACCCGTGGACCGCCCCGCCCGAAGACATTTTTCTGTTGACCAAGTCGCCCGAAAACGCCGCCGACACGCCGCAAGAGATGACGATCTCGTTTGAAAATGGCGTTCCCGTTGCGATCGACGGCTTCGCACACGGTGCGGTCGATCTGCTTGAAAAGCTGAATCACATTGGCGGTGAACACGGCATCGGCCGCGTCGATCTGGTCGAGAATCGCTTCGTCGGGATGAAATCGCGGGGTGTTTACGAAACGCCGGGCGTTACGATCTTGCAGGCCGCACATCGCGCACTCGAATCCATCACAATGGACCGTGAAGTGATGCGTCTGCGCGACAGCCTCGGCGTAAAGTTTGCAGAATCAATATATTACGGCTTCTGGTTCGCTCCCGAAACCGAAATTCTCCGGTCCATGATCGACCGGACCCAAGAGAACGTCACCGGCAACGTCCGCCTGAAGCTCTACAAGGGCAACGTCATTATCACGGGCCGAAAGTCTCCGAACTCACTTTACCGCGAACGCGTCGTCACCTTCGAAGACGACGCCGGCGCCTACGACCAGCACGACGCCGAAGGATTTATCAAGCTCCAGGCGTTGAGGTTAAGGTTGAGGAATATGGAGTAGCTTATGGGCATTGCCGTAATCGATCAATGGCACGGCATCGTCCGCGCGCTCGACGCTCGCGGGCTTAGCGAACTGCTGGCGGATGACGTCGTGTTCTATTCGCCGGTGGTGCACACGCCGCAGGTTGGCCGGGCGATCACGACGATGTATCTGTCAGCGGCGGTTCAGGTGTTCGTGAACGAGAGTTTCAAATACGTCCGCGAGATCGTCGGCGAAAGCGATGCGGTGTTGGAGTTCGAGACCGAGATCGACGGCATCACCGTCAACGGCGTCGATATGATCAAATGGAACGACGCCGGACAGATCACCGAATTCAAAGTGATGGTCCGCCCGCTGAAGGCCATCAATCTGATCCACGAAAAAATGGCGGCAATGCTGCGCAAATAGTTTGGCGAAGGACAATTGTCCTTTCGCATTGTCAGTATTAGACTAAGCGCAAGATGCGTGAGGAACTTGTCAGGCTGATACTTGAGCGGCTCGACCGCGACGCGGACGCGATCCGCGAGGATTTCGCACGCGACAAAGGCGTCACGGCACATTACACGGCCATCGACGCGCTGCTGCCGGACGACATCGCTCGACGTATCGCGGCGGCATTCCCGCCGAATGACGAGATGCGTTTGCTCTCAAGCTTTCGCGAACGCAAACACACGTCAAAATCGCTGGAAAGATACGACCCGCTGATCGCAGACATCACTTTCGCGTTTCAGGACGATCGCGTTATCAAGAAGGTCTCGGAATTAACAGGCATCAAGGACGCGGTCGGCGACCCGCATTTGTACGCGGGCGGCATCAGCGCGATGGCGCCGGGGCATTTTCTGAATCCGCACCTCGACAATTCGCACGACGGCGAGCAGAAACACTACCGCGTGCTGAATCTTCTTTATTACATTACGCCCGAATGGCGGCCTGAGAACGGCGGAAATCTGGAGTTGTGGGACGTTGACGTGACGCGGCCGGTCGAGATCCCGAGCCTTTTCAATCGTCTAGTTCTGATGGGAACCGGCGACAAGACGTGGCATTCCGTCAACAAGGTGAAAGCGGACGGCACGCGCCGATGCATATCGAATTACTATTTCTCGCCGCATTCACCCAACGGTTACGAAACATTTCATGTTACGTATTTCATGGCGCGGCCCGAACAGAAATTCCGCCGTCTGATTACGCGTTTCGACAGCGATCTCCGAACATATCTGCGCAAGATCAAAAAGGACGGCTTTGCGAAAAAAGACATCTATGAAAGCGGCGATACCGCCCGCCGCTAGCGCGACGCGACCATCTTGACCTTCCTGAGCGATGCCTGGCCCTTTCGCGAAAAATCGATAGATTCGCCCAATATCCTCGCGGCTTCGGCCGGCGCGTGAAATCCCATAGAATTTTCCGCCTCGACAAAATCGAGATAGAACTGAGCCAAACGCTGATTTTTCCTCGCCTCTGCGAGTTCGGCATCCGAGGCTCCGCCATCGCGGGCGGCCTTGATGTCGTTGATCAGGTCCACAAGAGCATCCATCGCGACGCCCCGCAGCTTATATGTTCGCTCCTGAATGGATTCCGCGCGGAATTTCAGTTCGGTTTCCGATGCCTTGTGGCACGTTTGGCACGAGATATTGATATTGAGCAGCGGCGAACGGACGTGATGGCTGCTGACCTTCATCGCTCCTTCGCGAACGTAGGGCATATGGCAATCCGAACACGACACGCCGGCACGTGCATGAATGCCCTGGCTCCACATCTCGAATTCCGGATGCTGTGCCTTCAGCACGCCTGCACCGGTCTGCTTGTGCGTCCAATCGTTATGCTGCACCTCTTCGTAATATGCCGTCATGTTCTCTATCTTCAGGCCTTTGTGCCACGGATACGTGAGCGTCTTTTCCGGGCCTTTGAAATAGTATTCAACATGGCACTGCGCACAGACGAATGAACGCATCTCCTGACGTGTGGCGTCGCGATTGACGTCATAGTCCTTCTTGCCTTCCGATTCTTTCAATACGCGCATTCCTTCCATAAAGGCCGGCCGCGTGATCCTGAGCTCCATCGTCAGCGAATCGTGACAGTCGATACATGCGACAGGATGCTTCACGTGTTCGCGTGCCTCGCGATACGGCATCTTGTTCAGGGCGTGAAACCCTTTAACGATGTCGCCGCCGCCCAATTCTTTATATGCGGGGTAGGCCGAGGCATGGCAATTTATACAAGCCCCGGGCTGCTGAACGACTGCCTGCCGTTCGGTGAACGTCTGATCCTCAAGCATGTATGCGTGCCCGCGTTCCTCGCGAAAATCAACGGCAAACGCATAGCCGTCCCACATTGTGACAAGTCTGGGATCTTCCTCGAGCCGCGACTGCGAAACTACAGATCGCGGATCTGCTCCGCTTGGCGTTCGGTGGATCGCCTCGCTGCCGCCGAAACGCGTACGTTCCTGATCGACCGTTCTCAAATAGCTGTCATACTGCATGGGAAAATTCTTTCCCCAGACCGCCGGATCATAGGTCTCGTCATTCAGTTCGACCACGCGAAAGAAAGGATTCTGCGCTTCCTGCTTGCGCTCCATGATATTTGTGAGCAAAGCAAGCCCCAATATCGCTGCCGCGAACGCCGCGACCGCGACGACGGTGAGCACTTTGACACCGTAAAGACGGGGTTTGCGTGCCGCCGGTTCTATCGTTTCAGAAGTTTCAGCGTTCTCATTCTTTCCGTTTTCTTCAGTCATTGACGTAACCTCTATTTTTCAATCGCCCAAATGCGGATGCCCGACCGAGCTGTGGCAGCGAATGCACGACATATCGCTCGGATGCAGAGTGTCGCCGCCGCTGACGATGGCGTCAACGATCGGCTGATGGCAATGCCGGCAGGATTGTTCCGCGATCTGCCTGTTGCGTTCGGTGATCATTATCGGTTCGTGAAAATTATTCGCAGTGAAATAATACGAATGCCAAAAACCGTTCCATGCCTTCGTAAAATACTTATTGGCGAAATTCTGCGGCGTATGGCAATCGTTGCAGGTAGCGACCGAACGGTGGCTAGATTTCATCCAGCCGGAATACTGCTGCTCCATCACGTGGCAATTGGCACACGATCCCGGGTCATTGCTCAGGTACGAATAGCCCTTTGCATACCAGAATGTATACAGGCTGATGCCTGCCGCCAGCCCCAGCCCGACGCCCGCAATGATCAATTTTGTCAGATAAAATGACACGTCTGCAGGGGCTGTTTACCCCTTCGGTCTCCTTCCGCATTGTTACCCTGCTTGTAAGGCCTATATTATAACACGTTGATGAAAGCCACAAGTTCTTTAGGCAGAGCAACTTCCAATGACAGCGTTTCCCCGGTGGCCGGATGCGTGAATGCGAGCCTTTCGGCGTGCAGGAAAAATCGGCCGAGCTTTTCGACCGCTTTGCGTATCTCGATGTTGGCTATGGTGTTGTCGCGGCCTTCGTTGTAGACCGCGTCACCCACGACGGGATGATTGATGGATGCGAGGTGAACGCGTATCTGATGCGTCCGGCCGGTCTTGATATCTACGTCGAGCAATGTGAATTTTTCAAACCGTTTTCTGACCTTCCAAAGCGTCAGCGCGTAGCGGCCGTTCGCCGCGACGGTCATCTTTGTACGGTGCCAGCGGTCGCGTGCGATGGGGCGTTCGATGATTCCGGAATTGTCCCGCGGGCTGCCGTGAACAAGAGCAACGTAGGATTTCTCGACCTTGCGTTTACGGAAAAGCTCGGACAGCTTTTCCTGCATTTCCTCGGTCTTTGCGACCACGATCAGGCCCGACGTGTCCTTGTCCAAACGATGGACGATACCGACCCTGTTCGAGTTTTCAGTATTCAGCCCGAAGTGCCATGCGATGGCATTCGCCAGCGTCCCGCCTGAAATTCCGGCTCCCGGATGCACTATCATACCCGCCGGTTTATTTATCACGGCAAGATACTCGTCCTCGTGAACGATATCGAGCGGAATATCTTCGGGCTCAAAACGATCGTCGGCCGGTTCAGTCAGATCCACGTCGATCTCGTCGCATTCGCGAAGCTTGTACGAAGGCTTCGCCGGCTTTTCGTTCACCAATACGTCGCCGCCCTCGATCAGCCGCTGCAGCCGCGACCGCGACCAGCCCTCGACTCGCTCCGCAAGGAACGCGTCGAGCCGCTTCCCGGCATCATCGCGTTCGATCGTGATCAGTTGCTCGTTAACGTTTCCCAATTGACTCCAATTGACTAGGGCATCTGCGTGGCGGAAAAGTCTACATATCGCTCAAGCGCATTCATTATGTCCTGCGGTGCGAGGGTTTTAGGGATCGACCTGTTTTTGTAAACCAAATTGAATCGCGAGCCCCTGATCGAGCGTTCGTATTCAAGCCTTTCGTTCCTCTCGCGAACGCGGTCCTCGTATTCTTCGCGTTGCCGGCGGTCGGCCTCTTTTCGGCGTCTGCGTTCATACTCCAGCTCATCACGCAAATAGGCCAGCTTGCGCCTGTCGGTTTCGGTCGTGATCTGCTTTTCCAGGTCGAGCTCCCGCTGGGTTTTCGGCAGATCAACCGGCCTTTGCGGCTCAGGGCCGACGCGATTCAGGTCGGCAGAATTGCCGAAGCCGCCGCCGTCCAGATGCACCTCGATCGTTTTGCCGTCAAACTCGATCTTGGTGATCATCGTTTCGGCTCCGTTCGGGATCGAGGTCCCGAAATCACGCAGCCGCCTGAGATGTTTATTGAAATCGAACGTCTTTTTCGGATCGTCGGGATGCAGATCGACCCCGCTTCTGGTGCCGGGCATATCGATCTTTACGACAACCTTCCTGCCCTCAAAATACCTTTTCAATGCTAGTTCGCCCGTTTCTTGAGCGGGTGCGGTCAAAACACTACCCAAAAAGAAAATGCCTATTAAGAAAATTGTGCGCCTCATAAAGTCTCCCCCATAAAGTAAGTACAAATTTCGTGTTCAGCCCGCGTCAGCGGCTTTACCGCTCCGCAGGCGGAGCACCAAGAATACTATCGACGCCGCGGCCACCAGCAGGCTGATCAGCTGCGACGGCGACAGGCCCGTCATCGCCGATGTGCCGAAAAGGTCGCCCCGCTGAGGATCGTCGCGGAGGAATTCGATCAAAAAGCGGAATATCGCGTAAATGATGCCGTAAAGTATCAGTATCTGGCCGTCGAAACGCTTGCGTTTGTGCAGCCAGACGAGCAGCCAGAACACGCCGAACATCGTAAACGATTCGATAAGCTGCGTCGGATGCAGATGCACGCCGTCTGCGATCGGAACGCCAGTATATTCATGGCCGAGTTCGGAAAAATGCACGCCCCACCAATTCGTCGTCGGTTTTCCCCAACAGCAGCCCGCCGCGAAACAGCCCTGCCGGCCGAAAGCCTGTCCCAGTGCTACCGCGGGAGCAAAGGCGTCCGCCACCTTCCAGAAAGGCAGCTTGTAATACGGCACAAGTATCGCAACGGCAAGAAAACCGCCGATCAGCCCGCCGTAATAAACGCCGCCCGAACGCAGGAAATCCAGCGAAAAGATGTTGATGTTGTCCTCGACAAAGAACATCAGCACCTTTGACCCGAGCAGGCCGCCGAGCAGCGTCCAAAGCCCGAGGTCGTAAACGCGGTCACGTGAGATCCCGTCGCGCTCAGCCAGCCGCGATGCCGCAAACAGCGCGACCAACATACCAACCGCCAGCCAAACGCCATAGCTGGTCACGGGAAAATCGCCAATGCGGAAAAGTTCGGGGTACATGTGTATTAGAAGTCAGAAGCCAGAAACCAGAAGCCAGAAACCAGAAGCCAGAAGCAAGAAGTCAGAAGCCGGAAGACAGATCACTGGTCAGATCGTATCCGCCGGGAATAACTTACAAGCATCTTACTTACCTCTTCGAGAATTTCTTTTAACTCCGAAGTATCACCATAGCCAAGGTCACGCGATAAACGCAGATAATACCGACACTCCTCGATAGAACCTTGCGACACTCCGTAAAACTTCAATTTGTCCGGCTTTGTTGGTTTCCCAAAGCCCTCTGCAATATTTGCCGGGATCGAAACTGCCGCACGGCGAAGCTGAGATGTAAGTCCGTAAAGCTCGTGCTTAGGGAATTCTTCGGTCAATCGATAGACCTCCAACACAAATGCATGAGCCTTCTTCCAAACATCCAGATCCTCAAAGCTTTTCGCGAACATAATCTCAACTATACGCTGACATCTTCATGCTTGCTGCCGACTTCTGTCTTCTGTCTTTTAACCCCCGACTTCTGTCTTCTGACTTCTGTCTCCTGACTTCTGTCTTCTGTCTTCTGTCTTCTGTCTTCTGTCTTCTGCCTTTTGTCTTCTAACCTTCGACTTCTGTCTTCTGACTTCTGTCTTCTGCCTTCTTAGAGAGAAACATATCAACGATCAGCAGTCCCGCTCCGATCACTATCGCCATGTCTGCGACGTTGAACGTCGGATAATGCCACGAGCCGAATTGAACGTCGATGAAATCGACGACAAAGCCGAGGCGAATGCGGTCGGTAACGTTGCCCGCGATGCCCGCAAGCAGCAGAGCGAGAGCTCCGAGCACGCGGTCGTCCGTTCGCGGCGTCCGCCAAAAGAAATACAGGACCAAAACACCGGCCACCAATGCGACCGCAGACAGACCCCAGCGGCCTGCGTCGCCGTGGCCGTCAAGCATTGAGAACGCCACGCCCGTATTGGTGGCGTATGCAAAATTCAGCAGGCCGGGAATGACCGTAATATCGCCGTCAAAACGCAGGCGTTTCACTGCCCACGCCTTCGTCGTCTGGTCGATCATAAAAACCCCGCCGGTGATGACGAGGTAGCCGAGTTTCCACAAAATATCGCGTCCGGTCACAAGTTTACTCAGTATAGGGGAATATCGCCTTTGGCGCTCGATGCCGCCGCCACCAGTCGGCATAACAGACGTCGGTACAGCCGATCGCATAGGTAACGACACGCCAGCGGCCGCCGCTTTTTCGCAGGATGGCGAAAAAGTTGTTGTCGAACATATCCGCACGAACAGCTTCCCAATATCGCGTGCCTCGGTAATTCGGTTTGCCGCCCGTCGGCGATTGCGGATCGCCGCCGAGGAACGCCCAGTTGCCCTGAACATTGAAATGCTCTGTATTGAAAACTATCTTTTGTTTAAGATCGCGTTCGACAGGAACGCGGAGCGCGTCCAAAATTGCCTTGCGCTCGGCCGAGCCTTTTTCAGGCGTATAAACCCGCTGTGCCGAGACATCGGCCGCCGCTGCCGCCAACAAGACCAAAAATGCTGTAATTATACCTTTTCGCATATTCCAGTTCCTCCGTATTGCGCCGTCCCAAAACTGCGGTCGATCAGCCGAAGGGAAAGATCCGTTTCGGAGCTTTGTATTTCGTCGGCCAATCGAGATAGCAGACATCCGTGCAGCCGAGAGCGTGTTTGACGACTCGCCATTTGCCGCCGGTCTTTCTCAACAGTCCAAAGAAATTATCGTCGAATAGGTCCTCGGCATCTGCCCACGCCGTGCGGCTCAGATCGGGCCGCGAGCCGTCCGGCTGCGTCGGGCGTCCGCTCACCCAAGCCCAATTTCCAGAGATGTTGAATTGATCGACCACGAAAACTATCTTTTGCTTTAGATCGCGTTCGACCGGCACACGCAGAGCCTCGAGGATCGCTTTTCGCTCGGGCGAATTCGGCTCCGGCGTTCGCACGGCTTGCGCCGAAACGTCGCCCAAAAGTGCCCCAAACATAAAAACAGAAAAGGCCAGGATCGCGTTTTTTGTTCTCATAAATTCATCGCCGCCAATGCATCGACACAGCGTTCGCAGCACGTCGGGAAACGATCATTTTCGCCGATGCGCGTGGAGTAATTCCAACAGCGTTCGCATTTTTCGCCATCGGCCCTAGCGATATTGATGCCGAAAGCGTCGCCTTCGTGCACCTCGACCTGCGACACGATAAAGATGTATCGCAGCTGCTCGTAATAGTCGAGCAGGAAACGCGTCGTCTCGGCATCGGTCGTCAGGACAACTTTCGCCTCGAGCGATGAACCTATCTGCTTGTCGTTCCTCGCCGTCTCGAGTGCCCGCAAAACCTCATCGCGTATCGCGAATATACGTTCCCAATTGGACCGCAGGCTGCCGGCCTGCACATCGCCGGACCGCACGCTGCCGGCCTGCACATCGCCGGACCGCAGGCTGCCAGCCTGCTTTGCGTCCCTGAACTCAGCCAGATGCACCGAAGCCTCGCGTTCGCCGGGCAGGTTTTCCCACGCCTCGTCCGCCGTAAAAGCCAGCAACGGCGCCATCAGACGGCAAAGCGTATCGGCGATCGCGTATAACGCCGTCTGCGCCGAACGCCGCTCGACCGAAGACGGAGCCATGATGTAGAGCCTGTCCTTGATGATGTCGAAATACCGCGCCGACAGCGTAACGGTGCAGAGGTTGTACAGCGCGTTATATGCCGCCTGAAAATCGTATTCGCGATACGCGGTGATGACCTTTTCCGCGACCTCATCCAAGTTGGCGATAGCCCAACGGTCGATCTCGAGCATCTCGTTTTCGGCGACCGAATGTTCGCTTGGATCAAAGCCGTCGAGGTTGCCGAGCGCATAACGCAGAGTGTTTCGCATCTTGCGATACGCATCGACGACACGCTGCAGTATCTCGTCCGAACACCGCACGTCCTCTGTATAATCCACCGCCGCCGCCCACAAACGCAGCACATCGGCGCCCGACTTGCTGATGATCTCTTGCGGAGCGGTTACGTTTCCCAAGCTTTTCGATTGCTTTTTGCCTTCGCCGTCAACGACCCAGCCGTGCGTGATGATCTGGCGATACGGTGCCGCGTCGTGTGCCGCGATGCCGCAGCTCAAGGACGAATTGAACCAGCCGCGGTACTGATCGCCTCCTTCCAAATAGACGTCCGCCGGAAACCGCAGCGTGTCGCCCCGCGTTTCCAGAACGGCGACGCACGACGAGCCCGAATCGAACCACACGTCGAGAATATCGGTCTCTTTACGAAATTCCTTGCCGCCGCAACTCGCGCACACAAAGCCAACGGGCAGCAGTTCCGCCGCCTCGCGTGCATACCACGCGTCCGAAGTTTCCTTCGCAAAAATATCGGCGACGTGATCGACGATCTTCGGATCGGCAACTGCCTCGTCGCAGCCCGAGCAGTAAAAAACAGGTATCGGCACGCCCCACGACCGCTGCCGCGACACGCACCAGTCGGGCCGGCCTTTGAACATATTCGCCATGCGGCCCTCGCCCCACGCGGGATGCCATTTCACATCGGCGATCTCTGCGAGAGCGCGTTCGCGCAGGCTGCGGCCGTCCACCGCCTCGTCCATAGAGATGAACCACTGCGGCGTCGCGCGGAAAATGACGGGATTCTTGCAGCGCCAACAATGCGGATAGCGGTGCTGATAATTTTCGCTGTAGAGCAATGCACCGCTCTCGCGCATGAATTCGACGATCTTCGGATTCGCGTCAAAAACGCGCATTCCCGCGAAATGCTCGACCTCGGGCGTGAACGCGCCCGAAGCGTCCACCGGCGCATAGACCTCAAGGCCGTATTGTTTCGCGATGTGAAAATCGTCCGCACCGTGTCCCGGAGCCGTGTGGACGCAGCCCGTACCGCTCTTTTTGGCCGATTTGTTCTCAAAACGCACGTCGAGCTCCGATTCGGCGTCTGCTTCGCCGAGCGTAACGTGCTCGCCATTCATTATCAGCGACGGGCGGTCGATCCACGCGTGCCGAGCCTGCATACGGTCGAGTTTAGAACCCTTGAACCGAGCTAATTCTTTTGCGTCCTCAAAACCGCACGTCTCTTTGAACGACGGAGCAAGCTCGCTCGCGACGATGTAAACCTCCGGGTTCAGAGTGACGCCTTCAGGCGTTTCTTCACGCGTAAACGCGTTACTCTGAACTTCGATCGCCGAATACTCAAACTCAGGATGCACCGCGATGCCGAGATTTGCGGGCAGCGTCCACGGCGTCGTCGTCCAGATGACGACATAAACCTGCTTGTCCGCGAGTGCCGGGTCGATCTCCGCCGGATCGGTAACGAGCGGGAACTTCACGTAAACCGAAGGCGACGTGTGTTCGCGATACTCGACCTCAGCCTCGGCAAGCGCCGTCTGATCGTGTATGCACCAATAGACAGGACGCAGGCCTTTGTAAACAAAACCTCGTTCGACAAACTTGCCAAACAGACGCGCGGTCGAAGATTCATATTCCGGCGACATCGTCAGGTACGGTGTTTCCCATTCGCCCAAGATCCCCAGGCGCTGAAAATCGCGTGTCTGGTTGTTCATCGCTGTCGAAGCGTGTTCGCGGCATATGCGCCGAAAACTCGCCACTGGAATATCCGCTTTGTTCTTGCCTTTTTCCGCGAGTTTTTTTTCGACCAGCGTCTCGATCGGCAGCCCGTGGCAATCGTAGCCCGGCACATACGGCGCGTCGTAGCCCATCATCGAACGGCTCTTGACGACGAGATCCTTGAGTATCTTGTTCAGAGCGGTGCCGATGTGAATGTCGGCGTTCGCATACGGCGGGCCGTCGTGCAAAATGAATTTCTCGCGCCCACGCCGAGCTTCAGCGATCTGCTCATACAGCTTCGCTTCCTGCCATTTTTTCAGCCGTGCAGGCTCCATCTGGCCGAGGTTCGCTTTCTGCGAAAAATCGGTCCGCGGCAAATTTACAGTTTTCTTCAGTTCCAGTTCTTCACTCATCACACTGTCAGAACCACCTGCGGCGGTTGCCGTTCGCGGCAACACTGGCACGTCTTTTGTGCCAGAACCGGGTGGTTTAAGTTAAATATCTAAAACCGCGTGTCACTCAAACAAAAAGCCCCAAGCTCGCTTTCAAGCTTGGGACCTCAGCGAATCACGCTTTTTCGCCGTTCAGCAGCCGCCGAACGGTGTCCCTAAAATTTCGATTATAATGGGCGATGGCCTCCGCATAATTCTCACATTAAGATATCACAACTCTATTCTTCTTCAACCGTACACAACAGAGGATATTCGCGGGCGCGGGCGAGGTTGATGGCTTTTTGCGATTTTTCGTTCGCGATCTCGAAGGGATAAACTCCGGCGATGCCGACGCCGCTGTTGTGGACGCTCAGCATTATAGTCACGGCCTCGGCCTCGGATCGTTTGAAGACGTATTGCAGGATGAATACGACGAAATCCATCGTAGTGAAATCGTCGTTATGCAGCAGCACCTTATAGAGCTTGGGCTTTTCGAGGCGCGTCTTTTTTTCCGGCAACACGCCGACGCCGCCTTCTTCGCTGTCTGTCCATTCGGGCACGAAAAAAATTATAGACTTCGCGGGCGTGATTTGCTACATTTCAACTGCGCTGTTTACTTAGTATTCAATTTTATCGATCTTGGCGGGCTGAAAACTGAATTTTTCAGCGAATTACACCTTTTTTTGGTGCAGTCGTAATGGCAATAAGCAAGGCAAAGGGGCCCGCAGCATCTGCAAAAGGTGCGGCAGCGTTCCCCGCCGCAAACATCGACGCTCTGTTTCGCAACGTCGGGCAAAAGCTCCGCGAAGGGCTTTCGGGCGCCGCTGAAAAAATGCTGCGGGACGCTTTGTCCAAGGACGTGCATTCGCCCGATGACCTTGCAAATCTGCACCGCCTGCTCAGCTTTACGCTTGAGACGACCGGGCGTTACAAGCAATCGCTCGAAACGATCCTTCCATACGAGGACGCTGAAAAGCTCGCTGAACTGGCTCCCGAAACGCAAATAAAGGTAACTGTCCAGCTTGCCATCGCCTACAACAACACCGGCGATCAGCCAAAAGCGGCCACGCTTCTCAAAGACGCCCGCCATCGATCCGAAGATCCTGAGCTGAAACATCTGCTCGGCACCATCGACATTGCCCTTGCTCGCGTTTACCGCAAGCTCAACGAATTCCCGATCTGCCGCGACCATGCGGAAAGAGCTCTGGATCATTTCCGCGCTGACGGCAACTGGCTGGGTATGGCTGAGGCATATCGAGAGATCGCGAACAGCCACCATCAGGAAGGCAACAGCGAAAAAGCAGTCGAGAATTTCCAACTCGGTATCGACATCATCGGCAACAACTCGGCTCCGTTCATGCTTGGGAAACTTTACACCGATATGTCCGGCGCATATTGGTTCCTACGCCGGCCGAAGGACGGTGTCGCCTGCCTCGAACGCTCGATCGAATTCTTCGACCGCACCGAACACGCGCTAAACAGCGTCATCGCCTACAACAATCTGGGCATCAATCTGTTTTTGATCGGCGAATGGGAAAAGGCCGAACAGATGATACTGCGTTCACTTGAGATCGCGGAAAAGGAAGGCTCGGCTCACGTCGCGGGAATTTATGATTCCCTCGGTGAGCTTAATATACTTCGCGGCGAACTGAAGACCGCCGAAAAGAACTTGAATAGGGCCGTAGAGCTCGCCGAAGAACACAAACACCAATGGTACCGGCTGCAGTCACTGCGAAACCTCGCTCGGCTCTATCTTGCTCAGGACAAACTCGACAAAGCGATCAGTAAGGCTAACGAGGCGATAGCGCTGTCAGCCGGGGTCGGCGACAAACACTACGCAAACATGGCCTGGCTCGTCCTTGCCGAGGCTCATTTGCTGTCGGGCGACAGGGAAGCCTGCGAGGACGCCTTGCGCTCGGTCGAAGACAACGCTCCCGATGCGGATTTCTTTGTTCTTGGCAATATCCAGCGAATTCGCGGCATGCTTGCCGCGGAACATAACGACCTGGAACTGGCGATTCATCATTTCAGCAGAGGGCTGACCATATTCGAAACCGCCCAGGACCTATATCACACCGGCCTGATGCATTCGCTTCTCGGGTCGAGCATAGATGGGCGCAACTATGTCCGTGCCCGCCGGCATTTGGAATCTGCTATCGGTATATTCAAGAAGCTTGGCATCAAAGAGTTCGTTACGGCGTCGGAAAAGCGCCTGACCGAGATCGCCGACACCGCCGAAACGCCCCGCCGCGAAGGCCGTGCAAATTCGGTCGTTTCCCAGCTTTTGACGGTGCGGCTCGCCGAAGCGACAGCGTCGCGAGAGCTCCTCTTTCGCGAACTTGTGGCCGTACTGCAGCAGGACAGCAACGCGAAAAAGATCATTATTGCTCAGGAAAATGACCAAAAACGGCTTTATCCATTCATCACGCATGGGCTGTCACCTGTCGAGAGCAACGAATTAGTGAACAAACTGAACACAGCCGGCCCCGATGACGACAAGGCATTCGGACGCTCGAAGAATGTCGCGATCATGCGGCTGCGCGGGACATCTTCGCCGCCGGCAGTTTTGATATTGTCTCCGCGAGCCGGTGCGGAATTGGCAGACGGCACCTCGCTCGATCCGCTGCTGCGTGTGGTCGAATTAGGTATGGACGTGATCGCCCTTCGCGATGGCAGCCGCCGCTCGGCCCAAGGTTCAGAGGTCAGCCCGTACACATCGAACAGCCTGATGCCCGGCTTTATCCACTCATCGCCGGCGATGACGGCTCTCGTTGAAGAGGTTTACAAGATACGATCGTCCGACGTCACCGTTCTCGTAACCGGCGAATCCGGCACGGGTAAAGAGCTCGTTTCGCGTGCAATACACAAACTGTCGAACCGCAAGGACGAGGCGTTCATTCCATTCAACTGCACACTCGTACAGAAAGAAATGGCCGAAGCGACGCTTTTCGGTTATCGAAAAGGGTCATTCACCGGCGCGGTGCAGGATTCGCCCGGACTTATTCGTTCAGCCGACGGCGGCACGCTTTTCCTTGACGAGGTCGGCGACCTGCCGCTGGACATTCAGCCGAAACTTTTACGGTTCCTGCAGGAAGGCGAGATACAGCCGCTCGGGGAAAAATCGCCTATCAAGGTGGACGTCCGCATCATCGCCGCGACGAATATGCCGCTCGAAGAAAAGGTCGCCGCCGGCACTTTTCGCGAGGATCTTTTCTATCGGCTGAACGTCATCCGTCTCCGCGTGCCGCCGCTGCGCGAGCGCCGGGCCGAAATACCGCCGATAGTGAATTATTACGTCAATCACTATTCGGACCGGTTCGGAAAACACGACATCACCGTCACGCCGCAGGCAATAGATATGCTGATGGTGTGCAATTGGGAAGGGAACGTCCGGCAACTGCAGAACGAGGTGCAGCGTTTCGTCGCCCGGGCCGAGGACGGTGAGGTGATCACGCCCGCTCACATTTCGCCCGAACTGAAGCCAACGGGCAAGCCGCTGCAGGCATTCGGCGGCGAATCCACCCATGAACCGATCGCCTCGTATGAAGGCACTTTCTCGCCCTTCGCAAATATCTCTGCCGGCGGCACGTTGGAAGAAGCGGTCTCGGACCTCGAGATGCAGCTCATCCGCTCGTCGCTCGCACGCCACAACTGGAACATCTCTCGCGTCGCCGGCGAACTCGGCCTCACTCGCCGCGGCCTGTACCTGAAACTCACCCGCTACGGCATCAGCAAAGCGGCGTGAATTTCATTCACCTGCAAAAGCACGGACCTTCTTAACAATTTCGGGAATTATTTTGAGCGCTGTATCGACCTCGTCGGCGGTGTTGTAACGGCCGAGCGAAAGGCGAAGCGAGCCCATCGCGTACGAGAACGGCACGTTCATCGCTTCGAGCACGGCGGAGCCGCCGCCTTTGGAATGGCACGCAGAACCCGTTGAAACGCAGATGCCTTCTTTGTCGAGCAGGTTCATCAGCATCTCGCCGTTCGCATCCTCGAAAGAAATGCTCGAAGTATTCGGCAGCCGGCGGCCCGCATCGCGGGATCCGTTAACTCTTGTATTCTGAACAGTTTCGAGAAGCCCGTTCTCTAAACGGTCGCGAAGTTGTCGGACCGCATCCATAGCAGAAAGATCGGTCACCAGCTTCGCCGCGGCACCGAGGGCCGCGATCTGATGAACGGCCTCGGTTCCGGCACGCCGCCCGTGTTCCTGGCCCGCACCCGTGATGAACGGCGGCAGAGCGACGCCGCCGCGTATGAACATCGCACCGATACCTTTCGGGGCGTAAAATTTATGCCCCGAAACGGTCATCAGGTCCACGCCCGACGCTGCAGCGTTGAGCTCAACCTTCCCCGCCGCCGAAACTGCGTCCACGTGAAACAGTGCGTCCGAATTGTTCTTCACAATTTCGGCGATCTCTGCGATAGGGTGAATGATTCCGGTCTCGTTATTCGCCAGCATCACCGAAACGAGCGCGGTGTCTTCGTTTATCGCGGCTCGCAGGCCGTCGAGGTCGAGCAAGCCGTCCTCGCCGACGTCGATCAGCGACAGCTGGCACCCGCGAGCGGCCATGCGGCGGCATGTTTTCAGGACGGCGTCGTGTTCTACACGCGTCGTGATGATGCTCTTCTTTCCCGTGAGTTCCACTGCACCGAGTATCGCCCAGTTATTGCCTTCGGTTCCGCCGGACGTGAAAACAACTTCGTCCGTATTTTCGGCACCTAACAATCCGGCAAGCAACGCCCGCGCTTCCTCGACAGCACTTCGCGCTTCGCGCCCCAGGCTGTGTGCCGACGACGGATTACCGTAGCTGCCGGAGAGAAACGGCATCATCGCCTCGACCGCTTCGGGGGCGACGTGCGTCGATGCGTTATTGTCGAAATAGATCATCTTTTGCGTCCCGTTCGAAAACCGACAATTTACCATTTCATCGTAACCCATTACAATTACGATTGCCTTGAGAGGAAAACTGCACATTACGGACGCATCGGGCGCATCGTGGACGCACGAGCTGCTGCCTGACGCAGGCTGCACCATCGGCCGTATGCGCGGCAACGACGTCGTGCTTAACGACCGCCGCGTTTCGCGCAAGCATGCATTCATTGCACCCGAAGGCACGTCGTTCAAGCTGGTGGACGGATTCCTGGAGGGCGGTGCCATCATCCGCAGCGTCAATCACATCTTCGTCAATGGCGAGATGCAGCTGGAACGCATGCTGCAGGACGGCGATTCGATAACTATCGGCCAGAGCACGCTGAAATTTGAGGCGGTCGCAGAAAAGCCGGTAACGCTGCGCTCGATCGAAACGCTGAAGCCAGCGACCGAAACCGCATCTCCGAGCAAAAAGACGGTAAATTTTGAGGACGCACCGCTCGGCCACACGCAGATGCAGATCTCTGTAAATGAGATCCTCGGCGCTACTAACGTCTCGCTCGAGTCGGCTCTCGTTACGCCAGGTGAGATAAAAACGCTGCGCCGCAAGGCAAAGGTCCTCGAACTGCTCTACGAGATGAGCAAGACGCTCGGCACGGTCTTCGACATCGAGAAGGTTTTTGAAAAGGCCACAGACCTTATTTTTCGCGGAACGCCCGCCGACCGCGTTGTCGCGTTGCTGATAGATGACGCGTCGAACGGCGAAGGCAACTCGCTGCATCAGGTCGCGGCAAAGATGCGTGATGCCACGTCGTCCGCTCTGACCGCAAAACTCGGCGTCAGCCGCACCATCACCGAAAAGGTGATAAACGCCCGCGTAGCGTTGCTCTCGCAGGACGTGTCCGCCGACGAATCCCTGCAGGGAGCGGCGTCGATCGTCTCGCAGGGCGTCCGTTCGACCATTTGCGCACCGCTGATCACACAGTCGGGCGTTCACGGCGTTATCTACGCCGATCGGCTTGATCCATTCGCGGCCTTTACCGAAGAACACCTCGCCCTGATCAGTGCGGTCGCTGCACAGGCAGCCGTCACGGTCGAAACGGTAAAGGCACACGAACGGCTTGCACGCGAAGAGGTCGCCCGGGCCAATTACAGCCGCTTCATGCCCGAGTACGTCGTGAAACAGCTGCTCGAAGACCCGGATTCGTTCCGCCTCGGCGGCGTCAATCAAACGATAACCGTGCTTTTCGCGGACATTCGCGGATTTACGTCGCTCTCCGAAACGGAGCAGCCCGAAAAGATAGTCGCACTGCTAAATCGTTATTTTTCAGTCATTTCCGAGATAATTTTCGGCAACGGCGGCACGCTGGACAAATATATCGGCGACGGCATAATGGCGTTGTTCGGTGCGCCGACCGCCTCCAAGAACGATGCACGAAACGCCGTCAAGGCCGCCGTGGAGATGCAGCGAAAAGTTGCCGAGCTCAATCCGCAATTGAAGGCTGACGGTTTCGCCGAAATAGCCATCGGCGTCGGGCTGCATACCGGCGTAGCTACGGTCGGCTACATAGGTTCGGATCTGCGATCCGAATACACCGCGATCGGCGACACCGTTAACCTCTCCGCCCGCCTCGAATCCAACACCACAGGCGGCCAGATCCTTATCAGCGGGGCAACCGCAGCAGCAGCCGGCGACGTCTTTCCTCTGGTCCGCCGCGACCCGCTAACTGTCAAGAACCGACAGCAGCCCGTCGATGTTTTCGAGGTAGTCTGGAACGCGTGAAATGTGTTGTCGCCGGGCCGCGATTAGTCGTATAATCTAGCGAAACCTCCGACGTTAAACAGGTCTCGTATGCTGAAGAATCTCAAGAACTTCGTTACCGACTCGATGGCCATCGATATGGGCACTGCGAACACCATCATCGCGGTAAAGGGCCGCGGTGTCGTGCTTGACGAACCTTCGCTGGTCGCGGTCAATGAAATGACGGACGAGATCGTAGCGTACGGCCGCGAAGCGGCGGATATGTCCGGTCGCGAAGGCCGCGACCTGACCGTTGTCGCTCCGTTGATCGGCGGCGTCGTCGGGGATTTTGAGCGAACAAAGCGAATGCTTTCTCATTTCGTAAAAACTGCAAAGACCGGCGGAAAGAACGTCGCTCTGCAGGCGGTGATGAGCATCGTTTCCGATGTCACGCACGTAGAGCAGCGTGCCCTGACAAATGCCGCGGATGATGCCGGCATCGGCAAGATCTTTTTGATGGAAGAGGGCCTCGCTGCTGCGTTCGGTGCGGGAGTGCTCCCGTCGGACAAGCGTGCCGCGGCAGTCGTTGATATCGGTGCGGCGACCACGAATATCGCTTTCGTCGCAAAGGGAAGCATCATCTTTTCCACATCGGACCGTCACGGCAGCAATGCGATCAACGAAAGCCTTGCCACGCATTTGCGGCGTCATCGCGGAATTCAGGTCGGCGAAGAGACCACCGAGCTGCTGAAGACCAAGTTTGCTTCAGCTTATTTGCCGGACGATATTTCAAAGACCGTTGAGGTGCGCGGCCGCGACGTGCAGACACGAAGTCCCGCCGCGGTCGAGATCACATCCGGTGAAGTCTACCCGATAGTCGAGGGCATCGTCCGCCGAATTGCCGAGCGCATCAAGGATTCACTGACCGAACTTCGTCCCGAGGTCGCCGCCGACATCTATGACCGCGGCGTGATACTGACAGGCGGCGGCGCTTTGCTCGACGGAATTGATAAATATCTGCGCTCGTACATCAACCTGCCCGTGACCATTGCGGACGAACCGCGATATGCGACCGTGAACGGCCTCGTGAAAATGTTCGAGGATCACGAACTGCTCGACCGCGTTTCATTAAGCGAACTCCGCGTTCTGCAAAATGCCGAACCGCATTTTGAGGTCTAGAACCTTTAGGCCTCTGCATTCTACGTTCGTATGCATCGACGACTTTTCGTCGGCGGCCGCCCCGCTTGCCTCTTCAGCACCTCAGATATGATATTCTGTCGAATCAGATAGAGTTTCCGATGGACCTCACGGGTTACATTCCGGCAATTTCAACGCTGCGCAATGTCGTTGACATCGCACTCGTCTTTATCATTGTCTATGTAGTGCTCAAGCTGCTTCGCGGGACGCGTGCGGTGCCGACCGTCGTCGGCATAATGATTCTTGCTATCCTCTATTGGATCTCCGTCACGCAGGAACTTGCAACGCTGGAGTTCGTGCTTCGCTACGCGGTCGGATTTATCGGTATCGCGATCATCGTTCTCTTCCAATCCGAGATACGGCAGGCACTGATCTATTTTGCGAATCGTTTTCGATTTCCGATACTTCGCCGCCAGCGGGGGCAATTCGGCGGCAGCGTTTACGACGAGGTCGTACTGGCAATAACAACATTGTCTTCGGAAAAGACCGGTGCTCTGATCGTCATCGAACGCAAGGTCGGGCTGCGCAATTTCGTGGATTCGGGCGTACAGCTTGATGCACGCATCAGCTACGACCTGCTTGTGTCGATCTTTCATCCGGAAACGCCTCTGCATGACGGCGCTGTCGTGATACAAAATGAACGCATCGCCGCGGCGTCGGTCTTTCTGCCGCTGACCAAGAATCCCGAGATCTCACGCGAGCTCGGCACGCGTCACCGTGCAGCCATCGGCATCACTGAAGGCTCCGATGCGATCGCGGTAGTCGTTTCGGAAGAAACTGGGCTAATAACCTACGTCGAATCCGGCGCTGTTCACCGCAACATCGACGCACCGAAGCTGCGCAAATTACTGCTTGAGGCTCTGGAAATTCCGTTGATCGAAGCGCAGCGTGAATCCGCCGCGATAAAAGAGGCCGAGAATGAAACGAGTTAGAAAGTATTCACCACAGAGCACACAGAGAGCACGGAGTAATGGGTTGTAGGTTTTTGGTTTTTGGTTTTTGGTTTTTGTTTCGTGATCTATGGTTCTTTGTTGCTGATTGCTGATTGCTGATTGCTGATTGCTGACTGCTGACCGCTGATTGCTGACTGCTGATTGCTGACTGCTGATTGCTGATTGCTGATTGCTGACTGCTAACTTCTGATGTCTTCAGGTAAAGAAACAAAACTTTTCGCCAAGCACATCCTGCGCAAGGTCTTTCTCGAGGACTGGGCGTTGAAGCTGACCGCGCTCGGCATCACGCTCGCGCTTTGGCTGGGCGTTACAGGCCTCAGTACGCCGACGACGCGGCGCTTAACGGTACCGCTCTATCTTAATGTCGCCGGCAATGCGCAGGTGGTGAATGAACCGCCGCAAGAGGTCGAGGTCGAGATATCAGGCGACAAACGCAAGGTCGAGCAACTGAACCGCGGCGAACTCGTGGCCTCCGTTGACCTTTCCGATACCGCTTCCGGCGAACGCGTCGTCTCGCTCTCGCCGCAGAACGTCTATATGGAACTTCCGCAGGGCGTGAAACTGACGGACGTTGCACCGAGCCGCATCGCGGTAACCATCGAAAAAGTAGAGGAACGCGAGGTCGAGGTCCGCGTAGAGACAACCGGAACGCCCGCTACGGGTTACGAGGTTTACAGCACCACGGCTCTGCCGCCGCGAATTCGCGTCCGCGGGCCTGAAAGCATCGTCCGCATGGTCGAATACGTACGAACCGAAAAGATCGACATCGCAGGTAAAACAGCAGACCACACGGCACGCCAGATACCTGTCGCTGCATCAGACCCGAAAGCCGCCGTGCTGAATACGTTCGTTGACGTCATATACCGCATAGGCGAACGCCGCGTCGATCGTCCCGTTACCGTGCCGATGCCGGGCGTGGCGGGCAAGACGGTCTCGTTCATACTTTACGGGCCGCGTTCCGTCGTGAACCGCATCGCCGCCGCTGATATCCGCGTCGAGATCTCACTGAACGGCGACGGCGAAGAGGAGCCGACGGTCACGCTGCCTGAAGATGTTCGCAATTCCGTCGAGGTTCGGCGCATCCGCGTCAATTGACTTTGACCGCCGGGCGAATGAATAATCTCTCTGTTCTGAATTTCTTAAAAAGAGGAAACCGCGTTTTCCGCAGCCGGCTCTAACCTCGCGGAATGCCGCAGATATCTTATGACACTTCGACGCACGATCTCGCTATTTCTTGTAATTGCAGCACTTACGACCGTCGGTTTTGCTCAAACAAAACGGCAGTTCACGATCGACGACATCTTCAAGATAAAGAACGTCGGCGATCCGCAGCTTTCGCCGGACGGAGAATGGGTCGCGTACGTGCTGTCAAATACGGATACAAAGGCAGACCGTTCGCAGAGCGACATCTGGATGATACGTTACGACGGCACCGCCGAACGCCGCATCACTTTCACCGAGACCGAAAGCGAGAGCCAACCGCGTTGGAGCCCTGACGGAAAATACCTTTCGTTCGTTTCCGGCCGTCCGGGGCCGAACCGCGGCAGCCAGATATGGCTGCTCGAACTCGGCGGCGGCGAGGCACGCCAACTGACCGATATCAAAGGCCGCCTGCAGGGCTACGAATGGTCGCCCGACGCAAAACGCATTGCAATGACGATCGGCGATCCCGATCCGGACGAACCCGCGGGCGATGCACCTGCCGGCGGCACGCCGCGCGTCCCGAAACCTATCGTGATCGACCGTTATCGTTTCAAACAGGACGGCCAGGGCTATCTGCTATCGAACCGTAAGAGCTATGTCTATATCTACGAGATCGCGTCCAAAAGGCTCGAACGCCTGACCAAGAGCAAGTGGGACGAGGGCCAGCCGACATGGTCGCCCGACGGCACGCGGATAGCGTTTTTCAGCAATCGCCGCGAAGACCCGGACCGCGATTCGGGTGCACAGCTTTTCGTCGCTGAGGCGAAGGCAGGCTCTACTGAAAAGCAGATCACGCCTATGGCGAATCGCGCTACGCGTGCACGTCCCGAATGGAGCCCCGACGGGAAATGGCTCGCTTACATCGAGAATGACGGCATCGAGATAGACGCTTATCAGACGCCGCATCTGGCACTCGTCGCATCGGACGGCAGCGCCGCCCCGTATCGCCTGAAAGCCGCTCAGGATATCGACCGCGGCGTTTCGCAGGTTCGCTTCAGCGACGACGGCAAGCACATACACTTTTTCGTGACCGATGACCGCTCCGGCTATCCCGCACGTGCGGCGCTCGCCGGTGGGCCGGTCGAAAAAATGATCCAGCCGCCTTTCGTCGGCAGTTCTTGGAGCTGGTCAAAAGGCCGCATCGTGATGCTCGTCGGCAAACTCGACCGCCCGAACGAGATCTACGCTTTCGAGAATGGCAAAGTGCGTCAACTGACGCGGCAGAACGAGGAGCTGTTCTCGCAATTCGATATGCCGCTGACCGAAGGCGTCGAATTCAAAAGCGAGGATGGAACGACCGTCGGCGCCGTCATCACCTATCCCGTCGGCTATCAACGCGGCACCAATGTTCCGCTGCTTCTCCGCATACACGGCGGCCCAAATGCTCAGGATCAGTTCAGCTACAGCACCGAGCGGCACTTTTTTGCCGCGAACGGCTACGCCGTTTACGCCGTGAATTACCGCGGCAGCTCGGGCCGCGGCAAGGCGTTCTCGCGAAAGATCGCGGCCGATTGGGGAAATTGGGAGGTTCGCGACCTGCTCGCCGCGATGGATCACATCGTGAAGATCGGTGTTGCCGATCCTGAGCGCCTCGGCCTCGGCGGCTGGAGCTACGGCGGCATTTTGACCAATTATCTGATCGCGTCAGACAACCGCTTCAAGGCCGGCGTCAGCGGTGCGGGCACGGCGTTCACGGTATCGTTCTACGGAACTGATCATTACATCACGCAATACGACAATGAGATAGGTCCGCCGTGGGATCCGAAAGCGTGGGAAACGTATCAGAAGCTCTCGTATCCGTTCTTAAAGGCCAACCGGATAAAGACGCCGACGCTCTACATGGGCGGCGAACGCGATTTCAACGTACCGATCGAAGGCAGCCAGCAGATGTATCAGGCCCTCAGAAGCCTAGGCGTCGACACGCAGCTGATCATCTATCCGAATGAGAATCACGGCATTCAGCGGCCCAGTTATCAACGCGACCGCTGGGAACGCAATCTCGGCTGGTACAACAAATATGTGCTCGGCAAACCCGTGACGCCGCCGGCGATGATCGCCCGCTGGCAGGGAACGTGGAAAGGAGAACTGAAAGATCTGCCAGCAAAACCGAACGCTCCAAAGGTCGAAGTAACGATGGAGATCGGCCCGATGCCGTCGGCGGACAATTCCTGCACCGCGTGGAAAACGACGTACCTTGAAGACGGCAAAACGACGGTGAAAGACTACAAACTCTGCCGCGGCACCGGAGCCGACGACCTTTACATCGACGAAGGCGGCGGAACACGTCTGACCGGCCGCATCATCGGCGAAACGTTCGTCGTGCCGTTCCGATCCACCGGACGCCTGTTCGTCAGCTCTATGCGTATGCGCGGCGAGGTTCTGGAACAGGAGATCCTTACCGTCGATGACAAACCTGCAGCGGACGGCGTCCAGCCTCTGACGCCTCGCGGCACTCAGCGCGTCGAACTCCGCCGCGTGCCGTGATCACATGCCGGACACAGAGGTTGCGGTCAGGTCAATTGCGGCCCATATATGGCGAATAGATCGAGAAAGTATATTCGACCAGCCTTACTACCGAAACCGGTATTCCGTTCTTTTTCGCCGGTTCGAACTGGATCTTCTTTGCAGCTATTCTTGCCTGTTCAGATAATCCGTTTGGCAGCCTCTTGAGTATTAGAATGTGCTCTACCCTGCCGCTTGCACCAAAAACTACCGCCAATATTACTGTGCCCTGGACACCGGCGCTACGAGCAGAGTCTGTATAGCTGGGCCGGGGCCTCTCAATGATTCTTAATGGCTCGTCGCCGGGTTCGGGTTGGACGGGTTCAGAAGATCTCGTTGCTCCGAACTTTGAGAAATATTCATAGATCGCTGATGTCGATTCCAAGGCTTCCACAACCTGCTCATAGCTGGGATGTCCTTTACTTTTCTCTTCGCCGATCCTCAGGATCTCAGTAGCGTCACGAAGGAATCCGATCTCGTCTTCCGGCTTTGACCCGTTGTCGACCCGTCGAGTTAGCCTCGCGATCTGTATGTCCGCCTGCAAAACATAGCCGGGACCAAAAGCCGGGTTTATCTCGATGGTCTTTGAAGCATCGGCTTCTGAATTCTTAAGATCGCCGTCCCAGAAATAAGCAACGCCACGCAAATAGTACCCGCCGGTATTGCGTGGTTCCAGCGATATTGCTTGGTTTGCCGATGACCGCGCCTGTTTGCCCCTTCTCATAAGGATATGAACATGAGCGAGATTCAGATGAAGATCCGCTCTCGCAGGCGCCAGTTTTATCGCTTTTTCAAACGCTTTCTGTGCCTTCTTATTGTCAGTGAGCCCTACATATGACCGCCCAAGATAATTCCAGATCTCAAAATTATCCTTAGTCTCCTTTTGTCTTGTGGCCGATTCCAGCGAGACGGCAGCTTCGCGGAATTTGCCTGCGTTATAAAGATCTATACCGGGATGGGCGCTCTGCTGCGCAAAAGCCGAAAACGCAAAAAGCGTCAACACCAAGGAAGAAAAACCGAGAGCAGATCTGTACATTTCGGCAATTATTTACCAAATAGGCATCAGAATTCAAGCAAAACTTTGCGAATATCCGCACGCATCTCGTCGGTGATCTCGTGCTTTGCGGTGTATTGTTTTGAGGTGTAATTCGGGAGCAGCGAGCGGAGCTTTGCGTCATAGCCCGCAAACTGCTCCTGCGTGTAAAACTCGTCGTCGTTGCCGTACAGATACAGCGTTTCGGCAGAAAACGGCCGATAATTTTCGTTCGTATCAATATCGCCCGGAATGCCGCCGCATACGCCTATCACGCCTCGAAGAATTTCCGGATACGTGAACGCAAAACGGAAATTCAGCGCACACGCCTGGGAAAATCCGTAGATCAAAACACGCCCGCGGTCGATCAGGCCTTCGCTGTCGAGAGCTTCGATCACGTCGAGCACGAATTTGTGATGCAGCCTGATATGCTGTTCCGGTCTTTGGTCCGACAGCCAGCCGTAGCCGATGCGGTAGCCTTCGGCGGTCGGCCTGTAATGGGGATGCGGCGCCTCGATCGAAGCGATCACGTATTTCTCTCCAGCGACGGCACGAGCCTCGCTCATCATATACCGCTTGTGCGCACCGTAGCCGTGCACCGCGATCAGCAGCGGCGCCGGTTTCGCAAGTCCTTCGGGTACATACACATCGTAATACAGCTCCAATTCGGCACGCGCCGTCAGATCCTTTTTCAGTCCTTTTTCGTCCATCTGATGTAAACTGGTAACAAATATTTAATCTCTCATTGCGAACGGTTTTCCGAACCCGGGACGCCGCTGCTGCGTAATACAAACATATACTTTTATGGGGGAAATTTTAATGACGAATATGAGATACCGCTATATCCACGCATATTTGCTCGCATTTGCTGTAATGCTGTCGGCTTTGCCGCTGCCTGCATTCGCTCAAACAGGCACCGCAACAAAGCCCGAAAACCCTTACGCCGCACGGCTTGCGTCAATTGAGGAACGCGCCGAAAAACGCCGTGCTGAGCTCGGCATTCCCGGAATGTCGCTGGTCATCGTCAAGGACGACGAGGTCATTTACTCAAAAGGCCTCGGCTACAAAGACCTCGAGAAAAAGGTACCTGTAACGGCCGATACGCAGTTCCCGATAGCCTCGGCGACAAAGGCATTTACAGGCCTTTCTGTGCTGATGACGGCGGAGGACGGCAAATTTTCGCTCACCGATTCCCCGAAAAAGGTGCTCCCCTTTTTCAAAATGGCTGACCCCGACACGGACAAGAACATCACCATACGCGATCTGCTGACGCATTCTTCGGGGCTGACGCGCACAGACCTGGCGATGATCACCGGCCGTCTGACGCGGCAGGAACTGATCCGCGTTGTTGGCGAGGCAAAGCCCGACGCCAAGCTCGGCGAAAAGTTCGGCTATCAGAACATAATGTTCGCCGCCGCGGGTGAGGCCGTCGCAGAAGCGCAAAAGATGCCGTGGGAGCGTTTCGTGCCCGAGCGGATCTTCAAGCCGCTCGGCATGACGAACAGCAGCATGACCGCAGCCGATATGCAGAAAGCGAAGGACTACGCGTTCGGCTACAACTACAACACCGACACCAAAGAACACATACGCGTGCCGTTTCGCGAGATCACCGACACGGCGCCCGCGGGCTCTATTAATTCATCGGCGAACGACATGGCGAAATGGCTGCGTTTTGCGATGAACCGCGGCAAGGTTGGCGACAAACAGCTCATTTCCGATGCGAGCTTTGCAGAATGGATCAAGCCGCATATGAAGGTAACGCCAACGGGCTCAGTAGGTTACGGGCTCGGTTGGTTCGTCCAAACGTGGAACGGCATGACCGTCGTCCAGCACGGCGGCAACATCGACGGCTTTACGTCGCTCGTCGGTTTCATGCCGGAAAAGAAGCTCGGTTTCGCTCTGCTGATGAACGTCGGAAACGCGCCGCTCGGCAACGAGCTGATGGACGTCATCTGGGACCGCATGCTCCGCGATCCGGCGGCGATGCCGTCGGTTACGGCCGACGAGATGCAGAAGCTCGCGGGCAAATACAACCTGACGCCGACGGTCGAGATCGATGTCAGCATAAAAGAAGGCAAGCTCGTGATGACGCTGCCCGGCCAGCCGCCTTACGCGCTGGAGCCGACAGGTCCGCGTAAATTCAAACCCGCGGGGCTGCCCGACGGTTTCGCGGCGAACTTCTCGCCCGCCGAAGGCCAGGCCGCCGAGCTCGAACTCGTTCAGCCCGGACGTACGAGCAAGGCACCGCGTGCCGGCGCAGAGCCCGCAAAAACAACGGCCGAATCAGGCGCGAATCCCGCGAAAGAACTCGTCGGCAAATACGACGCTCCCGGAGCCGCCGGCCTGATCGAGGTCAAGGACGACGCCGGCAAGGTCACGTTCAACATCCCCGGCCAGCAGCCCTACGAACTCCGCGAACGCAAAAAGGACGAATTCGCGATGCAGCCGCTGCCCGACACGTATTTTCTGACCGTCAAACGCGATGACAAAGGCGCCGTGGCGGCCGTCGCGGTGAATCAGCCCGAAGGCGTGTTCGAATTCAAACGCTCGGCGGCCGCCGGCACTGTTGACTACGGCATAACGGTTGACGAGCTGATGAAAAAGGCCATCGACGCTATGGGTGGCGAAGCGAACATCCGCCGCATCACGTCGCGTGTGATTGAAATGGACGTGAACCTGGAAAATCAGGGCGTCCGTGCAAAAACGACCTCATGGGCAAAGGCGCCGAACCGCACCGCCACCGAGACGAAATTCACCGCCATCGGCAAAGACATCGGCCAAATGTGGAGCTATTTTGACGGCAAGAACGGCGAGGAGATATACACATTTGCCCCCAACGAGAAACTGACCGGCAAACGGCTGGCCGACACGGCACGCGGTGCCGATCTATATGCGGCGCTCGAGCTTGAAAAGTATTTCTCAAAGATCGAGATCACCGGCAAGGGCAAGGTCGGCGACGAAGAGACGTGGATCGTCAGCTTTACGCCACGCGACGGCACGCCGTATCGCGAGCACTATTCGACCAAGACGTTCCGCCCCGTCCGCCGCGAAGGCGTCATCGTCTCGGGCACCAGTTCGATCCAGTTGCCCTACACGTCCGATTTCGCCGATTACCGCGAGGTTGACGGCGTCTGGCTGCCGTTCCGCACCACGACGGAAACGCCGTCGATGGGCCGCAACGTCGCCGTAACGACGTCCGTCCGTCACAACGCCGCGATCGACGACAAGCTCTTCGCCCCGCGGAAATTGGACTAATGGAACGCGGGCATCTTGCCCGCATTTCATTGCCGGGACGCAGGCTGCCAGCCTGCATCTCATTTGCCCCGCTTCTATTGGGAATTGCCCCGCTCTTCAGAGCGGGGTCTTGTTTGCCCACAAATGATGGGCTTCAGCCCAAACCGGTCATTGGGCTAAAGCCCGATTTCTTTTATGCCCATCTGCCCCCGCTCTAAAGAGCGGGGCAATTCCAAACACACAAACCCCGCCGCTACGCATTGTATGTTGATCGCCTGCATACAATGCGTATAGTGTGATCTCACGCGTGCGGTCGGAACGCGGGCACAGCGCCCGCCCATTTTTCCTGACAACTGACCACCGACCACCGACAACTGCCACATATGGCCGACAAAGCCCTACTAATAGCCTTCGGCAAACGCATCCGCGACCTCCGCACCGCCCGCGGCCTGTCGCAGGAAAAGCTCGCCGAACTAACGGGCTTCCATCGCACCTATATCGGCATGATCGAACGCGGCGAACGGAATCTATCGCTGACAAACATCGCAAAGTTTGCGGTTTCTTTTGACCTGTCAATTTCGGAGATTACGAATTTCCACAAAGGAGGTGCAGAGTCTTGACGAGAGCATATTACTCGGCGCCAGTTCCACGATTTCTTGATGAGAATCAAGAGACCATCCTAGGAATTCTTCTTTCGCGAGTAGGAAATCAAAACCTTCGGATAAATGCCAGGAATGCATGGCAGGCTCAAATTCCTTTTCTTAAGACTGCACTTAGGTCGCTTGACAAAGGTTTCCTCTATTTCGAGTTTGCTATTCCGCGGATGGGAAAACGTGCCGATAATGTTCTGATAATCGGTGACTCAGTTTACGTTATAGAGTTCAAGGTCGGGGCTGCGGCTTACACTCCTTACATCGAACAAGTAGTTGATTATGCGCTTGACCTGAAGAATTTTCATGAAGGAAGTCATTCAATAAAGATCTTTCCAATTTTGGTTTGTACAAATGCCCCAGACCAATTAAATCAATTGGATGCCTATCCAGATAAAGTTTTCAAGCCGTTACTGGCAAACGCTAGCAATCTCGAATCTGTATTCCACTTACCATTGTCGCTTGAAAGTAGTGAACCAATTAAACCGAGTGAGTGGGAGAATTCACCGTACAGACCAACTCCAACAATTATCGAGGCAGCACAAGCCCTTTACAACAAAAATTCGGTGGACGCCATTACACGGCACTCAGCGGGAGCAAAAAATTTGAGCGAGACCTCATCTTGTGTAGAATCGGCAATTTCGTATTCTAGAACTTCTCAATCAAAGGTAATCTGTTTTGTAACAGGTGTTCCTGGAGCCGGCAAGACACTCGCGGGTCTGAACATTGCAACCAAGTATTTGGAGACGGGGCATGATCGGTCAGTATTTTTATCAGGCAATGGCCCGTTGGTCGACGTCCTAAGGGAATCTCTAGCACGAGACAAAGTATCGCGGGCGCAGATCGAAGGCATCAGAGTTACTTTATCGGATGCCCGTCGGGAGACAACCAGTTTTGTCCAAAACATTCATCACTGGCGCGATTACTATATCGCGCATCCTAACGAAGTTCCCGATGGCGTTGTGGTATTCGATGAAGCACAGCGGGCTTGGACGAAAGACAAGTTAACGGACTTCATGTCTCGAAAACGCGGAACTCCAAATTTCAATAAGTCTGAACCCGAGTTTCTGATTGATGTAATGAACCGGCGAAGCCATGACGCTGCAATTGTTTGTCTGATTGGTGGGGGGCAAGAAATCGGCTCTGGAGAGGCTGGCCTAGGCGAATGGATAAAGGCACTTCGTGACTTTCATTCTGATTGGAGAATATATGTTTCGGATCAAATCGTATCGCAGGATATTTATGTGGCTTCACACGAACTGCGTGGTTGGCTCCTTGAGAATGCCTGCATAAATTCGGATCTCCATTTATCTGTCCCTGTAAGGTCGTTTCGATCTGAGAACCTTGCTAACTTTGTTGAGGCCGTGTTGAGTAGAAATACTGAAGAAGCAAGTCAGTTGCTCTATACCCTCGAGAAGGACGGCTATCCAATTCGTTTGACCCGTAGTCTGCCAACGGCAAAGAATTGGCTTCGCGACCGATCCCGAGGAACGGAGCCAGCTGGACTTGTAGCGTCCGCGGGAGCCCACCGATTGCGTCCGCACGGGATTTCAGTAAGAGAAAATATAGACGCTCCGACATGGTTTTTGAATCCGCGAACCGATATTCGTTCCTGTAATTTCCTTGAAGAAGTTGCGACGGAGTTTTCGATACAAGGGCTCGAGCTCGATTGGACTTGTGTTTGTTGGGACGGCGACATGTTTATAAAGGATGGCGAGTGGGAGCTTCGACGATTCCGCGGAACCAGGTGGGAACAGGTAAACGATGAATTCAATCGTCGCTATTTGGGAAACGCCTATCGTGTACTCTTGACAAGAGCTCGCCAAGGAATGGTTATATTTCTTCCCTGCGGTGACACTGACGACCACACGCGCTTGCCGGAATTCTACGACGGAACATTTGAGTATCTAAAGTCAATCGGTCTCAAACTCATTTAGCCATAGCTCAAGCGGCTGCCATTTCGACCAGACGAACGCGGAGTCTTCGTCTTCGAGGACGTCGTCGGTGGTGAGGCCGTGCCAGCACGGGCTTTCGCCGTAGCCTTTTGAGTACACGCTAAGCAAATTTGGGTGGTCGCCGGCGTAGCCGTCGAGGAAGAGCATGGCGACCTCCCCGCGAGTCAGCGGAATGCCGCCGCCGGTACCGTTTCGCGGCCGCTTCAAGATGGTCTTTACTACATCACTGTACGGCTTCTTCGCAGGCTTTTCGATTACCTTGGCAAAGCCTCGCTTCAATACCAAATAATTTATTTCTTCGACATCGGCCGCTCTGGCGATCACGCGAAAGTTGTCTTCGTCGTGTCGCTCGTGCGTTGCCGAAATTCCGTGGCGTTTCAGTGTGCGGATCTCGTTGAGAGCCTTGAAATCCGGCTTGCGTGAGGCCCAAAGTTCTTCGAATGTCGCCGCTCGGACAATTTTTTCGAACTTGTTAGGTATCATCGAATGAAACCATACCGATAGAAAGTCAATAGTCCAAAAACGACTATCCGTGAGACAAAAGCAATATCGGGCCGGCCGGGGACGCGTTTGTAGTGAAGGCGATATCCGCGAAAGCCTCGCCGCCAAAGTGCCTTTCGCAACAGGACCTCGGGGCCTGAATCCTTTCCGCGGTTCGCGCTCATCACACGGGATACGGCCTCGCTCGTGGGAACCGGCGAACGTTTATCGCGAATGTACATAACTAAGATCCGAATCCTATCGCATAGCGATATCTGATTATAGCCGTGGGTGACAACCCACGGACGAGATACGTTAGAATGTTTGCGTCGCGTCAGCGACGATTGAAGACGCGCGTCAAAATGGCAAACACATATTCGCAGATATACCTGCATTTTGTTTTCAGTACAAAAAACAGGCAGCCATTGATTCATCCCGGGATCGAGGAACGCGTTTGGGCCTACATCGCGGGCGTCGCAAAACATCATGGGATGACGCCGATCCAGATCGGCGGAATTGAAGATCATGTTCATGCTCTCATCGGGTGTCCAACGACCATACCACCGAGTCAGATAGCCAAGGCGTTGAAAGGGGACTCTTCATATGGAATGAGACGGGAGTTTGAGGGATTCCATTCTTTTGGTTGGCAGGATGGTTATGGTGTTTTTTCCGTTTCAAGGTCGGCCCTAACATCGGTTGCGGATTATATCCGAACCCAACGTGAGCACCACTCTAAGTTGTCATTCGAAGATGAATACATCGGACTTCTGCAAAAGCACGGTGTGGAGTACGACGAAAAATATTTGTTCGATTGACATCAACCGTCGCTGACGCGACGAATCTTTGATTTACTTCCGTTACCGTGGGTTTCACCCACGGCTACAGTCAATTGCCGCGATGCGGCAAAGGCAAACCTGAATCAACCTCTGATCCTGTGGGTTTCACCCCGTCCCATGGCTTGTAACCCACGGCTACAATCAGGCGTAGCTACGCAACGAAGAAGATGGCGGATCCAGGCTATTGCAACACGGGAAGAGCGTTTGGGCGGTGCGATTCGGTGGCAAAGGCGGCTTCGGAGTGGTCGAATACGTCGTCCAGCTCGCGCATCACGGAGCCATGGCCGGCGGGAATTGCCTTTATCACCGGCTCGAAGTTGCGAAAATCGTAGAGTTCATTGTCCAGCAGGTGCGAGCCCGTGACGTTCGTCATCGCGGTCAGCATCGTCTGGCGTATGTAGGGCGTCTCTTTTTCCAGCTCACTGACCAGCCGCTTGACGCGTGCGCGTTTCAGATTGGGCTGCGAACCGCACAGATTGCAAGGGATTATGGGAAATTGCTGCTGCTCGGCATACGCCGCGATCTCTGATTCCTGGGCGTAGGCCAGCGGGCGTATTATCGTATTGCGTCCGTCGTCGCTGCGCAGGATCGGCGGCATCGCCTTTAGCTGGCCAACGTAGAAAAGATTCATCAAAAAAGTCGCGACAATGTCGTCGGCATGATGGCCGAGAGCGATCTTGGTACAGCCTTCCTCAACTGCGACGTTATACAAAATCCCGCGGCGCAAGCGCGAACACAGCGAACAATACGTGTCGCCCTCCGGGATGTGGGCCTTTACGATCGAGAACGTGTCTTCCTCGACGATACGATAGGTGATGCCGCGTTCGGCCAGATATTCGGGCAGGATATGTTCGGGAAAGTCCGGTTGTTTTTGATCGAGGTTAACGGCAAGTATCTCAAATTTAACAGGCGCCCGCCGCTGAACATCGAGCAGCAGGTCAAGCAGCGTATAGCTGTCCTTGCCGCCCGAAACACAGACCATCACCTTGTCGCCTTCCTCGATCATCGAGAAATCGGCGATGGCTCGGCCCATTTTTTTTAACAGCCTGGTTTTTGTCTTACTTTCCACAAACAACTTTTCCGTTTACCTCCGAAACTTACAATTATTTCATTTTACGATAAAATTAACAACTTTTCACAAAAGACTAGACACATCCGAAAAGCTAATCTATCATTGATTTCAGGCGAACATAAAACGAAGACTTGCCCAAAAGCTTACCGGCTTCGCTCTTCAGGTCCTCTCCTGAAAAAACGGCCGCCGATCTTTATATTGCTAAAGGAGCACCACCATATATGATCCGAATGGGAAGAAGTTCACGAAACGAAACTTCAGAAAGCACACCCTCGTCACACAATCAGCCGGCATCGGGCAGCAGTTACGGAAGCGAGAGCGTTTCAGTTCCGTCACGCGCGGTCACCGACAGCGAATCAATGGCCCGTGATATCAAAGAAGGCCGTCTGAGCGGCTTTGTCGGCCACGGAACGACACTTTCAGGCGAGACCAGTTTTCACGCGATGCTCCGTGTTGACGGACACCTGGTCGGGTCTGTTTCGTCCGGTTCAGGCACGCTTATCGTCGGTACCAATGGCCAGGTCGATGCAAATGTGATGGTTTCGTCGGCGATGGTGAACGGCGTCGTCAATGGCGACATCATCGCCACCGAACGCGTTCAGCTCGGGCGCACGGCAAAGGTTGTCGGTAACATACAAACTCCGCGAATCATCATCGAGGAAGGAGCTGTTTTTGAAGGCGTGTGTTCGATGATGAAAGCCCGCGAGACCGCCGAACAGCAGTCTGCCGAGGCCGAATCGCAATATCGGGCCGCGCAGACCGCGGCAATTGCCGTTGACGACGACGATGATGATGACGAAGACGATGAAGATGATGATGATGAATTGGCGGAAGCCGTCTCGTCCTAAAAGAC
>JAHBSJ010000006.1 GCA_019639155.1 Acidobacteriota bacterium | reverse complement strand
GTGCTTCTACAATTGCAGACTGCCGCCGGCCGGGAAGCGAAGCAGCGCTCGCCTGAGGAGATGCGTACGGCCTTGAGCGATCTTCTGAGGATGACATCCGTCCATTCGAAGAAACTGCTCGATGAAGACCGCCTCACCGCTCTGGAACTATAAAAACACGAGGCAAAACAATGGCGACTTTTGACCTGAGCAAGTACATACCTGTCCACGCACGAATAACCGAGTTCTATGAGAGATACCCAGACGGCCGGATTGTCACGGAGATCATACGACTCAATGAAGACAGCGGCTTCGTATGTATCAAAGCATCTGCCTATCGGATTCGGGATGACGCCGAACCAAGCTCGACCGGCCACGCTTTCGAGATTCGAGGTCAAGGTTATGTAAACACCACATCCTTCATCGAGAACGGCGAGACAAGCGCGGTGGGCAGGGCGTTGGCGAATCTCGGCTTCAAGATCGATAACGGCATCGCATCACGGGAAGAGATGCAGAAGGTAGAGCGAATGACGAATACCGAAAAGCCGCACGGCGACCCTAGCCATAATGGCTACACGAGAAATAATGGTAGCGGCGGCGGCAACAACCGCCGTCTTGTCACCCAATCCGTTTCTTAGACGCTTCAAAGTAAACAAATAATGTCCGAAATAGAAACCGGTGCCGACAGCATCCGGAAGTTCCTGCATGAGCTCGATATTAGGATCAGAGCCCGGTACCCGCTTATCGCTATCAATACCTTCGAAGAAGATCGCGTAAGGGAGGCGTTGGTCGATCTCGTCTTTCAGGAGAGGCATAAGGAAAAGCCTCTCTATTTCTGGAGCCGCCCAAGCGGCCTTCAGAAGGTGGTCGATCCGAAAGAGGGACTACTAAGCTCGCCTCAAACGATCGGCGATACGGAAGATCCCGAAAGTCTTCTTGGATTTATAAGCGAGCAGAAGACAGGTATTTTCCTGCTGTGTGACTACGCTCCTTATATCTCACCGTATGGGCAGGAAGACCCTTTACTGGTTCGACGACTTCGTGAGATCGCCTGGAAGCTGAAATCGACGAAAGCCACCATTCTGTTTGTAGGACCGAACTTTCCCGAACTAAAAACACTCGAAAAGGAAGTCACGCAGATAGATCTTGATCTTCCGAAGGAATCCGAGATCGAAGACTCGATAGAACTTCAGTTTGAGAACCTGCGTTCCAATGGTCTCGATATCAGCCTTACGAAAGAAACCCAGGTTGCACTACAGCAGTCTCTACTTGGTCTAACAGCAGTCGAGATCAGCAATGTGGTAGCTAAAGCAGTTATCAGCTGTAACGGTCTCAATCAGGACTCGATCAATGTCATTCTTGAGGAAAAGAAGAATGTAATTCGGGGCAGCGGTTCGCTTACCTATGTTCATCCCGAACCGGCAAGCAACCTGGGTGGCTATAAATCCCTTCGAGCCATCCTCGAACGTGCAGCTTATACGTTTAGTCCGAGAGCAAAAGCGCGACATGTCGAACCTTGTAAGGGCATTTTGCTTGTCGGTCTACCGGGTTGCGGAAAGGATCTCTGTAAACGTGTCGCATCGAGCATCACGAATCGGGCCCTCCTTGATCTGGACTTCGGTTCGATCATGGGTGAGGGCGGAGGCGTCATCGGTTCGTCGGCAATGTCGATAAAGCGTGCACTGTCGATCGCCGGAACGATCAAAGGCATTCTCGGTATCAGTGAGTTCGAAAAGGCGGTATCAGGAATGAAGTCTTCCAACAAGACGGACGGCGGAGAGACGGCACGAACCATCTCGTATCTTCTCAACTGGATGCAGGACAACCAGGATGTACTTGTGTTCGCTACCGCCAACGACGTCCGCGAACTCGAATCCGAACAGTTCAGGATTGGCCGGTTCTCATATATACACTTTGTCGATCTTCCGGAGAAAGAGGATCGCAAAGAGATATTCCGGGTTCACCTTAAGAAAAGAGCACTAGATGCCGAACACTTTGATCTCGACAAACTCGTCGATAAAAGCAAGGACTTCTCCGGGGCGGAGATTGAAGGCGCAGTGCAAGACGGAGTTCTTGAAGCCTTCATCGACGGCGACCGCCAGGCTGAAACCCGCGACATCATTAAAGCCGCCGAGAACATCACGCCTACAGCTCAGATGATGAGCGAGAAGATCGAAGAGATCCGCAAATGGGCTCGGAATAATATCAAAGGCGTAGGCTCTCGAATCGAGAATACTGCCCTTGCCGGAAACCGCACCGATCGAATCTATGAACTCTAAAAACGGAGAACTTCAATGAGTAAATATATGACCTTTGAATCCCAGTCTTTCCCGAATCGCGAATTGCTTCTCGACGCCCTTGCGGAATGTGGATTCGCATCGCCTACTCAGGGGAGCAATTTACCTCTCGAAGGCTGGGACAAAAGAAACCCTCAAACAGCCGATATCGTGATCCGGCGTCGGGATGTATTGGGCCAGGCATTATTGGGCGATATCGGGTTTCAGAAAACGGTTAAAGGGTACGTTGCAATTATCGATGACTTGGATCTTGCGCACCGTCTTGGAAAAGACTTTGTCATCAAGCTACAAAACAGCTATCACGAAGCAGCGGCCCGAAAGATGGCTAGGAAACTCGGCGGCACGCTTATCAAGGAACGAATCGGCAAAACTGTCAAAATAAGGATTAAATACTAGGAGGACACCGATGATGCCGGAAATTGAATTCAAGATCGATACCGAACACGGAACCTGTGAAACCGAGATAAAAGGGTATCAGGGTACCGCTTGTGAGAAAGCGGCGAAACAGTTAAAGGAAATTCTCGGCGATCCCTGTGCCGAAACCAAAAAGCAAGAATATTTTGTCGCGCCCAGCGTCAAACAGACAAACACACGAGGATGAGCAATAAGATCACTTTCATACTCGAACCGGACAGTGGGAAACTTACCGCAGAAGTCTCTTGCATTTCCGCTGATCTACTGATCGATCTAAGAGACGACCTTGGAACTTCCCAAAATCTGAATTGCGGAAAGCCGATGGAAGGTCAGTCTTGGAAACCGGGTAACCTTAAGGATGATTGCCATAACATCTGGCTTCATCGCATATATCACAACTCTGTGGTTGATGGCCCGGGTCGTCGGAGCGTAGTTCAAGTTGCCGGTTGCTCAATTCGTTGTCCAGGTTGCTACGTTCCGGAAACCCACAATCGAGAGAATGGAAAATTAGCTGCCGTTGCGTCGATTGTTGAAGAAATCATCGCAAATCGTCACCAACATGATGGCGTCACAATATTGGGCGGGGAACCATTCGACCAACCGGGTCCTGTCGCAGAACTCGTATTCAGACTTAAACGCCTCGGGATTCATGTAGTGATCTACACCGGCAATACTATGGCAACCTTGGCCAAACGACGCTACCCAAGCGTTCACTACATCATTACCCATGTCGATCTTGTTATCGATGGTCCGTTTATACATCAGCTCACAGTCAACGCCGGTGAGTATAGAGGCTCCCAAAATCAACGACTAATCTTTGGCTCACAAGATCGTACAAAGGCTCCGTTTATATCCGCAGTATGATCGACCACATCTCAGATTGACGTTTGCAAATCAATCCTCTGGATTGTGAAGAGCCTCCGGAATTTGAATCGCTATGTAAGTTGCGGTGGACTATGATCGAAAAAACGGGCTAGTAGTCTTTCGAATTATTACAGTAGACAATCTTAGTGGGAATTTGAGAACATTTAACCGTTGAGAGTTTTGACCTTCATTTTTGTCGCGTATTTACTTGCCCTTTCGGTACAGCCGTGTAAGGACAGTCTATTGCCGCGTGATAATCAGGGTCACCCGATTCAGACGGTCGCCCATCTGGACCCGCTTTCGCAAGATAGTGACAGCGACTCGAATGATGATTGCTCGCCGTTTTGTGTCTGCTCATGTTGTGGTAGCAATCCGGCACAGACGATCGTCTACTCAGCAGCCGTGACCGCTCCGCAGATCATGGAGCTGGCAGTTGCTGATTTTTCTCAATACAAAGCTCCGTACGAATCCACCCGCTCATTTTCAATCTGGCAACCGCCAAAAGCCTAACTAACGAACCAATACTGCGCCTTTTTGTTTGATAGCCGCGCCCATTTTTGGCCGCACTGTCGCGCGTTTTCGTTAGCTATTGCTTTTGGAATTTATGCACAGATTTACTCTCTTGTTAGCTCTGCTAACTGCGACTGTCGCTATATCGGGACAGACAAAGTTAGCCGATGCGACATATCCGATCTATTACAGTCAGACCGACGGCCTTTCCATAGTGGAAATCGTCAAACTGGCAATTGAATCAAACAGCGAGATAAAGATCGCACAATTGGAGGTCGATAAGGCGAAAGCTCGTTTGACCCAAGCCGGCCTTCGTCCGAATCCGACGCTGGAGGTCGATCAGGCGTACGGTCGGTTGGTCGGTTCGTCCGGTAATAGTGAATTTAGCGCCGGTGTTTCAATACCGCTCGAACTTTACGGCCAGCGAAACCGGCGCATCGAACGTGCTAACGCCGAGATCGTTTTGAAAGAGGCCGAGATCGCGACGAGGCAGCGAGAGATAATTTCTCGAATCGTTGCCGACTACGCCGATGCACTTTCGGCGTTTCGCGAGATCAAGATCCTTGACGAGATCCTTGCGATCGATATCGAGACGATCAAGTTTGTGCAGATTCGCGTCAACGAGGGTGAGACGGCACCGCTCGAACTTAGCCTTTTGCAGACAGAGGTCGAACGGCTTAGGGTTCAGCGTCAACTGGTTGACGGACGGCTCCAATCGGCGATCACAAAGCTCAAGTATTTCGCCGCGGTTCCATACGAACAATCGCTTCGACTCAAGGAGGAACTTCCGCTCGCCACCTTCCCGTCACTCCCGCCTTCGACCGAAGTCGCGTTGGCAGTTGGTTTGAAAAACCGTCCTGAGATTCGAATAGCCGAGCTTGAGGAACAACTTGGAAATGCTGGTTTGCGATTGATCCGTTCCGAAGCGAAGCCGGAGATTTCCGCGTTTACAAAGTTTTCACAAGGCAGATTTACTATCGATTTACCAACCGGCCCGTTTCCACAAGACCGCGACCGAAGCCTTCTGTTCGGTATCACGATCGGCTTGCCTGTGTTTGATCGTAACCAGGGTGCAAAGGCTGAGGCCGCAATCGCGATTCGACAGGCTCAGGAGCGGCGAGTCTTCGCCGAGGGCGTGATACGTAACGAGATCGTCGTTGCCTTTCAACAACTCGAAACCGCACGAAAAGCACTCATCGCACTCGAAACCAATGTGCTGCCGCGTTCCCGCGAGAATCTCGAAACGATCCGCAGTGTCTATCAGATCGGCGAGTTAAAGATCACCGATCTTTTGGTTGAACAGCGTCGATTGATAGAAGCAAACCGCGACGTAACCGAAGCATTGACGAGGAAGTACCGTGCCGAAGCCGATCTATTCATTGCGCTTGGCCTCACATTTGAAAACTAAAGGAAAAGAATATGTCAGAAAATAAGATCACAGAACAAAGCGAACATCACGCAAGCGACGAGGCAGAACTAGACCGTCTCGAATCGAATTTAGACGGTGGCGAGGGTTCTCGACGCGACGATTCAGCCAAACGCCCGATCCTGGCATGGATCATAACGGCGGCAATCATCGGACTAATCGCAGTCGTTGGCCTTGCTTGGATCATAAGCAATCGATCCGCGACCGGCGAAAAAGCTGTTGTAGAGGAAAAGAAAGAAGAGCCGGGTCATTCTGAAGAAGAAACAGGCCGTGAGGTAAAGCTAACTCCCGAAATGATCGAGTCTGCCGGTATCGAAACGGAGTCTGTTACACAGCGACCGGCGATCTCAAAACTCTACGTGACGGGAGCAGTCGAACTAAACCCCGAACGAACGGAAATGGCAACGCCGCTAGTCGGTGGACGCCTTGAGCGAGTCTATTACGGCGTCGGCGACAATGTTCAAAAAGGCGCCGTCCTTGCTGTGATCTCCAGTCCTCAGCTTGCCCAGATGCACGGTAAATTGCACGAGGCAAAAACGCGGTACGAACTGGCCGTTAGAAATCTATCGCGTGTGCAAAAAGCTGAGAATCGATCCGCCGTTCTTCAAGCAAAAGCAAAACTGGACGAGGCTGACGCGACACTCAAGAGAACGAAAAAACTGATCGACCTCGGTGCCGGTGCTGGAAAGGATTTGGTCACAGCCGAGACGGCGTACCGAACGGCAAAAGCCGACTACGATTTCCAGACCAACATTGCATTAAACCGTGAGTTACAAGAAGCGAAAGCGGAGGTCGAAACTTCACAGGTCGATCTACGTCATATCGGCGATGAAATGCGTTCTCTTGGAGTTCCAGTTGAGATAAGTGGTGACGACGACCACCGAAAAGACACATCGCTAGTTTCTGTCCGAGCTCCGCTATCGGGTGTCATTACGGAAAGAAAATTCAACGCCGGTGCCGGAGTCGAAGCGGCCACGCCTATCTTTGCGATCTCAAATCTCAGTACCGTTTACGTTATTGCAAACGTGCCCGAATCGAATATATCGAAACTCAATGTTGGAGCCATTGCGGAGATCAAATCGCCGAACATCGGAAACCTTAATGGACGAGTTTCCTACATCGATCCCCAGCTTGATGAGACGACCAGAACAGCACGTGTTCGTGTCGAGGTCCCTAACAGTAACGGCAAACTTAGAGCCGGAATGTTCACTGAGGTCGGATTTTATGCGGGAACGACAGCGGCGACTGGAGAAGAATTGGCGGTTCGGTCTAGCGCGATCCAGCGTGAAGGAGACAAAACGATTGTCTTTATTCCTAAAGACGACGAGCCGGGTGCATACGAAGTTCGAGAGGTCGAGATCGGCGGCGAGGCCGAAGGCTACACGATCGTCTTGAAGGGACTGGAAATTGGCGAAAAAGTCGTGACAAAGGGCAGCTTTGTTCTCAAGACCCAGTTGGCAAAAGGCGACCTCGGAGAACACGGACACTAAGAGGAAATATGATCAACGCACTAATTCGCTTTTCCGTTGCAAATCGGCTGATCGTACTTCTTCTCGTCGGCATCATGGCCGCTGGTGGAGCGTACAGTCTTTTGAATCTGCCTATCGATGCGGTTCCTGATGTAACGAACGTACAGGTTCAAGTCTTAACAGCCGCACCGTCGCTTGCCCCGCTCGAAATGGAGCGACAGGTAACATTCCCCGTCGAAGTCGCGATGTCAGGCTTGCCCGACGTTGAGGAAATACGTTCGGTTTCCAAGTTCGGACTTTCTGCGGTTACGGTCGTGTTCGACGATTCAGTCGATACATATTTCGCCCGTCAATTGGTTCTGGAACGGCTGTCTCAAGCTCGCGAAGAGATTCCGTCGTCCATTGGCTCGCCTGAGATGGGACCGATATCGACCGGACTTGGAGAGATATATCAGTACGAACTTATATCTCCCGACGGAAGCTACGACGCAAAAGCTTTGCGAACGATTCAGGACTGGAATGTTCGACGCCAATTACTCGGTGTTCCCGGCGCGACCGAGATAAACAGTTTCGGTGGCTTTGAGAAGCAATACCAAGTGAGAATCGCTCCCGAGAAGCTTCAGTCATACGGCCTAACGCTTCGAGAGGTTTACGATGCGGTCTCCCGGAACAACGCTAACGTCGGCGGAGCATACATCGAAAAGGGAGCAGAACAGTATCTATTGCGAGGTATCGGTTTGATAGAAAAGCCGGACGAGATCGGGAATATCGTTGTGAAAACCGGACGTGAAGGCGTTCCGGTTTATGTTCGCGACGTTGCCGAGATCGTCGAAGGTTCGACTGTCAGACAAGGAGCGGTCACAGCGGACGGCAAGGGGGAGATCGTCGCCGGTATTGTTCTTATGCTCAAAGGCGAGAACTCTCGGACCGTTGTTCAGGCGGTCAAGGAGCGCGTCGAACAGGTGAAAAAATCGTTGCCCAGTGGCGTTGAGCTAGTACCGTTCTACGACCGAACCGACCTGATCGGCCGTGCGATTGCCACCGTAGAAAAGAACCTCATCGAAGGAGCATTGCTCGTAATTCTTGTTCTTTTGCTGCTGCTGGGGAATTGGCGAGGCGCATTACTCGTTGCAACCATTATTCCGCTGTCGATGCTTTTTGCGGCGATCCTGATGCGGTTCTTCAATGTGTCGGGGAATTTGATGAGTCTCGGAGCACTAGACTTCGGACTGATCGTTGACGGTGCCGTCGTTATGGTCGAGAACGCCGTTAGACGACGTGCGGAGGCACAACACCAAAACTCCCGCGAACCGCCCGAAAGAACGATTCTCGAGGCATGTCTCGAAGTCGCACGACCGGTTGTTTTTGCCGTCGCGATAATTGCGATTGTGTATTTGCCGATCCTCAGCCTTCGGGGAATTGAAGGCAAGATGTTCGTGCCAATGGCATTGACGGTGATCTTTGCACTCTTGGGTTCGCTTATCCTTTCTCTTACCTTTGTTCCGGCGATGCTTACTTTTGTTCTGAAAGGCAACGTTTCGGAGAAGGAAAGCTTTTTGATTCGCTGGGCAAAACAGATCTACAGACCGGCCTTTGATTTCATGGCGAAGTATCGTCCACAGGCCTTGGCCGTAGCGGTTGTATTGGTCATTTTGTCGGCGTCTATATTTCCATTTCTTGGCTCGGAATTCATACCACGTTTAGACGAAGGCGATCTGGCGATACAGGTTCAGCAATTGCCGAGCGTTTCGTTGGAACAATCGGTCAAAACAACGACCGAAGTAGAAAAAGTGCTCATGGAATTTCCCGAAGTTCGTACTGTTGTTTCAAAAACCGGACGTGCCGAGGTTGCCACCGATCCAATGAGCGTCGATTTCTCCGATCTGTTCATCGGTCTTAAGCCGAAGAGCGAATGGAAAACTACACAGGATAAGACGGTCCTGATCGAAAAAATGTCCGAGGCTCTCGAAGAAAAAGTTCCGTCAGCCATCATAAGCTTTTCCCAGCCTATCGAACTGCGTGTAGCTGAACTGATCTCGGGAGTGCGAAGTGACGTTGCGATCAAGATCTATGGAGACGATCTTGACGTTTTGAAGGACAAGGCAGATGAGATCGTAAAGGTTGTTCAGACCGTCTCTGGCGCCGAAGATGTGAAAGCTGAGGCAACTTCTGGCTTACCGCAATTACAGATCAAGCCCGACCGTGCGGCTATCGCCCGATATGGCTTAAACGTAGAGGACGTTAACGACCTTGTTGAATCCGTGGTTGCCGGAAAAGAAGCTGGACAAGTCTATGAAGGTGAGCAGCGTTTCAATCTGGTCATTCGGCTAAACGAAGATTCGGGAGCAACCGTCGATACGATCCGCAATCTGGTATTGACCGCATCAAATGGCTCCCGCGTTCCGCTGTCTCAGGTTGCTGAGATAAAGGTTGCCGAAGGAGCGGCGCAAATATCGCGTGAAGACACGCGTCGGAGGATCGGCGTTGAGCTAAATGTTCGCGGTCGCGACATTGGTTCTTTTGTCGAAGAAGCACAAAAGAAGATCGAAACGGGGGTTCAGCTCCCGCCCGGATATTATTTGAAATGGGGCGGGACTTTCGAAAATCTACAACGAGCATCGGCGAGGCTTCTGATCGTAGTTCCGATTGCTCTTTTCCTGATCTTCATATTGCTCTACACGACGTTTAGCTCAATAAAACAAGCCTTCCTGATCTACACAGGAATTCCTTTTGCGATTGTAGGAGGCGTGATCGCATTGGCGATGCGAGGAATGCCTTTTTCGATATCGGCTGGTGTGGGCTTTATCGCCTTGTTTGGCGTTGCGGTTCTAAACGGCGTTGTAATGGTAAGTTTTATCAATCACTTACGCGAAGAAGGAAAGACGGTTTTGGAAGCGGTTCGTGAGGGAGCAGAGACACGGCTTCGACCCGTGCTGATGACGGCCTTAGTTGCTAGTCTCGGATTTATCCCCATGGCAATCGCAACGTCAGCCGGAGCTGAAGTCCAACGGCCACTCGCCACAGTAGTCATCGGCGGCCTAATAACATCGACGCTCTTGACGCTACTTATTTTGCCGACGCTTTATGCATGGATCGAGAAAGATGTAGAAGGCGAATTTACGGAGAGCTAAGAGTTGGTGAATGATATGCTCGTCAAAATAACAACGAAATTAGAAATTTCCGCGGATAGAGCTTGGCAAACCGTGAAAAGAAGTAGCACCTTAGTTTTTATTACAAAGGGACTGCTTGGCTTTTCTCAGGATAATTTCCCGATCAGATGGACCGAGAGTGAAACAGTCGAAACCCGACTGTTTCTCTTCAATTTCATTCCTGCTTGGAAACACCAAATTCATTTTGTGCGAGTTGATGACAAACAAGCCGAACTTTATACAAATGAAAAAGGCGGAATTGTTTCGGTTTGGAATCATTTGATCAAAATTGAAGCTGAGGATGAACGATCTTGTCTTTATACTGACAAAATTGAGATTGAAGCAGGTGCCTTAACTCCTATTGTTTGGTGCTTTGCCCAGGTGTTCTATCGCTATCGTCAAAGACGGTGGCATTTTATTTTTGCGAGCGAGGGAAATTCTTTGGAGGATTAAATCATGAAACTGATCGTAGCCGTCGTACGGCCATTCAAACTAGATGAGATAGTGACCGTGCTCGAAACGATCGAAGGCTTTCCCGGCATGACCGTCGTTGACAGCGAAGGATTTGGCCAGCGGCTATTGTCAGCCGCGGCCGACGCACTCGATCCGTTCAAGCCAAACAAACGTATTGAGATTATCGCGAGCGACGACGCTTTAAATGAGATCGTCGCAGCTATCAAAAACGCCGCCCATACCGGCAAAAAAGGCGACGGACTAATCTCTGTGTTGCCTCTTGATTCAGTCGTATTGATCTAGGGTTGGATCTTATGGTTTTTGGGCGGACATTCCAGACGCTGATCGGAGCCTTAATTGGGACCGGTCTGTTATTTGGTCTAGTCGCGCTTCTGCTCTATCTCGAACGAAACGGATTCAAAACTTATCCGGGAAAAGGTGAAAGTCGGTATAAGCGACGAGGAAGAATAAAGGCGGAAAGAAATCGAAATAGACGCAGATATCGGTTTTAATTTGGGACAAAGGAGAAAACACTATGAGGAAGATTCTTTTAATTGGAGTTGTGTTTGTAACTATTACCGTGCCGACGTTTGCTCAGACTAAAGACGAATTGGCAATACAGACGGCGGTGCAACAGTTTACCGGCGGCATGGAAAAGGGCGATATGAAAATGATCGAGGCAGTCTGGGCTAATGACGAGAACATCACCGTCTTTGAGGGCGGCGGTAAAGATCAAGGCTGGACAAATTATCGCGACAAGCATCTCGCGCCCGAAATGAAGGCGTATAAGAATCTCAAGTACGAGCTTTCCGAGATCATGACCAAAGTCAACGGCAAAATGGGATTGGTACGTTCGCGTTATGTGATCACCGGCGAAGCCAACGGCGCCAAAGTCGAAAGCAAAGGTCTGATCACTGCCGTTCTCGAAAAACGCAGCGGCAAATGGCTGATCATTCACTGGCACCTGTCGGCATCGCGTCGTCCGGCTGCGTAGAAAACTAGCGAGGGCAAGAGAATGGGACACGGACACACACACGAACTATCAGCGGCGGGCAAGAACAAACGGCCATTAACGATCGTCTTTTTCATGACGTTCTTTTACTTGATCGTCGAGGTCGTTGGCGGGTTCTGGACGGGCAGCCTGGCTTTACTTGCGGACGCGGGACACATGTTAACTGACGTTGCTGGGGTAGGACTCGCTTTGTTGGCGATTCGGTTCGCTGAGAAACCCGCTTCGCCCGAGCGCACTTACGGCTACTATCGTGTCGAGATCCTTGCGGCGCTTACTAATGCGGTGGTCCTCATATTTATTTCGCTCTACATTCTCTACGAAGCCTACGAACGATTCCGAAATCCGCCGGAAGTTCAGAGCGCCGGAATGCTTGCAGTTGCTTCTATTGGTTTGGTGATCAACGTAATTGGCGTCTTCATATTGCGGTCTGGCTCGAAAGAAAGCCTGAACATGAAGGGAGCGTACTTCGAAGTTTTGTCCGATATGCTTACGTCGGTCGGCGTCATAATTGCCGGAATCATTATGCTCACGACCGGCTGGTATTACGCCGATCCGCTAATTTCGGCGGGCATTGGACTGTTTATTTTGCCGAGGACGTGGGCGTTGCTAAAGGATGCGGTAGCCGTATTGCTCGAAGGCACACCTTCAGACGTTAACATTGCGGCCTTGCGTGAAACGTTGTCCAAGATCGATGGCGTTGCCGAAATTCACGACCTGCACGTTTGGTCGCTAACGTCAGGCGTAAATGCTCTGAGCGTCCACGCAGTTCTTGCAGACGGAGCGGAACACGACGACGTATTACAACGTGTTCACGATTCATGCACAGGCGAGTTTAAGATCGCCCACGTAACGGCGCAGACGGAACGCGCCGATTTCGCGTGTCACGAAGCACATCTATAAAAATGGTATGGAACAGGAAGCGGACCTTTTTCATCTTTTTACGCAACACCAGTTTATAATTTTTGTGGTTGCCAGCTTGCTGATAATTGCCTTGTTGGTTATCGTGGCAGTGTTATTTGGAACGAGATCGGAGCGCCGAACTAATCAAAAGAAGATCAAATGAAAGAACAAAACAATAAGGTGTTGACCACCGCGATCATGCACGAATTAGCTCAGGCAGAATCACTTGAAGTGAGCGGCGATTATCATTCTGCGTTCTATCACCTAGAGCGCGCCCACGTTCTTGGTCAGACTTCGACCTATCACCATACTCGCATTCATTGGCGAATGTTTAAGCTCGCGATAAAGCAGCATTCGCCCGGTGAGATTTGGGGACAGATCGTGAGGATCATCGGAGCATCGACCAAAACGCCATTTGGCATTTATCCTAAAGGCAACACTGGTGGCGCAAACGTTTGGTTTTTCAAAACGATGCCGATTCCCGAAGACTTAGAAAAGATCCTTGCTCAAAAGTGATCAGCTTGTTCAGATAGGATGACGTGTTTTAAATCACAGAATCCGGATAACACTTTGCCGTTTATTCGACGCCGACCAACCGGTCGAGAATTTCGGCGAATGGACTGACCGAGCGGTGTTTCACTTTTCACCGAAGAGAACGACCGATGCGTTCTTCAAATCAGCTAGCTTTTCTGAATAATTCTCCGCCTTCCCGCGGTCGGTGTTTGTAAACAGACAGCTCCTGTCTCTTATTACACATTGTGGCCGCATCGCCTTGTTGAATACTCCCGTTAAAACCCAATAAACATCGGACAATGCGAGTGGTACAGCTATTGCCCTTACGTCTCGGTATATGAGAGGTCAGATCGCGCGATTTATTGGTTTTTTTATTCTGGGAAGCGTCCTGTTCACGGTTGTCTCGCCTACCGCGATGCTCGCCCACGGCGGCGAGGATCATGGTGACGCGAAGCCAAAGACCACGGCGAACTCGAAGGGCGTTGTATCCCATTCGACTCGTCTGGGCGAACTCGAGCTAATGGTAAAGCACCCCGCGATGGAGCCCGACAAGCCTACGACGGGGCTGCTTTTTATCACGAAATTTGAAACCAACGAACCTTTCAAGGCTGTCGATGCCAAGGTCGAGGTCGAATCCGCGAACGGTACGGTCTTTAATGCGACAGTTGCGGCCGGTGAACAGGCGGGCACATACAGCGTGACAATTCCGGCGATGCCGTCCGGCGTTTACAAGATGCGAGCTAACGTGTCGCACGACGGCGAAACCGACACCGCCACTTTTTCCGGTATCGAAGTAAAGCCGCCCACGCTCACTGCCGAGGGCGAAACGTCTTGGTTCACGCAATTGGTTATAGGCGTTGTCTTTTTGCTTGTAATAATTCTGCTTTTCGGGCTTGTGTATTTCGTGTGGCGTTTCGCCGCTGGCCCCGGAGTTAACGAGGAAGCACTTTCTGCGTAAGAATCTCGCGAACATCGTTTACCAACACTCCATGGGCATACGGAATATTTTAGCGATCATAGGTGAGTATTCAGCGAAGCTCGGTTTTGCCGTCCTCTTTTTTGGCTGCTTTCATTCGGCGTTCGCCCAGCAAACCGATCCCACACCCGTGCCGACTCCGGCCCCGTCGCTGCAATACATCGGGCAGGATGGCTTGAGTGTTGAGCGGCTTGTTGAAAGTGCGGGCAGTCGTCGGGCGGATCTGCTTGCGGCGCGGCAGCGACTCGTGATCGCCGAAGGGCGTCTGGTTCAAGCCGGACTTCGGCCAAATCCGGTCTTTAGTACCGAATACGGCAGCCCGCGTTTCTTGGGTGGCGAAAGCGAGTATGACTTTTCTGCGGGGATCTCTCAACCTTTCGAGCTTGGAGGCAAACGTGGAAAGCGACGCACCGTTGCCGAACTCGAACTCCAACAGGTTCGCGCCGAGGTCGCCGCTATCGAACGGAGTATCGCCGTCGAAATTCGCCGCGATTATGCGCGTGCTATATCCGCCGCGCGGCAGCTTGATGTCTTGGAAAGACTTCTCGCCGCTGACGCGGAACTGATTCGGGTGACGGAAGCACGCCTAAACGAGGGCGATGTCGCACCGCTCGATCTGAATTTGGTCAAAGTCGAAAGCGACCGCCTAAAGATCCAAAGGATCGAAGCAAGAAACGAATTGGAGACGGCCATATTAAGAATTCGAACGTTGATCGGAGCAGATGTCGCAGAACCGCTTCGCTTAGCGCCTCAGTCCGACCGGCCTCCGCGACTCGATCTGGGTCTTAGCGAACTTACTCAAAAAGCGTTGAGCGACCGCTCCGACCTGCAGGCTGCGCGGATCGGCGAGCGGCTGGGAACCGCGAGGCTGGATTTGGCTCGCGCTCAGGCGGCTCCTGACATCACTCCGTCAGTGCGTTTTTCGCGCACTAAAGCATTCACGGATCTGCCCGCATCGGCCGGCGGCGGAATTATCAACAGTCGGGAAAACGAACTGACATTCGGCGTGTCGATCGATCTTCCGGTGTCAAACCGAAACCAGGGGGGCATTGCCTCCGCTGTCGGCGAACAGGTTCAGGCTACACGGACACGTGAATTTTTAGAAGCAACGATACGGCGTGATGTTGCCGTTGCCTACGGTCAGTATCGGGCGGCGGCGGAAAAGCTGGTGCTGTACACAACTCAGATCCTGCCGCGAGCCGAGGCAAATTTGCAAACTGTCCGTGCGGCTTATAGTGCCGGCGAGTTTTCGGTGTTCGAGGTCGTCAATGAACAGCGTCGTTTGAATGAGAACGTCACAAATTACAACCGGGTTTTGGAAGAATACTACACGACCTTAACCGCACTCGAAGCAGCAGTGGGTGCCGCCCTCCCGCCATCCGCATTCATGCCGGGATCGACATCGGTCCTGCCGGATACAAAGACGGTTCCAGGACAGTTTAACCGGGAAGAATTTTTGAAGTCGATTAAGGAAGACAAAGCCGAGCGTATCGGATTACTAAAATCGACCAAACCAAGAATAGAAGAGGAGAAAAAATGAAAATATTCATATTCGTAACTGCACTTACCGCGAGCCTGTTCTCACTAGCGTGTTCCGGCGGAACGACAACCCCCGCCGCCAACACAGCTACGGCGAACAAGGCGCCTGCGAACACTGCTACAGCAAACAACGCTGCCGCGCCAGCGAAAGCCGACGAGATTCCGGCCTCGGTAAAAGCGGCGCTTCCCGGCGCTCAGACATTCACGGCCATGCACAAGGAGCTAACGGACGCTCAGATTGCGTCTATCGAAAAAGATACGGGCGGAAAAGTCTCCGAAAAAGATCATCATTCCTATCCGGGATTTTCCACCGCCAGCGGCACAAAAACGCAGGTCGGATCGGTCACGATCGTCAAGGCAGCCGGAAAAGAGATCATCGTCATCTACGAGAACAAGGAAGGTTCGCCGTCGATAAAAGAGATTAAGGCCGAAGGCGTACCAGCCGGCTTTCTCAGTCAGTTTGCCGGAAAAGGTCACGATGACGATCTGCTGCTAGGGGCTGATATCAAGGCAAACGGTGCGAAGGATGATCTGGCAAAAGCAATCACCGACGCCGTGAGGATCGACGTTCTGTCGATGCAGGCTCTATACGGCAAGGCACACACACATTAATGGATAGGTCGATCAAAAAATTGATGCTTAGAGAGCGTTCCGGTTGTTCATTGGCAAGGCGATTTCAAGTATCGTCCTTTGCCGCCTTGTGGGTTGTCGTGCTGTGTCTCATGACAGCCTTGGCTGTGAACGGACAAGCACCCGCAGGAACGGCATCAGGTGCGCTCTCGACGATCACTTCCGAACGGAATGTGAAGAACGACAACGGCGAACTGACTGTCATTATGAAACGCCTCCCTGGCGATCCGCGCTCCGGCGAAACGGGGCATGTACTTGTTTCGCTAAGCGAAACGGTTCAGGGCGGGTTCGGTTCGGGACCGCTCCCGGTCGAAAAGGCCGCCGTCGTTTTTAGCATTACTCGACCGGACGGTGCCGTAGTTGCCGGAAATATAGCGGCGAAGGAAGAGGCGGGCGGCTTTTACCGTGGTTCCTACCAGTTCGACAGCTCGGGGGATTACAAGTTAGTTGTTGCGGTAACCACTGAAGACAAGCGGACGTTTTCGGCAGATTTTCCGGTCACGGTTTCTCGAGCACCGATCCGGACATCTTTTTGGGTCGGTCTTCTGATTCTGCTCGTACTTTCGGGGACTTCGTTTGCGGTCGTCTTTTACGCTCTGAAAAGAAAAGGGGACGCGTCTTTTCGTCGACTAGCACCGACAGGTGCGGTTGTTCTCACGGTGTTTATATTGAGTGCGGTTGCATTGGCGTATCTTCTTCCGCCTTCTCAGACTCGCGAAACGTCTGCAATTTCTCCCGATGCCTTTTCAACGGCTGCGGTAAACGAGTTACCGATAGGTGCGACAATCACCGTACCGAAAGAATCCCAGCTACTTTTTGGGATCAAGACGCAGTTGATCGACACAAGGCAAATCACGAGCGGCCTGAAAACCACAGGAGTGGTTAGGCCTCGACCGGACGCCAAAGGTGTCGTTACCGCACAGGTGCCCGGAAGGATCGTGTTTAATCAGGCGGTGGCTTTGGGTTCTGCGGTCGGTCGCGGCGAACAGATCGGATACGTTGAACAGGTGCTGGACGTATCGGGGCAGACCGGGCTTGAGTCGCAAAGACTTGATGTCGAAGCGCAGCAGAGGGAGGTCGAGGCTAGAAAATTGGAACTGCGGAATACCGTGTTATCGCTACAGTCGCAGCAAGCACAGTCAAGGGCGGCGGCGGGGCAAGCGAGGACGCGTCTTGCTCAAGCCCAGCGCGAGCTACGAAGGGCTCAGAACCTTCTTGAGGTCGGGGCCGTGCCTCGAAAACGTGTCGAAGAAGCTCAAACAGCCGTCAGGGTTATCGACGATGAGATAGCTTCAGCGGATAAACAAGTTGTTTTGTTGGGCGACCAGATCAAATCGGCTCAGGCCGGACAGGCCATTTTCCGCTCTCCAACCGTCAGACAGCCTTCGCGAAATTTCCCTTTGATATCGCCCATAACGGGGATAATCGACCAGATCAAAGCCACGAGCGGACAGCAGGTCGCAAGCGGTTCCGAGTTACTGAACATCGTGAATTTGTCCACCGTCCTCTTAGAAGCGCAGGTTTTTGAGAAGGATCTCGCGACTATTCGCGAATCCACGAGAGCAAGTTTTACGTCGTCCGCTCTGCTCGGCGAGGTTTACACGATCGGTACGGCTGACGGTGACGGACGCCTTGTCTCGATCGGCCAAACTGTAAATGAGCAGACGCGGACCGTGCCTGTGATATACGAGGTCAAGAATCCATTTAGCCGACTCAAGGATGGCAATTTTGTTGAGATCACGATCGACACGAGCGGCGATAGGCAAGTTCTGGCCGTGCCGAAGTCAGCGGTGGTCAGGGAACAAGCAGAGACATTTGTGTTTATCTTCGACGGCGGTGAGACGTTTGAGAGACGTCAAGTCGCGCTAGGAGCCGAAGGTGCGGATTTCTACGAGATCGTATCGGGACTAAAAGAGGGCGATCGAGTCGTTATCGAAGGAGTATATCAACTCCGCACTACGCAGGCTGGTGAATAGATATAAGGAAGAGATTGGTGAAACGAGTAGAAGAGAGAAAAGAATAATGAGAAGAATATTTATTTTGGTAACCGTTTTATTTACTTCAACTATTGCCGTCTTTTTTACGGCATGTACTAGCGGGGCAAATTCGCAGGGCGTTGACAACGCGAATGTACCGAATACGGTTGCTAGCGAAATAAATACCGCGAACGCGGCAGCTTCGGATTCAATCTTCAAGGTTGACTTTAAAACGGAGCCGGGCGAGGTTCAGGCCGGTGCTCCGGCGACGCTCATCTTCACGGTGAAGGACAATAAGAACTCGGTCATTAAAGACCTGCAGGTCGTTCACGAAAAGCCGATGCACTTGCTGATCGTCTCGAAGGACCTCTCCGAGTTCTATCACGTCCACCCCGAGCCGTCGGCCGACGGATCTTATCGAGTGCAGCACACGTTTCCAAACGGCGGCGATTATAAGTTCTACGCCGACTTCACGCCGCCTAATGCGAAGCAAGTGGTCGAACGCATTGATGTGAAGATATCGGGAACTGAAAGGGCGAAAGTCGCTCTCGTTGCTGATACGAAGCTGGAAAAATCGGTTGATGGCGTGAAAGTGACGATGAAGCCGAGTGCGAAGATCGAAGCGGGACAGGAAGTGTTGCTTGATTTTGCGGTCTTTGACGCAAAAACCGGAAAGCCGGCGACCGATCTGCAAAATTACCTGGGCGAATTGGCGCACTTCGTCATTATCAGCGAAGACCTTGTTGACTTTGTCCATGCACACCCGATGGCGAAGGGCGAAAAGATGGACGGGATGAAGATGGACGGCGATGCCAAGAAGAAAGATCACAACGCCGATGGTCATTCGCACGGGGCAGATTCGAAAAAGGCTAACAAGCCGAGTGCCTACGAGGTTTCGGCTCATACCGCGTTCCCACGGGCTGGGCTTTACAAACTCTGGGCGCAGTTTCAACGCGGCGGGAAGGTTATCAGCGTTCCTTTTATCGTAAATGTTCCGGCAGGTACAGCTAAGCAGGTGAAGGCCGCGAATGTTCCCGCAGGTGCGACGAAGATCACCGTCTCATCGAACGGTTACGAGCCGTCTTCGATTCCGGTTGTTAAAGGCCAGCCGGTCAAATTGGCTTTCTATCGAGCCGATTCGGAGAACTGCGGTGGCGAAGTCGTCTTTGCCAAGCAAAATATCCGAAAGAAACTACCGGTGGGAGAAACCGTCTTGGTCGAATTCACGCCGACCGAGGCCGGCGAGATCTCATTTGCATGCGGAATGGACATGCTGCGAGGGAAATTGGTCGTTACTCAATAATGAGTAGCTACATAAACGTAAGAATAAGCGACATGGAATGTAAGTTTTGTGACGTGGAATGAAAATTAAGCGACATGGAACGCGAGTTTTGTGACGTGGAATGAAAATCAAGCGACATGGAACGCGAGTTTTGTGATGTGGGATGAAAAGTAAGCGACATGGAACGCGAGTTATGTTATGTGGAATGAAAAATAAGCGACATGGAACGCGAATTTATCGATCAAACTCGTGAGATAAGCGATGTAATTTGAAAAACAAACGAGCAAAACTGATAAATAACGGAGAAGAATACTATGAAAAGATCATTGATCGCCTTGTTTTTACTGGTTACGGGCGTTGTTAGCGTCGGAATTGTCACGACGAGCGTCGAGGCTCATACACGTACAGTCAAGGTGAAAGTCAGTAAAAGCGGCTTTTCGCCGTCGTCCATCGACATCGAAGCCGGACATAAGCTTAATCTCGTGTTCAATCGTGCGAACGACAAGAACTGCGGCAGCACTGTCGTGTTTGCAAGTCGGGGTATTCGCAAAACTCTGCCAGTGGGTAAGGACGTTGTCGTCAGCATCATACCGAACGAATCGGGACAGATATCATTTGCCTGCGGAATGGGAATGTATAAGGGAAGCATCGTCGTCAGCGAGGGTTGAGACAGCTTAAGTTAAGAGGGGGAAGAAGATGAAAACACTATTGTTAACGGCCACGTTGGGGCTGGCAGCCTTAGGCCTGGCCGCATGCGGTCAGGCGGGCAGTAACTCGGGTTCCATGAATCATAACTCGATGATGAAGAATTCGAATTCATCAATGAATATGAACGGCATGGATCACAATTCCATGCCGATGAACTCGAACATGTCGATGGACCATTCTGGAATGAAAAGCTCGCCGAATGCAGCGAGTCAGCCTTACGATCTGCAGTTTATCGACACGATGACTGCCCATCATAAGGGAGCCGTCGACATGGCAAAGATGGTTGAAGGGAAAACGCAAAATCCCGATATCAAGAAGTTTGCCGCTCAGATCATCGCCGACCAGGAAAAGGAGATCGGCCAGATGAAAGGCTGGCGCGAACAGTGGTTCGCGGGCAAGCCGGCCGCCATGAACATGGAAATGCCTGGCATGATGGAATCCATGAAGATGGATATGGCGAAGCTTACAAACTCCAGGGACAAGGAATTTGACCTTGCGTTCATCGACATGATGACACCGCACCACGTCGGAGCCGTTGCGATGGCGAAAGAAGCGTTGCAGAAGAGCGAAAAGGCCGAGATCAAAACGCTCGCCGGTCAGATAATCAAGGCTCAGGGAGCCGAGATAAAGATGATGGGTGAATGGAAGGCAAAGTGGAGCAAGTAGGCAGTCTGCGTCCCGGAATCAAATGCTGAATGGAGTTATTAAATGGTCTCTGCAGAATAGGCTGATCGTCGTCGCGATCTCTGCCCTTTTGCTTGTCTGGGGCAGTTACGTGGCGTTGAATTTGCCCGTTGATGTCTTCCCGGATCTAAATAAACCGACGATCACCGTCCTAACCGAAGCGAACGGCCTTGCTCCCGAAGAGGTCGAGACGCAGGTGTCTTTTCCCATCGAGACCGTGATGAATGGTGTCCCGGGCGTTTCGCGTGTACGCTCGGTTAGCGGGGTCGGGTTGTCCATCGTTTACGTAGAGTTTGAATGGGGAACGGATATTTACCGAAACCGGCAGCTTGTTTCGGAAAAGATAACCGAAGCCCGCGAACAATTGCCGCAGGGAGTCTCGCCGTTTCTCGCTCCCATCTCGTCAATAATGGGCGAGATCATGCTGATCGCGGTGTCGAGCAAGGATGGAACGACTGATCCTTTGGAACTGCGAACCTTGGCCGATTGGACTATCCGTCCTCGGCTATTGACTATCACCGGGGTTTCTCAGGTTATTCCCATCGGTGGCGGCGTAAAACAGTATCAGGCTCTTGTCTCACCTGAGAAGCTAAGGCAGTTTGGCATCACCATTGAGGATGTTTCGGTCGCGCTGGAGAAATCGAATATCAACTCCACCGGTGGTTTTGTAGATGCCCAATCGCAGGAGTACCTTGTTCGTAACCTTGGCAGGTTTTATTCGATCGACGAACTGAAGCAAACCGTTGTTGCTTATCGGAACAACACGCCGATCCGTCTCGGTGACGTCGCCGAGGTGCAGTTTGGGGCCAAAATCAAACGAGGCGAGGCTGGAACCGATGGGAAACCGGCAGTCATTGTTTCCGTACAAAAACAGCCTGGGGCAAGCACTCAGGATCTGACAAAGCAAGTTGACGAAGCGGTAAAGGAACTGCAAAAAACGCTTCCGCCCGACGTTGAGATCAACCCTAATCTCTTTCGGCAAGCCAACTTTATCAACGCCTCAATCGGCAACGTTACCGAAGGATTGCGCGACGGTGCGATCCTCGTCGCGATCGTATTGTTCCTGTTCTTGCTCAATTTTCGCACCACCTTTATAACACTCACGGCGATCCCGCTTTCTTTCATCGTTACCTTCCTTATTCTCTACGCTTTCGGAATCAGTGTTAATACCATGACGCTCGGCGGCTTGGCGGTCGCTATCGGTGAGTTGGTAGACGATGCGATCGTGGATATTGAGAATATCTTCCGTCGACTCGGCGAAAACCGGAACCTTGAAAATCCGCGTCCCTCCATTGAAGTCATTTATCACGCCTCGCTTGAGGTCCGCTCATCGATCATTTATGCGACGGTGATCGTCGCTCTCGTGTTTATTCCGCTGTTCGCCTTATCGGGTGTCGAAGGCAGATTGCTCGCCCCCTTGGGCCTCGCGTACATTACGGCCCTCGTTGCATCCCTGTTCGTAAGTTTGACCGTGACGCCCGTCTTAGCGTCATATCTGTTACCGCAAACGTTTAGGCGAAAAGAGTCAAAGACAGTTGAAGGTCCGGTTGAGATCGATCACGAAGATGAGAACCGAGCCTCTATTTTCTCGAGAATATTGCGGTGGCTTCGGTCTTCATCGTCTGAGGAACACCAAGGCAGCTTCTTAGTTCGTTGGTTAAAAAAATACGACACGCGGCTTCTACATTGGACGCTCCGTCATCCTTACAAAGTCATCGTCGGGGTAGCGCTGGTGTTCATCTTGACGATGGCGACGCTCCCGTTTGTTGGCACATCATTCTTGCCTGAGTTCAACGAAGGAACGCTTACCGTCAATGTTCAGGCACAGCCCGGTACTTCTCTGGCTGAATCCAATCGCATCGGCCAGATTTCCGAGAAACTACTTTTGGAGGTGCCCGAAGTTATCTCGACCGGACGTAGGACGGGAAGGGCCGAGCTAGACGAACACGCCGAGGGGGTTCACTACACCGAGATCGATGTTGATCTAAAGAAATCGGACCGTTCGCGTGAGGAGATTCTTTCGGCGATCCGAGACAAACTCGCGGTCGTTCCCGGAGTTACCACTAACGTGGGACAGCCGATCTCTCATCGATTAGATCATTTGCAGTCCGGTGTTCGGGCGCAGATCGCGGTCAAGTTGTTCGGCGACGATCTCGCTACACTGCGTTCAAAGGCTGAGGAGATTCGCAATACGATCCAAACCGTCGAGGGGGCAACGGACGTTTCGGTTGAGCGACAGGTGCTGATCCCGCAGGTGCGATTTAATGTTGACCGCGTCAAAGCGGCGCAATATGGGCTTCAGCCGGGCGAGGTTACGCAGACATTGGAAACAGCATTGAACGGACGAACCGTCTCGCAAGCCATTGATGGAGCCCGGCGTTATGACGTGGTGGTTCGTTTTGATGAGGCGTCTCGCAATAGTCTGGACGCGCTCCAAAATGTCACGATCGATACGCCTCAGGGAACCCAAATTCCTATTTCGGCCGTTGCTGCCGTTGAGAATTTTCCGGGACCGAACCAGATCTTACGTGAGGACACAAAACGCCGAATTGTAATTGGAGCAAACGTAGCCGGACGCGATCTTGGCTCCGTGGTCAATGACATTCAAAGCCGCGTCGCAACACAAGTTCAACTGCCGACCGGCTACTTCCTCGAATATGGAGGGCAGTTTCAGGCATCGCAGGAGGCTAACAGAACTTTATCGTTGCTTTCGATCTTCTCACTTGTCGCGATCTTTTTTCTTCTGATAAAAGCTTTTGGCGACTGGCGGGTAGCCATTCAGGTGATGATAAACATCCCCCTAGCGTTGATCGGAGCCGTCTGGGCCTTGCACCTCTCGGGCGGCGTGTTTTCGATCGCGACGATGGTCGGATTCGTCTCACTGGTCGGTATCACATCGCGAAACGGAATCATGATGATCTCGCATTACCTGCACTTGATGAAAGAGGAAGGCGAAGATTTTACCGAACACATGATCGTCCGCGGTTCATTGGAAAGGCTCGTTCCCGTCCTGATGACTGCTCTGACCGCGGGGCTCTCGTTAATACCCTTCATCCTTGCCGCCGACGCCCCGGGCAAAGAGATCCTGCATCCACTCGCAGTTGTCGTTTTAGGCGGCATCCTGACCTCGACTCTGCTCGACCAGATTGTTACGCCGGCGATCTTTTATAAATTCGGACGGCCAAGTGCTGAGCGAGTTATTGCCGAACGCGAACGAGGGTCGTCCGGTTCAGGTGAATGGGAAAGAGATCGGGCTGATAACACAACGGACTTTCCGCCTAAGAATCCAGTTCCGGTTACGGAAGGTTAACGTGTTTCTGAACATTGTTTCAGATCCTCAATCAGATAACGGAGAAAACTATGAATATATTAAATTTGCGCAAGCTTTTGGTTGGTGGGTTGTTGCTTGGCGCCTGCGTACTTGGATTAAAGCCTAGCTTCCCAATCTACGCACAGAACGACGAAGTAAAGGCCGTGACGGACGTCATGACACGCGAGGCTCTGGCGGTCGAACAAGGTGATCTCGCGGCCCTTGATAAGATCTGGGCCAACAGCGAAGATGTCACCGTCTTCGAAAGCGGACACGCCAATTACGGTTGGAATGATTACCGCAACACGCATCTCGCTCCCGAACTAAAGGAATTCAAAAATACGAAGTACTCGTTTTCCGATATGAAGGTAAAGGTCGATGGCAAGACGGCATGGGTGACATTTAAGTACAGTCTCGCCGCTGAGATGGGAACAAGAAAGATAGAAAGCGGCGGCCTTGGCACGGCAGTCTTGGAAAAACGCGAAGGCAAATGGCGGATCGTTCACTGGCACTCGAGCGCTCCGCGCCGTGCCCCGGCACCTGCTGCGTCTCCGACTCCTAAAGCTTAATGTAATTTTTGCTCGACACTGAATTAGGACAACTTGGAAGGGAGTCCAGAAGTTTATACGGTCGATGAGCAAAAAGGCGTCGGGTAGTGCCTATTGTGCCCGACGCCCTTTTCTTCGGAATAATTAAGGAATCGATTACGTGAATGATGACTGCAACAGTTCTGGCTAAACAATCGGATGTATCGCTTTACACGGTCAGGCACTATACCCGCATCGGGTTGCTAAAGCCGGCCCGTAATACGCAAAACAACTACAAGGTTTACCAACCGTCTGATGCGGTGCGAGTTCGGTTTATTAAAGCCGCCGGTAATCTGGGATTCTCGCTCGCCGAGATCGCGGATATTTTGAAAGAGGCGAAAGAAGGAAATACGCCGTGTCCGATGGTACGGGAAATTATCGTTCGCCGGATTGCGGAGAATCAACGAAAGATCAGAGAGATGCAGAAACTCCAACGGAAAATGGAGAATGCCCTTCAGGACTGGTCAAAAATGAGGAATTCAATGCCAACGGGCGACTCGGTTTGCCATTTGATCGAGTCGGTAAGCGAGACAGCAAGATAGGGCTTGACCTGACCCCTGCTGACAGGTTGTAAAATAATTCTTGTCGTTATTTTTAGCGACAGGAGTGATAACAATATGACGGAATACGAAACAACCACCGCTGAAACCTTCATCGACCCAATTTGCGGAATGCAGGTCAAACCGGCAAATGCTGCCGGTAGCCTTAATCAGGATAGAGAAACTTATTATTTCTGCTCGACAGCCTGTCTGCAGAAATTCATGGCTCCGAACGACGTTAGCCCGGCGAGTTGTTGCGGCGGTAACTAATGAAGTTTGAAAACCGCAAGGAGGGATCATGACAGGAAATGTAAAAAAGAACGGAGCAGAAGACGAGTTTATCGATCCTATATGTGGCATGACGGTCGATCCGGCGACGGCGGCGGGGAGTTTTAAGCATGAGGGGACGACCTATTACTTTTGCTCGAAAGGCTGTTTGCAGAAATTTATCGCGCAAGCGCAGGGCGTTCCCGCGAGTGGTTTTGTCGGGATCGGACGCGAGAAAACGGAAACCGTATCGCACGGCGACATGAGGGCGACCCCTAGCGGGGAGTTTGTTGACCCCGTGTGCGGAATGACTGTGGCACCCGAGACTTCGGCGGGCAAGTACGATTTTGAGGGCCAGAATTATTATTTCTGCTCAACTGGCTGCTTGAATAAGTTCAGACAAAATCCTGCGAGCTTTCTTAAGGAGAAAAAAGAGGAAGTATTAGACGCGGAAAGCAAGGGTGTCGAGTACACCTGCCCGATGCATCCGGAAGTTGTGCAGATCGGTCCGGGAAGCTGTCCGAAATGCGGGATGGCACTTGAGCCCAAGGTGATGACGCTCGACGATGCTCCTGACCCGGAGTACATCGATATGAAACGGCGTTTCCGGATTTCCGCAGTGTTAACTCTTCCGGTTTTCGCTCTGGCGATGGCGGAAATGCTGCCGAACTTTCACGAGATAATCTCGCCCAAACTTTCTATTTGGATACAGTTCGTTCTTGCGACGCCTGTCGTCCTGTGGGGCGGATTTCCTTTCTTTCAGCGTGGATGGGCTTCGGTCAAAAATGTTAGCCCGAACATGTTTACGCTGATCGCGATCGGAACAGGAGCGGCTTATCTCTTTAGTCTATTCGCACTGTTCTTTCCTGATCTGTTCCCGGCGTCGATGCGTAATGTGCATACTGGCCTAATCGCTGCATATTTTGAAGCAGCGGCAGTGATCACGACGCTTGTTCTTCTCGGACAAGTTCTTGAGCTTCGAGCCAGAAGCCAAACCTCAAGCGCGATCAAGGCCCTTCTCGGACTTGCACCTGAAACCGCGATCGTTGTTTTCGACGACGGCACCGAGACCGAGATTGCACTCAAGGATGTACAGATGGGTGCGAGATTGAGGGTTAAGGCGAACGAAAAAATCCCGACCGACGGCTCGATTCTTGAAGGCGATACGTCGGTTGACGAGTCGATGGTGACGGGCGAATCGATCCCGGTCGAAAAGACCGTGGGCGACACGGTCATCGGCGGAACGATCAATGGCAGACGCGGCTTTGTGATGAAAGCGGAGAAGGTCGGTAGCGACACGTTGCTAGCTCAGATCGTTCGGATGGTCGGCGAGGCTCAGCGCTCCCGAGCTCCTATCCAACGTCTGGTAGATGTAGTATCAGCTTATTTTGTTCCCGCAGTTATCGTCGTTTCGATTGTCGCATTCGCCGTCTGGATGATCTTCGGCAGTTTCGCCTACGCAATGGTCGCGGCGGTATCGGTTTTGATCATCGCCTGCCCATGTGCTTTGGGACTGGCGACACCAATGTCGATCATGGTTGGCACCGGACACGGTGCGCGTCACGGAGTATTGGTTAAGAAAGCCGAGGCGTTGGAGATTCTGGAAAAGGTGGATTCGATTGTCGTTGATAAGACGGGAACTTTGACCGAGGGCAAGCCTCGGCTGCAGCGCATAATTTCAAATTCCGAATCTAAGATTTCAGATGATGAAATTCTGAGACTCGCCGCCAGTCTCGAAAGGTCGAGCGAGCATCCGCTTGCGGAAGCAATCATCAAAGGTGCTGAAGAGAAAAATATCGAATTGGCAAAGGTGGAAAATTTTGAATCGATTACAGGTAAAGGTATAACCGGATCGATCAAGGGGAAGAAGGTTTTACTGGGTAATGCGAAGCTGATGACGGAAAACAACATTGATTTTCCGGCAAATGGGAAAGCGGACGAACTTCGAGCCGAAGGGCAGACCGTCATGTTCGTCGCCGTTGACGGCAAGGCGGCTGGGTTGGTCGGCGTCGCTGACACGGTCAAAGAGTCTGCGAAAGAAGCAATCGACGAATTGCATCGGCAAAAGATCGAGGTCGTCATGATGACGGGCGACAATGCACTTACGGCCGACGCAGTAGCTAAAAAGCTCGGCATCGACAAGGTTTTCGCGGACGTTTTGCCCGAACAAAAGGCCGAAAAGATCAAGGAGCTACAGGCAGGCGGCAAAATCGTAGCAATGGCCGGCGACGGTGTGAACGATGCCCCGGCTCTTGCTCAGGCTCAGGTTGGGATTGCAATGGGAACCGGCACCGACGTGGCAATGGAATCCGCTGACATAACGCTGCTAAAAGGCGACCTTCGCGGCATTCTTCGAGCCAAAAAGCTTAGCGAAGCGACAATGAAGAACATCCGTCAGAACTTGTTTTTTGCGTTCATCTACAATCTCGTCGGCGTCCCAATCGCTGCGGGAGTTCTGTATCCCGTTTTCGGCTTGTTACTAAGTCCGATGATCGCGAGTGCAGCGATGACTTTTAGTTCTGTTTCGGTAATCGTCAATGCTCTGCGATTGAGAAATTTGAAATTGTGAGAGGAATGAACAACGAAAAGTACATACCTGCATTGAGCTATGACTGGCTAACGGGCCTCTATGATCCGGTAGTTGCTCTGACGACTCGCGAGAGCGCTTTCAAGAATGCGTTAGCTAATCAAGCGGGGATCGCCGCTGGTCATCGTGTTCTCGACCTAGGCTGCGGCACAGCGACGCTATCTATTTTGACGAAACAGAAACAGCCGAACGCTATGATCGTCGGGATTGACGGTGACGCGAAGATATTACAAATAGCAAAAAAGAAGGCACACAAGGCAGGCGTTGACATTGCCTTCGACGAAGGAATGTCGTTTGATCTGCCCTACGAAGATGAATCCTTTGACCGGGTAATTTCCAGTCTTTTCTTTCATCACCTATCTCGGGAAAGCAAGTTGGAAACTCTGCGCGAAGTAAACCGCGTTCTTAACCCCGATGGCGAGTTTCACGTCGCGGATTGGGGGCTGCCCACTAGTCGTTTAATGCGCGGGGCGTCATATCTGATCCAGCTTTTGGACGGTTTTGAAAGCACTGCTGATAACTTCAATGGCCTGTTGCCGGGGTTGATGGCGGAGGCCGGATTTGGGTCGGTCGAGGAAACGAATCATTTCAACAGCGTGTTCGGAACCATAAGATTGCACAAATGTCTAAGATAAAACTGGAGGACACATGAAAACAAAGATCATTTTTTTCGCAATGACGGTGGTTTTGACGACCCTGTCGGTCTTTGCACACGACCTTTTCTTAAAGCCAACTAGCTTTTTTGTAAAGGTTAACGAGAAGATCTCTATCAGCGTGATGAACGGCACGTTTCAGGAAAGCGAGGGAGCGGTGGCGTTCGCGCGTTTGACGGATGTGAGTGTTGTCTCGCCTTCGGGCACGCGTTCGAATCCTGCCGATGCGAATTTTACAAAAAATGAAACCACTGCATTTCTCAATGTTACGCCGACCGAGGCCGGAACTCACGTCGTCGGCCTTTCCACCTCGTGGCGCGAGAACGCACTCGCGGCAAAAGAATTCAACGAATACCTGCCCGCCGAAGGCATCCCGGACATTCTGGAAAACCGAAAGCGCGACGGCGAACTCGATAAGGACGCTCGTTACCGTTATTCGAAATATGTCAAAACGATCTTTCAGGCGGGCAATATCGCGACAGACAGCTACAAAACCAACCTTGGATACGCCGTCGAGATGATCCCTCAGCAAAATCCCTACAAACTAAAAAAGGGAGCCACACTTGACATACTCTGTCTCAAGGATGGGAAGCCCCTTGCGGGCCAGATAGTAACGACCGGCTACGAGTCTTCAGGCAAAATGCTCGGCGAATCCAGTGCCCGCACCGACAAGGACGGCATGCTCAGAATCAGACTGACAGGCGCCGGCAAATGGTACGCGAAGTTTATCCATATGGTAAAGATCGACGACCCCAAGCTGAATTACGAATCAAAATGGGCGACGCTATCATTTGAAATCAAGTAATGAGGAGATCGAAATGAAAAAACAAACAATCTTAATAATGATCTTATCGCTGTCGTTGGTTGCGTCGATTTTCGCGCACGATCTGTTTCTTAAGACGGATAGCTATTTTCTGAAACCTAACTCGAAGTTTACCGTGAAGGTGATGAACGGAACGTTTCTGGCGAGTGAGGGAGCGGTTAGCTTTGCGCGCCTAAATGATGTGAGTGTCGTTTCCGGTGGGAATCGCGTACATCCAGTGGAGGCCGATCTCACGAAGGACGAAACGACGGCCTTTCTAAACCTGACAACCGGGGCGGCGGGAACCTATGTCGTTGGACTGTCGACCAAACCGCGAGAAATCGCACTAAAGGCAGCAGATTTTAACGAGTATCTCCGCGAAGACGGCCTACCGGATACGCTTGAAGAACGCCGCAAGACTGGCGAACTCGAAAAGGACGCAGTGGAGCGTTACGCAAAACATGTTAAGGCGATTATGCAGGTAGGCAACAGGCAGTCGGACGACTACAAAACCGTACTGGGCTACCCCGTTGAGCTCGTTCCAAAGCAGAATCCTTACGGTCTCAAAAAGGGCAACACGATCGATATCCTATGTTTAAAAGACGGTAAACCGCTTGCGAATCAAGTTGTACTCGCCGGACGCGAGGAAAGCGGCAAGTTAAAGCCTACGCCCGAACTCAGAAGCGACGCGAATGGCTTCGTAAAGTTGAAGCTTGACGGATCCGGCAAGTGGTATGTCAAATTCATCAACATGGCGAAACTCGACGACCCGAAACTAAATTACGAATCAAAATGGACGACGCTGACTTTTGAGATCAAGTAACCTTGCGGTTTGAGGACGTTCTATGGATCTTCAATATTTTATAGTGGTAGTAATCATTCTTGGAGCGATTATCTTCGCCGCAAAAACGCTGGTTCAGAAAAGCCGTGCCTTTTCGCCAGAATCCGGCTGCGGCGACGATTGCGGTTGCGGGAAGGGATGACATTTCCAAGTGATGAGAGCCGTACATGTTTGACGGGGCACTGTATGGGTGTTTGCGTTAAGGTAAGATCGACATGACAAAGTTCGCCGCCAAGATTCTACTAGTTGATGACGACGACTCATTGCGTCGGGTTCTCGAATTCCAACTTAGCGAGGCTGGTTACGTCGTCATGAGTGAGAGCGATGGACGTAATGCACTGAAGTTGTTCTCGGCCGAGGAAGTTGATTGCTTAATTACAGATTGGCGAATGCCGAAAATATCTGGATCACAGCTGGTTCAGCAGGCAACAGCGATCAACAGCGAAGTACCGATCATTGTTATTACCGCGTTTGGAGATGTCGATACAGCGGTCGAAGCTATGCGTGGTGGTGCCTTTGATTTTATTACGAAGCCTTTTAATCGTCAGGAGATTCTTCTCACTGTCGAGAAAGCACTAAAGTACGGCACGGCCTTGGCGGAGAATCGCAGGCTTAGACGTCAGATTCATGAGGAATTTCGGATCGAGAATGTTGTCGGCACATCTGAAAAGATGCTGCAAGTTTTTGACCTGGTTGAGAGAGTATCAAAAACAAGTGTAACAGTTTTGATTGAAGGCGAGACAGGAACAGGGAAGGAATTGATCGCGAAAGGAATACACTTTTCCGGCACGCGCAAAAACAATCCTTTTGTCGCCATCAACTGTGCCGCTATTCCCGAGACGCTAATTGAGGCAGAGCTGTTCGGGTACAAGAAGGGAGCTTTCACTGGGGCCTCCCTCGAATCGAGGGGTAAATTTGAGGAAGCAAACGGCGGGACCTTATTTCTTGATGAGATAAGTGCCATGCCTCTACAATCGCAAACAAGGCTTTTGAGGGTTTTACAGGAGCAGGAAGTGACACGCCTAGGCGAGAATACGCCGCGTAAAATAGATGTTCGAATTATTGTTGCGACCAACGAAAACCTACCGGAACTTATAAAGGAGAACGTCTTCCGCGAGGATCTTTACTACCGACTCGCGGTAGTTCCGATCACGATTCCACCGCTGCGTGAACGCCGAGAGGATCTTCCGATACTGACGGAACATTTTGTCGGTCGCTCGGCCTCAAAACACGGCATTCGGCCGCCAAAAATAGCTCGTGAAGTATTCAAGATTTTTTTCGACTACCCGTGGATGGGGAATGTTCGCGAATTGGAGAATCTTCTGGAACGGATGGTCGTCCTTTCGGACGGTGACACGTTGACTCTCCATGACGTACCTGAAAATGTAAAAACTCCCTCTGCCACCAAGGATGAACTGTGGTTCGAAATGCCTTCTGAGCCGATAAATCTCGAAGCTCTGGAACGGGAGATTATTCGTACCTCCTTACTCAGGCATCAAGGGAATCAATCGCAAACCGCAAAGTACCTCGGTATTACCAGAAGTGCTTTGATCTACAGGATTCAAAAGTACGGTTTGGAAGAGACAGATTCGAGCACCTAAACCCTTGTAGATGGATACTCAGACATTCAACATCACGTCTTCACGAAACCGCCTTTACGTCTGGATGGCTATTGCCGGCGTGATTATTCTCATAACTGTTCTTCATTTTCTTACGCCTACCGATCGGGTTGTTTGGCATGAAATATATCAACGTATCTATTATTTGCCGATCATTGCGGCGGCCTTGATATTCGGTCTTCGTGGCGGGCTGGCAGCATCGCTTTTTACAACCATTGTCTATTCGCCTCACATCTACATGCATTGGCAGCATGGTCATTTCGATTATGCGATAAACCAGTATGCCGAGATTGTGATATTTAATTTGGTGGGTGGAATTATGGGTGCCCTGGGCGACCGCTTGCGAAAATCCAGAGAGCGGGCTGAGCGAAACGCAGAGGAAAAAAGAAAAGCCTATGAAGAATTGCAATCGACCTTCCAACAACTACTTCAAGCAGAGAAGTTAACTTCCTTAGGGGAGCTTTCTGCGGGCATAGTTCACGAGGTCCGAAACCCGCTTGCGTCAATAAGAGGAGCCATAGAGATATTGGAAGACGAGTTAAAGGTTGACAGCCCTCGGCGGGAGTTCGTGAGTCTGGCAAAGGGTGAAATCGATAGGTTAGACCGGCTAGTTGGCGAATTTCTACGATTCGCTCGACCCGCCAAACCGTCCAAGACGCCAACTGATCTCAATGAGATTGTAGATTCAATTACGGGATTGATCGCGAACCAGGCTGCGAGCCAGTCCGTTACCGTCATTTGCAATCTCCAGAAGAACCTTCCCCTGATTTCCGTCGATGCGGAGCAGATAAAGCAAGTGGTACTAAATTTAGCGATTAACGCTCTACAGGCCATGACCCATTTAAACGGTTCAGACCAAACCCTGACTTTTAGAACTTCCAAGCGGGAAAACAACTTTCTTATCGAGGTATCGGACTCCGGTGTTGGGGTCGACTTGAACAATCTACCAAAGATCTTTGACCCGTTTTACACTACCAAGGAGAAAGGAGTTGGTCTCGGACTCTCAATCGCACATAAAATTGCTACACAGCACAGAGGACACTTAACCGCAGATCGTTCCGCTGATCTGACGACATTCACGTTGACGATTCCATCTGACCAGATGGGGACTGGCTGACGCCGCTAACATCTGTATAAGGCCGATGTCCAGACATACGACTATGAAAGAGCACTGGGAAACAGTTTATCAAATGAAAGGCCGCGACGAGGTTAGTTGGTTTCGCGAACATCTCGACACGTCGCTCAAGATGATAAGTAACACCGGTGTCGGCAAAGATGCCTCGATCATCGATGTTGGCGGTGGGAATTCCACTCTTGTTGACGATCTTCTCGACTCAGGATTTGTCGACATTTCAGTTCTAGACATTTCCGCAAACGCGATCGACGGCAGCAAAAAGCGACTTGGGACGAAAGCAAAAGGCGTGGATTGGATCGTCGCTGACATTACCACCGCCGAACTTCCCGTCGAAAAATTCGATGTATGGCACGACCGGGCGGTTTTTCATTTTCTAACCGATGAGAACGACCGTCGCAAGTATGTCGAACTCGTGATCCGGAGCTTGAAGCCGGAGGGACATATCATATTGGCGTCATTCAGCCTAGAAGGGCCAAAGAAATGCAGCGGCCTCGACGTGATGCGTTACAGTCCAGAGACTATGCATAGCGAATTCGGCCGCCCGTTCCAGCTCGTCGCGAGCCAATCCGAAACTCACAACACGCCTTTCGGCACTACGCAGGAGTTTGTTTATTGTTACTGCCGAAAATCATTTTCGTGATATTCTCAAACTTGTTTTATGGGATTGCGGCACCTCAATAAAATTGTTCACAAGGCTCTCACCGGATTCATGGCGGTGTGGTTGAGCGGCGTTGTGTTCTTATTGTGCTGTCAGACGATGAATGCGAAAGCGATCGCTGCGGAATCTTGCCCTTTGGCAAAGAAGTCCGAGCATTGCAACAAGGCGAAAAAGGCTATTCGAAAGGGTCCCTTTATTGAATTTAAGGGAGAAAGTCGCGTAGAGTGCTGTAGTTTTCTACAGGCCGTTTTCGACAAAGCTCGAAAGGTCGAACAAGGCCAAGAGCAGGTAGCGATCGCTTCGAAGGTTTCGCCGGTCAGGTTTGTACCACCAATTCCCGAAAGTATTTTACCTACATTCACGGTAACGCACTCGCGTGTTCAGGACAGGCATGGGACCTTTTTAAGGAACTGTGTCTTTCGGATTTAGAAATCAGATTAGCGTCGCACTTAATATCGAACGCATATTTGCATTCGGTGGCACTAATAATTTCTAAACATAAGGACACATATCATGAAAAAGAAAATGATACTCGCAATAGCGGCAGTGATGGTCTTCGGACTTTCAATCGCGGCCTTTGCGTTCACTAGAACTACCATTTCGTCCGCGACGACGGTGTCATGCTGTTGTTGCAGTGGCGATTCATGCCCGATGAAGAAAAAGGACGCATCGGGTAAAGAAACGGCTTCGTGCTGTGACGGTTGCGATTGCTGCACGGGCGACTCCTGCCCGATGAAGAAATCGGATCGTGCGACGATGACCGGCATGAAAATGGCGGACGGAGCATCTTGCCCGATGAAGATGAAAGCCGACGCGGTGAGCGGTCCAAGCGCCGACGCTAAGGACACCAAGGCCGAAGCGAAGAGCTGCGACTGCTCTTGCTGTAACAAAGATAAGGAAAAGAAAGACAAATCCGCTGTCTAAAGATCCTTGATTAACTGGAAGCCCCGTTTGTCGCCAAACGGGGCTTTTTCGTTTGGTGGATCGGAATGATATCGCATCTTGCTCCGATTGACTATGGCGACTCGGTCCTGTAACTTCTAAATGAAGTTGAAAATCAATTTCAATAAAATGTTTTCACATGACCTTGGTCTGCCGGGATCTTTATATGAAGAGTATCGTTCTCAAGTTTTTGACACTTACGTTCTCATTGTCACTTTTTGCGGTAAACGGCTCTTCGCAATCAGCCGGTCAGGCTGAGATACGCATCGTCGATGGGAACGCTGCCGCAATTTCAGGAGCAATACTGACTTTCCAGCACCAAGATGAGCGGTTGGCTGCAAAAATCAAAGCCGACAGCGAGGGCCGTTACTTAATCAAGGATTTACGAACTGGTAAGTACAACGTTACTATTGTGGCTTTTGGGTTTGCAAAACTACGCAGTGAATTCGAGGTTCCGTTGACACGGCCCATCGTCTTTACCCTAAAACCGGAGGGTATTGCAGTGGATGTCTCCGTGACTTCAAGCTATCTAGCCGGAACGCCGGAAAGCCTTTCGGAGATTCCGGGTTCTATCGAACGGATCGATAGGCAAACTCTGGAAAACAGCCGCGCGTTCAATTTCTCCGAAGTGCTGAGGAAAGTATCCGGGGTGAATGTAAGGGACGAAGAGGGGTTCGGTTTGCGGCCCAACATCGGCATCCGCGGCACCAACCCGACGCGCTCAACCAAGGTCTTGCTGCTTGAAGACGGCCTTCCATTGTCTTACGCGCCCTATGGAGACAATGCGTCTTACTATCACCCTCCGGTAGAGAGATACGAGTCAATCGAGGTTCTAAAGGGATCGGGTCAGATTGGGTATGGCCCGCAAACAATTGCCGGCCTTGTCAACTATCTGACACCCAATCCGCCCGATAAACCGACACTTAATTTCAAACTAGAAGGAGGAAATAGAAGTTTCTTCAACGGCGGAGCAGGTTTTGGCGCCACATTTGGCAAACTTGGCACGATTTTTAATTTCAACCATAAACGAGGTGACGGGTCGAGAGACAATCTGAATTCCAAGCTGTATGATTTTTCAAACAAATCGGTTTTGCAGCTAAATGCTCGCAACGCCCTTACTGGAAAATTTACTTTCTTTCGTGAGGATTCGAATCTAACCTACACAGGTGCGAATGAGGCGGAATACGCCGCAGATCCCCGCGGCAACATATTTAAAAACGACTTCTTTTATGGCCGCAGGTCCGGTTTCTCGCTGCAGCACGCGGCAGTTCTGACCTCTAAAATCAATCTGACGACTAGCTTTTACTCTAACTACTTTTCGCGCGACTGGTGGCGTCAGTCATCCAATTCCAGCCAGCGTCCAAATCGTTTGAATGTCGATCCCGATTGCTTGAGTCTGGCAGCTTTGAACACCACCTGCGGCAACGAAGGCAGGCTTCGCGATTATCTTACTCAGGGCGTCGAGACACGGCTTACCACAAACTTTAATTTCGGATCAGTCGCGAATGAACTTGTTGTCGGCTTTAGGGTTCATCGTGAAGATCAGGAACGGATTCAGCGAAACGGCGATCTTCCAACCTCGCGTGACGGCGCCATTGTTGAAAACAACGAGCGGAAAGCGTCCGCTCAATCCGGATTTATTCAACATCGCTTCACATGGAAGAATCTTGCCTTGACGCCGGGCGTCCGTTTTGAGCGGGTTGTATTTAGCCGAACGAATCGTCTCGCTAACAACGGGACAGGGGTGACGGGCGAAACAACCGTGACCGAGGTCATCCCGGGTATTGGCGTCGCTTACTCCGGTTTTAAGAACATAACGCTGTTTGCCGGCGTCCATCGGGGCTTCTCCCCGCCTAGGGCAGAGGACGTGGTCACAAATTCTGGCGGCGTGATCGAGCTTGATTCGGAGTTGAGTTGGAACTATGAGGTCGGTGTGCGTACCCAGCCACTCAGAGGAATTGCAGTTTCGGGTGCCCTTTTCCGCAACGATTATCAGAATCAGATCGTAGCGGCTTCGGTCGCCGGAGGGGCTGCCTTCACAAACGGCGGAGCCACACTACAGCAGGGTGTTGAATTTACGGGGCAGATCGACTCAGGCACAATTTTCCGCAGCCCCCATAATGTTTACCTACGAACCGCCTATACTTTTTTACCGACGGCGGAGTTCCGAGGCATGCGTCTAAGCTCTATCACCAGTTCGGCAACGCTCAATTCGTACTGCCCGACGACCAGGCGTGTATCGCCAACGGCTTGTTCGATAACGGAGAATCGCCTTCCGTATGCTCCGCGTGTTCTTATGACGACAAGCATCGGCTATTCACATTCCCGCGGCTTCGACGCTTTTGTTGAGAACGTTTATATCGGGCGCCAGTTCGGCGATGATTTGAACGCGGTTAACCCAAACGCGAATGGCCAACTTGGCGCGATACCAAGCCAAACTTATTGGAACGCGACAGCAAACTACCGCGTCGAGAAATGGAGGACGACATTTTTTATTACGGGCAAGAACCTGCTCGACCGGACATATATCGTTGACCGCACGCGTGGATTGCTGCCCTCAGGCCCGCGTCTCCTCCAAACGGGAATCAAGGTGAGTTTCTAATTTGGCAGAGCCAAAATATTGCTAACGCGGAGTTCCACATTGAGTGTGGGAAGTTTTATTTAGACGATCTGCAGTTCTCGTTTCGCACCGGAAAAGACGCGAAATGCCGAACGGACGAAAAGCACAACCAAAGCGAGAGCGATAATAATATCAGGCCAGCCCGAGTGCGTGAACCACACCAAAGCGGCGGCAACAAAGACGGAGATATTCGACGCGATATCATTTCGCGAACATTCCCACACCGAACTCATATTTACATCGTCGGTTTTGTGCCGTGTAAGCAGAAAAAGGCAGATCGAGTTTCCCACTAGGGCTAAAACGCTAACTAAGCCCATTATTTCGAAGATCGGCACTGTCGGAACAATCAGTTTGTAGATCACCTGTCCGAGAACAACGAGTGCCGCGAGAAGGATCAAACCGCCCTTGAATAGAGCGACTTGTGCTTTCGCCTGAGATGACTTATAAACAACGAAAAGGCTAAGCCCGTAGGTCATTGCATCGCCTAGATTATCCAGAGAATCCGACAGCAACGCGCTCGACCCTGCATAGATGCCCGCACCGATACCTGTGACAAACATCAGAACGTTTATCCCAAGTACGATCCTCAGAGTTGCACTCTGCTTTTCCCGCAAAGCCTCAATCGCACAATCATCTTCACAACAAGCCATATCTACTCCAAATTCAGAATAGGTGAATGGTGAAATGTTAGCAATGAGCGATGCAGTCGGGCACTATCATTGTAAATTATGGACGGTTTGTGACGGCGACGCTTTAGGAAAATATGAGCGGATGGCAATGGATAGGATATGTTATTATTCTCTTGACGAACGGAACGAAATGTCACCATAATGGCGGATGGTAGGCTTCGGAGATTTTGATTGTTATTGGGCAACTTGGTTGCAGGTTGGTTGCAGCGTTGCTAATCATGGCTTGTTAGTGTTGAACGGGGAGAGCCGTTAAGTTGTTGATTCTAAGTGGTTTTGAGCACTTTTGACAAATTATAAAAACCTACCCAAATCGCTTGGGGTGCGAGAGGTCGCTGGTTCAAATCCAGTCGTCCCGACCATTTAGGAAGCCTGCTGATCTTTTTCGGCGGGCTTTTCTAATTTCATCTCAGCTATCTCTCCGGCTATTTTGAGAGTATCGTCGCCGCCTAGGGTTCTTTGCCGCATCTTCGTAACGATAAACTGATCAAAATACAGGATGGCACCGATCAATGCGGTCAGGACGACGCCGACGATCAATGACGATACTACTCCGACTCGCTGGCCGCCGGCATCAGCGGCAAATGCGCTTAGAGCATTACCGAGCCACAGTGTGCCCCCCAGCTTAAAGATAAGGAAATAGAAAAACGTGGTCCACATCGCCCAAACTCTACCTGTTGTCCATAGGACGCCGTTGGCCAAGGCGATCAATCCGAGTGTTGAAGACCATAAAACAAATTCAGCGATCGCCGAATGGTAAGCGTACCCGTCAAATGCTGCTTGGGGCGAACCGATACTATTTAGCCAACTGAATGCATAGTAAGAAAAAAAACAGATAAGAACGGCCGAAACCGTCAAAAAGCCTAGATATATTTTGCCCCACATAGTCAGAACTCTTTTAGCACAACCAAGTAGGATAAACAAAAATAGGCAGCAGGCATTAATGCCTGCTACCTATGGAAAAAAGGTCTGCCTCAACTACGGCCTAATGGTGACGAATACAGTTTGTCCGCGGCTTGATACAAGCAAAAGCAGCGGACGGTCGCCCGCAGATTCAATTGCCGAGTTAACATCGCCCATGCTCTTTACCGAGTTTCGATTTATCTCAAGAATGACATCGCCTTCGGAAAGTCCGGCCTCCGCTGCCGGCCCATCCGGATTGACCTTGGTGATCACCATACCGCCTGCCCCTTCTTCAACGCCGAGTCGTTTGGCTGTCGCAGCGGTCAACGGCTCAAGACTGATGCCCAGTTTGCCGCTTTGGTTCTCCGCTCCGGGGCGGGTGTTGCCGCCGCTGTCAGGCTCGGTCGTTCCAACAGAAGAATTGGGGTCAAGTTCGTCGAGTGTGACGGTAACCTCCATTTCTTTACCGTCTCGAAGTATCGACAGCTTGACCTCGGTGCCGGGCAGCGTGCCCGCAACTTTGTTGCGAAGGGCATTGCTGTCCTCCACCTTTTCGCCATTTATGGCACGGATCACGTCATTCCTCTTAACACCGGCTTTGTCGGCGGCACTTCCGGATTGAACGTTACTGACCAATGCACCGCTTGTGTCGGGCAGGCCAATAGCCTTTGCAGTATCGTCAGTTATGCTCTGAATATTCACACCCAGCCGTCCGCGGCGTACCTTTCCATCCTTCAATAACTGCTCCATGATCGAGCGCGCCATATTTGATGGGATCGAAAACGCAATACCTATATTGCCGCCGCCCGGGCCGCCCGAAAGGATCTGCGAGTTGATCCCGATAAGTTCGCCGTTAAGATTTACGAGAGCTCCGCCGGAGTTACCGCGATTGATCGGAGCGTCCGTCTGGAGGAAGTCTTCAAAGCTGCCGTCGCCGAGACCGGTTCTTCGGCCTTTAGCAGAGATAATACCTGCAGTAACTGTTTGCCCGATCCCGAGCGGATTGCCGATGGCAAGCACGATATCTCCTACGCGGACGCTGTCGGAGTCTCCAAGCTTCAACGAGGGAAGTTCGGCTCCCTCGATCTTGAGAACTGCGAGATCGCTTGGAGCGTCGGTGCCGACGATCTTTGCCTCGTATGACTTGTTGTCATTGGTTAGGACCGTTATCTTGTCTGCACCTTCGACGACGTGAAAATTGGTCATCACGGTTCCTGCCGAGTCAACGATCACACCCGAACCGACGCCGCGTTCGATCTGCGGCCGCTGATCGGGCCGCGGGATCTGGAACTGACGAAAGAAATCGTCGCCGAACGGCATCGGCCCTCGTGATTGGGCCTTTTCCCGACGTGATGCTTCGATCCGGACCACGGCGGGAGACGTCCGTTCGACCACGTCAGCGTATGAAGTGCGAGTGCCGTCGACTACCAGAGGAATTGGTTCGCTTTTTGTGGGCGGCGGGACATCTTCCATTTGAAGAAGATTCGTCCTGCAGCCGGCGCCAACAACCACCATCGCCATCGCGGCCCCAATTACAAATTTGTTGATACTCATTTCACTACTCCGAAAAGATTGTATACGATGCTGCCACCGTCAATGTTCGGTGGCTTTGAAGATCAGATCTTCGGTGTTTCATCGACAAAAATATATGCCAGTGACTTATAGATCAGTTTTGCGCAAAGAAAGGCTGGCGAAGGATATTCGGGCGAATAAGAATATTCGACCAGATCCATGCCGACAATGTTCTTGCGTCGGGCCGCCGTTCGTATAAGTTCCAGCGTTTCATACCACCCCAATCCGCCGGGTTCCGGTGTTCCAGTTGTGGGAACTATACTTGGATCGAGCCCGTCTATATCGATGGTCAAATAGACATTATCGGAAAGCGCGTCCACCGCTTCGTTTATCCAATCCGTCCTTCCGACTACGTCCTTCGCCCAGTAGATCTTGGTAGGCAGTCCTTCTTTAAGTGAAACGGCTTCATCTGCAGAGATGGATCTTATGCCGACCTGCACGGAAGGTATTCGCATATCTTTTACGACGCGTGCCATGATCGATGCATGCGAATGCTCGGTACCGTCGTAGCTGTCGCGGAGGTCTGCGTGTGCGTCGATCTGAAGCACGCTCAGATCCTCATAGCGTTCATTATGAGCCCTGATCACGGGCGCGGAAATGGAATGCTCTCCGCCGATCATACAAACGAACTTGCCCGGATCGACGATCGACGCCGACTGCTCATACAGCGCCGCCATCATCGCATCCGGAGTTTCCCGAGGCCGAACGGTCGGCAAAGTGTGTATCCCAAGCTTGTAGACCTCAGCCGATGTCTCCTCCTCGTAGAGCTCCATGTTCCGCGAAGCATCGATTATTGCCTCAGCTCCGTTCCCGGTGCCGCTGCCGTAAGACACTGTGCCTTCGTAAGAAACAGGAAGGATCAAAATACGTGCTTTTTCACGGTCAAAGTATTGCGGTTCGTCAATGCCGCCGAAATTCATAGGCAGGTTTGCTGATTCTGACATAATTTCTAAACCACCCCAAAAAACAAATGGAAAACGGGCGGCAAACACCCATTTTCCATCGTACAAATGACAAATTCAATGCGCCTACGGCACATCGACGGTCATGTCGCGGCCCGAGAAGCTGAAAGTCGGCCGTTTGCGGCCTTTCATGAACTTAGCGGCAGTCTGTGACAGGGCAGTGATCACCATCGGCAACGCGATCGATGGATCGCAAGGGACGAAAGCGGTTGTGGCCCCTTTCAAAAGCTTTCCGAAAACATTTGTGTGATTGCCTGAGTAAGAAGGCGTTCTGGTGTCAAGAGGTACTTGATCGGTTGCGATCGAAATGGCGTATTTGTGGCCGCGCGTATTTGTACGCGTGATATACGACGCCGCTTCCATCAGGTTGACCATTTCCTGGCTGCGGGTGCTTCCAAGAGCGATCATCGCTGAATTACGGGTTTTCTGTGCGATCGTCATCATCTCCATCGTGTCTTGTGTGACGTCAAGGGAAAGTGCGATCTTCTTCTCGAATTTGGCACGAGCAATACCGACCGAAAGAGATGAACCCGGGAGGTCAGGGCAAAAAACAGGGATCCTCGCCTTGTACGCGGACGTCAAAATGCCGTCCTCGTTTGCGATCTCTGACAGTTCGCGACCAAGAAGATGGAGGAATTCACGGATCGAGTAGGATCTGGAAAGCTCCAGCTGATTGATAACGCTGCCGATCCACTCGTCTGCTTCCTGATACTCTTCACGGTTGGCCATGACATCCCCGACACGAACGACATCCGACGTTTCAAGGTCCTCGTCACTCATGCTCGGGTGAGCCTGATAATGATTGCGGCCGAGAACTTCGTGAATATCGTGATAAAGAACATCGCCCGACATAACGATGACATCAACGAAGCGGTTCTTAATGACGTAAGCGAGGAGCCGACGCATTCCCGATGTAATGAGGTTGCCCGAACCGCACATGTAGATAGTGGAGTTATCATCCAGCATATCCAGCCAAATGCGGTGGGCCTCTGCCATTTGTTTTGCTCCAAAACCGGCCCCTTCCATCTTCTCGAGCAGTCCTGCGACCGATCGGTCCCTGTCAATGGGTACCGGCCGAGTCGGAACCGTCAAGTATTTTGAAGCCTTGGTCTTTTTCTGAGCTACCATAGTTTTTCCATCCAATTAAATTGTTATCTTCTTTTCGTTTTTTCGTAGCCGTTTGGGGAAAGATATGTATATCCGTCCTCTTGGCTTTTATAGAAATTGATCATCCGTTGGCCCGCGTCGTCGCTGATGCGGCCTTCTTTTATCTGCTTTTCTATCGCTTTTCGATACGTTGACTGCAGTACGTCATTGTCGAAACGCACGCTCCTGACGGCGTCCTTTAGCCGATCGCCGGGAATGACGTTGCGTATCATATAGCCTTCTTCGCTGATGTAAATATGTGCCTCATGCGGGACGCCGAATAGGTTGTGGTTGTTACCCATTACTTCCTGATAGGCTCCTACAAGCATCATCGCGATGTAATACGGTTCATCCTTTGTGAGGCTGTGCAATTCCAAGATCTCTTTGACGTCGTGCAGATCGACGAACTTGTCCACGATGCCATCCGAATCGCAGGTTATATCACATAGCGTAGCATATTCCGTGGGCTTTTTGTTGAGCTTATGTATCGGCACTATCGGGAAAAGCTGTTCGAGTGCCCAATTGTCAGGCATTGACCGAAAAACCGAGAAATTAGCCAGGTATTTTGCGCACATCAGCTGCCGAAGCTCGTCAAACTCTTCAGCAACATATTTCTTCTGCTGGGCAAATTGGTCTGCCTTTTCGCAGATATCCCAAAAGAGCACCTCGCCCTTCCCTTTATCCTCGAGATCGATCAGGCCGAGATTGAACATCGTGAACAGTTCATCACGATGTTCAAGAGCGTCGTGGTAATACTCGCGGTAGTTCTTGCTGTTTATCGATTCTCTGAGCTCGAACAATTCGTGAACGATCTGCTTGTCATTGACACCGACTGAAACGGGAACACGGCTCTCAACGACAGTTTCAATCTCGTCCTGGACGTTAGTCACGAGGATCGCATGGTACGCGGACAAATAGCGGCCGCTTTCCTGAATGATGGTCGGATGGGGAACGTCCTCATCATCGCAAACCGTCTTTATCACCCAAATGACGTCGTTCGCAAATTCGCGTGCATTGTAGTTGGCAGACGACACGAAGGAAGTGCGGGAGCCGTCGTAGTCCACGGCCATGCCGCCGCCAACGTCGAGGTATTCGATCGGTGCTCCCATTTTGTGGATCTTGGAGTATGTGCGGGCGGCCTCTTTCATTGCATTTTTGATGCGTTTGATGTCTGTCAGCTGGCTGCCAATATGGAAGTGGAGCAGCCTTAACAGGTCCAACTGCCCTTCTTCCCGCAAGCGGTGTATGACCTCGAGTATCTCAGTTGTGGTCAGACCGAATTTAGCTGCTTCGCCGCCGGACTTTTCCCATTTTCCTGAGCCCTTAGAGTAAAGTTTGACCCTTACGCCCAGCATAGGCATCGGCGTGTTCGGGTCGTTCTTAAGTTCCTTTTTAGCGATCGCGATCGTATGTTCGAGCTCGCCCAATTTTTCGATCACGATCACAACGTTCTTGCCGGCAGCAGCTCCCGCAAAGGCAAGCTGAACAAAATCCCGATCTTTGAATCCATTCAAGACCAACAGGCTGTCCTTTGTCTGCTCGAGTCCCAATGCGGCATAGAGTTCGGCTTTCGAACCTGCCTCAAGGCCAAATCCGTGCCGAGATCCTTCCTTCAGGTATTCCTCAATGACCGCGCGGTTTTGATTGACCTTCATAGGAAAGACGCATAGATGGCCGCCGTTATATTCGAACTCCTTTATTGACTTTCGGAATGCGATCTGGAGTTTGCGTACCTGACCGAAAATAAGCTGAGGAAAACGCAAGAGTACCGGCGCAGAGAAGCCGCTCTTGTGAAGATCGTCAACGATCTCCTTTACGTCTGCCGTGTGGGTATCGTTTTCAGGGGAGATAACTGTCAAGTTGCCCTTCCTGTTAACCCCGAAATAGTCGGCTCCCCAGTTGTCGATCCCGTAGATCTCTTTGGTCTGATCGATGACGGTGCTCAATGGCTTAATCCTCAGTTTATGAATAGGCTGTTAACCTTTACGCAAAAAAGATATAGCTTAATAAATATCAGGAAAAAAACAAGCGGATTTTAAAAAAATCACAAAAATTTACAATGCAGGCCGAAACTGCATTGGCACGAGCTTTGCTAAAACCTAGCTTTGGAGAACCGGCGTTCGGCCAATAAGCCCGAGAAACAAGGCCAAAAGGCGGTTTTCGTGATAAAGGACGCACTAATGTTGCCGTATCTTGTCATAGATCGAGTGCCAAAAAGTGTCAGTCAAGACGCTAACACCATTAGGAACGCAGGTGACGGTAATGAAAAGAACTGAAGAAAAAGGATTCTCACTGATCGAACTGTTGATCGTAGTAGTTGTCGTGGCGGTGATCGCCGCGTTGGCGGTGCCGGCCCTTCAAAAGGGCGTAAGAGCCGCTGAGAACGGAAACACATTCGCAACACTTCGGACGGTTGCCTCGACGCAGGTCGCGTATTTCACCCAGAATAACAGATTCGGACGAATTACTGAGATCAATAATCTTCTTTCAAGCAGTATCGGTACCCAACTCGGTAACGAAATTACACGTGGGAAGTTCGTATTGGCGAACTCACCGGCCTCACCGACAGACGCTGAACTTCGAACCGGTTACACCATCACCGCCACCAGGAACGTGGCGGGAGAAGGCGTGACCTATGTATACGAAATAACCCAAACCGGTGAGATCAGACAGATACTCCCTTAGGGTCTTTCACGATCTCTCCCCGTTTTTACACCATCTTGCCCCGATAGGTGCCATCCATGAATGTCTTCCAGGATCTTGTAGAAGAGCTAAAAGAAGAGAATCTTCTCGAAGAAACAGTTATCGAAACCGAGTCCGGCCTGGCGAGCGTTGACGCCGAGAAAAGCGCCGAAACGGAGGTGATCAATGGAACTGTTACGGAAGATCTCGTTTCGGCCGAAGATCCCTCTTTTGGTTCCGGCAAAGAGACCGTCGAAAATACGCCTGACCCACCGGAATCTGAAGAGATCGAGGGGTTAGAACGACATGGCGATACGACGCCACCTGCCGCGGCCGCGAACATTACGGATCTTGAAAAGTCGTCGTCCGCAAAGGAGGCGCCAAAGAAAAGAAATAAAGAATTTTTCCAGAAACGAGCCTCGTCTGAAGTCTCAAGCCTTCAAATGGTGGATCACATTCTCTCGGGCATCGAACGCGAGTACTTAAAGGTCTTACCGAAACCTTTTGACGATTTCAACGTCAAGAAGACCCTCAATATCTTTCTGCAATCGTCCGAAGGTGTCGATTCCGAGAAATATCTTGCCGCCGAATTCAATCTGCTTCAGGAGACCGAGGCTTGGTGCACGGCACTCGCCGAGAGAGACAAGGTCATCAGAGTGGCGAGCTTGAGGCAATTTGTCGATAATTCGAGGCCCGTGCTCAGTTCACAGGCAATGCTGGCTCTCGCGCGGTTTTACCGGAACTTGCCTCATACCGAGGATGTTCGGGCAAAATTCGACTTCATTATTACGCGGCTCTTCTCAAAGAGCATCGGTATGGAAAGGCGCGCATGCCTTTTCAATCGCGAGGAAATGCTCGGCCACATCAATACGCTCTATGAAGAGTGGGCTAGCGTGCCGTTATATGCAGCTGACGAGGACGATGAGTCCAAACTGTTATTGACCGCGCTGAGTTTCGCGGATCTCGCCGAAGAAGCCGAAAATGCCGCGACATTCGACCAGTTGCTCAAGAACGAGTTCTTCGAACGGCTGAGAATGTTCAAAGAAAGTATTAGCGATCTATTTTACGCTCCTAATGTGACTGCTGCGGCCATTGAAGCCAACGTCCGCATCGGAAATGCGTATGTTTCTCTGATCGAGCGCGAAAAGGAAAAAATGGACGCCGAGGCATTGGAGTCGAAATACGCGGACCACGATCACGACGCGATCTCGGAGGCTGCGGCAAGGACGCTTCACTTGGTCGACGTACTGAAAGCAGGCAATGCCAGAGAAGTAGAAATAAAACGGGAAGCTCCGGAGAGCATCGAACGGATCGTCGATGAGTCTCCACTAACAACTGAGACGGAGGCTCCCATCTCGCTCGGATCTCGGCTATCGATGCCGAAGTTCGCGTCAAATCTTCTCGAAAACGCATTCGAGGTAAACAAGTGGCTCTTAGTGCTGTCGGCACTGCTGATCGCGGGTGCCGTCGGGGTCTATATTTGGGGCAACTATGTCGTTCGCGAAGATGTCAGCACCGCCGGCGTTGCTCCGGTCAGTATTCAGGACACGCAACTGGCAGAACAGGTCAGGGTAGCAAAGCTCTCAGGAGAGAATCTCTATTTGCAAATGAACCCGAGTTGGGATGCATTTCCTAAGGAGAAACGGCAGGAATACCTCCAGCGCATGATGCGGGAAGGCCCGGCCATTGGATTTAAACAGGTCACCCTCATCAACAGCAACGGCAAATATGCCGGTTTTGCATCCGCTACCAGGATCGACGTCGTAATGCCGTAAATTTTGGTTAGTTTTTCGGTACAAGCGATGCGGCGAGCTTTTCGTCGGCCGCAGCCAAAGTTTGACTTTTGTTTGCGCGATAGAATCTTGCCCGCTCAAGGTAAAACTCAGCGGTCCCGCCGGAGATCTCAATAGCGGACGAAATGTCTGCGATCGCTCCGGCGATGTCGCCAAGTTCAAACTTGGACTTTGCTCGATTTGCGAATGCCCGAGGATGTTTCGGGCGCAATTTGATCACACGATCTAGGTCCGCGACCGCATATCGGAACTCTCTTTGGGCAAATCTTAAGGTCGCTCGATTGTAATAAGCGGATGCGTTTGTCGGTTCGGCATCGATCGCTTTCTCATAGTCAGAGAGGGCCTTTTCGACCTCGCCGTTCCGAAAATGGGAAATGCCTCGATTCAGCCATGCTTCTGCGCGTTTCGGGTCGATGGCGATCGCTCTGGAAAAATCTGCGATCGCGCCCAGCTCGTCGTTAAGCCTTTTTTTCAGCAGGCCTCGGTTATTGAAAGCGTCGTAATCGGCAGGATCTATATCGATCACTCTTGAATATTCAGCAACGGCCCCTTTCAGATCGCCGGCCTTTTGCTTATCGATGGCACGGTTGAATATCTCGTCAGTCCGTGACTGCCCATAACCCGCAACCGTAAACAAGCAGATAACAGCCGCGAGCTTGATCGCGGAGGAAAAACAGCGCCATGAAGTTGTGATACCAATTGCCTTCATTGAAACAAATTCGCCTCGTCTAGGGTATAATTACGCGTAATACGCCTTGTATTTCAGGTTTTGAGGAGGCTATCGATCCGCTTGCCTCAAGGCGTTTCAGACAAGCAATGAAGAGAATATCTACTTTCAAACACTTTGCAGCACTATTGTTGATCGTTTCGATCTTTGCACCTTCGGCATTATTCGCACAGGCTTCACGCGATGAGGTTTACGCCGCGATACGAAAGGAGGGCATGGAAAGATCGACCATCATGAACTCGCTTCACTTCCTGACCGATCTTTATGGTCCGCGTCTTACCGGCAGCCCGAATCACGTTAATTCGGCACGCTGGGCAGCTCGCGAAATGCTGAACTGGGGATTTGATAAAGGAGAACTTGAGCCGTGGCAATTCGGGCATCCGGGCTGGGTGCTTGAAAGGGCGGTCGGCCTCATGCAGCGGCCCGTTCAAGACACCCTTACATTCGAGGTATTGGCTTGGACGCCTTCCACCAAAGGCGTGGTGATAACCGAAGCTGTGAACATGGTATTGCCCGATCGTCCGACCCAGGAAGAACTGACAACATATTTTGAAAGCGTCAAGGACAAAGTTAACGGCAAGGTCGTTCTGGTCGGCAAACCCGGCGTGATCCCGGTCAACTTCAATCCGCCGGCAAAGCGAATATCGGACGATGTCCTGCAACGGCGTTTCGATCCCAATAACCAGCAGCCGCAAGGTCCGCCGTTCACGCCTTCTCAACAGCCGGCAACGCCGGCTAAACCCGATGCATTGACAGGAGCCCAGGTCTCGGAACAGCTCGACGCATTCCTTGTTGCAAACAATGTCGCGGTCAGGGTAAATGATGCCGGCCGCGAACACGGCCAGATCCGAGCATTCAACAACCGAACATTCGACGTGAACAAAGTTGTTCCGACGGTCGTGATGAGGAACGAGGATTACGGCCGCATCTATCGGCTGGTCGAACGAAACACACCGGTTCGGCTTGAGTTCGATATTCGCACGCGCAGCGTTCCGGACGGCGTTACCAGCTATAACGTCATCGGCGAGATCGCCGGAACCGACAAAAAAGACGAAGTAATAATGCTCGGCGGCCACCTGGATTCGTGGCACGCGGCAACGGGAGCTACCGATAACGCCATCGGTTGTGCCGTGATGATGGAAGCGGCCCGTATCCTAAAGGCCATTGGCGTAAAGCCTCGCCGGACGATCCGCGTCGCCCTTTGGGGCGGTGAAGAGCAAGGGCTCTTGGGTTCGCAGGCATACGTAAAACGCCACTTCGGTTCGGCGGAGAATCCGGGTCCGGATTTCAGCAAATTCGGCGGCTATTTCAACATTGACAGCGGAACCGGAAAGATACGCGGAATGACGGTTTTCGGCCCGCCCGAGGCGGCGGCGATCTTGCGTGAGGCTACTGCTCCGTTCGCCGATTACGGTTTCATGGGCGTTATCGCGACCACGAGCCGCAATCTCGGCGGAACGGATCATACATCATTCAACAACGCCGGATTACCGGGGATCGGTGTTCAGCAGGATCCAATCGAGTACGGCAGCCACACATGGCACACGAACCTGGACACCTATGAGCGGATCATTGAAGATGACGCGAAAAAATCTGCGATAATCTTTGCCGCGGCAGTTTATGTGCTTGCTATGCGGGACGATCTGCTGCCAAGGTTCAAGGCAGGTGAAATGCCGCCGCCGCCAGCAGCGAGAAATTAGACGAGATCATTGCGGCTCGGGCAGATGTCCGCAAGGACACACTCATTGCAAAGCGGCTTTCTCGCATTGCATATGCGTCGTCCGTGTGTGATGAACCAGTGAGGGAACATAACCCAGTGTTTCTTCGGAACTAACCGCTGAAGGTCGTCCTCGATCTTTTCAGCGGTTTTTTGTTCTGTCAGCCCGAGTCTCTGGGAAAGTCGCGAAACGTGCGTGTCTACGACAACACCTGAGGCGATGCCGAAGGCATTACCCATAACTACATTCGCGGTTTTGCGGGCGACACCGCCGAGTGTCAGCAGATCTTCCATGTTTTGCGGGACCTCACCGCCATATACTGCTATCAGGCGTTCACACGCCGCCTTGATGTTTTTCGCTTTATTGCGGAAAAATCCGGTCGAGTGGATCTCTTTTTCCAATTCCGTTTGACTCAACTCGATGAAGTGCTGCGGTGTTGGATACTTGCGAAAGAGTTCGGCGGTGACGATGTTCACACGTTCGTCGGTGCATTGTGCCGACAATATCGTCGCGATCAAAAGCTGAAAAGGATTCCCATGGTTGAGGGCACAGTGGGCGTCGGGATACTCCTTTTTCAGACGTTTTATTATCTCTTTCGTTCTCGCATCGCGATCTTCTATCATTCGCATCAGATTAAAGAGATGGCGCCGGCAATGCAAATCCAAAATCGTTTCGATATCATCTAGTGCAGAAAATGAGAGTCCCTTTATTAGATATAACTGAACAAAATGCCGCTCTGAGGCCCGAGATCGAAGCTGCATTAGGACGTGTTCTGGACACAAATGCATTCATTTTGGGCGGCGAGGTAGCCGAGCTAGAGAATGAACTTGCGTCGTATTGCGGCGTCAAGCACGCCATCGGCTGCGCTTCGGGAAGCGATGCTCTTCTGCTGGCAATGTTGGCATTCGATATCGGTCCCGCTGATGAGGTCATTACAACTCCGTATAGCTTTTTTGCGACGGTCAGCGCCATAACAAGGCTCGGTGCGAAACCGATCTTTGTGGACATCGAACCGGACACATACAACCTGGATGTTTCGCAGATCGAGGCGAAGATCACTGATCGGACCAAGGCGATACAGCCTGTACACCTTTTTGGCCAATGTGCCGATATGACCCGTCTGAACGCTATAGCTGACGCTCATGGAATACCTGTCATCGAGGATGCGGCACAGGCGATCGGCTCGGAAGAGAACGGCATTCGTGCGGGGGCGTTGTCCGCGATCGGCTGTTTTTCTTTCTATCCGTCAAAGAATCTTGGCGGTATGGGTGACGGCGGTTTCATTACGACGAATGACGATGAGATCGCTGAAAAGCTTCGAGCCCTGCGAGTTCATGGTTCAAAGGAGCGTTATTATCACAAATGGGTCGGGCTCAATTCGCGTCTGGACGGTTTTCAGGGAGCGGTACTGCGTGTGAAACTGCCGCATCTCGACGAGTGGTCAGACCGCCGGAAAGCAAATGCTGACCGCTATCGCGAATTGTTTGACCGAGCCGGCCTGGTTGAACAGATAATTTTGCCGTTCGAAAGAGAGGAATGCAGACATATCTACAACCAATTCGTTGTTCGAGTGCCGTCGCGGCGTGACATTTTGAGGTCGCACCTGACCGAAAAGGGCATCGGAACTGACATTTATTATCCTGTCCCGCTGCATCTTCAAGAATGTTTCGCTTTTGTGGGATATGCAGAGGGTGACCTTCCGGAATCTGAGCGTGCTGCTCGCGAAACGCTCGCCTTGCCTATCTATCCTGAATTGACAGCGGAACAGCAGAGTTACGTGGTTGACTGTATCGAAGAATTTTTCGGTGGTGCTACTCGAAACACTAATGCCGATTGATGCGAAAAATACCGCCTCACGGACCTTTCTGATCGCGATGGTCATCGGTTGCGTGCTGTGCGCATGGTTCGGGATCCGCTGGCAGATCGGTACTATGCTTGCCGAACGAACGTCTCCCGCCGATGATAATGCCGCTGAGATCGCCGGAACGGCGATCCGATTTGCTCCACTTTATTCCGGCGGACATAAGTTGCTGGGTTCAGTTATGTTCGAGCCCGCGGAATCACTTGCCTCGTATATCGATGCAGCTCGGCTGTCGCCGTTCGATATATATCGACGAATTGACCTCGCAAGGGCTTATGAGCTAAGCGGTGAACTAACCATGGCCGAATCGGAATTTCAGCGGGCGGTAGAACTTGCGCCGAACTACTCCGCACCTCGTTGGCATCTTGCAAATTTTCTGATCAGGCGGGGGCGTGAGAGCGAGGCATTGCATGAGCTGCGGGCAGCGGCTTTCGATTCACGCCGCTATCGCGATCAGGCATTTTCGCTTGTTTGGGATATATACGAGAAAGACCCGTCCCGGATCGAGTTTGTCGCAGGCGATAGAGCGGATGCGATCGCCCATGCCGCCTATTTCTTCGCGTCGAGAGGAGCGGCTGAGGCATCGCTTCGGAACTGGGACCGGCTCGGGGCCGAGGACAAAAAGAAGAATGAAAAGCTCGCTCGCGGCATCGCCGACGGGCTTTACGGCCAAAAGCGCTTTATCGAGGCCATGGCATTCTTTGAGCAGATTGGAATGGCAAAGGCTGCGCTTAACACGATCTCGAATGGTTCTTTCGAAGATCCCATCTCCTCGGTCGAGGACGCCCGTTTTTCGTGGGAGATCTATCGTAACGAAGCGAAGGTAGAGGTCGGAGCCGATACGCGGGTGAAACGTACCGGCGAACGAAGCCTTCGAACAACCTTTCGAGGGTATTCCAAGCCTGCGTTCTACAATATCGCGCAGACAGTTGCCGTTGAACCTGATTCCTCGTACACGCTGGTTTTTTACGTGCGTGCCGAAAATCTGCAATCGCCGGGCCCACCTGTCGTGGAGGTTGTTGATCTGATCAACGAGAATGCCTTGGCGAGCTCAGAGCCTTTCGCTGCCGGTAATTACGAATGGCGCGAATTCCGCCTCGACTTTCAGACGCCAAGCAATTGTACAGGGATCTCTATAAGGACGCTTCGAAAGTTTTGCGGCGAGGAATGCCCGATCTCGGGGACGTTCTGGTTCGACGATATGGAGCTGATCCGGAAGTAGATGCAAAGAATAGGTTCTATAGCATTCGTGTTTCACATGGCATTGACGGTATTCGCGGTCATGGCGTATGGGACCGTACACCAGCCTGTTATCGCTGTCTTCTACCTGTTGTCAACGATCTTCGTCTTCCTTTACGTGTTATCAGCTTTTCGTGATCAGGTTCGGTTCTCGAGTCTTTTGATCTTTTCGCCATTGATCTTGTTCGCATTGTACGCGTTATTTCAGTCGGTGCCGATCGGTGCACTTTCGGACTCTGCGGGCATAGGATCTTTTCCTAGGACAATCTCGCTCGAACCGTTTCACTCGCTCGCGGCAGCGGTTTCGATGCTGATTCTCTTTTTTGTTGCAGCGTCGCATTACGGGGTATTGAATTCTGCTGCAAGAGTAAAGAAGTTCGCCCTTTTCCTTACCGTCTTCGGCACGGCTTATTCGTTCTATGCGATCCTTCAGTCGGTACTGAGCCCCGAATCGATCTACGGGATATACACGCCAGCTGCCGCAACTCCTTTCGGCTCATTCGTTAATCGCCATAATTTTGCAGCTGTCGTCGAGATGTGCATAGCATTTCCGATCGCACTTCTTTTCTCGGGTGCCGTAGTACGGGACAAGGTCCTGCTGACCGTTACCTCCATTGCGATCATGGCCACTTCATTGCTTTTGAGCGGCTCACGCGGCGGGCTGGTGTCGCTGATAGCAATGGTGATACTGGTCTCGCTGATCTCGTCACGGTCTAGGTCCGGAAAAAGTGTGGCCGCCAAGTTTGCGTTGTCGTTCGCGTTATTGGTGACAGCTATCGGCGGGGCGATCTTTGTTGGCGGAGAGACCTCGCTCACGCGTATTAGTGATTCTGTGGAGACGGAAGATATATCTTCGTACCGAATGCACATCTGGCGAGTTACGATCGATGTTATTAGCGAGAGTTTTCCATTGGGAGCAGGCATCGGAGCGTTTAACACGGCATATGCGGCAGAGGACACTTCTGGAGGGCAGATGCTCGTAGAACAAGCACACAACGACTATCTACAAGTGGTGGCTGATGCGGGCGTTGTAGGTTTTGTTTTAGGTATCTCTTTTCTTATTCTTTTTGGTTCAGCGGTTAGAAAGGCCATTTTGATAAAAGACCCTTATCTGCGAGGCATAGCTGTTGGAGCGGCGGGAGCGTGTTTCGCAGTGCTTGTTCACAGCCTATTTGATTTCGTGCTGCACATTACGGCTGTTGCTCTTCTATTTCTCGGTTGTTTGGCATTGCTTATTGCGGCGATAGACTATTCTGAGAGCTCGTATGGCGACGACGTTACGCATCCTAAAACGAAGGGACGCGTGACTCCTTTCGTCAGATAGTAGCTAAAAAAGAGCTCTGCGGCACCAAGTGCCCCAGAGCCCAATATCCGAAAATTGAATGCTTAATCCTCGAGAAGTTCAAAATGAACTTTCTTCTCTTCTAACTCCTTTAGCGCAACACGGGTCGGCTTACGTTTTCTGAGGTCAAGATCGACGCGAGGATGTGCTCCTCGCTGAAGCTGCTTGCTTCGTTGAGCGGCAAGCAGTATTAGCCGATATTTGGAATCGATCTCCGGCGGATCGATAACTTCGGGTTCTTCGATCCCGTCTTCCGCGACTTCGATGTCTTCAAGCTCTTCCGTAGTTTTCTTTGTCATGATGCAGCAAAACGCCGATAAGAGGCGTCGAAACCATCTAGAATACTCTGTATCTCATCGATTTGTCTATCCCGCAACAGTCTTTCCGCCTTGATGATGGTCCGAAGGTCCTCTACGGCGTGGTTGAGATCGTCGTTGACTATTACGTATTTGAACAGATCATAGGCCCGGACCTCCTCAAACGAGTTCTTCAGGCGAAGCTGCAGGTCACCGCTGCTTTCAGTGGCACGGAGGGTAAGACGTGTCTGAAGCACGGGGAAAGACGGAGGCAGAATAAAGATACTTATGGCATCGGGAGCCGCCGAATTCAATATTCGGGCTCCCTGAACATCGATCTCCAACAGCACGTCTGTCCCGCTGTCCATAACTTGTTGGATCTGCGTCCGCGACGTTCCGTAAAGATTGCCGTGAACCTCGGCATATTCTAAAAACTCGCCTTTATTGATAAGTTCCACAAATTCAGCGCGAGACACAAAGATGTATTCACGCCCGTTCTGTTCACCTTCGCGCATGGCACGGGTGGTGTAGGAAACCGAGAAAGTTATGCCGGGAGTCGTTCGCAAGACCTCACGGATCAGCGTTCCTTTGCCGCCTCCCGAAGGGGAACTAATGATTATCAGGCCGCCTTTCATAGTTTGCATGCAAGCGTCGAACGCTCATTCCTATTCGATATTTTGTACCTGTTCGCGGATTTTCTCAATCTCGCTTTTTATGGCCAGGGCATTCTCCTTCACGGTCATGTTGTTCGTCTTTGATGCGATGGTATTTGCCTCACGATTCAGCTCCTGAGTAAGGAAATCGAGACGCTTGCCCGCATCCTTTTCGTCGGACATTATCTCTCGAAAATGTTCGATGTGTCCTCGTAGTCGGGCAATTTCTTCGGAAATGTCGGCCTTATCCGCCAGATAGGCCGCTTCCTGTGCCAGACGTCCTTTGTCGATACCGGTGTTCAGGCCGCTTCTGGAGAGCATATCCTCAATTCGCTTAGCTAGGCGTGCCTGGTACTCGTCGGCAACGGCCGACGCCAGTGATTCTATCGCAGGAATTCGCGATTCGATCTGGTCGATGCATTCATTCAATACGCGTGATAGGATCGTCCCCTCGCTGCCGCGCATCTCCTCAAGCGCCGATAGGCTTTCATCGAGAGCTTCCAAAACGAGTTGGAGTGTCCCGCCGTCGACTTCGGCTTTCTTTTGTTTGAAAACGTTGGGCAGCCTGGCGATCATATTGATGTCCGGTTCGCCCGACAAACCGTATGATTCGCGCATATTCGCGATTGCCGACAGGTAGCCTGCGATAGTGGGATTGTCCAATTCAAGTTCGACGTCCGATGTTCGGTCGAGCTGAATATTCACATCCACTCGTCCGCGGGAGAGCCGTGCTCCTATGCGGTTTCGGACCTCATTTTCTATCGTCTGCAGCTCAGCCGGCAGCCGAAGGTTCAGGTCCAGAAACCGATTGTTGACCGTTTTCAGATCGACCGTCACATTGGTCGTGTCATTTCCGGCAGTGCCGCGGCCGAAGCCTGTCATTGATCTCATTCGCTTTTCACCTCCGAATCGTTTTCCGTCGTGAACTGCATAGAGTAAAGCCGTTGGTAAACACCGCTCTGCTCGAGCAATTCGTCGTGTGTGCCTGTTTCGATGATCTCTCCAGCCTGCATGACCACGATAAGGTCTGCATTTCGGACCGTCGAAAGCCGGTGTGCTATAACAACAGAAGTGCGGTTCTGCATCAGGTTGGCCATCGCCTGTTGAACGATCGCTTCGCTTTCGCTGTCAAGGGCCGATGTTGCTTCGTCCAATATCAGCACCGGAGCATCTGCGATCACCGCCCGTGCGATCGCGATCCGCTGCCGCTGCCCACCTGAGAGCAGCGTCCCGCGCTCGCCGACCATCGTGTCGTAGGTATCGGGGAATTCTGAGATGAACTCATCGGCAAATGCGACTTTGGCGGCCTCACGGACTTGTTCTATGGTCGCATCGGGGCGGCCGAAAGTGATGTTGTTAAAGATCGTGTCGTTGAACAGAACGGTTTCCTGAGAAACGATGGCGATGTTCCGCCGTACGTCAAGGATCTTTGCGTCGCGCAGGTCGATGCCGTCCCAGGTTATACGTCCCTCGGTTGGGTCGTACAGCCGCTGGATCAGTTTCGTTAGGCTCGATTTGCCGCCGCCGCTTTCCCCGACCAGTGCCACGGTCGTGCCGCGTTTTATCTCGAGATCGATGCCGCGAAGTATGTAATTACGTTCGTCAGTGTATTTGAACGAAACTCCCTCGATCTTGATGCGATCTTTCAATGGGGAAAGAGCGACCGCATCTTTCTTTTCAGGCAGCTCATCGTGCTCGTCGAGGACTGACCAAACATCACGGGCCGCAGCGAATGCTCGTGACAGTTCATTATGCTGCCTAGATATTTTTCGCATCGGATCATAACTCCGGAGCAGAAAATATAGGAATGCAAAATATTGAGCCGGGGCAAGCTGTTTGGCGTTTACCTCGCTCAAGCCGAAATATAGCAGCACAACGACGGCTATAATGCCGACGATCTCAATAACGGGCGGCGACAGAGCGGCATAGCGAGCTCCGCGCAAGTTCGCTTTTGCGATCGTTCCCGCCGCGTCCAGAAACTTTGCGACGGCTCTTTTTTCTCCTGAATAAGATTTGACGATAACGTGGTTGGCGAAGGTCTCGTGTGCTGTTTCGTTAAGGTCTTTGTTGCCTTTGAGCGAAACCTCGGCCAGCCTTCGCATCCTTCGGCTGACCTCTGATGTGATGTATGCGATGATCGGGCCAATTATAAGGGCACCGAGCGTAAGCCTCCAATTAAGATAAAATGCCGCCCCTAAGAAGAACACGAGCATGATCGATTCGCGGAGTACATCACGGAGGTTCGAAGTAACTGCCTGTTCAATTGCTGCACAGCTAACGACAAGACGCGAAACGAGATAATTAGAGCGGTGGCGTTCAAAGAATGCGGCGGATTGGCGAAGGATATGTTCGTACAGCTCTTGACGGATATTCAGGATGACCGACTGGCCGATCTTTGCCATCAAATAGGTAGAAAGATATTCGGCGACTCCCTTGAGGAAGGTAAAGGCGATAAGGAGGCCGCCAATCACCATCCAAGCCCGATACCAATCATCTTTCGGCACCAGTGCATTCAGATCGAAAGGTGCCCTAGCCCTAACATCGGCGCCGATGAACTGTTCAGAGATCGGTACCAGCATCGCGCCGATAGCGGTCTCAAAAACCGCTACAAAGACCATTGCGATCAACGCGACCACGAAAAGCGGCAGATAAGGCCGAACGTATCGTAATAGGCGGGTAAGATCTTGCATTCGCGACGGTAAAAGGTTGAATATACTTTACTTCCGATGATCATGTCCAAACGCTCCGTTTGCAACTCTGTTTAACGATATGGCATCTTTTCAAGAGTTGACTTGATCATAAAGACAATATGAAATTGCCTTCATTTATGCGTCCATTATTCCTTTTGCTGTTGGTATTCGCGTTTACCGCGTTCACGTTTGCCCAAGCGGACGTCCCGAGGAGGACCACTGCGATCACCTATCCGCTTGATGAGACCATCAAGGTCGAGTTTCGCGGAACCACCCGTTTCCCGCGAATGAAAGGTGAAGCAAAAGTTCGCCGCACGGCCCGCACAGGCACGCGGATCGAACTTTCGGTCGAGAAAATGCCGCGTCCGTTCGAACTGGGGCCGGGGTATGCCACCTATGTCGTATGGGCGATCTCCCCTGAAGGGCAAGTGGATAATTTGGGCGAGATCAAGCGAAGCGGCCTGTTCTTTATCGATTCGAAGGTAAACGTAACAACGACATTTCAGACCTTTTCGATAATCATTACGGCTGAACCGCATTTCCTGGTATCAAGGCCGAGCCAACAGATAATGCTTGAAAATCTTTATCCGGTCGCCCCCCGGGGAAAGACCATAGCGACGATACCGGCAGTGCAGTATTTTGGGAATTCCAGCGATTACTTCCGTGATCCGAGGACACCGGAAATAGCTGAGACGGATTACGCACGAACACCGCCGGCGATCCTACAGGCACGTCAGGCGGTCGCTTTGGCGAAGTTCGCCGGTGCGGAACGCGATGCCGCTGACGAATTGCGAGAGGCTGAGACATTGCTCCAGAACGCCGACAACGGTTGGCAGGCGGGCAGAGCTTCAGATACGGTCGATGTGGCGGCCCGTAGGGCTATATCGGCCGCTGTAAAAGCGGAACAGATGGCTTTTCAGCGAAAGATCGCCCGGGAAAGGCGAAATGAACAGCTTCGTACCGATGCGGAGATCCGCGAAGCCGAGAACCGCGTAATGGACGCTCAGGAGCAGTTAACGGAATTGCGAGCCGAACTGGCCCGCGAGACGCGCAACCGTGAACTTGCAGAGCGCGACTCGGCGAACTATGCCAATCAGGTTCGAGAACTGCGTGAAGAGAATGGCCGATTGCGTGAAGAACTCGGCCGTGCACGTGTCGAAATAGAGACCGCCCGTGCACGCGTGACAGTCCTGGAGAATGAGAACCGATCGCGACAGGAAGAAAACGAAAGGGAACTGAGAGCGGCGAATATCCGTGCGGCCGAGCCCGCATTGATGCAGCAGCTTCGCGGATTTGGAACGGTTCAAAAGAACGATAGGGGTATCGTGCTCACCCTTGCCGAGAATATCTGGACCGGCACGCGTTCGACCACACTGACGCCGCAGGCTGACGGACGACTGAATGCTCTCGGTGCGATTTTGGCCGATCACCCCGATTATCGGATCGCAGTGGAGTCGCATACTGACAATACAGGTGATCCTGCCGCGATCCAGACACTGACAGACCGGCGGTCGTATATCGTAGCCGATATGTTCGCCGCCAAGGGCGTTGATGAGGGACGACTGATGGCAAAAGGTTTCGGAGCGTCAACGCCGGTCGCGCCGAACACCACTGCCGCAAACAAGGCGAAAAACCGCAGAGTGCAGATAGTCTTATCTGTTTTTGTGGGGAACTAGTTCAATATCGCTACGCGGTGCGGCGGCAGTCCGAGCATGCATTCGTCGCCGATGTTCAGTCCTACGACCTTAAATACGCGGGCGGTGAGTAACAGGCCGCTCGCGTCGAGGTCTACCAAGCTCGTTTCACCGTCAAACCGTACTTCCGTTACAGTCGCACGTATTACATTGTCTTCAGGGAACGAAGCATTCATAGCTATTACGACGTCCTCGGGGCGAATTCCAAGCATCATATTCTGATTGATCGCGCCGAGTCTGTACTTGGGGACCGCTTGTGAAAAAATGCGATGGCCGCCGTTGATGGTGTGAAATTCAGGAATGTCGGCATTTGACGACGTCAGGCGCCTAGCCTCTATCAGGTTCATCATTCCCGTCAGCACGGCCACTGCGGCAGAGACAGGGTTCTCATAGACCTCATGCGGTGTTCCCGTCTGCATGACCGTACCGCGATCTAAAATGATTACTTTTTCGGCGGCCTCGCATGCGTGCTTGAAATCTGCCGCTGCGAAAATAACTGTTTTTCCGCGTTTGGTGGCCTCTCGGATCTTACTTGCTGAAAGTGAGCGGGTTTCTCGATCCAATCCTGCAAAAGGTTCGTCCAGCAATATGGTCTCCTTTGGGCCGGTAAGTGAACTCTCAAGCTGCGACAGAGCATCCGAGCCTGCAGTTCGGCCGTCGCCCAAGGTCCCGAATAAGGAGAAAAGTCCTCGGGAATTTCCCTGGTCGGCGAGGTACACGTCTTCCGACGAGAAATGAGTGAATTCTCCACTATTCGCTTTTTCTTTGCCTGCGATCAGGCGGAGCAGGGTTGACTTTCCGGAGCCCGCGGTACCGGAGACACAGATCACCGTGCCCGAAGCGAAGTCGAACTCAACATCGCGCAAAACCCACTGATTACCGAAACGTTTTGAAAGATTTGAGATTCTGCGTTCCATGCCGGCGGTTAGAATGCGTGAAACTTTATTTGTAATAGTTCGTGCAAAGTAGAGTATGCTGATGTCATCTGATTTAGGCAAGTATTGCAGTTGTGAAGGATGGAAGAACAGAAGGTATCGGTTAAAGGAAAGTTGCTGCGAGCGGGCGGTTGGCAGATCGTCAAGCGAGGGGCTCGGTCGCTGCCGTTCGGAGGCACATTCATTGTTTTGGCCCTGGTGGGCAGTGATATCAGGAAAAAGGGAGTAGTTCGCGGCCTGGTCAATTCGGGCCTAGATGCGATACCCGTGATAGGGCTCGCGAAGAACGCAGTGGAGTTGGTTCGCGGCGACTTTATCGCCGACAAGCCGAAAAAAGGAAAAGTGAAATGAGAATTACGATCGCGTGTTCTGTTTTGATCTTGGCATGCTCAATGGCCGTATCGGAGGCGTATTCGCAAAACAACAGACAGCCCCGGCCGCTTGCCACTCCGCCGGTTCTTACTGGTGCTGAGATCATCCGCGGCGGAAGTTTTGAGGATCCTCAAGAAGAAGGTAAACGGCCCGGAAACGTTCAGCCGCAAACGACTCCGACTCCAACGAATACGGAGCGACTTGCCGAGCTTCTTGAACGTGTGAAGCGTCTGGAGAATCAAAAGGCGTCGGGCTCGTCCGCCGGCGACGAAAAGCAGAAGGCCTTGCTCATGAATCTCGATATAATTACGCGGGCCGAACAGCGATCCGATTCGCTGCGAAAACAGCTTTTCGAAATGATCGAGAAGGAGAATACGATCAAGACGCGTCTTGAGCAGATCGAATATGATGCGCGTCCCGATGTTGTCGAACGGAGCGTGCAGATCGCGGGCTCTATGCGGCCTGAAGAGGTGCGCGAAGCACGAAGGCGGAGCCTTGCGGCAGAGAAGACAAATCTGCAATCACTTCTGATTGAAATTCAAAATACGCGTGGAAATCTTGCCGCTGCGCTGCAACGCGCCGATATGATGGTTGAAAAGCTTCGATTCAAGCTCGAAAAAGACATCGACGACGCTCTTGAAGACGGCAAGCCTTAGGTCACATCGCCGGTTGCGGTTTTGGTGCAGCGACGCACTGCTTGGCGATCGAGATCACTGCCAGTGTGCGGAAGAACCTGTCGTCGAACGATCGTGCATGTGCCAAAGCCATATCCATATCCCGCTTGCTGAGATCGCCAAAAGCCTTTTCCAGGTCGAAGCCGGGAATCGAATAAGACGCGAAAAATGCCATATCCTTTGTGGCGATCTGTCTCATGACAAAGGTAGACAAAAGGTCGGGGTCTTTGAGTTTGTTCACCACTTTGATAGATTCGCTCATTTCGTCAAGGGCGATAGTGTGATTTAGTTCTCCGTATTTTCCTGACAATCCAAGCAGCATTTGAGCTTTTACGACAGAATCGGGGGCAGCTCGAACGATCTTGGAAAGCTTGTTCAATATCTCGAATTTCGCCGCTAGATCGTTTGCGGTCCGGGCCGTTTTGTCAGCAAGTTCAAAATAGACATAGGCTTTTAGCTCGAGGTCGCCGATGCGCCCTGCGTGTTTTTCTGCGTCATCGAATCGCTCGTCCTTGACTGACCTCAACCCACGTTTGAACCAGAAAAAGGCTGCGGCTTCTTTCTTCGCCTTCTCATCTTTTATCTTGTCCAGGAATGGCTGAATTTTCGCGAGCTGCTCCTCGTTAGCCTCGCCCCAAGTGATCAACTGAATGATCATCTCGTCGGTCAACTTTCCTGCCTTGTCAGCCTCGATCGCTGCAGCGATGCGTTCGTCAAGCGACAACGAAAGCTGCTCGACGTGATTCCCGCTGTTTTCAAGAGTTTTGCGCATTTCCGCATCAAGAAGTGCGAGGGCTTGTGACTTTACAGTCGCAAGACGATCAAGCAGATCCGGGAATTCCGCAAGTACGATCGGCTCGATGTCATGCAATCCCGAAAGCAGATAGAGCGGCTCGGGCTTGTAGGGCGTTTCAGGAGGCGACGCAATATCGGCCTGATTCGCGGCGAACCGAGCCACACGTCCCAGAAAAGTTTCTATAAAGAGCCTCTGTAGAGGCTTGTTCGGTTCCATATCGACCGGGATCGAGAATCCGAACTGAAACTTGTCAATGCCCATGGTCCTACCTTGAGCGAACGGATACGCAGATAGGAACAACAATCTGCGTGGACGCTCATCGCGATAACGAGCGATCGCCTCAACGTAGAGCGAATCGGCAAGCTCTTTGTCAGTCTGAGAGATCGACGATATTGCAGCTCCCATCATCATGGTCAGAGGAAATGCCATTACTCTACGAAATATATTCATTGAAAGGGCTCGATCGCTGCCGGCAACTGCAATGGCGATGCCCAACAATGCGTCGATCTCGCGCTCGCGAAACTGGGAACCGGCTTCGCCTAACTTCTTCTTGTACTCGTCAATGACGCGGACGATCAGTTGATCGGCCCATTTGGCGTCGTGCCTGGCAACGGCTCGGATCACTGTCATTCTGTGATCCGGAACTTGTTCCCTGAAGCGAGCGTCAAATCCTTCGCGAGACTTCGATCCGTCGCCGGCCTTCTCGTATTCAGCTTCTGCGCGATTAAATGCATCTGCGAAGAAATCGCGGGCGGCCGGTTCGTCGTATTTCCAAAGGAAATCAGCTGAACGGACCAAGATCCGTATCTGTTTGTCGTTCGCGGTGATCGTGCTGCTTTCGCGGACCTGCTGTCGGACAAGTTGTGTTGCCAGATTAGCATCACAGGTTGGTTGCCTGGTTTCTGCGGTACCTGGGCTTGCGACCACCGTGAAATACGTGAGCAATAACAACGCAAATAACGCTCGCATAATATTCCTCCGTTACCTAAATTTCTACTATGTTACACCAAATGATTTGGAAAAAGTTTAGAAAAGGTGCAAGGAGGCCATCCTTGGTTCGTTCAATGTGTATCAGATCTGATCGAATGCGTCCCCTTGCTTTCGATCTAAGGTGAGTATCCAATGAAACGCAATTTTCTACCCTTTGGAGTTTTCGTATTCGTAACCTTGGTATTTTCCGCGTTTAACGCCGCAGCACAAGGTGTCATAGTCCCCATACCGTGTGAAAGGCGTCCGTGCGTGCCGATGCCTAGGCCGGTTCCTCAATTGCCGACAGCACTGCCGGTGAAGTCGATAAACATCACGACGAAGATCGACGCACAAGTTGCACGTACTCACGTTGAACAGGTTTTTCGCAACGATACGCGGTTTACCCTCGAAGGTACTTACTTCTTTCCCATACCGGAAACGGCGTCGATCGTGGAATTCGCGATTTGGGAAGACGGCAAGAAACTGGTGGGCGAGGTGCGTTCGCGTGACGAAGCACGCCGAATATACGACGAGATAGTTCGTAGAAACATCGATCCGGGACTGCTGGAGTACGCAGGAAAGGATCTGCTGCAGGCTTCGATATTTCCGATACCGCCGAATTCTGATAAAAAGCTCGAATTGACATACACCGAAGTTCTCAAGGCCGAGAACGGCACCGTCGGCTATCGGTATCCATTGGGAACAGGACGGAATTTGTGGCGGAATCAGCCTGCTGTTGAACGAAATGTACGAACGCCGCAGCAGTTCGGAACGGTTTCAGGAAAGATCGAGATCGCGGCACGTGAGGCGGTCAGAAACGTCTATTCGCCGACCCATCAGATCGAAGTTAAGAGCCGTTCGGCGTCTTCGTCGGTAGTCTCGTTTGAAACAAAGAACAATGACAACGACTTTCAGCTTTTCTACGGCGTCTCGGACAACGATTTCGGGATGTCGCTGCTGACGTACCGCGAGCCCGGAAAGGACGGCCATTTTTTGCTGATGCTATCGCCGCGGGACAATATCTCTGAGAGGGAATTGGTCAACAAGGACGTTGTTTTTGTGCTCGATACCAGCGGCTCGATGGCCGACGAAGGCAAAATGGACAAGGCACGGAATGCACTGCTTTTTGGTATCAGAACCCTGCGTGACGGCGACCGCTTTAATGTGATCAATTTTGCGGGCGAAGAACATTTAATGGAACGCGGGATGGTCGCTGCAAACTCTGACGGTAAGAAGCGCGGCGCAGAGTTCGTCGATAAGGTTCGTCCCACAGGCGGCACGAACATCAACGACGCCCTTATCGCTGCCGTTAAGCAATTTGACCGCAGCGACAGGCCGAAAATGCTGGTTTTCATGACCGACGGCCTGCCGACGGTCGGTGAAAGAAATGTCGAGCGGATCATCGAGAATCTGAAAAACGAAAAGCAGCAGAATATACGTATCTTTCCGTTTGGGTTCGGATATGACGTCAACACAGCTCTTTTGGACCGGATCGGTTCTGAGAACGGCGGTATTTCGGATTACGTTCAGCCGAAAGAAGACCTAGAGATCAAGGTTTCGAACTTTTTCTCGCGGGTCAGCTCACCGGTGCTGTCCGATCTCGAACTCGACCTCGGACCGGTTATCGCCGAATACATGTATCCGCGAAAGCTGACTGACATTTTCAAAGGCATGCAGTTGACCGTGATCGGGCGTTACAAAAATACGAATGACCTTCGGAATATAGCATTTCGGTTGACCGGACGAGCCGGCGGTGAGCGAAGGGAATTCCGATATACGGATATTGATATGCCGGTACGATCCGATGGGAACGAGTTCCTGCCGCGTTTATGGGCGAGCCGCCGCGTGGGTTGGTTGCTCGAGCAAATTCGGGCAAATGGAGAAACCAAAGAACTTAAGGATGAGATAGTCGAACTCGGTACGCGATTCGGTCTTGTTACGCCGTACACGTCCTACCTTGCCGCGGACGGTTCGGTGGTAAATGCGAGGCGGGATCTTGTGGTTTCCGGTGCGTTCTCAGCACCGGCAAAGGCGAAGGTCGCCGAACGCAGCGGTGCCGAGGCCGTTCGCATGAGCGTCCAACAGAACGCCATGCAGTCTAATACGACACTCGCAGGCGACGCCGACGACAGCCGCGAAGAGATTATCATCCGCAATTCTACGGTGAACCAGTTCGTGGGAAACAAGAACTTCACCAATCAGAACGGTGTTTGGATCGACGCTGACGCCGAAAATATTAAAAATGCGTACGAGGTTCGGATCACCTTTGGGAGCAGCGAGTATTTCGAATTAGTGAAAAAATATCGCGAAGTTGGACAATACCTCGCACTCGGTGAACAGGTTGTTCTTGAATGGAAAGGAACTGTTTATCGTGTTGTGAAATAGTCCTTTTGTGGGGAACTCCGGAAGAACTTTCGTCATCAGAAAGGATGAATTAAGCCGCGAAAGCCGTTATTCTTATAAATCAAAGCGAAAAAATGGACCGGAGGACAAGGTGAGGGGAGTTTTTGTATCAATCTGTTTAGTTCTTTCGATCGCGGCCGGCGCCGCTGCACAGTCGGGTTGGCGTGGTTTTGACTGCGACGTTGATGGCGATCTGGTCGGCGTGTATTTTCAGTCGTCCGATCGTGGATGGGTTGCGGGGGACAATGGCTATCTGGCATCGACCCGAGACGGCGGGAAGACCTGGTCGCGTGTCGATCTGAATATTGCGGATGACATTAACGAGGTTTATTTTCGAAACGACAAAGATGGCTACGTTGTGGCGGGGCGCAAACTATTCGTTACGCGTGACGGCGGGCAGACATGGCAGGATATTCGGCCATATCGGACCGGTGAATTCGGCTCGGGCACTCCGGAGTTTTTAAGTGTCAAGTTTTCAGATAAGCGCCGCGGGTATATTATCGGTTCTGTTCTGCGCGGCTCGGGTGATGACGCAGTTGTGGTCGATTCACTGTTAATGCGAACGGAGGACGGTGGAGACACTTGGCGGCGGGTGCTTCTGCCTTTCAAGTTGGAACTTTTCAGTATTTTCTTTCGCGGAAATTCACACGGCTGGATAGTAGGCGATGACGGTACGGTATTGGCAAGTCGCGACGAGGGCCTGACCTGGACACGTCAGAATACCGGCACAAAGGAACCGCTTTACGGGGTCGATTTTCGCGATCAGAAAAATGGCGTGGCCGTTGGCAAGAACGGTACGATCATCCAAACAACGAATGGCGGTGATAGTTGGTGGCCGATCCAATCGCCGGTTCGTGAGTCTTTGATGCGGGTCTCGTTCGCCGATGATAAGAACGGCTGGATCGCGGGACATCGCGGTACGATACTGCGAACTCGGGACCGCGGCAAATCTTGGGAACGCTCACTTCCGGGAACGAACAATCATCTGTACGGCATTTTCATGGATAAGAAATTTGGCTGGGCTGTCGGCGCAGCCGGAACACTGCTGAGATTCTACCCTTAGATTAACGCTGCTCGGCTCTTGCTGATGAACTCGCACGTGCCAGCTGGGCTGCACGCGGCAGCAGTTCTACCGCTTTCGCGACCTGCGGGTCGTCTTCGATCAGCACCTGGGCAGCGGTGGTTTGACCGAACGCTGCGGTCGCTAAGTTAAGTCGTAGCCTGCGTTTGATGAAATCCGCCTGCTTGGTCAGACGTTCCCGGGTTTGCGGTCCATCCGGCTTTGCGTACATCTCGATAAATTTCGCCACCATCTCAGGCGTTACGACCGCGTCGGTGCGGTTCAGCCTTTTCTTTGAAATCATCCCTACGACACGGTGGCTCTCAAATCCCTCCAATCTACCCGCGCCTATATCGCGAGCAAAAAAGAAGAGAGCATCGAGCAGGCCCGCCTGATCGGGCGACAGCTCGCGACTCCGAACTTCCTCATCGGGCCGTATGCCGTCTCCGCCGATGACCTTGCGGTTTGTTACCGTGCGGGCTTCAAAGTACGGTTTTGCTGCTGCTGTCGTTGCAGCGCGATTGTTGAAGTAGTCGTATGAATCGACACCGGCATATTCGCGCTGGATCGACCGACCTGAAGGCGTCAAGTAGCGTGCCGTTGTCAGCGTAAGACCGTTCCCTCCCGGAAGCTCGATAACGCTCTGAACGAGTCCTTTGCCAAAGGTCTTTTCGCCGACTATCATCGCTCGGTCAGTGTCCTGAAACGCACCGGCGACGATCTCGGACGCAGAGGCTGATTCGCGATCAACCAGCACCACCACAGGCATGGTTTCGGGTGCGACATTGTTCGAACGCCATTCACGGTTGTCCAGGCCCGTGCGTCCGCGTTGGGTCAGGATGACCGTTCCTTTCGGAACAAATTTTTCGACTATCTTTACCGCCTGATCGACAATGCCGCCGCCGTTACCTCGGAGGTCAATAATAAGGGCTTTCATTCCCTGACGCTTAAGAGAGTTTAGAGCCTCTTCGAATTCGCGCGCGGTCGTATAGTGAAAACCGTCGGACATCTCAATGTAGCCGATGCCTTGCCGCAATATATAAGAATCAGGTATCGAAGGCTGCGAAACCCGTCCGCGTCGAACTGTTATGACCTCTACCTTTCCTGTTGCGCTTCGCTCAATCGTAATACGGACGGATGTTCCGGCAGTGCCGCGGATCTTGTCACGGACGTAATTCGACGGGCGTCCGGACATATTCTCGCCATTTACGGCAACAATGCGGTCACCATAACGCAGCTGAGCACGGTCTGCGGGCGAAAGCGAGAAAGTCGAAAGGATGTAGGTATCGATGGTTCCGTTCTTTTGAAAATTTGCAATGCTCGCACCAATACCCGTATATCCGCTACGGTGTTCATCCAGGAGTTCCGACCATTGTTTCGCATCGTAGAAACTGGAGTGCGGGTCCAGTGCCGAAAGCATGCCGTCGATCGCCGGCTGAATTATTTCGGCCGACATCAGCTTTCCGCCGGAGATATAGACCTGCTTTATCAGATCATGAGCCTCCTTCAATTCGTTCGCAATCTGTGAACGCTCGGACTGACGTTCGACAGGTTTTGCACCGGAGGGTGCTGCCGACGCCGAAAAATAGCTGCCTGTGCGGAGTGAAAATGGATCTGCGGTTTCACCGGGCCGTTCCCGCGATTGAGCAGCCGCTGCTGACACCGCTGCGAACACGAAAAGCACACTGAGAGTCTTTCGGCAAATGCCCATAAACACGTGTTCTGCGGCGAGTTAGAGCAATATGCTAACTATCCAACACTAACAAAAATTAAAAAACATCGGCGGCTGTGGCGGCACCCATCAGCCACCGATCAATGTTTATTTGGCTTCTTTATACACCCAATCGATGGCCGATTCCAAATTCCGCGGAAAGAAGATACGGCTATTCAGGGCAGTCAATTGCTGGGGATTTTGCAATCCGTTGGTCAAAATGTTCTGATAAAAATCATAACTGGCACGTCGGTGCCTAAGAGTATTTATGTCGCATGATTTCGAAATGAGGCCGCTTGAGATAGTCGAGCACAGGCTTGCCAACGGCTTGCGTGTCGCGATGAATCCGGACCCATCGGTCCCGGTTGTTTCCCTTGCTGTTTATTACAACGTCGGTTCGCGAAACGAACGCGCAGATCGAACGGGATTTGCGCATCTGTTTGAGCACATGATGTTCCAAGGCTCTGACAACGTTCCGAAGGCAGGGCACTTTCAATACATCATGAAAGCCGGCGGAACGATGAACGGCACTACGTCCAGCGAGCGCACGAATTATTACGAAACGCTGCCCGCAAATCAGCTTCCGCTGGCGCTTTGGCTTGAATCCGACCGTATGCGTTCACTCGCCGTGACGCAGGAAAATCTCGACAATCAACGTGAGGCGGTCAAAGAAGAAAAAAGGCTGCGTTACGATAATCAGCCTTATGGGCAGATCTTCGACATGATCAATGAGATGATCTATAAGAACTTCGCGAACGCTCATTCGACGATAGGTTCGATGGACCACCTTGACGCTGCGACGGTCGAGGACGTGCAGGAGTTTTTCCGGATCTATTACGCACCAAATAATGCCGTTTTGACGTTGTCGGGGGCATTCGATGTCGATAAGGCGAAGGCTTTGGTCGAGCAATATTTTGGAGATATTCCCGCACAGCCGCTGCCCGACGAGATCGACGTGAACGAGCCGCCTGAGGTCGCCTCGACCTATCGTGAATGGCAGGATCCGCTGGCACCATTTCCGGCGTTCCTGATCGGCTGGAAAATACCGCCTCGGCGGACGCCCGAATTCAATGCCTTGTATTTAGCTGGGAAGATACTTTACGACGGTGAGAGTTCGCGGCTTTATCAGAAGCTGGTAAAGGGTGATGAATCCGTGATCCAGCTTTTTGGTTTTACGGACGAACGACGCGGGCCGTCAAGCATTTTTATCGGTGCGATCCCGAAACCCGAAATGGACGTTAGCGTTATTCGGGAGACGATAATGCGTGAGATACACGATCTTGCCGCACATGGCCCGACAGCTGAGGACATGGAAAAGATCGAAAATCAGCTCGTGAATGACTCCGTGCGGTCCAGGCAGTCCTCGATGGCAAGGGCACAGGCGATCGCGGAGTTCGCTCTCTATGACGGAGACCCTGAGCTAATTAATACCGAACTTGACGAACTCCTTTCCATTACCGCCGAGCAGATCCGTCATGCGGTCGGCGTCTATTTAAATACGGACAACCGAGCGCTGCTCGACGTCGTTCCCGCGGTAGCTGCCCGCAATTGATCTATGCAACAAATTTCTCGAAGTGTGCCGCCGGCACCGCTTCCACCAATATCTTTTGACATTCCGGTACCGTATAAGGCACAGCTCTCTAACGGCATACGTGTGGTCGTTTTCGAAGATGACCGAGTGCCGTTGGTCAGTTTTCGACTGGCGTTCTTCTCAGGCGATATCAATGACCCTTATGAGAACATTGGACTCACCTCGGCCGTCGTTTCGATGCTGAATGAGGGAACTCAGAATTATTCCTCGCTCGACCTCGCGACGAAGATCGAACGCTTGGGTGCAAGCATATCGGCAAGCTCAAACGACGATTTTACGATACTTTCCGCATCGTCGCTCTCGCTTTATCAAAGCGAGGTTTTGTCACTATTGGCAGAAATCACGCTGCGGCCTACATTCCCTGAAGAGGAACTCGACCTTTACCGCCGGAATATGGTCGAGAATCTTAAGTTTCAGCGTTCACAACCTCCTTTCTTGGCAAATGAACAAACATCACGGCTATTGTATGGTGACCATCCATATTCGATCGCGGCTCCGCAGCCATGCGATATTCAATCCTTGGAAAGGGCAAAACTCGCCGGTTTCCACCGACGGATGTTCGTTCCCAACAACGCAGTGTTCATCGCTGTTGGCGACGTAGGGCGTGATGAGATCATAAAAGAGCTGGAAGATAATTTCGGCGAATGGGAGATGGCCGAAATAGTCGAAACTGAGTTTCCCAATCCTCATTTGAGGCACGAAAGAACGCTTACCATCGTAGATCGGCCGGGTTCGGCACAATCAAATATCGTCTTATCAAACCTTGCTATTAAACGTACCGACGCCGATTATTTTTCGGCGCTTGTCATGAATCAAGTGCTTGGAGCGGGAGCTTCATCGCGAATTTTCATGAATCTTCGTGAAGAGAAAGGTTACACATACGGTGCTTACACAAGGCTAAATGCAAAGCAGTTGGCGGGAGACATAGAAGCGACGGCCGAAGTGAGGAATGAAGTTACAGGCGATTCTTTGAAGGAATTCTTTTATGAACTGGAACGTATTCGAGCAGAAAGGGTCCGAGAGGACGAGTTGGACGACGCTAAGAATTTTCTGACGGGTGTCTTTCCGATCCGAGCGGAGACGCAGGAGGGGCTCACAAACCTGCTGGTAAATCAGTTCCTCTATGGTTTACCGGACGATTATCTCGAGACTTATCGTGACCGTGTCTCCGCAGTTTCAAAAGAGGATGTTCTTGCAGCAGCGCAGCGGATCGTGCGTCCGGACGAGATGGCTATAGTTATCGTCGGTGATGCAGAGGCTGTATTGCCTCAAGCAGAAGGCTACGCTGCGAGCGTCGAGGTCTTCGATACTGAGGGCAAGAAGAAATAGACCGCTAAATAATCCTGCAAAGAGTCACGGAATCGTTTCTTTTGCACAAGGTGTTTCGCGGACACCAATCTAGCCGGGCATATTGAATTGAATGATGGAGAAGGCAGCCCCCGATGGGTCCTTCGCCATGGCGATGCGGCCAACGCCCGGAGCATCGAATGCCTCGCATGTGATGCCGCCGCCAAGTGCCTTTATCTTTTCCACGGTCTCGTCGCAATTATCTACCGCGACGTAGTTCGTCCAAAAAGAAGGCGGCGGCTCGGGCCCCCAATTTTCGTCGATCGCCATCATCCCGCCATATGCGGTTCCTCCGACAACGATCTCTTTATAATCAACCGGCGACACATTCGATTGAACTAGCTCCCAGCCGAACATCGCTTTGTAAAACTCCAGCGCCGCCGGCAGGTCGCGTGTGGCGAGTTCGCGCCAACAGATCTCGCCATGTTTAGGTACCTCAAAGTCTGCCATTTCAGCTCTTCGCCTCCTGCATTGTAAATATAGAAAAAACTGCTCCCGTCGGGTCTTCCAGGGTTGCAAAACGTCCCGTGTTCGGGATGTCCATTGGCTCTCGTATCACGGTCCCGCCGAGTTCTGCCGCTTTAGCCGCGTAGGCGTCAACATCGTCGACAGAAATATAGGTCATAAAATGCGGCGGCGGAAGATCATTCGGGTCCTCGCACATTTCGGGCACGATCTCATACAGGCCGCCTGCAGGATATGGGCCGCCGGTCGAGAATTCGTGATACGCGAATGGGCCGTCCGAGGCATTGCTGTCTTGCCATGTCCAGCCGAAGATGGAACTGTAAAACTCCTTACAACGTGCAGCGTCCTTTACACCGATCTCGGTCCAGCAGAAAGTTCCGTGTTGCGGCCCGGCAAAACCTGCCGCACCTGTTGCTTCATCAGACATAATATTCCTCCTTTGCTGAGGCTTCGTATTTTGTGTCAAAACTTTGTGATTTGCAAGATAGGGTTTTGAGCTGCGGCGTGGGAGTTTCTCACGCTTCATTTGAGGATTGTTGGACAGGAAATGCCGCAGCTCAAAACTTGTGTAAGCAGGGAAGTATTAGCCGGCCATTCGCATCGGCTCGACGTTTCTCTGCAAAGTCTTCAGGTGGTCGATGAACTGCGAAGCTCCCCGCTTTGAAAGCTCCTCGACCTTACACTTCATTTTCTCGACGCATTCGCTCTCGGCGTCGATGCCGGCCTCGCGTGCCATACCGCGGATCATGCCCAATTGTTTTGCGGTCAGCATATCGGCGAGGCTCTTCGCTATCGGATCGAGAACTGCTCTTTGTTGAATTGTCGATTCATCATCGTGCTCGACCGTGTCGAATTCACGCTTGTAAAGCTCTCTCGCGATGCCGAATTTCACAGCGGCACGTTTCAAGGCGTCGTGTTCTGCCTTCTTGATGCCGGTCTCGCTCGCGGTGCGTCCGGTGCCGATGCCTTCGCGCGTAATGCCGTCAATGGTTATGGCGACCGTGACCGTGATGATGTCGCCGATGGCACGAATGTCTTTTACCGTATGTGCCCAGTTCGGAGCATGTTCGTCCAGGATGTCGGCGACGGTGTGCCACTCGACGTATTCAACCATATGGATATTTCCGTCACGGTCGCGGCGGCCTGCACGCTGGCGGATCAGAGTGTGATCTACGGTCTTTTTCAATTCGCGCAGTGTTCCCGAAAAATCCAGGACGTTAGTTTCGTGTGCTTCTGCCGTTTGGGTCTGCGTTGTGGTGTCGTTTTGCGTATTTCGTTTCATTGTTACTTTTCTCCTTAGGTTATTTGAGCCTTTTCGATTTCTGCTTTTTTCGTTCGGCGTGTCTGGCCACCGATATCAGAAAAAGCGTCGGCCCCTGTTCGCCGCACCTCAGACCGTGCGACTCAGCTTTTCAATTCAGATGCGATCGTCTGACGAGATGTTGCATCTGTGAAACAATGTATCAGAATAATTTTATTGTTGCAAGTGCGAAACAAGGTGTTGCAATTAAAAATTCCTTGTGCTATGTTTTATCTGTGAAATGCGAAGTGCATCTGTGGCACTTAGACTTCATTGAGGAAAAGGAGAAAAAATATGTCATTCAAGAACGAAAGTCTGATCAGCACGGCCGAACTCGGCAAGGCGATCAAACGTCGCCGTGAGGAGCTTGGGATGAGCCTTCGCGATGTCGCCGATGTGACCGAAGTATCGGCCTCGACGCTGTCGCGTATCGAGAACGGCACAGGCCGCCCCGATGCGGATAACATCGCACGCCTTACAAAATGGCTGGATATGCCTGTTGATCGCCTGATCCGTCAGGACGAGAAAGGCGTCGAACCTGTTATCTATTATCCGCACGAAGCAACGCCGGATATCATCGACGCTCATCTTCGTGCTGACAAGAATCTTTCGGCGGAGACGGCGAATGCGCTTTCTGAGCTGTTTCGCGTGGCCTATCAGCAGTTCAGCAAGCCCGGAAAATGATCCGATAAAACACCCGGAATGAAAACATCATGAGACACGAAACGACAAACACCGGCAACACTAAACATCTCTCGCTCTTTGGCATCGACACTGCGATCGTGCTCTTTCTGCTCTCTGTCGAATTTGCACGAGCTGCTCGCTTCACATCGCCCGATGGCATCGTGATGTCGGCAGCCATATTAGCGGTCGCATTCCTTCCGTATTTCTTTCCGTCGATCTTTGAAAGGCCGGCATTCGGAAAATGGGCGGCGGGGCGTGTTGTGGTTTTGGCCTCGGGAATGCTTGTCGGTGGCGGGTTCAGTTTCGCAATGCCGGAACTTGCAAAGACGCTTCCGATGGCGTTGCTTATCGTAGCGGTGCTGGGAAGTTTCGCGGTTCAGTCTTATGGTTTGATAAAGCTCGATCCGGCCAACTAGGCAAATGGCGCCGGTAAGGGCACAGAAAAAAGGCCGGCTCGCATGTGGGGACATCGCGGGCAGGCCTTTTTCTCATTTATCGTAATATCATCGCGATGCGTCAGCACTTTCCGCTGCGGGACTGCTCACCGTGTTTCTGATCCTTTCAATTTCGGTCGATAGTATAAGAAATTGTTCAGGCCTCAAAGCCTGAGCTCCGTCACACATTGCGTCCTCAGGGCAGGGATGTACCTCGATGATCAGGCCGTCCGCACCGACTGCTACCGCCGCTCTGGAAAGTGCCGGGACCATATAGTTCTTACCGGTCCCGTGCGAAGGATCCACGATGATCGGAAGATGCGACATTCGCTGGACCGCGGGCACAATGGAAAGGTCAAGCGTGTTTCGCGCGTGGGAGGCAAACGTCCTGATACCGCGTTCGCAGAAAATGACGTTCGGGTTACCTTCCGACAAAATGTATTCAGCTGCGAGGAGCAGTTCGTCCAGAGTCGCCGAAAGCCCACGTTTCAGCAAAACAGGTTTTCCGCATTGCCCGGCGTACCGAAGCAGCGAAAAATTCTGCATATTCCGCGCGCCGATCTGAACACAGTCGCCGTATTCGACGACAGCATCGATGCCGTGTTCGTCAAGAGCCTCGGTGATTATGTTGAGGTCGAATTCTTCGCGGACATCGGCGAGCATTTTCAGCCCGTCAATGCCGAGCCCTTGGAACGCATACGGAGACGTTCGCGGCTTGAATGCTCCTCCGCGGAAAAATTTTGCGCCGCTTTCCGCGACAGTTTTTGCCGTGCGGAATACTTGCTCGCGGTCTTCCAATGCACACGGCCCGGCTATCATCGCGAAATGACCGCCGCCGATGAAAGAATTTCCGACCGGGACCGCATATTTGTCGCCCGGATCAGAGGTAGCCAGTCTGTATGGCTGCGTTACCCGGACCGTGTCCGCTACGCCGGACAAATTCTCAAAATGAGCCGGGTCGATCGAGCCCTTGTTGCCGGTTACACCAATTACGGTTCGTTCCGAGCCTTCAAGCGTATGACCGGAATAGCCGAGTGCCTCGACCGAGCGGATCACATTTTCGATGTCGGCGGCCGATGCCTCCGGTTTCATCACTATCAGCATAATTGCGGCGGATCAGGTTATCCGCAGTTAAAAGTTACCGAGCGGGTTAACACTTTTGCAACCCCGCGGAGCTCTACATGCGCTCCGGAACGTTTATACCTAACAATTCGAGCGACCGCGTCAGAGAGATGCGCGCCATATTCGCCACAGTCAAGAGAACAGCCCTTTTGGTCTCGTCTGGTTCACTCAGTATCTTGTGGCGGTGGTAGAAAAGGTTGAAAGCCTTCGCCAGGTTAAAAGTATATTTCGCAAGGATCGCCGGCTCATTAGCGGCAGCGGACTGCCGCACCGAATCCTCGATGCGGGCCGCAAGGACCGCGAGCGACCAGATATCGTCGCCGTCATCGGCAGAAAAAACTTGACCAACTGCATCGACGTTATCGATAGCTGAGGCAACGTTTTCCATTTTCCCGCCTGCTTCTGCAAATTTGCGAAAGATCGAATTAGCTCTCACCGCGGAATACTGGCAAAAACATCCAGTTTCTCCTTCGAACGATAGGGCCTCTGCAAAATCAAAAACGATGACAGTGTTTCGCGTGAATTTGAGCAGAAAATATCGCAATGCGCCAACAGCGATCTGATGAGCGATATGGTGCTTTTCATCGTCGGCCGCGCCAGCGTGACGCGATTCGACCTCGGCCAGGGCCTTTTCTTCCAAGCGGTCTATCAGGTCGTCCGCCTTAACTCCGAGGCCTTTGCGGCCGCTCATCTCGATGAACGTTCGCTTTCGGTCGTCTTCGGAAAGCTCAAAGCCAAGCTCTTCAGCCGCCGCGGGCGACAGGGCCACCATTTCGTACGAAAGATGCACGCTGGCCTTTTCGCCTCGCTCGGGCGAGATCGCCGCGACGCCTTTTTTCACGACTTCCTGCGGATATGATTGACGTGTATCGATAACGTTGTAGATGGTTTCACCGCCTCCGAATGATGGAATGTTAGCTTCTTGCAGGCTGGCAGCCTGCGGTCCGGCAGTCATCCAGACATCCTTTCCGTCAGGATACGTGTGAAAAAGCCTGTAGTTGAAATCGAGCCCCAAAATGCCGAGCTTCCACATCTGATAGGCGATGTCCTTGCCGGTGTATGTAACCGTTCCGTTCGAGCGAACGAGGATCTTGTCGTTCTCGTGGTCGTCGGTTCCTTCGTGCGAGTCAAACGGCATCACCCAGCAGCCAGCGTGGTTGCCTTCGCTTTCGTAACGGATCACGCCGAGCTGTTTCATTTGATCGAAAGCTCGGTCCCAAAAATGAAGGTGTAATATCTCGGATTCCCGCGGCAGAAGATCGTAGCGGATGCCTAGCCGCTCCATGGTCGCAATGATGCACTCAACGTTTCGCGTCGCCACGTAGTCGGCAAGTTCGGCAGTGGCGTTGCCGCCTTCTTCGATGGCGTGCAGAATTTTGGCACGCTTCGACTTCAGGTCGTCGTTGATCTGATATTCCTGTCCGACGCGGGCATAAAGGTCCCAGCAGTAGTAATCAAAAGAACGGCCTTCGGCTATTAACTTTTCATCAAGGGCCTTGATATCGCCGAGTCCCATTTTTTCGAGATAAATGAACCCGACCACGACATCCGCAACCTGAACGCCTGTGTTATCAATATAGTTCTGAACCTCGACGCGTTTGCCGGTAGATCCTAGGATCCGCTGAAAGGTGTCACCCAGAACGGAATTTCGAACGTGGCCGATATGTGCCGCTTTGTTCGGATTGACTGAAGTATGTTCAACGCAGACCTTGGGCGCATCGGCGGGAGCGGATGCCAGTCCTCCTACAACAGCGTCGCCGGAGTTTTGCGGCAGAAACGAGGCACGATCGACAAAAATATTCAGATAGCCGGCACCTGCGACGTCCACCTTCTCTATGAAATCCTCCTTTTCGATCTCAGCTTTAAGCGTCTCTGCGATCTCGCGGGGATTCCTCTTTTCACCGGTCGCCTTTTTTATCTTTTTCGCAAGTTCGAATGCGACAGGGAACGCGAGGTCGCCGAACTCTGTCTTTGGCGGTGTTTCCACGGCGATGATCTCAGGTACTACGCCAAAGAGGTCGTTCGACAACGACGCGAGCTTTTCGCGAAGCGAGGTCTGAATTTGCAGTAAAGTAAGGGCCATCTCAGCGTCCATCAAGCAAAACGATGATTATAGGTTCTTCTGCCGTCCTTTCGCAAAGATTGGGCAAATGCTTTGCTTCGGCTTATACTCATTCTTTTACAGCGCATATGGCAAATAGCAGTAAACGAAAGCTTGATACGCGTAAGATCGCCGACGGGGTCAGGCTTATTCTCGAAGGCATTGGCGAGGATCCAAACCGCGACGGGCTGAAGAAAACGCCGGAACGCGTTGCGGATTTTTATGCCGAACTTACTGAAGGAATGTGGGTCGATCCCGCGGAACATGTCGTCCCGCTGCCCGGGGATTCACATGACGAAATGGTTCTCGTAAAAGATATTTCGATCGCTAGCGTCTGCGAGCACCACCTCGCGCCGTTCACCGGCAAGTGTCATATCGCATACATCCCAAAGAACGGCCGAATAATCGGGCTGTCAAAATTGGCCCGTATCGCCGAGGTATTCGCTCGGCGTTTGCAGGTTCAAGAGCGGCTGACGCAAGAAATAGCACAAACGCTTTTTTCCAGCCTCGACCCGATCGGCGTAATGGTTGTGATCGAGGCTGAACACACGTGTATGACCCTTCGCGGCGTCAAAAAACCCGGCGCGGTTACTATAACATCTGCGGTCTTAGGCGGCTTCCGAAGCGACCCGCGGACACGTGCCGAAGCGATGTCGCTGATCAAAGGATAGAAGATTATGAAAAGATACATTGCGGTTGTTTTGTTATTAGTATTCGCGGCCTTTGCAGCATTTGCTCAGGATCGAAGCTCGTGGTTTGACGGTGCAAAAATGCGGGAACGCGTAAAGCGTCTCTCTGCCGATGAGATGGAAGGCCGCGGCCCCGGCAATGCCGGCAGCAAAAAGGCCGCCGATTATATCGCCGCTCAGATGAGATCTGCCGGCATTAGGCCCGGCAACGGAAAAAGCTATTTTCAAAACGTAAAGCTTGTGGGCATCAAGGTCGATCCTTCGACCAAACTGAATGTCTCTAAGGGCTCGGGCGATACCACATCTTTCAGCTTCGGCGATGATTTCGTTGCCACGACAGGTGCTCAGAGAGATAACGTTTCGGTCGATGCCGAGGTGGTCTTCGCGGGCTACGGTATCGACGCCCCGCTTTACAACTGGAATGACTACTCAGGCCCGGCGGACGATTATCGCGGCAAGATACTGCTGATAATGGTTAACGATCCGCCCGCTACCGCAGCAGAACCGAACCTTTTCGGCGGTAAAGCGCTGACCTACTACGGTCGTTGGACCTATAAGTACGAAGAAGCCGCCCGACGCGGTGCTACAGGTGTCATTTTGATCCACACCAGCGAATCTGCAGGTTACGGCTGGAACGTGGTCAGAACGTCGTTCGGCGGTCCGCGTTCTGAGATCGCGAGAGGTTCGGGCGATAAGACACCGTTTTTGCAGCTCATGTCGTGGGCGACGACTGAGGCCGTTGACGCGATGCTGAAAAAGGCGGGGCTTGATGTCAACGATCTTCGCTTGGCAGCACAGAAACGCGGATTTAAGCCCGTGAAGACGGGATTGCGAGCCAAGATCGACCTAAAAGCGACGAAGACTGAGTTCGAATCTCCGAACATTGTCGGCGTGGTTGATGGCAGCGACAGGCGGCTAAGGAACGAGTATGTTCTATACACTGCGCATTGGGACCACCTTGGCATCGGTGAGCCTGATTCATCGGGCGACAAGATCTACAATGGTGCCTACGACAACGCATCCGGCGTCGCTGCTGTGCTTGGTATCGGCGAGGCTCTTGCCAAACTGTCGCGAAATCGTCGTCCAAAGCGCTCGACCTACATTCTGTTCCCGACCGCCGAAGAACAGGGCCTGCTCGGCGCTGAGTATTTTGCTCAGAATCCGCTAATTCCGCTAAAAAAGATCGCCGGCAACGTCAATATCGACGGCGTCAATTTCTTTGGCAAGACCGATGATTTCTCTGCGCTCGGCGTAGAACGGTCGACACTGAACGCAATCGTTCAGCCGGTTGCTTCGGAACGCAGCATGACGCTTCAGGGCGATATGAGGCCTGAACAGGGCTTCTTCTTTCGATCAGACCATTTTCCGTTCGCCAAGGCAGGCGTGCCTGCGGTCTCCTTGCGTCATGGATCCAATTTCACACCGGCCTTAACAGGTGTCGCTCTAGAATTTTTCAGCAACTACACTGCCAAATATTATCATCAGCCATCGGATCAATATTACGATTGGTGGGATGTCAGTGCGATGATCCAAAATGCGGAACTCGGGCTCGCAATCGGTTGGGAAATCGCAAATGCACCGACAATGCCGCGTTATCTCGAGACGGATGAGTTTTGGGATGCAGATAGGAAAAGGATGGGCAAGTAGCGGCCAATTTAACACGAATGAGCACTTACTACGTCACAACTCCCATTTATTATGCCAACAGCCTGCCGCACCTTGGGCATTTGTACACGACCATCGTCGCGGACGTTTTGCATCGGTATAAGGAGCAGCGTGGCTTTGACGTATTTTTCCTAACCGGGACCGACGAACACGGTATAAACATCCAGCGGGCAGCAGAGGCAGCAGGACGAACGCCCCAGCAGCAGGTCGACGATATTTCGTCGGAACTGAAGCGGATGTTTCGCGATTTCGGGCTGGACACTGAGAGCGGCGGCTACGACATTTTCATGCGGACCACCGAGACGTTTCATTACGAAGGTGTGCGGCACTTGTGGCGTGAAATTGCGAATGGGAAGACGCCGCTCGGCAATCCGAATATCTACAAAGGTCATTATCGCGGCTGGTTTTGTGCTCCGTGTGCGGCATACAAGCTTGAGGACGAGTATTACACTCCGGAAGGCAGCGAGATCCCCTTCTGTACAGTTCATGAACGTCCGCTCGATAACGTTGCCGAGGAGAGTTACTTTTTTAATCTTTCCGATTATCAAGGATATTTGTTGGGTCTGATCGAAAATGATCCGAAATTAGTTCAACCGGAATCACGACACAATGAGGTTATCTCATTCATAAAACGAGGGTTACAGGATCTGTCTATAAGCAGAGAGAAGAGGTCGGTGTCGTGGGGTGTGCCGGTTCCTGACGACGAAGATCACGTAATGTACGTCTGGCTCGATGCATTATCAAACTATATTACGGCTCTTGGTTACGGGAATGATCGTCCAAACGCTCCAGGATTCGATAAATATTGGGAAAATGCGGTGCATCTAGTCGGGAAAGATATTTTGCGGTTTCACACCGTCTATTGGTTCTCGTTCCTCAAGGCCGCCGGATTGCCGCTGCCGAAAACGGTCTATGCTCACGGTATGTGGCTAGACGCTGACGGCCGTAAAATGGGGAAAACGTTAGGTAACGTGATAGAAGTTGATGTATTACATCAACATTTTCAGGCCGATGCCGTCCGATATTTTTGCATGCGTGATATGGTTTTTGGCCAGGACGGAAAGTTCGGCTATGAAAATCTTATTGAGCGAGCAAATGCGGATCTTGCGAGCGGCCTTGGAAACCTGGTCAGCCGCACAGTTTCGATGATCCACAAATATCGGGAAGGCCGCATTCCAAGCGGCAAGATCGCGGAGGAAAATTACATACACGCCCTCCGTGCCGGTGTCGATCCGGACGGGCAGGAGCTTGTTTCCGTCCTTAATCACGCTCGAGATGAGTTTGTTCGTCGATTCGAGAATTTTGAGTTTAGCCAGGCATTGGAGATCCTTTGGGCAGTCATCGCCCGTATCGACAAAATGATCTCCGATGCTAAGCCTTGGGAACTGATAAAGGACGAAAAGCAGTCGGAAACGCTGAATGCCGTCCTTTACCGTTCATCGGAAACTCTTCGGTGGCTGTCGGTGCTTCTATATCCCGTGATGCCGGAATCTTCGGTTAAAGTTTACAAAATCCTGGGCCTAAGTGGCGAAGTTTCGAATATGGATCCGGCCGAACTTGTTTGGGGCGGACTTGATGCCGGAACGGCAATCAGCGCCGCTGAAGGAATATTTCCCCGAATTGATAAGAGTAAAGTTATGAGTGAGATCGAAAAGAGCAGTCAGGAATTGGAAGTCAGTGGTCAGAAAGGAGAATCGCCTGCAATAGCGGGTGGTTTGGCCTCTGAAGCGAATGAAGGCGAAGAAAAGAAAGAAAATTTTATAACTATCGACGATTTCATTAAGGTCGAACTCCGCGTTGGTGAGATAAAGGTCGCCGAACGCGTTCCCGATGCCGACAAGCTGCTGCGTTTGGAGGTCGATCTGGGCGAAGAGAAGCCGCGGCAGATCCTTGCGGGGCTTGCGGAATATTACGAACCAGAGAAACTGCTCGGGCGAAAGGTGGTAGTCGTCGCGAATCTGAAACCGCGAAAAATGCGCGGTCTGGAATCGCAGGGAATGATCTGTGCTGCATCACTTCTGGAAGACGATACACCGGCGATAGCAACGTTTCTTGAGGATGTTAAGATAGGTGCGAGGTTGAAATAGTATGGTGACTTTTCGGGCAAGTTCGTTATTGATAGTCCTCTTTGTTGGCATGTCGATCGTGGGTGCCCAAACCAGTCCGAAAAAGCCGACAAAGACCAAGCCGATCAGAGCAACTGTGACTGTGATGGGTTCCGGAGATGTTGATGCTCCGAAATTGCCGGACGAGAGTAATTGGAGCGAACTTTCGCTCGCGGAACATGGATTGACCATCTTGTTTCCCGGCAAGAGTGATGACATCAAAGTAAATTCAGTAGGACCGGTTGAGACGTACTCGGTGACCTCAACAAAGGCGAGCTATACATTGGCGACCCGTTCAGTGGGATCGGTGTTGGACCCAAACGATATTCAAAGTGTTCTTGACGAAACAATCGACAATGCTTTTGATCCGGCTTCTACAAAATTCCTATTCCGTCGGCCGATCTCATATGAAGGCCGAATTGGTCGTGAATTCGCTTTGTTGGATAAAGAGCGAAGAACCGAATTTAGGATCTTTTTGCTCGATTCAAAGCTTTTCATCATTTCGGTCGCAGTAAATCAGAAGGACTATGATCAGGGTTTTGATAAATGGGTCCAGAAATTCTTTGAATCGTTTGCGGTAAAGGTTCAAATGGTCGAGGCATAATGAGACTATTCTGAAGCCAACCGGATGTAGGAATTGTACTTACCTTCAGGAGATAAACGTGATGAGAATAAGGGGTTCTATATTGCTGTTGTCATTGGCATTTTGCGTATCAACGGTTTCTTCCCAAGGTGAGGGCGAATCGCAGGCTCCTCCTCCGCCAAAACCGAAGCCAACGGTGCCGGTACCCGAACGCGTTACCAGCATTATTTCAACAGGTCCCGTTACAGTGGGTGGTAAATTCCATTCACCTGCCAGCGGCTTTAGGATCGCCTTTCCCGGGAAGCCAAAAACGGAGGTCTCATCGGTTAACGGTGCCTTCGGCCCGACGAAATACTCGTCGTACAGTTTGGATACCAGTCTCGGAAGCTATGTTGTCGGGGTCGTGGATTTTCCCGTCGCGATCAAAGACAAGCTTGACCTGAATATGCGTTTCGATGCGATGCGAGATGGCGAGGTGTCACGCATGAAAGGGCGCGTTACTACAGACAGTGAGTTCTTTTTTGGCTCTAATTACGGTCGAAGTGTAGTTGTCGAAGGCGATACTGTTTCATCTTCGAACAGGTTCATCGTTGTTGAGCAGAGAATGTTCATTTTGAGTGTCTATACAAAAGGCAACCTTTCAAGGCAATCGAACACGCTGCGAAACGCTAACCTGAAAAGGGTGAATGATTTTCTCAACTCGTTTGAGGTTACAAGTATTCCGGCCCCGTTGCTAACGGCGGTGGAATTGCCGGAAGACCTGGGCGTGAGTGTAGTTGATGGGACGGTTTTTTGCTCGTTCTTTAGTGTTTCGATTCAAGCACCGGCGGGTTGGCATTTCCTTGAGAAGGAGGAGTCTGAGATCGTGATGGAAATTGGCAAGGAGTCTATTGCGGAAAAAAGGCCCGAACTTGGCGAGTTCATTTCTGACGAACGCCAGAGGCTTCTTTTCGCCGCCTCGAAAAAGCCGATCTCGTCAGAAATGAACTCCGCAATGTTCATGATGGTGGCGGAAAATGCCCCATTTCCTAATTTCCGCCCTCTCAATGTGGCGCAGACGTTTACCAAGATGTTTCTGGACAAGACAGATGTTGTCACCAAAAAGCCGTCGGAAACAAATATCGGCGAATTTGAATTCGCTTGGCTTGAAACCCGAGACAGCGTCACGAAGGTTAGGCAGAGGCTTTACTGGGCTAATGTTAAGGGGGCGTCGCTTCATTTTGTCCTGACGTTTGTTGATGAGATGGAATTACAGGAGATGTTAAGGGCTCTGAATTCGTTGAAGCGGATCGAGAAGGTCGAAAACTAGTGCTGATCGATTCCCACTGCCATATTGACGGCGAGGCATTTGACGCAGATCGCGATGCTGTGGTCGCGAGAGCGAGGGAAGCGGGCGTCGAAATGATGCTCAATGTCGGTACGGGCGATCCGCATTCGGACGATTTTCGCCGTGCGGTCGCCGTTGCCGAGAAATATGACGGCGTGTTTGTAAGCGTCGGCGTTCACCCGCACGATGCAAAGCTTTACGACGCCGCCGCAGAGGAGCACCTCTTGGATCTCGCGGCATCGTCCAATAAGTTGATCGCTTGGGGCGAGATAGGGCTCGATTACTATTACGATCACAGCCCGCGGGACGTCCAACGCGAGGTCTTTCGCCGGCAGATACGAAAAGCTCGTGAGCTCGACCTGCCGATAATCATCCACAGCCGCGATGCTAATGATGACACGGTGGATATTCTGAAAGAAGAATGCAGCTACGGAGGCTTTCGCGGCGGTATAATGCATTGTTTTGGCGGAACGGCAGAGATGGCAGGGGCTCTGATGCCGCTTGGGTTTTTGATCTCGTTCGCCGGAAATGTAACGTTCAAGAAGGCTGACGACCTGAGGGACGCCGCCCGCGTCGTCCCGCTGGATCGCCTGTTGGTAGAGACCGATTGTCCCTATCTGACGCCTGTTCCGCATCGCGGCAAACGCAATGAGCCTGCAATGGTCGTTCACACTGCGCGGTTCCTGGCAGAGTTTTACGGCATTCCTTTTGAGGAGCTTGCTCGGCAGACAACGGCGAATTTCAAGGCATTTTTCCGCCTGGATCACTGAAAAAAATGTTTACGTTTTCGTATAAAACCTACGGATTTGGTGGTATTTTTGTAAGTGATCTGAGCAGGAAATGATTTTTAACAACCAAATTCACTGCGCTTTCGTCTTAACGGTGTCTGTGGCACCACGATTGCTTTCAGATATAGCCGGATGACGCACTTGCTCGCGGCATTCGGAGGGGAACGATAAAGTAAGCAGGTCAATAGCGATGAAGTTTTTGCAGCAAGCCATTTTTACGTTCGTGATCGCCGTCTTTTTTTCGGCTGCGGCATACGGGCAAAAGAATGACCCGAAAAAGCCGCCTCCGAAGCCGCCGCCGCCGACGGTCGAACCGGGTCCGAAGAATCCGCCTCGCCCAACGCCAACCCCGCGTCCGAATGAATATGCGGTCGTGTCTTTCCGTAAGATCGGATCGGATATGGCCTGAGATCGGCCTACTTGCAACATCAGAAAAGCCGGCAGCCTAATATGGCAGCCGGCTTCTTTTATTGGTGCCGTCTAGAAGATTTGAACTTCTGACCTATCGCGTGTGAAGCGAGTGCTCTACCACTGAGCTAAGACGGCGGAAGTAATTGAAAGATGATAGTTGATAACTGATAGTTGGAACCTGAAATTGCCTTGATCCTGTGTATCAGTTATTACACGGTCTGCCTTTTGTCTGTTCAATAACCGCGTTTGCCTAAGAACTAGATCGACGGATCGTCGGCTTTTGCCGGACGGTTCTCGTCGGTCGCCTTGATCGTGCTTAGAGACGAATCAGTATAAAAATGCCGCTTGCCGGTCGCGGTTATGCCCTCGGCTACTTGCGGGTCGGCAGTTATCGAATAAAAAGCAGGACGGCTGGATGACGACGGTTCGACCGTCATCGTGAAAATATAGCCGTTCACGACCGGCCGTTCTCCCTTGAATTTCTCGTCCAGGCCGACCTTCTCTACCAGTTCGTCAAACGTCGCAAAATTTCCCCGGTTACGCGTGGCATACTGAGCCTGAAATTTCCGGATATTCTCGATGGACTGTGCCGCAGTAGTTTCGTTACCTGAACTGATGACAGCTTGCCATGCGATGCTGCCTACACCGATAAGCAGGCCGATAATGGCAATGACGATCATCAGTTCGATCAGGTTGAAACCACGCTGATCTCTGAGGCGTGCCAACTGCCGCGAAAAGTTAGTGACCATAAATAAATGCTCCCGTCGAATACACGAATCCAGGATATCTTTGTTTCAAAAGTTTACGGGCTTTCTTGGCGAAATTCAATATACAAGAGGGCGATAAAGAGCGCGTGCAAGCTATGCCGGAACATATCAGGCTGAAACTCGTAAAAGGTGTCATAATTTCGACATTTGCGGTGTTCTTCCTAGTGAAGAGCATTTCCGGATGCCGAAAATGAGCGAAGTTATCGAGATCCGTGTGGACATAATGTCCGAAAAAGCTGCGGCAGCGACTGATAATGCTATCTGGTTCGAGGAGGCGTTCTTGGCCCACCACCGGACGGTTTATCGTGTCGCGCGGTCAGTTTTGCGCGATGATGCTTTGGCGGAGGATGTGACACAGGAGACGTTTTTGAAGCTTTATCATCACTCAAACTCGATACTTAGCGAAGACATGTTAAAGCCGTGGCTGATCAGGGTCGCGATCAACCTGGCAAAGAACAGTATTCGCGGCTCGATTCGGGCGAACACTCGGGAGGCGAACTACGTCAAATTGACAGACGACGGATCTACCCGCTCGGCAGCGGATGAATATGAGGAAAAGGTGGCGGTGAAGTGCATTTTTGACGCACTAAATGAGATACGCGAACCGCACCGAAGCTGCTTGATATTGAAGCAGCAAGGGCTTTCATACAAAGAGATCGCAGAGAGCCTGGATCTTAATGAGGCGAGTGTAGGGACATTCGTAGCAAGGGCTCGACAGGAATTTTCACGCGTTTACGGCGCAGCACAAGGCGGTAGGTTATGAAAAGGGATTGTTTGGAGATCGGCGTGATACAGGGTTTCATTGACGGGGAACTGCCTGAAGATGTGCTTGTGTCGGTTTCGGATCATTTATCTGCATGCGACGACTGTCTGCAGATGGTGTCGATCGCTGAAGCTGAAACGCTCGCAGTTTTTTCGGCAATGGAACGGGAACTCGGGCCGATGATACCGACGCAGCGGCTTTGGTCGCGGATAAACGATCAGATCGAGAGCGAGCGACGAGGCTTCTTCGGCAGATTGGGACATATCTTCTCGACCGTCTTTATGAGCCCATCGATGGCGGTTGCCGCCGCGATGATTCTGGCGGTAACTGCGGCGGCGGTTTTATTCTTGCAATCGCCTAACTCGGTCGAGGTCGTTAAGCAGGCACCTGCCGTTGGGGGTAGCTCGACTGATCGGAATTCCGAACGAATAGCATCTGAGCCTGAGCCGGATACCCGATATCAGGACGGGTCTGTACGGAAGGTTATTATGGCATCGAGCAGACGCCCCGCTTCCGCGCCCGCATTCGAGAAAGCGGTATTTCGTTCGGGGAATGCTGTTGCTGCCGTTAAGAATGAGGCCTTTGTTAACGGTGAAGAGGTATATTTGAAGACGATCTCGGCGATGAGACCGACAGTCGACAACAACAAGGACGGCGTGTTGAGTACCGCCGAGCGGATCGCATACGAGAGGGAATTGGCGGTCATTGAGGACTCGATCTCGCGAACCAAGAAAGAGTTGAAGAGAAATCCGAAAAGCGAATCGGCAAGGCAGGTCTTGCTTGCGTCCTACCAGAATAAGATCGACCTTCTGAATTCAGTTGTTCAGCGTGAGGAGTTGATAGCGAGCCTAAGATGAGATCTGCCATCGCACAATTGTTACTTCCGTTGTTGTCCGCATTTGTCGCGTCGGCCATTATCTCGATTTCCGCAGAAGCACAAACTCGGGTAACTGCCGAGCCTCCGAGCATTCCTTTGCCGCCTGCGGCCGGTGTTCCGTCGCCCTTTGCTCAAGATACGTTCGAACTGGCAATTCCGGTCGAGCGGAACGTCAATATCTCTTTATGCGTAAAGGACGGACGTGCAAAGGTGAACGGCTGGAGCCGCGGGGAACTGCGTGTGTTTGCCGACAGAGGTCATAAATTCGATCTGAAGGTCATGCAAAGGAACGCAGAGACGGGCTTGGCGTCATGGGTGATGGTCGTGGCTCGGCCAAAGATCGAAGGGGCGGCTGTCAATGAATGCCTAGAAGGAGATGATGTCGAACTGGAGGTGCCGACGGGAGCTTCGGTCAATCTTAAGGGCAGTGACATCACTGTTCAGATCGACGGTATAGGCAAAGCTCATGTTAGAACGCTGGGCGGCGATATAATCGCGAGGAATATTTCGGGCGGCTTCACAGCCTCGGCGGGGCAGGGCGATATAGTGGCCGATCGGATCTCGGGCCCGATGAATCTCCTTAATACCACCGGAAATATCATCATCGTTTCTTCGGGGCCGACCGGTCCGGGCGACGATCTAAAGGCCACGACCACTAGCGGATCGATAACGATGAAAGATACGATCTATCGCCAACTCGAGGCGAGCTCTATTTCCGGGGCGATCTCGTTTGTAGGAGGCATCCCGGAAAATGCGTCATACAACATCAACACGAACCGCGGCTCGATTGGTCTTTCGCTGCCGTCAGCCTCAGGATTTAGGCTTGCAGCGACCTATGGTTTCGGTACGCTGAATTCGGAAATGCCTTTAAATGTATTGACCGAGAATATCGAATCGGGTCCAATCCGCAAGCTAGTCGGGGACATTGGTCCCGGCGGCGGAGCCACCGTGAGACTGTCTACTAACAGCGGCCGTATCTCGCTAAAGAAAATGTAGCTAGATCTGATCTTGCAGTTTCATACCTGTTCGCGTTTCGAATTGCTCGGCGAACGACGGCGCGTCTGCAGCGCTCGTATCGAGAGAGATCCTTTCTACGCGCCACATCGGAAAAAAACTCTCCTCCATTGGCAGATATGGTTCACCCGATGCAATGGATCGCGACCAATCCTCGAAATAACCAAGTTCGATCGCGGCAATGAAAACCCCTGCCGGGCCGATGTCGCGGATGACGCCCAGCGCCTTCTCTCGCGGGCTGTGTAGTGTCACTATCGCGATATCGCCCCTGCGGATCATTTGATGATCGATCTCCATAGCGCTATTCTCAGCCAAATTCGCGTTAATGGCAACAGTGACTCGCGATGTCGGCGGTTCGGCTGTAATTTGGCTTGTGGCTGTGGCAGAATCTAGGTTTATGGCTAAAGAGAATTCTTTCGACATCGTTTCAAAAACAGACTATGCCGAGGTCACGAATGCGATAAATCAGACCACTAAAGAGGTCTCGCAGCGTTTTGATTTCAAAGGCAGCAGGGCCACCGTAGAGATGAACGGCAAGGATCTGATCCTCTCCGCGGAGGATGAAACGAAGCTCCGCAATATGAACGATATTTTGCAGAGCAAAATGGTTAAACGCGGTATTTCGCTGAAGGCGCTCGATTATCAGAAGATCGAGCCCGCCGCCGGCGGATCCGTACGTCAATCCGTGAAGATCCAGCAAGGCATTCCGACCAATAAGGCGAAAGAGGTGGTCAAATTCATAAAGGACGGCAAGTATAAAGTACAGGCGTCCATCCAGGGTGAGACCGTTCGAGTTGCAGGAAAGGACCGCGATACGCTTCAGACAGTGATCTATGCATTGAAGGCGAAAGATTTCGGCATCGACATGCAGTTTGACAATTACAGAACCAATTAGATCCCGCTGTTTCCCAATTTTCAAGACCATACTTCCGGATGATCCAATTTGCCGCTAAGAGAAGAGAACTAATGACCGCTGCAGCTGCCGAGAGAGTCTTTCTGCCGATCGAAGATGAAATGCGAGCCGTCGAGGCAGAGTTCGACCGGCAGGCAAGTTCCAACCTTCAGGTAGTGAACTATCTGGGTGAGTTTCTGCGTGCCTCGGGCGGAAAAAGGCTTCGTCCCGCTTTGCTTATATTGGCGTCGAAGGCCGCGGGCGGCGGCGAGAGGGAAAGCGTTATTCGTATGGCGACCGTCATGGAGATGCTCCATACAGCCACACTCGTTCACGACGATATCATCGACAATGCCGAAACAAGACGGAACATGCCTTCAATGAATGCTCAGTTCGGCAATCAGACAGCAGTGCTTATGGGCGACTGGCTCTACATGTCGGCATTCGAGACCTCGCTCCAGGAACGGTCTTTACGCATCCTGGACATCCTTACAAAACTCACGCGAAAAATGACCGAAGGCGAGCTGATCCAACTGACGCAGATCGGCAAGCTGGATATTTCGGAGGACAACTATTTCGAGATCCTTAAGCGCAAAACGGCATATTTATTTGCGGCCTGCTGCGAGGTGGGCGCGATCCTGGCGAACGCGAACGAGGAGACGGTAAATGCAATGCGTCAGTTCGGTCTGGAACTTGGCATCGCCTTTCAGATGAGCGACGATCTTCTTGACCTTACCTCGCAGACTGAAACTCTCGGCAAGGCAGCGGGCTCCGACCTGCTTGAAGGAAAGCTGACGCTTCCGCTTATCCGTCTGCTGAAAAGCGACACTGCGATGCTGCCTGTTCTGGAAAGAATAATGCTTGACGGAAATTACGATGCGATGCCGAGGGTAGAGCTGATCGCACGATTGGAGTCTGACGGTGTTTTAGATTCGGTCCATGGCATTGCTCTTGAGCACTCGTCACAAGCGATAAAAAGTCTTGCAGTTTTGCCGGTTTCGGAGTATCGTTCTTGTTTAGAAGACGTCTTGGCCTTTGCGACAGAGCGCAAAAAATAGGACTCGACGGTCTTCAAATAAAGAAAAGTCTTCACATTTTTCTCATTTATCCCTAATAATATAGGTCGGTTATGGTAGATGACAGCCTCATAGTCACTTTGGAGCAGACCCTTCGGCAGACGCGGAACGCACAGAACCGCCTGGCAGGACGGCTTCGCGAAGCTGAGATCGAGGTCGAGCAGCTTCGAATGGAGATCGCCGCCCTTGAGAACAGCGCAGCACAGACCGAACGGGCAATTCACAGCTTACTGGTGTCGTTGCGCACCGGAGGTCCGATCGACAGTTCCGGCAGCCCGAGCGGCCGTGTAATAGAGATGGACGGCGGCGACCACGGCGGGCTTGTGATGAGGTTCAACCGTGACGAAAGCTCGTATACCCCGCGAAGGGACAACACAGTTTCGTATCTGAGCAACAACCGGCCTATTCCTTCAATTTCGCAGAATTCGGTCCCTGTTTCTAATAGGTTCGCTGATCTTACGATAACCCAGGCATGCAAATTATTGCTGCGTGAGGCGGGCGGCCCGCTTCATGTCAATGAGCTTTACAATTTGCTGATCGCCGGCGGTATGAGGTTCAAAGGAAACAACCCGACCATCTCGATAGCGGTTTCATTGAACCGCAATCGGCAGTTCCGCAAAGTTGACCCGGGCACATTCGACTTGGTCATGCGAGACGTCGTACAGATCGCGTCGTAATTCAGGGATCAGTCAGCAGGTTTTCATTCGACATCAGACGAAGAACGCGTATATACTTTCGAGGTCGGCAAACTCGTACGAATTTCCCATATAATTGTGGGGAATTCAGATCGTTGTGTTGACCGAACACGACCACGCAGCATTATGAATCTCCAACGTTTCTCGTTCATTCTTGTCCTGATCCTGTCGGCATTTGCATCTGAGTCATTCGCCGTGAAGGACTATAAGCTTAGAGCGAATATCAATCCGGGCTGCGCGACGACCAGTTCGTGGAAATATGCTGACCTTTATGCGGACGGAAACCTCGCAGTCCTAGGCAGTTACAATTGCCGCGGTGTATTCATTTTTGACATCTCGAATCCCGATGCTCCGGTATTGCGTTCATGGTATAACCCGGGAGCCAACCTGCAATTTTTAGAGGCCATCGTCATCGGTAATCGCGGCTACTTTGGTACCGGGAACACAGGCGGCGTGCACATCGTCGATCTGACGAATCCGGCGAGTCCGCAGCTTTTAGGCATCGTGAACGGCAGCAACGGCGGCGGCTACGCCACTATTCACGAGATAATGGTGATCGATCAGAACGGCCAGCGTTATCTGATCCAAAACTCGAACTCAACGGCCAATCGTCCGCTTCGGATCATAAATATAACGAATCCTGCTGCGGCATTCCTTGTCCATACGCTCACGCCGGGCGAGGTTAATTGGATCCATGCGATGCACATCCGCGGCAATCGAATGTACACATCGGGTTGGGGGAATAGCACCAACAAGGCTCGAACTGAAATTTGGGACATCGAGAACCTTGCGACAAGGGCCCCGATTTTGCTTGGTACGATCACCGACCCAAGCTCTTCTGTGACGGCGGGCAACAGCATGCACAGCTCTTGGACGAGCGAGGACGGTAATTACCTTTACAGCGCCCGAGAGATCTCCGGTTCGGCGGCCAATGGAGCGAATGCCGGGGACATAAGGGTTTATAATGTTTCGAATCCGGCGACGCCGCTGTTGATCAAAAAAATAAATGCGTTCGACCTCAATATAAACGCCGTGACTCCCCATAATCCGGTCGTGAAAGGCAACAGGCTTTACGTATCGTGGTATCAGGCCGGCACACAAGTTTTCGATATCACTAATCCGGCAGACCCGATACGTATCGGGCAATATGACACTTACGCGCCCGAGTACGTGCCCACACAGCCGGAACCCGGCCTTGCGGACGAGCCTTGGGACATAATTTGCGGGAGGTCTGAACTGAACGATTTCGTCCCGACAAACTACGATGGCAACTGGTCCGCGTTCCCTTTCCTTGGTGAGGACAAGGTCCTATTGAGCGACCTTACAACGGGACTTTACGTTGTCGACACTACAACGCCGAATCTCGTGTCGGATTTTGACGGGGACAAGAAGACGGATATCTCAGTTTATAGGCCTTCGACCGAGACCTTTGAATACATTGCCAGCTTCAACAACCGTCGAGTATCCGATCCGTGGGGACTTCCGGGCGATATTCCCATAACTGCGGACTATGATGGTGACGGCAGAAGCGATCCTGCTGTTTATCGTCCTTCCAACTCAGTTTTTTATCTCAAACGCAGTTCTGCGGGTTCTTTGTTCATTGGCTGGGGAATTGAAGGCGACATTCCCGTTGTCGGTGATTTCGATGGTGACGGAAAAGCGGACGTTACTGTCTATCGGCCTTCGAACGGAGCATGGTACATTCTGCAGTCAACAGGCGGTGTGCGGATCGTTGGTTGGGGTATTGACGGGGACAAGCCCGTGGCCGGCGATTATGACGGCGACGGTAAAGCGGACATTGCCGTTTGGCGTCCGTCGAATGGCGTCTGGTACGTCATTCAGAGTTCCACCTCACAGCCTGTCTATGCCGGTTGGGGAATGGCAGGTGACAAGCCGGTCCTTGCGGATTTTGACGGCAACGGCAAAACCGATTTCGCCGTTTACCGGCCGTCCAACGGCGTCTGGTACATATTCGATCCTGCAGCAAGCCCGTCTACACGATTCTACGGTTGGGGCATAGCAGAGGATATACCCACGCCCGCCGATTATGACGGCGACGCGAAGGCCGATGTGATGGTCTATCGCCCCAGTACAGGCGTTTGGTACGGCATCATGAGTTCGAACGGTTCGGTTTCGGTCACTCCGTTCGGCCTCGCCGGCGATGAGCCGTCGCCTGCATCCGTTCAGCCTCGATAGATGACCAATATTTCGAATTGGCCCAAGGTCCGGCGTTTGCTTGACTTTGGGCTTTTTGTTCCTATGATTGCAGTATGAAACTCACACTGCTGATCGAAAGCGGTTCGCTCGCCGGCAAGCGATTCGAACTGGAAACAGGCTTCATGACCTTAGGGCGAAGCGAGACCTGCAGTGTCAGGTTTGATCCGATGACAGAACGGATCGCTTCGAAGCAGCACGCTTTCATTGACGCTAGGGCCGACGGTTTCTATATTTCAGACAATAACAGCACTAACGGAACGTATGTGAACGACGCCCGCGTTACGCAGATCAAGCTCAGCAATGGCGACCGTATTCGATTTGGTCAAAACGGTGTTTCGGCGGAAGTAACTATAGACGACGAAGGGCCGAGCATTGTTACGGCGGACGTCTCGAGGCGCGAGGCCGAGATACAGGCTTTCAATGATACTGCCGCGGCCGAACCGGCGGACCTGCAATCTTCGCTCCACAATTTCGGACTCGGAGGCACCGCGGTCAAGGTTGAGACCGGAAGCAGGACAGGCCGTTATATTGGGATCGGGGTCACACTCTTTGCAATAGCTTTTCTTGGCTTGATAGTGGCCGCGATCCTTTTGCTAAGCGTTGGGATCGTGCCTGCGGTCATCGCGTCAGTAGTGGCATTTGTGCCGGCGATGTTCTATCTGCTGCCGCTGATGTGGCTTGACCGATATGATCCCGAGCCGCTTTGGCTGCTCGCTTTGGCGTTTCTATGGGGTGCGATTGTCGCTGTTCTTGTTTCGTTTGTCGTCAACACGGGCGTCGGTATTGGAATCGCGGTTGCCGTCGGCGGACAAGAAGGGATGATCCTGGGCGATGTCATCGGCGCGGTCATCTCGGCGCCTGTGGTCGAGGAACTTTCTAAGGGCGTCGGGCTTTTGATATTGCTTTTCTTTTTCCGTAGTTATTTTGACGACATTCTTGACGGCATTGTCTTCGCGGGCGTTATCGCATTGGGATTCGCGACGGTAGAGAATGTTCTTTATTACGGTCGAGCTCTTGGGGACGGGGGACTCGGCGGGCTCGTGATCCTATTTTTCCTGCGAGGCGTGCTATCACCATTCGCACACGTGACATTTACGGCAATGACCGGCATCGGATGCGGTATCGCTCGTGAGTCGCATAACACATTGGTCAAGATCATAATGCCCGTTATCGGGTACTTTTTCGCAGTTCTGCTTCACGCAATATGGAACGGCATGGCAGTGGCCGGCGGACTTGAAGGATTTCTGCTCGGATATTTGCTGCTGGAGATTCCGTTCTTCCTCATCTTTGTTATTTTCGCTCTATTAATAATGCGTCGGCAGAACAAGATATTGAACGAGATGCTGGCGATCGATATTGCACGCGGCCTTATACCCGCTGAACACGCTAAGATCGTTACTTCTGCTTTTCGAAGCACAGGCTGGCTCTTGAGCGGCCTTTTCTCGGGCAAATTCCGAGCTCGGAACCGATACGTGCGTGCGGTAGGCAAGCTTGGACTCAGCTATTGGCACATTCAGCGGGCGAATGCCGCTCAAGGGCAGACGGGCAGTTTTCAGCAGAATCCCATCCTGCGTGAAGAAGTGCTCGAATGGCGCGATAAGGTCTAAAAAAAGAAGGCAAAGATGGAAGGGCAGATCGCTGCTCCATTCATCTTTGCCTTTTTTTGAAATGGTAGGCCGTGCAGGGATCGAACCTGCGACCCGCGGATTAAGAGTCCGCTGCTCTACCAACTGAGCTAACGACCCATTTGCAAAGCAAAGTATAGCAAAATCGCATTGCAGATCTGAAATAGCATATCTGAAATGCCGATCCGTTTATCATGTGCGTCATAGCCTTAATGGCGTTCGCCAATATGACCGTTTCGACCGCCTAATACCCGAGGCGAGTGCCATTTTACCGGTTAAACATTGCAAGGACGGGCGATAGCGGTGAAAATAGCTTTTGGCCGGATAACGCAGAATGAGAGAGTGCCCAAAGTGCGAGCAGTGTTTTCCTGACGAGGTAGCAAATTGCCCTCTCGACGGGACGCAGACGCGCATATCGCTACCGGGGCCGCAGATGATAGCGGAGCGTTATTTGCTCGTTCGCCGTCTGGGACGCGGTGCAATGGGGCAGGTCTATCTCGCCAAGGATAATAAATTCGAAACTCGTCACGTTGCGGTAAAGACCGTTCGCCAGGACATTTTGAGCAGTGATGACCTGGGAGAGGGTGAGGCTATTGTTCGTTTTGAGCGCGAGGCTCAGGCCGCGGCATCGATACAGCATCCAAATACGGTAAGTGTCACCGATTTTGGCGAGACCGAGGACGGCGTTTTTTACCTCGTAATGGAGTATGTCGAGGGCGAGACTCTGCATAAGCTGCTTCGCCGCGAAGGGACGTTGACCGTAAAGCGAGCTGTTCGTCTGTTGAGGCAGATCGCTGACGGTGTCGACGCGGCGCACGATCTCGGAATTCTTCACCGCGATCTGAAACCGGCGAATATTTTCATTATGCAGAAGGGCAAAGGCGGCGACGGCTTCATCAAGGTAGGTGATTTCGGGCTCGCAAAGATCATGTCGCAGACGGTTACTAATACAGCGTCTAATGCCACGCCGTCATCACGCGGCATCATCGGCACTCCCGAATTCATGTCGCCGGAACAGATGCAGCCCGAACTCGGCATTGACGCGCGTGCTGACCTTTACGCGCTCGGAACTATCGCGTATTTGATGCTCGGGGGTAAAACGCCCTTTACAGGGGAAATGATGCAGCTCGTCATGCAGAAAGTGATGCATCCGCCTCCGCCTTTGTCGTCACTCAGGTCAGACGTTCCCATTCCCGTGGCTGAAGTTGTGATGCGAGCGATTGAGACCGATCCGGCGAATCGGCCTTCGACCGTGGCGGAATGGATCGACAGCCTCGAAAATGCAGCTGAAGGTATCATCGAGTCAAGAGCCGTCGGGAAGAACCGGTTGGTGATACTCGCCCCGGTCGGAGCCGAGGTTTATATCGACGACGAGCGTAAAGCAAGCGTCGGCACGTCTGGACGGGTCGTATTGTCGGATATACCGTTTGGGCAACACGTCCTGCGTGTTTCAAAACCAGGTGAACGGGATGACGAACGCGTGATTGAGATACGTTCCGGGGCCGAAGAGCAGGTCATCCAGGCACAGCTTCGTCTGCAGCACGGCGCATCGAGTCAACCGTCATCTTCCGGCGGAAGCAGTATGGGCTCCCAGCCTTCGAGCGTTATGCCCGGAATTGTGATCTGCCGCGGCTGTAATGCAAGGTTTGCGGAAGGCGTACGCTTTTGCGGGCGGTGCGGCGGTTCTGTCTTCGATGCAATCGCCCGCCCCGCATCGGTTTCGGGGATGTCGGGATGTCCAAGATGCGGAAATCCATTGGGTGCTAATGCTAGATTCTGCGGCCGATGCGGACTTAATATGGCGCCGCCATCGCAGTCTGGCCAGCCCCGGCCCGTGGGATTTTACAGCGACCCTCACCGAAGCGTTCCGCCTGCTCAGGCCGAGCGTATTTGCGGTCGTTGCGGAACATCTTTTCCGCCTCACATCAGATTTTGCGGCCGCTGCGGGATCAGCCTCTGACCAACCTGAGAACATTTCGCTCGGTTTGACCGTATTCCCGGATGTCGCACTTTTTGAACGTTGACCGTATAATGATGCTGTCCATCTACTAAACCTCCGAGATGTGAGCCTAAACGTATGAAGATCTGCCCGACCTGCCGAAAGACCTATGCTGACACAAATCTGAACTTCTGCCTTGAGGACGGTTCCGTGTTGACGGTCGCTCCGGGGCAGACCGCGCCAGACACGGTCTTCGTAAATCAGCCGCGGCCTACACAGCCTCAGCCTCAAATGCAGCAACCGGGACATCCGCAATGGAATGTTCAGCAGCAGCATTCAATGCAGCCGAAGAAGTCGTCGCGGGCGTGGGTGTGGGTGCTGCTTATCCTTGGAGGGATGGGATTGATCTGCGGCGGCGGCTTGGTCGGGTTCATTTTTATTGCAGCAAATCAGGAACCGAAAGCCGCGAACACCAAGGCCGAGAACGCGAACACTACAGAGCCGGCCAACACTGCGTCATCGACTTCGACCCGCAAGAAAGACGAATCACCCGACCTGTCAAAATGGGTGCAATCGACCAAGTCCTTTGGTGAGACGGAGTTTACCGACGGCCAGTTCATAATGTCATCGCGGGCAAAAGGCTACTATTATGTTCTTGCTGCGACATCGAAATACAAGTCGGTAGGTGCTGACGTTCAGGTTTCGGCGACAAACCTGGATAACGGCGCCACGGACCTCGGATTTGGGCTTGTTTTTCACAGCGACACGACGCCTTTGCAGAAGGGCTATGCCTTCGTTATCGATTCCGCGAAAAAACGTTATCGCATAGTGAACCACACTCCGAAGAAAGAGGACGTGGTCGTCAATTGGACACGCTCTGACGCGATCAAAGACGGAAAGCAGGAAAATATCTTAGAGATCCGCGACGGGGATTCAATGGTGGACCTCTTTATTAACGGCAAGAAGGTCAATTCCATTCGCAATGTTCACGGATTTCCCAATGGCGTTGTCGGACTTTACACGGGTGACGGCATAAAGATCGCATTCAAGGACCTCGAGATCAGACGCTAGTATGAAGCAATGTCCAAGATGTCAGCAGACCTATGCTGATGAACTCCTAAATTTCTGCCTTCATGACGGCGAGATGCTGGTCGATCTCCAGACCGAGCCTACGTCCCCGAGATTTGCCGACGATCCACCGCCGACGATGGTGATGGACAATGTTCGCGTCACTAATCCTTATCAGTCCCCGGCTCCGATGGTCCAACAGCCATATCAGCAATGGCAGCCGGCGGTCAATCCGCAATTCGGCTTTGCCGCTGCGACCGCGGACGACACGATGGCAAAGGCCGCGATGATCCTCGGTATCGCAAGCGTCGTCCTGGTTTGCTGCTATGGAGGGTTGTGGCTGGGCATCCCCGCGATGGTAACAGGCTTCATCGGGTGGAGAAAAGCCCAAGAGGATCCGTCGAAATACACGGGTTCGGGGATGGCGGTATCCGGTATCGCGATGGGCGGTGTGACGTTCCTTGTGTCGCTTATTCTGATGTTCTTGGCAATATTAAATTAGCGGCGATTCCTTAAATAAAATATAATCGGCGCTGATGCATGTGACCCTAAACGTGATCGCCGGTCCGCAAGCAGGTCGAACTTTCTCGTTCGACCGCCATGATACGTTCGTTATTGGCCGCAGCGAAACAGCTCATTTTTGCTTGCCCAGCGACCCTTTCTTTTCGCGGCACCACTGCATCATCGAGATCGCTCCGCCGCAGGCCTTCATACGTGACCTAGGTTCTACGAACGGGACCTTTGTGAACGGAGCCCGTGTTGAAAGCTCCTATCTAAAAAGCGGTGATCGTATTCAGGGCGGCGAAACAATTATCGAAGTTGACGTTCATGCGGGAGACGAAGGCGACACTGCGACATTCAGGAACGAGCCGTCGGTGGTCAGCGTCTCGTGCCTGAACTGCGCGATTCCCGTTAAAGTCGAGGCCGAAGATTCGGGCGACCAAATGACATACGTCTGCGATGAATGCCGTGAAAAGCTTTTATCCGAGCCGCAGCCGATCCCCGGATATCAGATGATACGCATCTTAGGTAAAGGCGGAATGGGCACCGTAATGCTATGCAGATCGGAGGCAGACGGGCGTGCCGTTGCCATCAAGACACTTTTGCCTGAAGTCGCCGTCAGCGAACAGGCGATGAAGCGTTTCCTGCGAGAGATCGACGTTGCCGCGTCGCTAAAGCACGAGAACATTGTTGGTTTCGTCGAACACGGAACACATAACGGCATCATTTACCTCGTTTCCGAATTTGTTCCCGGTATGGATGCATCGCGGCTCGCGGCTCATCGTGGAGGAAAGCTCGATCATCAGGAGGCGATGGCGATAATCAGCCAGACGCTGGCCGCTCTGAATCATGCGCATTCACTCGGGTTCGTTCATCGAGATATAAAAGAGCAGAACATACTCGTTTCCGGCGAACTTCCGGGCCTTACGGCAAAACTCACCGATTTCGGCCTTTCAAAGAGCTTCAAGGATACGGGAATGAGCGGCGTGACGATGGTTGGAGATGTCGCAGGCACGATCGCGTACATGCCGCCGGAGCAGGTGAGAGAATTCAAAGACGTTCGGCCGCCGTCTGATATTTACGCACTTGGAATGACGGCGTACAGCCTGCTTACAGGCACGAACGCCCTCGGCATCGGTCCGAAAGCAGGCATAGCTGAGACCGTAAAAGCGATATTTGAAAAGCCAATCGTGCCGCTCGCAACATATAGGCCGGACGTGCCGCCTGCGGTAGCTTCGGTCATAGAAACCGCCCTCGCCAAATCCGTCGATCAGCGTTGGCGTACTGCCGGTGCGATGCGGGAGGCATTGAATAACGCACTTCGCTCGGCCTAACCCGCGTCCTTCTTATCCGCATCGTCCAGTTGTCTCAATGTTGAATTGACCGCTGCTCCCGCCATTAAAGCGAGTGATGTCAGATACAGCCACAGCATCAGGATCATAACGGCACCAAGAGAACCGTAGGCTCGATTGTAGGTGTTAAAATAGCTGAGATAAATCTTGAACCCGCCGATAAGTATCAGCCAAGAGGAAACTGCGACAAGTGTGCCGGGCGTGATCCAGTGCCAGCGGAAATGTCGATAGTCGGGAAGCAAATTGTAAACAGCCTCGCAGATCGTTAAGACGATAAGAACCAACACGGTCCACTGCAAAAAACGGGCAAGATCGCCGGTACCGTCGTAGCCGGTGATCGTGCGTTGAAAGAATTCCCGTCCGCTGATCAAGACGAAAAGTGCTCCTGCCCCGAGAATGGTGGCGGCAAAAGTAAAGAGGATAGCCTGCAGCCTCGTCCACCACCAGGCACGGCGTTCAGAGAGCCCGTGAACGGAGTTCAAGGCGGCACGAAGAGTGTCCACGCCTGCAGATGCGGTCCAAAGGGTGACTACCAGACCCAGTGTGAGTTTGCCGCCGGAACTGCTCGCAATGATCTCGTCGATGGTTGCGTTGACGAGTTCGAAAACAGAAGCCGGCATGATCTGCCGCAGGAATCGAAAAACCTCGTCCTTAAGAAAATCTGAAGATTCGAGGACGATCCCCGAAAGGCTAAAGAGAAAGAACAGAAGCGGGAACAAAGAGAACGTGAAAAAGAACGCCACCTGAGCGGCTCGTCCGAAAAGGTCCGATTCTTCCGAAAGGAGATACAGCCCGGTCCAGAAACGTTTTGTCAGCAGTCGAGCAGGCATGATATAAACTGACGTTCACGGGACGTAACGCCGAGGAACGCGATCTGATATGCCGCAGGTGATTTCATAACCAATGGTTCCGCACAGTCCTGCGATTTCCGCTGCTGTGATCGAGAGGCCTTCCGAATTACCGATCAGCAGGACCTCGTCGCCGACCGCGGCGTCGGCGACCTCTGTGACGTCGAAGATCGTCCAGTCCATCGACACTATGCCGGCAACAGGGGCTTTTTGACCACGAATGATCGCATTGCCGCAATTTGAGAGCCTACGCGGATAGCCGTCCGCATATCCAATGGGAACTGCGGCAAGCCGGGTCGACCTTGTTGCGGTAAATGAACGTCCGTAACCGACGGTCGTTCCGGCATCGATCTGACGAATATGGGCGATCTCTGACCGTAAGGTCATCACATGCTCCAGATCGGGAAGAGCCGAATGGCCCCGCATAATGTCATCAAGGAGGCCGTAGAGGCCGCCTCCCATCCTGACCATGTTCTTTCGTGATCCGGGATGAGCCAAGGCACCTGGGGAATTCGCGATGCCAAGGATCTCAGGGCGATGGCCCACCGACGTGAACGAGCGGCAGCAGGCGTCGAACATCTCTATTTGCGAGACGGTGAAGTCATCGTTCTTCGGATCGTCGGCCGCAGGGAAATGGGACATGATGCCTTTGACGCGCAGGCCCGTCAGGCCTTTAAGAAACGCGGCAAAGTCCGCCGCGTCAGCGGTGTCGATGCCGAGCCGCGACATTCCGGTGTCCACCTTAATATGAATGTCCGCTATTCTACCTGCAGAGATCGCCGCACTGTTCAACGATTCGGCAGTTCCACGAGAACAGATCATCGGTTCCAGGCGGTACCGGAGAACTGCCTCTTCCTGTCCATGAAAGATCGATCCCAGGACCACGATGTCACCCGAGATACCGGCCTCTCGCAGTTCGACAGCCTCTTCGATGATCGCCACGCCAAAGCTTCCGATATTATCTTCGGTCAGTCTCAACGCACATGATGCGGCACCGTGACCGTAAGCGTCAGCCTTGACAACGGCCATAATCGAACCATCGGCAACTATGCCGCGCAGTGCCGCAAGATTGCGCGACAACGCTCCGAGATCGATCACAGCTTCGGTCGGTCGGTTGGTCGAAATCGTCACGTTATTCAGGTGCCTAACTTTAGCCTTACAGGGGAATGTTTCCGTGTTTCTTGGGCGGGTTCACATCCCGTTTATTTTTCAGGAGTTTGAGAGCGGCGATCAGTTTGGGCCGTGTAAGACTCGGCTCTATGACCTCATCGATGAATCCGCGCTCTGCGGCTACATACGGATTCGCGAATTTTTCTTCGAACTCCGCAACTTTTTCTAGGCGATAGCTTTCATCGTTTGCGGTGATCTCGCGTTTGAATAGCACGCCAACGGCTCCTTCCGCTCCCATTACGGCGATCTCAGCCGTCGGATATGCGAAGTTGATATCAGTACGAATGTGTTTGGATGACATCACGCAATATGCTCCGCCGTAAGCTTTCCGTGTGATCACCGTTATCTTGGGTACTGTTGCCTCGGCAAAAGCGTAAAGAAGTTTCGCTCCGTGACGGATAATGCCGAAATGCTCTTGGTTGACGCCGGGCAAAAATCCCGGAACGTCCTCGAACGTGATGAGCGGAATATTGAAACAATCACAGAAACGGACGAAACGAGCCGCTTTCACCGATGCATCAATATCCAATACACCGGCGAGAAATGCGGGCTGATTTGCAACGATTCCGACCGAAAATCCGCCGAGCCGGGCAAAGCCGACAACTATGTTCGGCGCATAATGCTCTTGGATCTCGAAGAAATAGCTGTCGTCAACTACTGAGTGAATTATGTCGCGGATGTCGTACGGCTGCGTCGCGGTCTCGGGAACCATTGTATTGAGCTTTTCGTCGGTCCTGTTCTCCGGGTCGTTCGTCGGAGCGAAAGGCGGATCGTCGAGATTGTTTCCGGGAATAAAAGAGAACAATTCGCGTGTAATACGCAATGCATGTTCGTCCGATTCCGCTGCAAAATGGGCGACGCCGGACTTTGAATTGTGGGTCATCGCTCCGCCCAGCTCATCTTTTGTCACTTCTTCGTGTGTAACGGTCTTTATAACGTCGGGACCCGTTATGAACATGTACGACGTGTTCTTGACCATTACATTAAAGTCCGTGATCGCCGGAGAATAGACCGCTCCGCCCGCACATGGCCCGAGAATACAGCTGATCTGCGGGATAACGCCGCTCGATAAAGTATTTCTAAGAAAGATGTCGGCGTAGCCCGCAAGACTCATCACACCTTCCTGAATACGAGCTCCGCCTGAGTCATTGAGTCCGATCACAGGCGCTCCCGTCTTGATAGCCAGATCCATCACCTTGCAGATCTTCTGGGCGTGGGTTTCGGATAACGATCCGCCGAAAACTGTGAAATCTTGTGCGAAGACGAACACCGGCCTGCCGTCGATAAGCCCATGTCCGGTGATTACGCCGTCGCCGGGGAAGAGCTGTGCTTCCAAACCGAAATCTCGAGAACGATGCGTGACGAATTTGTCGAATTCTTCAAATGTGCCGTCATCGAGAAGGAAATCTATGCGCTCGCGGGCGGTCATCTTTCCCGAGGCGCGCTGCTTCTCAAGGCGCTTTTCGCCGCCGCCCATCTCGGCCGCAGCCGAGCGGTCCTGCAGTAGTTCCAGTTTTGATCTTTTCTTTGATTCCGCCTGCATTTGGCTCAAGTTTATAGGTTTTCAGGCCATTTTCAAACGACTATCGGCCGCCGAGACCATCTCTTTACTCTTCCGCAAGTTTAGGCCTGACAAGGAAGGGCCGAACGACAAAAAGCACGAGGCCGTGCGCGACGTACGCTCCCGCAAGTATGAGAAGGGTATATTGAGAATACAGCCAGATCGCCATCGCGATGCCGGCCAGGAAAAGCACAAGGAGAAAACCCTTTCGGCCCTTGCTGCCCGTCTTTGCACTAACGTAGCGGATAGTACTTACCATAAGGAGAGCCAAAACCCCGACGAGAGCCATTAATGCGAATCCGTAATATTTTGCGGCGGATTCGCCGAGGGTGGAAAGGGGCATCGGATGAAAATGCACTATCGCCGCGAGCAGGCCGCCGGCCGGAGGGATCGGCAGACCGACAAAATAGTTCTTGTCTATCTTAACGGCACCTTCCATCAGCACTCTCGGGCGTGTGGCCTGCAGATTAAAGCGGGCCAGGCGGAATGCGCCGCACATAAGGAATGCGAACAGCAAGAAAACTCCTATGCCATAAGCACCGCTGTTCTCGTGAAACGTAGGAGCGAACGCCCAACTGAATATCAACGCTGTGGGAGCGATGCCGAAGGTCAGAACGTCCGCCAATGAATCAAACTGTACGCCTATCTCGGTCGCTGTACGCGTCGCTCGAGCGATACGGCCGTCGAATGTATCGAAGAGTATCGCGAGCCCTATCGCGATCGCGGCACGGTTGAAGTAAACGGAAGCGTCCTCCGGGGCAGTTTTTACAAGATCGAATCCTCGGATCGAGTAGAGGACGGCAAAAAAGCCCATCGCGACGTTCGCGGCCGTGAAAAGCGTAGGGAGGACATAGAGTCCTTTCTTCAGGCCTCTGTGAGGCGGTATTGAGTCCTCTTTTTCGCTCATAGTTGCTCCGGAAGCCTCGCTATCAGCGTTTCGCCGCCACGGACGCGGTCGCCGACCTTAACGAGTATCTCGGCCTCTTTCGGCAAAAGCAGATCCGTCCGAGAACTGAATTTTATAAGTCCGAATCGCTGACCTCTTTCTAAGACATCACCCGCGGACGGCCAACAAACAATACGCCTTGCCAAAATGCCGGCGATCTGTGTGCAGACGATCCTATAGTTCCCGTTTCTGATCGTCAAAGCATTCCTCTCGTTGTAAAGACTGGCATCGTCGCTTGTAGCAGGCCGTTTCTTGCCGGGAGTGTACGTGATATCGACGATCTCACCTGCTATCGGCGAGCGATTGATATGCACGTCCAGCGGAGACAGGAATACGCTTACGAACTTTCCGCCATCGCGATCCTCTATCCTCGTCACTCGGCCATCCGCTGCCGAAACCACGATGTTGGGTTCAGTCGGTACGACCCTTTCCGGATCGCGGAAGAAATAGGCCATGAACCCCGCAAGCAGGACGAATACCACGACGCCTGTCCAGATCTGAAATACACCAAAGACAAGGGCTGTGATGGCAGGAACCAACACGAAAGGAATACCGTCTTTTACCATAGCGGCAACGATTAATGTTACACAAAATCACCCGATTATCGAAACTCGCAAAAAGGCCCGCCGCCTTTTTCAGGCGACGGGCCCGGAGGAGGAACGAATGAAGATCATTCAAGTGCGAACAGGGTTATCCTTTGCATAGCTGTATGCGCACCACGCAGCGATCAGATGGACGACCCATCCCAAAAGCCCCGCGGAACCGATCCAGGAGAAGCCGGTCAGCACGAGCCATATTATTCCGATAAGTATCCTACCGTTATAAATTTGACCGAGTCCGGGGATCAGTAAGCTCAATATTCCGGCCAGCAATGGTTCTCTCATTCTACTCAAATGCCTCCGTATGAAATTTACGAAGACCGTGCAGGGAAGTTTCAACAATTTGGGTCAATGGCCGTGGCCAAGAATTTGGTGCAGCAAGGATTGGGTGCCGAAAAACAATGCTACTCCTGCGATCACAGAGATAGAGACCAGCGGGCTCTTGCCGCCGTGGTGATTTACCTCAGGGATCAGGTCGCTGGCAGCCACGTAGAGGGTGACGCCCGCAGCGAGCGGTAATGCATATGCCACGGTGAATCCGAGATTCGCGCCTACTAAATAGAAAAGGATAACCCCCGCAAAGGTCATAAAACCGGTCAGCGATGTTGCGATTATTACCTGTCGCACGCCCTTTCCGGCAGCGAGGACCATTGACCCGACAGTGAATCCTTCAGGAAATTTGTGAAGCATTACGGCAAGAAAGACCAAAAGGCCGACCCTTATATCAATATGAGCGGCAGCGGCGATCGAAACCCCGTCAAAAAAAGTATGGATCAACAATCCCGCAACGCCCGTATAAGCCGACGATGTAGAGATCATCTCTCCAGCATGGACCTCTTCTCCCAGGTGGAAATGAGGCGCGATCGTATGTTCGGCAAATTGCGTTATCAGATAACCCGCTATCAAAAGAGCCATCGGAATATAGAGCTGTTCGCTGAAATGTTCAGAGTTCTTTGCCCAAATTTCGATGGTCTTAGGCAACAGTTCAAAGAACGTAACGGACAGCATGAATCCCGCGCCGAGAGCGAGCAAATATCGAAGCGTTTTTTTGTAAAAGACGTGAAGCCTGGAAGGGAAGAGAACCAAACCGCCAAGGATATTCGCGCCGCCCGCCAACAGGCCAAAGATCAGGAGCTGTACGAATTCTGAAGACATCGGCTTCGTTCCAAAGACGTTCTATCTTACACAGCCTGAACGGCAATGACAAAACTAATTGTGGTCACATGCGACGAAGCGTGTACAATTCGCTGCAAATTAATAAATTCTGGCAAAAAAACGGCGCAAGTGCTTAAGAAAAGATTTAAACATAATGAGCGCGGATTTTGCTTGACAAGTATCCCTGGCCCAAGTAAACTTTGCATTAATTGAAGTGCCTGATGTTTCATTCAGGTGGTCTCACGCTAAAAACTAAAGAAACTGTTTAATTGATTAAGCGCATTTGGTGATCGCGCATGAAGGCTCGACGCCTCTGCCGAAATACCGGGAACGTGGTAGAAAATCTGACGAATGTGCCGGTCGAAGAGAATCAAATCGATGAACAGCGACATGAGAACGTACACATTCCGGTATTGTGCGATGAGGTCATCCATTTGCTTGAGGCAGGTAATGGCGGCTTTTTCGTCGATGCGACGCTTGGGATCGGCGGCCATGCGGAAGCGATATTGCGATCCAATGCCTCGTGTACGGTGCTAGGAATTGATCAGGACCCGATCGCCATTGAAATGGCAATGTCCCGTCTGTCGCAGTTTGGCGACCGATTTACTGCGGTGAGATCGAATTTCGAAGATATGTCTAAGATCATCGCATCGAGGGGAGCCGGTGAGCCGAGAGGGGTCGTTGCTGATATAGGCGTTTCGTCGCTGCAGCTTGATGATCCGGCTCGGGGATTCAGTTTTCGATATGACGCTCCGCTTGATATGCGAATGTCAGCCAATGCAGGAGGTCAGACGGCAGCGGAAATGCTTGGTCAACTGTCTGAAACAGAGATCGCGGACATTATCTATCGCTATGGCGAAGAGAGGTTCTCGCGCCGCATCGCAAGACGAATAGTCGAACGCCGAGAGGCAGGCACACCTGTAAGAACGACGTTCGAGCTCGCGAGCCTCGTAAGATCGGCGGTTCAAACGAGTAAGAAGGAAAAGATCGACCCCGCTACCCGTACATTTCAGGCATTGAGAATTGCCGTAAACCGCGAACTTGATGTGCTCGAGCCTTTCATTCGCGACAGCATTAATGTGATAGCTCCGGGCGGCGTGCTGGCCGTAATCACTTTTCATTCGCTGGAAGACCGAATCGTAAAACACACATTCCAAAGACTTTCGGGCAAGTGTATTTGCCCACGCCGGGCACCTGTCTGCTCATGCGGAGCGGTCAAGGCCGGCGAGATCCTTACAAAGAAGCCGATAACCGCATCGGAAGCGGAAATAGAGATAAACCCGCGTTCGCGAAGCGCGAAATTGCGCGGATTCAAGAAGTTCGAATCGAACAATTGACCTTGGAGGCAAGTAAAATGAACGGCAGAAAAAAACGCACACCACGCAGAACCATCAAGAGAAGATCGAGCACAAGGATCGCGCCGAGAGCGGTGATAGTGGTATGCCTTCTGGCCGCATTCTTGGTTGCCGGCACGTTCTTTGCGGCCCAGCAGCATTTTTATGTGGTTGACTACGGGATGAAGAACTCTCGCTTGAAAAAGCAGATCGACGATCTGGAGGCCGAAAAGCGCCGTCTGCTTTTAGCTCGAGAAATGGCATCGTCACCGGCAGAACTTAAGCGTGCGGCAAAACGGCTCGGTGTGGTTCCCTCGACAGCGTCATCAGACGAAACAGTGAAGGTCTCATCGATCGTCAAAGAAAAGGCCCTTCCTCCAAAACCGGCTCAGAATGAAGAAATCTCATCTGAAGGAAATCCATTTGTGGTAAAAACGGCGGCAACTGCCCCGAGCGGCGGGGAAACACGAGAGCGTAAGGCTGCCGCAAGGCCGGCGGCTGAACGCGGCGAATCACGACAAAGGATCGCAAACTAGGAGAAGCGGATGCGACGAAAGAAGAGGACAAAACTTGATCGGCGGCACCAAGCCTTCACGCGGTTCATGATCATTGTCGCCGTTATGGTGATCTGGATGCTCGGCGTTTCTGCAAGACTCGTCCATCTGCAAGTGACCCAATCCGGATGGCTGCGCGAAAAAGCTTTGGATATTCGTCAGGATATAAAACAAACAAAGCTGCTGCGCGGGTCGATCCTTGATCGAAACGGCCGGACACTTGCGATGAGCGTCCGCGCCCGGACGCTGTATGCGGACGCAACTGAGATCGAGGATGTGGAAGGCACAGCTGCCGCAGTTGCGAAGGCACTTAAGATCGACGTTAGACAGATTGCCGAAGCTCTCAGAAAGGGAAAAGAAGGGGGCAAGAAGTTTGTCCCGCTTGCAAGAAAGCTTGATGATGAGATCGTAACGAGGGTAAATCGAGAATTAGATCGTGCGGAGGCTCGAAAGCCTGATCTTCCCAGTTTCAAGGGACTTCATTGGCGCGAGGATCAGCGTCGCAGCTACCCCTATCAGACCCTTGCTTCGCAGACCATCGGATTCAGTGATTCGTCAGATTCAGGCAAAGCCGGAATCGAACAGTCGCTGGATAAGGTATTGAGAAGCTCCATAGTAGAAAAGGTGCAGGTTCGTGACAGACTCGGCAGAGTGATCAAAGAAGAGGAAGTTGAAAAAGAAGGCGAGCCGGGCGACGTAGTTCTGACAATAGATGCGAATTTTCAATACTTCGCGGAACAGGCTCTCGAAAAAGGCGTGACTGATTCAGGTGCACGTTCGGGAATGCTCATAGCGATCAAACCCAAGACCGGAGAGGTGCTGGCGCTTGCTAACTATCCGAATTATGACCCTAATACGGTAACCGAGGCCAACTCGAAATTCGTGCTGAACAACTCGGTGCAGTCCGTATATTCTCCGGGGTCGGTCTTTAAGCTCGTAACATACGCGTCTGCGGTAGATAAAGGGCTTTTGAGCGCGGATTCAAATATTGATGCCGGCAACGGCACGGTGACTGTAGGCGGCCGAACCTTTAAGGATAAGAATGGCGGCGGTCCCATATCGGCGGTCGATGCGATGGCCAAGTCGAGTAACGTATGCGCGATAAAGACAGCCCTCTCAGTCGGCAAGGAAGACTTCTATTCAATGACCAGAAAGATGGGCTTCGGCTCGAAAACGGGTATTGAACTGCCGGGCGAGGTTTCGGGCATTATTCGCTCACCTGAGCGGTGGAGCGGCGATTCGCTTGCTTCGCAGGCGATCGGTTATGAGATGGGAGTAACGGCGTTGCAAATGGCGGTTTCTTTTGCGACCATAGGCAACAACGGCGTCAGAGTGAGCCCCAATATCGTCAAAGAAGTTCGCACCACGAATACCGAACCGCCTACAAAAAAGGCTCGGGACCAGGAACGTGTCGTGTCCGCTGAAACGGCATCTGCGATGCGCGAATTGCTCAAGAAAGTTGTCATTTCGGGAACGGGCAAGCGCGCGAAACTTGACGGATATTCGGTCGCAGGAAAGACCGGTACTGCCTGGAAGTTCAATCCTGAGACCAAATCTGTAGATTCAAGTAAGTACATCTCATCTTTCATCGGAATGGCTCCGGCAGACGAACCTGAGATCGTGGTTGCGGTGGTGATCGATGAGCCTCGAAATGGCGGACGCGACGGTGGCCAGGTTGCGGCGCCTATTTTTCGCGACGTGACCCAGTATTTGTTGGAGCAGTTGGGCGTTCGTGAGGACCAGCCGAAAAGCGTTGGGTCCCCGCAGGCCGTTGCAAAGGCGGAACCGACGCCTGAGAAAAACTCTCCAACCGCTTCGTCATCAGTTGATAAAGGAGCGAAGGCAAGAAAGGAAGAGCCCAAGAAGAGCTCAGAAAAGCCGAAAGAGGTTCAGGCTCCGAAATCAAAAGACAAACCCGGAGACGGACGCCCGAGGGTAGTCGAGAAACTAACTGCCTCTGACCGGGCGGTTCCATTTCATTTCAGGAAGAGACCGGATTTGAGGGAAATTGAAACTTAGTCGCGTCATTGAATACATCGGCTCGCCGTTAGCGGGCATTGACCCCACTTTGCTTGACAGCGAAGTGGGTTCGTTCGTTATTGATTCTCGCGATTCGGGGCCGAACGGCGTATTTTTCGCGCTATCTCAGCCCGAATACAAAGAGAACGGGTTTAATGGCGAATTCGAAGACTCGACCGTTTATGTCGATGCGGCATTTGAACGCGGAGCTGTCGCTGCGGTCGTTCGGCCTGACCGATTTGAGGAATATCGGAAAGAACTTTCAAAGTTTGAAGGTCGTCTGATCTTTGTCGATGATTCGATCGCCGCGTTGCAGCGGATCGCACACAGGGTCTATCTCGATTGGGGTAGAAAGGTCGTCGCGATTACCGGAAGTGCCGGGAAGACCACGGCGAAGGAGTTGACCGCGCACCTCCTTAGTTCCGGCGGTGAGAAAGTTCTTCGGAATATCAAGAACTACAACAACGGCCTCGGGCATCCATTAACGGTTTTGAAACTTGTCGCCGACAACGCGTACGACATTGCCGTTCTCGAAATGGGCATGTCCACGCCGCTGCACGAGATCGAGCGGCTTTGCCGGATCACGCCTCCGGACATAGCAGTCGTTCTCAACGTTCTGCCTGTTCACATTGAGCACTTAGGGACAATAGAACGAATCGCTGAAGCTAAAGCCGAGATCGTGCGAGGGATGAAAGATGGCGGAACGGCAGTCCTGAATGCAGATGATGTGCGTGTTGCGGATATGGCTGCATTCAGCAAGGGCAGTGTTATTACTTATGGAGTGCGCGGGACCGCTGACGTCTCAGCGGAGAATATTGTTTTCGTAGGCTTCGGCAATACGACCTTTGATCTAAACATTCGCGGTGACAAGCGCTCGGTCGAATTTCCGCTCGATGGGACGCACAATATAATGAACGCTTTGGCGGCATCGGCAGCGGCGTACGCGGCCGGTATGGATATCGACGCCATTTCGAGTGCACTTTCGACCGTCGAAGCACCGCCCCAGAGAGGCGTATTGATGCGGTTTAATGAAGGGTTCACGGTTGTGAATGATTCCTACAACTCGAATCCGGACGCCTTGCTTTCAATGGTGAGAACTCTCATCAGCGGAAGCCCAACTGATTCGCGAAAGATCGTTGTAGCGGGCGAAATGCTCGAACTGGGGCCAGATTCCGAAGATATTCATGCTGACACCGGGCGAAAACTGGGGGTCGAGTCGATCGATATGCTGCTGGGTGTTCGCGGAATGGCGAAATCGCTTGTCTCAGGCGCTATCGAGGCTGGCATAAAGGATGCTCGATTTTGTGAGGACTCTGCAGCGGCCGGCGACCTATTGGCAGAACAGATTCGTCCGGGCGACGTCGTATTAGTCAAAGGCTCCAGGGGCGTGAGGACAGAGATCGTCATAGATAAGTTGGTAGAGAGATTCACTTTACTTGTGAAGTAGCCTGCCGGTTCGGCAAAAGAACGCGATGCTCTATTATTTCCTATATCAGATCCTTTTCCGCCAGTATGGGCAGTTCAGCGAATCCTGGTTCTTCAAGGGCCTGAATGTCTTTCAATATGTGACATTCAGAACCGCGATGGCAGCGATCACCGCCATGCTCATTTCGCTTTTGTTCGGGAACAAGGTCATCGCGAAATTGAAGGAGCTTAAATACGGTCAGGAAATTCGGCAGGAAGGGCCGGAGTCGCACCAAAAGAAGCATGGTACGCCGACAATGGGCGGCACGCTGATGATCGGTTCGGTGATATTTGCGACCATCTTGTGGGCGCGAGCGGACAGCCTGTATATGTGGATCGCCCTGGGTGCGACGATTCTGTTCGCGCTTATCGGTTTCGGCGATGATTACATCAAGATCGTAAAGAAGCGCAGCCTCGGGCTCACCGGAAGGCAGAAGTTCGCGGGACAGATCGTAGTCGTTATTGCAGTTTGGGCTATTCTCTGGGCATGGGGAAGCTATCCCTGGAATCTAAGCATACCCTTCTTTAAGGCTACCGCCGATATCGACGGCATAACCTATGTCGGACCCATCGTTTACCTTTTTTTCATGATGTTCATTGTGGTTGGTTCGTCGAACGCGGTGAATCTGACGGATGGGCTCGACGGACTCGCGGCCAGTACGACGTTCATTGCAATGGCCGCTTTAACGGGACTCACCTATGTTGCCAGCGATGCTCGATGGGCGGAACGCCTTGACATCACGCACAATCCGGCAGCGGCGGAACTGACCGTGTTTTGCGGTGCGATGGCAGGGGCAAGCCTGGGCTTTTTGTGGTTCAATGCTCCGCCGGCTGAAGTCTTCATGGGAGACACGGGTTCGCTTGCGATCGGCGGAGCGCTCGGTACTGTCGCAGTGTTAACAAAACAAGAATTCCTCCTTCCGTTCGTCGGAGGGATATTCGTACTGGAAGCGTTGTCGGTCATGCTGCAGGTCTCGTTCTTCAAGTTGACGAAGCGCGGCGGTCAGCCGGGGCGGCGGATCTTCAAGATGACGCCGCTGCATCATCATTTCGAAGTCCTGGGATGGGACGAATCAAAGATCGTTTTTCGTTTCGTCATTGGGGCTATCTTATTTGCACTGTTGAGCTTGACTACGCTAAAGCTCCGTTAGGGAATTGTTCAGATGGACGTTCTGGGAAAGAAATCGCTCGTATTGGGCGCCGGCAGGTCCGGCGTTGCGTCTGCGCGTTTTCTGGCCGAACGCGGAGCGACCGTTGCTTTGCACGACCGTAAGCCGGTCGAGGACTGGAGCGATGCTGCCCGATCTCTGAAAGACTCGCACAGCATAGGTCTGATCGCGGGCGATCTGCCGTCGTGGCTGCTGGACCAGATCGATCTGGTCGTGATCTCGCCCGGTGTGCCGACGAATACGATCCCAGCCCGTTATGTCGACCGTAAGGACGGTGAGGTGATAGGCGAAGTAGAACTCGCGTACCGTTTCATGAAAGGCCGTATTGTCGGCATCACGGGTTCGAACGGAAAGACCACTACAACCGCTTTGATCGGCGAGATACTCAAGGCCGCAGGATTCAAGACACAGGTTGGCGGCAACATCGGCACTGCAATGACCTCGCTGGTTGAGACGTCCGCTGACGACGGTTGGACCGTGGTTGAACTCTCGAGTTTTCAGCTTGAGACCATCAAAGATCTACACCCCGATGTGGCAATTTGCCTGAATGTAACCCCCAATCATTTGGACAGATATGATTCGTTTTTTGATTATGCGGCAGCGAAACACCGGCTTTTCATGAATCAGACGGGGAACGACACGGCGATCTTGAACGCTGACAATGAGATAACCGAAGAATGGGCGAACGGTCTGCGAGCAAGAACACTTCTTTTCAGTGTCAAGCGCGAAGTGAATGAGGGCTGTTTTCTTCGGGGACGGGAACTGATATATCGGTCCGGCGGTACTGAAACGCGGCTGATCACGCGGAACGACATTTTTCTGCCCGGTCTTCACAATGTTGAGAATGTGCTAGCCGCCTTTGCCGCCGGGATCGCGTGCGGTGCTGTGATCGAGCAGATAGCCGAAGCGGTCAGAACATTCAAAGGCGTAGAACATCGGATCGAATTTGTCGCAGAGGTTTCGGGGGTCAGGTTCTACAATGATTCAAAGGCGACTTCCGTTGATGCGACTATGAAAGCTCTTGAAGCACTCGCTGATGAAAACAGCAAGACCGTCCTCATCTTGGGCGGACGCGGCAAGAATGCTCCGTATTCGCCACTGATCCCGTTGATCGAATCCTCGGTCTCGAATTTGATCCTGATCGGAGAGGATGCCGACAACATCGAGAAGCAGCTCGCCGGAGTTGCACCGATCACGCGGGCGGCGTCATTGGCAGATGCCGTCAGATCCGGTTATGAGCTTGCCGGCCGCGGAGACCGTGTTCTTTTAGCACCCGCATGTGCGAGTTTTGACATGTTCGGAAGCTTTGAGGAGCGAGGCGAGGTTTTTAAGCGGGCCGTATCGGAATTGACGGTCTTGCAGGCAGCGGAAGCGTAATAGCGAGATGGCAGCAGCCGAGAAAAAATACGATTGGATCATGTTCGCCGTCGCGACCGGACTTGCTCTGTTCGGCGTGATGATGGTCTATAGCGCGTCTGCGATGTTCGCTCTAAAGGAAACTGACAGCGGCAGCCAATTCACGTATTTTTTCAAACAACTCATATTTACAGCCGCGGGTCTTTCGGCGATGGTCGCGATCAGCCGGATGGATTATCGCCATTTGCGGAAAACTTGGGTCGTTATCGCAATCATGTTGGTAACTACGATCCTGTTGATCGCGGTGTTTTGGTTTCCAGAGATCAACGGGGCGAAACGTTGGATACGTTTCTCCGGCTTTTCATTCCAGCCGTCCGAGCTCGCGAAGATCGCTTTAGCAGTGGCTCTCGCATATTGGCTCGCTCGGCGCGAGGACGAGGTCGGCAGCATAACGAAGGGCGTTATCCCGAGCCTGCTGATATTAGCGCTCCTCGGTGGACTCGTCTTCATGGAAAAAGACCTGGGCACTACGATTGTCCTCTGCGCGATCTTTTGTGCCGTCTATTTTGCTGCGGGTGCGCGAATATTGCACATAGCAAGCGTTGTAGCTGTGTTGGGGGCGGTCGGTGTCGGCGCTATTCTGCTGGCGCCTTGGAGGGTCGCCCGCATGATGGCATTTCTTGATCCGCATCAATACGCCAGCAAAGAGGGATATCAGGTGGTTCAGTCGCTTTACGCGATCGGCTCCGGCGGCATCTTTGGCGAAGGTTATGCCAAGGGGCATCAAAAGCTGTTCTATTTACCTTATCCATACTCGGATTTCATCTTTTCGGTCGTCGGCGAGGAGTTTGGTCTGATCGGAACGATGGGAGTCGTCTTGGCGTTCGGTGTATTGCTGTGGCGCGGGGCCCGAGCGGCGGTGCTGGCTCCTGACAGGTTCGGCATGCTTCTGAGCATCGGCATAATCACCGGCATTATCGTGCAGGCGTTGTTCAATATCAGCGTGGTCACATCGATCCTGCCGGCAAAAGGGATCCCGTTGCCCTTCATCTCTTACGGCGGTTCATCCGTTCTGGTGACTCTCGTCGGTATCGGCATTCTGTTGAGCGTTGCTCGGCATGCGGAATCCGAAGTATTCGCAGACGCGCGTACGCGGGCCGCGGCCAAAAGGAGGCGAAAATATGCGTGAATCGCCTCAATTGCGCATTCTGATCGCTGCGGGCGGGACCGGAGGCCACATTTATCCCGGCATTGCAGTGGCGAATGTCCTAAAAGAGCGGAACCCCGAAACAGAGATATTGTTCGTCGGTACTGCCAAGGGACTTGAGACCCGCATTGTTCCTGAAAACGGATTTCAGCTTGCGCTTATCCACAGTGCGGGACTCAAGAATGTCGGTTTAGTAAGAAAGCTGAAGGGAGCCGCATTATTGCCCCGCAGTTTTTGGGAAGCGAGGACGCTGATCCGTGAATTCAAACCCGACGTCGTAGTAGGTGCAGGCGGATACGTTTCGGGTCCAGTTTTGCTCGTCGCACACTTTATGGGGAAACCGACGCTTGTTATGGACTCGAACGCTTTGCCGGGATTTACGAATCGTCAGCTTGCACGCTTTGTGGATAAAGCCGCGTTGACATTCGACGCCGCGGTGCCGTTTTTCGGCCCGAAGGCTGTAGTGACCGGGAATCCTGTTAGGAAAGAATTCTTTGATATTCCGATTCGTCCGCCGAGTGAAAAGGTTGAGGTCTTGATATTTGGAGGCTCGCAGGGTGCTCGGGCGATCAACGACGCGGTCATTGCAGCTCTGCCATTGTTCGCTGAGGAGAAGGGAAAACTCTCCTTCACGCATCAAACAGGTGAAGCTCAATATGAGGCCGTACGTAACGCATATACTTCAGAAGGTTGGGACGATGCTGACGTGCGGCCGTATATTTCGGAAATGGCGGCTGCTTTCGATAGGGCCGATCTGATAGTGTGTCGCTCCGGTGCGACGACCTGTGCCGAAGTATGCGCGGCGGGGAAGCCGGCCGTGATGATACCGTTTCCGGGGGCTGCCGATGATCACCAAAGGAAAAATGCAGAGGCTCTTGTCCAGAAAGGAGCGGCGAGAATGGTAATTCAAACCGAGTTAACGCCGGAACGGATCGCCGATGAGATCGTCTCTCTGGCCCGCGATCCTGACACCGTAGGCAAGATGGGAGCCGTCGCACGCTCATTGGCTCGGGCCGATGCCGCGGACGCAACTGCGGACATGATCGAGGAATTGGCCGCTGCCGGAAGGGCCTAATATTTATGTTTCGACACGTTACGAAAATTCATTTTATCGGCATAGGCGGCATCGGTATGAGCGGTATAGCCGAGGTGCTGGCTAATCTCGACTTCGAGGTTCGCGGATCGGATGTAAATCGCTCGAAGAACACCGAAAGGCTCGAGAATCTCGGCGTGAAGATCTACGAAGGGCATTCTGCCGAGAATGTGGAAGACGCTGAGGTCGTGGTGTACTCATCTGCGATCAAAGACGACAATCCGGAGATCGTTCGTGCTAGGGAACTCGGGCTTCCTGTGATACCGCGTGCGGAGATGCTCGCGGAATTGATGACGCTGAAGCCTTATTCGATCGCGGTTTCCGGAACGCACGGCAAGACCTCAACGACGTCGATGATCGCTACGATATTGGGCCACGCAGGTGTCGATCCGACGACGATAGTAGGAGGTGTGGTCGATACGCTCGGTTCAAACGCCAGACTCGGCGAAAGTGAATGGTTCGTTACCGAAGCCGATGAAAGCGATCGGTCATTTTTGATGCTTTATCCGACCATCGCGGTCGTGACGAACATAGATAAGGAACACATGGAGTCGTACAAAGACATGGACGACGTCATTCAGTGTTTCACAGATTTCGTAAATAAAGTGCCTTTTTACGGCGCTGCGGTAATTTGTTTGGACGATGCGAATATTCAAGCCCTGATCCCGAACATCAGACGCCGCCGCATTACATACGGGCTGACCGCACAGGCAGATGTATCGGCGAGGAATATCGAATATACAGGCAATTTTGGCTGCGGTTTTGATGTTGTGAAAGGAGATACGGCATTAGGAAAGATCGATCTGCCCGTGCCCGGTAAGCACAACGTTTACAATGCCTTAGCGGCGACGGCGGTCGCGATGGAACTTGAGGTCCCGTTCGATCAGATCTCTGCAGCGTTCTCACATTTCAAGAACGCGAATCGCCGTTTTCAGGTCAAAGGCGAGGTCAACGGAATTCTCGTCGTAGACGATTATGGGCATCATCCGACCGAGATCGTAGCAACGCTCGAAGCTGCGAAAAAAGGCTCGGCAGGCCGCCGGACGGTCGTCGTTTTTCAGCCGCACCGCTATTCGCGAACGCGGGATCTGATGGACGATTTCGTCGTTGCGTTCAACAATGCCGACGTCGTTCTGCTGCTCGACATATATCCGGCAAGCGAACAGCCGATCGAAGGCATTACAGCAGAAAACCTGGCTGAAAATATCCGCCGGTACGGCCACAAGAACATGACATATATCGGCGGTGTCGAAACGGCGGCGGCAACTGTTGCGGACGTCCTTCAGCCGAACGACCTTGTAATAACTCTCGGAGCAGGCAGCGTTACAAAACTGGCGGACGAGATCTTAGCGAAACTCTCGGCGAAGTAGATAAAGTTATGGCCACGCGAAAACGAAAAACAACTGCAAAAAGCACGGTCGTAAAACGCCGTAAACCGACCCGTCGGCGGACAGCCAAGAATGTTTCTGTCGGCGCCGCGACGGCCAAATATGTGATCCCGTCGATTTTGTCGGTCTTCTTGCTGATCGGCATTGGCTATTTGGGTGTGATGGGATATCAGTCCGCGACCAGATCCGACTTTTTCAGGCTTGAAAATGTTTACGTCACCGGCAATGACCGTACCGGCGTTGAAGATATTCGTCGAGTGGTTTTTGCGGAGGCGGAAAGCACGGGCGTTTGGAATGCCGACTATGCATCGATGAAGCAGAAGATCGAGAAATTTCCGTTCGTCCGCACGGCATCGGTATCGGCTTCTTTGCCGTCGGGTATAAAGGTCGTGCTGGAAGAACGCGTTCCAATTGCGGTCGTTCGTACGGCCGCGGGTGATTTTCTCGTTGACAGCGAAGGTGCGTTCTTAGCGAAAGCCGGGGCCGGCGAGAACGCATTCCCGTTTTACATGAAGGGCTGGGACGACGCGAAAACCGAAAAAGCCCACACCGAGAATCTGGCTCGTCTGAAAATGTTCAAGAAGGTCTTTGACGAGCTGAAACAATTCGGAATAGAGAACAGCGTTGCCGCCGCGGATCTTTCAAATCTGCGAGTTCCCGTGGTCTCAGTGAAGGACGGAGAACGGCCGATCGCAGTGACACTCGCTCGCGACAATATCGGCAAAGGGCTGAAAACGGCGCTTGACGCGATCAGTGGTAAGGAGAGCAAAGTTCGTTCTATTGATGCGGCAGGCGTGTCGCCGGTCATTCAATTTCTGGAGTTTTAACAAATGAGCAATGACATCCATTCGGTCGGTTTAGATATCGGGACGAGCCGTGTTCGCTGTGTGATCGGCGAAGCTGCGGAAGACGGGCGAATGGCGATCGTCGGTATGGGCGATGCCGAGTCAAAAGGGCTCCGCCGCGGCGTGATAACCTCTGCGGAATCTGTCGTTGACGCCGTAGGAAAGGCTGTGGCTGATGCTGAGAAGCGTTGCGGCATCGACGTTTCGTCGGCGACGGTAAACCTGTCCGGCGAACATCTGCAGGGCGAGAACAAAAACGGAGTTGTCGCGGTCGCAGGGCAGGACAAAGAGATCACGATGGACGACGTCGAACGTGCGATAGATTCGGCAAGCGCGATGCCGCTGACGCCTGGCTGGGAAATTGTCAGCCGCCTGCCGCAGGAATTCATCATAGACGGTCAGGACGGCATCACCGAACCGGTTGGCATGCAGGGATCGCGGCTGGAGGCTTTGGTGCACGTCGTTTCGAGTCCAAGCGCAGGTAAACAAAATTTGACAAAAGCGGTCACAAAGGCCGGCATTGAGGTAGAGGACCTTGTTCTGGAGCCGCTTGCCGCTGCGACGGCAGTATTGACCGACGACGACAAGGAGTATGGCTGTGCGGTCGTCAATATGGGTTCCGAGGTCACGAGTATGATGATCTTCGGGCGCGGAGCAGTGCAGCACACCGCGGTTTTCCCGTTCGGCAGCATGCTTTTCACGAAAGACATTGCGACAGGGCTACGGGTTTCTATCCCAGAAGCTAACAAGATCAAACATCAATACGGCTGTGCAGCATCCTATTTGTTAACGCCGGAAGAGCGTCAGGACATCATTGAGATCGTTCCCTTTGGGAGAGACGAGATCAGGACGCTCTCAAAAGAGATCCTGACCGATATTCTTCAGCCACGTGCCGTTGAACTTCTGCAGCATGTTGCGAAAGCAGCTCGCGAGACGGGTGCGCGATTCTCGGCCGGCGTCTTTTTGACGGGCGGCGGAGCTGCGATCCGCGGCATTGCAGAGATCGCGGAGCAGGTATTTGACGCGCCGACACGTGTCGGAACGCCAGATCCGTCGCGATTTGACGGGCTGTTGAATGAGGTGCGGCATCCGCAGTGGTCGGTTGCTTGCGGGCTTGCATATTGGTCTATGCGTGCCCAACAGCGGGAAGGCGGCTCGGGCGGCAGATTCTCGGTCGGGCGGATAGTCGAGTGGATAGGAAGATTTTCGCGAAAAAGTTAGCAAAGTGTAACGTGTCGACTGGATTTTCCACGCTAATCGTTGTATGCTTCCGTTCCGTCAACACAATATCTTGTTATTCAGGCAAGAACTTCAAATACACGGTCTTTTTCGTGTCCTTATAATAAAATGGCCAGTTTCATAGAACTAGACGACCTACAAACAAAGCCGAACGGCATCAAAATGTTCATTGACGAACCGCCTGTCACGGGAGCACGGATCAAGGTGATCGGCGTCGGCGGCGGCGGCGGGAATGTCGTGAATCGGATGATCGCGTCCGGCATTAGAAATGTCGAGTTTATCGTCGCAAACACCGACGTCCAGGCACTGGACGCTTCGAAAGCTCCGATCAAGCTGCAGCTTGGTACAACATCTACCAGAGGGCTCGGGGCCGGTTCAGATCCGGTGGTCGGGCGTAACGCTGCACTCGAGGATCATGAAAAATTGTTAGAGCTTCTCGACGGGGCGGATATGGTATTTGTTACCGCAGGTCTTGGCGGCGGCACCGGAACGGGTGCTGCACCGGTCGTTGCGTCGTTGGCTATGGAACTGGATATCCTGACGGTGGCGGTCGTCACGAAGCCCTTTAAGGTCGAGGGCAGGAAACGGCAGATCCAGGCGGACGAAGGCTTGGCTGAACTTCGGGGCAGCGTGGACACTCTGATCACGATACCCAATTCGAACCTAAGCAGCGTCGAGAAAGATATCACGATCGTGGAAGCTTTTCGCCGTGCCGATGACGTCTTACTCCAGGCGGTCAAGGGGATCACAGAACTGATAACGCGTCCCGGGCTGATCAATCTCGATTTTGCGGACGTAAAAACGGTGATGCGAGGCAAAGGCGTCGCATTGATGGGCGTCGGGTCTGCAAAGGGTAATGGTGCTGCATCAAATGCGATGCGGGCTGCATTGGATTCCAAGCTGCTTGAAGAGAACTCCATTAAGGGTGCAAAGGCAGCACTGATCAACATCACGGGCAGCTCAAGCATGGTTTTGACGGAGGTCGAAGATGCGATCGGTATCATCGAGGCCGAGGCTGACGACCATGCCGATATCATTCTAGGCAGTGTTATCGACGAGGAAATGGGCGATGAGGTCCGTATTACAGTGATCGCAACCGGATTCGATTCGGGGGTTGCTGCAAAGTCCTCGGCGCCGGAAGTCCCGCAGGTGAAAATGCCTGTTCCGCCTCAAACTGCGGCGTCGCCCGCTCCGGCGTTGGCGTCCCCGGAGAATATAGAGGTTCCTACTTTTCTTCGTCGTCAGGCGGATTAGATCCACGAAATGTCAGAATATCCAGCAGCATCACCCATTGCGATAACGATGGGTGATGCTGCGGGCATCGGCCCCGAAGTAGTTCTCAAAGCGGTGGCAGGCGACGCTGCTCTTGCGGAGGTGTCGGTTGTCGTCGGGGATATTGAACATCTTCGGTCACTCGCAGCTGAACTCGGCGTCGAGGCCGAGATCGTTGGTATTTCGGAAAAGCGGTCGGACGTTTGTATTCGCGTCCTTGACCTGAAGAATCTTGGTGAACCGTTCAGTCACGGCGTCGATTCGGCTGTCACCGGAAGGGCCGCGTCCGAATACATAGAGCGATCGGTCTCAGGCTGTCTTTCAGGCGAATTTGCCGCAGTCGCGACCGCGCCGATCAGCAAGCGTTCGCTGGCTTTGGCAGGCGTGGATTTTCCCGGACATACAGAATTCATCGCTCACCTTACGAACACGCCGCGTGTGGCGATGAGTTTTTTTGCGGGGAACCTGCGCGTGGTTCTTCTGTCAACACACCTGCCGCTGGTCAGAGCGATCCAGCAGGTCACGAAAGACAATCTCATCGACCTGATCAGTTTCTCGGCAATGCAGCTTGAAGCTTTGTTGGGCCGGCGAATAAAACTCGCCGTTGCCGGCCTGAATCCGCATGCATCTGAAAATGGGATGTTCGGCAGCGAAGAGGCGGACGAGATCATCCCGGCCATTGAGTATTGCCGCGGCGAGTGCATCGACGTTTCCGGTCCGTACTCGCCTGATACGATCTTCCTACGGTGTTTTCGGGGCGAATTTGACGCGGTCATCGCTCTTTATCACGACCAGGCGACCATTCCGGTAAAATCCATCGGTTTTGGCGAGGGCGTAAATGTAACGCTCGGCCTGCCCATCATTCGAACGTCGGTCGATCACGGCACAGCTTATGACATCGCGGGCAAAGGTGTCGCCGACCCGTCGAGCATGCGTTCGGCGATCCGGCTTGCCCTCGAACTTTCCGCTCAACGATCCGCTTGAATTCCCAATCCGTCCGCGGTTTCTGTTAGAATAGCCATTCTCAGGCATGAGCACCCGACTTCGATGACCGAACGACCAAAGATACTTTTAGCCGATGATTCCGTGACCATGCGAAAGGTCGCCGAACTTGCATTTGGCGACGCCGGAATGGATGTTTCTACCGCCATTGACGGCCAGACCGCGATGGAGGCTTTCGTACGCGAACAGCCGGACATCGTTCTTGCAGACGTTGGACTCGCGGGAACGAGCGGCTATCAGATCTGCGAAATGATCAAGCAGGACGAGGCGACCAACCACATCCCTGTACTTTTGATGGTTGGAGCGTTTGAACCTTTCGACCAAACCGAGGCGGAAAGGGTCGGGGCAGACGGATTCCTGATGAAGCCTTTTAACCCGATCCGCGAAGTCATTTCAAAGATCCGCGAACTCCTCGACCGCGACGGGAACTCCGAGACCGTATCGTTCAATATCTCAGAAAGCACTTCGGACGCCGGCATTGACCCGGACGACATCGAGTCGCTGTACGTCAGCAGTCTGGCCGAAACAACGCGGGTCGAAGAGGTATTCCTGGGCGATATGATGCCGCCCGATGATATCGAGCCGGACGATGAGCTTATTGAAAAGGAAACTCCGACAGCCGCCCAAACAAGCCCGTTCGAGCGTATCGTTGATGACGAGTTCTTTGACGAGCCCGAGCAAAGCAATGATATTCACGCGGAATTTAGCGAGACGATCGAGATCTCGCACCCGACTGAAAATATCGATATCGATCTTCCTGCGATCGAAGCTGAACCTGCGGAATTTGAGGAGATCCTAAACAAGGTTGAGGAAGAACCGGCCAAGAGCATTGGGCCCTTTGACGAGCCTGCGGCCGCCGATATTACGCCTTCGCCCTCGGTTGACGTAACTGAAGAGATGATCGACAGGATCGTGGAACGTGTTCTGGCAAAGCTGACGGATACTGTCGTTCGCGATGTTGCCCGCGAAGAGGTGCCTCGTGTCGCTGAACGGCTGATGCGTGAGGCTCTCGAGCAGGAGATCAAAGAATAGTCTGTGGGCAGAAGCCCGCACGAAGTAATGGCATAAGAGCCGACGTAAAGAGATGCCCTTACTGCGTGAGGGCTTCTGCATTTGATTATGGAACTTGCGAAAGCATACGACCCGAAAGAGGCCGAATCTCGGCACTACGAACGCTGGGAGCAACTTGGCTGTTTCCACCCCGAGGTAAACAAAGACGCGGACGCGAAAGCCTATTCCATCGTCATCCCGCCGCCGAACGTGACCGGCTCGCTGCATATGGGCCACGCTCTGCAGCACACGATCATGGACGTGCTGACGCGTTGGAAACGTATGCAGGGTTTTCGCACTCTGTGGCTTCCGGGCACGGACCACGCGGGAATTTCCGTTCAGCGAAAGGTCGTCGAGCAGTTGCGTGCCGAAGAGAACAAGTCGCCGCTCGATATCGGCCGCGAGGAATTCCTGAAACGCTGCTGGGCGTGGAAAGAAGAATACGGCAACACCATCATCGAGCAGATGCGCCGCGAAGGAGCGTCCGTCGATTGGACACGGCATCGCTTTACAATGGATCCCGGACTGTCGGCCGCGGTCCGCAGCGTGTTCGTTAGGCTTTACGAAGAAGGCCATATCTACCGCGGGCTTCGCATCGTCAACTGGTGCCCCAAAGACAAGACCGTTCTGTCCGACCTTGAGGTAAAAGAGGAAACGAAAAAGGACGGGAAGCTCTATTATTTGCGGTATCCCGTGTCAGAACCCGCTGCGTCAGCGGGCGGTTCCGACTTTATCGTCGTCGCGACGACGCGGCCGGAGACGATGCTTGGAGATACGGCGGTCGCGGTAAACGGCAGCGACGAGCGTTACAAGCACCTGATCGGCAAGACCATCGCGTTGCCGCTGACGAGCCGCGAGATCACGATCATCGCGGACGAATACGTAGATGCCGAATTCGGTACGGGTGCGGTAAAGATCACGCCGGCTCACGACCCGAACGATTATCTTGTCGGCGAACGCCACGGCCTAGAGCAATTGCTTGTCATGAACATGGACGGGACGATGAACGCCGCCGCAGGTGCGGAGTTCGACGGGATGGACCGCTTCAAGGCTCGCGAAAAGGTCGTCGAGATGTTTGACGAGCTTGGTCTGCTGGAGAAAGTCGAGGATTACGAGATCACGCTGCCGGTGTGCGAACGCTGCAAGACCGTCGTCGAGCCGATCCTGTCGGAGCAATGGTTCGTCAAGATGGACGAGCTCCGCGACATCGGCCTCGATCTGATCGAACGCGAGGGCGTGCCGCGGTTCGTGCCCGAGGTTCCGCACGCGAAGGTTTACACGACGTGGCTCGAAAACTTGAAGGATTGGACCATCTCGCGGCAGCTCTGGTGGGGACATCAGATACCGGCGTGGTACGACGGCGAGGGGAATGTTTACGTCGCCCACAGCGAGGAAGAAGCCCGCGAAAAGGCCGGCGGCAGGGAACTGACGCAGGACAACGACGTGCTGGATACGTGGTTCTCTTCCGGGTTGTGGGCGTTTTCGACGTTCGGTTGGACAGGCGAGGCCGGTGGTCAGTTGTCGGTGGTCAGTGGTCAGTCTGATGAAAAGAGTGTGTCTTCGCCGGCAACCGACAACCGACAACCGACAACCGATCTTGAGAACTTCCTCCCCACGGACGTTCTGGTCACGGGCCGCGACATCATTTTTCTGTGGGTTTCGCGGATGATGATGCTGACGAAGAAATTCACCGGGCAGACCGCGTTCAAGGACTGCGTCATCACGGGCACGGTGCTCGGCAAGGACGGCAAGCCGATGTCGAAATCGCGAAAGAACGGCGTCGATCCGATCGAGATGTTCGATAAATTCGGCGTGGACGCGACGCGAGTTTATCTGGCCTCCATTGCAACGGGTGCCGATATCCGGTGGAACGACCTGCTGATCGAAACGTACCGCAATTTCGCCAACAAGATCTGGAACGCCACGCGTTTCTCGCTCATGAACGCCGGACCGCAGGCTGCCAGCCTGCAAGCTGATGAAAGCAGGCTGGGAGCCTGCGACCCGACGGCCTTGGCCGATCGCTGGATCATCTCGCGGCTGAACCGGACGGCGTTGGAACTGAACAAAGCGCTCGAAAGATACGAATTTCACACGGCGGTATCGCTGCTGTATCACTTCTTCTGGGACGATTTCTGCGATTGGTACATCGAGCTCAGCAAGTCAGAGCCGCCTGCGGTAGCGGGCGGTTTAACGCAGGATAGCGAAAACGTTCAACCACCCGCTACCGCAGGTGGTTCCGACGGTTCCGGCGTAACTCTGAACGTGCTTGAGACGGCGCTGCGGATGCTGCATCCGTTCATGCCGTATCTGACGGAGGAATTGTGGCAGAAACTGCCCGGCACGTCGGCCGAGATGCATCACGCGGCGTATAAGTCGGAACCACCTGCGGTAGCGGGTGGTTTAACGCAGAATAGCGACAACGTTCAACCGCCCGCTACGGCAGGCGGTTCTGACAAAACCATAATGCTGGCGGATTTCCCCCGCGGCGACGCGTCGCTGATCGACGAAGCGGCGGAATTTGAGATGTCGGTCGTCATCGACGCGATAAAAAAGGCCCGCAACATACGCGCCGAGATGAATATCAGCCCGTCGGTGCGTTTCGCGGTGCATTTGGCGGCGAAATCGGACGTGCAGCGGGTCTTTCGCGACAACGAACCGCAGATATTGCGGCTGGCGAGGGCCGAAAAACTCGTGATCTCGGACGTTCTCGACGTGCCGAAAGCCTCCGCAAAGGCGGTTTTGACGGCAAACGCGACGCTCGCGGTGCCGCTGGAAGGGCTGATCGACTTCGCGAAGGAGCGGGAACGCCTCGCCAACGCGATCGCGAAGCTTTCCGACGAAAAAACACGCCTCGACGGCCAGCTTTCCAACGAAAATTTTGTGACGCGAGCCCCCGCGGAGAAGGTGGAAGCGTTACGCGAACGCACCGCGGAGTTGGAAATTCAGATCAAAACGCTTAATAATAACCTTAGTTCACTCTCCATAGATCAATAGACCAACTGCAGGAGGTATCAGGTTATGCGGCAGAGGTTGTTTTCGGCAGTGTCGATAGGGGCATTGTTCTGTTTTTTGGCGGCGGATGTTGTGTCACAGACGCGAAGCAGCGAGGTCGTAAAGAGCGAACTCTATCGATTAAAGACCGAGGCGATGCGTGGACTCGAAACGCGCCCCAGGATCGTAACGGTCACTATTCGTGATAGTCGAGGTCCCGACCGAGATGGTATCAGTACTTCTAGCCGCTTGGAGTATCTTTCCGACGACGAAATACGGTACACAAAAGAGGTTGAGAAAGGGCGCGTCAAGGATACGTTCGAATACATCTTGAAAGACGATTTCGAATTCACTCGAGAGAACAAAGATCGTTGGGTCAAGCGTCCGCGGCAGGAAAACATTAGAGTGCCCGAGCCTGAGGTGCCTGCCGGATCGCAGTCTTGCCGTGTCTGGACCATGGGGAGTTTCATTACCTTTGTAAACAGCACCCCGGTAACCGCGTTTGTGGAGACCGAATATATGAATTACAAATTCGGACTTTCTTTTCGCAGACATGCTACCTATATTGCAGGAGATGGATCGCTTTTCGGGGAAGATATCACCGAAGAGTATAGTCCCGACGATGTCAGATCTTTGGAGCCACGAGGGATTGTTTACCAATATGCAATTCGCTACGACTACAATGTTCAACAACTGCGAATCTCTGCTCCCTAAGTCATAAACCCAAGGAAATTCTCATAGCCGGATTCGACTATGCGTTTATGCAGAAAGAATGTTGACAATTGCAAGCCGATAGGATAATTATATCGTGCGATATAGTCACTCCATCGCGTGACTGCAAGAAGCAATCAGTTGACGTGGTGGTCGAATCGACGGATGCAGAATATTAAGCGAACAATGAAAAATATACATGTGTACTGTGGAAATAAACATCAACTGATGTATGTATTATTACGAGCGATGTGATAGGAATATCACACGATGAATGTAGTGCATCGGGCGATGGGAAATAAGAATCGAGTTGCAAATAGATAGATCGAGGCTGGTTTTTGGTTGCGGGTTTAGCATAGCTCCGCCGTTGACGGCGAGGTGAGGATGGAGAAAACTGATTCGCGGTCCGTTTTAACGGGCGAATAATAGATCGAAAGGGCGTAGACGCCCTGCGGGTCGATCTCGGATCGCGTCCACGCCGTAAACGGCGTGGCTATGCACGACGAAACGAATTTTCGCGTCGAAAACGGCGTGGCTATGCACGACGATACGAATTTCCGCGTCGAAAATGGCGTGGCTATGCAAGACGAAACCAGTTTCCGCGTCGAAAACGGCGTGGCTATGCACGACGAAACGAATTACCGCGTCGAAAACGGCGTGGCTATGCAAGACAGAACGAATTTCGACGTCGAAAACGGCGTGGCTATGCACGACGAAACGAGTTTTCGCGTCGAAAACGGCGGCGTTGTGCTGAACAGGACCGGTTTCAACGCCGCAAACGCGAATATCACGGGAGATTTTTGTTATGCCGACACGTCAGGATTGGCTTCCATACGGAGTTAACGAAAGGGCCGTTGTTTTCAGGACGATCGCGAATCAGATAGATGAATATGCGGCGGATCTGGGGCTTTCGGCGGGGCAGACGGACCGCATCAAGGCGATAGCGGAGGAGTATGAGTATGCGACGCGGCATTATGAGCTCAATCGCGTGGCCAGCCGCGCGACGCGTAGGTGGCGCGACCACGTAATTTCGGGCACGGCACAGAATCGGCCCGCGAACGCACCGCCGCAGTTCGACAATTCGCCGCCGCCGCCGAACATGCGTTACGGAATTGTGGGCGAAATGCGAAAACTCGTCGCCGTCATCAAGGCGTCGCCGGCTTTTACGAGCTCGATCGGCATCGCGCTGGGCATTATGCCGCCGAATCACGTCAAAAAACCGCTTTCGCAACTAGCGCCGAGCCCGAAGATCACCGCGCACGAGGGTTTTCACGTCAGGATCGCCTGCGAAATGCAGAAAATGGACGCTTTGGCCGTCGAATACAGGCGAAACGGCGAGGAAAAATGGCAGAATGTCGCCATTCTGACCAAACTCCCCGCCACGATCTACATCGAACCGGCCATTCTGGGCGTGCCCGAAAGCGGGACAATCCGCTGCCGCTACTATAACGAGAACAAATACGTGGGAAACTTCTCGCCCGGCCGCTCGATCACGCTCTACGGACTTTAAGAAAGGCCCTAATTGTCGTCCTTTTTGTTGCTGTCGCCGCCTTTATCGTCCGTATCGTCGTCGCCGGAATCGTCTGCCGTGCCGGCTGCTGCCGGTGCCGCTTCGATGGTCAGATCGACGGATTTGCTGTCCTTTTTCTCGCCTTTGTCATCCAGCATATCTGCGATCAGCTTGTATTTGCCGCCCGGGAAGTTCATAGGCAGCGGCAAAGAGTAGTTCGCTTTGCCGTCGGAGCTCAGCTCGACTGAAACCTCGCTGCCGGACATCGTCTTGCCTTTGTCGTCCTGCAGATAGATCTTTGTCGTCGTCTTGCCGGGGGAATTTGAGATGACGGCGTTCGCGTAGAGCGTTTCGCCGGCCTTGAAGGTCGTCGCCGCTTGTTTGCCCTCTTTGTCCTTGGACGCCGCAAAGCTGCTCATGTTTGCGGTCGAAAAGCTGCAGGCGACGGTCATTGCGGCCACGATAGCGGCGGCCGCGAAAAGATTAATGCGATTTTTCATGGAAATTCTCCGTTGATTTATTAGAAAGCCTCGTGGAATATACGCCTGTCTATGTTTGTTGTCAAAAGCAGACGGCCGGTGTGATTGACACGTTCGGCATGTAACGTAGAATTGTTCCTATGAACTGGCTGGAAGGCAGTGAGATATTGTCCGCGGTGGGGCAATTTTTGGCGGAGGACATCGGCCGCGGCGATATTACGACGAGTTCGACCGTGCCGCAGGATACGCGCGGGCACGGGCGGTTCCTGGCAAAGGAAGATCTGGTGATTTGCGGGCTGGACGTGGCCGAGGCGGTGTTCTTTCACCTCGATCCGGATTCAGGCGAGATCGAAACGTCGCATTCCGACGGCGACGAGATCGCGGCGGGGACGGTTTTCGCCACGCTGAAAGGCTTTGCGGACGTGCTGCTGGTCGGCGAACGCACGGCGCTGAACTTAATTCAACGTATGTCGGGCATCGCGACGCTGACGCGGGAGTTCGTCAAAGCGGTCGAGGGCACGAACGCCGCGATCGTCGATACGCGAAAGACCACTCCGGGGCTGCGAATGCTGGAAAAATACGCCGTCACGGTCGGCGGCGGCAAAAATCATCGTATGGGGCTCGACGACGGCGTGCTGATAAAAGATAACCACATCGCGCTCGCCGGCGGTATAAAAGAGGCCGTCGCCGCAGCGAAAGCGAGGGTCGGGCACCTGCACAAGATCGAGGTCGAGGTGACGAATTGGGCTCAGCTTCGCGAGGCGATATCCGCCGGAGCCGAGATCGTAATGCTCGACAACCAAACGCCCGACGAGGCCGCGAAACTCGCAAAAATGGCACGCGATATGAACCCAGCGGTCATCATCGAAGCCTCCGGCGGAATGGACCTGCACAACGTGCGTGCCTTTGCTGAGGCCGGCGTCGATCTGATATCGGTCGGGCGGCTGACGCACTCAGCCCGCGCGGTCGATATTTCGTTCAAGATCGCCGTCGCCTGACGCAGGGCTCGTCATCGCGAGCATTTCGGCGTCGGGTTCGAGGCCCGGCATCATTCGAATTACAAAGATCGAAAGCAGAAGCGCCGCCGTGCAGCCGATGCTCGCCTCGATGCCGTAGCTGCCGCCTGTCAGCCACGCGGGGCCGGTATCGATCTCGTTGAGCAGCGACGGTTTCGAGAGGTCCGTCAGCCCGCTCACCTCGATCCCAAAGACCGAGCCCTGGAAAAAGTTCCACATCAGATGTAATCCCCAGACGAACCAAAGATCGCGCGTCCGCATGTACGCGATGCCGAACCAAAGCCCCGCGATCGCGGTGTTTGCGGTGGAAAACGCGTTGGCTGACGGATTGCCGAGATGTACGGTCGCGAAAAAAGCCGACGTTAGAACGATGGCGAGCCACGCGTAACCGCCGCGTGCGAGCGTCTGCAGGAAATATCCGCGAAACAGAGCCTCTTCGTAGGCGGCCGCCGCCGCGAAAATGACGAAAGCGGTCGTGAGCGAATATATCAGCGTCTGAACGCCGACATCCGCGGCGAATTCGAACCGCAATCCGCCGAAAATGATCGCCGGCAACGCCGCAACAACGAGCGTCGCAGCACCGATCGCGATGCCGAGCAGCAAATGCCGCAGCCAGCCGGCCGTGAACGACGCTCCCAGCGAGCGAAACGGCAGTTTTTCGAGCAATTTCGCACAAAAGAACCCGACTCCCAACGCCGCCGCAAGCGAAACGGCTGACCCGACGGCGATCATCGACGCCTCATATTTCGGGTCGGTGGCCTCCGCGGCGTCCAGACCGGTCATCGAGATGAAAACCGCGAACATCGACGCGTAGATCACACCCGACGCGAACGCGAAAGCCAGCAAAAAGAACAACGCCCGCCATCCGCTGCGGAGTTTACCTGTGGCGTCGAGGAAAATGTGATTCATGGTCCCGCTCTTCTACAATTGGTGCAGTCGTCTCCTTTGCGGAGACTTAGCGAACTTCGCGGCTTGGCGGGAGTTATTACCGCAAAGACGCAGGGTCGGCAAAGGCCGCAAAGATCGGCGTTTCACAGTTTAAGAAACGCCTCGCTAGAATAACAGTTTACCCCGCATTCGTCCGAAGATGGCGGCGGCGTTTGTGTTAGAATTTCCGTGGGTGACGACTTCCGAGACAGTGAAACGCAGGCGGCGGGCTTCGTGGGTGATCGGCATTTTGACGGTTTCCACGCTGGTCTTTCTCGTCTTTCTGCAGTCGAGCAACTTCTGGAAATCGTTCTCGATCGAAACGGCCAGCGACCTGATACTGCTCTATATCCTGTCGTCGGTCAATTTCATCGCGTTCGTAATATTTCTTTTTATACTGCTGCGAAATCTGGTAAAGCTCGCACGCGAACGCCGTTCGTCCGTGCTCGGAGCGCAGATAAAGACGCGGCTGCTGATGTATTTTTTCGCGGTCAGCCTGCTGCCGATATTTGCGATGGCGGTGTTTTCGTATCTGTTCATGAACCGCGCGTTGGAACGCTGGTTCTCGCAGATACCGCAGAACGTCATCCGCGAAGCAAGAGATATCGAAGATAATGCCGAACTCGAACGCGAACGGCGCGTCGCGGTTTTCGCAGAAGCCGTGGCAAGGTCGTTGACCCAAATGCCGACGGAAAGCGGACTCCGCGGGATCGCCGCGGCGGCGGGCGTTGACCATCTTCAAGTGGTCGAAAGCGATGGGAAGAGCATTTCCGTAACGACCGCCGAAGAAGCGAACGTGAATTCGGTCATTTCCTTTGCCGACGCGGTCAAAGCCGCCGGCACGCTGCAGAAAAGCGACGACGGGCTGATCGGCGCGGTCGGCACGGCAAACGGACGAAAGGTGATCGCCGTCGAAACCGTCGCGCCGAAAACGGGTGATTCGGGCATTGCAGCCACATCGCTTGCTGAACTTGAACGACTGAGTCAGCAGCAGAAGACCATTCGCAATATCGGCATGCTGACGCTCGGCATACTCACATTCCTGCTGATCTCGGCGTCATCCTGGATCGCGTTCTATATCGCGCGCGGCATAACGACACCGATCAAGGCACTCGCCGAAGGTGCCGACGAAATATCAAAGGGACATCTTGGCTATAAAGTTGATGTGCAGGCCGAAGATGAACTTGCGTTACTCGTTGACGCGTTCAATACGATGTCCGGCCGATTGGAAGAAAGCTCGAAGGAGCTTGAAGGCCGCCGTAAATATATCGAAACATTGCTTCAGAGCCTGCCGACCGGCGTCATCTCCGTAACTGCCGATGGCGAGGTGAATACTGCAAACGATGCGGCTCGAAATATTCTTGGCATGTCAGATGGGGCCGAGATCACCGTCAATGACCTCGACAACGCTGCGGTCGGCGGCGACATTTCAAGGCTCATCGCCAGGGCAAGGCGTTCGGGCCGTGCGTCGGGACAAGCTGTCATCGGCGGGCTTGGCGACGCTATTCACGTTACGACGCCGCAAGAGCGAACCATTGCCGTGATCGCGACGGCGTTGCCTGACAGCGGCGGTGTCGTGCTGGTTTTGGAAGACTTGACGGAACTGATATCGGCACAGCGAGCCTCGGCATGGCAGGAGGTCGCTCGCCGAATGGCGCACGAGATCAAGAATCCGCTGACGCCGATACAGCTGTCCGCCGAACGCATCGCAAAGCGTTTCGACGCCGAACCGAACGGCGATGGACAGATCGGCAGCGTCGTGAAAGAAAGCACGGGAACGATACTCCGCGAAGTTTCGTCGCTGAAAGCGATGGTGGACGAATTTTCGCGGTTCGCTCGGCTGCCGGAGGTGGAACTTGTCGCGGGCGACGTCAATGATGTGATCACGGCCGCGGCGGAGCTTTACCGTGAGCGTGCTGACGAGGTGACGATCACGCTGGACCTTGCGGCGTCTTTGCCAGATTTGCGGGTCGACGCCGAACAGCTCAAACGCGTTTTCGTCAATCTGATCGACAACGCCATCGAAGCTCCCGGCGGCCCTGACCGCACCGTAAATATCTCAACACGCCACGACGCCGCTCGTGAAATAGTGATCGCAGAGGTTTCGGACAACGGCGACGGCATAGAACCGGCAGATCTGCAAAAGTTGTTTCAGCCGTATTTTTCAACAAAAGGACGCGGAACGGGATTGGGACTCGCGATCGTGCAAAGGATAATCTCGGAACATCGCGGTAGAATATATGCCGTTGGGAACTCGGGATCGGGTGCCAAATTCAGTATTGAATTGCCGATCGCGGAAATTGTATAGATGAAGCGTTCGATACTAATTGTTGATGACGAGCCGGGCATTCGCGATACGCTGCGCGGCGTGCTGGAGGATGAAGGTTTCGCGGTCAAGGCTGTTGCGACCGGAGAAGATTGCCTGGCGGCGGCGAAGGACGAAGAGTTTGCCTGTATTCTGCTCGACATTTGGCTCGGCGACGGCATCGACGGGCTCGAAACGCTTGAAAAGCTGAAAAAGAACGGCGTGGCATCCGCGGTCGTCATGATATCGGGACACGGTAATATCGAAACGGCGGTCAGAAGCACGAAACTCGGCGCGTTCGATTTCATCGAAAAGCCGCTAAGCCTTGAGCGCACCGTTGTTACGGTAAGAAACGCGATCAAACAGCAGCAGCTTGAGGCGGCGAACGAGCGGCTTCGCAAGGAGATCGAGGATCAGTACGTAATGGTCGGGGAATCGATCGCTATGCGTGCCTTGCGCAAACAGATCTCTATCGTTGCTCCTACTGATGGCCGCGTTTTGATCTCGGGTGAAAGCGGAACCGGAAAAGAGCTGGTCGCCAGAGCGATCCACGCTCAATCTAAACGCGCAGCTGCTCCATTCGTCGAAATTAACTCAGCCGCAATTCCGGAAGAGCTGGTCGAAACCGAACTTTTCGGCCATGCTAAAGGTGCATTTTCCGGGGCCTCAAAGGCGAAAAAAGGGAAGTTCGAGGTGGCCGACGGCGGCACGCTTTTTCTTGACGAGATCGGCGATATGTCGGCACGTGTTCAGGCAAAAATGCTGCGCGTTCTGGAGGAACAGCGGTTCGATCCGGTCGGAAGTAACACTCCGGTGACCGTAGATGTCCGTGTGATATCCGCGACAAACAAGCCGCTCGATCAATTGCTGGAAAACGGGAACTTTCGCGCCGATCTTTTTTATAGGCTAAATGTCATCCCGTTTCAGGTTCCTCCTCTCCGCGAACGAAAAGAGGATATTCCCATGCTCGTCGAACATTTCAACCGCGGGTTTTCTGCTGACTATGGCAAAAAGCCGCTGAGTTTTTCCGAAGATGCTTTTGCACGGCTGGCAGAACATTACTGGCCCGGAAATGTTCGGGAACTGCGGAATCTCGTTGAACGATTGGTGATCGTTCTGCAAGTCAGGAAAGTTTCTGCGGACGACATCGGTGCACTGACATCCGATATCGAGGGGCCGGCGGGCGTTGACAGGTATTCAAGTTTCAAGGAAGCGACGGAATCGTATCAGCGTGATTTCATCAGGCAGAAACTCGCCGAGGCCGACGGTTCGGTAGCAAAGGCCGCGGAGATCATGGGCGTTGACCGCAGTCACCTTTATCGCAGAATGCGCAATCTGGGTATAAAGGGCTGAGCAAAATAAAATGAGGCTGCCAATTTAAGACAGCCTCGAAGAATTACTCCAATTGTATTAGTTCACGGGGAACCCGCGCTTCTTCATCAGTGCGTTCACGTCCGGATCGCGGCCGCGGAACTTTCTATACGCCTCAGCAGGATCCATCGTATTTCCGACCGAGAAGATATATTTGATCATCCGCTGTGATACGGCCTTGTCATAAGGCCCTTTGCCCTCGGTAAATGCCCCGAAAGCGTCGGCTGTTATAACATCCGACCATAGATAGCTGTAATAGCCCGCAGAGTAACCGTCACTCGAAAAGACATGGCCAAACTGCGGAGTGCGGTGCCGCATAACGATCTCTTTGGGCATGCCGAGCGATGCCAGAGTTTCACGTTCGAACTTGTCGGGGTCGATAGTAACGTCCCCGGCGAGGTGCAGCTTCATGTCTACCAACGCACTTGCCAAATATTCAGTGGTCGCAAAACCCTGATTGAAGGTCGAGGCACGCTGGATCTTGTCGACGAGAGCCTGCGGGATCGGCTTGCCGGTTTGATAATGCAGAGCGTACTTCTGCAGCACCTCCGGGGTTTCGAGCCAATGCTCAAGCAGCTGCGAAGGAAATTCGACATAGTCGCGGGCTACACGGGTCCCGGAAAGGCTCGGATACGTGACATTCGACGCCAGGCCGTGAAGTGCGTGGCCGAATTCATGGAACATTGTTGATGCGTCGTCCCACGAAATGAGGACCGGTTCGCCGGGTTTGCCCTTAACGAAATTCGAGTTGTTCGAGACGATGGTGGTCGATTCGCCGTCGAATCGTGATTGGCTCCGATATGCATTCATCCAGGCACCGGAACGCTTGCCGTCGCGGGCATACGGATCGAAATACCATAGCCCGATGTGCTTACCGTTCTTCTTGTTCTTAACTTCGTAAACAGTTACGTCGGGATGAAATACAGGGACATTGTTGACCTGCGTGAACGTCATGTCAAACAGTTCACCGGCGACCATGAACATAGCTTCACGGAGCTTGTCAAGCTGCATGTATGGCTTGATCTCGTTCTCGTCGAGGTCGAATTTGTCCTTACGAACTTTCTCCATGTAGTATTTATAGTCCCACGGCTCTATTTTGATATCCGCTCCTTCTTTGTCAGCCAAGGCCTGCATATCCGCGACCTCTTCCTTCACGCGTGCGATGGCGGCCGGCCAAACGCGTTCCATCAGCTTCATCGCATTTTCTGGCGTTTTCGCCATTGCGTTCTCGAGCCGCCAATGGGCATGCGTCGTATAACCGAGCAGTTTTGCACGTTCTACGCGAAGTTTGAGGACCTGCGTGATGATCGAGTTATTATCGCGGGCGTCGCCGTTGTCGCCGCGATTGACGAACATTTTCCACACCTTCTCGCGAAGATCGCGGCGGTCCGAATATGTGATGAATGGATCGACCGACGACCGTGTGTTGCGTATCAGCCATGCGCCCTGCATGCCCTTGGAAGCTGCCGCGGCGGCAGCGGCATCTCGCAGCGATTGCGGCAGACCCGCGAGGTCTTCCTCTTTTTCCAATTTCACAAAGATCTCGTTCTCGTCGCCCAATAGGTTCTGACTGAATTTCGTGAAGTGACCAGCGAGCTGCTGATTTATTGCGGCAAGTCGAGCCTTGCCTTCAGCAGGCAGTTTTGCTCCTGAACGCACAAAATTGTTGTGGTAGAGCCATACGAGGCGCTGCTGTTCCGGCGTAAGACGTTTCTTCTGCGGCGAATTGTAAACGGCCTCGATACGCTTAAATAGTGCTTCGTTTTGGGTGATCTTGTCGGAATGAGCTGCGAGCTTCGGAGCCATTTCACTCTGTACCGCGGAAAATTCGCGGCTGCTCATATTTGCGGACCAGATCCCGTAAACGGTTCCTACACGGTCGAGCATAGCTCCTGAACGCTCAAGCGGGACGATGGTGTTTTGAAATGTAGGTGCCGAACGAACACGTGTGATCGCATCGATCTCACGCAGATTCTCTTCCATCGCGGCTTCGAGAGCCGGCTTAAAATACTCGATCTTTACTTTGTCAAATGCGGGCACTCCGCCAAAGGGGCCCGCCCATTTTTCCATTAGCGGATTTGTTGCCGGCGGCGGTTCAGTCAAGTTTTCTGCATCAGCAACAGGGTCTGACGAAAGAAAAACGGCAAAAGCTGCCGAGAATAATGCTGTGAATACGAGGCTTTTTTTCATTGAATCTTCTCCGGGAAAGTCTATATTTGGATTCTAAATCTATACGCACGGTTCGACAAATAGTTTCCGGCTGCGCCGAAATAGAAAAGACCCCACCGCATTGAGCGATCAGGTCCTTAAAAATGGTACACCCGGCATGATTCGAACATGCGACCTCTTGATTCGTAGTCAAGCACTCTATCCAGCTGAGCTACGGGTGCAGGCAAGTGAATAGACTACAAACCTGGTACGGTTCTGTCAAGAAAAGGCTGTCAGCGGGCGAAATAGCCCAGCCGTGTGCGCGGCAGAAGTCCCTCGTCGTCAATTGCGATCCTTATCGAACGCCACTTGCCGTCGCGCTTGCCGTTCGAGGGCGAATATTCTATCGTGTAGAGCGTTTTCAGATCGGCAGCGACCTCGGCATAAAGCCGGCTCATCTCTTCGAGCCTGTTGATAGCATTAATTGTGCCGCCCGATCGCTGTGCGAGAAGTTCCAGCCGTTTTCGTGCTGCTGAGTACATTTCCACCTGCCGCGGCGTCGGGTCGGCCAACTTAGCGGGATCGCCCGTGGGCAATGCAAGCGGGTAGATGGTTGCGCCGATCGCGTCGGAACGGTTGAGAATTCGGAGTAATTCCGGATTTGTATCGGGTTTCAGCGAACCGGGAACCGATCCGTCCGGCAATCTCTCCAATATCTCACGGTCTGCATCCCGAGCGATAGTGTCAACTCCGTCAGTTAGGACGATGATCGCCTTGCGGCGATTCTTTTCTTTCTCGAGCTTTTCCAACGCAAGGTCGAGAGCTTTGTAAAGATGGGTCTTTCCGCGGCCGTTCGCTACGTTTATCGAGTTGAATATTGTACTGCGGTTGGTGGTGAAATCGTTGCGCAGGTTCACCTTGTCATAGAACTCGATCACCGCAACACGGTCGCTCGGCGACAGCGCATCGACAAATCTGGACGCAGACATTCTGATCAACTGCCGAAAGCTGAGTGTAGAGCCGCTCATATCCAACATAATGACGACTGAAAATGGTGTGTCCGCGGGTTCAAAGCGCAAAATTTGCTGCTCTACGTCATCCTCAAAGATCGAAAATCGGTTCGGAGAAAGATCTGTGATCGGACGCCCGCGGCGGTCAACGACGCCGACGTTCAGACGCACTATAGACGATTCGACCTTAATGGGATCGTCGTCCTGCGCCGAAAGGAAGGATGTCGAGGTGACGAGAAAAATAATAGCAGGGAGCAGCCGCAACAAGCGCATAACAGAATCTTAGCAATTTGACGCAGTTGGGCGAAAGGCAGTTGTATTCGTCGTTCGCCTAGGGCAGCAGGGGGCAGCAGGGTGCAAAGTGCCCGGAGGAACAGATGTCGGTCGCAGAAAGCAAATCGCGTCGCCGGTTTTCTTAACAATCACAGCGACTTCGTTTATAATTTTCAGTTCATTTGAGAAATCTCGTTTTTCAGCAGCGGTAAAAGAAAGAGGAAGCCCGGAACGGATGCTTTACCGACCAAAATTCTGTGCCGAATGCGGCGAACGCATAATGCGGGTCGACTGGCCGCTTTTTGCGAGCCGCAGATTCTGCGAACTTTGTTCGTCAGTAAACAAAGGCGCAGACCTGTTGCCCAGGGCCGTTGCTGCGATAGGAATATTTATCGGCCTGCTCGGGATCGCGTTCGCAACTCGGACCTCCATTAGACCGAAAACGGACAAGCGCGAGGTCGCTCGGAATTTAACTAATGTGTTGCCGCCTCAGAATCAGGTCCGATCCGAGTCGATCGTACAGGCCCCCTCGCCGCAGGCTACGCCCGTCGCTTTGCCTGAACAGCGAACAGTTCCAACAGGCGACGCACCGCCAAGCAGAACTGCGGACATCGCCGTGCCACTCCAGCCCGTCGAAGAAAAGTACCGCTGCGGAGCGCAAACAAAGAAGGGAACACCGTGTTCCCGCCGTGTTAAAGGCCCGAAACGCTGCTACCAGCATGAGGGAATGCCGGCTATGGTCGGACAAAATGAATTGCGTGTGAAGTAGCATTTGATAGACAATGAGAGTTTAGCCGGAACTTTTGCAGTAGGTTTGAGCCATGAAACCAATATCACCAAACACCATGATCCAGAACCGCTATTTGGTGGTTCATCAGATAGGCAAAGGCGGAATGGGCGAGGTCTATCTCGCCGTCGATCAGCGTTTAGGCAGTGCCGTCGCTATTAAGCGAATGACCCTGATCGGCGACGATGTTATGGCAGCGGCATTTGAGCGAGAGGCCAAAGTGCTCGGACGCCTTCGGCATCCCGTTCTGCCAAAGGTCATCGATCATTTTGTTGATGCAAACGGACAATTCCTGGTGATGGAGCATATTTCGGGCGACGACCTGGCGAAACGCCTGGAGACCGCGGGAAAGCCGTTCCCGCTTTCTTGGGTAATGTTTTGGTCGGACCAATTGCTCGATGGGTTGAACTATCTGCATTCCCACGAGCCGCCGATAATTCACCGCGACATTAAGCCGCAGAATTTGAAGCTTACCGACGAGAACCATATCGTCCTTCTTGATTTTGGGCTTTCCAAGGATTTCGACACCGGGAAGGGCGATAGCCCGGTGAATTCTGCGAGTGTTTCGGGTTACTCACCCGCTTTTGCACCGATGGAGCAAATACGGGGTTCGGGAACGAACGCTCGCAGTGACATATATTCATTTGCGGCAAGTTTTTATCAACTGCTTGCGAATGCAATACCGACCGACGCTTTGGCACGGGCGGATGCGATGCTTGGCGGGGCCGGTGATCCGGTGATCCCTTTGCATGTGGCCAATCCGCAGGTTCCTGAGGGTGTGTCGGCAGTATTCATGAAAGCACTCAGCGTGAGACAGGACGAACGCTACGCTACGGCCGCCGAGATGCAGCGTGAATTGAGGAGGGCGTTCAATGCAAGCGGCCAGCAAACCGGAGCCGAGACTCTTGTAATGCCTGGCGGCACATCGGGGCAGGCTGCCGTGAAGCCTTCGACCTCCACTCAAGGCAGTGAGATCGTCGAAACGCCTACACTTGTCATGGGCGGTGGTCAATCGGCTACTGAGACCGATCCCGGAACAGGAGGCGACCATGTTTCTGCCGATCTGGGGGCAACCATCGTGATGGAGGAAAACGTCCTTACGGAACACGCACAACAGAGCAATATCGAAACCCAAGTATTGCCGGTTGTGCAAGCACCGGTGACGCCGCAGCAGGTACCGCCGACAGCGGACGAGCCGCCTGCCGTAGACCTTCAAAAGACGGTTCCGACATCGCCGCATTCTGCTGAAAGGGCGGAGGCCTCGCGAGTTGTGGTGGACACTGAGCTCGAAAGACCTATGGCCGCCGCCGCAGGATTGAAGTCGTCGATTCCGCAGCCCGTCTCCGCCTCCACACCAAAGAAGGGTTCGGGTGGCAAACTGGTCGTGATGATCCTCGCAGGTATCGCGGGCGTGATAGTGGTTTTGGGGGGCGCCGCGGGCGGGCTTTATTATTACACTCAAAATAGTGCTGCGGTTCCCGAACCGGCATCAACACCTGCCGTTGCCGCGAATACCGCATCCCAGCCAACGCCCGAACCGACAGCAGAGCCGCAGCAGCAAGCTGCGGAACCTGAGGCCGCTAACACTGATCCGTCGAATTCGAACACGGTCGCTGAGGATCGCAAAACTGCGGCGAATAAGCCTGCGGGTGCGACACCGCGGCCCACCACAACTCAGCAGCGTGATGTCGCGGGCCGCGAGCAGAAGCCCGCAGCACCAAAAGCCACGCCGAAACCCAAGTCCGGCGATGACCGGACGGTAATAATGCAGTAGTCCGAAGAGGTCAAATACTTATGAAAAAGTTCGCGTTGTTTGTTATCACTGTCTTTGTTCTAGGAGCTTTCTCGGCTGATGCACAATCGCGTAGGGACCGTGATCAGGCAAAGAAGCTCAGGGAACAGGCGGACAAGGCCTTTCAGCAAAAACGTTACCGTGAGGCATCAGATGATTACTCAAAGGCCATCGCTCTGGTAGCTAACGATGCACATTCTAACTTTTGGCGCGGATCGGCTCATTATTATCTCTTCCAGGAATGCGATAAGGCCGTTAAGGAAATGGAAGCTCAGCAGAAGGCAGAAAATGACGCTGCGAGACGGGGCACAATTGCCTCGGGCGCAGCCGCAAAGCGCACTACTTGCGGCAATGAACTGACCTTGGCGGCAAATTCATTCACCACGGCTCTGACCCTCGGGTATAAACCGCTGGATGTTTTTCGTATCAGATATTTCGTATATCAGCAGCAGGAGCGTTATGACCTCGCCCTCATGGACATCGAAGCGGCATTAAAGCTTGCTCCGAACGATGCGGCATTTTGGAAGGCACGCGGCGATGTTCTGTTCGCTAAAAAGGATCACGCAAAGGCCCTCGAGGCTTATATCAAAGCGTCGGCCATTGATCCGAATGACGGTAATGCATTTTATTCCGCCGCCTTATGTGCATATCAGACCGGCGATTTGAAAGCTCAACAGAAGTATGCTGAAATGTCGATCCAAAAGGGATCGCTTTCACCCGGGAGCGCGTTCTTTTTGCTTGGCGATGCTCACCACAAGGAGCGCCGATACACGCAGGCGATTGAAGCGTACAGGAGGTCCATCGGTGCTAAACAAGATATGTATGAGGCCTATCGAAGGCTTGCAGAAGTGCTGCGGGTTGAGAACAGGCTAAATGAGGCGATCGATGTTGCAAGGTCGGCACTTCGAGTGTTCCCGAACGATGGCGGAATTTATACTGACCTTAGCTGGTACTACAGCCTAGCTGATCGGTCAGCAGACGCCGTAGGGGCAGGGAAGGCGGCTGTCCTGCTGCTTCCGAATGAGCACATGGGCTACACAAATCTATGCCGTGCGTATAACGATACTAAACAGTACGACCTTGCTATCTCCGCCTGCAACACAGCACTCCGATTGAAGCCTGGCGACGGCGAGACCCATTTCTATCTTGGCCGTGCGCTGAACCTGACAGGCAAAACAACGGAGGCGACGCGCCAATACACACAGGCCGTAAGAGGGCTAGAGGTATTTGTTGTTGAAAGTCCTGACTACGCGGACGGATGGTATTTGCTGGGAAATGCCTATTTTGCCGACAATCAACGTGACAACGCTCAGGCCGCATACTTGCGGTGTCTTGAGATAAGCCCAAAGTTCACAAAGGCTCGCTACAACCTGGGCATAATCTACACTCGGAAAAAGGACAGGGCCGGGGCGATGGGACAATATCAGGCGTTGCTGCAGCTTGACGAAAAACTCGCAAACGCATTGAAGGCAGAGATCGACAGGATGTGAACAGGCCTAAGAACGGCGCCTGTCGCTTTGGCGGATATGTACGTTCACCTGCTGATACCTAAAGACAACACGGACGATTTCCGGCCTATTCTCCATTTCGGCGGGCACGAACGGCGCTTCGGACATTCCGGATTCAATCGCACGCTCAAATGCCGCCATCGTTCCGGGGTCGCGAGGCCTCTCTACGATCGTCGCGATCTTGGCAAGGCCATTTCCAAATACGTCCGCGACGACTACTACCTCGTCGTCGGTCATCTCGCCTCGAACCAACGACCTCGACAATGCCACGATCGCACCTTGCGGATTTATGCTGGGTGATTCGCTTGCGAACAGAAGTCTGCTCTTGGCATATTCTTCCGGGGTGAGGGCATACGGGTCGACGGCCGCCGGCGCTCCCGGGATAAAGATCGTCCTATCGTTTCGTACTGCCAGATCACTGGGAGGCGCATTCAGCGACGCCAATAACGCGATGCATACGATAACCGATGCAATTGCTCCTGCCGCATACGGAAAAAATTTGAACGTGAACCATTCGCGAGCAGACGTAGAGATCGGGATAATTCGGCCGCGTGCACGAGCGTTTTCGGTCCGCACCGCATCTATAATGGCCATATTGAGCCCAGCGGGAGCCGCAGGACGCCGTAAAGTGCTAAGTTCCAAACACATTGCGTTCAGAACCTCGTATTCTTCACCGCAAACCCCACACACCGCGATGTGTGCTTTTACTTCTGCAGTAAGATCTTCTTCAGCTAATCTATTCTGAACCTCTGAACAAAGCATATCGTTCACCATTTACTGAGTGAATGGCTTTCTCGCCCCGGCCGTCGCGCCGCTCGGCGGACGGCTATCGGCGGTAACTTTCTTCCCGGTATTGGCGTTGGCCTTTTGCTGTTGGTCGTGTCAAACGGCCATCGTTCATTTACCGAGATCTCCGGTTCCCGTTTTTCGTTCCTTTTGACCCATCGTTTGGCACCGATGTCTACAGAGTCAATTCGGTTCTTTCGGGGCGGGAAAACCATTCATTCAGTTGTCAAAAACCTTTCAACCTTTTCTTCAACTCTTCGCGTCCGCGTGCGATCCTTGATTTCACGGTGCCGAGTGTCGTACCCAATGCCGCTGCCGCATCCTCGTAGCTGAGGCTTTCTACATCCCTCAAAATGACTGCCTCTCTATAGACCTCCGGCAGTTCGAGCAGAGCTGCCTCCAAAGCGTTCTCGCGTTCCCTTCGAATCGTCGCGTCTTCGGCCGTCTCGGACGGATCAGAGATGGTTTCAGAGACCGTCAATTCCGAATTGCCGATCGCAGCGTCGAGCGAAAGAGTTGCATCACGTCGGCGGCGTTTCCACCAGCGATTGCGGTTTCGCGATTCGTTTATCGCGATCCTGAACAGCCAGGTTCTGAGGCTCGCATCACCACGGAAGTTTCTTATCGCTCCAAGAGCCTTTAAAAAGGTCTCCTGAGTTAGGTCCGCTGCTTCCTCGCTGTTTGACGTCAGCCTATAGAGCATAGCGTAAACGTCCCCGGAGTATCGCATTACCATCTCTTCGAACGCGTTCTCGTCGCCCGAACGTAATTTTTCAATAAAAGCGGGCCTCTCCTTATCTAAACGAGTCACCTCGTCGGCCCTGGAGCTACCGAGATCCTTTTCAGTTAAGGTGAGTGACTTGCCAAAGGTCATCGAAAGCCCCTAAAAATGCTCACCACAGCGGGTCAGCGATCAAATTGCCGGTTTCGCTTTTTAGGCGAACTCAAGTTAATAGACACCGCAGACCGGAGAAAGTTCCCAAGCTTCGCCGATTTTTTTTCCGATCCCTAAGTTGGATGGATTTCTGTCCTGGGGATTTGCCTCGATCATGTTTGCCCTTCTGCTTCAATTCGGTTAAATTAACACTTTTGGCCAATAGCCGTTCTCCTGCTCAATATAACGCGCTTAGGCACTAAAGATTGCACTTTTTTAACGATGGCTCGAAAAAAACGCAGATTTGAACAATTAGAGGCCGCTGCCGCGACGCCTAAGGAAAAGCAGGTCTATATAAACCCGCTCCATGAAAAGGTCGTTCCTAAGATCGAGGAAGCCGGTAAGGTATTCGAAGGCAAAGGGCGTCAGTTGCTCTACGGCGTGGCAGCTCTTGCAGTCTTGGCTATACTGATAGCTCTCTGGTTCAATTACAGCAAACGCTCTGAAGCCGCTGCTCAGACTGCTTTGGGCAAGGCCATTGAGACCTCCCAAGCGCAAATTAATGAGGCAGGGCCGCTGGCCGGGTCGAACCAAAAGAGCTATAAGTCGGAAAAGGAGCGAGCCGAGGCTGCAATAGCCGAATTTGAGAGCGTCGCTGCTACATACGGCGGGGCCATTGCGGAGAAGGCAAAGTATTTCATTGCGGTGAACCGGCTATATGTGGATCGCGCCGCGGCGATCGCTGAGCTCGAGGCGATCTCGCAGTCGAAATCGCCGGCCGGTACTTTGGCTAAATTCGCTCTCGCTCAGACTCGGATCGCTGACGGGCGATTTGATGATGCGGTCACGCTGCTGCGTGAATTAGCTGCATCGGACGATCCGATAATTGCGAAGGAGTCCATACAGTTCGAGCTGGCTAAGGTACTCGAGAAACAAGGGAAAGCCGAAGAGGCTGCAGATATTTATTTCGATATCGCAAAGGCGGCGAGTGAACTGAAGGACGCCGAGGGCAAACCAAAGCTGTTCAGCGATTCCGCAACTGAGTCAAAGAAGAGGCTTGAAGAGATCGCTCCCGAACGGGCGAAGGAGATAGTGGAACCTACGCCTGAAAATCCATTTGGCGGCATGCCGGGAATTTCTCTCCAATAGATATTATAATTTGGTTCATGACCACGGTTGAGGGCCGAACACTGAAGAATGCGTTGGAAGTAAGTGTGGATCGGGTGTCAGTTCGGGTCTCGCCGCACAACTATTTCACTGTATTGCTGATGGGCAGCTTCCTGTCAGCATTTTTCTTTTACCTCGAGAATGACCTGGCAGGAGTTGTTCTTTTTGTTTTTTCTTGGGTACTTGTACCGTTCTTAGCCCTTCGCGACCGGATCGTTTTCGATGGCAGGCGGCTGCGGCGGACGGGTTTCGTGCCTAGAGTCTGGGCGGCATTGAATCGTTCACGAAATACGCTCAAATACAGAGATATTGAACAGGTCGAAACACACGCGACACGAGCCCTTCGACGCGGTGGTGCTGTGTATTACCGCTATCGCACCGTTGTAAAGGGCCGCGGCCTCGAGATCGCGGTTTCATCCGGCGGAGACGGCTATCGAAAGCTGTTATCGAAATTGTTGCCATTATTGAACGAAGATATCCTCGACCATCGGTCCGTAGAACTTCGCGATCATCTCCGCGATCCTAAAGAACTTACTTCGTTGGCTGAAGAATTCAAAATACCTTCATCTGAGGTTCTGGAGGATACTCTGAAAGCCGTACGCACACGGCATTCATCGCGAGAGGTATCGGTGCAACGGACTGCATCTGCAGGCGATGTATCTCAATTGAGTGCCCTTGCAAACGGCCTTAGGCTTTCGGGGAATTTTCTGCAGGCATTAGAAGCATTTCGGCGGGGCCTCGCACAAAGGCCGAGTGATGCGCGTCTGTTGTTCGATTTTGGAAGGTGTCTTTATACGTTTGCGAGTGTTCGGCGGGATCCGCGGCTCGAACGCCGTGCTTTGGCTGCACTTAGACGGTCAGAATCTAAGGCCGGCGATGACGGCGAATTACTGGTGCGGGTCGGAGAGTGGTATTTCCAGATCGGTGAGATCGAGCGAGCGGCGATCGTCCTGAAAAGGGCATCATCGCATCTAGGCGAGAGCTTTCGATCTGCCCGCGGCATGGCCGAGCTGGCCCTGCGCGAAGGAAAGCTCGCGCACGTAGTACATCATTTCGCTGCGGCAAATCGGGTAACCGAGTCTGCTGCCCTGAAACGGTGGTCGAAAAATGAAACCGATTATTTCGCTTCGCTCAGTAATGACGATGAGTATCTCGAAACTGAGATCGCCAGAGTAAGGCTGCTTGAGAAGATATTGGCGGGCCGACGATCTGCTTTACGGATCGCGATGCTTGGATTTCCCGCAATTCTCTACGGCGTCATTGCCGAGGAAGACCTGATCGCAAATATCGGCTGGGCAATTTCGATGGTTGCTCTCGTAGTATGGTCCGGACTGGCTATCGGTGTAGGGATGCTTAGCCGGCGCATTCCATACAGGATGTTCTCAGAAGAAACAAAATAGGCCTTCGGCATTTCCGAAGGCCCATAAAATCGCTTTCCACGTCAACCTACGCTAATTTTGCCGCTTTCTCCGGCGGATTCAGCATTGCTGACCAGCGGTATTCCGGCGTTTCCCAACCTTCTTTCAACTTCCGAAGGATGAATTCCGACATATTATCAACGATCCAGCGGTGATTTTTCTCACCGACCGAAGCGAGTTCGGCATCAGGAGCCGGATTCATGAAGTCGATCGCGTACGGAACGCCGTCTTTAATGGCGAATTCTACGGTGTTCAGGTCGTAACCGAGGGCCGTGCAGATGGTAATAACGTCCTGTTCGACACGTTTATGGAGCTCCGGCGTCAGATAGTCGTCGATGTCAACATATTGCATTCCGCTCAGATACGGTTTCGACGGATCATATGGCATGATCAGCACCTTTTCTTTGCCGACGCAGTAGCAGCGGACGAAATGATCGTATTCGATGCCTTCCTGCAGGGTCATACAAAGCGTTCCGGAATCATTATATTCGGTGAAAAGTTCCTCAAGTGAATTTACCTTCGACACATTCTTCCAGCCGCCGCCGTCGTGCGGTTTTAGGAAAGCGGGGAAGCCGACGTATTCGACGATCTCTTCCCATTTAATGGGGAATTCGAGATTTCGGAGCGATTCGGAAACGATATCCTTAATATAGCTGTGCTGCGGCAGCAGAACAGTTTTCGGAATAGCAACGCCGATCTTTGCCGCGAGTGAGAAATTGAAGAACTTGTCATCCGCAGACCACCAAAACGGGTTGTTGATGATATACGTGCCCTCAAGCGCCATACGCTTGAGCATCGCACGATAGTAAGGCACCTCGTGCGAGATGCGGTCAATGATCACGTCATATCGTTTCGGTTCATCCAAACGGATGCCGCCTACGGTCACCATTTCAGCGGTAACTTCACCGCCGCCTTTTTCATTTATGCTATTGATCATTGCTTCGGGAAATGTAACTTCACGCCCGACCAAAATTCCGACCTTTTTCATAAATAACGTTCTCTTCCAATTAGTTTTCTTTATAGGTTCGGCAGTCTGATTTCGACCGCTTTTGTGTAAAATCATAGTCTAGACCAGCCATCAGGGCATGACAAGCGCATTGAATCTGACAAAAATATCTGACAACGATAAATGATCTATTTTGAGAACGCTTCAAAGGGGACCGAAGGCTTTAACACCCACGTGATGTCATACACGTTCTGCGTTGCGTTCTCGAAATTTCTTGATAGGCCATTTTTTCTCGATTTCGAGATCCCATCGTCTACGCCGCCGGCGTATGCACTAAAGCCCGAGTTAAAGGACAAATTTGCGTTGCTGATGAACAGCGAACGAAGTCTTGTATCCGATCTGCTTGATATTCCGGCCGACCGCGTCTTTGAGATCGATCGGAATGTCGAGAATAAGACTGAATTCCAGCTGCTTTTCAGTCATTTTGCGACAACAGAGGAGATGCGTGCCAAATTTGAACTCACGATGATGTGGGACTTTTTCGGATTCGGTCGTTTTCCGATGATCCGAGAACAGCTAATGGAAATGGAGTTGATCGAATGGACACATACGAAGTTGGCTAACCCGAGTACATTCTTCTTTCTTCCGCGGAGGGAAAAGGAGGAACTGCTCGCAGAATGTGCCATTCGGTACATCGAGCCGTTGGAAAAGCTGGCATCGAAGGTCATCGAACAGGCCGGCAAGTTCAACGCTGTTCACTTAAGGCTGGGAGATTTCAGGACCAACTACGCCGCAGACGAATTCTCAGTTGACGGTCCGCGGTTCAGAGATTTCGTCAGGGCAAATCTAGCCAACCCGGAACTTCCGGTACTGATCGCCACAGACGGCCTGGATGAAAAGGAAACTTTCGAGGAGATATTTGCCGGTGCAGAGGTCATTTTCATCGACGAGCTCATCTTTGATGAATTTCGCGACAGCTACGCCGCGCTTCCGTACACTGATTTCAATGCTCTGACGGTGTTGAATCAATTGATCTGCGCCGCCTCCGAATCTTTCATTGGCACTTACCGAAGCACCTTCACCACGATCATCCACAGACTTCGGCAGGAGAGATACGGAAAAGCGGACTTTCACTTCTTTCCGGACGGCCGGGTCGCGAGGCTGCTGAACGATGATATGAAGATCGTTCCCGACAGGTCAGGATTTTTTGATTGGAATCGGTATTCAGTATTTGCCGAGGGCCACAGCTCAATGGCGTGGATGCGGGAGTGGGATCACGCGAAAACTTCACTGGATCTGTGACCTATTTTGCACCGGGGAGCAATTCGAGATTGCCCACTTGCCGGTTATAGCTGTCGAGAGCTCCGACGTCCTCGGCGGTTGCGTCCAGCATTTGTTTCGTCATCGCAATTGAATCTGAAAGCTGCTCAAAATCGAGAAGCGAAAACTTTTCGGGAGTTGAGATAGTTACGATCTCGTCGTTCAGATAGCTGAAGAAATTCTCGATCGATTGAAGCTGGCCTTCAACAAGTTTTACGCTCCTTTCGATCTCTTCGAACGACGCGATGCGGCGTTTGAGGATCTCCACGTTCGTCTGCTGAATTCGCTTGGTCTTTTCGTCCGTTGCGGATTCTGCAGCACGAAACGCCTGTGATAGCTGATTATGAACAGCCTGACGATTTATCGTTTTCAGGTGCTGCTTCCGACGCCGATATACATCGAGCAGGTCGACAAAATCTTCCCAACGCTGGTCGAGCGCCTGCAGGTTCGAAGGCAATGTGCCCGCGCCCGTAAATTTGCGATAGTTCTCCTGGATCTTGTTCTTGAGCCAGCGAAGGTATTCCACTGCCTCACGTTCCCGTGGTGTAAAGGATTTGATGAGATTCTCTCGAGTGGCAGTTTGCGCTTCAAGCAGCCGCTGACGTTCACGCTGCTGAACAAAACGGCGGTATGCGGGCATATTAGGGACGACGATCAAATACACCGCTTCGACAAAAAGGGCGATCAAAAGCGGTATCACGCTGCCTGTAAATGCGGCTGCTGCCGCAAACCCTGCAAGGCCCCAAAAATTTACGGGTTCTTTTAGCGCAGCTTTCGCGTAGCTTTCGTTGAATCGCTCGATGCCTTGATCGATCTTCGCGAGGTCGGCCATAAACAGTTTAGATGCGTCGTCCGTGATGAATGTTTACGGCGAAATTCAGGCCGCGCGTCCGGTTTCTTCGTCCTCGTTATGAATTGCAGGCTCAACGACCTCTGCCTCGGTTGTTTCAGACCCTGCTTCGATCTGACCGACAGGCTTCGCCTCACCCAGCAGCCCCATTTGCTGTTTATAAGAGAGGAGCTTGTCCTGCAGCTGAATGTCCATCGCCTCGCGTTCAATATCTGCCATCTGATTATCCACTGACGACGTGCCAAGCTGGAGTTTGGCTTCGGCGGCTGCGACGCGGCGTTCGATCTTCTCGCGCATCTCGTTGAACGTGGATGCGTCGTCGCCGATGTTGAAGCTGTCCATGGTCTGAGCAAGCTGCTCCTGCAGTTTCGCCTGTTTGGCGGCACTGATAAGCTGCATCGCCTCTGCGCTCTTCTTCTTCATGTTAAGCACGTAGTTGTCTCGTGCTTTTAATGCGTTCTTGCTGGCAGATGAAGCGAGTTCAAGCTGTGCAGAAGTGCGTTCAAGGTCAAGTTGTGCCTGCTGAAGCTGTCCAATGTACGCAGTCGCAATGTCGTCGCGGCCCATCTTGACCGAAGCCTTGATCTTGGAATCCAGATCGACGACCTGCTTTTCGAGATTTTCCTGATTCTTCTGAAGCAGGCGTTCCGTCGCCATCACTTGTGCCACTGAATTGTTCAATTCGGGCACACGATCCCGCATGTCGCGGATCGTCTGTTGGAGGACGAGTTCCGGATTTTCGATCTTATCGAGAGCAGCTCCTGTTCCGGCTCTGAAGACCCTTTTAATTCGTTGCCACAATCCCATTTCTATTTCGCTCCTCTTAATGTGGTTTGAACATCATCATACCACCAGAATCTCTACGAGACACTGTGCGGCAAAGTTGCAAGAACCGTCTAAGTATATCAGGAAAATCGCATAATTGAAGCATTTCAAATGACACCCGCAGCAAAAGAAGGATTTGTTTGAGGCATATAGTGCGATAAATTAAAAGGTGCACCTTTTGAAACAAATAGAATGACAGAGAGAATGCGAGAACTTGTCGCTGAACTTGATGCGTCGCTATTGCGAGAGCATGGCACCGATGCGGCTTTTCACGACCATCTGACCGAGATGCAGCGTGATCTAGGCATAATGCATGGCGAGCGTCCGATAGCACCGTTTTTGCGGCCGTATTTTCTAGAGGCTTCGCGATACGCTGAGATCCAAAAGGCCGCGAAATTGATCTTCGGTGCATTTAACCGAATGACCGAAGCGGCACTATCCGACTCTGCGATCCTTGCCGAACTCGGTTTGACCGAAGACGAGGAAAAGTGGGCTCGATTGCATCCCGGGTACGAAGCTGTTTCGGTGAACAGCCGACTCGATACTTTCCTTTCTGCCGACGGATTCGCTTTTCTTGAATATAACGCCGAGAATCCGGCAGGCATCGGCGATCAACGGTCGCTTGCGAAACTCGCGAGGTCGATACCGACAGTGGCCAATTTTCTCAACGACGTTCCTCATTATTTTCCGGATCCGCTGGAGAGCCTTTCAAGTGCTGTCGAAAGCGCTTATCGCGAATATGGCGGTCGTGAAAGCAGTCCATCGGTCGCAATCGTTGACTGGGAGGGCGTTGATACCGAGGCGGAGTTTCATCTGCTTGCGGCGCATTTCGAGTCAAAGGGAATGTCGGCCTTCATATGCGACCCTCGAGAATTAGAATATGCGAACGAGGTTCTTTCGGCCCGTGGCCGCAATATCGACGTTTTTTTCAAACGGATAATAATCCACGAATTTTTCGAAAGATTCAGCAATGGCCACGCCCTCTTTGAGGCTTTGAAGAGCGGAAGCGTTTGCATGATCAACTCCTTCCGTTCAAAGATCCCGCACAAGAAGTCAGGATTTGCCATTCTGACGGATGACCGCTTCGCACATCTGTTCACATCGGAACAGCGAGAGACCATTGCGAAACATGTTCCGTGGACGCGCCGACTGGCGGACACTGCGACCACATATCGAGGCGGCAGTGTCGGCCTCCTAGATCTCGTCAGAGAGCGTCGGGAGCGTTTCGTTCTGAAGCCAAATGACGATTACGGCGGCCATGGTATAAGTTTCGGATGGGAATCGAGCGAAGCGGAGTGGGACCGCGCGATCGAATCTGCTCTTAATGACCACTTCATTGTGCAGGAGCGCGTAGATGTCGAACGTACCGATATTCCGATCTATGCGGACGGCACAGCAGGCATCGAGAGCCTTAATGTCGATCTGGATCCGTTTCTGTTCAACGGAAATGTGGACGGGGCGATGGTACGGCTTGGCGGCGGCTCACTTGTCAATATCACTCAGGGCGGCATGGAAGCGGCTCTGTGCATCCTTGAAGACTATTGACGCAAGAAGTTTCATTGTTCGGCGTTCTAACCATTGAGAACGGGCGTAGTTTCGTTCAAAAATATACTTCTTTGAGAGTTCGTCATAATGAAAAAGACAATTTCCTATCTGCTTTTCGTCGCGATCTACATCGGCAACATCGCTCCGGTGGCATCATTTGCCCAAGGACGTACATCCGGCAAGGTCATGGATGAGATCCTGCAAAATACCGCTGACGGCCTGACATTCAGACTAAGCGAAGGTGTCGATTCGCCCGGACCGCGCGCCATTCAGACGCCTGCATCGGCGGAACCGCTATCAGATGGCCAAACATCGGGCCTGCTGGGCAGGCTTCCCGCGATCAAACAGGATCCGGATGACACGTCGGACTTTGTGAAACGCGCCGGAACGTTGCCTGCGCCGAAAACCGGCGAAAAAGTACCGGTCAAGTTTCCTGCCGACGGCGGAACTCTGACCCAGCCCGTTCAGGGTGACGGTAAAGCTCTCGAAATTGTCCGTTTCTCACCTGAAGGCGAGGTTTCGCTTGCACCGGATCTGTCAATTACATTTTCGCAGCCGATGGTCGCGGTCACTTCGCAGGATGAAGCCGCGAAATTCGAGCCTGTTGAGATCTCGCCGCAAGTCGAGGGGCGTTGGCGATGGCTCGGCACGCGGACGCTGATGTTCGATACGGACAAGCGTTTTCCGATGGCGACCAGATTTACGGCGCGTGTTCCTGCGGGAACCAAGTCCGCAACCGGACAGATCCTGCAAAAGGACTTCTCGTGGACCTTCACCACACCGCCGCCGAAAGCGATTCAGATGTTTCCGAATGGCGGAACAACGCGGCGCGATGTGCTTATGTTTTTGGCGTTTGATCAGTCGATCAATCCTGCGGCCATCCTCAGAATGATCAATGCTAGCGGCGGCGGAAAGCGACTTGCTCTACGCCTCGCGACTCAGGCCGAGATCGATGCCGACAGCACGATCTCATATTACAGCAAGCAGGCTCAGCCGGGCCGCTGGTTGGCGTTCCGAGCCGTAAATGCTGACGGCTCAACGGAGAACGCATTGCCCGGCGATTCTCAGATCTCTGTTGTTATCGATAAAGGAACACCGTCGGCTGAAGGCCCTTTAACGACAACGACACCGCAGTCGTTCGGCTTCAAGACATTCGGGCCGATGAAGTACGTTCGCGCGCAATGCGGCTGGAGCAATGACCGGAGATGCTCGCCCTTCGAGCAGTGGCAAATACAATTCTCGAACACTATTGACGCATCCAAATTTGATAAGAAATTGGTAAAGATCGAGCCTGCGATAGAAGACGCAAATATCTATCCGTCCGGAAATTACATCTATATCAAGGGCACGAAGATAGGGAAGACCGCTTATAAGATCACCGTTGACGGCAATCTCGCCGATATCTATGGACAAAAGCTTGGCACGGCCGCGACCGCCACGATCAATGTCGGCTCGGCACAGGCCGTGATGTTTGCGCAAGGGCAGCAGATGCTTGTTGTCGATCCGTTCGGAAAGCCCGGTTTTTCGATCTATTCGACGAATCACCGTAATGCAAAGGTAAGAATGTATAAGGTCGGGCCGGACGATTGGCATGCATTTCAGCAATATGTCCGCTACTTGAATTACGACGACGGCCGCAAACCCGCGATGCCGGGACGCCTCGTTTTTGACAAGGTAATTCCGATCGCAGCAAAACCCGATGAGATGGTCGAAACGAATATCGAGCTCACATCGGCGCTCGATAATGGTTTCGGCAATGTGATAGTCGATATCGAACCGACGGTAAAACGCGATCAATACGACCGAACGCGGATCGTGAAATGGATACAGGCAACACTGATCGGGCTCGACGCATTTGTTGACAGCCAGGAGTTGGTCGTTTTTGCGACGGAGCTGAAGACCGGCAAACCGATCGTGGGCGTTGAGCTGAGCATCGGACCTGACAAAGCCTCATTTTCCTTCGACACGTCGGCTCAGCCCGAAAAACCGGGTTATCTGACGCGTGCTTGGAACTGGCTGACAAGCTGGGGCAGCGGCCAAGCCGAAGAGTTTGCCGCCGCCGATGAGCAGGGAAATCGCTTAGCGACCGAGACGATCGAGACATCTCAGACCGACAAAACCGGTGAGAATGGAATACTGCGTTTGCCGCTGCCTACAACATCGGCCAGTAAGGGCCAGAATTATTTGGTAGCACGAAAAGGAAAAGATGTTGCATTTTTGCCGGAGAACGCCGATTACTATTGGCAGGACACGGGAACTTGGTACAAACGGACCGAATCCGATTCACTTCGTTGGTTCGTGTTTGACGACAGGCGAATTTATAAGCCGAAAGAAGAGGTTGCCGTCAAAGGCTATATCCGTCTTATCACGGGCGGCAAGTTTGGTGATGTTCAGGGCCTGGGCGATGCGGTATCGGGATTCTCTTGGTCGGTTAAAGATCCGCGAAATAACGAGATCGCGAAAGGCGAAGGCAATCTCAACGCCTTTGGAGCGTTCGATCTGAAATTCAAGCTGCCGGACAATGCGAATCTCGGCAATGCTCGGATAGACTTGATCGCGACAACCAAATTCGGCGGCGGCAGCACATCGCATCAGTTCCAGATACAGGAATTTCGACGACCCGAATTCGAGGTGTCTGCAAAGGTGGAAACCGAAGCGCCGCACTTTGTCGGCGCGAACGCGATGCTTTCGGTCGAGGCGAAATATTATGCCGGCGGCCCGCTGGCGAATGCTGGCACGAATTGGGTCGTTACCGCGACCGCGACCAACTATACACCGCCGAATCGTGACGATTTCATATTCGGAACGTGGATGCCATGGTGGAGAATGTACGACCGCGGAGATTTTGGGCGGCCGAGTTTTGGCGGCAGGTCGTCGCAGAGTTTCAAAGGCGTAACGGACGCTTCTGGCAAGCACATTCTTAAGGTTGACTTCGATTCGGTCAAACCGCCGCGGCCGTATGCCATAACGGCAAACGCTTCGGTACAGGACGTTAACCGCCAAACCTGGGCGAGTTCGACATCGCTGCTCGTTCATCCTTCGTCGCTCTACGTCGGCATCAAAACGCCACGGACTTTCGTTCCCAAGGGCGAGAAGATGGTCGTCGAATCGATCGTTGCGGATATCGACGGAAATCTCGTCGAGAATCGCGATGTTGAGATAAAGGCGGTGCTGAAGGACTGGCGATTTGACGCGGGTACGTGGAAGGAAGTAACCGTCGATGATCAGACCTGCAACATCAGGTCTTCGCAGACGCCCTCGAAATGTGAGTTTGTGGCGAAAGCGGGCGGCCGTTACACGATAACGGCGACCGTTATGGACGATCGCGAGCGTTTCAACCAGAGCGAATTCACGATCTGGGTTCCCGGCGGCAAGACGCCGCCGAAACGCGAGGTCGAGCAGGAAGAGGTCGAGATAATTCCGTCGAAGAAGGAGTACGCACCCGGCGAAACGGCGGAATTGCTTGTGATTTCGCCGTTCGGCCCGGCTGAAGGCGTGTTGACACTTCGCCGAGATGGTTTGGTCAAGACCGAGAGGTTTTCGATCAAAGAATCTTCCGTCACGCTGCGAATTCCCATCGAAGAGCGGTATCTGCCGAATATCCACGCGCAGATCGACCTGACCGGTTCTGCACCGCGAATGACTGACGCCGGCGAGCCTGACGATAAACTGCCGCGGCGGCCTGCGTTTGCTTCGGGCAGCATCGACCTGTCCGTAACGATGGCATCGCGAAAGCTGATGGTTACCGCCGATCCTGTTGATAGGACGCTAACCCCCGGCGGTGAAACCAAACTCAACGTCGCCGTGACTGACCATCATGGTGAACCGGTCGCGAACAGCGAAGTTGCCGTGGTTGTCGTGGACGAGAGTGTGCTGGCCCTCACGCGTTATACCGTTGCAGATCCGCTAACGGTCTTTTACACCAGTCGCGGCAAAGGCGTAAATGACTTCCGAATTCGAGAATACATTCTCTTAGGCAACCCGAAAGACATCGCAGAACAGGCCCTTGCTGAATCCGCGAATTTGGGAGGCACCGGCCGCGGAGTAGCTGCGGCGGCTCCGCCGATGGCGGCCGAAATGAGAGATGACGCCAAGATGAAGCGCTCTGAAATGGCACTTGACGGCCAAAGCTCCGGTCAGGAAGCAATTGAGCTTCGTCAGAATTTCGATGCTCTCGCCCTGTTCGCACCGTCGGTCAAGACCGATTCGAGCGGCCGTGCCGTGGTGAACGTGAAGCTGCCCGATAATCTGACCCGCTACCGCATCACCGCGGTTTCGGTCGATCAGGGCAAGCGTTTCGGCAAGACCGAATCGAACATTACGGCCCGCAAGCCGTTGATGGTGCGGCCTTCGGCACCGCGATTCATGAACTTCGGTGACCGCATTGAGCTGCCCGTCGTTATCCAGAACCAGACCGATCAGGATATGTCTGTCGATGTCGCGGTTCGTGCATCGAATGCTGCTTTCACTGACAGAAGCGATGCGGTACAGACCGCCGGAAAACGCGTTGTTGTTAAAGCGAACGGCCGAGAAGAGGTGCGTTTCCCGGCGTCAACTATCAAGGCCGGAACAGCGCGATTTCAATTCGCGGTAACCAGCGGCCAACATTCTGACGCGGCTGAGATATCGCTTCCTGTATGGACGCCGGCAACGACCGAGGCGTTTGCGACATACGGCACGACGGACAAGAACGGAGCGATATTCCAGCCGGTCCAAACGCCGGGAGATGTGTATCCGCAGTTCGGCGGGCTTGAGGTTACGACGAGCTCTACGCAGCTCCAGGAACTCACGGACGCCTTCATCTTTCTGGCGAAGTATCCGTATGCGTGTTCCGAACAAATTGCCTCAAGGATGATCTCGACCGCGGCACTGCGCGACGTGCTGTCGGCTTTCAAAGCCAAAGAGACTCCGACGGCAGACCAGCTTGAGGCCCAATTTAAGCGGGATATCGAGGTGCTACAGTCTCGCCAGCGCAGTGACGGCAGCTTCGGACTTTGGAAGAAGGATCGCGAACGCTACGAGTATCCCTTCCTGACGGTGCATGTCGCTCACGCGTTGGCATTGGCAAAATCCAAAGGGTACAAAGTACCTGACGAGATGCTCGATCGTACAAAGCCGTATCTTCGCGACGTTGAGAAGTATTTCAACAACGAGTGGTACCGCAGCTCGCCGCAGACACGTTGGACGATCTCTGCGTATGCACTCTATATCCGCGACATGATGGGCGACCGCGACGCCGCGAAGGCACGAAAGCTGCTCAATGAAGCAACTATCGAAAAGATGCCGTTCGAGGCACTCGGCTGGGTGTTATCCGTTCTGGCGAAAGATAAAGGCGCGACCGAGGATGTTGAATTGAGCGTTCGATTCCTGCTCAACCGCACTACAGAAACCGCGGCGGCGGCGAATTTCGTTACGCAATATTCTGATGGCGGCTGGCTGGTGATGCACTCGAATCGGCGTGCTGACGGCGTCTTGCTAGAGGCTCTGATCAAACTGCGTGAGAATGCAGACGCTTCATATGCTGCTTCGGTAGATGACCTCATTCCGAAGCTGGTCCGCGGCCTGCTTGCGAATCGAACAAAAGGCCATTGGGGTTCGACGCAGGAGAATGTCTTTATCCTGCTGGCGCTCGACAAGTATTTTAATGCTTTCGAAAAGGTCACGCCTGATTTCGTCGCTCTGGTCTGGCTGGGATCGACGTATGCCGGCGAACAGATATTCAAAGGACGTTCGGTCGATTCGAATCAGCTGAACATCCCGATGAGCTACTTGGTTCAGCAGGGTGGCTCTTCGGATCTGATCATCGACCGGCAAGGCGCCGGGCGGCTCTATTACCGCATCGGCATGCAATACGCGCCGAAGAATCTAAAGCTCGATCCTGCGGACTACGGATTTACCGTCATTCGTAAATACGAGGCCGTAGATAATGCCGATGATGTTCGGCAAAATGCGGACGGGAGTTGGACGATTAGGTCCGGTGCCCGAGTTCGTGTTCGGCTGACGATGGTCGCACAGGCGAGGCGTTATCACGTCGCACTTGTCGATAATCTTCCCGCCGGACTTGAGATACTCAACCCGTCGCTCGCCGTGACGGAATCGATCCCTCGCGATACGGGCGGCAACACAGGCGTTCTCGAGGTCGGAAGCCCTTCGATCGGACGCAACACCTATTGGTGGCGGCAGTATTGGTTCGAGCATCAGAACTTCCGCGATGAGCGTGCCGAGGCATTCGCGTCGCTGCTCTGGGAAGGTGTTTACAGCTATACCTACGTCGCTCGTGCGACCACGCCGGGACGTTTTGTCGCACCGCCTGCCAAAGCTGAAGAGATGTACAGCCCCGAGACCTTTGGCAGAACGGGGACGGACTTCGTGAACGTCGAATAGCGACGCTCACCTGTGTAAGCGTGTGTTAGAATGTTCGACGATGAACGAGCCTGCGGCATCACGAACATCTGACGCACGAATGGACGTGCAGGAATTTGCCGAGATACTTCGCATCGAGGCGGAAGCGATCGAACTCGTTCGCAGCCGACTCGATGCGGTTTCAATTTCAGCGGCACTTGACTCGATCCTGCGGTGTAGAGGCAAGGTCATCGTGACCGGGGTCGGCAAATCCGGCATTATCGCGGACAAGATCGCTCAGACACTGACCAGCACCGGAACGATGTCGGTTTATGTACATCCGTCTGATGCATTGCACGGCGGGCTCGGTGTCGTCGCGGAGGACGACGTCGTAATTGCGCTCAGTAATTCCGGCGAGACCGAGGAGTTGCTTGCTTTGCTGCCGGCTTTGAAACGACGTGGCTCTGCGTTGATCGCCATCGTTGGAAATATGGATTCCACGCTTGCACGTTCGGCGGACGTCGTACTCGATGCGGCGGTAAGCGAGGAGGCATGTCCGTTGAACCTCGCGCCGACGGCTTCAACAACGGTTGCTCTTGCTATTGGCGACGCACTTGCGATGACGTTGATGAAGGCACGCGGCCTTACACCCGAGGATTTCGCGGCGAATCATCCCGCAGGACGGCTGGGCAAACGTCTTACGCTGCGAGTAGCCGATCTGATGCACCAAAGCCCGAATGTAGAAGCTGATACAACTTGGCTGGAGGTTGTCCGCGCTATTTCCGACCATGCACTCGGAGCAGTGAATGTTGTTTCAAAGGACGGCAAACTAGTCGGAATCGTGACGGACGGCGACCTTCGCCGAGCGATCGAACGCAGCGGCGACAAAGGCCTTGTCGGCCTGAAAGCATCTGACATGATGACAGCTTCGCCGATAACAGCTGCGCCGGAAATGTTGGCTTTTGATGCATTGAAGGTGATGGAGGATCGGCCTTCGCAAATATCGGTCCTGCCGGTCGTCGATTACGGGAATTCCTGTGTCGGCCTCATTCGACTTCACGATATTGTCAAGGCCGGCCTCTAGATACCGCACAACTTTTTTCAGCCAAAGCTCATCCGAAGTTGGGTCGAAATGTTTAGACACACATCAACACTTGCCGCCATTGTCTTGTTTTTTACAGGAACCGTGTCTGCTCAGCAGGCGCCGGTCTGGTTGACCCTGAATGAGGATTTTTTCGATTCCTTTCTGAATGCGGTTTTTAATAATTTCGCCCCGCCGCAGTTCTCGATAGCGGCAGTTGTTGGCAGTCCTGACGATGCGGTGAATTCGCGTTTCTTCGGCTTTGCTAATTCGGCTGGATCACATGATGGTTCTTGCGGTGAATCGATCAGTATCCTTCGCGAGAATAGCGGCGTACGGACCGCTGTGCGTTTTCGCGGAGGCAAGGTGTATGTGCCGTTGGCGTTTTCCGGCAGTTACCGCGCCCCGCTTGTTGGTTGTCTGGAGTTCGCAGGTTGGGCAGAATCGAATCTTACCCTTGAATTTGAACGCGAATCGGGAAGATTGATAGGACGCATTACAGTTGCCAATGTCGTTCTCGACGGAACACGAGGCGTCGGCGGGACGATGGTCGCCCGCATGCTGAAGTCATCGATCGACCGCCGATTGAATCCCATCGAAATTCTCCGCCTAGATAGCCTTTCTTTCAACGTCCCGGTGCAGAACGGCGGATCGCTAAGAATGAAGGCGAGCGATGTCCGCCCTGAATTTGGTGAGCGGTCATTGAACGTCCGCATCAATTACACATTCGAAAAAAATTAGCCGCATTCAGTCTTCCGGATGCACAAACCTGTCGGTTCTATTATCCTTTATAGGATGAAGCAGCCGCTTGTTGCCATTATCGGCCGGCCTAATGTCGGTAAATCCACGCTGTTCAATCGCCTCACGGGCTCGCGAAAGGCAATTGTCGGCGATGAGCCGGGAATTACGCGCGACCGCATGTACGGCGAGGTCGAATGGCGCGACGGCGGTTTTCGGCTAGTGGATACGGGCGGGATTGTGCCGGACGACGAAGCGATCATTCCGGCGAATATTTTCAAACAGGCGTCCAACGCGATCAACGAGGCCGCTGCGATCATTTGGGTCGTAGATGCCCGCTCAGGAGCAATTCCGCTTGACGAAGAACTCGCCATATTGCTTAGAAATACCGGAAAGCCCATCTTTGTCGCTGCGAACAAGGCCGAGTCGTCCAAGGTAGAAGCAGATGCGGCGGAATTCTATCGTTTTGGTTTCGAAATAACACCCGTATCAGCTGAGCACGGCAATGGCATTGGAGACTTGTTGGATAAGGTGCTCGACGCACTTCCGAAAGAGAAAGACAGCGATGTCGTACAAGCCGAAGAAGCCGAAGAAGCAGCGAAGGACGACGGAGTCATCAGCCTCGCGATCATCGGGCGTCCGAATGTCGGAAAATCTTCGCTTCTCAACAAGATCCTTGGCGAAGACCGAGTTATCGTTTCCCCGATCGCCGGAACAACACGTGATGCGATCGACACCGAACTTGAGGTGGAAGGGCAAAAATATCTTCTTATTGACACTGCCGGCATTCGCCGAAAGGGAAAGACGACAGAGATGGCGGAAAAGCTGTCTGTGATCATGGCGCGAAAATCGCTTGAACGTGCGGATGTAGCGATACTCGTCATCGACGCGGTCGAGGGGGTTACGAACCTGGACGCCAATATCGCGGGTTACGCTGTCGATTCGGGTTGCTCGGTGATCATCGCCGTGAACAAATGGGACGCTGTTGAGGAGAAAGAAACGAATACCATTTACGAGTTCGAACGCGAGATCCACCGGAATATGAAGTTTTTGGATTGGGCCCCGATAATCTCAATATCAGCTCTTCTGGGGCAGAGAGTTTCGAAAATACTGCCGATGGTGGCTGAAGCATACAAGGCAAGAAATCAGCGAATACAGACATCGGTGTTAAATCGATTTTTCGAGAATGAGATCTCGCAACCCAAAGGCGGTGCTACGCCATCGCCTGTCAAAGGCGGCCTTTCACGGCTTAGGGTGCAGTTTATAGCACAGGCGGGAATTCGGCCGCCGCTCTTCATTATTTTTACGTCGGGCGGCAAACCGGGACTGCATTTTTCGTACACCCGTTATATTGAGAATCGACTGCGTGAGCAATTCGGCTTTTTCGCAACGCCCATCAGGCTTGTCGAGCGGCACAAATCAAAGAAAAAGAGGTTCTGACGCAGTGGCGTTTGTCTTTTACAGCGGGCGTTTTATAACATCGAACACTGCCGGGCGTTTTTCAAATGGAACTGATACTCCTCATCTTTAGGCTATTGCTTGCAGGTGTGTTTGGCGTAGCGGGACTCGCGAAGTCTCTAGACCGTCAGGGCACTGAAAAAGCTCTTCGTGATTTCGGTGTGCCGGGAACATTGGTGCCGGCGTTGGCATTTCTGCTGCCGCTCGCGGAGATCGGTATTGCAGTCGCTTTATTGTTCATTTCGACGTCGTGGTATGCAGCGATCGCATCAGCCGCCTTGTTGGCGCTGTTTACGGTTGCGATGTTGTATCAGATGGCAAGGGGCCGAAATCCGGACTGTCATTGTTTCGGCCAGGTTACCAGTACTCCCGTCAGCAATTCCACTGTTTTTCGGAACGTTGTTCTACTTCTGTTCTCGTCCTTCCTGATCTCGCGAGGGGCAGCGGAGCAAGGAACGCCACTTGTTTCAGGACGTGACGATGCGTTTCCTGTTGTGATCGGGCTCGCACTGACAGCTCTTCTCTTCACGTGTTTCCAAACCTTGGTTCGCATACTCAGACGCCAGGATGACATCGTTCGCCGGATCGAAGTTATGGAACTGGTCGCCCGAGACGGCGGTGAGGTCGAACGTGACGAAGCCGGCCATCCTCACGAAGGTCTTCCGATCGGTGCCCACGTTGCGGATTTTGAAGCGAAAGACCTTAGCGGCGGGAAGGTCACGCTCGACGGACTTCTTGCCGACAAAGTGCCGCTATTGTTCCTTTACGTCAGCCCGAACTGCACGCCGTGTGCTCAGCTCATACCGGACATTCCCGATTGGGAGCGAAGACTCGCGGGCAAGGTCCGACTTGTCTTCATCAGCTCGGGGGAAAAGAAGGAGAATACCGCTAAGTTCGGTGAGTTCGCCGGTACTATAATTCTGCAGAATGGCAGGGAGGTTTCGGACGTCCTGAAGGCAAAATGGACACCAACCGCTGTCCTTGTCAGCGCTGATGGGCGTGTGTTAAGCCATCCTGCCGCCGGAGATCAGGCGATACGCGAATTGATCCAACAGATAGCGTCGAACGATACGAATAGCCAATATGCCTATTTCGTGAATGGAACACGCGATTCGCATATGCTTCGGGTTGGTGAGGCCGCTCCGAACTTTGCCGTAAAGGATATCAGCGGCCGCGTCATAAACAATGACTTTCTGGGCGGTAAGCGCACACTCGTTGCATTTTGGAGCATGACCTGTCCGCACTGCGAGAATATGCTGCCGGCACTCCGCGAATGGGATTCGAACCGCACAGATGCCGATCCTCAGCTCATCGTTTTTTCGGACGGTGATAAAGAGGCCCATGAGAATCTCGGTCTGTTGTCGCCGATAATTATCGATCCGGGACACGAGACCGCGGGTGAATTTGGTATGTACGGCACCCCGTCAGCGGTACTGCTGGACGAAGATGCACGTTTTGTGACTGAAACCGCTATCGGCGCACCGGACATTTGGGCACTTCTCGGCAGGCGAAAATGACCGCGAAACCGATCGATTTCTCAATTGCCGTGACGGACGGCAATGCTCGAGCAGGCACGCTCAGAACGCGTCGCAGCGTCATCGATACGCCGGTTTTCATGCCCGTCGGTACGCAAGGCTCCGTCAAAGGGGTTCGCTTCGAATGGCTTGAAGATGAGATCGACGCCCGCATCATTCTCGGCAATACATATCATCTTTTTCTCAGGCCCGGAACTGATGCGATCAGACATTTCCTCGGACTTCATAAATTTATCTCTTGGGAGCGGTCGATCCTGACCGATTCAGGCGGATTTCAGGTCTTTTCCCTCAGCGAACGACGCAAGCTGACGGAAGAGGGTGTCGAGTTCAGCTCTCACCTTGACGGTAGTCCGTGCTTTATCTCGCCGGAAGTTTCCATGGAGATCCAATCCGCTCTCGGATCTGAGATCGTAATGGTCTTTGACGAATGTCCGGCCGGCGATGCCGGGCACGACGCAACGAAGATCAGTCTCGAATTGACCGCCCGTTGGGCCAAAAGGTCTAGGGAGAGATTTGACGAACTGCAGGCTGCGGGTCAGGATACGGGTTTTCTCGCTTCTGAAGGTCTTTCGGGAAGGCAGGCTCTTTTCGGGATAGTCCAAGGCGCGGGGCATTTGGATCTGCGCAGCGAGAGTTTGGAGAAAACCGTCGAGGTCGGCTTCGACGGGTACGCGATAGGCGGTTTGAGCGTTGGTGAGGAAAAGAGTGTGATGTATGACGTACTTGCCCACACCGCTCCTCAAATGCCCGCCGGATCGCCGCGCTACCTTATGGGCGTTGGTACGCCGGAAGATATGTTGACCGCTATAGGGCACGGCGTGGATATGTTCGACTGTGTCATTCCGACGCGGAATGGACGGACGGGTTCCGCCTTTACTTCGCGTGGAAAGATCAATATTCGAAATGCGAAATTCGCACTCGACGGTGCTCCGCTCGACCCGGAATGCGAGTGTTCGGTCTGTGCACGACATTCCCGCGGATACCTGCGGCATCTTTATCAGGCAGGAGAAATGGCGGCCGCTACTCTCATCTCGCATCACAATCTTTATTTTTATGCGTCGCTGATGCGGGCGGCCCGGATAGCGATCCGTCAAGGCAGATTTTCTGCATTTGCCGCGGACACGATCGGGGCAATGAGCGAAATCGATGTAAATGGCGTTTGATTAACGTTCTCTAAATGTATATGATTTCGTTTTTGTCTTTATTTGGCGTTAATTGATGATGTATCTATTGTTTTTTCAAGAAGCCGGCGGTGGAAGTCTGATATGGACATTGCTTCCTTTCGTCTTCATTTTTGGTATCTTTTACTTTTTGGTCATTCTTCCTCAGAAGAAGCAGAAACAGCAGCTTCAGGAGCTGATCAACAATCTTGCGATAAATGACGAGGTCGTCACGAACGGCGGGATAATCGGAAAGATCAAAGAGATCAAAGAGACAAGCTTCATCATACAGAGCGCTGAGAAATCTTTTCTGGAGGTGGGCAAAAGCGCGGTCGTCGGTAAAAAGCCGTAAACCATTTGTCCGCTGCAGTAAGTAAATGAAAAATACGGGTTTGTTGATCAGAACGGCGATCATTGTTGTGATCGCCCTAGTGGGCATCTATGTGGTCTTCGGGCCTCGGCATTCGCCGACGGCGGCTGACTTCACGTTGGAAGGGATAAAGAACAACCTTTCTGAGAATATCAATCTCGGACTAGATCTGAAGGGCGGTTCGCACCTTGTGATGCGCGTCAAAACGGATGAGTACCTTAAGACTCTGACTGAAAACAACGCCCAAGCGGCTTTGACGGCGGCACAGGACGCGAAAATGCCCGCAATGGAGAACCGCATTACCGCCGAACCCGGCAACTATCAGGTTGACATAATTGTTTCCGACCCTTCTCAGGCAAACGCAACTGTGGAAGAGATCAAGAAAAAGGTTGATTTCTTCAATTGGACCGAGTCGATAGACGGTAACACTATCAGCTGGTCGCTGCCGGTTCAGATGCAGGAACTGCTCAAACGGCAAGCTGTTGACCAAGCGCTAAAGATCATCGAAAGCCGTATCAACGCATTCGGAGTGAAGGAACCAACCCTTCAGAAGCATGGCGCTGAAAGTGCGGGGCAGATCCTCTTGCAGATGCCGGGCGTCGATGACCCCGAGCGTGTAAAGAACCTGATCGGTGCTGAGTCAAATCTGACCCTAATGAAGATCGTCAGCCCGCCCAATCCATCGCCTGTTCAGACGTATCCGACGGAGGACGCGGCTCGTCAGTCGCTGGGCGGAACGGTTCCGCCGAACAGAAAGATATTTCCTTATTCAGAACGCGACGAGCCCACGGCGGGTGCGTCAGCCACGCCCGACCCGAATAGACCGAAGTCGTATGTGGTCGTCGAATATCCGGCGATAGTCGACGGAAGCGAACTCCGCGACGCTGCAGCGACCTCAAGGACGGGAAGCGACAGGGATTTTGAGATCTCATTTTCGCTGAAGCCGGCGGGTGCTCAGAAATTCGGCGATTGGACCGGTAAGAACATCGGCAATTATATGGCCGTCGTACTTAATGATGAGGTCAAGTCCGCAGCATACATTCGCTCGCAGATCTTCGATCAAGGGCAGATAACAGGACGTTTCACAAAGCAATCAGCCGAAGACCTTGCGCTGACACTCAAATCAGGTGCGTTGCCCGCAAAGATCGAATATCAGGAAGAGCGAACCGTCGGCCCGAGCCTCGGTGCTGACTCGATACGTGCGGGTGTTTCCGCATCGTTGGCGGGGTTGGTCTTCATCATCATTTTCATGCTGTTTTATTACCGCGGCTCGGGTATCAATGCGGTGATAGCTCTGCTTTTGAATATGATCCTGACCGCGGCTGCGTTGATAACGATGGATTCTACGCTGACCCTTCCGGGTATCGCGGGCTTCATTCTGGGTATCGGCATGGCGGTGGACGCGAACGTACTTATCTTTGAGCGTATGCGTGAAGAGATCCGTGACGGTCGAGAGATACCGAAGGCCATAAAGAACGGATTTGACCGGGCGTTCATAACTATCGTCGACTCGAACGTAACGACTATCATTGCGGGCGTAATTCTTTATATGTACGGATCGGGGCCAATTCGCGGATTTGCGGTAACGCTGATCCTGGCTCTGTTGATCAACCTGTTCACGGCAGTATTCGTCTCGAGGACGATCTTCATGTGGCTGCTTGAACGCAATCCGGAGATGAAGAAGTTGAGCATCTAGGCCGGCCGGTTTTACAAGGCTTTGAAAGAGAAAAATGTTTCAGTTTTTTACTAATCTCAATATCGATTGGATGGGATGGCGAAAGGTATTCGTTGTCATATCGATACTTGTTTTGATCGCCGGAATGGTATCGGCTGTCGGCCGCCAGATCACCCCGGGCGGAACCGACGCTTTCAACCTCGGCGTCGATTTTCAGGGTGGAACGGTCATCACGGTCAAGTTCAAAGAGAAACCGACTGCAGACGCGGTTCGATCCGCTCTGAACAACGTAGGCATTTCGGATGCCGTGATCCAAGATTCGACCGACAAGCTTGATGAGAAGCTCATCAAGATACCGATAATTGAAGGAAAGGAACTTCCGGCTGCTCAAACGGCGGGCGAAGGCGGGGCGGCCGAGCCGCAAGCGCCTACTACCGGAACTCAGGTTGAGGTTGGCCGAGCGTCCGTAAAACGAGCCCTTGATACGTTCGGCCGCGAAGCCTCTGCTGAACTGGCTTTGGATCAGGACACCGAGGCGGCATACAAAATCGTCGGTACCGACTCGGTCGGTCCTGTTGCCGGAGCCCAGCTTAGAGATGCGGCTGTTTTGGCGACGCTTTTGGGTATGGTCGGTATTTTGCTATTCATAGCTTTCCGTTATGACTGGACCTACGCCGGCGGCGCGGTCGTCGCGGTTTTCCATGACGTGCTGGTTACGCTGGCATTCTTCTCGATATTTCAGTGGGAAGTGAATCTGACCGTGCTTGCAGCTATGCTGACCCTCGTGGGCTTCTCGGTCAATGACAGTATCGTTATCTTCGACCGTATTCGCGAGAATTTAACGCTGCACCGAACCGAATCCCTTTATTCGCTTACGAATCAGTCGATCAATCAGACGATGTCGCGAACCATCGTGACGAACGGATTGACAACGCTGGCGGTTCTTGCTCTTGTGCTGTTCGGCGGAGAGGTATTGAGGAGTTTTTCGCTGGCACTGTTTGTCGGAGCAATTGCAGGCACATATTCAACAATAGCCATCGCGAGCCCGATCGCTATTTGGTGGCAGGGCAAGATCGGGGTTGCTGAGGTGAAAGATGTACTTACCCCTCAGGAAGAGGGAACCAAACTGGCATCAAGCTCCCGGCGTTCGGTTACGCGGCGGCCGGTGACTCGATAGTAATATCTGTTGATAATTTCGGTGCTCAAAGCAGTAAAAAGGTCTTGTTTTATCTTGACTTTCGAGTATCAACCTTTTAGACTTCGATTGTTGTTGGTCAATAGATGATTTCACTCTGCTTTGTCCTAATTCGTTGAGGAGAGGTACGGGTGAATTCTTTTGTGTTACGGTTCATGTCCGATAGAATTCGGGCGGCCGTTCAGACAAAAACGACCAAGTGGTTTTTGGCCCGGTTTGGCACCGATAGTTAAGTGAGGTAGTAAGAAATGCTTGACCAATTAGTAGAATCTAGAGACAACTCCAGCGTTAACAAGAGACGCGGTGAATTCGTCCTCGTGACGTTCATAATTGCCGTTTCGGTTTTGTTCGCATCTTGGACCGCAAGTCTTTTTGGAAAGGACTTCAGCGGTGTCAGCGACGGCCTTGAACTGACGACGCTGGTTGCGCCCGTTCCGGTCGCCGAGGAAGAGCCGCCGCCGCCTGAGGAGAAAAAACCGCAGGAACAGAAACAGCCTGATGTTGACGTTCGAAAAGAACTTATTCAGAACATCATGCAGTCGCCGGTTAAACCGCCGGACACTATCAGTACGACTAGGAACCAGGTCAAGGAAATGCGTCTCGACCGCATCACCAAATTGGGTACATCAGATTCCGACACCGGTGCCCGAGTGGATCCCGGAGTAGCACGTGTCGTTGATTCAGGCGGTACAGGAGGTCTTTCTACGGGAACCGGAACGTCCACTCGCGGCCGCGATGACGATGACGATGCACCGCCGCCGCCGAAGCCGACCCCGAAACCCGCTCCGAAAACAGTTTCGGGCGGAGTGTTGAACGGTAAAGCCATCAGCCTGCCGAAGCCGGCTTACCCTCCGGCAGCCAAAGCTGTCAGGGCAGGGGGCTCGGTTAGCGTGCAGGTGTTGATCGACGAGAACGGCAACGTTGTTTCAGCTAACGCCGTCAGCGGCCATCCGCTGCTTCAGGCAGCTGCAGCATCGGCGGCTCGCGGAGCCAGATTCAGCCCGACACTTCTTTCCGGACAACCGGTCAAGGTATCAGGTGTCATCACGTACAATTTTGTGCCGTAATTCGGCATTTCACGCAGGGGTGGTATTTGCCGCCCCTGTAGTTTTGAAAGCATAAGAATTTTGCAATCGTAGCAGATATTTTTTCAATTCTTTGGAGGAAAAACCATGACTTTTGTTAGCAGCCTGATCGGAACTGACTTTTCGGGCTTATTTATGATGTTCGCCGGAGAGGGCGTATCTTTCGGTATCTACGATATCGCACAGAGCCTTACGATCCCGGGTTGGGGGGTTATTATAACCCTTCTTATCCAGTCGGTTTACCTGATCGCTGTTGGTATTGAGCGCTGGCTTACCTATAACAAGGCGAAAGCACAGTCCCGTCAGTATGCACCGAAGGTCGCACAGGCCCTTAAGAACAGCAATATCGAGGAAGCGATCAACATCAGCGACAAGCACAAAGATTCGCACCTCGCTATGGTCGTTTCGAGCGGTCTTAAGGAATTCGCGGCTCACCAGGGCAGCGGAGAGATCACCGCGGACGAGATGGAAGCGTCGAAGCGCGCTCTTGACCGTGCGATTGCCGTTAAGACAGCCGAACTCAAACGCGGCCTGTCGGGTCTTGCAACGGTCGGTTCTACGGCTCCGTTCGTCGGGCTGTTCGGAACGGTCGTCGGTATTATCGGTGCGTTCCAGGCTCTCGCTGTCAATGAATCGGCCGGTATCGGTGCGGTCGGCGGCGCTATCGCAGAAGCCCTTGTCGCTACGGCGTTCGGTATTCTCGTGGCGATCCCGGGTGTGTGGCTGTTTAACTACTTCACGAACAAGGTAACGAGCTTTAGCGTCGAAATGAACAACTCGGCTTCGGAACTCGTTGACTACTTCATCAGACAGCGTGCAAAAGGCGCCCGTTAACTTGGTTCGTCAGTAGTTTAGGAGAACAATGCTATGGGCATGAGTATCGGTGGAACCGAAGAATATAATTCCGATATCAACGTTACACCAATGGTGGACGTGATGTTGGTGTTGCTGATCATTTTCATGATCGTCACACCACTCCTCCAGCAGGGTGTATCGGTTAATCTGCCCCGCGACATGGTGAGTCCTGATGAGGACCCGGATATTGCGAAAGACACGTCGGTCGTGATCGCTATCCCGGATAACAGCAATTTTTACATCGGTAAAGAGCAGTTTCCGTTGGATGCGATGGGCGATGTGGTCAAGCGCCGAATGGAGGGCAGAACGCCCGACAAACGCATCGTATATATCAAGAGCGGAGTGGATGTTGATTACGGACGTGTGGTTCAAGCCATCGAAACTATCCGACGTCAGGATATCGATAAGATAGGGCTTGTCGCGGATAAGAAGAAGGGTGGCGACGGTCAGAATTAAAGGTCCCGCCGCAGTTTCTGCGGCGGTATTGACGCAATTGAAGTTATGGGAATGTCAATGCCGAGCTCTGGAAATGAAGGAGCTACCCCACATATTAATGTGACGCCGCTTATCGACGTACTTCTCGTGCTGCTGATCATCTTTATGGTCATCACGCCGATGAAGCCGAGTCGATTCGAGGCGAAAGTGCCGGCCGAACCCAAGCCGGAGCAGCAACAGGCAAATGTTAAGCCTAATCCGCTTACGCTTGTTGTCGCTCTTAATCGAGAGACCGGCGGCATAACGCTGAACAACGAGGCGTTCGGTAATATTACCGATACCGAACCTCTTAGTAATCGCCTTAAAGCGATCTTTCAGGACCGCACCAATAATGGTGTATTTCGAGAGGGAACTAACGAGGTTGAGAAAACCATTTTCATAAAATCGCCAAAATCTATGCGATACGGTGATGTGGTAAAGGTTATCGACGCGGCGAAAGTAGCCGGAGCCTCGCCTATCGGCTTACAGATAGACGATCTTGCAAATTGATATGCCAACTGCCGGCTGTTCCCGCATCGTATGCCGGAACATTGAGAGCCGGAAGGCACTGAATGGAGTCAAATGATGAGATTCTCTCGTTTAGGGGTTCTTGTTTTACTAACAATAACCGTATTGGTCGGAGCGAATTGCTCCTATTATAATCGCGTCCTCGCGCGTAAGAACCTTGTTGACGGCTCAAAGGCTTACAAGGACCGTAAGTTCAAAGAGGCTGAGGAACTCTTCCGAGCGGCTATCGCACGCGACCCGAACGGTGAGTATCTCGAAGGTCAGACCGCACAGGTATTCCTCGCTCGAACATTGCATTCTGAATACATCGGAAATCGATCGGACACCGCAAAAGCGGAAGAAGCTATCTCAGAGTACCAGAAGGCCCTAGCGATGAATCCGGGCGATCAGAGTTCGTATAAGGCGATCGCCAGTCTCTACGAAAACCTCCAACGTAGCGATGACTGGCTGAAATGGGTAACTGCTCGAGCTAACAACAACGACATCGCTCCTGAACAGCGAGCGGAGGCTTTGACGTCTTTGGCTGCGAAAAAGAACACCTGCGCCAACGATATTACTGACACTGATAAGACGAAAAAGACCATCACCAAGGACGGTAAACCTGCATTTCAGTTTGTTAAGCCTGAAAAGCCGGAAGAATTCGAAGAACTCAAGAAGTGTGTTGAGGAAGGCCGCCAGCTCATTGAACGTGCTGTAGCATTGGAACCTGATCAGGTTAAGAATGCCAAGTCACTCGACGTCAAGGCTCTTTCTGACGCTGATCTTAAAAAGGCACAGGACCTTCTGAAAGTATTTGAATCTGCCCGGTCGTACAGGGCCAGTCTTTTGGTACAAGCGATGCGGACGGCGGAAATGGACGGACGTAACGAAGACCGAGATCGTCTAAAGACCGAGTCGGATGCGGCCCGCGATAAATTCCTCGAGATCAGTGATGTGGTCAAGAAGATACAGGCTGAGATCGAAGAACGTGTTGCAGCGGCTGCGGCTGAGACCAAAAAGCCTGAAGAACAGAAACAATAGCGCAGAATTCTTTCCAACTTACGCGGTGCTCAATTACAATCTAGTTGAGCGCCGCTTCTTTTTTTGGCGGGAAACCGAATGATCCGGATCGAGGATATAATCGAAAAAGTTCAACATAATCGGCCGGGAGCCGATACCGAGATGATTCGCCGCGCCTATCTTTTCTCCGCCTTGCATCATCGCGGCCAAATGCGAGCCTCCGGTGAGCCATATTTGGTTCACCCGCTGGAGGTATCAGATATTTTGGCCGATATGCGTCTCGACGAGGTGAGCGTTTCGACCGGGCTTTTGCATGATGTCGTCGAGGACACGCTTGTCGACCTAAAGACCATCAAAGAGTATTTTGGCGATGAGGTGGCTCTTCTGGTGGACGGACTCACCAAGATAGCAAATATCAGCGACCTTCCCAAAGAGAAACAGCAGGCCGAGAACGTGCGTAAAATGGTTCTTGCCATGATCACCGACGTTCGCGTAGTGCTGATCAAATTGGCCGATCGTCTGCACAATATGCGGACGATGCAGTTTCTAAAGCCTGAAAAACGAGAACGTATATCACAGGAAACATTGGATATATACGCTCCGATAGCACACCGGCTCGGCATGGGTAAGATACGCGGCGAGTTGGAGGATCTAGCATTTCAGAATCTGTATCCGGACGAATATCGGCGTCTGGCTCGCCAAGTAGATGCACGGCGTCCCGAACTTGAAGCCAATCTTGAGAAGATAAAGTCCACAATCGCTGAAAAGCTTCGTGAGAACGATATTCCATTTATTGCCATCGAGGGGCGCGTTAAGCGACTTTATTCGCTTTGGAAGAAGCTGAAAAAGCAGAAGATCCGTATAGAACAGGTTTACGATCTTATCGCAGCAAGGGTTATTACGCCGAACGACAAGAAGTATTGCTATCTTACGATGAGTGTCATCCATGACGTGTGGACGCCCGTCCCTGAGCGTTTCAAGGACTGGATAGGAATTCCTCGCGACAACCTGTACAGATCTCTCCACACCTCCGTCATAGGGGAAAACGGACAGCCATTCGAGGTGCAGATACGCACGGAAGAAATGCATCACATCGCAGAAGAAGGAGTCGCGGCACATTGGCGTTATAAGGAGAAAAAGCTCGGTGCGGCTGAAGAGGAAGAGAATCTGGACGAACTTCGAAAGACGGTCGAACGGCTTTTGCTGCCCTTGGTTGAAGATTCGGACCGGGCCAGCGACTCAGAGGATTTTGTAGAAAGTCTAAAGCTCGATCTCTATCCCAAAGACGTTTACACATTCACACCTCAGGGAAAGGTGATTCAGCTTCCGCGTGGGGCAACGCCGATCGATTTTGCGTACACCATCCACTCCGACATTGGCGATTCCTGCACAGGCGCAAAGGTGAATGGCCGTATTGTTCCTCTCCGCAGTGAATTGCACAACGGCGACGTTGTGGAGATCCTCACTACCAAGGACTCAAAGCCCTCGGGCGATTGGCTAAACTTTGTTCAGACAGCTCGAGCTCGCAGCAGGATCCGGCATTGGATATCGCAGGAACAGAGGCGGGAATCAATCGAGCTGGGCCGCAAGATGCTCGAAAAAGAGGCCGAAAGGTTTCGTTTGACCGTTAAGAAATTCCTGAATAACGAGGCGGAGATCAAACGTATAGCTAATGATTACGGACTGAGCCGGCCCGATGACCTATTCGCTTCGGTCGGCTACGGTAAGACCCTGCCGCGCAACGTGATCGCAAAACATTTGGGTGCAGAAAAGTTCAAGGAGCTGGACCCCGAAGGTAAGAAAGAGACTCGGCTGAAGTCGGCGGTCAAGGCGGCGCGCAAGTTCATTGGGATGCCGGATGATGCCATCGTGGTCAACGGCGTCGACAATCTGCTGATAACGCGTGCAAAATGCTGCAATCCGCTCCGCGGCGAAGAGATCGTGGGTTACATCTCTCTGGATAAAGGGATCGTGGTTCATAACAAGCGATGCAAGAACATGTCCTATCTAATGGTGAATAAAGACCGCATTGTTGAGGTCAGTTGGGCCAAAACCACGGACGGACACATACAGGCTGTACAATTGCTCGCGACGACGGAGAACCGAACGGGAATGCTTGCCGGAATCACCAATGCCATTGCTGAGATCAAAACCGGCATCCGCGACGCTCGTGCGAATGTTTCACGCGATGATACGGGATTGATCGAGGTGACCGTCGAGGTTCACGACAAGAAGCATTTGGATCGGGTGATCAGCGCGATAGAACAGGTTCCCGGGGTGCTTGCGGTTGAAAGAGTAAATAGCTGATCTGAGTGAGCCAATAACATCACGCCTCCTTTTCTTTTGCCCCTCTATTCGCTATAATCTGCCTTTTGCCCGAAGTACGGGTAGATCTGTTCTTTATGAAGAAGGTCGTTTCCACACAAAACGCTCCGGGGGCGATCGGGCCCTATTCTCAGGCGGTTTCCGTGAACGGTATGGTTTATTGTTCGGGGCAGATCCCGATCGATCCGGCGACCGGTGACTTTGTCCCCGGCGGCATTGAGGAGCAAACGACACAGGTCCTGAAGAACCTCTCAGCGGTACTCGACGCAGCCGGCAGCAGCATAGGCAATGTGGTCAAGACCACGGTTTTTCTCGCGGATATGAATGATTTCGCCGCTATGAACGAGATTTATGCAGGTGTGTTTGGTGATTCAAAGCCGGCTAGGGCTACAGTTCAGGCCGCTCGGTTGCCTCGCGATGCACGCGTCGAGATCGAGTGTGTGGCTTTGATCGATTAGGAAAGCCCGAACCGCTCTGAGCAGGTTCGGGCATCCTTGGTATTTGAAAACCTCGGTGGAAGTTAGGCGGCTTTTATAATACGGCCTGACTTAATACAACGCGTACAAACCTTCATTTTGGCATTTCCGCCAGCAGGCAGCTGCACCCTTACGGGCTGAAGGTTAGGGTTAAAACGCCTCCGCGTTTTGTTGTTTGCGTGTGAAACGTTGTTTCCGAACTGCGGGCCTTTCCCGCAAATATCGCAGCGTTTTGCCATAATGTTTTCCTCCCGAGGACGGTTACTTTCTGTTGGGCCGTTTACGGCTCAAACTAGTATTTGTATCAAATTGGGTTTTACCCAGTCAAGTTAGGTTAAGATAATGAGAAACACTCAAGGAGTAATGGCACTAGTGCAAAAGTTCAATTTCAGATCTACCCTAGCCATCCTGATCGCCGGGATCTCGGTATTTGCGGCGGCTTGCGGTAACGGTGCGCCTTCGACCGGCGGCCCGGGCAAAGTTGACCCGAACGAAACCGCGGCAAAGGTCAATGGCAAGATCATCACGATGGAAGAGGTTGACCGGTCGGTCAAACAGCAGGCTCAAGGGCAGGAATCTAAATTCTCGCCTCTCGAACTTGCCGGCGCAAGACTTCAGGTCCTGCAGAACCTGATCGAGCAGGAAGTGATGTTCCAAAAAGCCGAAAAGGAAAATCTTGTTCCGACGGATGACGAGATCACGGTTGAGATCAATAAGCGTAAGGTCGAGAGCCGTATGTCTGCGGAGGAATTCGATAAAAGGATGGCTGAGGCTGGGCTTACCGAGAAATCCTTCCGAGACGACATCAAAAAGGCATTGGCGATAGCGAAACTTGTTGACAAGGTCACGGGCCGTATCGAAAATCCGAAAGACAGCGAGATCGAACAGTTCTACAAGGGCAATCCCGAGATGTTCATCAAGAAGCGCGGTGTCCGTCTGGCGGCGATCGTGGTCGATCCGGCCGACGGCGGCCAGGGCGATACAACGCGAAACCAGGCCGAAGCGGAACAACGGGTCAAAGAGGTTCTTGCAAAGGTCTCGCAGCCGGCAAGCGATTTTGGTGCTTTGGCACGTGAATACAGCGAAGATCCAAGCCGGTTGCAAAACGGCGACATGGGATATCTGAGCGAGGATGATCTGAAACAGAATTATCCGCAGCTTGCAGCCGGCTTTATGAATCCGCAGTTCACGGTCGGCCAGATCACCAATGCGCTGAACATTAGCGGCCGCTACTATATTTTCAAGCTGGTTGAACGCATTGAGAAGGATGAGAATCTGACTCTGGAAAGTCCTGATGTCCGGCCGCAGATACAGCAGCTTCTTGTCGAAAACCGCAAGCAGCTGTTGGCAGCTTCGTATCAGGCCGTCGCCATGAACGAAGCGAAGATAGAGAATTTTCTTGCTAAGAAGGTTGTCGACAATCCCAACGAATTGAGCGGGGCACGCCCTGCCGGTTCTATGAACGGCGAGTCAAACTCGAACGCCGCGGGAAATTCGAATGTGGCCGCGAATACGTCCTCAAACGGAAATTCAAATACCGGTTCGAATACGGCTGCCGCGTCCAATTCTGCTTCGACAAACGCTGCCAATTCTGCGGAGAAAAAGTAGCTTAGATCGGAGCCCATTACATCCAAGGCAAAAGGCAGAACGTTGTTTTGCCTTTTGCTTTTTCTGATTGTCATCGTGTTATTCCGCTTTTCTGACATCACGAAATCCTACGGGGGCAATCAGATCCTCCGCGGCGTGTCGTTCCAGATCAATCCGGGTGAAAAGGTCGGGCTTGTTGGACGCAACGGCGCCGGTAAGACCACACTGTTTCGTCTTTTGACGGAAACAGAATCTCCTGATACGGGAGTGGTCGTGAAGATGAACGGACTCCGTCTTGGCTTGCTGGATCAGCACGTGGATTTTGATGCCGGCGATACCGTTCATACTGCCGCTTTGTCGGCCTTTAAGCATATCCACGATATTGAGGCCGAGATGCGACGCCTGGAGAAGCAGATGGAAACGGATCATTCTGACTCAATACTAGAGCGTTATGCTGACCTTCAGACTCAGTTCGAACACGCCGACGGCTTTGCATATGCTTCGACGGCGGAGGCCGTCTTGCTGGGTGTAGGGTTCAGCAGAGAACAGTGGAACATGGACACTGCGATCTTGTCCGGTGGTCAAAGGAACCGGCTTGGCATGGCTCGCCTGCTTCTATCAAATGCCGATGTGCTATTGCTTGACGAACCCACGAATCACCTTGACGTCAATGCGGTCGAATGGCTTGAGGGGTATTTGCAAGAGATCGACAAGGCATACGTGATCATCAGCCATGACCGCTATTTTCTGGATCGAACTGCCGAAAGGATCGTTGAGATCGAGAACGGCAAAGCGGTCAGCTACAAGGGAAACTATTCAAAGTTCATTGTTGAACGCGAGCTTCGCCGCGAACAGCAGCTGCGTGAATACGAAAATCAGCAGGCATTGATCAGCAAGACCCAAGAATTTATCCGCCGAAATCTGGAAGGTCAAAAGACAAAGCAGGCAAAATCCCGCCGAAACATGCTCGAGCGAATGGAACGGGTCGATGCGGTTCGAAGCGAGAAGCATGGAGGCAATTTCAATTTGAAGAAGATAGAGAGGACAGGCAACAATGTCCTCACTACCGAAGACCTCGCCATCGGGTATGGTGAAAACGTGCTCGCGAGAGGGATCAATATCTTACTTCATCGCGGCGGCGTTTTGGGCGTTATCGGTGCTAATGGTACAGGCAAGACTACCCTTTTAAGGACCCTCCTCGGCCAGATCCGTGAGGTTTCCGGCAGTATAACGTGGGGAACCAAGGTCAACATCGGCTACTATTCGCAATCACTTGACGACCTCTATGACGGAAATGACGTGATCGCGGAGTTTCGCCGAGTCGCTCCGATGGTCGATAATGGTGAGGTTCGGTCCTTCCTCGCACGTTTTCTTTTTTTCGGAGAAGATATCGAAAAGAAAGTTCGGGACCTGTCGGGTGGCGAAAAGGGGAGGCTGGCCTTAGCAAAACTCATCTATTCACAAAAGAATGTTTTGATCCTTGACGAGCCGACGAATCACCTGGACATTCCGGCCCGTGAGGCACTCGAAGCGGCATTGGATGAATATCCGGGAACGATCATAGCCGTCAGCCACGACCGCTTTTTTTTGGATCGAATCGTAACTCAGATCCTATCGCTTGAGGCAGATGGCACAGTTCTCGATTTCGATGGGAATTACACCGAATTTCACGCCTGGCGGGACAGCAGGAGCTCAAACAGCGACGACAAGGATGTGAGATCCCGTTCGATAATAGTTGATGCGGCTCCAACCGGCGTAAGAACTAAACTCTCAAAGAATCAGCGGCAACAGATCGAGCGGCGGATCGCAGAGATAGAAGAACGACTTCCGGCCTTAGAAGAAGAAGTTCTGCGGCTGTCGGCTGAGATGGCAGAACCCGAGGTGGCTTCGGACTACCCTCGGCTGCAAAACCTAACGGACGCACTATCTAAAGCCGAAGAGAACGTCAACGCCCATTATCGGGAATGGGAAGAGCTTAACGACGAGATCGACTAGCGTGTAAGCATTTCTCCCGGTAACCTCGCTCAGATCGGCACCTAACACCGTGTGGCAATTGCCACGCATCCCTTAGCAAGCTCACCAATATACGACAACGCAAGTTTCGAGAAACGCACCGCGTGATTAGCATTGTTATTGCTGCGGGCGATGGTATCATTCGCGGTGTGGATCGCCGAATTGTCATTGCCAAAAGGAGCCTCAAAAGGGAACGATGCAGGGTAGCTCTTGTTATGCCATGACGCATGATCTGAACATGCATAGCCGCAAGATGAGTTCCCAATGGTCAGTCCCGGCTGATATGTGATCAGCAGATCGCGGAGGAACTGGTTCTGCGCCGCGTTGGTGTTATCCGTGATCATGACCATATCGTAGCCTTGTGTGCCACGGTAATTGGTCATGTCCAGCTGCATTACGCCCAGAACGTTCTTATTGGCGTTTCGGTATGAGGTTGCTATCGCGTTAGATCCGCGAAGACCTACTTCCTCCGCCGCGTATGCCATGAATTGAACGGTTCGCTCAGGCTTGAAGCCGGTTTCCATCATCACGCGGATCGTTTCGGTGAGGCATGCGACGCCGGACGCATCGTCATCGGCACCTGGAGCCGCTGCGGTTTGACCCGACGAATTGATCGAATCCTGATGGGCACCCAAAACAATGATCTCGTCAGGAAATCGTGTTCCCCAGACCGTCATAATGATAGAGGGTTGGGGTGAAGTAGCCGTTGGATGGTTGAAGAACTCGATCGAGACCTGTCCGCGGCTTTGGCGGGCAGCAAGGAGAGCCCACTTGTCCTTTATCCAGTTGGCCGATTGAAGGCCGCTGGATTGATTGTAGCGGCGGTTCGGAAATGCCGAGAGGTCGAGAATTGTCTGTCGGATCTGAGGCTCGCTAACATAACCCAGCATGGAGTTAACTGCCACCGGATTGTCGATAGTGTAGTTTACTAGTTGTGACTCCGTAGTTGCTGCATACTGATCCCTTGCCCAGGTCAACGCATCGTTCTCGTTCGTATGTGCCACATATCCGCTGCATTTGTGAAAGTTGTCGTGCATTGCGCTCGACAGTTCTTCCATCTGGACGTCGTTGAGCTTAAGGATGGCAAGGTCGCCAACGACCCGTTCAACGCCGGCATTTTTGAGGCTGCTCCGCTGTTGGGAGCCGCGGTCCGAAAGAATATGCTGTAATTCGGAAGAGTCGACCGTGATCCAGAATTCCGAGGCACCGGCATTTGTACTGCCGTTCTGAACAACGACGAATATTGCAAGACAAAAAGCTACGCAAGAAAGAATAAATGTTCTCATGAATCGCATCATTGATTGGGTACCTCGGAAAGTCAGCTACTACCTTAAAGGAACGATACAACAAATTTGTGTTTCACGCATCTGTTGTTACGATTCCAATCGATAATTAGGAGCTTCTTTTGTAATGATCACATCGTGTACGTGAGATTCACGCAGGCCCGCGGAAGTGATACGAACAAATCGAGCATTCGTCTGAAGTTCTTTGATGTCACGACATCCTGTATAGCCCATTCCGGATCTAAGTCCGCCCACAAGCTGCGTAACCATGTCAGCCACCGTACCTTTGTACGCCACCCGGCCCTCGATCCCCTCCGGAACGTACTTTGAATCTGTCACCGTTCCTTCCTGAGAGTATCGGTCGCTCGATCCCTTTTTCATCGCGCCGATGGATCCCATCCCGCGGTAGGTTTTGAAATTTCGCCCTTGGAACAAGATGACCTCGCCCGGAGCTTCTTCAGTTCCTGCAAATAGTGATCCGATCATCACGCTATCTGCTCCTGCAGCGATAGCCTTTGCGACATCGCCTGAGAATTTTATTCCTCCATCGGCGATCACCGGAACGCCGGTCCCGGCGCCGGCCGCAACACATTCCACGATGGCCGATATCTGCGGAACTCCCGCTCCCGTCACGACGCGTGTCGTGCATATCGAGCCGGGCCCGATACCAACTTTAACAGCGTCAGCACCGGCGAATATCAGAGCTTTTGTCGCTTCTTCGGTGGCAATGTTGCCAGCGACGACATCGATGTCGCTGAATTTGGATTTCACTTTACTGACCGCCTCGATGACACGAGAACTGTGGCCATGAGCGGTATCGATCACGATGGCGTCGACACGCGATCCGACAAGTGCAGCCGCACGCTCCATATAATCGCCGGTTGCACCAATGGCCGCAGCGCATCTGAGCCTTCCAAGCTCATCCTTCGCAGCCAGAGGGAAGTTGATCGCCTTTTGAATGTCCTTGACCGTGATCAGCCCTTTTAGATGGCCGTCGTCGTCTACGACCAGCAGCTTTTCGATGCGGTGTTTTTGCAACTTAACTTTTGCTTCATCAAGCGTCGTGCCGACCGGAACGGTGACTAGCGGCTGAGGTGTCATTACTTCGGAAACGGGAATATCGGTTCGTGTCTCAAAACGGAGATCCCGGTTCGTAATGATCCCGACAAGCAGGCCCTCCGAGTCAGTGACCGGTACGCCGCTGATCTTGTAATGCCCCATGATGTTAAGGGCTTCTGATACGAGGGCTTTCTCGTTTATCGTCACGGGGTCAACGATCATACCGCTCTCGCTCCTTTTCACTTTGTCTACTTCTTCAGCCTGGGCCTCAATGGACAAATTCTTATGAATGACGCCAATACCGCCCTGTTGGGCAAGTGCGATCGCGAGAGAAGCTTCGGTAACTGTGTCCATCGCGGACGAGCAAAGCGGAATGTTCAAAGAGATGTTTCTCGAAAATTGCGTACGTGTATCTGCATCGCTTGGCAGGATCTCCGAAAATGCGGGAACGAGCAGTACGTCGTCAAAGGTGAGCCCTTCGGTAATTGAGGTGATTTCCATACTTAATTATATATAAAAATGCCCGCAAAAAAACTTGCGGACATCCTATTCGATCCAGTTTGCCGGCCTACTGGCTTGGCCTATCTGCCGCAGAATTCCGCGGCGGCGCAGGTGAAGAGGCCGGTGTCGTTGCCGGCCGCTCAGCTGTTGGCCTAGGCGTGGGACGGACACTATTTGTTCCTTGATTGACATTAGAAGCCTGCCTTGGCGTCGGGCGAGGTGTCGATGTTGCCGATGGTGCAGCCGGTGGAGAGGCCGTGTTTCCTGCTTCGACCGCAGGTGTCCCCGCTGTGGCGGTCGTGCTTTCATCGGTCGGAGCTGCTGACGGAACCTCGTCCAAGATGCTTCCGCTGGACCATATACGGGCCAGATTGTCCTTATTTATTTCGAAATCGATGGCATTACGCCGCGGCTGCAACGGCTGTGACGGGAGTGCGATCTCCTTGCCGTTTATTGAAAGCTGCACATTAGCAGCAAGCGAGCGTGAGTAGCTTAGTTTCAAACTCTCTTTCGGCTCAAAAACGATCGGCGTTCCGGGATTCACGACCGTACTGCTCTGTTTGCCGTCGGAATTCACAGTTAGGGAGACGGGTTCAGCAATAGCTTTGAACTCGATCCTAACGTTTGCCATATCCGGGGCTGTCGCCTCAGGCAATTGCTGTGAGACAGGAGCCTGTTGTTCGGTGTTTGTTGCTGCAGTATTAGAAGTAGGCCGAACAGGAGTATCTTCTGCAGGCCGGCGCAAATAATCCACCAAGAATAGAACTCCGGCGCTCATTATGCCTAGGATAACGATCGCTCCGATTATCGTAGGGATCGACGAATTCGAAGTTCTATCGTCTGTGAGGACTTCGGGCCGATAGGATAGGTCGGGCTCTTCCGAAAGTGCGGTAGACTGAAGACGCGAATAGTCGGCAAGGGCTTCCTGTTCGTCAACCCCGACAAATTTTGCGTACGATTTTACGAAACCTTTGTTGAAAATGCCGCCCGGAAGTGGACCGTAATCGTCATTCTCTATGCACTCGATATAGTGGGGCGAGATCCGGGTCTGCTCCGCTACCTCACTGATGGAAACGCCGCGGTCTTCGCGGGCCTGTCGCAGCTTTTCACCCAAAGTTTGTGACATTTTGAACGTCCAGGAGGAGCAATTATCGTAGAAAAACGCTAGTCCTTAGGATTGAAATATATCTTTCCGGGGCATTGTGTGTCAATTGATTGAGCCTTTTAACTTCAGCATTTACGCTTTGCTTTTGGCAATATGCATCACTTGTATTAGTATCTTTCTAGCACTACAACTAGTGAGGATGTCCAAATGAGCTTAGAAGCATTAGGAATGGTTGAGACAAAAGGCTTCGTTTCGGCTGTCGAGGCCGCTGATGCCATGGTAAAGGCTGCAAATGTTAGACTTATCGGCAAAGAATATATCGGCGCCGGCTATGTAACGATCTTTGTACGCGGTGACGTAGGAGCGGTAAAGGCCGCGACCGATGCCGGAGCGGCGGCTGCAAGGCGGGTTGGGGAACTCATTAGTGTTCACGTCATTCCGCGTCCGCACGGCGAAGTTGAGCGTGTGTTGCCCAAAGGGGGATCCGTGGGGCTCAGCCCGGACGAAAAAGCTCTCCGCGGCGGCGGCAAGCAGCTTTCAGCCGGTAGTGCTGCCTCCGAAGCATCGGGGTCGGCGGCGAGTAAATCGAAATCACGCTAATTTCGGATCGGGTAGATTCGAAAAGTACTAACATAGGTTTGACCATCGGCGATGGCTGACAAAGACCTGAAATCGATACAGCAGGCTCGCGACGCGGTGGAGGCCGCGTCTCTTGCATTTAAGGCCGTGTCTGCGTTCTCGCAGGCTCAAGTTGATGACATCTGCCAGCAGATGTCGCTTGCCGCATTAGGTGAATCGGCTCGTCTTGGCCGGATGGCGCATGAAGAAACGGGTTTTGGAAAACCCGATGACAAACGTGAGAAGAATCGATTTGCAGCCGAAGACGTTTGGGCACGATTCAAGGGGCTTCGCACTGTTGGTATCGTAAATGAAACTCCGTCGGTCGTTGAAATTGCTTCGCCCCGCGGAGTAGTGGCTGCCATAATCCCTTCGACCAATCCAACATCTACGGCAATTTTCAAAATTCTGATCTCCATCAAATCGCGAAATACGGTGGTTCTATCGCCTCATCCATCGGCGGCCAACTGTATCGCGGAAACGGCGCGGATCATGCGTGATGCCGGCGTTGGGGCAGGTCTTCCTCCGGAAGCAATTATTTGTCTCACGGATCCTACCATCGACGGGACCGAAGAACTGATGAAGAACAAGCAGACTGCCGTAATACTCGCTACCGGCGGAACCGGTCTGGTACGTGCTGCTTACTCTTCCGGAAAGCCGGCTTTCGGTGTGGGTCCCGGCAATGTGCCCGTATTTGTTGAACGGTCTGCCGATGTAGAAAAGGCAGTTGCTGATATCCTCACAGGAACGTGCTTTGATAACGGTACTATATGCGCGTCCGAGCAGTCGGTTGTTGTCGATCGCTCAGTCGCAGGTGCAGTTAGGGAGCAATTCAAAGCGCAGGGTGCCTGCTTTTTGTCTCCCGCCGAAGCTGATTCGGTCGCAAAGGTTCTGGTTTCACCGCAACGTTCGCTTAATCCGAATATTGTAGGGAAGTCGGCTGAATTCATTGCACAACTTGCAGGCATATCGGTTCCTGCAGGAACCCGCTGTTTGATCGCCGACTGCGGCGGCGTCGGCCGCGATTTTCCTTGGTCTATCGAGAAGCTTTCGCCGACCCTTGCATTCTTTGAGGTTGGAGGAGTTGACGAAGGCGCTGAGCTTTGCCAACAGATCCTTCATTTCGGCGGTATGGGACACACTGCTGGAATGCATTCAAAAGATCGCGCCGCTGCGATCCGGTACGGTGAGTTGATGCCTGCTGCTCGCGTGATAATAAATTCTCCGACGACACACGGAGCGATCGGTTTCACGACAGACCTTCCGCCGTCGATGACTCTCGGATGCGGCTCTTGGGGAGGGAACGTCACGTCTGACAATATTTCGCCGATTCATCTGATGGACATCAAAAGGGTCGCATTTGAAACAAAGCCGATCAATAGAGTTGCAGCGACGCATGCCCAGTCGGTCGGTACGCCACCAAAGACCGTAACCCCTAGACGCCCTGACAGAAAAGAGATCGAGGCTATCGTCGATGGATTTTTGAGCAAAAAGCTTTTGGAAGTTCCGCAGCCGGAACCTGTTAAGCAGGCATCTACCACTCCGCCGCCGACCGTTATTCATGAGATAAACGAGTCCAATTCCGCCCAGGATCGCGGCATTCCGAAACCGGTTGATTTCGTGAGCGAAGACGATGTTCGACGAGCCGTGCAGAACGGCGAAAAGATCTACATTTCAAAAAAGACGATACTTACACCGTCCGCGAGAGACCTCGGTGAGGAAAGGGAGGTCTTCGCAAGGATCTGATGGCGGCAACGGTTGAAAAGGCGCTTGGCGAATGCGGAAACTGCGGAATGGCAGTGCGGGAGAACACGTTCTTCTGTTATAACTGCGGACACAAGGTGGGAGAATTATCCGAAAATGGATCGGTTTCTGTCGATGAAGATGAGGCTCGGACCGCTATTGCGGAGATCGCAGAAAAGATCCACGAAGATGAAAAAGAGGTTCGGGGCCTCGAATCCGCGGCAAAAGAGCGAAAGAGGTCACGGGCCACTAAGAGGAAGAAAACAGAGGTCGTTTGGTCGCCGGCGGCAAGTCCAACTAATCTTTTTGTGGTCCTTGTCTCTCTGCTGATCGCCGCTTTGGTCTTTTCCGTGATCTTCGTGATGGTTTTGTGGAAGTAGGTTGAAAGCGCAATGTCCGCGCCGATGATCATTTTCCTTGGAACGATAGGCCAGGGCCTGTTGCTTGTAGGACCTTTCGTTATCTTGTTGAAGCGGCGGCGTATATCAAAATAGGTTTAAATTTTATGCAGGCACTTGGAATGGTCGAATGTATGGGTCTCGTGGCGATGATCGAGGCTGCTGATGCGATGGTCAAATCAGCGAATGTTCAATTGGTCGGCTATGAGAAGGTCGATGCCGGACTTGTCACAGCCATTGTAAGGGGCGAGGTCGGTGCCGTAAAAGCGGCCGTGGATGCCGGTGCCGCAGCTGCGAGGCGGGTGGGAACCGTAACGGGAATTCATGTGATACCGCGGCCCCATTCGGAGGTTGACGAGGGTATCCCGGTGTTGGTTACCGGCGAGACAAATCGCAAAAAGATCTCAGGTACCGTACCAGAGAACTAGAAATTATTGATTCTTCTCTGACGGGACCGGTTTGCCGCCGCCCGGATTCCCGCCTTCAGCAGTTCTGCCTGCGCGTGTCACGGCAATTCGCTTCTGACTGTTCGGCCCGTCCGCAATAGTTACTCTGATGCTTCGAAAAGTTCCGTCACGGCGGTCGTTGGTCGGAATATAGCCAATTGAGTATTGTGTTCTGATCTCGCTGGAGATTTCCTGCGCAAGACGCGGCAGTTCGGCGGCACTGGTCGGAAAGTATGCTTTCCCACCGGTTTCGGAAGCCATTTTTTCAAGAAGAGCCTTTGCTTTTGCCTGTGGGCTTTTGCTTATGAAACCACCCTCATTGCTAAGTTGATCAACAAATCCGATCGCGTAGATCTGAACCTCTGATTCCCGCAGAAGTTCCATCAGCTGCTTTTCGCTGTAATAGCTGTTTCGGTCCTCACCGTCTGTCACGAGGATCAAAGCACGGCGTTTGCGATCATCACGCTCATTCTTTTCATAGGAATCAACATTTTCGACGGTCAAATACACCGCATCGATAACGGCCGTCTGACCGCCTTCGATGAATAAATTCTCGAGTGCATCTATCAGGTCTGTCTTGTTCGACGTGAAAGGCTGCTCGATCTCGATCTTGTCCCTCCCTACAAATCGGACGATCATCGTCTCGTCTTCAGGGCGGTTGGCGTTCACAAAGACCTTTCCGGCTTCAATAACCTTGTCCAATTGCGGTCTCATCGAACCCGAGTTGTCCACAACCACGGCGTAGTTAGTGGGAACCTCTGCCTGAGAAAAGAACTCGATCTGCTGTTGAACTCCATCCTCGAAGATCTTGAACTCACTTTGTCGAAGGTTGTTGATGGGCCGATTGTTGCGATCAACTACCCTGACGCTCAAATTAACAAGCTCTGTATCGACCTTGATCACTTCATCTGAATCATCGGGCGTCGGCGAGGGTTTGATGCTGGGCGGCGTTACGGTCGGCGACGGCAAAGGGGTCGCCGTTTGTGCGGATGTTACGTCAAAAGAGACCACCGCTGCTATAAAAGCAATGGAGAGCGTGAAAAGCAGGATTTTCGGGCTGATCATCGACATTTTTTCGTAACAATCTCTACTTGTAGTTGGTATTTGGCGTGGCGTAATAGCCTTCGCGGCTTCTTACGGTAAGCCTCGGGAGTCCCCTCGGCGGCTTGACTCTGACCTTGACCTTTCTCCATTTACCGTCCGGATGAAAATCCGTCGGGATATAACCTACGGAGTACTGATGGCGAAGTTCCAATGCGATACGTTCGAAGATCTCGTCCATTTCAACGTCGGTTCGGGGAAAAAAGGCCTTTCCGCCCGTAACCGATGTAAGTTCCTCCAAAAATGCCTGGCCCTGCATCCCAAGGGCGTTCATCGCGTCCGCTCGGTCAGTGATCCCGACCGCGTATGTTATCACGTCGGCCTCGCGCATCAGACGCCTGACCTCATTAAAGTTGTAACGGGATGCATTATCCTGACCGTCACTAATAATTAATAGTGCGCGTTTCTGATGGCTTCCGCGAGTAACGCGTTCGATCCCCAAATAGACGGCATCGTAAAGGGCAGTATTTGCCTTTGGCTGTACCAATGTGAGCTTCCGAAGCACCGAATCCCCGTCCCGAGTTCGGTCCGTCAAAAGCTGAGCCCGGCTGTTGAAAGCAATAAGAAAATACTCGTCATTGGGATGACTGGTCCGGATGAACCTTTCAAGTGCGTTTCGTGCCTTGCCGATCTTTGTTCCGCTCATCGAGCCTGAGACATCAAAGAGGATCCCAATTGAGATCGGAGCGTCGCTGTCGCTGAAAAACACAATATCCTGATCTCGGTTGTTATCCGTTACCGTAAAAGCGTTCCTGGAAAGCCCGGAGACATATCGGCCGTACTGATCGGTAACGGTAAGAGTGAGAGTTACGAGATCTGTCTTGATGCGCACCGGCGAATCTCTATCGTCCGGAGGAGTCGGTGCCGGCACTTGAGCATAAGTGGTGATCAGGCCCACGAGTACCAAGCAAAACGCCGGAATCGCAGAATTCCATAGTCGTGCACCTGCCATAAGTTTAATTCGACCGGCGGAGTCTGTCCTCATTTTACAAACCTTGAATGACCTTCATACTATTGGATTACAGCGACATTCGCAAGACAATGTTTCGATGTTCACGAGGCTCCAAAAGTTGTTCTTCGCCCCTCATGTCGAGTCGGATGTTTTTGCAACAGCACAATTTCTGATACGTGTTATCATCTAGAGAAAATCGAGTAATTCGAATTTTGGTATATTTCTTGACCCTCGAATGAACGAATATATCTGCAGGTTAGGGACTCCCTCAGGTGAGGTAATAACACGAGTTGTTGAGGCAACAGGTGTTGCCGAGGCGCGAAACGCCCTTGAGAAAGAGGGGTTTCGGGTTTTTGCGGTGTCATCGCCCGGTGAAGGACTTTCAGCTCTTGTTTCCGGCGGCACAAAGGGAAAAAAGGTAAAGCAGGCAGATTTCCTGCTCTTCAATCAACAACTATCCGCTCTTTTGCGTGCAGGTATCCCGGTATTGCAGTCGATCGGCCTTTTAAAAACACGCAGTGCGTCGGCGAATCTGCGAGCGGTTCTTGCTGATGTCGAGGACAAGATAAAGAACGGTATTCCGTTATCCGAAGCGTTCGAATCTCAGGGTATCTTTCCGCGTATCTACACGGCTTCGATTCTTGCGGGAGAACGAAGCGGAGCATTGGATGATGTCCTTGCCCGATTTGTCGAATACTTGAGGCGAAGCGTCGGTGTTTCGAGAAAGCTGCGAGGTGCTCTGGCCTATCCCGCGTTTCTGCTTTTCGCGGCGATGCTCATGGTCGCGTTCCTGACGCTTTATATCGTGCCCCGAATGTCGGACCTGTTCAAAAGCCTGAGCGCGAACAGAACGATGCCGACCATCACGCTAGTTGTCTTGTGGATCTCCAATACGCTCGCGGCAAATATCGTTTGGCTGTTGCCCGTGATATTGATAGTAGTACTTGTCTTGGTATTTTGGCTTAGGACGTCATCCGGAAAGCTTTTGCTGCACAAGGCACTCTTGAAGGTCCCGATCGGCGGTCAACTGATCAGGAACATGACGACGGCACAGCTTGCCAGGTCACTTTCTACACTTATCTCGGGCGGCATTACGGTGCCGGAGGCATGGGACATTTCATCACAGGCTATAAACAACTTGGAACTTCGCCGCCGCAGCCAAAATGTTCTCCCGATGATCCGGGAAGGCCGCGGATTTACAGAGGCATTGGAAATGGCGAATTGGGTGCCCGAGCTTGCCTTGGATATGATCGGCATCGGCGAAAGGTCCGGCAGTTTGCGCGAAATGCTTGATGAGGTCGCGACATTTTATGATGCTGAGGCCGAGGTCCGTTTGGAGCAGTTCACGACACTGCTCGAGCCGGCGATCTTGCTTTTCATGGCCGGCATCGTAGTTTCGATCCTGCTTGCGATCTACTTGCCGATCATTCAGATGATCTCTGCCGGGCCGATGGCAGGCAGATGATACAGCGATAATATGACTGAAGAAACTGTCACAACAAGCATTAAAGGGCTCAAAGATACTGAGCACGATCCGCCTGAGGTGGTTGCGGCAAAGCAACTGGCGACGCGTTATCGGCTGCCCTATATCGATCTGCTGCCGCCCGACCAGCCGTCACCGATCGATATCGAACAGCTCTCGCAGATCCCTGTCGATCTGATGCTTCGGAACCAATTTGTCCCGCTCCGCCGCGAAAATGGCAGCCTTCATGCGGCGATGGCCGATCCTAGTAATTTGGAAAGGCTGGACGAACTCGAGAATGTTCTAAATGTCCGTATTGTCCCGTACGTTGCGACCGCCGGTGCGATCGACGTCGTCCTGCGCCGAGGCGATTCGACTCAGCGTGTCCTTCAAGAGGCTGCATCGACCTTCAAAATTTCGCTGGTAAAAGAAACGGAACATGGCGAAGAGGTGCTGGACCTCGACCGCCTCGCTTCCGACAGCGACATGTCGCCGATCATCAAATTGGTCGACACCATCCTTTATAATGCGATGGAATCTCGGGCCTCCGACATTCACATAGAAACAAGAGAACGCGATGTACAGGTCAAATTCCGCATTGACGGTGCTCTTTACGCCAAGGTCGATCCGATAGACATCGCTTTTCACCAGACACTGATCTCACGTATCAAGGTCATGTCCGAACTCGACATCGCCGAACGCCGAATACCGCAAGACGGACGTTTTCGCGTTATTTACAAGGGCCGCACCGTAGATTTCCGTGTTTCCATAATGCCGACGATCTTCGGTGAAGACGCTGTGATCCGAATTCTCGACAAGGAGCAGATCAATGAGAGTTTTAAGAATCTGAATCTGGACGTCGTCGGTTTCGACGATGAGGACGTCAGGCGTTTTAGGATCTACATCAAAGAACCCTATGGAATGGTTCTGGTCACGGGGCCGACCGGTTCGGGTAAAACGACTACGCTCTACGCTGCGCTGAACGAGATACGTAACGACGAGGATAAGATCATCACCATCGAAGACCCGGTCGAATACCAGCTTCACGGTATTGTGCAGATCCCCGTAAACGAAAAAAAGGGGCTTACATTCGCTCGCGGCCTCCGATCTATCTTGCGTCACGACCCGGACAAGATAATGGTCGGTGAAATTCGTGACGAAGAGACCGCACAGATCGCGATCCAATCGGCTTTGACGGGCCACTTGGTCTTTACGACCGTCCACGCGAATAACGTGATCGACGTCATCGGGCGATTCCTAAATATGGGCGTCGAGCCGTACAATTTCGTCTCTTCGCTGAACTGCGTTCTTGCGCAGCGGCTGATCCGGCTGCTATGCCCGACGTGTAAACGGCCATATCAGCCGGCGGAAGAAGAGCTTGTTGAATCAGCTTTGGACCCAAACGAGTTCACCGGAACCGAATTTTATCGCAGCGTCGGCTGCGATGCCTGCAATCACACCGGATATCGAGGCCGTTCGGCGATTCACGAACTGCTGGACATGACCGACAACATCCGCGAGATGATCATCGAACGCCGCCCCGGCAGCGAGATACGCCGCCAAGCCGAAAAAGAAGGTCTCTCGTCGCTTCGAGAATCGGCCGTCAAAAAGGTTGCCAGCGGACAAACGACGCTTTACGAGATCAATCGCGTGACGTTCGTCGAGGAGATCAGACGATGAGACAATTTTTTACTTTCATCATTGCCGTGACCCTTCTGAGCAGTTTGGCTGCGGCGCAAACTGATCCTGATCCGGAGAATTGGTGCCGGGCAGGCAAGTTCACAGCAGAAACTGAGGACTACCGCTTGGCGTCCGTCAAGGCCATAAAGGGCGGAAGGAGTCATTTTTACAACGATTTCAGCGATGACTGCCCGGAAGGGAAGGATTGTCGCGAAAAGGCATATGTAGTTTCAGGTGATCAGGTCGTCGTCTCAAACGAGCGCAATGGATTTGCCTGTGCTTGGTTCACGCCTGTTAAAGGAACCGGCTACGTCGGCTGGCTTAAGGCAAGCGATCTAAATTATTGGCCGGTCACTAAAAGGCCCGGTATTGCGTCGTGGTACGGCACGTGGCGATACGGAGAGAACGAGATCAAGTTCGAAGCGACAAGGAACCGCGGATATTTGAACGTTATTGGCACGGCATTCTGGAAAGGTCTCGGTGACAATATCCACATCGGCGAACTTGGGAATAAAGGAAAGGTCGAAGCTAACGTCGTTCAGTATTCCGACGGCGATGACGAATTCGACTGCAAAGTGACTATTCGGATGGTTGGACAGTTCCTCGTCGTTCGCGACAATATGAATTGCGGCGGCGCAAATGTGTCGTTTTCGGGCGTTTACCGAAAAGCTAAGAAATAGCTACGCTCAGATCAATTCTTTATAGACTGCGGGATCGACGTTTCCGCCGCTGACAACGATGCAGAGCCTTTTGCATGCAAAGCGTTCCAAATCTTCCAGAAGAGCTCCAAGCGTCAGAGCTCCCGTGGGCTCGCTTTTCAGGTTCGCAAGTCCGTAATACATTCTCACCGCATCGGCGATCTTTTCGTCTGAAACCTCGATCATATCCTTCACGCCGTCACGAATTATCGGCCAGTTCAACTTGCCCAGAGAGATCGTCCTCGCACCGTCGGCGATGGTCGTCGGTTCGGTATCATTCGGGATCAGGCGGCCTTCACGAAACGAACGCGTAGCGTCGTTGCCGATCAGTGGCTCGGCGCCGAAAACTTCCGCCGTGTCTCCGCTGCGACACAATCCTGTCACCACGCCCGATATCAGCCCGCCGCCGCCGACCGGCACTATAACGGCGTCAAAACCTTTTCCGGCCAGCTCGTCGCCGAGCGTCGAATTGCCCGCGATCACGTATTCGTCGTCGTATGCAGATGCGTGATAAGCCTCCGGCATCAGTGCAGCGAGCTCGGCAACGCGTTCGTTGCGGCCGATCTGTTTCGTATCAATTAGATCGACCGTCGCGCCGAAACCTCGAACGGCGTCTATCTTGACCTGTGCCGATGTCTCGGGCATAACGACGGTGCATCGCTTGCCGGTGAGTTTGCATGCATAGGCGAGAGCCTGGCCGAAATTGCCGCTCGACGCCGTCAGTATCTCGTCCTGCTCAACGCTCAATGCCAGATTATAAGCAGCTCTAAACTTAAAACTGCCGGTGTGCTGAAACGTCTCGCTAGCTATGGTGATATCGAGCCCGAGTGCGTCGTTTAGCTTTGAAGAAACAATGAACGTCGTCGGTCTGATGGCTTCTTTGAGTGTCCGCATCGAAAAGAATTTAACACAGACCGAAGAATTCACCACAGAGGACATGGATGGCACGGAGGAAAAGGACAAAAAGTGAAAAAGTGGAAATGAAAAAAAGATTCAAAGCAGTAAATACAAACTTCGAACGGTTCGAGAGTAGGCTTCCGGGAGAAGGGCGTCAACGATCACTCTTAGTACAGATCGTTTGTTCGCCATTCCTTTTCACTTTTTCACACTTTCACATTCTCTCCTCTCTGTGTCCTCTGTGTTCTCTGTGGTGAATCTTTTTTTTCCGCTGTGGCATAATCAAACCCATGACATCGCAATTTGGAATGATCGGTCTCGGCACGATGGGCCGCAATTTTCTCCTGAACGTCGCCGAGCAGGGCTTCACGTCGGTTGGTTTCGATATCGACGCGGCGAAACGCGGCATTTTGCATTCTGAAGCCGACGGTCTGCCGATAGATACTGCGAACGACCTTGCTGAATTCGTGTCCAAGCTCGCCGCGCCGCGCAGCATTATGTTGCTCGTGCCGGCCGGGCCGATCGTTGACAGCGTGATAAACGACCTTCTGCCGCATCTGTCGCCGGGCGATCTGGTGATCGACGGCGGCAATTCTTTCTATCTCGACACCGAACGCCGCGAAATGCTCCTGAATGAACGCGGTTTCGAGTTCCTCGGCGTCGGCGTCTCCGGCGGTGAAGAAGGCGCCCGCCGCGGTGCGTCGATCATGATCGGCGGTTCTGCGGACGTTTACGAACGCGTCCGCCCGATATTCGAGGCCGCGTCGGCAAAGGTGAACGGCGAGCCGTGTGCGGCACACGTCGGCAGCGGTTCGGCCGGGCATTTTGTCAAGATGGTCCACAACGGCATCGAGTACGGCATGATGCAGCTGATCGCGGAAACTTACGATTACATGCGTCGGGTGTTGAGGATGCAGAATACCGAGCTGCACCGCACGTTCGGCGAATGGAACGGCGGCGAATTATCGTCCTTTTTGATCGAAATAACGTCGATCGTGCTCAAAAAGATCGACGCCGAAACAGCCCGTCCGCTTGTCGAACTGATACTCGACACCGCGGGGCAAAAGGGCACGGGCAAATGGACGTCGCAGGCGGCGATGGACCTCGGCGTGCCTGTGCCGACGATAGACAGTGCGGTAACGATGCGGCAGGTCTCCGCACGCAGAGAGCTTCGTCACCAGATATCGGCACGATACGACGACATCCACGCCACAGCCGACCTCAGCCGTTCGCGGACGTCGATAAACGAGCTGAAAGACGCGCTTTACGCGGCATTTGTGATGACCTACGTGCAGGGAATGTCGATGCTGCAGGCGGCATCCGCCGAACGAAATTACGGCCTGGACATGGTCGAGATCGCAAAAATATGGCGCGGCGGCTGCATCATACGCTCGCGGCTGCTCGAGACCATCCGCGAAGCCTACGCCGCAAACCCCGGCATCGACACATTGCTGCTCGACGACCGTTTCGCCGCCATTTTGCTCTCACGCAGCCGCTCGCTGCGAAAGGCAGTCATCTCTTTCAACGAGAACGCCGTCCCGTCCGCCTGCATGTCGTCCGCACTCGCATATTTCGACGCATTTCGCTCCGCCACGCTCCCCGCGAACCTCATCCAAGCCCAACGCGACCACTTCGGAGCCCACACTTACCAACGGATCGATAAAGAAGGCACCTTCCACACCGAAGATTGGGATTCGTAGGGAGAAACTGCGGAGGTCTATTTTCCTTTCTATTTCTTTGGAAGAGCGATAACGATCGTGTTGCGGATTACTGCCCGGCGTTTTTCTCCGTCGGGGCCGTCGGCGACGGTGGCGGCAAGTTTTCGCACGCTTTTAGTCTTTTTTGTCGTATCCGCTTGATAGGTTACGACGTATTGGGAACGCATATTTGAGAGAATTTCATTCGCAAAATCACGAAGTTGCTCGTCGTTAGATCTTTCATTAACAAGGTAGGACGTGCCGCCGGAAACAAAAGCCAGTCGATCCACGAACCGTGTAACTTCACCCACAGTTTTCCGCGAATTAGGGGAATTGAAATCCCATCTTGGAAGGTCTTTAGTAAAAGCGATGGTGAAAACCGGTACTTGATTGCCGGATAAAAGGTTGAAGAGCTGTTTCTCGGTATGAAAACTGTAACGATCTTCGCCATCGGAAAGAAGGATTATCGCCTGTTTACGATCGGGTCGGTTCTTGTTGCGTTCGATCAGATTCTCAGCTGCCAGGTAGATCGCGTCATAGACGGCGGTTTGGCCGCCTTCTACGAATAAGAGTTCTAGAGCTTCTCGTAAAGATGCTGGGTCGTCTGTCCATTCAGCAATGATTTCGATCTGGTCTGATGTCACAAACCGAATTATCTGCATCATATCGCCGGGCATCATGTCGGCAACCAGTCGTTTCCCGATCTTCTCGAACTCGCCCATCCTACGGCGTACTGAGCCGGAATTGTCTATAACCAAGGCGATATCAACACCTGATGCGAACTGCCTGATCGAGGTTACCGGTTGCGCAACATCATTTTCGGTCAACGTGATGTCGGATGCCTTTATTCCCGGCACATGCTCACTATTCTCGTCCAAGACAATCAGATTCACACGCACGGCGACCTTGTCGCTTTTCGGTCCCGACCTCTGAGCGGTTACCGAAACAACCGCCGCAAGCAGAAACACCGCCACGAAAAGATGTCGATACATGATTTAAGTCTATCAGACGTGTCAATTGTACCTGAGGATCGTCGCAATCGGCATCAACACCGACGGTTCATGCCAGTAAGCACGACGAGCGGTATCGGGTGGCCGAAGCAATTGCTGCGGCTTTGCAACTTGATTAGGCGCTAAACTCAGTTAGGCAGCAGAGATAGAATCACCAAATTACTGCTCTGCCGCTCGAGATGCGGCGAAGCTAAGCAATGATAGAATCTGCCTATGGCGGCTTTGCCGCTCTATTTGCGGAAAAGCTATGCTTTTCCGATGATCGTCCCCTAAACTTTGCTGCTGCGCCGCCGTTCTTGATGTTCCAAATATCAAGAACAACGCCCGCATACTATCTGACCTCGGTCACTCACGGCCGTTTACCTATTTTTCGCACCCCCAAATTGGCACAGATCGCTGCTCAGGCTCCTCGGCGTTCGGCAGTGTTTGTGACTTTTCCTGCGTGCTGATGCACGACCACATTCAGATCATCGCCGAAACCTTCTCCCCGTCGCCAACGGCGACCAACCGTCATAGCCTAGGGAAAGCGAGCAAAGCGAGTGCATCCCTGGGAACACCGCCCAACGATCCACCGCTCGCTGTAAGCGAGCAACACCACCGTCGATGTGCGTCGCTTTCAGCGACGCCAGAATATGATGCGTACCTAACCTAGGGTGTTACCCTAGGCTATACATGTGCGTCGCCTTCAACGACAAAAATCAACGCAAACGAGAGTTAAACAATCTCCCAGGCGGATTCGGTCTTTAACAGTTTGGACATAAGGGCGGCGTGGACCGCGTGGCCGGATTTGTGAGCCGTTATGCGGCCGATCACCGGCATTCCGACGAGAGCAACGTCGCCGATGATGTCGAGTATTTTGTGACGGACGAATTCGTCGGGCGTTCGCAGAGGAGTTTCGTTGAGCATGCCTTCGTCGGTCAGCACGATCGCGTTGTCCAAAGAGCCGCCGAGAGCGAGGTTTGCCTTTCTCAGCATATCGATCTCGTGAGTAAACCCGAACGTCCGCGCCGACGCGATCTCGCGGCCGTAAGGCGAGTGGAGAGTCGGGGAATCGCCGTTGTTTTCCGTGTAAACCAGGCGTTGTTTGTTGATAAAAGGATGCGGAAAGTCGATCGTGCAGTCTATCTCGAATTTTTCCGACGGTTCTATCGACATGCGGCGGTCGCCCTGCTCGATCTCGACGCGTTCTTTTACGCGAAGCCGCCGCCGCCGCGCATTCTGCTCCGTGATGCCGGCGTTTGCGATCAGTTCGACCCAATCTTCGCTCGAACCGTCGAGTATCGGCACCTCGATGTTGTCCAGATCGATGAAACAATTGTCCACGCCGCTGCCTCTGAGCGCCGAAAGCAGATGTTCGCACGTCGAGATCACCACGCCTTTCCGCAGCAGCGTCGTCGCGTAAGAACAATGCGAGATGTATTCGACCGACGCCGGTATCTCGAAATTATCAAGGTCCGTGCGGACGAATATGTAGCCCGTATTCTCAGGCGCCGGCCGCAGCCGCAGCGATACTTCGGCCCCGGTATGCAGCCCGACGCCGGAAACTTCGATCGATCTCGCGAGAGTTGTTTGATTCATAACGAACAATTCTGCAAATTCACGTGGCAAAACGCGTGCCGTGCGAGTTTGCGTTGAAAATGGCGTAAATATCGCGGTGAATGGCCGTTTGTCTGTGGCGAGATCCGCATTCTGTCGCGCCAACGCCACAATCGCCGACCCGATTTACTATTTGCGATTCACCATTTACAATTGACGAGGAATTATGGCTATACAAACCGCCGGACAGAAGTCGGCGAAACAGGCAAAAGTAAAGATCGACAACGCAGCGTCGATCGACCTCCCGAAAGATTACGAATCGACCATCTTTAAGGTGCTCGATTTTCTGCCGGTCGAACAGACCCGCGGCATCGACCGCGTAAAGATCGTCGATTTTATAAATGACCCGCGGCTAAAGAACATTGATATGCCGATGAAAGGCGATCTGCCGGGGCTTTATCATCCGCGTGTGCAGAATCAGCCGCCGTGGTTCGAGATATCGGCGGGTGCTCTGCTGCAGCCGACGGAGGGATTCTTCAAACGTTGGATGGCGAAAAGCGGTTTCAAAGGAAACCTCGCGGGATTGCTGTTTTCGCTCGTCGGACAGCATTATTATTTGACGCTTCGGCATTCGGTGAAAAAGACAGGACTCGAACCCCAAATACGGCAGTACGCTGAGAAAAACTTAAAAGCCTGGGGCGAAAAACAAGCCGAAGGAAGCATGCGTGCAAAACTGTTCAAACCTTTCCGCCCCGTCCTTGAACGCTGGGCAAGATGGCTGAATAAAAAGGCGGCAGCGGCGAAGAAGTAGTCAGTCCGGGAAGTCTGGGAAGTCTGGGAAGTCTTGGAAGTCGTTTTTCGATCTGATCATTTTAGAACGCACGGAGCTATTCAGAAATGGCGACTTTCAAGCGGTTTGAGGACATTCAGGCGTGGCAGAAAACACGGGTCTTAGCGGTGGAAGTTTACGATCTATGTCGCAAGAATGAATTTGCAAAGGATTTTGATCTCAGAAGCCAGATCAGACGTTCGTCAACGTCGATCATGGCGAATATAGCTGAGGGCCAAGGCAGGAGAACGGATAAAGATTTTGCCAATTTTCTGAACATCGTGCTTGGATCAGTGGCTGAAACTAAATCGCATCTTTATTTGGCACTCGACCTCAGATATATCGAACAAGCGGATTTTGATAATATCTACGAGAAACTAGACGAAATTGGTCGGATGGTGTTTAGTCTGTCTTCGCATTTGCGGAAATGATGCCTGCAACTGTCTGGATCGAACTGACTTCCCAGACTTTCCGGACCTCCGAGACTTATGACTCATTATTGGATGGTTAAACAAGAGCCCGACAAGTATTCATGGGATGATTTTGTGGCTGAGGGGCAGACGGATTGGACGGGTGTGCGAAATTATCAGGCCAGGAACAATCTGCGTGAGATGAAAAAGGGCGACAAGGTGCTTTTTTATCACTCGAATATCGGCAAAGAGGTCGTTGGTGTCGCGAGAGTAACCAAAACTGCGTTCCAAGACCCGACAACCGACGACGATCGCTGGGTCGCAGTAGAGTTGACACCTGCTAAAAAGCTCAAAAAGCCGGTCGGCCTAGCCGATATGAAAGCGAATTTAGCATTGGCGAATCTCGGGCTGATAAAACAGTCGCAGCTTTCGGTGATCGCAGTAACAAGAGATGAATTCGAAGAGATCCTGAGCATGGGGGCATAAATGGACATATTTGAACAGATAGCGGAGAATTCCAAACTGGTTATCAAGACATTCCCAGATGCCGATTTAGGCTTTGACCGCGATTCGGTCGCATGGATAGACGGCTATATCGAGAGAAACCGTGATAATTGGGATGAAGAAACCAGATACAGTCTTGCAAGTGTATTTGGGTCATTTCTTGGAGAGTGTATTTGCCGCAATCTAGGCGCCTTTTGGGAACAGGATGATCTTGGAATTGCCGTAGTTTTCGGCGACGGGAATAAGGCATTTCCATTCAATAAGACAGCAAAACAGATAGCAAATGGCTCCGATGATTCGATACTGTCATTCTATGATTCGGCCGAACAGCTATTCTGCAACTGACATATGACGATTGACGCTGTCGAACACTACCACGAATTGTTATCAGACACCGAGCTTGCCGGTTCGTCCCTCGCGATGTTGGACGAGCAGCTTGAATCCTCAAAACTGATCTTCGGCGGACGTCGCCTCACGCCTTACCTTCGGCCGCATTTCGTCACGCGGTCCGATTGGGACCGTGTAGCGGCGATCTGTGAGACCGTTTTCGGTTCTCTGCAGAAGGTAAAGGACGCGGCCCTTGTAGATGACAATATCCTGAATGAACTCGGCCTTACTGAGATCGAAAAAGACCTTATAAAGATAGATCCCGGCTATTCACACGTTTCGCCGACCGCAAGGCTCGATTCGTTCCTGACAGACGATGCGTACAGTTTTGTTGAGCTGAATGGTGAAAGCCCCGCTGGTATCGCGTTCTCAGATTCTGCGACCGAGATCTTCAAGCAGCTTCCGGTGATGAAGCGTTTTGCAGACAGATATCGTTTTTCAGGACTCGAAGGGCGGTCAAAGATGCGGCAGGTCTTGCTTGACTGTTATGAAGAATATCTCGGCCGAAAGCCGGAAACCGCACCGACGATAGCGATCGTCGATCTGAAAGACCTGCCGACGATCAAGGAATTCGAGCTTTTCCGCGATCATTTCAATGATAACGGCCTGCAAGCGGTCATTTGTTCACCGGAAGACCTTGAGTTTGATGGTTCTCGCCTGCGGTGCGGCGATTTCGAGATCGACGTTGTTTACAAACGCTTACTCGTGAACGAGTATTTGCCGATCGCGGACGAGTATCCTGCTCTTCTAGACGCGTACCGGGCCGGCAAGATTTGTATGGTCAATAGTTTCTGCGGAAAGCTTGTGCATAAAAAGGCGGTATTTTCAGTTTTAACGGACGAACGTTACGCACATTTATTCAATGACGCAGAGATGAGCGCGATAAGGTTTCATGTTCCGTGGACCCGCAATTTTACCGAAAGGAAAACCGGATATTCCAATACTGAGATCGAATTGGTAGAATGGACGAGACGAAATTCCTCCAGATTGGTCCTGAAGCCTAACGACGACTACGGCGGTCACGGCATATTTATTGGTTGGAATTTGACTCCCTCAGAGTGGGATAATGCGATCGAACAGGCTCTTGCCGATGGCGATTATTTGGTTCAGGAGCGTGTCCCGACGGCGAAAGAAGTTTTCCCGATGATCACTGATGCGGGCAATTGGGAACTGATCGAGCAACTCGTCGATCTCGATCCTCTTCTTTTTTCCGGAAAGGTCGGTTCGGCCTTTACACGACTCTCCTCAAGCGAACTCGCTAACGTTACGGCAGGCGGCGGCATGGTGCCGACTTTCATTATTGAAGATGCGTAAAATGAAAATATTAATTGTTTGTTTGACGTTTTTTGCTCTCCCGTTAGGTATCTCCGCTCAAAGGAATTCGAGCAAAAGCCAGAGCCAAGCTCCTGCTTTGTTTCGGATCATCAATGTAACCGAAGGGCTTGCCCCGGAAGCGAGAACATCAATAGCCGCTGTCAAAGAAGCGGAGATAGTTTTTGACCGTCCTGCGGCCGAATATGCCCGTTCGGTGCGTCTGGACATACCGCTTCTTGACGGCAGGGTCTTTCGTGCGGAGCGAAAAGTATTGGAAACGAGGGCGTTAGACGACCAAAGCTGGTTCGGAAAGGCTAAGATCGGAGAATATGACGGTGACATAACGCTGACCTTCAAAGGCGGTTACGTTGCCGGCCGCATCTTTACCTTTGAAAAGACATACGAGATCGTGCCGAAAGGGAACAAGCATATTCTTTTGGAGCTTGATGGAGCGTTGTTCCCGGAATGCGCGGGCGAGGTAAAGGGAGAGCCGGGATATATTCGCGAGACGCCCGGAGCAACGGTGGACTCGGGTGATCGAATCGACGTTTTGGTGGTTTACACTGCATCGGTGCGGACCTCGCTCGGCGGCGATGCTCAGGCTCAAGCCTTTGCCCAGCAGGCGATCGACGCTTCAAATGGAACCTATTTCAACAGCAAGATCCGGCAGCGATTGCGGCTTGTCGGGGCTCAGCTGACCGCATTGAACGAGACCGGCAGTTTCAGCAGCGAGCTTTCTAATCTCCGCAACGATCCCGCTACGGCGACGCTCAGAAACAGCACGAATGCGGATATGGTCGCGATGTTGACGAATTCAGCCGAAGCGTGCGGCATCGGCTACCTGATGGGAGCTCCGGGCGGCAATCCGAACAACGGATTTTCTGTGACGGCTCGAACGTGTGCCGTGGGTAACCTTACCTTTGCTCACGAACTCGGACATAACATGGGCAGCCAGCACAATCCGGAGAACGGATCGGGCCCGACCTATCCGTACAGTTACGGGCATTGGCATAACGGCATGTATCGGACGGTTATGTCGTATGTGAATCCCTGCGTCAACGGCTGCAGTCGCGCGCCTTATTTTTCGAATCCGGACGTCGTTTACGCAGGCTTGCCGACCGGAATTGCGAACGCACGCGACAATGCCCGTTCGATAAACAACACCGCGGACTGGATCGCAAATTATCGTTACAGCGGTTCAAACGTGATGTTGTCGAATATGAACGGCGGCGGTGTTATGCGTCGGATGGCGACTCATACCGTCAATTGGACATCGGATAATATCTCCGGCAACGTCCGTATCGAGCTCTCACGCGATGGCGGAACCAATTGGGAGACCGTTGCTGCGAGTACGCCGAACGATGGCTCGGAGGCCATTCGTGTTTTCGGCAAGCCGACGCAGCAGGGCCGAATTCGCATCGTAAGCCTCAACAATACGGCGGTTTCGGATTCCAGCCTGAGCAATTTCCGCATCCAGTAGCGTTTTGAACGGCATTTCAGCGGGCCTTGCTTTCTCCGCAAAGGGGAAAGCGGGGCTTTTTGTTATATAATTTCGATTGACAGCCTGCTGAAGACATCTATGGACGCAACGAACGGTATTTCACGCCTGCGAAGCCTGACCGCAGAGTATTTGGAGCTTGAGGAGACGCTAAAACTCGGCGGCGGGCCGGAAAAGATCGAAAAACTGCACAAACAGGGCAAATTGACGGCGCGCGAACGTATCGAGCTGCTGCTTGACGACGATACGTTCTCGCAGGAGATCGGGCTGCTGGTAGCTTACGACGAATACGGCGGACAGGCTCCGGCCGCCGCAGTTGTGACCGTTGTCGGCAAGGTTTTGGGCCGCGAATGCGTAGTTGTGGCGAATGACGCGACGATAAAGGCCGGTGCGTGGTATCCCGAGACGATCCGCAAGATATTGCGTGCTCAGGAGGTTGCGATGCGCAATCGCGTACCGATAATTTACCTTGTGGATTCGGCGGGAGTGAATCTGCCGTACCAAGGCGGCGTTTTCCCCGGCCAATACGGAGCCGCACGCATTTTTTACTACAATTCGATCATGCGTCGGTATCTGAAAGTGCCGCAGATCGCTGCCGTGATGGGCATGTGCGTCGCGGGCGGAGCTTATCTGCCGGCGTTGTCGGATGTGATCCTGATGGTCGAAGGAACGTCTTTCATGGGGCTCGGCGGAGCGAATCTGGTGAAAGGTGCGACCGGCCAAACCATTGATAACGAAACGCTTGGCGGTGCGATGACGCACAACGCCGTTTCGGGCGTGGCGCACTATCGGACGGCGAATGACGAAGATTGTATCGCGAAAATTCGTGCATTAGTGGCTGAATTACCGGCGAAGGAGCCGTCGCGGGTCGCAATGTCAGAACCGCGTGCCGCCGCGAACGGCTGCGAGGAGCTTTACAGCATTCTGCCGGAGGATCACAAAGCTCCGTACGACATGCACGCCGTTCTGCAGACGTTTTTGGACGCCGAGAGCCTCGAAGAATTTCAGGCGGACTTTGCGAAAGAGATGATCTGCGGCACGGCTCGGATAGGCGGCATTACGGTCGGCGTTATCGCGAACAGCCGCGGAATGATAAAGGGAAGACCCGGCGAACCGCCGCGTTTCGGCGGCATCGTTTACACGGAATCGGCCGAAAAGACGGCGTATTTCATTGAGAACTGCGATCGCCACGGCGTGCCGCTGTTATTCGTGCAGGACGTCTCGGGATTCATGGTCGGGGCGGACGCGGAACATTCCGGCATCATCCGCGCCGGTGCGCGGTTCGTTGAGGCGATGGCGACCGCCGCCGTGCCGAAGATCGTGCTGACGATCAATCACGCCAGCGGTGCGGGCTATTATGCGATGGCGGGACAGGGTTTTGACCCCGATTTTATCTTTACGCTGCCGACGGGAAGAATGGGCGTGATGGAAGGCGACAGCGCGGTGCAGGCGATGTTCGGGACGCAGCTCGAAAAGCTGAAGGCCGCCGGCGAGCCGCCTTCTGCGGAGCTGGAGGCCGAAATGCAGAAGGTGCGCGAAACATACGACCGTGAATTGGACGCAAAACACGCCGCCGCACGCGGCCTCGTCGATGCGATCGTAACCCCCGAGACGACGCGTTCATCGCTCATCCTCGCCCTCGAAACGTGCCTGAATACATCAAAACCGCACATCGGAGCGTTCGTTTTGCCGCAGATCGAACCGTGATGCGGGCGAATTTACGGATTTTGCCGGCGATTGGGCGTTTTAACATCGCAAGCAGGGCCGTAACTACTGTTTTGTAGCTCAGAGGCGGTGTTTCGTTCATGTTTCCCCGGCTTTGAACGCGGCCCTGCTCCCGCCGGACCATATTTCAGCGAAAAATATGCGGAACGCAGGCGTGTGAACGCGGCGTGCAGCCTGTCGAACGACGCTGCAGTGAGTTTTTTGCGGCGTGCAGCGGTGTGAACGGAATTTCCGCGAGAAATATGCGACGTGCAGCCTGTCGAACGACGCTGCAGTGAGTTTTTTGCGACGTGCAGCGGTGTGAATGCGACTTACAGTGGATTTTTTCGCGCTTGCAGCGGTGTGAACGAAATTTCCGCGAGAAAAATGCGACGTGCAGCGGTGTGAACGCGACTTACAGTGGATTTTTTCGCGCTTACAGCGGTGTGAACGAAATTGCAGCGGTTTTTTTGAAATTTCCGCGTTGCTGAACGAAAAAAGTCTTCCAATTAACGCCGTCCGCAGGATATAATTCAATTGCCGAAGCCTTTCGGCCCGCCTCGCTCCCGCGAAAACCTCAACAACATCATGAAAAATATACTGCTCAAGACAGTTTGCGTCGCTGCATGCGTTTTTGCGTTCAACGCGGCCGCATCCGGCCAAAAAACCGCGAAAGAACCGCGTGCGGACGACGATAACATCGTCGAGAACGTCCTCGAAGGCACCGGCAAGGTGACGTTCGTCGTCGTCAGGTCAGCGGGCAAGGCCGCGTGGGGAACGACGAAATTCACAGCGAAACACGTCGCAAAACCGGTCGCAAAGACCGTCCTGCTCAAAGCCGCACCAAAGATCACCGTCTTTACACTCAAGTCCGCAGGCACGGCCGGCAAACACCTGGCGCCGATCGCCGTGAAACTGGCTTTGCTTTGAGACGGAGAGCCGATCGCCGTTTAAGCGGCGGTCAGTTCGCGGTAGTCTTCGATAGCTGTCGCAATTACGCCGTGCGCCCCGCCGCGCCCATATGAATACGCGATCCGGCATACATTTTCGCGGCCGGGCAGAGTTTTGTAAGTAAGAAAATAATGTGCGAAACGCTCGCGGATGCCTTCGGGAAGCTCTGCGAGCTCGTTGTATTGGCCGAAGACCTTGTCGCCTTTGAGCACGGCGACGATCTTGTCGTCTGCCTCACCGTGATCGACCAGACAAAAGCCGCCGATCGGTTTGGCCTTCAAAATAATGTCGCCGCGAGGGATGTGATGTTCGCTGAGAACCAGAATATCCAGCGGATCGCCGTCGCCCGCGGTTATCTCAATGTCGGTCTGAGAGCGGGCCAGTTCAGCGATCTTTTCACCGCAATAGGTCTGCGGCACAAAGCCGTAATTCGAGGGCAGCACGTTCGAATACTGCTGCGGCCGGTCGATCATCAAATACCCTGACGTTTTATCAACCTCATATTTGACGGTGTCGCCGGGAACGATCTCGATGAAGACCGTAACCTCATCGGGCGCGTCGTCGCCGATCTCAATGCCGTGCCACGGATGCGCTTTGTTCGTGCGGAAGTGCATAGTTGGAATTTACCACAGAAACACAGAGGGCACAGAGATAATATAATGATGCGGATAGCGTCCGATCGTTTGATCTATTTATTTTCACCTCTGTGCCCGCTGTGGTTAAATCTTCTTTTATGCCGGATAATTTGGCGACGGAATCCATCGACGACACGTTGATCGTGCGGTTTACGCGGCCTGAGATACGCAATCCGCTGTCGCGCGTGGTCGTCGAGCGCCTGCATGAGATCGTTGGCGAGATCGCGTCGGGAGAGTTGCGCCGTGTGATCTTCACCGGCAGCGGCGATGCCTTCGCAAGCGGTGCAAATCTGAAAGAGATCGGCGCATTAACGGCGGAGGAAGCACCCGAATTCGCTCGGCTCGGCCAATCGCTGATGCACAAGATCGACGAACTGCCGCAGCTTGTCATCGCCGCGATCAACGGCCATTGTTTCGGCGGCGCGTTGGATCTGGCGCTCGCGTGCGACATAAGGATCGCATCGCCGAACGCTACATTCTGTCATCCGGGTGCAGGACTCGGCATCATCACCGGCTGGAGCGGAACGCAGCGGCTGCCGCGGTTGATCGGTACGGCGAACGCGAGCGAGATGTTCTTTACGGCGTCGCCGATCGATGCGGAAAGGGCTCTGAAAATTGGTCTGATCGACGAGATCGCCGATATTGCATTATCAGCAGCGATCCATCGTTTGCCCCAGATGCACGAATGAAGGAGCTGTTATTTGTGCATTCGTGGCCTCTTTTCGCATATTGTGCTTCGTGTATAATCTCGTTATGAAAGTGCAACTTGTTGATATCGCCCACGCCCGATCGGGCGACAAAGGCGACACCGCAAACGTCGGCCTGATCGCTTTGAAGCCGGAATACTACCCGATCCTTGTTCGCGAAGTCACCGCAGAACGTGTAAAACAGCATTTCGGTGATATGGTCAAAGGCGACGTGGAACGTTTCGAATTACCCAACCTCGAAGCACTCAATTTCTTATTGCATGGCTCGCTCGGCGGCGGCGGAACGCTGAGTTTGATGACCGATGCGCAAGGCAAGACGTTTTCGACGGCGTTGCTGAGGATGTATATCGAACTGGACGAATAGCTCGTTGAAAAGAATGATGGGGGAATCGTGATGAGGTTAGTGATCGCTGCATTAGTGTTACTTTTGTTATCTTCCGGGCCTGCGGTTTTCGGTCAAAATATTAAGTTTGAAAGAGATCGTCATCGGTCGATACTGCGGTTCATCAAAGATGATGTGAAAAAGCATTATTATGATCCGAACCTCAGAGGAATTGATATTGAAGCAAATTTCAAGACTGCTTCTGAAAAGATCATGGCGGCGAATTCCATAGGTCAGATCAACGGCATAATCGCACAATTTCTTCTTGATTTTGACGATTCTCATCTTTTCTATATCCCGCCGCAGAGGGCTTTCAAGACTGATTATGGCTTTGATTTCAGGATGTTTGGCGACAAGTGCTTTGTGACCAATGTTGTTCCAAAGAGCGCTGCTGAAAAATCTGGTCTCAAAGTCGGCGACGAGATCCTCTCCTTTCAGAGTTTTACTCCAACACGTGAGACTCTTTGGCAGATGCGGTATTTCTACTTCATCCTGAATCCCGGACCCGCGATCGAACTCAGTATTGCGAGGCCGGACGGAAAGGAGGTCGAGATAAGCGTGCCCCCGGACGTGACTCCGGGGCGGATATTTCGAGGCCAGGGTGACGATTTGAACACCTTGAGGCGCGAATCAGTTGCGGCTCAGATGAAAGAGCAGCAGCAATTCATACACGACAAGGTCCCCGGTGTATTCATCTGGAGGATGCCGTCATTTAGCATTGAGCCGAGTCAGGCGGAAGGCATAGTCGGAAGAGCTAAAGATAAAGAGACGATGATCCTCGATCTGCGAGGCAATGGCGGCGGACGGGTGGACATGCTCCTACGACTGATCGGAACAATGTTTGACAAGGATATAGCCGTCGGAACAGAGAAATTACGGAAAGAGTCCAAAGAAGTGATCGCAAAGTCCCGGGGCAAGGCGCTTTTCTCGGGAAGGCTCATCGTACTGGTCGATAGCGGTTCCGGATCGGCGTCAGAGATATTTGCTAGGGTGGTTCAATTGGAAAAACGCGGCGAGGTCATCGGTGAGCGGACCGCAGGCGCTGTTATGAAATCGATGATATTCGACCGGTTGGTCGGAGCGGAGACAGGAGTGTTGTATGGGCTTAGCATTACGGTTTCAGACCTGATCATGAAAGATGGCAAGAGCCTGGAGAAGGCCGGTGTTTATCCTGATGTGACAGTTTTGCCGACGGGAGCGGATATCGCAACGAAGCGTGACGTCGTGCTGTCAAAAGCGTTGGAAATGGTAGGGGTTGCAATGACACCCGAGCAGGCAGGTTCGATGTTTCCGAGTTCGAGATGATCAATTTGATGAAAAGTTCCTTACTGTTGTTTGTATTCATCACGCTATTTGGGTGTTGGCCGACAGCCGCCCAATCTTTGGGACTTGAGAAACAAAGACATCGAACGATGTTGTCGATGATCCGAGACGAAATAAAGAGGAACTACTATGATCCCGGATTCAAAGGTTTTGATCTTGAGCAACACTTTAGGGCCGCTGCGGACAAAATGGCTGCTGCAGAATCAGTTGGGCAGCTTAGCGGGATCATCGCGCAGTTTCTAATGGATCTCGACGACTCGCATCTGTTTTTTGTTCCGCCGGGAAGAATTAACAAAATTGACTATGGTTTTGATTATCGGATCTCCGGTGATAAGTGCTTTGTAATTAGGGTAAAGAAGAACAGCGATGCCGAGGCGAAGGGTCTAAAGGTCGGCGATGAGCTATGGTCGATCGAGAATGTCGCTCCAAATCGCGACAATCTTTGGAAACTGAGGTACGTCTTCGCTTTGCGTCCTCGTCCAGTTCTGAATGTTGAGGTAATCAAATCTGACGGCAAAAAGATCTCTTTAGCCGTTGGGCCTAAAATAACAAGAGGAAAACCTTTAAGAGACCTAACTGGCAGCGATCTATACGATTTCATCCGAGAGTCTGAGACATCCCGTGGAAACGAGGATCGACATCTAACAATAGAAAAGTTCGATAAGGCCTTCATTTGGAAAATGCCGAGTTTTAATCTCGAGCCAAGCCGTGTTGATGACATCATGAAACGGGCGAGGAATCATCCGGCGGTGATATTTGACCTCCGTGGCAACGGTGGAGGCCGAGTTGACATGCTGCAGCGGCTGGTCGGGAATATTTTTAACAGGGACATCAAGATAGCGGATGAGAAGCGTCGGTCGGAAAAACGAGATCTTATTGCAAGGGGCCGCGGCAAGGATGCCTATTCAGGAAATGTTTTGGCATTGATCGATAGTGAATCAGGGTCGGCCTCAGAGATATTCTCAAGAGTTTTGCAGCTTGAAGAACGAGGGGTCGTTGTTGGCGATCGTTCCGCAGGGGCGGTAATGGTGTCGCGGTTCTTCCCGCTCCAACATGGAATGGATACGGTGATCTTTTTCGGCGTAAGTATTACGGTAGCCGATCTGATAATGAAAGATGGGCGGAGCCTGGAAAAGGTTGGAGTTGTTCCGGATTCGTTCGTTGTGCCATCGGCATCGGACATTTCTGCTCGGCGGGATGTTGTTTTGTCGAATGCTCTTGAAATTATTGGAGTGAATATATCACCCGAGCAAGCCGGAAAGATCTTTCCCAGTTCCGACGAGAGGTAGTTTTTGAGGCTAACAATGAATGTTGTCACGACCAATACCGAAAGCCGTGTTCGCACGATCACCCTAAACCGTCCGGACAAACGTAATGCGTTGAATGACGAACTGATCGCGGAGTTGAAAGATGCTTTGCGTGAGGCTGATGCGGATGAATCGGTGCGGGCGATCGTTATGCGGGGTGCGGGCAAAGACTTTTGTTCGGGGGCAGATCTTTCGGCGTTGCAGAAGATCGCTAGTGCTTCGCACGAAGAGAATCTTGAGGACGCGCGGTCGCTTGGGGAATTGTACAAACTGATCCGTCGCGTTCGTCAGCCTGTTATTGCTGCGGTAAAGGGCAGGGCTTTGGCTGGTGGTTTTGGGCTGGCGCTGGCGTGTGATGTGATCTTTGCACACGACGAAGCCCGGTTTGGGTTTCCCGAGGTCAAGATCGGATTCGTGCCGGCAATGGTCGCGGCCATTTTGCGTAGGAACATGACGGAGAAAGACGCATTTGCGACTCTCACGCTAGGAAACGAGATCACCGCCGCCGAACTTCGAGATCGCGGTATCGTCGAAGCCATCATCCAAGGCGAAGATCTCGACTCCGAGGTCATCACGATCGCCAAACAGTACGAAAAACTCAGTGCCTCCGCCGTCCAAATGACCAAACGCCTGCTCTACGACATCGATGAACTAGATTTCGCCTCGGCAATCGAACAAGGTGCCAAAGTAAACGCCGAAGCTCGTATGACTGAGGATTGTCAGAAGGGAATTGCGAGGTTTTTGGAGAAATGATCTCGCCGAATGGGGGCTTAAATTATGTTAAGACTGTTTTCTATTTTCTTGCTCATTGTCTTGGTGTTTAGTGTTCAGGCCTGCGCACAGAGTAAGGTATACGTCTCGTCCGAAGGAAGATTCTCTATCGATCTCAATTTCACGCCAACTGAAGATAGGAACAGTGCAGAATCAAAACTTGGAGGCAAGAAGCTTTGGTGGCGAACCGAGAGAGCTTCCTTTATGGTTAGCTTCGCGGACAATTTGGATGCGAAGAAGGAATTTGCCGAAAGTGCAGTTAATGCTTCTGCCGATGGATACATCGGTGCGATTCCCAAATCGGCTAAGGTTGTATCACGGAAAAATATCGGAATAGACGGCTACCCGGGTGTTGAAATTGTAAGTCGGGAAAGCGATGGTTATACGGTGGTCACCCGTTATTTCATGGTTGATACTCGCCTCTACTGTACTATGGCTTTGTGGACTGCGGGCCGAAACGATCATGATGTAATTCGAACACTGGATTCTTTCAAAGTATACGTTCAAAGCCCTATGAAATAAGGTCATATCGACGAAAGCCGCCTTAGCAGCCTTTGAACGTATGGATTAGGGTGTAGGTTTCTTCTTCGTCGGTGACTTGTATTTGCTCTTTTTCTTGAGGCCGAGGGCTCGGATCTCGTTTGAGCTGTCGCCGAACTGGGCTTTGACTTGGGTTTTGGCTCCGAGGATGAAGTCGTGAAAAGCCCATTGGGCGGCGACTTGGATATCTACGCAAAAACCTGAGTCGTTTCTAATGGCAAAATTCCCAAGACGATCTCTCGAATATCCATCTACTTGCTCGCGTGATCTATATCGTCTCCGACGAGGTTGCCGGACTCATCGTAATCAAGAACAAAATCTTCGGAAACCTCGCGGCTCTCGACGCTGGTTTTGTGTGAAAGGTCGATGTAGAGCGAATCTGTTTCCGGATAATAATTGATCTTCAAAGCTTGATGATCTCCATGTCCTTTCGGAGAAGTTTGTTGACGACCTGACTGCGATCGATCTTCTTTTCTACAGATAACTTCTGCACGAAATCAGCTATTTCGCGGTCGAGATAGATCGGCAGATTGAGCTCGCCGTCAGGGTTGTGGAATTTGCCACGTTCGCCTTTAGAGAAATCATATTCCTTCTTCATAGTTTTTCGTCTCCTTCTTTGTGGCCTTTCTAGCCGAGATAATTCGGATCCTTGCTGAGCTAGCAAGTATCTTCTCAAATGTATGCACCAATACGATCAGAATGCCGTTCTCGTCTAAACCTATTGTAATCCATCTCTCTTCGGATTCGCTATGCCCTTCGTCAGGGATCGAAAGAAGATTAGGATCGCGAAAGATGGTCGTCGCACGCTCAAAACTTACTTGATGTTTGCGAGCGTTCGCTTTGGCCTTTTTTGGATCCCAATCAAAATCGTATCTCATATCTACGCCTCGACGATGTCGACCTTTGTTTGGATCAACGACTTGGGAATCAGGGTGGGGAAGTAGGCCATGATCTCTTCGACTTTGGGGCGGCCGCCGGCGAAGCCTGTGACGGCGGGCGGGCCGGTGAGGATGAGCGGGGCGATCTCTTTGGTGAAACGTTCGACGTCGGCTTTGGTTTGGCCGCGGACGCCGATGCGGAGCTGGACTTCGGGGATGTCAGAGGAAAGTGATGAGTGATGAGTGATGTGTGATGAGTCAGAAGAGGCAGGCAAGGATGCCTGCGTTCCGGCGAGATGTCCGTGCGTCGCATTGACTCCGACGAATTCGGTTAGGATGGTGTCGAAATTTAGGCCGAGGTTGTTTAATCTCTCACGCAAGATGCGGTCGGCGGCTTTGGCTTTCTTTAGGGCGTCGGGCCATGCATAAACAAGCGTGCCGACAGCCTTCCAGCCGGCAGAATAAGCGATCGAAACCTTGTAGAAGTCGGTTTTCGGGTTGCCCTTTATGCCGAATACTCGGACACGATCGGAGCCGTCATTCGCAAGCTGAATTGTCGTGAAATCGGCGACGACGTCGGGCGTGATGTATTCGTGCGGGTCGCCCATTTCGTAGAGAAGCTGCTCTTTGACGGACTGAATGTTGACGCGGCCGCCGGTGCCTTCGTGTTTGGTGACGATGAATGTCCCGTCGGGCGAAGCTTCGATGATCGGGAAGCCGATGTTCGCCATATCGGGGATGTTTTGCCAATCGTACTGGCAGTTGCCGCCACTCGATTGGGCACCGCATTCGATGATGTGGCCCGCGATCGTTCCGGCCGAGACTTTGTCGTAATCGTCGAACGTCCAGCCAAATTCGTGCATCAGCGGAGCCAGCGTCAGGCCCGTGTCGGTCAAACGGCCGCCGACGATTACGTTCGCACCTTTGCCTAGTGCGTCTACTAAGGCCTCGGCGCCGAGATAGACGTTCGCGGATTGAACTTTGTCGCGGATGGCGGACAAGGGCGTGCCGTCGTCCATCGAATTCAGCTCAACGCCATCGGCGATGAACTGATCTAATTTGTCTAGGATATCGTCGCCCGTAATGACGCCGATCTTTACTTTGCCCTGGAGGCCGAGTTCGCGTGCGACGTCGGCAATGGCATTTGCGCAGCCGTTTACGTTGACCCCGCCGGCGTTTGAGAGGACCTTGATGTCTTTTTCGACGCAATCGGGCAATATTTCGCGCATCAGCGTTACGAAATCACGCGCATAACCGGCGTTCGGATCGCGTTGTTTCTGCTTCTGGACGATCGACATCGTCACCTCGGCGAGGTAATCGAGCATCAAATAGTCGATCGGGCCTTTGCGAACCTGATCCACCGGAGCCGTCAGAAGATCTCCCCAAAACCCTTGGCCGCCTGCTACACGCACTTTCTCTTTCATACAACAAAAATAAAGGCTGGAGATGCTTTACGCAAACTCCAGCCAATTTATCGGACCTTTGACGGCGTTAATAAATAACTTGTTTCGAGCGCCGGAAGACGCGTTTCGTGCCGTTCGCGGTTTTCACTGTAACCCAACGGCCTGCCTGCCATACGCGTCGTGTGACCAAACGGCCGCCTCGATAGGTTTTTACGGTAACCCAACGCCCGCCTTTATAAGTTGCTTTTGCTCCCTTTTTTCCGCTTCGGTAACCGCGGCGGATGAGGCCGACATTCTGCTGTTTGCGTTTTGTTTGAGCAGCCGGTTCGGCAGCCGCGGCAGTGCCGGTTCCGCCAATGATGACGACAGATGCCGCCATGAATATACCCAACGTTAGTGATGTGATCGTCTTTTTCATCGACTCCTCCTTTTCATTGTACTTCTGCTACGAAAGGCCGGGCCTGACGTTTTCCTTAAGAAAACTGACGATGTCCTCGGTCGACGTTCCGGGAAGGAATACCTCCGACACGCCCGCGTCCTTTAGCGGTTGGATGTCCTCTTTCGGAACTATGCCGCCCACTAAAACCAGCGTGTCGTCCATTCCGTTCTCTTTCAACAGCTGAACTATGCGCGGGCAGAGCGTTTTATGTGCGCCGCTTAGGATCGAAATGCCGACCGCATCCACGTCTTCCTGCAGTGCCGCGGAAGCGATCATCTCGGGCGTCTGACGAAGTCCGGTGTAAATAACCTCCATTCCGGCGTCGCGGAGAGCACGCGCGATGACCTTGGCACCGCGGTCATGCCCGTCGAGGCCGGGCTTTGCCACCAAAACTCTGATCTTTCTCTCTGACATAATTTATCTCGCGGCCTTTGCCAGCAGACTTCCGGGTTTGATAAATGGCCGTATCTCACGCCACGACAGCGTATAAACACCGTCGGGCTGCAGAGCCTTTACCACATGGGGAAAGCCGTAATTATAGTAAAACACCACGCCTCTGTCGGTGATCTGAAATGCATTTAGCTCCGCCGTGCGAAAATTCGCCCTTGCGAACATTTCGTTCGGGTCGAGGTCCTGTGCATCGGGGTCCTTTCGCATTGCGCGTTTCGCTGCCGCTATCTCGGCGGTTTGCATTCGCTTGATACGGGCCGCGAGCGTCGGCAAATTGCGGAAAACATCTTTGGGAAATAATCTGACACCGCGGTTCGCGTCGATATTGATACGCTTTACGACCTGATCGGGATACGCCGCGGAGCCTTCTATCCGCAGTTCGATGCTCAATATCCCGTTGGCATTGTAATTCACCTCGAAATCGGCCTCTTCCAGCCATTGCAGCTCGGTTTTCTCCTCTTCGATGGTGAAATCGAAAGCCTTTTCATAACTAAGCAGCGATTCGATCCTTGACGCAATCTCGCGCGAAGAGGCCGTGATGCGGGGATAATTCACCGTAAAAGTACTTTTGTATTCACTCAACGGCTCGGGTCTGGTGTAGGTGATCTTTTCGCCTTTGACGCCGACGGATTGGCCAAAGATGGTCACAGTAGAGGCCAACAAAAGAATAAAGACGAGTCCCGCGGATCTTTTCATGTTCTAATTCGTGGTTTCGAGATTCGGCGAGCCGAAGATGCTTCTCAGTTTCGCCCTGAAGCCTCTATTTGAACGGATAGCGGCGAACATTTCAAACCATGCGTGGGTGTTTATCCACAGCGGGTTGTAGCTTTTGATGGGTTTTATGATGCCGTAACGCGGTTCTTCGGTCTCGGGCACAAAGCTGCCGAACAGCCTGTCCCAGATTATTAGTACGCCCGCGTAGTTCTTGTCCAGATATTCTTCGTTTACGCCGTGATGCACGCGGTGGTGCGACGGCGTGTTGAGGATCCATTCGAGCGGGCCGAGGCGGCGGACGAATTTCGTGTGGATCCAGAACTGATATATCAGGTTAAAGCCGTGCATCAGTGCGAACATCCACGGTGCAAAGCCGAGCAGCATGACCGGCGCGTAGAATATCCAATGCAGCAGCCCGCTAAACCAGCTTTGCCGCACGGCGACGCTCAGATTGTAGTGTTCGCTGGAGTGATGCACGACGTGAAAGTTCCAAAACAGCCGTATCTCGTGGCTGGCGCGGTGGAAAACGTAGTATGCGAGGTCGTCCACGAAGAAAAGCACAGCCCACGTCCACCACGCGTCGGCGGGGAACTTGAACGGAGCGAGGCTGTAGCAGAGATCGTAGATGTAATAGGTGAATATCCCGAATATCGCGCCCCAGACGACGCTCATAAAGCCCAGAAAAATATTGGTCCAGGTATCTTTGCTGTCGTTGTATTCGGGATCGCGGCGGCGGGCGGCGAAAAACGCTTCGGCGGCGATCAGAGCCGCAAAGATCGGTATCGCGATGACCGTCGGGTGAAGCATCTCCTAAAGGATAAAGGATAAAGGCTGAAGGATAAAGATGAGATGAGGCCCGGGCTATCTAGTTGCGTAGCAGGGATGGGATTCATCGGTGGTGAAATAGTAAAAAGATCTGCGTTGGCTGGGCATAACCGGATGAGGCCCTTTGGCGCGTAGCGGGTCAACGCCGATCCCTTCGTTCCACGAGGCGGTTCGTCCTTGAATTATGTATCTTGCTCCCAAACTTAGTGATCTTTCAAAGTCCAATAGACGGGATCTGATGCCTAGAGCGGCGGAAAGATCACGGTTTGCAGCCTGTGCGGCGCGGGCAAAGACCTTGTTCATGCGGAAATAGGCCTCGCGGAACGCGTCCGAACGGACGATGTGGCTGCTGCTTTCGTTTCTCACGGTTCGGCCGAGGTCGATCAAGTGGGCATCGATACCGTGAAGGAGGATGGCGTAGGCTGTAAGTAGGGATATTGGTTTACCGGGTTTGCGTCGGCGTTCTTGGCTGGCGCGAACGTAATATTTCTTCCAATGCGGTTCTACGGCCTTTGCACCGCCGGTGTCAAACGCGATGCGGTTGTACTCATACGCGTCGTGGAAAGCCTCAATCATCTTGAGCATAGCCGTGGAGACGTCGCTCTCAAAAGCGAACGCCTTTTCAAAGAATTGTCTCGTAGTGTGAAAATACAGAGCAGGAAAGATCTCCACGATATCGCCGCTGTTCAGGAAAGCTTCCCGTCTTTCGACGAGCTTGTCGAGAACGGCGGACACGTGTTCGGCTCGATCTAGGATCTCAGCGGTACGCAACTTTTCGGGTATAAGAACGGGGCAATCGTCAGCCGGACATACAGCGACAAAGGCTAATACGAATAAGACGGCACCGGCAGCGCGGCGACAAGCCGCCATGCTAGGGAGCTTGCTGATCGATCGTTGCCGAAACATGCAATTGCGCTTACGGCGGAATAATATCATCGTTTTGCTTCATCGCGGCAAAAAAGGCGTATCATCGAAATATGAAAAGAGCGATCAAATACGCCGTCATCGTTCTCGCCGCTGCATTTGCGGTTCTTCAGCTGTTCCAGATCGACAAAACGAACCCGCCGGTCAACGCCGCGGAGGCCTTAGAGGCCGCCGTCAGCGTTCCGCCCGACATTTCGCTGATATTGGGCCGGAGCTGCAACGACTGCCATTCGCACAAGACGGTTTACCCTTGGTACACGTACATTCAGCCCGTCGGCTGGTGGATACAGGGCCATTTCCTCGAAGGCCGCGAAGAGCTCAACTTCAGCACCTTCGCACGCATGAACGCAAAGCAGCGTGCCGACAAGCTAGAGGAGATGTGCGACGAGGTCCGCGAAGGAAAAATGCCGCTGCCCAGCTATACCTACGGCCATCGCGACGCCGTTTTGTCCGAAACGGAAAAAGACGCGCTCTGCAATTGGGCAAACGCAGAACGCGCCAAACTGGGCAGCGGCGAAGAAACCGGCAGCACCGCCGCACAGCCAACAAACGACAACGCTAAACGCGACGGCGACGACGAAAAGAGGGGCGGCCGCGACGACGACCGGTGAAATTCAGTTTCAGGGTGACCGCATTTGATGGCAGAAGATTTTCTTGCGCTAAGCGGATGAACGCATGATCTATGCGTCGAAATGTGTTCTCCGTGATTTTTAACCTTCTTTCATTGCTGAAAAACCTTTTCTAAGTGCTTAGAAACCTTTTCTAAGTGTTTAGAAACCTTCTTTAAGTGTTTAGAAACCTTCTTTAAGTGCTGAAAAACCTTTTCTAAGTGCTTAGAAACCATTTCTAAGTGCTTAGAAACCTTCTTTCAGTGCTTAGAAATATTCTTCTGCGGCTGAAAATCCTTTTCTAAATGCTGAAAAACCTTTTCCTGAGGCAAAAAAACATTTTCGGGAGGTGTAAAAACATTTTCGGGAGGTGTAGAAACATTTTCGGGAGGTGTAGAAATATTTTCGGGAGGTGTAGAAACATTTTCGGGAGGTGTAAAAACATTTTCGGGAGGTGTAGAAACATTTTCGGGAGGTGTAAAAACATTTTCGGGAGGTGTAAAAACATTTTCGGGAGGTGTAAAAACATTTTCCTGAGGTCAAAAAACATTTTCGGGAGGTCACAAAACATTCTCCGGACACCATTCCAACAACAAGAAAGCCCGCAAACACAGGCTTTTCAGGCATCGCATGTGTATTTGCGGCTTGCCGCGGGCGCACTGCGGAGAGGCTTGCCTCTTGTCAGAACCACCTGCGGCGGTTGCCGGTTCCGGCAACACTGGCACGTTTTTTGTGCCAGAACCGGGTGGTTGAACGCCGGCCCGCAGACTGCCGGCCTGAATCTTATGCTTTGGAATTGCCGTCGGCTTTAGCCGACGGTCGCGGTCCGCACACGGAATCGCGGGCTTCAGCCCAAAGACCAAATTGCAGAAGCCCGCGCGTGAGCAAGGGCGATATCCGGAGCATGGTCAGGCGGAAAGTACGCGGGCAGAAGATGTGTGCGGTTTCTTCGTTTATGCCGGTCGTTCGCTATCGCCCTTGCTCACGCGCGGGCTTGTGCAAAGAGGTGCAGGCAGCCTGCGGTCCGGCGGTGACAATCGGCGTTGCAATGGCGTAAAATGGCGTTTATGGCGTTGCTGGAGATAGTTCATTATCCGGATCCTGTGCTGCTGACGGTCGGGCGGCCGGTCGCGGCGGGGGAATTTGACGCGGAGCTGGAGCGGCTGGCGGAGGATATGTTCGAGACGATGTCGGCGGCGGGCGGCGTTGGATTGGCGGCGCCGCAGGTGGGCGTTTCGCGGCGGCTTTTTGTGATGGATACGCCGAACGCGGACGGTTCGCACGAGCGCCACGCGATCGTCAATCCGGAGATCATCCGCGTCGAAGGCGAACAGACGGGCGACGAAGGATGTTTGTCGTTCCCGGGGCTGTTTCAGGTGGTAAAACGCGAGATGCGTGTTATTATCGGCGGAAACGACGTCCGCGGCGAGCGTATTGAACTCGACCTCGAGGGACTGGCGGCCCGATGCGCGCTGCACGAGACCGATCATTGCGACGGAATTGTGTTCCTGGACAGGATGTCGGCATTGAAACGCGAGCTTGCAAAGCGTAAAATCAAGAGACTGCAGAAAACCGGCAAGTGGGGATAGCCTTTTGGAGATACAGGACACGAAACTGACCGCAGAATTGACGTCGAGCGGCGAATTGAACAAATATCTGGGCGAAGGCTGGGTGCTGCTGCTCGCATACGTCAAGCGGCTGAACGATTCGCAGCAGCCGCGTTTCGTCGTCGGATGGCCGAACGACGGACCCGCCGTTTTTCCGGAAATGCTGGACGAGTGGGAGATGCGCGAAATGCGCAGATCGCGCAACATTTAGCCGCCGCCGCAGGAAAAAAGATCAAATACGGAGTAATAACATGCAGACAGCAGGAGCTTTGGACGAATTCAGGAACGAGCCTTTTACGGATTTTACGGCCGCCGAAAACAAAACGGCGTTCGAGGCCGCTCTCGCGAAGGTTCGCGGCGGGCTCGGCCGCGAATATCCGATAATCATCGACGGCGAAAAGATCAGCCTTCCGAGTAAATTCGAAAGCCGCTCGCCTTTTGACCATGCGACGGTCGTCGGTGTGTTTTCCGAGGGAGATACGGACACTTCGCTGGTGGAAAAGGCCATCGCGGCGGCGGAAAAGGCTTTCGCGACGTGGCGCAAGGTCCCTGCAGCGGAGCGCGCGGCGTACCTTTTCAAGGCGGCGGACATAATGCGGCAGCGCAAGCACGAACTTTCGGCGCTGATGGTCTATGAAGTGTCGAAAACGTGGGCAGAGGCCGATGGAGATACCGCGGAAGCCATCGATTTCTGTGAATTCTACGGCAGAGAGATGCTCCGCTGGTCCGAAGAACAGCCGCTCACGCGAATTCCGGGCGAAAACAACCATTTTCAGTACATTCCGCTCGGCGTCGGAGCTGTAATTCCGCCGTGGAACTTCCCGCTCGCCATCATGGCAGGCATGACCATGGCCGCCGTCGTCGCCGGCAACACCGTTGTGCTCAAGCCTTCGTCGGATTCGCCCGCGATCGCGAGCGCGTTCATGGAAATTCTGGAGGAGATCGGCCTGCCCAACGGCGTCGTGAACTTCATCTCCGGCAGCGCCGCCACAGGCGAGGCGATGGTCACGCATCCCAAGACGCGTTTTATCTCGTTCACCGGTTCAAAAGGCGTCGGCCTGCACATCAACGAAGAAGCCGCGAAAACACGGCCCGGACAGATCTGGATCAAACGCGTCGTCGCCGAGATGGGCGGCAAGGACGCGATCATCGTCGCCGATGACGCTGACGTGGAAAGCGCCGCCGTCGGCGTAGTGCAGGCTGCTTTCGGGTTTCAGGGGCAGAAATGCTCGGCGTGTTCTCGGCTCATCGCTGATGAGAAGGTTTACGACGCTCTGCTCGACCGCGTCGTCGAATTAACAGGCAAGCTCAAGGTCGGTTCGCCTCTGGACGCCGATACCGACGTCGCCGCCGTTATTAACAAGCGTTCGTACGACACGACGCTCGGCTACATCGAAAAGGGCATCGCCGAGGGCGGACGCCTGATGACCGGCGGCAAAGGCGACGACAGCAAGGGCTGGTTCATCGAGCCCACCATCATCGCGGACGTAAAGCCCGGCGACACCATCGAACAAGAGGAAATATTCGCACCCGTCCTCGCCGTGACCAAGGCACGCGATTTCGAGCATGCCCTTGAGATCGCCAACGGTACGGAATTCGGCCTCACCGGCGCACTTTACAGCGGCTCGCAGGAACGCATCGAACGCGCGAGGGAGGATTTCCACGTCGGCAATCTCTATTTCAACCGCAAATGCACGGGAGCTCTGGTCGGCGTGCATCCTTTCGGCGGCTTCAATATGAGCGGCACCGACTCGAAAGCAGGCGGCCGAGAGTATCTGCTTCAGTTCATGCAGGGCAAGTTATCCTCCCAAAAAGTGTGATCCTGCTTCGGATGCGAGAAGAATATGAAAGGTAGAACGCTGCAATTCGCACTATTTGCTCTGGTTTCGTTTGTGTTTGTCGCGGGGAACGCCTTTGCTCAGCGCAACGCGAAGCCCGCGCCGCCGAGATCTATCGTTTTCGCTGTTTTGAATGACGGCAAGACGCTGGAGCCGATCGCCTACGTCAGCAGAGGCAAGCTGCAGCAGCCGGTCAACGGCAGCGACGAGCTCCGGATAATCACTGCTTTTAACAGAACCTATTACAAGCCCGGGCAAAAATACCGCCTCATTTTCGGCGGCAGCGAGGTTGGCAGCGTTTCCGTAACGAGTTCGGATCCAAAGGCCGATTGTTCGTCGAACATGGCAACCATTGCCACGACATCGGCAACCTTTACGCCGAAAGGACTTGTGATGGGTTTGGCCACGAATCTGCCGGGCAAGTTCGGTACGTCGTTCCGCAAACGTCCCACCGCGAACGAAAGGGCCGAGATCGAGACCCTCGTTTCCGCCGAGATAGCGAAACACAAATTCTCCGGCAAGGATCTGAAATATCACAATTTGACCTCGATCGATGTCGATAACGACGGCGTCGCCGAGATGGTCGGGACGTATTGGATCGAGATCGACGCCAAAACGCGCGGACTCTTCTTTTTCATCGCTGAAAAAGGCAAGAATCCGAAATACTCCCTCGCGGTCAAAGATTTCCGAACTATCGACGAGGCCAACGTGATGAGCGGCGACATCAAATCTATAGATGAAGGCGTTTACCACGAACTGCTGCTCGATTCGCTCGACGTAGATGGCGACGGCGTTCGCGAGGTATTCACCTACGTTCAGTCGTTCGAAGGCGCCGGATTCACCGCCTACAGCCGAAAGCAGGGCAAATGGACCAAATCCTATGAATGGTCCAATTATCACTGCGGATTCTAGAAATCCCGCTGCCTGGTCCGAAATGAAAATAGTTTTCATGGGTACGCCGGCGGCCGCAGTCGCCTCTTTGGAGCGGCTGGTGGCGGACGGTCACGATGTTGTCGCGGTCTATACTCAGCCGGACCGGCCCGCCGGACGCGGTCAGCAGTTGAAGATGTCTCCGGTAAAAGAAGCCGCGATCCGGCATGGGCTCGAGGTTCGCCAGCCTGAGCGCATCAAGACCGATGACGAGATCGAGGCATTTCGGTCTCTGAAAGCTGATTGTGCCGTGGTCGTAGCATATGGCCGTATTTTGCCGCAGGCAATGCTTGACGCTTTCCCGCACGGAGCGATAAATCTCCATTTTTCACTATTGCCGAAATATCGCGGTGCCGCACCGGTAAATTGGGCGATCGCGAACGGCGAAACAACGACCGGTGTGACCACGATGAAGATGGACGCCGGGCTCGACACAGGCGATATTTTGCTTCAGCAGGCCTTGGAGATCTCCGACCGCGAAACAGCTTCGCAGCTTTTGGAACGTTCGGCTGTGATCGGTTCAGAATTGCTCTCGAAAACCTTGTCCGACATCGATAACATCGTTCCGAAAAAGCAGAATGACGATGAAGCTTCGTATGCGCCGATCCTGCGAAAGACAGACGGTTTGATAAACTGGAACGGCGACGCAGCTGATATTGAACGCAAGATCCGCGGCTTTAAGCCTTTTCCGGGCAGCTTCACAATGTTTCGGGGAAAAAGGCTCGTGGTCCATGACGCTTTCGTTTCAAATATTGAAAGCAGCATCGATCTAGCGGGGACCGTGATCGAAGCGAATAAGGCCGGAGTGTGGGTTCGATGCGGAACAAGTTCGGTGCTGAAGATCACTGAGCTTCAGGCGGAAGGAAAGAAGCGTCAATCAGCGGCGGAGTTCGCGAACGGTGCCCGTGTCACGGCCGGCGAAGTATTTGGGTCGTAGAGTATAGTGTTCAAGATCGTTTCATTCTATAAATTCGTACCGCTTGGTGATGCGTCGGGCCTTGATCTCCTCAAGGAACGGCTGCTGGCTGCCATGAAGGCATCCGGAGTCCATGGCACCATCATTATTGCGGAGGAAGGCTACAACGCGATGCTTTCGGGTGGGGCGGAGGCTGTCGATAGCTTTATTGCTTCCGCCGAAGGTATTTTGAATCAAACTATAGTTCCGAAGGAATCATTCGCCGACGAAGAGCCGCTTGGCAAGGTCGAGGTGAAGATAAAACCCGAGATCGTCACGCTAAAGAGACAGGTGGATATCGGGCTTGGTGAAGGAACTCACGTTCCACCGGAGAAATGGAACGAGATCATAACCAGTGAGGACGTATATTTGCTCGACACTCGAAATGACTATGAATTCAAGACGGGCACTTTTGAGGGTGCAGTCAATCCTGCGACCGAAAAGTTCAGCGAACTGCCGGAGTTTGTGAAAGATAATCTTGATCCGGGAAAACATAAAAAGGTCGCGATGTTCTGTACCGGCGGGATACGGTGTGAGAAGTTCGCGCCATTTCTCGTCGCTCAGGGTTTCCAAGAGGTTTACCAACTTGAGGGCGGCATCTTGAAATACTTGGAAACGGTTTCAGAGGAAGATTCGCTGTGGCGGGGCGAGTGCTATGTTTTTGACAAACGGGTAACGTTGGCGGCAGACCTTTCGGTGGGGTCGAGGCGCGACCTTTCCGGGCGGCATGCCGAGCCGCTGCCCGAAGAGAGTGTTGACGAATGAAGATCTCACCTGCGAGGGTCGCCGCATTCGAGGTATTGCGAGATCTCGACCTAAAGCAAATGTCGTCCTCTGATCTGCTCACCTCGGCAGATGAACGGCTAACAGCAAAGGATGCAGGTCTATGTCGAGAGATCGTTCTTGGCGTGCTCAGGAGACAGATGTTCCTGGACGCGATCATCCATTCTTTTACGGGAAACCGCAGTATCGACCCTGAGGTGCTTTTTGCTCTCCGTATAGGAGCCTTTCAACTTTTGTTTTTGGATAGGATCCCGGCATTTGCTGCTATCAGCGACAGCGTTGAACTTGTGCGACGCTTCAAGAAGTCGTCGGCGGCGCCTTTTGTCAATGCGGTACTCAGAAAACTCCAAAGCGGAGTTCCGGAGCTTGAATTTTCAGACGATGTCGAACGAATTGCTACCGAAACCTCCCATCCGCGTTCGCTGATAGAAAAATGGAGCGGAGACCACGGCTTTGAGATCGCTTCTGCGATCGCGTTGGCAAATAATGAGCGCCCAAAGGTCGCGTTCCGGAAATTGTGTCACATCCCAGATTCAGAGTTGTCAGCATATTCCGGATCCTATTACGTTGAAAATTGCTATTTGGCTGAAGGGTTTGATGAGCAGCTGCTGCATTGGATGCGTGAAGGCAAGGTCTATGTTCAGGACGAAGGTTCGCAGATTGTCGCATCGTTGGTTGATATACCAGAAAGGTCGACGTTTCTGGATCTTTGTGCCGCACCCGGCGGAAAGACCGGTTTTGTCGCATCTCGACACAGTCATCCGGATCGTTTGATCGTCGCGGCCGACAGCAGTCCACGACGGCTGACCACACTTCAAAAAAACCTTGCATATCAGAATGTGAAGAGCGTACGCATTGTCCAAATAGACGGGACATCGGCGATGCCATTTGACGCAGAGAGTTTTGATCGGATCCTTGTGGATGCTCCATGTACCGGAACCGGCACGATACGACATAACCCCGAGATCAGATATCGTGTAACCCGGGAGCGTATAGGAGCGGCAAAAGAGAAACAACTGAGGCTGCTGCAAAATTCATCCAAACTTGTGCGAAAAGGCGGCAAGCTGATCTATTCAACGTGTTCTCTCGAACCCGAGGAGAATGAACAGGTTGCAGGCGAGTTTTTGTCGGGGCACAAGGACTTTGTTCAACTTTCCGCATCCGAAAAGATAATGCGGATGTCAGCCGGCGATGCCTTGCGGACCTGGCCTCATCGTGACGGCATGGACGGATTTTTCGCCGCGGTGTTTGCACGGTATTGATGTTAATGCCTCTTATCATTTTGAAACGCAGAATGTTACACTTTCTTTTTTGCCCCGGACTGTTGGAGCTGAAGATATGAAACGCGGAATTGGTGCGATCGGGCGGCTTGCTGCAACTGTGATATTGCTCACGCTTTTCCTGTTCTCCATGGGAACGGTCGTTTACATGTCTTTGCAGGGCAAAGAGGTAAAGGTTCCTGAGATTACCGGAAAGGACCTGTCAGAAGGGGAAAGGGAGTTGGCGTCCCTCGGACTTAAGATCAAGAAACGTGCGGACCGATTTAGTGAAGAAACCCCTAATACGGTAATTGAACAGCTTCCAAAACCCGGCGAGACCGTGAAGACGGGCCAGTTGATCCTGGTTGTAACAAGCAAGGGCCCGGGAGAAGGTAACACGCCAACCAGTTTGAAAAAGAACACCGAGGAAGATGATTCGGAAAAGATCGAGGAGATGATCTCGGACAAGCCAAAGAAAACAAAGGCGAATTCGAATACCAACCGTAAAAAGGCTGAGGCGACGCGCGACGTTGCCGGCAATAGTGAAGGAACCTCCGAGGGCGATAATAAGAATGACGGTGCTACGCCTGCAAACAAGAAGGAGCCGTCAACAACGACACCGCCGAACGAACGTCCGACCCCGAGGCCTGCGGGCAACACAAGGCCGTCCGGCGGTCCGGCCGGGCGTCCGGCGTCAGTAGAATCAGGCAATCGGCCCGCTCCGAGACCTCGGTAATACAACCGGCAGCCCTATTTTTGCACCAAACATAAAGCTTTGATGATCGAGATAGCCCCGTCAATACTTTCTGCGGATTTTGCAAAGCTCGGCGAACAGATCAACGCCGTTAAAGCAGGCGGAGCTAATATACTGCATTTTGACGTAATGGACGGCCGTTTTGTGCCGAACATTACTATCGGCCTTCCGGTTTTGACGTCGATCCGAAAGGCAACGGATATGGTCATTGACACGCACTTAATGATCGTTGAGCCCGGAAAATATGCGGCCGAATTCGCGAGAGCCGGTGCGGACATGGTTTCGATTCACATAGAGGCGGACCCAAATATTCACCGTACGTTGACATCGATCCGTGACAACGGGGCAAAGGCGGGAGTAGTGATAAACCCGGCGACATCATTGTCAACGCTTGACGAAGTATTGCAGCACTGCGATTTTGTGCTCGTAATGTCAGTGAATCCCGGATTTGGCGGACAAGTATTTATACCTGAGGTCCTTGAAAAAGTTCGCCGACTCAAGGATATGATCGTTCGAGGCGGATTCGAGGTAAAGATCGAGATCGACGGCGGAGTTGATAAAACGAATATCGGACGGATAGCCGAAGCAGGTGCGGACATCGCAGTAGCCGGCTCTGCGGTCTTCGGCAATGAAGACCCAGCTGCGGCAGTTAGAAGTTTGATCGAAAGCGGTACAAAATGGGTTTGAGTTTTTAGTTATGAAGCAATTAAAAGGTATTGCCTTTATTTTAATTTTAGTTCTTTCATTGATGGCTATGCCGACCGATGCTCAGGTTTCGGGCGATGGAACTGTGGCGCAACGTCTTGATGTGATGCGCGATAAGCTCGAACGGATGCGGCGGTCGCTAAACAGCGCCATATCGGTAATAAAAGAAGAAAATAAGAGCGACAAGTCCAAAAAAGATGACGAAAAGAAGCTCAACACGCCGTTAGGCCGTCTCGTCGCCTTGGAAAAGGACGTCAGCCGCCTGCAGTCTGACATAAACGGGCTCCGCAGCAAGATCGATCGCGGTGATAAGTACGAGCGGTCCGATCTCGATGGTTTCGAGCAGAGTGTTGCTGAATTGCAGAACCGCGTCGATACCGCACAGATCGAAACAGCGAGTGCTCGGGCAGGTTCAGATTCACCGGTCGGAAAGCCTCGAGAAAAGAAAAAGAAGAAAAAGTTTCTCGGTATTTTTGGCGGCGGCGGCACAGATGAGTATGAGGAACTGATCGGCAGCGTTTCCCCGGGCCGCGACAGGGAGCTGTTCATTGTCGCAACTCGGGAGATCCGAAAAAAGAACTATGATGTGGGGCGGCTGTTGTTTCAGACGATCATTACAACTTACCCCGATTCGGCATATTTGCCGATGGCGAAGCTTGCGGTCGGCGATTCTTTCTATCTGGAGGGTTCTACCAGCTCTTTGATCCAAGCCATCGCTTCGTATCAGGATTGGCTTACGTTCTTCCCGACGCATCCGTTGGCAGATCGTGTGGTCCTGAAGATCGCCGAGTCTGAAATGCGTCAGATCGGATTGCCCGATCGTGACGCAACTCGCGCGCGTAGAGCGGAAACACGCCTCAAAGCCCTGTTGCAGAATTATCCGAACAGCATTTTGAAGACCGATGCCGAACTGAGACTGAAGGAGGTGCAGGACAATTTGGGCCTGCACAATCTCATAATTGCGAATTACTATTACAACCTTTCCATCGACCAGAAAAAGGGCGGTTTGAAAGGAGCTCAGTCACGATATCGGGAAATACTTGATAAATATCCCGATTTCTCCTACATGGAAGAGGTTCTTTATAAGCTGGCCGTCACATACCTTGTCGAAGAAGAAACGGATGAGGCAGCTCGCTATTTCCAGCGAATAGTAAGCGACTATCCCAATGGCGAATATGTTCGTCGAGCCAGCGAACAGCTTGAGCTGATCGGAGCGACCGTACCGGCACCGAACCCGGACCGTATAAAAGTAATGCCGCCGGAACAGGTGTCGTTCTTTCAGAACTTCAGGAACCAGTTCTTTGGTATATATCCGATGACAATAGACAAGAGCGGCGTGCTAATGTCGCGGTCATTTGACAGGGAGAAATTCGAGCTGATCGACCAGATCATCGAGAATCAGGGCGATATACTCCAGAACCAGATCCCACAGGCCTTGACGACGGTCATATCCCAAAGGCCGCAGACCTCTCAACCTGACCAGCCGCAGCCGTGAAACGGATCATTGGAAAATGAAAATGGCCCGCCGAAAAGCGGGCCTATTTTTTGTCCTCATGCCTCAGAATTGCGGCGTCGGAGCCGGTTCGGGTTGATCCCGCTTCTTAAGTTTCGGCGGGCCGTCCGACGAAGAGCTTGAGCTGCTGCCGTCATCATTCGCCTCAGGCGCATCCGGCTGACGTTTCTTGAGGGTCGGGCGAGTATCTTCAGGATCGTCAAAATCTATAGAAACCCCAGCACGGGCATTGGTGATCTTCATCAAATGGTTCTTGACCCGTTGAAATTCCGACGTGCTTATCAAATATTCTTCTTTTTCAGGGAATCGTGTGACTAACTGCTCGCTTGCATCGCGGCGTTCGAGCGACTGCGGGTGGGTAGTAAATAGCCTTGCAAGCGTACCGGGCTTTTTCCTGTTCTGCGATGCCAATTTTTCGAACATTGTCGACATACCGCGAGGATCGTACCCTGCAGCGTAAAGATATTGAACTCCGAGTCTATCCGCCTCCTCTTCTGCGCCGCGGCTGAATTTAAAGAACGCCAGTGCCTGCGTGATGCCTGCGGTGTTTTGAAGAACGGAACCGGCCACGCCTCCGGTAAAAATAATGCCAGCGAGAAGTCCGTAGTTGATAAGTGCGCCTTTACCTTGGTTTTCCATTGCATGGCGGGCTGCAACATGAGCTATTTCGTGAGCCATCACACCTGCAAGCTCTGACTCGTTGTCAGCAGCGAGGATAAGGCCTCGGTTTACATAGAAAAATCCGCCGGGAAGAGCAAAAGCATTTACCTCGTCACTATCGATGACCTTGATAGTGAAAGGGATCTTTGCATCAGAATGAAGAACTAGGTTCTGCCCTACGCGATTGATATATTCGGTTACGATAGGATCATCGACCATCTTTGCCTGCTGTTCAACCTCCATCGCAAGCTGCCGTCCGATCTGCATCTCCTTTTCCTGCGATCCGCCAAGCCAACCAAAGAACTTGTCTTTGCCCTTATTGATATTGCGTTTGCCGATCTGCGAAGGATCTTCTGACGGGCTGAGGCCACGCGGAGCAGGGGTCGGCTTGGGAGATTCACCTTTCTTACTGTTCTTACTGTCCTTTTTAGATTCCCCTTTTTGAGCAGACGAAGAACTGGTCGTCTGGCCCAGAGCAGGCATCGAACCAAATAATGCTGTCGTGACAATTAAGTTATAAATAATTACACAAGAGATGAAACGCGAAATTCTGTTCACCATAAGTAACTCCGTTCAGGCTAAAGACTACTATATCCCAAAACTCAGGTTGAGCAACGACAATTTGATGCCGCAGGATCAAAAATAGTTCGTTTGATTGGATCGAGTTAGGGTAAAGTTTGGAATTCTCGCAGTTCGGAACCATAAACGTGATAAAATTCTTTCGTCACGGTGGTCTATCGCCGTCGAATTCCCGTCGATCTCAGCTAAATGTCGAAATGTTCGCCCAAAGTCAAAGACCTTATTGAAGCAAGGCCGTTCAGCAGTTCTTCCTCTACCATTGGAAGCCCCCGAACGGTCGTTGAAAGCTACAGGTTCACGCCTTTGACCTCCGATCTGATGTCGTCTTGGCTTGGCAGGATCGCGGGATTTGCACCCGGAGAAAAAGCTGCATTCGCGATCGCAGGAAAACGCGGTGTAGGCAAGAGCCATTTCCTTTCCCTTTTTGCCGTTTTGTGCAGCGACGCGTCGTCGAGGGCCTTGCTGGATGATGAACACATCCGCCGGAATTGCGAGGCATTTGGCGGAGCGGAATTCAAGGTCGTTCGTGTGTTTCGCGGATCTGACGATGATCTGCTGAAGGAACTGAGAAACGCCGCCGAGAGGGAATTCAATACAGACCTCAGTTCATACACCGGGATTCCCGATCTGCTTGGAGAATTGGTAAAAGCCGGAGGGGATAGGATCGTAGCATTGATCATTGATTCAAATCCCGGACGCGAAAAGAGGATCACGCGGGATGACGGCGGCGATCTGGCTGCAATTGCCGATAATGCAAAAGCACTCGGTATCTTTGTTGGGATCGCTCTTGATGATGATATTTCGGGCGCCGACGGGCCGAATGTCGAGCTTGCCGAGAAATTTGTCATAGACTACTTAGATCCGCAGCATCTTTATCAGATCGTAAATTCTTACGTTTTTCCGAAACTGGAGGGCTCCCGTTCTGAGCTTGGCCGGGTTTATGCCGGCTTTAAGGAAAGATTTCGTGCATTTCGATGGAGCGAAGAAAGATTCGCTTCGCTATATCCGCTTCATCCCGAGAGCTTGGACATTGCGCCGTTCGTAAGGTTCTACGTTCCAGATTTCGCACTACTGGGCTTTGCTTCTAATGCCGCTGTCAAGATCATGGGGCGGCCGGCCGAATCGCTGATCGGGCTTGACGAGATGTTTGATGCTGTAGAAACGCGTCTTCGCGCGCACGTAGATCTTATGCCTGCGTTCGCGGTTCTTGACGGCATCGACAAGGAGATTTTGGAGCAATTGCCGCTTACTCATCGCTATCCGGCCAGGCTTGCATTGAAATACTTGATATTGCGCTCATTGTCGGGTTCGCCTGCGACGCCTGATGAAATTGAAGCCGGCGTGCTGACCGATAGCGGAGGAACGGCCCTTGACCTTGAAGAGCTTCTGTCCAATATTTCCCGCTCGAAGTCTGCACCGATCAGGCAATTTACAGATCCGTCCGGAAAGAGGGCATATTTGTTGGTCGGCCTTGAAGTAGAAAGGGAAGAGTTTGAGGTTCCTGCCGCTATGCCGCCTGCAGCTGTGATCGAGGACCAACCAAATGATCACGGTAAAAGTATTCTTGTCGAACTTCTACATTTGGCAGGTTGGCATTTCTCGGATCTTGACGGAAAGGATCTTTTTTCGGACGGTGGTGCGTTGTCTGTTCTGGAATGGCAAAACACACTTCGGCGGGGAAGGATCTCATGGCACGGAAACAACAATAATGCTCTCCTTGGAGCCGAACGGCTCGACTGGCAGATCATAGTCTTACCGAAAGGTGCAGAAGTTCCGACTCCATCGACGGAGGGTGTGCACGTTACCGGTTTTTGGCGGTTGCCCTCTCTTTCCCGCGAAGAAAGCAGTGATATTGAAGACTATATCAGGATCGCTGCCGACGAAATGTCGCGATCGAACAATGTTGACGACGTCGAGATCCGAAAATTAAGGCTTTCCATTGAGCGAATTCTTACTCGCGTTTTGGTTGAGGACGCAGAATTCGAGATTCGCGGCAAAAGCAGTTCGTTTTCTGAGGAAGATCGAGAAAAACATACATTAGCGTATCTATTTTCACCACTTTTTGACGAGGATTTCAGTCAACTATTCGTACAGCATCCGCCCTTCGGTAAGCGGATCGGAACAAAAGAGTTTTCCACACTTGTCTCAAAGTTCTTAATCGGAGTGGAGGCTGAATCACCTGAGATCCAGAAATTGGCAAAGGCTATTGCATTACCGCTGGGGTTGGCAGAAGAACACGGCGATCTATTGAAGCCTTCGTCTCTTGAGCTTCTTTCGCGGTCGCCGTTGACATCCTCTCTGATCAGTACTATTGAAGCCTCCGACGACAGATCGTCCATTTCTGTCCTCGAGGACATTTTGTACCGGCAGCCTACGGGTCTGAGCCTTGAGGCAAGGCAGTTGGTCATAACGGCATTGGTTGCGGCAATGGATCTGGAGTTCGTGACAGTTCGGGGTAGCCGTATCAATAGCCGGTCGCTGGACCTGCAGATCGTTTGGGACGATATTGTTGCAGTAGCCAGGCCGCTTCAGTCCAAACATGCGCACGTCGAACTCGAAGAATGGTGTAAGCGGCTGGCATCATCGGATGAACTAGCCGCGGGCATTACACCTGATATCGCGGATTGTTTGCGATCCTGGTTTGGCGAATGGGAAAGACGCGACCTTTTGACCCGTCTTGAGGCCGTCCCCGCGGAAAGCCTTACACTGAGTTTTTGGAAAAAGACCGAGCAAGTGCGTCGTTCGCTTGGAAGGGCTGCTTCGATGGTCTCAGCGTGGATCCATAGCGGCGCATCGGCTGAAGACTGTTTGTCTCAGTTCATTGATTGTTTCAGGGGGTCTCTTGACGATTATTCGGAACGGTGCCTCGACGCCTCAGAGGTCGAGACCGCTTTGGTGAACGCGGAAAACATTAGATCCGAGAGCGCCTTTTTCTCATTTTCATTTCTTACGGAGGACGGCTCTGTTGAGCATTTGCGTTCATCAGCGATCCGTTCCGGGTTCGGTATTGTTCCGGACGAGCCGTACCGCGTGTTGAAAGAGGATCTTTTTGGCAATTTCCAAATGGCGTATGCGGAGAACTATGTGCGCGAGCACCACATCGCAAAGAACGACCAAAAGGAATTGCGTGACGTTGTTGCGGGCGCTGTAGGTGTCGATCGATGGAGCATTTTTGTCGAAGCTGCTGACCTGCCATGGTTTCCTGCTTCCGATAAAATGATCCTGTCCGGCATCGAAAGAGCATTACGACGGCACTGGTGCGATCTGACAAGTGAATCAGAGTTAGCAGCAAGGCCTGTCTGTAATTGTGCTTTTGACCCTGATCTTACTCCGCCGATTTCCTCGTCTAACATCGAGACCTTTATCGCACGAGCATCAGAGCGTTTCGTTTCCAACACGATAGATGAGCTGGGGGCGTTTGCCGAGGATAAGCTTGTTGCCACGGTCAGGGACAGCCTTATATCCGAACTTTCGCGCGGAGAGGCAATTGATATTGAAGCGGAAAGCATAGAGGTGCTTAAGGACGTCGTTTCGCTAGTATAGTGTTTCTATTTCGGTTATAACTGATGAAAACGCTATACTTGGTCATATGCCGACGGTCTCGATCATAGGTGCCGGACGGATTGGGTTGGCTCTCGCACTCAGCCTTCCGCCTGACGAATATCAAGTCACTCATCTTGTTTACCGCGGGCGGAAGATGCTCGACGCTGTCGCCGGCCTGCTGCCCGATCATGTAAAGATCGAGAAGGTCGAGGAATTTTCCGGCGGTAATGCTGACATACTAATCGTCGCTGTCCAAGACCCTTATATTGCTGCCGCAGCGGATTGGGCGGCCAATTCATTTGATGCGGTCAAATACGCTTATCATACGAGCGGCGCATTGCAGAGTGGTTTATTATGCGCACTAAAGGATCTTGGAGCATCGCTGGGGTCAATACACCCATTGGTCTCGATCAGCGAACCTGCTTCAGGAAAAGAACGCTTTAACGGTGCATATTTTTGTGTTGAGGGCGACCCGGACGCCGTTAAAACAGGCAGGGAACTGGTGGAGGCATTGGGAGGCCTCCCGTTCGCTATCGACACAAGATTTAAGACCCTTTATCACGCGGCAGCCGTAACAGCGTGCGGTCATTTGGTTGCGTTGCTTGACGCGTCTTTCGAAATGTTAGAGACATGCGGGGTTGAGCGGGATGACGCCAAACGGATACTGATGCCGCTGGTATCAAGCACGATCGCAAATCTCTCGCGTCAGGAAACGGCAAGTGCGATGACGGGTACGTTCGCTCGGGCCGATGTTGAGACATTTTCAAAACATGTTGCGGCGATCAATGAACTGTGCTCCGAGGAGATAATGGAGATCTATCTGCTTCTCGGCGAAAGAGCGCTGAAACTTGCCGCAGAAAAGGGAGCGAATCCCGACAGGATAGAGACCATGAGGTCGCGTGTCGCTTTTGCGAGAGCGAAATTGCGATAGGCCGATGGCGGCGTTCGAGAAACAATGGGACGAAAGGCTAAAGATTTCGACGAAGAGCAGATCCTGTTTGAGAACTACCTGCGTTCGGCAGGACTTCGTCGGACCGAGCAACGGGATCTGATACTTCGAACCTTCCTTGACGTAGGTGATCACATAACGAGTGAGGATCTTTACAGATTGGTGAGCGAGAAAGATCCTACCGTTGGATTGACGACCGTTTATAGAACGCTAAAACTCCTTACGACGGCCGGGCTTGCCCAAGAGGTAAGATTCGGCGACAACAAAACGTATTACGAGAAGCTCCATTCGGACGAACATCATGATCATATGATCTGCACATCGTGCGGCTTGGTGATAGAGTTTTATTCCCCTGACATCGAAGCGCTCCAAGACGAGATGGCAGCGAGTTTCGGGTTTGAGGCAACACACCACAGCCTTCGTCTATGGGGGTACTGTGCCAAATGTAAAGGTTCCGCCGGCAAGCTCACCAATGCACCGCCCGGAGCGGAGCCGCGGGTAAGGGTAAAGAGCGGTAGAACTGTTGTGCGTTGATTCCGGTGAATTTTCTCGTAAAGGATGGCTGCGATGGGTGAGATAGATAAACGGGCCGAACAGTTATCGATAAAGGGGGAAAAGTTTACCGCGAAAGAGATCGCTACCTACTCGGTTGCAAGCATAGTTGTGACTGCTTTGCTCCTTTTTTCAGGTTTTCCTCTCGCATTTTTGTTTTTCCTGGCGTCAGCATCGTATTTGGTGTGGCGACTGATGGCACCGGCCAAGACTTCTAACGCTCGAAGTGTTTTCGAGTTCTACCTTCTTGCTGATGAGATCATTTCGAATCCGCGGCGACGGTGGTACGGATTCGAAGTGGAGGAAGTGATCGCTCGAGGCGAAGACATTTTGCGCCGCTTCGACCCGCCGCCCCCATTGGCGGTGTATGCGTTAGGGTGCCTTTACAACGTAAACGGCGATCACGAGAGAGCTGCTGTTCTTTTGAGCATGCTTCGCGACGAGAATATCGATGAGATCGCGATCAAGGCCCCCTCTTCCGAACTGCGAGAGTATGTAGCATTGCGGCGTCGCATTGAGCGGGCTCCCGAAGAAAGCCCGAAGGTCTCAAGAGCGATCCGGCGTCTGGAGAGATCCCGCATGTTGCGGCTTGAGAGAGCGATATCCAATCTGGCAATACCCAGCGAGAATGTAGAAGCCGAAAGCGACACTATGCCGGGCGAGACCCGCGGAGGCAACATCCTTAAAACGGTATTCGATGAACGCTCAGACGCTTCCGCCGTGGATCGGTTTCGTCCGCCGATCTCAGAAGTTCTTCATTCGGTATATGACGTACCCGGTGAAAAAGACAACTGAGTCGATCTGAACGATCAGTGCTTGAGCCCGAAGAAATTCTTAATCGACGCCAATACTCGGCCTCGGGGTTCGGACGCTTCAGGCTGTGCACTCTTTTCTTTAGATCTTAAGGCCTTCTTCCGTTCCTCGATGTGATGGTAAACAGATTCGACCAATGCCGGATTTTCAGCCAGTATCGGCCGAAGTGCTTCTTTGCCTACTTTGAGAACCTCCGTTTCCTCGATCGCAAGAACGGTTGCCGTCCGGGGCTCCCCTGTCAATAGGCTCATCTCGCCAAAGAACTCGCCGTCGCCGAGTTCGTTTACATTGATCATCTTCCCGCCTACGGGTATCTGGATGGATACCCGCCCACGCATGATCACGAACATTGACCCGCCCTCTTGGCCCTTTGCCACGATGGCCTCGCCCGGGGCATAGACTCTGGATGACGAAAAATGGGCGAGTCTGTTTATCTCGTCCTCAGAGAGAGGCTTCAAAATTTCTAAATTTCGGAGTATCTCCTCATTGTCCAAGACTATTTCGTCACCGGTGGATATATGCTGCCGCCGCGCAATGTGCAGGGTTCTTGTCGGGAACGCAAAATCAATGCCTTCTCGCTGAAATACGTACCAAATACGCTGCCGGATCAGAGCATCCGTGTCATTGTGCGGGATATAATCATCGAGCCAGTATTTCACTTCCCAATCGATGCCGTTGTCGCCGAGGTTTCGGATGCGGACGTTCGGCACGCGGGCGGCTGACACGTTTTCTACCTGTTGTACCGCCTCGCGCACTGCGCGAATGGTCCTTGCAGGAGAATTTACGTAAAGGGTATTAAAAAAAACACTTCGGGCGTTCAAATTATTACGCGCTGCGACCTCGATGGTCTCGCGTCCGAGAACCGCGTTGCTAATGACCAAGGTCTTTTCCTGAAAAGTGCGGATCTTGACACCTCGCCAAGAGACCCTCTCAACAATACCCGGCTTATTGGCCCCGACGATGATGACGTCGCCAACCTGAAAAGGCTGATCTGCCTGCAAAGCAAGTCCTGCAAAGAGATTGCCCAAGGTGTCCTGAAGAGCGAGGCCGACAACTATACCAATGATCGTAGAACCCGTAAATAGGGGCGCGAGTTGGACATTGGGAAACTGCGATTGAAAAATTATGAAGAAAGCGACGATGTAGATAATGATCGATATCACCGACCGCAATATCGATGACAGCTCCCCGGAAGTGGCGCCCCGGAAGACTGTTTTGGCCATAAAAAAGCCTGCAAGCCTTACAACACCGATAATTAACGCCATCCAAACGATGACCCGCAGAATATTAAGTACGGCAATGGCGATAGAAAGCGATGTTTCCGCCATTTTTGCATTAACACCGGTCGCTGCAGCACTGATAGAGCCATCCTCGGCTATGGTCAATCCTAGATACGAACTGAGCGAAGAGACCAAGAGATCCTCTATGATGGGAAAAAGAACAAGCAGGAGTGCTGAGACAGCGATAAACCCGAGAAGGCGAAACAGTTTTCGTCGAGTATCTGATGAGGCCATAGAACGTCCTAGAACATATCAACAATCGTCTTTCCAATCAATAGCAACGAAAGGGTCGAGACGACCACGCCGGTTCCAATTGCAAGGATGTTGTGCAGCGTTCGATTCCGGTGCTCACCCATGATCTCTTTGTTGTTTGCAAGCGTTATCATAGCTATGAGCAGAATGGGCAAAAGAAGGCCATTGACGCATTGGGTCAAGATAAGGAGCTTGAACTGCGGGATCCCCGGCAATAGTGCGACTATTCCGCCCAATAGCAGCAGTGCAGTGAAGACACCCAGGAAGATCGGGGCATCTCTGAATGATCGGGAAATACCCTTTTCAAAGCCAAGCGCTTCGCTGAGGCTGTAGGCCGTCGCTAAAGGTAGAACGCCCATCGCCAGCATCGCGGCACCCAATATCCCGACCGCAAAAATAATAGTTGCATAATCGCCGAGAACCGGTGCCAGCGCCAGTGCAGCCTGCGAAGCGTCATCAGGAATAATACCGGCAGGGAAGAGCGTGGCCGCCGCGGAGATCATGATAAAGGCGGCAATGGTGTTGGCGAATAACACGCCGAATATTGCGTCGATCCTGGCGGTCCTCAGATCGTCCTTATCGAGCCCTTTCTCGACGACAGAACTCTGAACATAGACCTGCATGAACGGGGTGATCGTAGTTCCTATCAACGCCACTACCGTGAACAAATAGCCGGTTTCAAGGCTGAGCGAAGGACTTATCGCCTGTCTTCCAACGTCAGCCCAATCCGGACCGGCCATGAATGCTGAAATTACATAAAGGAAAAAGACCAAGGACATCAGGAGAAAGACCGTCTCGATACGCCTTGCTGAGCCCTTTACGACAAGCCACCAGACAAACAAGGCGACCAGCGGAACCGTATAATATCTCGACAAACCAAAAATCTCCGAGGCCTGAGCGATGCCGATGAACTGGGCGATGATGATACCGGAATTCGCGATCAAAAGGGCGATCATTACGACCGTCGTCCATCGCACGCCGAATTGCTCACGAATAAGGTCGGATAATCCTTGTCCTGTCACGACACCCATCCTCACGCACATTTCCTGTGCAACACAGAAGAAGAGCGTCATTGGGAGAAATGTCCAGAGAAGTGTGTAACCATATTCAGCGCCTGCAATCGAATATGTGGCGATGCCGCTGACCTCATTACCGGAACTGGCGGCAACGATGCCGGGGCCGATCAATGCGAAATAGGCGTAAAAACGGTATCCGGCAAGCCGACGCCCGAATGCCGACGGGGCCCTGCGTATGGCCTTTGCAAATCCCGGTTTTGGCAATATTGAACGCATTTGTCGGCCTGCCCAAACATTCCCCGAAAGGAATAAAACACACTTCGCTATAGAAGTGTAAGGATACACTTCGCCCGCTATAAAGAAAAACGATTGGCCGAGCTAACTTCAGAAGATCGACTCGACTTGAGAAGAAGCCCGTTAAATCAGAAAATAGCAGAATGAGAATAACCTCCATTCGTGCTTTTTGTGCGGGCCTCCTTGTTATAGCGACGCTCGTCGTTCCCCACAGTTTTATTCGTGCGCAGCTCCCGGCCGGGCCATACATTCACGAAGCGCCTTCGGCAAAGAATGCTATGGTCGCTTCGCAGCATGAGATCGCATCGCAGATCGGCGTTGATGTTCTCAGGCGTGGGGGAAACGCTATTGATGCCGCGATCGCCGTCGGCATCGCCCTTGCGGTGGTATATCCCGAGGCCGGTAACATTGGCGGAGGAGGCTTCATGCTTATCCGTTTTCCCGATGGGCGCTCGACGGCAATCGACTACCGTGAACGCGCACCAAAAGCCGCGACTGAGCGTATGTTCCTAAATGACAACGGCGATCCTATCCGAGGCGAGGGTTCTTCAACTGTGGGCTACCGTGCCTCAGGGGTTCCCGGTACTCTAGCGGGATTTGATATGGCATTCAGAAAATACGGCTCAGGGAAGATCAAATGGCGTGATCTGATAAGGCCTTCTCGCGAAGTTGCGCAAAGAGGGTTCAAGCTGTCGAAACGATTCGCCGATCTATTTGTCGAATATAAAGGACGAATGGAACCATATGCTGACAGCGACCGCATTTTCCTAAATCGCGGCAGATATCTAAAAGAGGGTGAATTGCTGAGACAGCCTGAATTGGCTGCCACTCTCTCAAGGATCGAAAGGGCGGGGGCTTCAGAGTTTTATAAAGGCCGGACCGCGAAACTGATCGCCGCAGATATGAAAGCGAACAACGGCCTGATAACGGAAGCTGATCTGCGAGATTATCTGCCGGTTGAAAGAACGCCGCTTGTAGGTGACTATCGCGGGCACAAGATAATCACCATGCCGCCGCCCAGTTCGGGAGGTGTCGTCATGCTGCAGACCTTGAATATGCTGGAGGCGTTCGATTTGGCGTCGATGGATCCCGCTTCGCCCGAACGATGGCATCTGGTCATCGAATCAATGAAACGCGCATTTGCTGACAGGGCGGAATACGCAGGCGATCCGGACCACGCGGATATACCAACTTCATGGCTTATTTCGAAAGATTATGCTGCGACACGTCGAGCGAGCATCGACACGGCGAAGGCGACGCCGAGTTCAGCGATAAAGTTCGGTAGGCAAACACCCGACGGATCGATGGATACAACCCATTACACGGTTGTCGATAAGGACGGCATCGTTGTCTCCAATACCTATACGATAAATGACCTATTCGGTTCAGGCGTTACGATCAAGGGCACGGGGATCCTTATGAATGATGAAATGGACGATTTCACTACCGCTCCGGGAAGGCCTAATCTCTTTGAACTGATACAAGGCGAGCGAAATATCATCAAGCCCGGCAAACGACCACTTTCATCAATGACACCCACGATCGTCCTTACTAAAGACGGAAAGCCTTGGTTTGCGGTTGGCGCCCGCGGAGGTCCGCGCATCATCACCGCCGTGACACAAACGGTTATCAATATGATCGACCACAAGATGGATCTGCGAGAGGCTATCGATTTCCCCCGCGCCCATCATCAGTGGCTCCCTGATAGCGTTCGTTGGGAACCCGTCGGGCTGCCGGATCGAACAAGACGAGAATTGACGGCAAAAGGTCACAATCTGATAGCGAATCCCGGATACGTTGCGTCCGCAACCGGCATCATGATCAGCAAAGATGGACGGCGTGTTGGCGTAATAGACCGGCGAAGTGACGGAAAAGCGATAGGTTATTGACGGGTTTCTTCGTCACTAAGCAGTTTTGTCCTTCCCTCGGACCTTTCCGACGGGGCGAGTTCTTTCGTATCCAGCCACATGCCCGCACGTGGTACAAAGGCCGCGTCAGCCAACACATCCCGGGGCGGAAGCGCTCCGCGGTCAGGCATCGGAGCAAATTGTTTTTGAGAACCTGCCGTCTGCTCAAACGCAGTTAGGGCCTGGGCTGTGGACTTTGAGCTGGGAAAAAATACCAACGAGATAAGCAGGGAAAGAATACTGCCGAAAAAACCGGTAATAGCTACGATCGCGACAAGTTCATCAGGAGCATTCAAGATTCCGAAAAATGCTGTAAGGAACATCGAAAAGATAATGAACCATGAGATTGAAAAGACTACTCCGTTTCGCTTATTGAAAAAACGGGCAGTTTTTGTTCTTTCGATTATCGGAACAGCCCCGCCATTTTCAAGTACCATCCGAACGCCGGTCAACGGCAGCCCGCACCGAGAACAAAACTTGGTCTCTCGCGAGACCTGCTGCTGACCGCAATTTGGACAATGTATACCCTGCATAGCGTAGGACACTTGATGAAACGAATTGTTGCACGAAAAAGTTCAGGCAGCAAAACCCAAACGCCAGGTCGGCATTGTCATCGGGCATCAAGGATGGCCCGCGACCGCGTCAAGGCATCCAAAAGAACATCGCGGATCGACCGCATCTCTATCGGCGCAGGAATCAGCCGATCGAGTTCATCGTCATTCCTAAATGCAGCGAAGGTTGATCTCCGGAGCATTCTAACCTCCGAAAGATACTCAAATGCTTTCTGCCGCGTAGGAAACGCCTCAGGCAGGGTCCATTCGAACGGGTCGTCCCATAAACGCCGCGAAATTCCGCCTAATGCCTGTTCCACGACCGTAGCGGAACGTATCGCCCGTTCCATATCCGACCCGAGATCGAGGCTATCATTCATTCCGACGAAAGCATCTCGAAGGTCGGTCAATTGGGCTTCTATGTTCAGCTCAAGTTTGACAAAGTCCTGTTCTATTTCCGAAACGGTCTGCATTCAATCAGAAATATTCGCGATGAGGATTAATGTTAGGATCATTTTTTGGGATAACGCCGATCCTTTTCGTAGATCGCAAGGCCATAGTTGCGTCCGCGCCAGTTCACACCGCTGCTAACGCGTCCTTTTACTCCTATCTGTGCCCCTCGTCCCGGCACATTGCCCTCAGTTGCAATAACCCAAATAGTGCCGGTGCCGTCGTCGATCTTGTATGCGCCGCCCCCGTAACGCGTTCCGGGAACACCGATGCCGTAACTGTCAACCACGCGGCCGGCGACGACAACATCCTTGTTCGCATACTTTCCAGGATTTGCTGAAACTTCTGCGATACTTTTTCGGTCAGGGCAAGCGGCCAAAAGCGCAACCGAACCGAGTAGAAAAATGGCCACAAACGCTCTTTTCATATTCAGGGCTCCTAAAGTCAGAATGTAGGGCCGTCCTCAGGCGTCTACGACCGTTAGAAACTGTATCACGGGCAGGCGTTCGCCACGATATTGCGGTCAAAGCAAAAAAATAACCCGCAAAGGGCGGGTCATCGTGCGACAAAGATGATGGGATCACAGTTCTGGTAGCGCATACGGGAGTCGAACCCGTCTTTCAAGATTGAGAATCTTGCGTCCTAACCGATAGACGAATGCGCCGCAAGACGGTTATTATAGAACTTGCTCAATTACAATACAAGAAAAAGGATATGAATCACGATCTATTTGGTACCCGAAAAGAATTCGAGACGGGGAATGGTGAAAAAGGCACCTTCTATTCGCTTCCTGCACTCGAAGGTGCAGGTTTTGATGGAATTTCCAGACTTCCGGTCTCGATACGGATAGTGCTTGAATCCGTCCTCCGCAATTATGACGGCGGCCGCAAGGTAAGCGATAAAAACGTAGCTGACCTTGCGCGCTGGAAGCCCGGAGAAGACCGGACAGCGGAGATCCCTTTTGTCGTAGCGCGCGTCATACTTCAGGATTTTACGGGAGTTCCGTTGTTGGTTGACCTTGCCGCGATGCGATCGGCGGTAAAAAGAATGGGCAAGGATCCCGGCTTGATAGAGCCTCTTGTGCCGGTGGATCTGGTGATCGATCATTCGGTGCAGGTCGATTATTTCGGAAACGAATTCTCCTATCAGAAGAACATCGAGAAGGAATTCGAGCGCAATGAGCAAAGATATCGCTTTCTTAAATGGGGTACACAGGCGTTCAGCGGATTTCGGGTGATCCCGCCCGGGATCGGCATAGTTCATCAGGTGAATCTCGAATATCTCGCACGGGGCGTTTTCAGCAAGGATGGTGTTTACTATCCTGATACGCTTGTCGGAACCGATTCGCACACGACGATGATCAATGGGATCGGCATCGTCGGATGGGGCGTAGGCGGCATTGAAGCAGAGGCGGCGATGTTGGGACAGCCTGTGTATTTCCTAACGCCGGATGTTGTCGGGGTAAATATCTCGGGATCGCTTCCTGAGGGCTCAACGGCGACGGATGTTGTGCTTCGGGTGACCGAATTGCTCCGCAACCACAACGTCGTCGGTAAATTTGTCGAATTTTTCGGCGACGGAGCAGCTGCACTCAACGCGACCGACAGGGCAACCATTGCGAACATGGCCCCCGAATACGGGGCCACGATGGGTTTCTTCGGGGTCGATGAAAAAACGCTCGATTATTATCGAAACACCGGCCGCGATGAAAGCGATATCGCGACGGTGGAAAATTACTTTAAAGCACAGGGGCTTTTCGGGATACCCGGAACCGGAGACGTAGACTATTCGAGTGTGGTTGAACTTGACCTAGGCTCGATAGTTCCTTCGGTTGCAGGTCCAAAACGCCCACAGGACCGAATCGAATTAACCGGCGTAAAGGAAAAATTTCTGAATCTGCTGGTTACGCCGCTCGGCGAAGGTGGCTTCGGAAAAGTAAGCGGCGAGGTCCCCACGCGGTATTCGATCAACGGACGCGATCCGGACGAAGCCGGCTTGAACGACCTTTCGGATGTTTCGAGCTTGGGCCACGGCGATGTGGTCATAGCTGCCATTACTTCCTGTACGAACACGTCCAATCCCAGTGTAATGATGGCTGCCGGGCTTGTAGCCAAAAAGGCGGTAGAGCGGGGAATGAAGGTGCCGGGATATGTAAAGACATCTTTGGCTCCGGGATCGCGGGTAGTAACTGAATATCTCGAGAAGGCCGGACTTCAGCAATTTTTGAATGATGTCGGATTTGACCTGGTGGGATACGGCTGCACAACCTGTATCGGCAACTCAGGCCCGCTCGATCCGCGCATAGAAAAGACGATCACGTCGAACGATATGGTTGTCGCATCGGTTTTGTCGGGTAACCGGAATTTCGAAGCACGCGTTCATCAGAATGTAAGAGCCAATTTTTTGATGTCGCCGCCCCTCGTTGTCGCATTCGCCCTTGCCGGCAGGATCGTTGTAGATCCCGTTGTTGACCCGATCGGCATCGATGGCGATGGTAACGATGTTTTCCTTTCCGACATTTGGCCGAGTATGGACGAGGTTGCAGCTCAGCTGTCGAAGGCATACGACGCAGAGACCTATCGAAAGTTGTATTCGGAGTTTGCTGAGCAGAATCCGCTTTGGAACAACATTAGCTCGAGCATTGGCCAGATCTATGAATGGGATCCCGATTCGACTTATATTCAGGAGCCGCCATTTTTCTCGAGCGATTTTGGCGAGACCGGCTTCAGAGATATTTCAGGTGCAAGGGCGTTGGCCATCTTTGGTGACTCCGTAACGACCGACCACATTTCGCCTGCCGGTGCGATCAAACCTGATTCGCCTGCCGGCAGTTATTTGCAGTCGCTTGGGGTCGATCCATCAGATTTCAATTCTTATGGCTCACGACGCGGAAATGACCGCGTCATGCTGCGCGGAACCTTTGCGAATGTCCGCATAAAGAACCTAATGGCAGCTCCGAGCGAAGGCGGATTCACACGCCATCAACCCGAGGGTACAGTAACAACCATCTACGATGCGGCGATGAAGTACAGGGAAGAGGGTACCCCATTGGTCATCTTTGCCGGTAAGGAGTACGGTACCGGCAGTTCGCGTGATTGGGCGGCAAAAGGAACTGCGTTAATGGGCGTCAGAGCTGTTATTGCTGAGAGTTTTGAACGGATTCATCGCTCCAATCTCGTCGGAATGGGGGTTTTACCGCTCCAATTCAAAAATGGTGAGTCTGCTGCCACACTCGGACTCGACGGCACCGAGATCTTTGATATTTCGGGACTCGAAGAAGATGTCGCTCCGCAGCAAGATATAACGCTGCATGTCAGGCGTCTCGACGGTACGAGCTTCGAATTGCCCGTACAACTGAGGATCGACACACCGATCGAGCTTGAATATTACAATAGCGGCGGTATTCTGCCGTATGTTCTGGCTCAGATCATCGGTGAAAATTAGTTTGTGAAGCCGTGCTATTGATGTTATTTTTAAGACAGGTCAATCAATCACTTTAGTCGCGCCGCCCCCTTCCGGCCATTCAAGGAGAGTTGTAATGAAAAAGTTGATCGCGTTCATGACGTCGGTTTCGATGGTGGTCGTTTTGTATTTGCCGGTTATGGGACAAAGGTCCGCCAAGGAACTTAAGAAAGCATCCGGGGCGGCTGTAGAATCCGATCAACGCGGCAGAACCATATTCGGATCGGTCGCCGCATCGTTTGACGGAAGAGGGGTTTCCGTTAAGTGGACGATGTCGGAAGAGACTGCAAACGCGGGGTTCTTCGTTTACAAATCCGACGTGAACGGCACGCGTTTGGCAGACGAGTTAATGGTCCCGGGATCGTGGGCGTCTTCGCGTCAAGACACCGTCTATGGCAGGAGTTATGAGATCTATGACCGGTTTGGCAGCATGTCAGCCTCCTATCACGTTGAAGCCGTAAATATCGACGGTCGATCGACGATCTCCTCCACGGTGGTGCCGACCGGCGATGCCAGATCGCTTGTAAAACGGGCCGAGAGGAACTCGGTTGTTGAATTCAAGTCTCCAGAACTGCCTGATGAACTCAGACGGACCGTCGCTGAGGCAACATTGCCTCCGAATATTGCCGTTCACCGAGCCGTGGTCGCGCAGCCGGGAGTGAAGATCGGCATACGCCGCGAAGGCTTTTTCCGGGTCACACGCACACAGTTGCAGAACGCCGGATTTAACGTCAACAGCAACTCTGTGAACTGGCGGCTTTTTGTTGAAGGAAACGAGCAGGCCATAATTGTTGGTCCGAATGATGACTACATTGAGTTTTTCGGACGCGGCATCGACAAACCGGAAAGCGACACCCGCGTGTATTATTTGATCGCTGACAGTTCTCCGGGCAAACGAATTCAGCCGCGTTTGCTTGCAAATCACGGCGGCAACGTCGTTTCTCCGAACTATCCGTTCGAGAATTTCCGCAAGGAACGCACGTCCTACGTAAACACTATATTCAACGGAGACGATGAGAATTATTGGGGACGCATCGTCACTTCAAGCCCAACGACCTACACTTTTCCCGTTTCAGGCATCGACACGAATGTTCAGTTCGCGACGCTCAACGTGAAGATGATGGGTTATTCGAACGGTGCTCACTCCGTTCGCCTGGTTTTGAACGGCACTGAGATCGGGTTTATCAACGGCAATCTTCAGAACGCTTTTTCGGGCACCTTTACTATCCCGACTTCTTTATTGGTAGAAGGGAATAACAATCTTCAAATGAATTCGGTCGCGTCCGGTGATTTCAGCATGTTCGATTCGATCACATTGAACTTTGCTCGTAGATACGCGGCAGATCAGGGGCGGATCTCTTTCTTCACGCCCGGCATTCGGCGGGTCGAAGTAGGGAACTTCTCGACGTCCAATATCAGGCTATTTGATGTTACATACGACGGCGAGCCGATGCTGCTTCAGGGCCTTACTCCGGTTCAAAATGGGTCTGTGTGGTCGGTAACGATCCCGTCCGGCCGCTCCATCGTCGCTTATGGCGTCGAGGACTCAGGGTTGCTTGCTCCTGCTACGGTCACATTTAATAATCCTTCGACACTCTCATCGCCCGCGAATGCTGCAAACCTCGTCATTATTTCCCATTCTTCGACGGATTTCATGAACGCCGCCGAAACCTGGGCGAATTATCGCCGTAATCAAGGGTTCACGGTAAAGGTGATCGATGTTGCCGACATTCTGGATGAATTCAGCTATGGCTCGGTCGCGGCAAAGGGGCTGCAGGATTTCTTCTTATATGCTGCCCAGAACTGGGAAACTGCCCCCGCCTACGCACTGTTGTTGGGCGATGGCTCATATGACTCGAGAAACTATGAAGGGCTTGGCTATTGGAACATGGTTCCCACCAAGCTTGTAAGTACGATCTACGAAGAAACCGGCTCCGACGAAGCACTGGCGGATTTTAACAATGACGGATTGGCAGAACTGGCGATCGGGCGTATAGCTACGCGAAACGTGGCGGGTGTTAACACGATGTACAACAAGACCGTCGCCTTCGAGGTTCCTGCGATGCAGTCGCTTAGCCGAGGCGCCATCTTTGCCTATGATCTGCCTAGCGGATACGACTTTCAGGCAATGAGCATGATACTTCGTAATCAGCTTCCGCCGGAGACACCATCCGTGATGGTCGATCGTGCTGCACCGAACGCCCAGCAAACCCTAATAAATGAGATCAACCTTGGACGGTATATCATCAACTATGCGGGACATGGGTCTTCCGGACTATGGGCCGCGACCAGCTTTTTCAGCATAAATAACGTCAGTCAGTTGACCAACGCGAACAGCCAGACGATATTTACGATGCTCACTTGTTTGAACGGCTATTTCATTCAGGTTTCGAACGACTCGTTGGCTGAGAGCCTCACGAAAGCAACCAACGGAGGTTCCGTTGCGGCATGGGCGTCAAGCGGTAAAACAACGCCTGACATACAGCTCGTTATGGGGCAGAGGTTTTTCCAACAGATCGGCATTGGCAATATTCCGAGGATTGGCGACCTCATTCGCGATGCTAAGCAGGTCGTCCCGGGCGGCAGCGACGTGCGCTTCTCGTGGGTGCTGCTTGGTGATCCAATGCTGAAGGTTCGTTAGAATGTTCGCCTTCTGGCTTCGATCCGATAAAGGCTGTCCTTTTGGACGGCCTTTCTCTTGTTCCTGCCAGCCGACGATCTGTGTATCCGTATCGGTCACCTCCTGGCGTGCAATGGTCTGCCCGCCGGCCGCGAAGTATGTGTAACGTTTTTTGCCTGTCTTAGTCACCTCGCTCACAACACCGCCCGTCACGCTGGAACTGATGAAATATACGTGATCCCAATCTTCCTACTCTTCCAACTCACCGTCCCAAACCCTCTGCGACCGCTTTGCCTCGCCTCCGTCGCCGACGACGACGCCCGACGCAAATTCCTCCGCTACTGGCGATGGGCACGCTTTTGCATAATCGCTATTCGCCTAATCTTCCTCCCCGCCATAGGCCGCAAAGCGGAATCGTTAACCTGATACGCGTTCTTCCAGAACGCGTAATACGTGCAATAGGATTACTCCAATCATAGTGGCGGCGAGCAAAAGTAAACAGATCCAGTCGATCGGGTAGGCAAATCGGGCAAGTTCTTGAAGAGGGATATTCCAAAACGCATCCATCGACCAAAGCCGCTTTTCGGCAACTAAAGACCAGTATTGATAAATCGCTAGAAAAATAAAAAAGGACAACGCCAGTTGAACATTGAACCAAGAATTATCGAAAGTCTTCGAATATTTCATGTAGTATGCCGTGAAAAGCCATCCCGTCAAAAAGCACAGTATGAAGCAGGCAGAATAGCTATATTTCCGTCCTAAATATTGGTATGTCCTTTCGCTAGGTATTGGAAAATTTTCCTTTGCCTCAGTGCTAGCTTCAGAAAGCGGAATTTCTCTGATAAGTAGCGACCAGGCCTCCCCAGCAATGAATCCCCGGTCGAATGATACGGAAGACAAATAGAGCCCCGCAGTTGTCAGTAGAACTAACAGAGCTATGGCCAAAACAGTTATTTCGAGAACGTTTAGAAGTCTGCTATTAACCATCATCTTCTACCAAACGCGGATTGAATAAATGACCTTACAATTTCATTGAAGTTTATTTAGATCGGCATTTCGAGCTTCATAGGGATGCCGCATTCAAATCATCGCAATTTTACTTTTTCGGTGGCTGACACGCTTTAATTATTTTGTCGTAGTGCCCGACGTACTCTCCATTCTCAAAGTTAAGCCATTCGAGATCGTGTTTGGGTTTAACCATTTGGTTGCCTTTTCGAATAACTCGGACGGGACTATAATTTCCTCCTCGCACTTCGTATGTGGGAACACTTATCGGATTCATATCGTGTCGAGCACCACCCGCGTGAATCAGTTCGTGAATTATGATATTAATCGCCGTGTCACCAGTGTTGGTAAAAGCCGTACGTCTCAAAGAAATATAGTAGTTTCCTTTGTAAGGCCCTCTATGTGCGGCGCCGCGGACTGTGAGGCTCGGACTAAAAAGGTCTAAGAAGCGACTCCTTAAATACGAATCTCCTAACCAGCTAGAGTCATTTCCCGAATCCAACAATAATCCATCATATACAAAAACAAGCGAGCCTTTATTCATCATCGTTGTAAGAGATTCGAGTCCGGCCGCTTCAAATGCTTTGTCACAAGCCTCATTTCCGTACATTGACCTGACTTGATCGTCGATTGTTTTACGTTGAGAATTATTGAAACCGACAATGTACCAAGGCTTGTGCCGTGGCGGGGGTCCCGAGCCGAGTAAGAAACTCAAATAGCCAGCTTCATAAAGTTCTCGCTCGGGGCGCTCTGGATCCCCAAGTCCTCGTGGCGGATTAGTCCTGTTCTGTCTCAATATGTCGTTGGCTATGTACATCGGATTGTTCTTGGCATATCTATATTTTCCATCTGCTTCGAAGGGTAACCGGTGGCGTTTGCTGAAAAAAGTGCCCCAGTCCCCCATATATGGCGAATCGTAACCCTCGAAAATGTAGGCCATCGAACAAGGCATAAATGTACCGTTGTATTGGCAATCGCCCATGCCCATGTCCGTGAATGTCGGGGATTCGCCCTGGGTCATGGAGTTTTCGTAGCGGCTGGAGTTGAGGTTTGGGAGGATGCCGACGTTGTTGCCGAGCCCGTCAAGTTCCTCGTTGCTGAAACCGCGTGAGCTGCTAAGCCCCGTGGATCTAGATCGATCATCCTCAATGTCGATCTACCAACTACGAAAAATCTACTTAACAACTTCAATCTTGACCGGGGACGATGTGATCGACCCAACCAATGTTCGAACTGGAGCTGCCCGTTTGTCTATTACAACTAGGCTATTCTGAACCTCTACCGTTATCGAGAGCTGCCCGGTTCGACTTACGTCAATACATCCGTCGAGGATATCTCCAAAAACTTCGCGATCAAATAGCTCTTTAGGGTTGTCCAGGTCTTCCACGGCCTCAAAGGCCAGCGTACTGGTTCGAGCATATCCGCTGCAGCCGACAATCAAATATGTAGAGTCCATATACATAGTTTGAAAGCTCTCAATATATCTCGGATAACCATCAATAACCATGAATGGCTTTATGCTCACCTTTCTATCCTTTGAGTCTTTCACCAAAATATTATAGTAGAACTTTGGACTAAAAAAATATGGTGTTGTGTTGCGTAATAGAACAGCAACATCGAGTTTTATAAGTTCGTCATACCTAAACCGAGTCTTTATAACTCCGATCTTGACCGAAACATTTTCGGAAATATCCGCTCTCAGATGCGGATTTGAATCAGCCAAACCCAATTCGATCGGATTTTCTTCTTTGAGGGATTGCGAGTTGATTGTTAACACAAATAGCAAAATTACCAAGCAATTCAACAACGGATGTGCTTTCATATACGTATCACCTTCTATTCCTTACCTTTGGCAGTGGCAGGCAGAGGCTTTGCAGATACGCTGCCTGCTCAGGAGTAAACCCTGAGCCGATGAGAAAGGCTTGCATTATTCCCGCTCCGTGCCCGTCCTTATCAAGGCCATCGAAGCCTTTGAGAAAATGGTGCCCAGCCTCGTGCCCAGCTACGTACGGCAAGTCCGCCATTCCTACCTTTTTTACTGAGACCTCGCCCCTGCCGCCGAAATTCCAACCTAGAGCATGCACTCCGGTCGTAGTTAGGAAGGCTCGAGCAAAAAACGAAAGGTCATTGACGAGCTTAAGATTGTAGCTTCCATTGCGCGTATTCGAAGCTGCTTTCTTGTCATTGAATACCAGCCTTACTCCGGCATCTTCAAAAATCTTTGTCAACGCATTCTTGAAGCGACGCAATGCGCCTTCAACTTTCATTGGCTCCAACCCAGGCAACGAAGATTCAAATTTCTCATAATCCGTATTCTCCCAGCCTTTCGGTACCTTTAAGTTGATATTAAAGACACAGGGCTCATTATCGCCGCCTTGGTTGGAAGTCTGCTGCTGCGAGGGTGGCGTTGCTTGGGTATGTAGCCGACCTTCGTGTTCCAAAAGTAGCCTCCACGGAACGAGTTCAATCGATTCCCCGATCAGTAAAGGGACAGAATCAGCAGTAGGCAAAAATCCGGCGGACCTAGAAAGCAAATTGAGCAACCTCGGATTGTCTCGGCTATTACGGCGGAAGGCCTTGACCTCGAATGGAAGGTCCCAATTATGAGAAAAGAAGAACGATCCACCGAAGATGTCGTCCACTGAGCAAGGCCCAAGAATGCCGCTACCGGAACAATCGCCCATGCCCGTGTCGGTGAAGGTTGGGGTTTCGCCTTGGGTCATGGAGTTTTCGTATCGGCTGGAGGTGAGGTTTGGGAGGATGCCGACGTTGTTGCCGAGGCCGTCGAGTTCTTCGTTGCTGAACCCGCGTGAGCTAAGCCCCGTAGCATCCCTAAACTGCAATCCCACGATCTCTGTATTCGTGTCGGTCAGTTCCTGACGTGCGATGGTCTGGCCGCCCGCCGCGAAGTATGTGTAACGTTTTTTGCCTGTCTTAGTCGCCTCGCTCACAACACCGCCCGTCACGCTGGAACTGATAAAATAGACGTGATCCCAATCTTCCCACTCTTCCTCTTCACCATCCCAAACCCTCTGTGACCGCTTCGCCTCGCCGCCGTCACCGCTGCGTGCGATCAGCGTTTCGTATCTCTCAAATCTGGAAGTTTTCCACATCATCCCCGCCGCATCGTAATAGAAATCGATGTTCTCACTCTGCGAAGGGTCAACCGTCTGCCGCCCATCGGCGTCATAGCCAGCATAGATGTCGCGGTTGTTCACCATCTCGTACCCACGATTTCAATTGCTCTCGTCGTAATTCCTCAGCGTCGAATCACTTTCGATAGTTGCCGCAAATTGGCAAGATTAGCGGGAAATATACAAACTCCACGGCCCATCAAGGCTCTTGCAGGCAAAATTCTTTTCCTTCAGCACCTCCAGATCGTCTAACGACTGATCGTCGCACACTTTCGCTTCGCGCGAAAACATATATCCTTTCTGCAATCCGCCTGTAACTAGACCTTTGGTGTCGGCCAAAAGAAAGATCAGGCTGCCGGTTTCCGACCGGCTAAGCCCTTTTTTTAGTTTTAGTTTTCTAAAAAGCTGCTTATATTCGTCCCATCGTTGCTCCGAAAAGCCGATCGGTCTATCGCCGCCCATTTCTCCGCTTATTCTTTCTCCATGAACCCAGGTGAAATCGTATGCGATTCTAATGACTCGTCCGTCCTCATCCGACATCTTCACGAGACGGTCAAAGTCGGAGCGATTGTCCTCGAACTTACGTACCAATTCGACGTCTGAAACCATTTCTGTAAGTTCATCCCAAACAAATGCGCAACTCACACTACCGAATGTGATTGCCAATAAAAGTGCCATTGCTGTCCGGCCTGCTAATCTCATTTCTTGTGACACCTCGCCTTGTAATACGCCATTCCTCTCCGTATCATCCGTTGATCAGATCGCTGGTCTCGAAATGGGCGCCTTCCGCCATATTTCCCTGTCACAAAGTCGGCGACGATGCTCGTTAGACCTCCGTGTTCCCCGCCATCGTGCTCTTCTCCTGTACTTTCATGGATATATCCGGCCATCCGAAGAATCGTATTACCTCGGTCAAAACCAGCCGCAACAGCTACCACTCCGTAATGAAAGTTGCCAAAATCTTCATACTTGCTTTTGCCCTTTTTAATACCTTCAGGATCAAGTTGCTTATAATCCCAATCGCCCCCAGTATTTACCTTTCCAATAAACCATCTGGCGTGTTCCCCTGCGGCGGCAACTGTGCCCGGACCCGCGAAGACGAGTCCGGCAGCAAGTGTTCCATAAAAGCGATTTTCGGCCGTCCTGATATTGTCACGAAGCGAAACCCCCGTCGGAATGTTTAAATCGGAGATATCGCAAGGGTCATTTGATGCCTTAACACCTCCACCAGTGCGGTTTGCCGTGGAAATTCCAATGTTATGTGTGACGTACAAAAGCAGAAAGCCCCCATTATAGACAGTGGCTGATCCCTCGTCATATCTATCCGGTAACGCAAACCTAATAATGGAAGAAAGACCTGGTCGATAATCATCCCAGAATTCTGTCTTTCTATTAAAGTAGTGAGTCTTGCCTGTAGCTTCTATCGGATAAGGTGAAAGGCCATTTGTACCAGAAAAATACGTGCCTCCCCCTTCACCGTACAGTGCCTGGGCCATGGAGCAGGGCATGAAAACACCGGATTCCTGACAACTGGGGCCGTCGGGATTCGTAAATGTCGGGGATTCGCCGGTGGTCATGGAGTTTTCGAAGCGGCTGGAGTTGAGGTTTGGGAGGATGCCGACGTTGTTGCCGAGGCCGTTGAGTTCCTCGTTGCTGAAACCGCGAGAGCTAAGCCCCGTAGCATCCCTAAACTGCCATCCCACGATCTGTGTATCCGTGTCGGTCAGTTCCTGACGTGCGATGGTCCGGCCGCCCGCCGCGACGTATGTGTAACGCTTTTTGCCTGTCTTTGTCGCCTCGCTCACAACTCTGCCCGTCACGCTGGAACTGATGAAATAGACGTGATCCCAATCTTCCCACTGCTCCTGCTCACCGTCCCAAACCCTCTGCGACCGCTTCGCCTCGCCGCCGTCACCGCTGCGTGCGATCAGCGTTTCGTATCTCTCAAATCTGGCAGTTTTCCACATCATCCCCGCCGCATCGTAATAGAAATCAATGTTCTCACTCTGCGAAGGGTCAACCGTCTGCCGCCCATCGGCGTCATAGCCAGCATTGATGTCGCGGTTGTTCACCATCTCGTACTCAAAATCCCAACTGCCATTTGTATAGTTCCACAACGTCGATTCGCGGCTCAGCAGGAACCTTCATGAATCATCTCAAGTGCAATCGGATTAAAGCCGTCGGGAAATTTAGTTCTCTCATCAAATTCAGCATCTTTTAGATTCACATTTGTGAGATTAGCTTCACGCAAATCCGCGCCTTGCAGCTGCGATCTTGACCCAATATTACTTATACCGAGGTTTGCTCCAGTGAAGTTAGCGCCGATAAGTATTGAATCCTTTAGATCAACCCCCGCCATATTTGCATTAGTGAAATCTACCCTTATAAGGGAACTTAGGAAAAACGATGCCATATACAAATTGGCGTTAGCAAATATTGAGTCATCGAGTGTTGCATCATCAAAACTCGCCATTTCGAGGATTGCCCCCGAGAAATTAACGCTCTTCATCAAAGCTTCATCAAAATTCGCAAACGCTAAATTCTGATTTATGAAACTCTTGAATGAAAGATCTTGACCGGAATAGTTCCTTTGTTCTTTCGACGTCATACTCATTCCTTGAGACAATTCTCGTCAAATTCTTACGCCACTATTGGAGGCTGACAGGCTCCTGGAGTCAATATACAGTGCAGCAGCGGCGGATGGACAATGAATGGCACGCCGGGTCTTACCGGTATGCTTGGCAAAGGAACTGTGGGTACTCTTGGCCTAACACCTCCGGGCACGGTCGGACGCACTGGTCGAGGCATGGGTATGTAGGCCGGACCACTGCCGCCAGGCGGCGGATCACCCCCACATCTATTTCGGTACATCTCCCTTAGCTCTCTTATTCTGTTCATGTCATTGTTTATAAGGCCGCCATGATCGAGCCGATTTGTTTTCGCGGGAGCACCCGGAAACGGCGGCAAATCCGGTAGGTTCTGAGGATTAGTCAATAAGTCTGTAATACGTCTTCCGATGTTTGCCCGGATATTATTTATTCTCTTCAAGAGGCGCGTACAGAATGATCCATTGGGATCATCTGGCATCAGTGAAACTGCAACGAAATCAGTGCCGTCACTACCGCCACCAACGGGTTTCCGGGTCCATTCGTGATATGGGGTTAAGGTGACAGACTGCCTGAACGCTGTACCGACGTACTCCCAAATCTCTCTTTCAAATGAAAACGTCTCTGTTTCAAGTTCGCCGCCTTCGATTTCCTCTTCCCCAGGTTCAGCGATGACCCTATTCCCAATTTGAACCCAATCAGTTATACGTCTTGAAACTAGGCCGTAATAGCCCACACTTCCGTCTGCTCCCGCACGGAAGAAGGCCCAGCGCCTGTTTCCGTTACCATCCGTCACAGATTTAGGCCCGCAGTCGTTGTTTGGGCAGACGGCGGAGGCTCCGACGTAGAGCAGGCTCATGCCCGAGCTGTAGCTGATGCGGGCACCGTCAAGCGTCATGGAAAGTCGCTGGCCGTTCACATAAATCGTGCTGTTGTCGTCGATACCGAAGATGCCCGACGAGCCGCAGCCGATGCACCCCTCGCCGCCGCCGGGCGTCATTGACGGATATGGATTCTCGATACCTATGCTCTGGCCCAACGCATCGAATTCAGCGGCAGATGTTTCTATTCCAGTGCCAAGCACGGTCGATCCATCGGGTTTGGTCATTCTGCGCGTCATCCGTGAAGCGTCGTAATGTTCGAATACGACGGTTGCTCCGTATTCGTCAAATGTCTGCCAAGCTATGGCCTCACCGCCCGCATAGACAATGGTCTTTAGCTTCTGGCCGGTCTCGTTCGCCTCGCTTATGACCTCGCCGCCCATAACGGTCGAGCGGATATAAAATCGAAGCGGGCGATCCACCCATTGATAATTGCTTTCGGGCTCCGGTTCGATCCAATCCTTTTGCAGACGCTTGCCCTCACGCCCGTTTCCGTCCAAATATCTGAAAAGGTCGTCATTCGGATTCGGAACAGCCTGAGTATATGACTTTTGAATCCTGACCAGATAGCCGGCTGCATCGAACGTCGAGACGACCTCTTCCGAATCCACGCTAACGGTATTCCGTCCGTCTGCGTCATATTGGTAACCGGATTCGGTGATCCTGTTATTCAGGTGGGCCAAACTTTGGTTGAAACTCACTCCGGCCCAATTATCCGTACCCCAGTTGAGGTTTGTGCGGGAGGTGAGGTTGTCAAAGGCGTTGAAACCGTAGGTCTGGCGATAGGGAAGCTGTGTTTTTTGATCTTGGGGGTCGCTGACGGTGCCGCCGCGGGCTTCGAGGCCCGAAAATGCCGCCGCAAGCCGCCCCTGATGTTCGTATCGCTGCAGACGGTCAAAGACAGGGTTCAGGTTGTCTTCGGTATAACGCAAACGCCCGTCGGTGTAGTATTCGTAGCTTTTGTCCATCTTCGCAGTGCTGTCTTTCTCCAAGACAAAATCCGACGGCCGCAGAGCCTCGTCAAACGTCGTCGTCTGTGTGTTCCCGTTGCCATAGGTTATCGACCTGATACCGCCCCACGCTCTGTAATTGACCGCGCCGAGATACGTCGATATGCCTGCGAACGAGGTCGAACCCCAAACAGAGAACATCTTTCCGGCCCTGTCATGGCCATAGTTGATCTGCTGGCCGTAGGGGTCTTTCAGCGACTTTAGTTGGCCGGCGAGGTGGTATGTGTATTCGAGGCGAAAGCTGTTGTCAGGCAGAGGGGCGTTTACAAGCGTGTCCGTGAACGAACGCGTCTCCGCCGTCAGCCGCGAAAGCTCGTCGTATTCGTAAGTCTGTGTCCCCAAACCGTCGGTCATCTCTATGCGGTTGCCGAGGTTGTCGTAATCAAACCCGACAGCGGCTGTTTCCGTAACACCTGTCGATCCCACATCCCATGTGATGCCCGTCACCAGCCCTCGGTTGTTATACGCATAATTCGTCACAACCCCGCGGGCATCCGTCCGCGTCAGCACGCTCCCGTCCGGATTGTATGTGAACACCGTCCCGGGACTGTCCTGCTGAGGCAGTTTCTGCCCAACCGTCCGCCCATGCCCGTCATAACTCGCCGTCGTGTCCTGATACGTCTCTGAGAGGGCCGTCCCCGCATACTGCCGCAACAGAGTCACCTGATCGCGGCCATTGTATGTATTGACAACCGTCGAATAAACCGTCGTCCCGTCCCATTCATACGTCTCTGCCTTGAAAGCACGGCCCAATATGTCCTCGTAGCTCTTCTGCTTTCGACGCGCATTCGTCTGCGGATCATCATCCCTCGGCACCAGCGGGCCCTTGAACCGTCGTAACCAGACCGCCCGCACAGCCGCAGCCTTCGTAGGAGATCAGTGTCTCTTTGCCGTCCGTGCCGTTGGAATCCGTCGGGATGCTCTTTACAACACGCCCCATCCAGTCGTATTCCTGCCGGCTCCACAGCCACCCGCGTGTCAGGTCGTCGCCCGTCGGCTCAAAACTCGAGTTGACCTCCGTCGGCACGCTCTGACGGCTCACTCGGCCAAGCCTGTCATACTCCGTCACCGTCGCCGCCCACGTCGCCGTCTGCCCGTATCCGTCAAAAGTATGCGGCACACGCGAAAACCTCAAACGCCCCGCACCATCCGTCCAGGTCTCCGAAAGCACTTCGTCTGCGGTGTCCGGGCCGTTGGCGTTCGTGTCGATGATCGTTGCGAAGACCTTCGAATATATCCCGCTCGTCGGATACTCGTAACGCACATAGCTCTTCTCCGTCGTATGCACAAAGACCGACTCTTTCTCAACCCTGCCGATGCTATCGAATATGCGTTTCGTCGTTTTCCCATGCGAATTGCCCGCCGGTGCCGGACTCACCGCCTCGACATTCGCCCCGATGTCGTAGCGGTATTTTATCGAGAATCGCAAGGATCGTACGCCTGGCACCAATTCTTTCCGTAGAACCTATCGCAGTATCACAGACGTGGCCCAAGTCTTATTCAAAGACTAATTGAGTGGCTTTGGATAATGAATATCCGCTGTTCCCAAGTGGAGGTTTGCAACGATGGACCTTTTAATCGGCTTCCGATTATGCCGCAAATCGGACGCCCAGAAGTCCAGCTTCCACTTACCGACCGGTAAAGCAAGTTTAACTTCTCCGATATCCCTTTTAATAAATCTCGCATCAATCATCAGCTTGTCCCAAACAGTCACACCTTTGTAGCGTACGCTAATCTTGAAGGAAGATAATTCTTCAAGCCCATCCTTGTTACTTTTGAATAGCTTACGAAGATCAATCGAGAATGGAACATTGACGATGTTGGCCTTTACCATGCCTAAATCGATCGCTCCTTCTGATCCTTGGCTTTTTACAGGAATCCCCCTGAACTCCGGAAATCGTCTTAACTTTAATTCGATAACAGATTCCGCTAACGGCCAGTGCTCTGTACTGGAGAACGGAGCGAAAATGTAAAGCCAGCCGAGTCGAGTTGATACTCTGTCATCGAGAAAGAATTCGCCGTCGTTTCCGCTCCACGATAAAGGAAACACCTGATCGTGGCAGCCATTGCATTCGGATGCGTCTTGATAGAAGAAGATAGTAGCCCCTTTCACGGGTTTGCCGCTATCATCAACAACCGTTCCAGCCACGGTAATCCTGTTCTGTGTTGGGGTGCTAATCGACAATATTAAAACCAAAGCTACGCCCACAAAAAATGACCGAAAGATAAAATATGTTTGTCTCATCATTTCTCAATCGTCCAACTGGTCAATCTGTCCTCGGCACGCCTCTAAGATCGCCGTCGTATTCGTCTCACTCAAACGCGCATCATTGCCGTCTAATGGCAATTTATGCGTTAATCCAAGCTGCCAATAAACTCTGACGGCATTTTGATCTCTCAAAGTTCTCAAAGCTGCGGATGTCGCCGTAATTGTTAGATGGCCAATTTCGTGCAGCAACTGAAGAGATCTTGACCTCAGTCTACCGGGGGCATAGCCGCCGATTCTTGAAGCAAAACGACTAATGAAAGGACCGCGTGTATTGATTAAAACGGGGAGACGCCGATTATCGCTGGTGGGTGAAACTGCAGTGTGCCGGGCTGGAATTGGGATAGTTGAACCGTCAAGGTTTTGCAAAGAAACCGCAGGACTGGGAATTGCAACAAATTCCCGACTCGCCTGGGTTGGAATCCGCATTTGTATCCCCAGAGAGTTACTCGACAAATCTACAAATGAGCTCTCAGTAACCTCGCTGACAATGTTCTCGAGAGCGTCTAAACCTGCGCCGCCAAAAAAGTTCGCACAGGGGTTATCGCCGCCGTTTTGGTTTAGAATATCCCTAACGGCTTGGACAGCCTCGCGAAAATGTCGCATATTTCGTGATTCGTTTACTTCGCTCGAATCAATTCCCGGACTTGAGCTCTTTGGAAGAAATCCATAATCAATTCTGATCCTGTCATTTGGTAGGGACGGTATCCTTAACATTCCAAAATGATTGAGTATTCGTTGATCGACGCCTACGTGATAGTCCATGTCGCCCTGGGCCGCCTTTAACGACAAAAGGTTCTGACACGACATTGTCTGGCCCGACTGCGTATCTGTGCACTTTAACCTGACCCCGTTTGCGTAAATATAACTGTTATCATCGATCCCAATGATGCCATTCGAGCCGCAGCCGATGCAGCCTTCGCCGGGGAAGGGTGGCGGGAGTTCGGGATATAGGTCCCAGAGCCCGATGCTCTGGCCCGCAGGGTCAAATTCCGCCGCGTCGCTCTCGAGGCCCTCCATGCTTGTCGCGTTGCCGTTCTCGATGGTCATTCGACGGCTCATGCCTGCGGGATCGTAGTGCTCGAACATCAACATCTCGACCGGCGAGCCTTGTTCGGGATGAACCAGAGCCTGCCACGCTATTGTCTGTCCGCCCGCATTTACATAGGTCTTCAGCTTTTTGCCTGTATGATTGACCTCGCTCAATACAGCCCCTCCCAACACCGTCGAACGAACATAGTACTGCAACGGTCTGTCAACCCAATGATACCCCCAGCTTTCCTCTAGCGGAAGATAGTCCTTCTGCAGCCTTCTTTTCAACTTCTGACAGAATATCGGACGTTTCCATGCACGATCGACGTTATGTCTACGGTTCTTCGTTCCGACGATCGCAACTCTTAATTCGAGCATTTTTCAATTCCTCAATGAATTCTTCCGTTTTCACCGACAAGTCTAAGGAAACTGTTTCCTCCCCTTCAAATATCTGCACCGAATAGTTTGAGTTTGAAAAAAGCCCAATAGGTGAAACTATAAAATCTTCAACTTTCTCGAAATTGATTCCGTACCCTGGAATCCCAAGGGTTACGAGCGAAAGTTTCAAAGAGTCACCGTCAATTACCCCCTTCAGAGCGGTTGTCCATTCATCGTCGGGTAGAAACGGAAAAAACAAACGTTGGCCATCCTCCCTATTACGGCTCAGAGCAATAGCCCAGCGGGAGAGTAGAATTTTGAAAGTCTCCTCGGTTGAATCTCCCACGAACGACGGGCTGTCAATGAGGTAACAACTATACGGCAGCTTACGACCCTCCAGTACAAAAGTCCTTTCATCTAGGATATATATTGGTTGCATTCTCACAGTTACGGCCAATCTGGAAACAAATCAATTTCGACGTTTGGTACGAAATCTGCCCAAACAGGAGTTCCCGTAATAACACCGTTGTCATCTAAAACGCCAAGCGGCAAGCCTGGATATGAAGAAATAACTGTTTTACAGTCGCTAGCCAACACTAATGTGTTGGTATTCGTCCATTTGTTAGCATATGGGCCCTTGGTGCCAACCGTCCCAATCATTAACTGGAGTCTAATCGGCCTAGTGGGTGTTTCAGGTATCGAATATATGTAAATTATCGTGTTATTGTTACTTCGATACCCGGTTGCCATCTGAAAGGTGACTTGGTTAATCGCCGTTACGTAATTAAACATCCGTGATGCCGGAACAAACGAAGAGCGATACTTGCTTTTATCTGGCTCAGTCTCATCTGTATCTATATGGTTAGTGGTAATGTGACCTCTAGCCGTCCAGTTTCCATTCTGGTCAGGTGACTTTCGTAAGGAATCGTAATTGAGCCTGCCCTTTTTCCCGGCACACGGGTCGCGCGGCGGTGATTGCTGTTCGGGCTCCGACGGGCCGCGCGGCGTCTGCTGCTGCGGGACCCAGCTCACGCCGGCCCACGAAACTCTCGGGATATAAGTCGCTCGCATTTGATGGATGCCCCAGTTTGCAAAGGCTCGGTCTAAGGCACCTGGGAAGTTGCTTCCCCAGTTTTCCCATGTGTTCGAATCAGAAAGCTTGAGGCGGATATTTGTAAGCCGGGGGGCGTCATTATGCTGCATAATGATCTGCGACAGGCCGTTGGCTCCGCCAATGACGACCGAGTTGATGTAGGCCATTGCGACCTGATTGCTCATTGCGACGCCGTCGAGCGAAAATCTAACTTGCTGGCCGTTTATATAGACAGGCGAATCGCCCTCGATCGGCGGGAAATGCGAGTTGACGGGAAGATAGACGGGCGTGTGGCTCGTCACAGTGCCGACGTTTCCGCCCATCGGGTCGGTTTCCATGTGGCGAGGGTCGATGTAGTTCGGTTCGTTGATAGTTACTCCAAACAGGTTTTCAGGTGACGATCTTGTGACCCTCTCGCTGATGCCCAAAGCATCGGTCTGGCGGAAATGCACCGTGTCGATAACGCCCGGCCTGAACGTGAGATATGCAATTACCTCGCCCCCGACCAGCACCATCCGCTTGCCCTTGTCACCGGTCCAGTTGGCTTCAGCTACAACCTCGCCGCCCATCACCGTCGAGCGTATGAAATACATCGTGTCGGTCGGGTCATCTTCCCACTCGCATTCCTCCGGCGGAGGATCGCCCTCGGGGATCGAGCACCTGTCGGGTTCGCGTTTCAATTCACGCCCGTCGCCGCTGTAATGCCGCCAAAGCTTTCTCTCGTAGATGTCATACTCGATAATGTCATGCTTGAACACCATTTGGCCGCCAGCGTCGTATTCATGATCGCTGGGTCCATCGGGCCACATGCTGTGAGTCACGCGGCCGTCCGCGTCATGCGTCCAAAAGGAATTTGTCACGCGCCCATTCGCGTATGTGTAGCTGGCGTCCGTATTTGCGCCTCCCCATTGGAGATTGTACCTCTGCGTCATCTGGTCGAAGGCGTCATATGTATATTCCTGTCTGTATGGAAGATTCTGTGTCTGTTCCCAACCGTTGGTGATCTCCGTGCCGTTCGCCTCGCTGCTCGATTTGGCCATCTTGATGCGTCCGACATGATCGTAGGTGTTCAGACGGTCAAAACGCCAGTTCAGTGCATCATCGACGTGCTTGAGTTTTCCGTCGGGATAATACTGATAGGTTTTTTCCATAACATCGACCGTCGATGTCGCAAGCGTAAACGTATCGGGACGCAGGCGATTGTTGAATTCGGTATTCATCTCAACGCCGTTGCCGTATTCAAGATGCTTAAGTCCGCCGAACGCCCTGTACTGTGTGTTTGAGATGAACGTGTTTATGTCTCCAATCGGTGAAGACGGCGAAACGCCCGACAACCTGCCCGATTTGTCCAGGGCGTAATTGACCGTTACTCCAAATGGTTCTTTGAGCGACTTTAGCTGGCCGGCGAGGTGGTATGTGTATTCGAGGCGAAAGCTGTTGTCAGGCAGAGGAGCGTTTGCCAGAGTGTCCGTGAACGAACGCGTCTCCGCCGTCAGCCGCGAAAGCTCGTCGTATTCGTAAGCCTGCGTCCCCAAACCGTCGGTCATCTCTGTGCGGTTGCCGAGGTTGTCGTAATCGAACCCGACAGCGGCTGTTCCTGTAACACCGGTCGATCCCACATCCCATGTGATGCCCGTCACCAGCCCTCGGTTGTTATACGCATAATTCGTCACAACCCCGCGGGCATCCGTCCGCGTCAGCACGCTGCCATCAGGGTTATACGTGAACACCGTCCCGGGACTGTCCTGCTGAGGCAGTTTCTGCCCGATAGTCCGCCCGTGCCCGTCATAACTCGCCGTCGTGTCCTGATACGTCTCAGAGAGGGCCGTCCCCGCATACTGCCGCGACAACGTCACCTGATCGCTAGTTCCCTTTGCATTTGAACATACCTGATGCGAATGATTCCGAAACAAATAACACCGTATTCACCGTGTCGTCATATGACATAGGGACAATTATTCCAAGATTCGGGTAAAGATAATAAACGCCTCCATGCTCCTCATCTGCTTCAATATATATTTCAGATTTGGGGTCGTGTGGGTCGCAGCGGTCAATGCTCAATAATTTTCGATGAAAGTCTCGTCCAAAACTATCGAACACCTTATCGAAGGGCAAATTGGGAACTGAGGCCTCAATATAGTCCACCCGACCGTTATCCTTAAATGAAACAACAGCAACTTTCGTAAACAACTCGTCGTCAATTGTGAACTCATCTCTCAAATATTTTTCGACACCGGCCTCTCCTGATTCATCGAACGGCGTTCCCGTCCAAATGGGCTTGCCTAGGACGCTCAAAACCTTTGTTCGCGTATCGGTTCCGGTCCTTATTGTCATGAACACCGCATTTCGCCATTCCAAATTGGTTAGGGATTGGGTCGGGCTAGAGATATTTTGTGTACGATTGTTGCCTAAGTCCCCTGGATGGCGACCTATTATTTCTCGATAATCTGAACAACCGAAGAACAAAAACGGCACGGTAAGAACTAAAAAGACTGACATGGATCTAGTCATAATAAAATGGTTCCTTTGGTTTATCGTTTAATGGGGCTTTCCACAGTCAAACCATCAGGACA
>JAHBSJ010000005.1 GCA_019639155.1 Acidobacteriota bacterium | reverse complement strand
GGTCTCCGCCTTGAAAGCACGGCCCAATATGTCCTCGTAGCTCTTCTGCTTTCGACGCGCATTCGTCTGCGGATCATCATCCCTCGGCACCAGCGGCCCCTGAACCGTCGTCACCAGACCGCCCGCACAGCCGCAGCCCTCGTAGGAGATCAGTGTCTCTTTGCCGTCCGTGCCGTTGGAATCCGTCGGGATGCTCTTTACCACACGCCCCATCCAATCGTATTCCTGTCGGCTCCACAACCACCCGCGTGTCAGGTCGTCTCCCGTCGGCTCAAAACTCCCGTTGACCTCCGTCGGCACAGCAACACTCTCGCCGGTCGAGTTAGTATTAACTCAAGGCTTGACCATGCTCACCGGCCAGCTTTCAAATCTGGGATTTCTTGTGAGCATATAAAAGTACACACACGCCGATCAAAATCATTACCGCCAACACAACACAGATCAAATCTGATACTGAACTAGAAATCAGCCAATCATGATACGGATATCTTGTATCCTGACTCCGCATCAAAAGATCAGCCTTTTGCATTAGAAGGCCAATCGACCAAAACGTGATTCCGCTTAAAGCGATTAAGAAAAGAACAAATTGGCTACGACTCCACGATAGGTAAGTCGCAATGACTGCTAATACACCAAAAAGAAACACAAGGAGATGGTCCCGGAAAAAACTCAGGTAAATGACCTCACCATGTTGGGTCAGATTCAATTCCTTTCCTTGAGGCACTAGAACCGCAAATGCCTCATCATGCCCCAATTGAAATCCCGATATTTGACCCGCATTGAATATCGACATTACCACAATTGCGTAGGCAAAAAAACGAGCAGACTGACGATTCATCCACATGCTTGATTCCTCCTGACCACCCTCGGCCCGACTAATTTGGAAACACAGGCGGCCGGATTGTGCCACGAGTGTTACCTAATTTCGATTTTCCTTCTATAGTGCAATTCGCGATAATTGCGTCGTATGCCTCTCCCATATACTCCAAATCGTGTTTCATTGGTTGCGGAATGGGTTCATCGTTTCTATTTCTAGAATTCAACTCAAAATGCCCCGAAGACAAGGCTCCCTTTTTTCCACCAGAATGTACTAGTGAATGCACCAATACAACGGAGAAATGGTCTTCTTTTCCAGCGAAGGCTTTCTCAGCTAACGACAAATAGCGCATCCTGTCCGAGTACGGTCCAACGTAAGTTACATCATTCGTAGTAGGCCTATCGATCCATTTTTGCCTCATCTGTGACGCAAGGTTTCCCTCCTTTGGCCCCCATTGCTTGTGGTCCCTTGCGTTCCTAACCATATTTTCTGAAACGATGGTCAAACCGTTCATTATTTGACTCGACGCAGTTTCAACACCGGCATTTCGAAAGGCTTTTTCACACTCTGGGCTCTGAGCCTTGCGTAATGCCTCATCAAGCTGTCGCCGCCTCTCGTTCCAGATACCAAATACGTTCGGACTGCCATTAGGAGGTGCCACAGATATAACCCAATCACCTTCATATCGCATCACCATTGCCATTCTGGGATCTTCCCAACGATTCGGATTCGGGCCTTCGACGATCCTTGGAATAACCATCTGGCCTACACGAACATCGACCGGGTGTCCCATATGCGTCAATCCACCGGCATTGGCCATGCTCATTAACACGTTCCATGAAACTGAAACACCGTCGAGCGTGGCGCGGACCGCTTGGCCGTTGACGAACATCGGCGAATCGCCGTCGAACGGCGGTATCGGAATGGGTGGCGGCTCCGGCGGTGGTTCAGGTTCTACGTAGGGTGTTTTGAGACCGGCGTTGTTGCCCATCGGATCCTTCTCGGCGGGGCCGTCTTCGAGACCGGCGTCGTCCTGGATCGCATTACCCCACTGGTAGGTGCCCCGATGGCTCATTTTGGCCGCGTCGTGGTGGGAAAAAACGACCCATTTGTTTGGGTGCGAATGTCCTATTTGAGTTGCGATCTTTATACCGGCCGCATAAACGAATGTTCGAAGCTTTAACCCTGTTTCGTGCGTCTCTGATATCACCTCACCGCCGAATACAGTCGAGCGAATATAGTACGCATCCGGCCTTGTTTTCCATTCAAGCTCCGGCTCGGGGTCTTCGTTATACTCGTAAACTTTCTTTTTCCGCTTCAATTCGCGTCCGTCACCTGAATAAGTTCTCTCAATGTCGGTCTCGCCGAATGTGGTGTTACCAAGACCTCGGGTCATCAAACCCCTTGCGTCGTAGGTATAATCAGTGGCCCTCTCAGGTTCCGCCGATTGCAGGATGCGGCCGTCAGCGTCGTATTGAAAACCCGCGATGCGATTGTTCGTAAAGGTGTAATTCAGGTTATTTGACTCGCCTTGCCATGTCTCGGTCCCCCAATGCAGGTTGTTCCGCTGAGTCATGTTGTTGAACGCATCATACGAAAAGCTCTGACGATATGGCAGATTCAGGTTCTGATCGGTGGTTACGGGAACACCGTTCGCCTCAGTGCTGGATAGTCCTTCCTTGACGCGGCCGGCAAAATCATAAGTCTGAAGCCGGTCGAATTTTCCCTGTATAGCATCATCGACGTGCTTTAGCCTGCCATCGTTGTAATATTGGTACGACTTTTCCATTATCGGGTCGTCACCCGGTTTTTTAAGGTCGAATGTGGACGGTTTTAAAGTACTGTCATAGCTAGTGTCGGCGATAACGCCGTTCCCATATTCCAAATGCTTTAGGCCTCCCCATGCACGATACTGAGCGTTGGTTGCATATGACGAAACGCCACCGTGCGGTGTTCCGGTGACCTCGTTGAGCCTGCCTGTTTTGTCGTGCATGTAGCTGATCTGCTTGCCCCAAGGGTCCGTGTATGACCTTAGCTGGCCACCGATCTCGTAGGTGTAGGTTAGAGTGAACAGGCCGCCCGAAGGCTCGTCAGGTAGTGTGTCTGAAAAATCTCGTGATTCCGCCGTCAGCCGCGAAAGCTCGTCGTATTCGTAAACCTGCGTCCCCAAACCGTCCGTCATTTCGGTTCTGTTCCCAAGGTTGTCGTATTGCATCTCGACAGCGGCAGTTCCTGTAACACCTGTCGATCCCACATTCCATGTGATGCCCGTCACCAGCCCTCGGTTGTTATACTCATAATTCGTCACAACCCCGCGGGCATCCGTCCGCGTCAGCACGCTGCCATCAGGGTTATACGTGAACACCGTCCCGGGACTGTCCTGCTGCGGCAGTTTCTGCCCAACCGTCCGCCCATGCCCGTCATAACTCGCCGTCGTGTCCTGATACGTCTCAGAGGATGTCGTCCCCGCATACTGCCGAGAGAGCACCGCCTGATCGCGGCCATTATATGTATTCACAACCGTCGAATAAACCGTCGTCCCGTCCCATTCATACGTCTCCGCCTTGAAAGCACGGCCCAATATGTCCTCGTAGCTCTTCTGCTTTCGACGCGCATTCGTCTGCGGATCATCATCCCTCGGCACCAGCGGGCCCTGAACCGTTGTCACCAGCCCGCCTGCACATCCGCAGCCTTCGTAGGAGATCAGTGTCTCTTTGCCGTCCGCGCCGCTGGAATCTGTCGGGATGCTCTTTACCACACGCCCCATCCAATCGTATTCCTGCCGGCTCCACAACCACCCGCGTGTCAGGTCGTCTCCCGTCGGCTCAAAACTCCCGTTGACCTCCGTCGGCACGCTCTGACGGCTTACGCGGCCAAGCATGTCATACTCCGTCACCGTCGCCGCCCACGTCGCCGTCTGCCCGTATCCGTCAAATGTATGCGGCACACGCGAAAACCTCACACGCCCCGCACCATCCGTCCACGTCTCCGAAAGCACCTCGTCTGCGGCATCCGGGCCGTTGGAATTCGTATCAATGACCGTTGCGAAGACCTTCGAATGTATCCCGCTGGTCGGATATTCAAATCGTGTATAGCTCTGCTCGGCCGTATTCACAAAGACCGACTCTTTCTCAACCCTGCCGATGCTGTCGAATATGCGTTTCGTCGTCTTACCATACGAATTGCCCGCCGGTGCCGGACTCACCGCCTCGACATTCGCCCCGATGTCGTAGCGGTATTTTACCGTAGAGCTTTGATCGTTCGGGTCGGTGACCGTCGTCGGATACGCCCACGTCGAAACCCCCGGGCTTGAATTGAAGTTGTCCAAATACCCGATCTTCACAGTCCTTGTGACAGTCCCGTCCCACGGCCCTATCTGTGCCACAGGCGAACCCGCAGTGTTATATTTCGTGCTGGACGTAATGGCGTAGGACGAGTTTGTCGGATAATTCACATCCCAACGCGTGACGCTTGTCCGGTTTCCGCGTCCCAAAATAAATCCCGAACCGAAATTTGTCCCGTCGTGCTGTACTGGCGAGATATTCTGCTGCAAACCGCTATCCGAAAAATCGCCCTCATCATAACCGAACGTCACTTTTGACATCAAATTAAGCCCGCTGGTCTCTCGGCCGTATTGTTCGACCTTTGTCGGCAGGCCGATAATACGCCTTGTTAAATAGGCCGAGCTCAAATTATATTCAAACTGTGTCCTTTTCAGAACAGTGTTTAGATCCGCATCGAAAACATTTACCTCGCTTACCAGCCCATAATAGACGATGGGAGGATCCATCATATAGTTAAGCACATAGTCAATGGTTGTACGTTTGGTGCTGGCACCGTCACCGACACGGGTCTCGACCACACGCGGATTAACGGGAATGCTGCTGCCTCCATCGTGTTCCATGCTTGTCCAAGACCAACGGGTTCGATCAGTTCCCGTGCAGGTGCTGGAGAGACAGTCTTCCGAAGCGACCGGCAAGCCCTTTGCCCAGCCCGACTCGATGAAATAGTTCCTCGATATATGTCCGTCAGGATGCCCCGCGACGGCGACATCTATACGTGTGGCCGTCCCCGATATGCTGTCCGGCAAGCTGTAACTCGAACCTGTTGTCCGCGTTATGTTGGTAACAACCTCCTGCGCCGTGCCATAACTGTCCTGGTTAAAATTCTCCGTCCATGACCTGATCTCTGAAAAGCGAGGGCAATCCGTCTGGTCAGCCGAAGGCGCAGCAAGATCGGTCGAAACATAATTCAGAATATGCGACGGAGAATCGGCGGCAATATTGATTATCTTTTTGACCTGCAGATAATCGTTGTATTCGAATTGTGTGGTGCTGCCGTCATCGTAAACCAATTTATCCAGCACCTTTATCTGGGACGAATTCGGCGGCCCGAAAACGGCTGTTATGCTGCCGTCGAAATCGGTTTCGACCGTTTTGGTCGTATAATGAAATGTCGCCAACGTATGTGTGAATGTCGAACCTGAACCATTGGACGATCTGCGCGTTTGAGTGACATAGATCGGATAAAGAAATGCATCGTAAACAACGTTTATCTCGCGGCCAAGCGTATCGGTCACTTTCGTGAGCAGCCCTTCGCTGTTGTGATCGACGGTAATATAGTTGCCGTTGCTGTCTTTTATTTGGTTCAAACGAAAAGCACCCGCTTTCCATTCATAGGCGAAATTTGTCCCGTTGGTATTTGTAACAACGATCGAGATATTCTCGACAGGGTCGTTTGGATTGCTGGCGCCGGAGGTGACAAGTCTTGCATATGACGAATCGGCTGTTTCGTATACATTGCTTGCCGTAGTCTGACGAAACTCCGTACGTGCACCCGATGGAGCTATCATCATATAGACCCATCTACTCTTGGTCGCGTCATAGTAAACCGGTTCGATCACCGAATAGCCGAGTCGAAATCCGGGCGCGACGTTTGCCCGATCCGGGTCAAAATACATCGCCGAACCCACCTTTAGCCAGATCAGAGAGTTGTATGAAATGCCGAAACCGGCATCCAGGCCCGACCTGCCGGGTAATCCCGCAAGCTGTGTGCTCCATGAAAAATTCTGCGAAAAGAGGTCTGTGCCCCCGACGCGATTGCGTGGATCGCTCCTTGCATCGGCCAACACATCGCCGCTGACCGAATAGCCGACCTGTTTTGTAAAGGCAGACGGAACAGAATAATCTCCCGCAACGCCGAGTGTATGGTGGTCATAATCCGAATCAGAGCTTCTTAGGATATGCCAAACACCGGTAGTCGGACGCCAAACACAAAAGTCCGTTATGCCATCGCCATCATAATCCGCTGGTGCCGGCTGATCACCCCAATTGCCCCAACCTACAGCAAATGAATCTTCAAACCCTTTTGAGCTTTTCAAAATCCACCAAACGCCGGTCGACGGCCTGAACACAGCAATGTCATCGGCGCCATCGCCGTCGAAGTCTCCGTGAACAGGAACGTCCGATGCTGCGCCAAAAGAGTTTATCGCTTCCCCATTTGAACTCTGCATGATCCACCAGACGCCCGTTGAAGGTCGATAGACTGCAAAATCGCTGACCCCGTCTCCATCATAGTCGCCTGCGACGGGGATATCGGTTGACGCTCCGTAACTGTATGAAACGGTATTCGAGGTGCTACTTTCTTTGATGTACCAAGTGCCATTGGACGGTCTATACACCGTCGGATCGGCGATGCCATCACCGTCAAAGTCTCCTACGGCAGGAATGTCCCCGCTCTGACCCAGCGAAACTGTTATTGTCTGGCTATCCGAGCTTTTCTTAATTGTCCAAGTGCCGCCATTAAAAACGGCTGCATCGACCATGCCATCACCATCAAAATCACCCGGAGCCGCGATAGCGGTGGACGAACCTATTGATGCGGTTTGATATGAACCATTTGAACTTTTCCTGACCTTAAATTCGGTGGATGACCCGCGCCACGTCCCGATGTCGGCCTTACCGTCGCCGTCGAAATCAAAGCTGACTGACGCCGGTGATATCGGCAACGTCTCTGAAAATGCCTTTCTAACAATCTTCGGGCTTCCATTGCCAACCGTCAGGGAGCTGACCGCCCCAAGAACCCAAAATGCGAAGGATCTGCTGTTTGCAATGAAACCGGCCATTAGTTGTGAACCCACCGAAGAAGACAAGCTCCGAAATGGTAGTGGCGGTTCTGCATACGCGTTCGGTGCGCTCTGCGACGGCCTCTTGAAATCGGCGCCAATGGGAGAAGGCGTGAGCACGAGCGTCGAAAACAACAGTGCAAATGCAAGAACTATGCTTACCGTCGCCCTGCAACCGGGATTGATGAAGATATCAACAGGTCTATAGGGTCTTAATTTTTTCACGATCAGTCACCTCGGGTTCTTGCCGAATTCGTCCAAAACGAAACAGCCATGACCGCAGGAAATAGTTTAAGCTCGGAAAAACGACGACCTAGTATATTTTCGAGATTCTCGGCATCTTACAAAGAGGTGTGTGAAATGTCAAGTGCTTTGGAGGGGCGTTTTGCTAGCGGAACCGTACGATAGCAAAAGGAGGCGTCCCGCGCGATCGCCTGATCAAGACAATAATATGGTGCTTAAGATGAATATCCGAAAAAATGGATAACGTGCGCGGCGGCGGAGCAGTGTTGGGAACCAAAGTGTTTGCAAAGATCTGTTGCAAGCCGGTAAATGTTGTAATAGTGCAGGTTATCGGCATCGGAGTAGTGCCATTTATTGAGAACCTTTGCCGGTCAACAAGAGAAATTCACAAGAACTGAGACCAATGTCACGAGAAAGCAGGCCATTGTCACGAGAAAACAGGCCATTGTCACGAGAAATCAGGCCATTGTCACGAGAAATCAGGCCATTGTCACGAGAAATCAGGCCAAAGTCACGAGAAAACAGGCCAATGTCACGAGAAGACAGGTCAATGTCACGAGAAAATAAGCCATTGTCACGTGACTTTGATACATATTTTGGGATTTGTGTAAACTAGCCGGCCTGTTCTACCTAGATCGCCAGATTCGCAAAGTCGCTCCTGTGCCGATGAATTGAAAGGGCTATCCGGCGGGTCGGCGGGATCGGGTATGAAAGAAAAGAAGAGCAGCCTCAAAACAAAAAAAGGCGTCGCGGGGACGCCCTTCTTGTTTTTGTGGTACACCCTGCAGGACTCAAACCTGCGACCTTCTGATCCGAAGTCAGACGCTCTATTCAACTGAGCTAAGGGTGCATGCAAATTTATCGGGAACCGGTGGGATCTGAAGAGTTTGTCGCTCCTGCCTCCGGAGATTGCAGCACACGAACATACCGTACAAGCATTGCGATATCCCTCTCGGCAAGTTTGTCCTTGAAAGCCGGCATGCCTTCGTTCGGCACGCCATTTTCAATATAACCCCTTATCTTTTCGTCGGACATCTTCTTGATCTTTTCGGATGTCAGGTCTTCTACGTTGAGAGTTTTGCCGTCTTTGGTCATCTTACCGCCCGTTCCGTCCTCTTTGTGACATAGAGCGCAGTTAGCCGTATAAAGGTCCTTCATAACAGCTCCGCGGTCACGAGCTTCCGGATTACCCTCCGATGGCTGAGACGGTGTTTTAGCGGCCTCAGCCGTTTTGTTTTCAGCCGGCTTGTTCTCAATATTGCCGCCGCATGAAGCGGAAGCGAAAACCGCCGCAGCAAATACGATCGAGATCTTTAGATTCTTCATAACAGTGATGAGTCTAGCGGATTCATTGCAGTTTCTCAAAGTGCTGCGCGATGCTCAGAGAAACAGTAAACGGCAAAAAGCTCAATAGTGCGTTGCCTTGTATCGTTGGGTCATTTATCTTTTGACGTATGAAACTTTTTTCAGTATTCGGGGCCGCCATAGGCATTTTATTCATAATAAACGTACAACATGTTCTGTCGCAGTCAGGGGCCGCGATGCCCGGCCTCCGCGATCCTGTCAGGGTGCAGCGAGATGATAGAGGTATCCCCTACATTGAAGCGAAAAACGAATACGATCTGTATTTTGTGCAGGGATATGTGGTCGCAAGCGACCGGCTGTGGCAGCTTGACCTGCTGCGTCGACTGGCCCGCGGCGAGACGGCAGAGATCTTCGGGCGAATGACATTGGAGCAAGATAAGCGTTGGCGGCGCTTTGGTTTTGCCAAGGTCGCAACGGAAAGCTTGATAAAGATGGGCCCCGAGATCTCGCTCGCTCTGCGGGCTTACTCAGATGGCGTGAACGCGTATATATCCGCATTGCCTGACGATAAGCTGCCGAGGGAGTTTCAAATACTGCGTTATAAACCTCGTCCGTGGGAACCGGCGGATTCACTGGTGATCGGAAAGATCCTGGCTGATGCTCTGAGCAGCACGTATCAGCGCGATCTGCAACGACTTGCGATCTCCGGCATGCCCGCGGACAAGATCGCGGACCTGACCAGAACGGTTACTCCCTTCGATGTAGTTCTTTTCGGTAAGGACTCAAAGCCCGCCGGACGCGTATCCGAAGTGGCACCCCGGCAAAACGATATCGACTGGTCGGAACAGCTATTTAAGGATAATGAGCTTCGCGAGGCATCACTTCGATCGGTAGGCCTTTTTGCCGAGGATCTTGCAGCGAGCAACAATTGGGTCATTTCCGGGAAGCGTACTGCAAGCGGAAAGCCGATTCTTGCCAACGATCCTCATCTCGCACCGGCCGCACCCGGCATTTGGTACATGGCACATCTCTCAATTCCGGGCGTTAAGGCTGCGGGTGTTACATTTCCCGGTACACCCGGGATCGTACTGGGACACAATGAGCACATCGCCTGGGGCGCAACAAATGTCGGGCCGGACGTGCAGGACCTATACGCGGAAACCATCAGCGACGGAAAAGCGATCACCCCGTCGGGGCCGAAAAATGTTAGGACACGGATCGAAAGCATCCGTTTTCGTGCAAATCCTGCCGATCCAAGCCTTTCTACCGAAGAACTTTCGGTTACTGAAACAGACAACGGCCCGATCATCTTGAGCCAAGGCGATCGGTCGTATTCACTGAAATGGACCGCTCTAGATCCAAAGAACAACGAAGTGGAGGCTTTTTTTCTCATCAACCGTGCGAAAAACTGGGACGAATTTCGAATGGCACTTCGATCGTATGGCGGGCCGACACAGAATTTCGTTTACGCAGATGCGAAAGGGAATATCGGCTGGCAGGTGGCGGGAGCCATACCGATCAGGCGTGTTGGCGACGGTGCTCTGCCGTATGACGCGGGAAAGACCGACGGCGACTGGATCGGCATGATCCCTTTTGCCGAACTGCCGTTCCTTTATAATCCACCCGAGGGATTCATCATGACGGCGAATCAACGTATTGTCGGTACCGATTATAAATATCCGCAGATGTCACGAGACGCGGCTCCGCCATGGCGGGCCCGACGTTTGTACGAATTGATATCGGCAGACGCCAAAGCGACGTTGGACGGGTCGGAGGCGGCCCAATTCGATAACTTGAACATCCCACTGAAAATGTTCGCTGCGGACCTGGCCGGCATGAATGTGTTGGACGAGGCGACATTGAACGCGTTGAAGAAGTGGGACGGGAGGATGTCAATTACCTCGACGACAGCAACATATGTCAATGAGGTTCGCAATTGTTTTGGCGAGACCATCGCAAATGCCTTTCGGCCGGCAACTGCTGCCGCTGTTCGTGAAAGGGTCCTTTATTGGGCGGTCAGGGACAGATCGAGCCGTTGGCTGCCCTCGACGTTCAAAGACTACGGCGAGTTGGCAAAGTACTGTGACGCTCAGACGGTAGAGAAGCTGAGTAAAAAATATTCCGCGGATCGAGAAACGTGGAACTGGGGCAAAGAGGCAGCATCCAGTTTTCCGCACCCGCTTGCACAGGCGCCGCTTATCGGAACACTTTTCGTTACGCCTAAAGCCGGCCTGAATGGCAGCGGCCAAACCCCGAACGTCGCATCCTATGTTTCAATGAGACACATTGTCTCGCCCGGGGACTGGGATAAGAAAAGATTTGTTATCCCGTTAGGCCAATCCGGAGATCCTTCGTCGAAGCATTTCCGGGATCAGTTCGGTGCTTGGAGCAGCGGAAAGACCCCGATATTTCCATTCACCGCCGCTGCTGTCAAAGCCTCGGCTGTATCCGATATCACCTATTTGCCGAAGTAAGACGGTCCAGGAAATCGCCAAGGATCACTGCGGCGGCTTCGCTGTCGACCGCGCTTTTCTCGAGTTTGGATTTCTTACCACGCAGCCACAAACGGCGTCGTGCTTCGTAGGTGGTCACTCGTTCATCTTGAAGATAGACCGGGATTTCGATCGAAAGCCTCAGTTTCTCTGCACACCGCCGAGCATATCGGCTCATGTCGCCTTCGCTGCCGTCCGATTCCAACGGCAAACCTATGACCACTGCCACGGCATCATAACGGGCGACCAGTTCTTTGATGCTTGAAAGTAGATTTTTCCAATTCGTTGAAGGAATAGCGTTGATAGGTGAAACGACCGAACACGTTGCGTCGGAAACAGCGCTCCCCCACAATTTAGTGCCGGGATCGAATGCCAGCAATCTACCTGCATCCGCGATGATCTGCAGATCTGCAATATCGTTCGAATTGTGTGTTTCTTCAACCTGGTCTTGCATCGATCTGCTGCGGCGGAGGATACTAACGAAAGTATCGCTGGGACGCCCCAATGTCTAAACGATACGAGGTTTTTTATGTCAATGAAAGCGAAACTTTGGGTTGTCGGCATTTCCGGGATCGTGACGGCGTACGCAATGATCGGCGGAATGCCTTTTGTCGGGCGAATGCTCTCCACGTCGGCCCAACAGCCGGTCAATGATTCGGCTGCCCAGATCCGAATAGTAGAATCGGTTCTCCAGCATATTCAGAACGATTATGTTGACGAACCCAATATGGATAAAGTGCGTTTGGGCGCTCTGCGCGGCCTGGCCGCCGGTCTTGATCCGTATTCGTCCTTTTTGACCGCGGAGCAAGTACGTTCCTTCAATGATAATGCCGAGAACAGCAAGGTCGGCATCGGAGCGGAATTTTCTCAGATCTCTGGTTATCTTTACGTCATTTCCGCGATAAAGGGCTCGCCGGCAGAAAAGGCCGGCCTTCGTTCGGGAGATGTGATCGAATACATCGACAACAAGGCTAGCCGCGACATTTCGCTTTACGATGCCAGACAGCTGATATCGGGCGCAGCGGGAACCACGGTGGACCTTCGGGTTCTGCGTTCCGGCGAACGCCCGCAGACGATCAAGGTCGTTCGCGGGACATATAAGATCCCGCCGGTTGAAACTCGTGTCGAACAAGGCAAGATCGGGATCATAAAAGTATATAGCCTGGAGACAGGAGAGGCGGGCGACATCAAGACACAACTGGATAATTTTCAGAAACAGGGATTGCGTAAAGTGGTCTTGGATCTTCGCGGAGTGGCTGCGGGTACGCTTCAGGAGGGCGTAGCGGTGGCGAATCTCTTTATTCGAGAAGGCGAACTCGCTCGAGTCATAGGCCGCGATAACAAGGTCGTGAGCTCATTCTCCGCCGATCCGTCTAAGGCCGTATTCACGGGTGAACTTGCTGTTCTGATAGACAATAGCTCGGCGGGTGCTGCCGAAGTAGTTGCCTCTGCGGTTGCCGAGCAAAAACGTGGCGAGGTGATCGGAGAGCGGACATTCGGTGCAGGAACCGAGCAAAAGTTGTTTACGCTGAAAAGCGGCGACGGCTATTTGCTTACGGTTGCTAAATGGGCTTCGCCATCAGGTGTTCCTTTCCTAGGCGAAGAGCGTGCAACGATGGGCGTAAAACCGACCATCGAGGTGAAACGGCCGGATGTTCTTCCGCCGTTGGACGTAGAGAATCTCGACCCGACGGCTCCCGAAACACCGCAGCCATCGCCGTCACCGACACCCGTAAAGAAGGAGAACGAGGACGTGCAGCTTAAAAAGGCCATTGAAATCCTGCTCGGTGCCGACAAAGGTAAGGCAGCATAGAGACTGAAAAAGCTCGGTCTAAAGAAAACAGAAGAGAGGAGCCGCATCGGTTCCTCTTTTCGTTTGAAGACCGCATTGTTTTGGCCACAGATGACTGGTAGAATTGACGGGAAATGGAGATCTCAAACGTGATCATTCGCCCTTTTGCGGAAACCGACCTTAACGAGTGGTTTCGGCTCAGGAAGCTTCTGTGGGACGGCACCTCAGATGAAGATCACCAAAACGAAATGTTTGATATTGTTTCGGATCCTGAATCTCAGTTCGTAGCAGTTGCCGATGCAGGTTCCGAAGGTCTTTGCGGTTTCATTGAGGCCAGCATTCGCCCGATGGCGGAAGATTGCGAGAGCGAAGATGTTGGATATCTCGAAGGCTGGTTCGTTGAAGAACATGCCCGGCGACAGGGCATCGGGCGCACCTTGGTCGCATCTGCCGAGAATTGGGCCCGTGAACACGGCTGTTCCGAAATGGCATCTGATGCTGAACTGGAAAATGTGGTCAGCTTGGACGCCCACACAAGGTTAGGCTACAGCGAGACGTCACGGTTAATTCATCTTAAGAAGTATCTCTAGTCTTTGAAGATGTCGTTGTTAATCTCCAGATTTGCCCGCTCTTTTTCCTGTTTAGCTCTTTTTGCGATCGCCGCGGGAGCTCAGTCCACAGACCAGCTTTTTCCCACGCCGGTTTATTCGAACGAGATCAACGGTAACATAGCAGCCCGCAGGATCGGCGATAATCGGCTTACACGCTATTTCTATACGTTCAATGCGTCGCAGGGTGATCTTTTCATGAACGTGGTGACGCAGAATTTTAACGGCGACATCGATGTCTTTATTGCCGATACGATGCAGTCCGTAGGAAAGATAATCGTTTACGCGGATACGTCCAGAAATGAAACGGGGCGGCTCATCTATTTCCGAAAGCCCGAGAAACTACTTCTTAGGATCGAGGGCCGCACTCCAAATGATCAGCCGGCATCATTTGTTATCAAGTTTGCCGGCAGTTTTATCGCTTCGAGCGAATCAGGTAAAGATGCTGTCGAGGCTCCTATCATCCGTCGCGAGGACGTCGCCGCAAAGGTAGAATCGTCCGGGGGCCGGCCTCCCGAGCCGGGCTCAAGAACCACGGAGGAAAAAGCTGATACCCCACAAAAGCGGACTGACGAGGCGAGACCGAAGGCTCGAAACAGCGAACGCCCCGCCGGAAGCCCGATACGAGGCCGAACGCCCCCGCGGCGTCAGCCATCCACGGCAGCAGCAAATACCACAAGCTCTCAGAAAGAGCCAAAGAAGGCCGAAACAAAGCCCCCGGCAACGGCCAAGCCGACAGCAAAAGCCGGTGATGGCCCAGCGACGGTCTTCGGTCCAAAAAAGACGGAATCTGAAGTTGCGGATCCTATGGCCGGAATAGTCATGCGGATCGTGCTAAAGGACGGGCGAGTGATAGAGAACCGTATGTCGGAAGTGCAAAGCTTTTCGTTTGATAAGGGCCTGCTGTCTGTAAGAAGAAAAGATGGAAAAGTAAATCGCTACGCCCTGTTGGACGTAGCGACGTTTACCATTGAATAGATCTATGCGCGTTCTCTACGCATAGCTGTGTAATCCGGGCAGCAAGTAGCTAACGCCCAAATAAGTAAATATCACCAACAGGAACCCGATGATCGCAAAGTAGGCCGAACTTCGTCCTTGCCATCCGCGTGCGATCCGTGTGTGCAGGAACGCGGCATAGGTGAGCCAGGCGACGAGGGCACCGGTCTCCTTTGAGTCAAAGCCCCACGGCCTTCCCCAAGACTCATTGGCCCAGATCGCCCCGGTAATGAGCAGGATCGCGAGTCCGGCAAAGGCGAGAGAGGCGGTTTTGTACATCAGGCTATCAAGCGACTCAAGACTTGGAAGCCGCTCGCGAATGACATCCGTTCTAAATGCAAAGAGCAGCACAAAAAAGGTACCGACCAACGCGGTTAGGAGCGCCGAAAATTCTACTGGATTAGTGCCCAAACTCATGAACATTCCGGGTCCGTTGTTTTGGACGTACGCTCTACCCATTTGGTCAAACTGTCGCGGTGTCAACTGGGCGAGTTCCTGAGCGGTCAGATTCTGCCGTTCGGCCATTGCCTTTCCGGCGATGGTGTATTGTTCAGGCTGACGATTCAGCTGCTCCTGCAGACGAGCGAACGTGTCGTCGCCGCCCGATCGAATACCGTTTACCAGCAGACCGATGGATAGAATTTGCGCGACGAATGCGGCTTTCAGCAAATAATGGCCGATGACCTTGGCTTTCAAATTTTCCTTGTATAGGTACAACAAGAACGCGACCGCAACGCCGGCCAAAAGAACACCCGTTACAACAAGCACCGGGCCGACGTAGGGAAGTTCGAGACGGAACGGAGCCGAAAACGGCTTTTTGCCCGCTTCATTCGGAACGAACAAGCCGGTTCGATAGACGAATTCAGTAAATACCGAAAACTTGCTGATGGTTGCTATCACGGACAGGGCGAAAATACTCGACCAGATCGCCATCGCCTCGACCTTGACACCGTCCTTTAGCAGATACATAACGGCAACACCGAAACATACCAAGGCGACGCCGTAGCTGAGCGAAGCATCGCCGACATGGATGGGACGCCAATATGAGTCAAGCACCGGAGGAAGATCGATGAACTCGCCTCCGATGAAGCGAGCAAGGACGAGGATCAGTGCGGCCAGCGGCAAGGTGAAAACAGAGAGAACACGAAACTTTCGCCGCTGTGCAAAGAGCAGGGTGGCTATGCCGGCCCCGAACGCGAAGGCAAGGCTTAGGTCGTAAAGATTGGCAAACGGCACATACCGCCAGATCCAAGGTTCGGCCATGTTACCGCTTGCACGCATGACCGCGATCTCATGGTCGTATGCGTTGACCCAGCGGACGAGCCAACTGGAGAAATTGAAGAAGACGCCCAAAGCCGCTCCAAAAAAGCCGATACGTTCGGCCATTTGGGAAGGAGCATAAAGATTTGTAAGCGCAAAGACGGCTCCCAAGATGTAGCAGGCAAGCGCTATCATCATCAGTGCCCCGTCCGATATGAAGTTCTCGCCGATCTGGAAGCGAAGTCCCAACATCAGAAAAGAACCTAAGAGAACCGCGATTCCCGGGATGAATGAAGAGAAAGTGATTCGTTCCTCTAACCTATCAAGTTCCTGCATAGTGTTTTATTTTCCCAACCTAGTTCTAAATTTCTCGACTGCGCCTTTGAAGAGATCGCTAAAACCCATCTTGTTTCTGTTTGCCTCACCGGCGAACACAACGTCAACAGAACCTTCGTCCTTTTCTTCAACACGAACCCAGATGCGCTTGTGCGAGGTGAAAAAGACAAAACATAGTGCACCCATCAGACCGAAACCGCCTATGTACCAAGCGATGAACGCCGCTTCATAGGGGTCATATTTGATCGAGAGGATATGTGCGTAAGGAGATTTCTCGAATTCGATCAGCTGCCATTTATATCCCGCTTTTGGAGCTCCGATCGGAATGTTGTCCGGCATTTTTTGAGCAAAAGCAAAAACACGCGTTCGTTCGCCGCCCGGCGGAGTTACGAAAAGGACCGCTGCCGGGTTGTTGTACTCGCCGCTACGCGTATCAGGATTGCCGTCGGGCCCAAGCGTAAAATCCGGTTGGAAATCGGCATACTCGATCAGCGTCCCGTTTGCCAGCGTGGTGTTTCCGTTTCGCTTTAACTCAACCTTTTCGGTATCACCACCGGCAGTCGGCGTCAGTTCCAATGTTATATAGCGGGCGTTGCCGACGGGGATGGTCTGGGCTTGAAAAAATCTGTATCCGCGATAGTGAAATGGATTATTCATGCTCACATCCGCGATGATCTCACCGTATTGGGGGTCGGTGATCTTGAGCTCCGTTCTCCAGTCCAAAGTGTTGTTCACGTCGATCGGACCGCCTTCGTTTATGAGCTTCTGCTGGACGTCAGTGCATTCCATTGTGAATGGAAGCTTAACGGCATATTTTTCTTTTCGGTCCAAATTGAATTGAATAAGTTGGATCTCGTCTGTCGAAGCTCCCGGCACCATCCGAACATCGGCATCAAAGCCGGTTTGCAGCGAAACGAAATGGCCGAGGAAAAGCGTTAGAAGGAACACGTGAACGATGTACGCACCCATCCGATTCCACCGTCCTTTTTCACCGAAAACCATTGTCGCCGTTCCGTCCACTGCGACCTTGGGTTTCATTCCCGATGCCTGTAGAGCGGCCTTCACATTTTCTACCGTTTCGTCCACTGAAGCGGATGAGACCGCAATGGTCTCGTTATCGCTTCGTGCCAGCATCCATGGCCTTGTCGCTTTGATCTTGGGTTTCGCCAGGTAGCTCCAAGCCGATGGGAACCGGTCTATGGACGCGAGTATGATATTCAACGAAAGTACTAAGAGAAGGAAGTTGTAATACCAGCTATGGTAGATGTCGAAAAAGCCAAGGTAACCGAACAATGTCTTCTCAGCAGGGGTCAGCGAAGCATAATAGGCTTCAAACCCTTGGACGTTCTGCTGCATTATCAGCATCCCGATCATTGAAAGTACGACGAGAATACACAAAGTGACTACCCCGAATCTGACCGAACTTAAGAAATCGAGTGCTCGGTTAAGAAATGGAGCGGACTTTCGTTTTGGTTTTACCTGCCCTTTGATAGCGTCTTCGGCAGCGCTCATAATATTCATAGATTACCTTAGCCTGAATTCCTTGTCATCTCGCGTTTTATTAGTCGTTCTTCTATTTTGTACTTGTCGGGGTCATTGGCTTGGGGATTTGGAAAATGCGCGTAGAGGCTTTATGCTGACAGTTCGCGCGAGATGATCGCCTCCATTTATGGCTGCAGAGATAACAACCATTAGCGACGGCCGCTCTCCAACGTTCGGAAAGCGCCTTTCGGGTTTTGCGGAGTTGACGAAACCGCGTATCGCCATACTCTTGGTTCTAACCTCCGCCGCAGGATTTTATCTGGCGTCGCCTGCGGCATTCGATCTTGTATTGTTTAGCCATTCGATGGCCGCCATCGCTCTATTGGCCTTCGGCGTCGCCACGCTAAACCAATTTTGGGAAAGAGAGCTTGACGTCAAGATGGATAGGACCATGCGACGGCCGATCCAATCGTCTCGTGTAACATCGTCTCAGGCGGTCGTGTTTGGCGTTCTGCTGTGCGTGTCTGCTGAGGTGTATCTGTTTGCTTTGGTCAACACGCTTACGGCGGTCTTGGGGCTGATAGTAATTGTTGGATATCTTCTGCTCTACACGCCTTTGAAGACAAGAACGTCTGCGTCGACGGCTATTGGCGCTGTGCCGGGAGCTCTTCCGCCGCTTATGGGCTGGACGGCCGCTGCGAATGAGATATCGCTTGGAGCGTGGGCGTTATTTTCAATTCAGTTCTTATGGCAGTTTCCACATTTTCTTGCCATCGCTTGGCTGTATCGCGAAGATTACGCAAAAGCCGGCATTCTGATGCTGCCGGTGGTTGAGCCTGAGGGCCGCATAACCGCGCGCCAGATAGTGCTGTTTGCGATGATGCTTTTTCCGGTATCACTTGCCCCTTTCTTTCTTCAAATATCAGGCATTGTTTTTTTGGGCATATCCGTGATCTTAAGCGGCTGGTTCCTGTATGAGTCGGTCAGCATGGCTCTCAAACGTACGGATGCATCGGCAAAGCGGCTTCTTTTAGCTTCGGTGATCTATCTTCCGTTGCTTTATTTGGCGATGGTTTTGGATCGTCTTTGAACTAAGCTTAAATGGTTTCAGGGATCAAAGACAGCGGGCCCAGGATTATTGCTGATATCGCGGCAGATGGTACCGTTGGCGGAGGATATCCGGGCGGCACAGGGGGCCGCGGAGACGGATCAGATCCGTACGAGGCATTGCATCCAATGGGGCCGAGTTCAGATAAATCAAGAATTCTTACGGGCTTTATTCTGCTTGTCGTAGCGATGACCTTCGCTGGCTTGTTCGGAGCGTATATAGTTATTGCTACGAACGGAGCTTTAGAATGGCGGCCATTTGACTTGCCTTTTCAGGTTTGGCTCAGCACGCTGTTCATTATACTCAGCAGTATTACGTATCATTTGGGAAAGCTTTCGATAGACAGGTTTCGTTATCGATCCGCTCGCAAGTGGATGATCGCAACTACCGCTCTGGGCGGGACCTTCATAGCTTCACAACTGTTGGTGTGGATGCAGTTGAGGTCGATGGGCCTGTATATGGAGGGTAACCCTTACACGGGATTTTTCTACATTTTGACCGCCATGCATGCGGTTCATGTCATCGGCGGGATCGTTGGCCTGGGAAGCGTTCTGTTGTCGCTCGGCTCAACTTCGGTTTCAGATAACCGAGCAGAACGTATCGGTTCGATAGCCAATGTTGTCGGATGGTACTGGCACTTTATGGGGGCGATCTGGATAGTGATGCTTGCCCTGCTAGGATTTTGGCGTTGACATGGAATACCTCTATATTTTCCCCCATTTGAACGCGTCTCTAAATGCTCTTAGTACGATTCTTCTGATCGCAGGATTTGTTCTTGTCCGCAAAAAAATGATCTCGAAGCATCGTCTTGCGATGTTATCTGCAGCATTGGTTTCGTCATTGTTTCTGGTCGGATATCTGACACACCATGCGTTAAGGACATATTATTTCGGCCTTGGGCCCACGCGATTTGAGGGTCAAGGGCTGATAAGGCCCGTATATTTCACCATTCTGACCTCACATACAATTCTCGCGGCATTGGTGGGCCCATTCGTTATATTGACCCTTTATCGAGGGCTCAAAGGACAATTCGAAAGGCATAAAAGACTGGCGAGGCTGGTATTTCCAATCTGGCTCTACGTTGCCTTTACGGGAGTTTTGGTATATTTGCTCTTGTACCAACTTTACCCGCCAGATCGCTCCGTTACCGGGATTCCGGCCCCGTTTTAATAATTTCCTTGCTCTTTTATTGAATTCCGTGATAAACTTCGACTGTTGAAAAGTTGATCACCGAGGTCTCGGATCGTTCCGGGACGCGGGGGACCCAAATGAACGGTACCGGGTGCCATTCAGGGGCGAATCGCTTATAGTGAGGGGATATCTTTCGTTCCTAGCCCGTCAGCTAACCTCGTAGGTGTTGCAAAGAAGTTACAGCATGAGAGATTGCCGAAACGGCGCGTTCAATGATGTACTTCGCGCTCTGCTTTTTCAACAGCAGACATCCGGTCTTCTCAAAGGGGAAAGGCTGCCTTTCAAAAGGCAGCCTTTTGTTTTTATGTATTTTCGCATTTAACGTGAAGCCAACGCGACAGGCAACAAACGTACCCTCATGATCGGCATTTTGGCTTCGGGGTCGACGATGATGCCGGTCGGTTTCGATGACGCGGAGAACGTAAATGTTCTGGTACGTGCGGATACGTCCAATCTTTCCGTTCTCGAAACCCCTCCTATCCTCATCGACAGGTCCAATGGTAAACGAAATACTGCCGGTGTCAGACGGTCCGCTCGTTGCGTTTGTGTCACTGTCACGCGAAATGTTTTAGTTCTTGCGATATAGACGGGCCGAACGGTTATGCTTGGTGCCCCGCCGCTGTATATCCATTGATCGAAGAACCAATCCAGGTTTCGTCCGCTTGCCTCCTCCATCGCTGCTTGAAAGTCGGTGGTCTCGACGCCGGAAAACTTGTGTCGGTTCAAATAAATGTTGGCTCCTTTCCAAAACGCGACATCGCCAATTTCTTCTCGGAGAGTATGTAACACTGCTCCACCCTTGCTGTACGTCGTTGACGGATTATCGAAAAGCTCGTCCACGCGGTCTGCCCGCTGATTGTACAAAGCGTGGCGCTTACGATTGGTCATTTCGTCGATGAGGAACGTTGCGGCGTCAGCGCGGATCTTTTGGAGGTATTGTTGGCGGCCGAATGCACGTTCTCGATAGACGGCCTCCAGAAACGTCGCCCAACCTTCATTAAGCCACAGTTCTGCCCAATTCCGGCACGTAACCAAGTTTCCGAACCATGAATGGGCGATTTCGTGTACTATCAGATCCAGCACCAAGTCGCCGAGACCAAGGTCGACATACATCAGCTCCGTATCGGCGAGCGTTGTGGCGGTGATATTCTCCATTCCGCCAAACTGAAAACGGGCTACAATGGTCTGATCGTACTTGTTGAATGGATAATCTACGCCGGTCAATTCTTCAAACACCTTCAAAATATCGGCAGTGCGTTCATAGGCCTTTCTGGCGTTCTCTTCACGGCCCGGATAGGTGTAGTAACCGAGTGGAATGTCCTTGTATTTACCTTCGAGCTTGACGTATTCGCCGATAACGAAAGAAACCAAATAGACTGAATGGGGCACGGGCATTCGATAGTGCCAGGTTTCTGTGCCGTTTCCATTGTCTCTCTTCTCCAACAATTCGCCGTTCCCAACGACTGTAAGCCCTTTCTCTGCCGTAACGATCTTCTCGGTCGTCGCCTTATCGCTCGGGTGGTCGAAGGAAGGGAACCAATGCCTTGCCTCTTCAGGTTCACCTTGGGTCCAGATCTGAGCGGACCGCGTAACCTCTCCACTGTTAGTCTCGGCGGGAACAAAATAGACTCCTTTCTTGGGACTGGCTTTGTATTTGAAACGGATCGAAACTGTTTCGTCTTTTGAGTATCCACGATCCAACAGCACCGTCACCGTCCCTTTTTCCGCACTGTAACTTAGCGGCTTGTCATCGGGTTCCATTGCGACGCTTTCAAACGCAAGATCGACCGCGTCGAAATTTACAGACCGAAAACCGTCCGATAGCGGTCTGAACCTGATGCTAGTGTCACCGATCACGACTTTAGCCGGCCTGTCAAAACTGACGCGGATCGTGTAATGCAAAACATCGACCTGCTGAGGACGATTGAAGTTCTTCCTGGGAGATTGAGCGGAAACAAATAATGCGGTTGCCAACATGACAACCGCAAAAAGGACGCAGAATATTCTCTTTTTCATGTGAGTGTTCTCGGAACCAAAACTACGGCTTGAGATATTTGTTAAGCCAACTTATGACCTCTCGATGCCAGAATTCGGAATTTTGTGGCTTTAATATCCAGTGGCCTTCATCCGGGAATACAACCAACTTCGATTCGACACCCCTGAGCTGCAATGTAGTGTAAAGCTGCAGGCACTGATCGATCGGGACACGAAAATCCAGCTCACCTCCGGTCACGAGCGTTGGCGTATTAAAATTCTTGGCATATTTATGCGGCGACCAACGAGTATACATTTCCGGATTTTCCCATGGCATACCCTTGAATTCCCAGTTCACAAAGAAGATCTCTTCGGTTGAGGTCGCCATGCTCTCAAGGTTGAATACGCCTGCGTGCGATACAAATGTCTTAAATCGGAATCTCGTATCATTGTTATGCCCAAGCAGCCAGGCCACCATGTATCCGCCGTAGCTTGCTCCTGCGGCACCAATGCGTTCCTTATCGGCATAGGGTCGCTTTATGAGATCGGCCACACCGTTCATGATGTCGGTATAGACCTTACCGCCCCAGTCGCCGGATATCTCGTCGATGAATTTTTGGCCGTAGGTCGTGGAACCTCTCGGGTTTGGCATAAAGACCACGTATCCCTGATTGGCGTAGATCTGAGGGTTCCAGCGAAAACTCCAGCCGTCCATCCAGGCGCCTTGCGGTCCTCCGTGGATCATAACCAGAACGGGGTATTTTTTTGCAGCGTCAAAATTGGGCGGCTTCACAACAAAACCATGGTTGTTGGTGTTTTCGGCACCGATCCACTCAGTTTCCTCGGCCTTTCGTAGACCATATTTAGCGAGAAACTGCTGATTCTCGGGCGCGACCATCGCCAAACCGCCGCCGTCCACGTTGGCACGCATTATTTCGTTCGGGTAGGTCAGGCTACTGGAACCGAATACAAAGGTCTTGCCGTCCGGCGTGACATTGATATGTCCCGCAGTAACCCTGTCGACAACCTTCTTGACATGTGTAGCGATACGCAAACGGAAATCCGGTTCGACGGGGACACTGAAGATCGGGGACCGACCGCGTTCACCGGCTGCAAAATATATCGTCTTTCCATCCGGAGACAGCGTGATGTCGTCCGCTTGGAGGTCAAATCCCGTGGTAAGCTCCACGATCTCACCGCTCCTAGTGTCATATCGCATGATACGCCAGCGGTCTGCTTCGAACGTAGGGGTCTTTTGAGACCGGAAAACCAAATATCTGCCATCACGAGTATAAACAGGCCCGACATCATAGCCGTTCATCCCCTTCGTGATGTTCTTTGCTTCACCTCCTTCTATCGGTTGCAGAAAGATGTCACTGTTGGTTGATACAGCCTCGACCTTGTCAGGATTTCGGAGGTAAACAAGGGTCTTTCCGTCAGGAGAAAAGGTATAGTCGATCCCCGTCGCCGCGCTGTATGGGGGGGAATCGAAATCACCGGGCGTCATATCTTTCGCAGTGCCGCCGGTTGAAGGGACTATAAAGACATGTGTGCGTTTACGGTGACGCCATTCATTCCAATGCTTGAAAAGTAAGCGGTCGGTGACGTACGCCTTGACCTTGCTGTTGGCTACGCGTTCATCTTCGGCCTTATTGCAGGCGTCGTCCGGGCATTCGGGATATACCTCTGAACTGAAGGCGATCCATTTTCCGTCCGAAGACCAAACGGGCCCCGCCGCGCCGCTAGATATGTTTGTCACCTGGACACGATCATCGCCTTCGGGCGACATTGTCCAGATCTGACCTCCTGTCACAAAAGCGATGCGAGTGCCGTCAGGCGACCACTTGGGTGATGAGCTTGACCCGGTGCCTGTTGTAATTTGCCTTTTGCCGCTTCCGTCAATGTTGACCGTGAAGATCTGGTTCGTAACCCTATTGGCTTCCTTATCGACGGTACCAATTGTGTACGCAATGGTCTTGCCATCAGGCGACAATTCCGGGTAGCCGACACGTTTCAAAGTCAGCATGTCGTTGACGGTAAATTGCGATTGAGCAAATACCGAGGCTGTTACAATAAGAAATACGGCTAACAGAGATAGTGTTCTTTTCATAGCGTTTGGAGAAAATTATGCGGTCATTATCGCACAGTTCTTTCGAAGTTCGAACCTGAAGTATATGATGTAGGAATGCGTTCCATCGTTTTCTTATTACTCTTGTCGATCTTTGGTCAGATATCGGTGGGCCAGACATCTGCGCCTCCGGCAACTGCGTTCTCACCCGAGACATTGCACAATTTGGAGGCGGTTCAGGACTTCGCCCTACGGTCGAGCTATTCACTGAAACAGGTAAAGTACCTTTCGAACAATATCGGTCCCCGGCTTTCAGGTTCTCCTCAGGCGCAAAGAGCTGTCGAATATGTCGCCGATGAGATGCGGCGTCTTGGCCTGAAGGTCCGGCTCCAAGAGGTCAAGGTTAGGCATTGGGTTCGCGGAGAGGAGACGGGAGAGATAACCGGTTTTCCGGGCATGGCTGTTAACGGGTACCAAAAGATCGTCGTGACCGCTCTTGGCGGTTCAGTTGCTACCCCGGACAGCGGCATCACGGCCGCGGTCGTGGTCGTAGACTCTTTTGAGGCTCTAGAGAAGCTTGGAACGTCAGGGATCAGAAACAAGATCGTTGTGTTCAATCACCGATTCGATCAGCGGCTGCAGGAGGCAGGCTTTGGCGGCGCCGCCTATTCTCAGGCTGTCCAATTTCGTTTCCGTGGGGCAATGGAAGCAGCGAAATATGGCGCCATCGGAGTGTTGGTCAGGTCTGCGGGCGGTTCGCAGAATAGGCTGGTCCACACCGGCTCAGCGGGCTATCGAGACGAACTGCCAAAGATACCCGCTGCTGCGATCAGTTTCGAGGACGCAGAGCTTATCGCCGATCTTGCTCAGCAGGGCGAAACGCGGGTTCGCTTTACTATCACGCCAAAAACATTCCCTGACGCTGTCAGCTACAACGTTATTGGTGACATCGTCGGATCGGTGAAGCCGGAAGAGATCGTAGTTGTTGGCGGGCATTTGGATTCTTGGGACCTGGGTACGGGCGCGATCGACAACGCTTCAGGCGTCGCCGCATCGCTGCAGGTCGGACATATCTTGAAAGAATTAAAATTGCGGCCGAGAAGAACTATTCGACTTATCGCATTCATGGAAGAAGAGAGCGGGGGAGCAGGCTCCAGAGCCTATTTCGAAGAGAACCAAAACGGGATTGATCGGCATTTTGCGGCCGTAGAATGCGACCTTGGTGCGTCACGGCCCATAGGCTATCTTTACTCCGGAAAACCTGAGGTTCCCGTCGTCCTCGCCCCGCTTGCTCGAATACTTTCGAGAACGGGAGCCTCGCAGGTTCGATATCAGGAAGGGGTCGGTGCAGATACGGCGCCGCTCTCGCGGGCGGGAGTACCGACATTCGCCCCGTGGTTCGATCTCAGAACCTATTTCAATTACCACCACACGGCGGCAGATACGTTCGATAAGATCGACCCGAAGGAATATGCGGAGCTTTCTGCTTTGGTCGCAGTTCTCACTTTTGGGCTTGCAAACATGGAAGGAGCCCTGCCAAGATAATCGGAGGAATTATGTTGAATCGACCGCCGCCGTATTTTCCACAAAATCAGCTTTCTCCGCCGGATCCGCACCGCTATCGAAAATTCAAGATCGCGGTAGCAGGCGTCGTCATATTGCTTTTATTGTTGCTAGGCGGAGCAACTGTGGGCCTGTATTATTTGCTGCAGTGGATGTTCGGTTAGAGCGGATCACTGATTTTGGTCTGCAGTATTCGGCGAGCCTCCCGCTCGGATCTGTTCTGCTTTTAAAGCGAGTTGTTTCGCCTGTGGAAGCAGCTCTAATGCTTTAAGAAGCTGATCATCGTACTCATTTAACACCTGAAACGACGTCTGTGAACCGTAAGCTGCCGTCACCAACTCCGTCCTCAGAGTCCTTTCAACGAACTCCCGCTCTTTCTCGATTTGGGCTTCAGCTATCTTGTATTTTGCAGCGGCAAACTTCTTGAATGCGGCAAACAGCTTTTCCGTAATTGCAAAATCTGCGGTACTGATGTCATGGTCAAACTTTATCGGGTGGTAGGTCTTGTATGACTCAAAATCCTTTACGCGGCCTTGGCTGAGTTCCATGGCAAACGCAAAGACTGGATTGGCCAACCGCTGTTGGCTACGGGCCCGCTCGATCGGAATGGTCCTTGGCTTGATCTCTACATCAGGCTGGATGCCGCCGCCGCTATATACCGGACGGCCTGTGTCAGTCTGGCTTTCAGGCCCGCGTGGCTTATTTTCCTGGCCTTCTCCACGGAAACTACCGCCATCGGTATAGTAGTTATACAGTCCGCCGTCGGAATAATCTTTTTGGATCTGCCGGCCTGATGGTGTTTGATATTTTGCAATCGTGAGCAGAAGCATCGAACCGTATTCGAGCTGAAAAGGGTTCTGTACAAGCCCCTTGCCAAATGTGTTCTCACCTACTATCAGTGCACGATCATGGTCTTGAAGCGCTCCGGCAAGTATCTCCGAAGCCGAAGCGGTTTGCCTGTTTACGAGGATAACCACCGGCGACCTGTCAGGAACGCGATTCTGGGCCGAGTATCTTTCACTGACGCCCTGTATGCGGCCCCGCTGTGTAAAAACCGTCTGGCCTTCGTTCAAAAATGCGTTTGCAACACGATAAGCCTGACTCACAAGACCGCCGCCGTTATCCCGGAGGTCGATCACAAGCTGCTGCATGCCAGCGGCTTTAAGCGACCTCATTGCCCGAACGAACTCGTTGTAGGTTGTTTGATTGAACCCTCCGCGCATGGCCATGTAACCGACGCCCGGACGTATCAGATAGGCTTCACTGATAGACGGCTGCGGAACGGCGTCTCGAACGATCTCGACCGTTTCAAGTTTGCCGGTTTCCAGTCTTTCGACCGTGATCTTCGCTTTAGTTCCTTGCGGACCGCGAAGAAAGCCGCGAACCTCACTGAAAGGCTTGCCCAGCATCGATTCTCCGTTGACCTCGACGATCTTGTCTCCGTAGCGAAGACCAGCCTTGTGAGCAGGAGCATTGTCGAATGTCGCCTTAATGTAGGTTGCTATTACGTTACCGTTAGCATCCGAAAGATCTCCGATCGTGGCCCCGATACCGAAATATCTTGAACTCTGATCTGTTTTAAACTGTTCGAATTCTTTAGCGTCGAAATAGTTGGAATGCGGGTCCAAGGCATGGAGCATTGTGTCGATCGATGTCTTTACGACATCGTTATAATTCAGCTTGGATCCTCCGACATAATTCTGCTCGATCAATGCGAGAGCTTCCCGGAATTCCCGCTGGATTGAGTCGACATTGGCAGAACTCTTTTGAGATCCGGTACGCACTCCAGCGGCCGAACTATTATCAGTTTGTGCGAATGCGCCAACCGAAAGGCCCAAGGCTAAAAATAAGGCAGGAAAGATTCGTCGGTAAGGGTTCACAAAATGCCTCGAAATTAAAAAATTGCGGCCAAGTAAGGCCAAGTCAAAGAATAACATCAGTTTGAGGAAAATGCGATGAATATGGTTGCACGCCAAGCTTAACAACGGTCCCGGGGTTTCGCCGGAAGGGCGAACTTAATGTAAACTTTTCTTTCTTTGTTTGCGTAAGCAACTCGTCCACTTAGATCGTCCATTTCTGGAAGGAAAAATAATGAAGAAGCTCATATTGTTCTCACTTTTGCTTGTTGTAACGACATCGGGATATTCTCAGTCCAAGCTACTTCGGTTCCCCGATTTACACACTGATAGAGTCGTTTTCTCTTATGGCGGCGATCTTTGGACCGCTTCTGCGGCGGGCGGCACGGCGACCCGGTTGACCGCTCATCCAGGTGTCGAGACCTTCCCGAAATTCTCTTCGGACGGTAAATGGATCGCGTTTACCGGGCAGTATGATGGCGACGAGCAGGTTTATGTGATCCCGTCCACGGGCGGCGAACCACGTCAGCTGACATTTTATCCGTCGAGAGGTCCGCTTGCCCCGCGATGGGGTTATGACAATCAGGTGCTTGGTTGGACCCCGGACGGCAAGATCTACTATCGAGGAAGCCGCGACTCGTGGTCACTACCGATAGCGAAGATCTACACTGTCTCGCCGCAAGGCGGTCCTTCCGATCCGATGCCGATGCCGGAGGCCGGTTCCGGGGCATTTTCCGCTGACGGTACGAAGATCGTCTATTCGCCGCTATTTCGAGATTTCCGTCCGGAAAAACGATACAGCGGCGGCCAAGCGAATAAGTTGTACATTTACGATCTTTCTACAAATGACGTTAAGTTGGTCTCAGATGCCAAAAGGGCCACGCGCGACCCTATGTGGCTCGGCGGAACCATTTATTACAACTCTGATAAGGACGGAAAGTTCAATCTATATTCGTTCGATGTAGCAACCTCCAGGATCACGCAAATTACCAAGAACCGTGACTGGGACATTCGTTGGCCAAGCTCAGATGAACGGTCTCGAATTATATATGAGCGCGACGGCGAGCTTGAGATCTTTGATACTGCTTCAAAGAGGGCCACAAAGCTTAATATTTCGGTTCCGGATGATGGGATCAACAGGAGAAAGCGGCAGGTTTCGGTTGGAAATCTAATTTCGTCGTTCAACCTAAGCCCTAAGGGAGAGAGGGCAGTATTTGCCGCAAGAGGCGACATTTTTACAGTACCAATCGAAAAAGGAGGTGTCCGAAACCTGACACGCAGTTCCGACGCCCACGACCGGCTGCCGGCTTGGTCGCCGGACGGTAGGACCATTGCTTATATATCCGACCGGTCAGGTGAGGAAGAGCTCTGGTTCGTCGATCAGGATGGTTCGACTGCACCCGTTCAGATGACGAATGGGACCAGGGGACAAAAATATTCGCCGGTATGGTCCGCGGACGGAAAACGTATCGCATTTTCCGATAAGGACGGAAAGGTCTATATCTTTACGGTTTCTACGAAAAAGCTGGATGTCGTCGCAGACGCGCCCAATGGGCAGATCCTTGACTATACCTGGTCACCAAAAGGCGGTTTCCTTGCCTACTCTATGGTCAGCGCAAACGGGCTTCGTGCGATACACGTATGGAGCTCAGAGGACAGCAAGACATATCGGGTCACCCCTGAAATGTTCTTTTCGTCAAATCCGGCTTGGGATCCTTCCGGCGAGCATCTCTTTTTTCTAAGTTCTAGGGAATTCGCGCCGCAAATTTCAAATTCAGAATTTAACTACGCGACCAACAGAATGGCCGGTATCTTTGCTTTGGCATTAAAGGCCGATGCGAAGAACCCATTCGGACCCGAAAGTGATGAGGTCGCCATTATTGAGGAAAAGAAAGAAGGAGCCCCGGCACCGGCCGCTCCGGCCTCGCCGCAAGGGCCTGAGAAAATTGACTTTGACGGGATCGAAACACGTGTCGCCCGCGTGCCGGTGTCCTCCGAGAACTACAATAGCCTATCTGTCAATCGCGGCCATCTGATATATAGAACACAGCCGCCTTTCATCTATGGCAGACAAGCCGAGACCCAGCCGTCATTGAAGATCTATTCGCTAAAGGATCGACGGGAAACAACGGTTTTGACGCCCGCCGGCGGCTATACCCTATCGTCCGACGGAAATAAGATGTTGGTTGGCGGCCAGGGCGGATTCTCATTGTTCGACGCGAACCCGAACGCGGAGCGAACCCGCAAGCCCGTTTCGATTGCGGGTCTAGCAACAGAGATCGATCCTGTAAAAGAATGGGAACAGATCTTCAATGAATCGTGGCGGAAGTACCGCGACTGGTTTTATGCCGCCAACATGCATGGATTTGATTGGGGCAAGATCCGGGAAGATTATCGAAAGTGGCTTCCGCACGTCGCACATCGGGCGGATTTGAACTACATCATTGCGGAAATGTCGTCAGAACTGACCGTTCAGCACGCATACGTAGACGGCGGCGATATGAATTTGCCCCCTCGCGTTCGGGTCGCACTGCTTGGTGCTCAATTTGTGGTTGATAAAGCCGCGAACAGATTCAAGATCTCAAAGATCTACAAGGGTCAAAACGAAGAAGAGATATATCGGTCGCCATTGACCGAGGTCGGGAGCACGGCCAAAGTCGGAGACTATATCATTTCGATCAACGGCGAGGACGTGACGGGCGATCGGGATATTTATTCATACCTACGAGGGAAGGCAGAGAATGCGGTCACATTGATGGTGAACAGCACGCCTTCGCCACAAGGGGCGCGTAAGATCACAGTACGACCGATCACAAGCGAGAGTGACTTGATCTATCTCGATTGGGTGGAATCGAACCGCAAGCGCGTCGATTCGCTATCAAATGGACGCCTCGGATATTTGCATATTCCCGATATGGGGGCTCCCGGCATTCGCGAATTCATCAAATGGTATTATCCACAACTAAACAAGGAGGGCCTTGTCATAGACGTTAGGGCGAATGGCGGTGGAAATGTCTCTAGGATGATCATAGAGAGGCTTAGAAGGAAACTTTTAGGCGTAAATTACCGCAGCTATGACCAAGAGGGTTCGACGTATCCCGACGGCGTATTTCTTGGCCCGATGATCGCTATTCTTAATGAGAACTCAGCTTCTGATGGTGATATTTTCCCCTATATGTTCAGAGAAGCCGGACTCGGCATTCTAATCGGCAAGCGTAGTTGGGGCGGCGTTGTCGGTATTACAAACCGCGGCTCATTCATAGACGGCGGAAATGTAAGCGTTCCGGAGTCGGCATTGGCAAATGCTAAAGGAGAGTACATCATCGAAGGCTATGGGGTTGATCCTGACATCGAGGTCGAAAACGATCCCAAGAGTGTGATCGCGGGACGGGATCCACAGCTTGAACGAGCGGTGGCAGAAGTTTTGAAGAAGATCACAACACCGGTCCGGCTGCCGCGTCGGCCCGCCGATCCGGTCCGAAACAAATAGACGATCGCCGATGGAAAAGCTTCTTGAAGTCATCGGCCTGCGGACACAGTTCAAAACGTCCGCAGGCCTCGTTCGCTCCGTTGATGACGTGACCTTTTCCATTGGTCGCGGCGAACTTCTGTGCATTGTCGGCGAATCCGGATGCGGAAAATCGGTGACAGCTCTTTCGATCATGGGCCTGGTCTCTGAACCGGGACGCATTGCGGCCGGGAGTATCCTATACAAAGGTGAGGACCTGACAAGATCGTCGCAATCCCGAATGCGTGAGATACGCGGCAACGAGATCGCAATGATCTTTCAGGATCCGATGACATCCCTTAATCCTGTTTTTTCGGTTGGCGAGCAGATCTCTGAGGCATTGCGGCTGCATAAAGGATTGAATAAGGCGGCAGCTCGTGCAGCCGCGATCGACTCTATGCGGGAGGTGGCGATACCATCGCCGAAAATGCGTTACGACGACTATCCGCATCAGCTTTCCGGCGGTATGCGTCAACGCATCATGATCGCTATGGCTTTGGCGTGCGATCCTGAACTTCTTATCGCCGACGAACCGACGACCGCATTGGACGCAACGATACAGGCCCAAATATTGGAACTGCTTGATGCATTGCGCCGTGATCGCAATATGGCCGTGCTTCTGATCACACATGATCTTGGAGTTGTGGCAGAAGTTGGGGACAGGGTTTGCGTGATGTATACAGGCAAGATCGTCGAAACAAGCGGTGTAGATGAACTTTTCTCATCACCAAAACATCCGTACACAAAGGGACTACTGAATTCCGTTCCGAAACTTCCCGAAACCGGTGCCGCCCGCCAACACCGCCTGCGAACTATAGAAGGTATGGTGCCGAACCTGACAGAGTTACCCTCAGGCTGCCATTTTGCGGATCGTTGTTCGGAAAGGATGGCGTCATGCGAATTTGGAGAGGTTCCGCTCTATCAACTTGATGACGGGGCACATGTACGGTGCCGGCTTTACGCTGAACAACAGCGATCAGAGGTTGCTTTATGACAGCTCCGGGAACAGTTGCCGACAGGCTGTTGGTGGTCGACGATCTCGTAAAACACTTTCCGATAAAGGGCAAAGACAATGTCGTGCGAGCCGTCGACGGTGTTTCGTTCGAGATGCGTCGGGGCGAAACACTTGGGCTGGTTGGTGAATCGGGCTGCGGAAAATCGACAGTTGGCAGGAGTATCCTTCGCCTTATCGAGCCTACATCTGGAACGATACGATACGAAGGTGAGAATATTGTAGGGCATTCTTTCGCTAGAATGCAGGAACTCCGACGCGAGATGCAGATGATCTTTCAGGATCCCTACGCCAGCCTGAATCCTCGTCTTAGCGTCAGATCAATAATTGCTGAGCCGCTGCGTATCCATAAGATCGGGACGCGGGACGAGCAGCATCGCAAGGTTGCGGAACTGCTGGAGAAGGTCGGCCTCGATCCGCGTTATGCCGATCGCTATCCCCATGAATTTTCGGGCGGCCAGCGTCAACGCATCGGGATCGCGCGTGCACTTGCTCTCGAGCCTAAGCTCATTATTTGCGATGAGCCGGTTTCGGCTCTCGACGTCTCAGTGCAGGCACAGGTCGTTAATCTCCTCCAGGACCTACAAGAGGAATTCGGATTGACATATTTGTTTATTTCGCACGGTCTTGCAGTCGTCGAACATATATCTGACCGAATTGCGGTCATGTACCTTGGCAAAATCGTCGAGATCGCAGAAGCTCAGGAATTATATGGTCGGCCGCTCCATCCTTATACGAAAGCCCTCCTTTCAGCTATCCCAATTCCCGAACCTTCAAAAAAACGTCAGCGGATCGTCTTGGAGGGAGATGTCCCGACGCCCGTTGATCCACCGTCCGGGTGCCGCTTTCGTACAAGATGTCCGTTTGCTATCCCGGACTGCGCAAAGGACATCCCCGAACTTAAGGAGTATTCTCCGAACCATCTGGCTGCCTGCATACGCATCGGTGATCTCTGAGCCAAAGATCTTTTGAACAAAACCCGATACTTTTCGTATTACAAACTTCGGCTTTACAAAACTCGACTTGGAGGAATTTCATGAATCGAATTGCAGGTATCATTCTGGCGGTTCTAGGTTTTCTGCTCGCCATTCTAAGTGTTGCCGGCCTGCTACCGGGACTTACCGGCGCCGGTATAGCGTTGCTGCTCGGTGGCGGCCTTGTGATCGGATTGAGCTTTATTGATCCTATTGGTGCAAGCGGCGAGGCCGGAATGTCAACGGCATCCACGCTGCATATGATCTTCCATTCACCGAGTGAGGTGTTCCGAAGTTTTCGCCGAGATCCGAAATGGCTTGCTGCGTTCCTGATCATGGCGGCCTTATCTGCGGTTTACAGTAACCTGTTCATCCAGCGCCTTACACCTGAACGCATAACCAACTTCACGGTAGACAAGACCCTCGAAATGCCGATGCTTGACGACAACGCCCGCAGGCAGATCGAGCTCGGTAGAACTGAAGCCATTGCCCAAGCGAAAAACCCCGTCGCCAGGGCAGGTCAATCTATATCGGGTGCGATCGGGTCGCTGTTCTGGTATGCGTTCCTTGCCTTGTTCTTTGTTCTTGTATCGGCAGCTTTTGGCAGCAAACTACGATTCTGGCAGGCTTTCTCAGTTGCCATCTACGCCGCGTTCCCCGTGAATGTGATCCGTGCGGTATTCAGTACGGTACTTCTTTTCGCAAAAGACCCGGATGATATACATCCGATCCTCGGTCAACAGGCCTTGCTGCAGGATAACCTCGGAATATTGATGAACCCCGCTGACGGGCCGGTACTTTATACCTTGTTGGGGTCAATAGGTCTTTTAGGGCTCTATTGGGTGTTCATGAACGCGATAGGGTTGAAAAACGCCGGAGAAAATGTAAGCTCCATGACCGGCTGGACGGCGTCGATCGGTATCTATTTGATCATTATCCTTTTGGGAGTTACGATGGCGGCGCTATTCCCGGGATTTATCTCTTAGGTCATTCATATCGGAGCGATTCTATTGGATCAAGGCGAGCCGCCTTCCATGCGGGCCACAGCCCGAAAATTAGCCCGATCCCGACGCTCGCCACAAAACCCGCAATCGGGGCCCATAGAGGCACATACGACGGAAGAAATAACTGTATCAAAAGTGACAGCACCCAACCGATCAGCAACCCGAAAAGGCCTCCGAATCCCGTAAGGGTTGCTGCCTCTATGAGGAACTGAAGCAAGATGTCTTTTTGCTTGGCGCCGATGGCTTTGCGAATTCCGATCTCGCGAGTTCGTTCGGTGACGGAGACAAGCATAATGTTCATCACGCCGATACCGCCGATCATCAATCCAACAGACGAAATGACGACCATCGCCAAGAACACGCCGCCCGTAATGGCTTGAAATTGGTCGACAATACTCGCGGCTGTAGCCATTCCGAAATTGTTCTTTTCACCGAGTTTCACATTGCGGCGGACGCGCAAGAGATCCTCAATATCGTCTTTTGCTTTGTCGAATGAGCCTTCTCGGGCGATCGCCAGGATAAATAGATCTTCCGCATTGGGCTTGAGTTTTAATGCCGAACCCATGGGCATATAAATGATATTCGATTGATCATTATTCCCGCCGCCTCCACCGAAAAGCTGTTCTCGCTTTTCCAGAACGCCGACCACACGAAATTGTTGGCCTCCGATGTCAAGGTTCTTTTCCAGTGGCGACTCAAACGGGAAATAGCTTTCCTTAACAAAGTCACCGATCACTACAACATTTGCCTTCGCTTCGTGTTCGGCTTCGGAAAACCAGCGGCCGTCGATCAACACTTCGGTGGAGGTTCGTTCGATCTTCGGAAGAGTGCCGTTTAGCTGAACTGAAGTTGAGGTCTTACCGTTCGGGCCGGTCACAGTAAGCTTGTCGCCAAAAAAGCTGTTTGAAATGTCGAGAAAGGGAAGTGCGGTCTCAACGGTAGAAAGTGATTCGATCGCTTCGGCGTCGGCCATCGTCAACGGTTTTCTCATTCGTTCCTCACGCGACGGTGCGCTGGTGCGAATGCCGATATCAAATTTGTAAAGAAATATGGATCTGGTGCCGAATGACTCTACTTCTTTTTCGACAGCCACATTGATGCCGCTGATGATAGAGGAGATGAGCATAACGGTAATGACGCCCACGACCACGCCTACGATCGTTAGAAACGAGCGCAGCTTGTTTCCGCGAAGCGTATCCAACGCCATCTTTAGATTTTCGTAAAATGACCCTGTTACGACCTTCATCTATTCGGACCTCAACGCTTCTATCGGATCGAGCCGGGCGGCCTTCCAGGCGGGAAACAGTCCTGCCAAAACACCTACGCCGCCGGAAACTAAAATAGCGAACGCGGCCGACCACAAAGGGATCCGCGTCTGAAAGACAAAGTTGGTGATAACGATCCCCAATAACTGTGCGAGGATCAATCCGATTATGCCGCCAATAGCGGACAGTGTGACCGACTCGAACAGGAATTGCCGCAAAATATCTGCCTGTCGAGCTCCCAAACTCTTTCTAATGCCAATCTCTTTCGTACGTTCCGTGACCGAAACAAGCATGATGTTCATGATCACGATCGCTCCGACGATCAGTGCGATCGCAGGCACCATTATGATCACCAGAAATGTCGGTCCCAGGAGTCGGTCGCGGATACCTGTGATAGCTTCGGGGGTCCAGACACCAAATGTATCCTTCTCGCCCAAAGGGATCTTTCGCCTTACGCGCATTAAGGTTCGAGCCTCTTCGACGGCATCGTTATAGCGCTTCTCATCCCGCGGCTGAGCTACGAAAAATATGCCACGGCTGCCCCGAAGTCCACCGAAATTGGCGCCGTAGGTTTTCAACGGCAATTGAACAAAGCTGTCTTGCGGCTGGCCGAAAACGGTTCCTTTTTCCGTCTGCACGCCAATTATCCGATAAGGGATGCCTTGGATCGATATCTCGCCGCCGACCGCATCCCCCTGAGGAAATAGCTTTTTTGCGATATCAGAGCCGACAAAGGCTACGCGCATGGCATTGTTGTTTTCACTTTCCGTGAAATATCGCCCCTCCATGATATCGATATTCTCGATCTCGCGAATTATCGGTTCCGCGCCAGTGATCTGAATATCTCGAAGCGTTTCAGAGCCGCGTTTTATCTCTCGCACGTTCGGCAAGGCCTTGGCACCGATCTTTGCGATCAAAGCGGAACGTTCTTTAATGAACTGCATTTCTTCAAGGGTCAGTTCTTTATTTCTACGTTGTGCCGCAGCAATGGTATCCGTGTCGCGGAAATCATCGAATGTAAAACGACGGACGGTAAATGAGTTAGAGCCGATACCCGCGATCTTTTCGTCTACATAGGCATTAAAACCCTGGAGAAGCGAAAGAACCACCATGAATGCCGTCACCGCAATGATCATTCCAAGCAATGTGAGGAACGACCGCAGTTTATGAGCAAGGATCGCGTCCAATGCGAGCTTTAATGTCTCGACAAAACTCATCAGCCTACATTTTCCTTTGAAACGATCAGTTGCGTCAATGCAGCGAGGTGGGCGAATAAAACGATTGGCACGACTATAGTAGGCAGCCAAATATAAGGGAAAGATAAGACTGCGATATTAGGCTGCTCCACATTTATCAAGTTCGGTACGCCGGGAAGCGACAGGATCGAAATGGCTACTATGATCCCGAGGAGAAGCATGCCGATGACATTGAAAGCCCAAAGGAGGCCTGGGTGTATTACCCATGACCGCTTGTATGCCACCAAAAGCACTGCCGCGAAAACTCCCGTTGCTAGATCTAAATTGTATCCTGCGAAGGTCATTTCGCGAGGGACTGCACCCCCTTGATATAACAGGTAGAGCACTACCTCGATCGGGATCCGGACAATATGAACGCCGATCAGAAATGAAAAAGGAAGCTTTCGGATAAACGAACCGCGAAAAACTAGGGAGAACAGGATCACGAACAAGGCCGCAGGTCCGACGCCGAAAATGAATAAATAGGGTCGATCCGGAGCGGCGTTGGCATAGAAGCCGCCGGTCGCAAGGATACCTTGAAATAGTATCCATAGAGGTAAAACGAAAACCAGTATTCGAGTAGGTAGAGTATCAATTCCAGCTTTCTTTGCTCCGTGGAGCAACAAACCTACGGATACAAAAGTGGTTAGTATAAAGAGAACGGAAACCGCCGGCGATAGCTGATCCATTATCGAATACGCTCATCCTTTTCGATCTTTCCATCGCGGATAGTAATTATCCGATGGGCTCTTTCTGCGATCTCTTGCTCGTGGGTCACCAAAATTATGGTGTTCCCGTCATCGTGCAGCCGTTCAAAGAGCCTCATTATCTCCTGACTCGTCTTCGTGTCCAGTGCGCCGGTTGGCTCGTCAGCCAAAAGGATGGAAGGGTTGTTCACCAGGGCTCTGGCAATAGCCACACGCTGTCGCTGGCCTCCTGAGAGTTCATTTGGGCGATGACTGATCCTATCGCCGAGTTCGACTGAGGCGAGAGCCGCTTTTGCCTTTTCCTGTCTGTCAGCTGCCTTCATGCCAGAATAGATCAGCGGCAATTCGACATTGTGAAGAGCAGAAGCGCGAGGCAAGAGGTTGAACGTTTGAAAAACAAAGCCTACTTCTTTGTTTCTAATCGCCGCCAGTTCATCGTCGGTCATCGACGAAACAAGCTGTCCATTGATCCAGTAGTCGCCTTTCGTCGGCGAGTCCAGACAACCGATCAGATTCATCAATGTGGATTTTCCAGAACCCGAAGGCCCGATGATAGCGACGTAATCATTCTTCTCGACATCAAAAGAAACATCGCGCAGCGCATGGAGCTCCTCGACGCCCATCTGGTAGGTTTTCCAGATGTTTCGCATCGTGATCATCGCTCGATGCGGATTTGGTTCGGGAGAGGCGGGCGTTTCCGCAGCATTGGTCATTTCCGCTATTTCTGTCATGACGATTTGTTAGCCGCATTGTCTTTGGTTTGACGCTTTATAGCAGAGCCTTCCTTCAGTGTACTGAGAACTCTGCTTGGCCCCGTGACAATTTCGTCACCCTCCTTGAGCCCGCTGATTATCTGTCGATCCGATTCTCCGATGATGCCCGTTTCGACCTCGACGAATTTCACCTTATTTCCATCAAGTACATAGACACCGGTTATTGCTTTAGGCTTCGGTCCGGGCTCCGGTACATTTCCTGGAATCTCGCCGGCGGGTTTGTCATCAGCCTTCTTTTCTATGATCGCCTGAAGCGGCACAGCGATCACATTTTCGACTACGCTCGTCGTTATTTCTGCCGTCGCACTCATTCCGGGCCGCAACCCTTCCTTGACCTCCTCCGTGAGGTTCTTCAGTTCGATCACGACGCGGAATTCCTTAGCCTCTTGGACATTGATGTTCGTTGAAAGACCGCCTGACGTTTGAGATTTGCCAACGGCTAAAGGGGTCTTTTGTGTGACCTCGCCTTCTATCTCGCGATCACCGAAGGCATCTACCTTGATCTTTGCCTTTTGTCCTACGGCAACGGAGTCGATGGACGTTTCGTCAACCTTGACCTCGACGTTTATCGTGGACATGTCAGCGATCGTAAGAAGCGGAGTTGTCGAAAGGCCGGCTACAGCAAAAGTACCGACTCGAGACGGGATCTCAGCGATCACGCCGCTGATAGGTGCGACAGTCAGCGTCTTATCTCTCTGGCTTCGAGAGCCGCGCAGCGTAGCCGCCTGCTGCTGCACCCGCGATTGACTAGTAGAAACGCTTAGCGAAGCGGTTTCCACCGCACGCCGGGCATCACGAACCGCCACGTTTTGCTGATTGACCCGTACTTGAGCATCACGCACTGAAAGATTACGAGCGGCAAGATTAGACCTTGCGGTATTCAGTGAAGCTCTGGCACTTTCGAGCCGATCCTTGGATTCATCATAGAGCTGCCTCGAAATAACACCGTTTTCAAGTAGCTGCTGGTTTCGGGTGAGTTCGCGATTAGCGGCATTATATTCGACCTGAGCACGGTCAACATCGGTCTGCGCCGCGATCACCGCCTGCCTTGCAGAATCTACCGCAAGCTGAGCCGCCGTCAGTTGCTGCTGGGCCTGAGAAAGATTATTTTGAGCGGCGGCTACTTGTGTTTGTGAAACGCGTACCTCATCCTGTGCACCCTGAAAAGCAGCAACTTGAGCGTCTGTTGACGACTGAAGCTGATCCGGATCGAGCCTAACAAGCGGTTGGCCTTTCGTAACCATATCGCCTTCTTTGACGTAGATCTCCTGGATCCTGCCCTGAACCTCGCTAGTTAGGTTCATGAACTGAATGGGCCTCACCTCACCCGATGAAGTTACGGTTGAGCGAAGTTCCCGTCTGGTCTCGATCTTTAGAACCGCCACCTCAGGTGTGTCAGAACGTGTCGCCCAAAGGCTGATCACAGTGATCAAGGCCAACAAAAGTACCGCAGAAACAGCAATTATGATCTTAGATTTACGGCTAAGTGCCATGTCGATTATCCTTTTATAGTAGTATCAGATAGCTGAGACGATGCTCGGTCATGTAACAACCGATGTTTACGAGGGCATACAATCCATTGTTTCAAAAACTTTCGTCGACATCGGATATGGGATCAGAGCTGATTTGACCGGCTACTAACATATAATTACGATTATCAGAGTGGTGAATCCTTAGGAAGCATCTTGAATACTGCGAAAAATGATCAATTGCCCAACTTGCAACTCGGCTAATAGCGAACTCGCTCGCTTTTGTGACAACTGCGGCACACGTCTTATGGGCGCGCCGGAGGCGGAACCGGCCTATCAGCCGCCACCGCAAACGGACTCTTCATTCAAGATCTCCGCCGCGACTTCGCTGGACATCCCCAATGTTGAACTTCAGCCGATCACGCCGCCGATCATGGAGACATCAAGTGCGCCCGCCGCCGACAGCAGGGCCCATGCCAGTCTCGTGATCGAACGGGGTGACTCGCCGGGAACCAACTTTGAATTGTTCAATGAGGAATCAATGATCGGTAGATGGGATGCGGATAATGGGATCTTTCCAGATGTGGATCTCGATGCCCACGATTCCGACGCGAAAGTTTCGCGAAGGCATGCCAAGATCTACCGTTCAGGGGGTGCATATTTCATTGAGGACCTCGGTTCAACGAACGGTACATACGTGAATCGCGGCCGCCGCCTGCTGCCGGGCACACCGCATATTGTCAATGACAACGATGAGATCATCGTTGGAAAGACCTTCTTACGTTTTCACATCGTTAAGTGAGCGAATTCGTCGTGCAGTCAGAAATGCCCAAATGTACGAAATGCGGTGCCGAGGTGGATATCGAAGATGATGTCTGCGCCCGCTGCCTTGACCTTGCCGCTAAGGACACAGCTTCCAGCCTTTACGGCGAAGGCGTTTCGGGCACCGATGATTCGCTTGATAGCCCCGCGGAAACCTCGCATATGTCGAGCGTCGCCGAGCCGGTAAAGAGCCCTGTATTGAGAGTTCTCGATGCCGGGACCATCGTCGGCGGCCGTTATGAGGTCGTTCGAAAGATCGGAGGTGGTGGGATGGGCGCGGTTTACCTCGCAAAGGATTCGAACCTTGGCGGCGTGGAACGTGCGCTAAAGGAAATGATCCAGTCCAATCTTGAAGCGGTTGAACAGGCCAAAGCGGTCGAAGATTTCAAACGTGAATCGATGATCCTTTCGGCATTGGAACATCCTGCCATTCCCACGATCTACGATTATTTTTTCGACAGTTTTCATCACCGGTTCTATCTCGTAATGAAATACATCACGGGAGGCGATCTGGCGGCGCGGCTTCGGGCCACACCGGGCGGACGAGTAGATGAAAAAACGGTGGCGGAATGGGCTCTTCAGATCTGCGACGTTCTAAATTACCTTCACCAACATCCCGAATCGATCGTATATCGTGATCTCAAACCCTCAAATATCATGATCGACGGTAAGACCGGTCGAATAATGCTTGTGGATTTTGGCATTGCGCGCTCAGTGGGGCAAGGCAGCGAAAGAGGCGTGACTGCCGTAGGAACAATGGGCTATGCCCCGCCTGAGCTATTTTCGGGGCAGGTTGAACCGCGTTCCGATATTTATAGTTTAGGTTCTACCATGTTTCATCTGCTTACGGGTGCAGATCCGCAGAACAACCCGCTCCTTATATTTGATTTCGAAAAGAATCCAAGGCCTCGACAGATCAATCCGCAAATATCGGATCAAATGGAACGCATTCTGATGAGGGCCGTAGAATACTCCGCAGAGAACCGTTTTCCCTCGGCATCAGAAATGGCCCTTGCTCTGGAAACGCATCTTTCGCATCTGAAAGACGGCAAGGTCACCTACGGTGTTGATGTCGGCCCTGTTTCCGAGAGTTTGGCAACTCAGCTTGTTTTCTGCGGCTTTTGCGGCCGCCAGATCATTGCGACGGATCAATTCTGTGCGTTTTGCGGCTCTCGACAGCCGATAGCGCAGAGGGGCGTACATTCTGAGATATACTCCAAGCCTCAAGCCACTGCGAAGTTGATCGTGGACGGTACTACCGAACTTAATGTTCCGGTTTACATGCTCGAAAAGACCGATATGTTAGTGGGCCGGCGCGATCCTACGGCAAATATCTTTCCGGAGGTCGACCTTTCGAGATTCGATCCGCAAACAAAGATCTCGAGAAAGCATGCAAGAATATTCCGGGAAGGTGACTCTTTTAAATTGGAGGATCTTGGCTCGTCGAACGGGACCCTGATCTTTGGTCAGAGGGGAAACGGCATCAAGTTGCCGCCGAATGTCCCGTATGCTCTGTCGAGCGGGGACCGGATCAGGCTCGGAGATACGACCCTGCAGTTCTTGATCAACTAACGCCGCCGGTCTAATGTGAACACAATGACAGCATCGGGCACAACCAACAATAGCATAGCCGGCAAATTTGATCCGAGAGTATTACGCGCTCCGTTTCCGCTTCGCATCGCTGCTGCCTCGACAGACTATATTCTTGTTTTTTCCGTGCCCCTGTTAGCTCTAGTAATTTCGGATGCACTTTCAGATAGAGCGAATCCGCCGGCAGTCGGTTTGTGGGGATGGCTTCTTACCATGATTGTCTTTGTCGTTAACAGCATCGCACTTCCGCTGCTTTTTGGAAGATCCGTCGGAAAGTGGCTGTTCGGCATGACCATTGTTTCGGATGTCGGCGGTCCTTTGTCTTTGGGAAGGGTCATTGTTCGAAACGTTCTTGGTTATTTACTAATTCCGGCTACGCTTGGTGTCGGATTTTTTATTGCCGGCATTAGTTCTAAAGGCCGTGCTCTTCACGATCTGATCGCAAAAACTGTAGTAGTCCGCGGTTCAAAACAGTACATAAATTGATCTATGGCGCGTTTGATCATTCTCCATCCAAACGGGGCGACCGACGAGTTCGCTTTAGCAAAGGTAAAAACGACCGTCGGGCGTTCGGCACGGAGCGACGTATGTATTCCGGACGCTTTTGCGTCCAGACTACACGCTGAAATACGTCGAGAGGGCGATGCATTTTGGCTTCATGACCTGGGCTCTGCAAACGGCACCAGGCTGAATGGAGAACCGGTATCCGGCTCGATCCCGATATATTCCGGAGACTTGATCCAGATAGGCGAAACAAGAATAACCTTCCATGGCGAGAGCGATATTCCAAAAGCGATAAGTTCTGCCCTGATCGCCGATACCACGGATCAGCTTGATCCTACCAACACGATCGCATTGCCTTCCCGGAGGTATCCTACGACCGAGATCGTAGATGCGACCATCTCATCCCGGAGCGATCTTCTGGGCCTTATAAGCAAGGTCGGCGTCACGCTGCTTTCGTCGCGAAGTCTTGACGAAACGCTGGATAACGTCGCCTCTTTGGTCTTTGAGGCGGTTCCTGCGAGCCGAGTGGTAATTATGCTCCGCGACTTCGGCTCCAATTCTGAAATGGACGTAAAGGTTGCGCGTGAGCGTGGGAAGGAAACTCCGCTGGAAGAGATCCGCATCAGCCGAGCGGTCATGGCGGAGGTATTGGAACGCGGGAATTCCGTTTTAACTTCTGACGCTCAGCAGGATCCGAAGTTCGGCACCCAGACCATTGTCCTGCAGGGAATTCGCTCCGTACTTGCGGTCCCGCTAAGCGTCGATGAAAGAGAGATCTTCGGCATTATCTATGCGGATTCGCCTACCCATCAGGCAACCTTCAGCAAGGAGCACCTAGATATCCTGACAACACTCGCCTCGGTTGCGTCGATCCGCGTAGAGAACGCGAGCCTCGTCGAGGAACGTATCAACCGGGAACGGATGGAGCGCGAACTGGAATTGGCGACGGAGATACAACAGCGGTTCCAGCCGTCTGAACCGCCGGACATTCCGGGATACGAAATGCAGGGTATATCGTTTTCCTGCTACGAGATCGGCGGCGACTACTATGACTTCATCGAGCGTCCTAACGGTAAACTTTTGTTTGCGCTCGGCGACGTTTCGGGCAAAGGCACGGCCGCTGCTCTCTTGATGTCCAGTCTCCACGCTGCAGTCCATGCTCAGGCCGCGACGAATGCACCGCTCAAAGACCTCGTCACCTCGATCAATGAATATTTGACCGAGAATACTCCTGCCAACCGTTTCGTCACGCTTTTCGTTGGGGAACTTGATCGAGACACCGGGGAAATTGAATTCATCAACGCGGGGCACAACCCGCCGATCGTCGGACGTACTTCGGGCTCGATCGAGGAACTTTCTTCCGGAGGCCTTCCACTCGGGCTGATGGCATTCGCCGAATACGAATCCGGAAGCCTCGCTCTCTCGGTCGGGGACGTACTCATGGTTTATTCGGATGGCGTTTCGGAGGCCAACAATCTTGCTGAGGACGAATTCGGGCTCGATAGACTCAAAGAGGTTCTACTTAAGAATCGTGACCGCAGCTCGTCCGGGATCAGGGACAAGGTCGAGTCTGCATTGTCCGATTTTACAGGTACGGCGCCGGCGAATGATGACATTACTCTGCTAATAATCAAAAAGACCGCGTGATTCCGACATGTTTAAACATATTGACCCAATGATGCACACTTCGTTAGAATGGGAGATGGCCGTCCCACATCGGCCGCTCCCTGATGCCATCCACAAAACGTAAAATCAGCCTTCGCTATCTCGTACTGCTGACCCTTTTTCTCGTCGGCCTGGTTCCGCTCGTCCTAACGGGCTGGATGCTCTCTGACAGATCGGGGACAGAGTTGCGGGCGGCAGAGAACCGCTATCAGATCCAGTTGGTACAGGAAAAGGCTCGTCGGATCGAGATCTTTGCTGAGCGCGCAAGATCAACGGTGTATCAACTGAAAAAGGCGATCGAACTCGGCGAAGACCCCTTTCTCTCCGAATCCGAAAAACTGGCTGCCACACTCAGCTCAATGCTTCGCGAGAATCCGGAAATCGCAGGCATTCACATCAGCTCCGAAAATGAGATCCCGATATCGGTCTTTCGGCCCGAGATACTCGACGGCGTCACATTGGATCTACTGGCGAATGATGCCGCACCCGCAACAGCCGAGCTTAGTGTGGGCCGTCCGCGGACGACCGAAAGCAGCGGCCATCCGGTACTCACTTTTTCCGTCGGAACGTCCGGTGCCGGACGGCCCGCCATCCGAATCGTGACCGCCATTTCCGCAAAGCGGCTGGCAGGGGACATCGTTGGATTCACCGCCGTTTCCGAACAACAGCTCTGGGAAAGCGGCCTGCCGATCATTTTTGTCGTTGATGAGCAGGGCGATGCAGTATTTCATCCGGACAATTCTGCGAGCACTTCCGGCCGAACGTTCACGGATCTAAAGATAGTCTCCGAGTGGATTGAATCCGGCCGCATCGTTCAATCGGCCCTGGTTCCTTTCGACGCTGTTTACAACGATAAGCCGCACAGAATGATCGGGGCCTATTCAACCGCGGTGATAGCCGACGGCAGTATCGTCGGCGTTGTTGCTATGCAGGACGAGGCTAAGGCGCTCGCCTCAGTAGCGGACATTCGCCGTCAGATCTGGCTTATCAGCCTGGGTTTTGCGATAGCTGCGATGATCGTGGGGCTCTTGCTCGCTCGGTCGATGACCAATCCGCTTCTGCGGCTAACCGACGCCGCGGAACGAATCGCCGCGGGTGACTATTCTTCACGATTAGCATCTCGGAATGTAACAGAGATCGGCACGCTTGCGGATTCGTTCGATCAGATGAGCGGCAAGATCGAGGAACAACTCGCCAATCTCGCCAAAGCTGCCGAAGAGAACCGCGAGCTTTTCGTCGGTACCGTAAAGGCGCTCGCCGCCGCGATCGACGGCAAAGACAAATACACACGCGGCCATTCGGAACGCGTCGCACGCATTTCGGTCGCGATAGGCCGTCGTATGAATTTGCCCGCCGACGAGCTCGAGACGCTGCGAATCAGTGCATTGCTGCACGACGTCGGCAAGATCGCGATCGACGACAACATCTTGAAAAAGCCCGCCGCTTTGACCGACGAAGAGTTCGAGATAATGAAGCAGCACCCCGTTCGCGGCTACAAGATAATGTCGCAGATACCGGCGATGAAAGATTTCTTGCCCGGTATGTACATGCACCACGAGATGGTCAACGGCAAAGGCTATCCGCAGGGTTTGACCGGCGACCAAATACCGCTGCAGGCAAAGATCGTCTCCGTCGCCGACACGTTCGACGCAATGACGATCGACCGGCCGTATCAAAAGGGAATGGAGCTCGACGCCGCTCTCGAACGCATACGTTCGTTCGTCGGCACGCGTTATCAGGCCGAGGTCGTCGAGGCTCTCGTCGCCGCGTGCAACGCCGGCGAGATCGGCCAGGGCATCATCCGTCAGCTCGCCGAAAAACGCGCCGCCGAAGCCGCCGCTGCATCAGAAAACGACCCGCTCCTCGACCGCCTCGTCGCATAAATCCGCCAGCCCGCAGGCCGCCGGCCTGCCTCTTCGCCGGCCCGCTTCCTGCCGGCCTGAATTTTAGGTTTTGGAATTGCCGTCGGTTTTAGCCGACGGTTGAGATCAGGACAAAATTTTCCGCAATATCTGCTCCAAAACGGCCCGAGCGTCTTCTTTATCCGCCGTTCTAGCCTTTGGCTCTGCCTGAGCGTGGATTTATCCGCAAACCCTTTGAAAAAAACGCTGCGGGGAGTGCGAATTGCGCAAAGTTCAATGATTTTGGCGCTAAACGACATAAAATTCAAGCGATATTCCCGACTCACCGTGCCACGAAACCTTTTCACGGTGTGATGAAACCTTTTCACAGGCTGATGAAACCTTTTCACAGTGTGATGAAATGTTTTCACAGTGTGATGAAACCTTTTCACAGTGTGATGAAACCTTTTCACAGGCTGATGAAACCTTTTCACAGTGTGATGAAATGTTTTCACAGTGTGATGAAACCTTTTCACAGGCTGATGAAACCTTTTCACAGTGCGATGAAATATTTTCACAGAGTGAGGAAACTCTTTCCTCAGTTGATTCCTAATCCAAAAAAGCCCGCAAAGACGGGCTTTTGGGCTCTGCCTGTATATTTGCGGCTCGCCGCGGGCGCACTGCGGAGAGGCTTGCCTCTTGTCAGAACCACCTGCGGTAGTGGGTGGTTCTGGCAAGAAGCAGCCTGCGGGCCGGCGGGCTTTTGTCGGCGGGGACGCGAACATCTATACTCTAAAGTTTGCGGGGCGTGGGGCCACGCTGACAGTATGGCGTTTTGGCGTAGAAAAAAGGACGACGGGCATTCGAGCTCCATTTTGGGGCTCGACCGCTCGATGGAAGAACTGAAGGCCGCTGAAGAGGCCGCGGAACGCGAGCTGGGCGTGCGTTTTGCTCGTGCGATATCGAAAACACGCGATTCGATCAACGACAGGCTCGACACGCTGTTTGAAAGCAGGCGGCAGATCGACGAAAAATTCCTCGACGAGCTGGAAGAGATGCTCATTTCGACCGATATCGGCGTGGCGACGACGATGCACGTCATCGACCGCGTCCGCCGCGGCGTCTCGCGGCAGGAGATCGGCGACATCGCGGCCCTGCGTGCCGCCATTCGAAAGGAATTGCTCGATATCCTGAACGCCAGCCGCGATAAGGGCGTCGCGGCAGAAACGGCGTTCGGCGACGAGGCAAAGCCGTATGTGCTGATGGTCGTGGGCGTGAACGGCGTCGGCAAAACGACGACGATCGGCAAACTCGCACAACGTATAAAGGCCGAGGGCAACAAGGTTCTCATCTGCGCCGCGGATACTTTTCGTGCGGCGGCGTCGGATCAGCTTGAGATATGGGCCGGACGTGCCGGCGTGGAGATAATCCAGCAGAAAGAGGGAACCGATCCGGCCGCGGTGCTGTTTGACGCACTGCGTGCGGCAAAGGCTCGCGAGGCGGACGTGCTGATCGTCGATACCGCGGGGCGTCTGCATAACAAGTCGAACCTGATGGCCGAGCTCGAGAAGATGAAAAAGGTCGCCGGGCGCGAAGTTCCCGGCGCTCCGCACGAAACGCTGCTCGTCATCGACGCAGTTACTGGGCAGAATGGGCTGGAACAGGCACGGCAGTTTACGAAAACCGCGGACGTTACGGGCATCGTCCTCACCAAACTCGACGGAACGGCCAAAGGCGGTATCGCCGTCGCCATTTCAAAGGAACTCAGCCTGCCGATACGCTACGTCGGCATCGGCGAACAGGCAGAGGACCTGATGGTGTTTGACCCTGAAGCCTACGTTAGCGGGCTATTCGACTAGATGAGCTTTTCCGAACGCGATCTGCAGCATACGAGACGGGCGCTGGAACTGGCGGCCGCCGGCGTGGGCCTCGTGAGCCCGAATCCGCTTGTCGGCTGTGTGATCGTGGACGCGAACGGCGAGGTCGCGGGCGAGGGAACTTATACTTACGACAAAATTGTCCACGCCGAAGTTGTTGCATTGGAACAAGCCGGCGAACGAGCCCGCGGCGGGACGGCCTATATTTCGCTGGAGCCGCATGTACATCACGGCCGCACGCCGCCTTGCACCGAGGCGTTGATAAATGCGGGGATCGTCCGCATTGTTTGCCCGATCGAGGATCCGAATCCGCTGGTGTCGGGAAAGGGGTTTGAGCGGCTGCGCGAAGCGGGCGTCGAGGTCGTGACCGGCATTCTCGCGGCTGAAGCCGCAGCTCTGAACGAGAAGTTCATCTGCTGGCACCGGAAAGGAAGGCCGTTTGTGCATCTGAAAATGGCTATGTCGCTTGACGGACGCATAACGCGGGTCGCGGGCGAGCCGTTCGTGTTTACCGGCGACGAGGCGAATGAGCAAATTCACCGTCTGCGGCATGAATACGACGCCATTCTGATCGGCGCGAACACCGCACGCATTGATGATCCGCTGTTGACCGACCGCAGCGGCCTGCCGCGACGGCGGCCTTTAGTACGCGTAGTTTTAGATAGCGGGCTGTCGCTCGCAGTTGATTCTCGGCTGGTCAAAACTGTGGGAAAAGTGCCGACAATTGTGTTCACGGCGGCTAAAGATGGTGCAAAGGCAGATGAATTGCGTGCCGCGGGAGTTGAAATTGCCGTGACGGAAGCCGGACCGCACGATCACGCGGCGGTTCTCGCACGGCTGAAAGGCGATGACATTCAAAGCGTCCTCGTCGAAGGCGGTGCCGAGATCGCCGCATCATTTCTCGCAGCTAAACTTGTGGATAAGGTCAGCTTTTTCTACTCGCCGCGAATAATTGGCGGCGAAGAGGCCGTAAATGCGGTCGGCGGAAACGATATATTAGACGTCACACTGGAAAATGTAACTACCACGACGCACGGCCGCGACATTGAGATTTCCGGCTATCCGCAATACGAATAAATGCGTGCAAAGAAGCGCTTTGGGCAGAACTTTCTCCGCGACGAACGCGTCATAGAACGCATCGTCGATGCCGCTGATATTCGCGAAGGCGACCACATTCTCGAGATCGGTCCCGGCGACGGTGCATTGACCGCGAAGATGCTCGAACGCGGAGCGTGGGTATCGTCGATCGAGATCGACAGGGACCTTACGGAATTTTTACGGTCGCGATTCGCAAACGACGAACGATTTCAGCTTGTCATCGGCGACGCATTGTCGCTAGACCTTGTACAGTTCGGCAGCGGCGAGCTGAAGATCGTTGCGAATCTACCGTACAACATATCAACGCCGATACTTCAGCGTTTCATTGAGATCAAGAGCGAATTGTTGCTGATGGTGCTGATGTTTCAACGGGAGGTGGTTGAACGCATAGCCGCACCGCCCGGCATCAGCGACCGCGGTTTCCTGTCGGTAATGGTTGAGGACGCCTTTATCGTGGAAAAGCTGTTCGATATACCGCCGACCGCGTTTTCGCCCGTGCCCAAGGTCTGGAGCAGCGTCGCGCGGTTCACGCCGCGAAGCGATAGCTATGAGGCTGCAGCGAATTTGCGCAGGCTCGTCTCAGCGGCCTTTGCCCAAAAGAGAAAGACGCTCGAGAACAATCTCAAACGTCTTTATCCGGATCTCAAAGAAATAGCCGGATCTGTCGGCGTCGATCCGCGGGCTCGTGCCGAGGCTCTGACGCTTGAACAATGGCGGGATCTAGCCGCAGCTATTCAAGCCCATAGAAATCAAAGTCGCTGAGATTGCCGGTAAGCAAAACATCACGCGGCGTGAATCGATAGGTACGCGAACCTACATTGATCGTGTAGGTCGCTCCGCCCGGCACATTCACGAATTGGTAGTAACCAAATGTTCCCGTTGTAACTCGTTGGGCAAAACCACCCGGACCGGAAATAGAAACCACAGCGTTGCGCAGGCCACGGCCATCGCCGGTCATGATCCTTCCCGCGACGGTAAAATTGGCGGACGCCGACGATTGACCGAAAACAGTGAACCTTGCTGCCTTGGATACGGCAAATCCATTCGCTGCCTGCGGATCGACCACATACCAGCGTGCGTAGAATGTCTGTCCCGGCAATCCTGCGAGATCGGGAATAGGAACGGAAACTGACGTCCAGCCGTTGCCGGCACCTGTGGCGTTAAGCGAAGAAGATATCTTCGCCAGCGATCCCGTTGCGGGTATCGAGGTACCAACTCCCGGATCGTTCGAATCAACCACCAAGTATGCTTGAGCACCACCAAGTCCGCCCGAAACAGAGATCACAAAATTCTGATTGCCTACTATTGGCGGCGAAATTGCGTGGACCTTGGGCTCTTGACCACCTGAGCCGCTTCGACCCGCTCCCATCACCTGGGGAACGCGGCTCGATTCCGAATAAAGTCCGGGGCGTTCGAACGGCCCCGTCTCATTCTGAACCCGCGGATCTATCAACGGCCGTCTTAAAAATGCCAAAAGTGCTGCACGCTGGCCCGGAGCAAGATTGAGAACGTGTATCAGGTTCGGTTTGTTGTTCGCATCGAAATCACCGGCTCTATCATAAAAATCAACGACCTCTTCCAGCGTGGTGAACCTGCCGTTATGAAAGAATGAACGGCGAAGGCCGACATTGCGAAGGTTTGGCGTGCGGAACGTTCCGCGATCGTTCGGCATGCCGGTTACAGCTTCACGGCCGATATCGTCAGTATCCGGACGTACGCCTATATAGTGAAAAGCGTTGTCCGTAAACCTGTTTCCGCCGTGACAAGCATTGCAGGCGATCGCGGGCGAATTGAATAAATTACGACCCATGGATTCTTGCGGCGACAATGGAGTAATCCCTTGAACATCCAGGTCGAAAGGCGTTTGATCGCTGAAAAGCGATCGCTCGTAAGATGCGATCGCGAAAACAATGCGTGCTGGGGTAACCGCGGTCGTACCGAATGCTTCTTCGAAAAGCTCAGGATAAGTACGGCCGCCGATCCAATTGCTCAAGGCTGCCGGCACATTCGGCGACAAAACAAGCGGCGTCGCCGAAGAGATCTTAGCCGCGAGCGATGGCCAGTTTGCGCCGATGTGGCCCATTTCGACGTCATTAGTAGGCGGACCGGCGGCTTGAGATTCAAGCGCACCGCCGGCGTTCAAAAGGATCTCGTTTGTAACCGGATCACGAAATTGACCGCCGGCTCGCCCATCCCAAAAAAGCAGCGGTGCATAGGCGGCATTGACATGCGACGTCGATGTCCGGCCGGTCACTTGCGGGTCAAGACCGTATGAAGGTGAAAAAGCATACAAACCGTCCGCGTTATTCAGTGGGACGCCGATCGTCCCCCGAATATCATCGCCATTGCCCAAAACGCCGTCCGGGCCCGGATTCCAGCCTGTAATGCGAGGATCGGCACCGCCGCTGTTCGCGTGATGGCAAGTCCCGCACGCAACAGTGTTCGTCGCCGACAATTGTTCATCCCAAAACAACGCCTTTCCGAGCTCGATCTTTGCGGCCGTAAGAGGATTGCCGGGCGGTGCCGGCGGCGGCGGCGGCAAAGGCGGCGTATTGCCTTGCTGTAAAGTGTTCGTTCGCCGGCCCGCGTCAGAAGCGCTCATCGGGCTGACCTCTGACGAATTTTCGGCTCGCACCCAGTAAAAGAGATCAGTATTTGCCGGGGCAGACGTATCAAAGAAAAAATTCAATGGCGTGGTGCCGACGTCGGCCGCAGAATTCGGATCGTTTATCGTGTTTCGAAAGATCCGATACGTTGTCGCTCCGCGGATCGTGTCCCAATAGATGCCAACCTTATTGTTGTAGAGATTGTCGGTCGCATTTACGCGTGTCGGTGCGGATAATGCCATTTCGCCTTTACCGGCGAGAAATGCGGGGTTCTCAAACGCGAAAAAAGCCCCTGCGGCAATAAAAACCGCAACAATGATCACTTTTGTCCTATGCATATTTAACTTTAAGAAAGGTAGCTCCAACAGCCACAAAAAAATTGTCGATCAACAAGTCTCCGCCGTCCGCGCCGACGAGGAATGTGGCCGAGAACCATAAACGTCATTTAGACGTGATTCCTGCCCAAAAGGACTAAAAACATTCTATTGCAAAATAGTCCTGAGCCTAAGTCGAAAACACGCGCCGCATTACCGTATGCTACAATTACGCTTCGGTTCGAAGGCACGGAGAGGAAATTGTGAGCAAGATCGAAATAATTCCGCTCGGCGGCATCGGCGAATTCGGGATGAACTGCATGGGCATACGCTACGGCGGCGAAATGATCGTCGTCGATGCCGGCATGGGTTTTCCGGAGGAAACGCCGTTCGGCGTGGATATTTCGATACCCAATTTCGACTTTCTAGAAGAATACCGCGACGACCTTACCGCCATCATTCTCACGCACGGCCACGAAGACCACATCGGCGCATTGCCTTATATCCTGAAGAAGTTCAACGTTCCGGTCTATTCCTCACGGTTCACGCTCGCTTTGTGCGAACGGCGTCTCGAAGAATACGACATGCTCGACGACGTTCTGATGCATCGCGTCGAGGCGGGTGACCGCGTTAGCGTCGGCGGTTTTGATATTGAGTTCATACATGCGTCGCATTCGCTGGTCGAATGTTTCTCGCTGGCGATCCACACTCCCGCCGGCACGCTGATACATACCGGCGATTACAAGATCGACGATACGCCCGTCATCGGCAAACCCTACGACCTAAAAATGCTGCAGCGTATCGGCGACGAAGGCGTTCTTGCGCTCTTGTGTGATTCGACCAACGCGACCGTCGCCGGACGCACACCGTCGGAACAAGCCGTGATCCCTGCGTTCGAAGAGATCTTTGAAGAATCGGAAGGCCGCTTATTCGTTTCGACGTTCTCCTCGTCGATGCACCGCCTGCAGATAGTTTTCGACGTCGCGCACGAATTCGGCCGCCGCGTCTGCGTTCTCGGCCGCTCGATGCAGCGAAACGTCGAGATAGCGTCCGACCACGGGCTGCTGAAGATCCCACGCGGCTGTATGGCGACGCTCGGCGAATCGCGTGCACTCGACGACGACGAGATCTGCTATCTCGTGACCGGTTCGCAGGGCGAGATGCGGGCTGCGTTGTGGGGACTTGCGACCGGCACGTACAAAGGCCTCGAAATTTCAAAGGGCGACACCGTCGTTCTTTCCGCACGCATCATTCCGGGCAACGAAAAGAACATCAGCCGCCTGATCGGCCATCTTTACAAACGCGGGGCCAACATCATCGAAGAGAAACGCCGGCTCGTCCACGTCTCGGGCCACGCTTCGCAGGAAGACATCAAGATAATGGTCGAGACGGCGCAGCCGAAATTCGTCGTGCCGATCCACGGCGAATATCGAATGCTGTTCCGACAGAAGGAATTCATCAAAAATCACGTCGCCGGTTACGCTGACGAGGACATCATTCTCATCGAGAACGGGGAAGTTCTCGAGCTCGACGAATACGGTGCACGCATTATCGAAAAGCACGATCTGTACAAGACCTTCATCGACGAGGAATCGCTGGAAGAGATCGAATACGACATCATCCGCGAACGCAAGAAACTCGCTTACGGCGGCATGATATCGCTGGTGGTCACCGTTGACCGCAAAAAACATACGCTCGTCGGCGAACCGCAGATCACGCTGAACGGAGTCGCGGGCCTCGATATGACGAATGGCTTTGCCGCCGCCGCACGTTCGGCCGTTGCGGAAGCGATCGATGAAATGAAGCCCGCGCAGATCGCCGACCGCAGTGTCTTCAAGGAGAATCTCCGCATCCACCTAAAGCGCTACGTTCAAAAGGAGCTTAGCGGAAAGCCCGTGATCGTAACGACGGTCGTCGAGGTTTGACGGCCGAGCTTGATCAGAAGAATATTCTGATCAAAACCGCCGCCACCAGCACCGCCGAAAACGCCAACATCATCATCTTCTGCAATTTACTGTGTTTCTGTCCGGAATAGACCTGATAGATTCCTGCAGCCAGCGGCAGCAGCCCGACAAAGAAGAGCCCATAGAAAATAGCCATCGCCACCAATGATCTTGCGGGGTCGTTCGGCAGCTTATCGCCGAGAAAATAGATGAGTGCGGCACCCATTCCCGACAAGACGACGCCGAGCCCGATCAAAATATATCCCAGCGTACGAAATTGATCTGCACGCAGCATGCGGCGTCCGCAATACGGGCATTTGTCGATGTCATTGTACGTAACAAAGCTGCACGCGTAGTTGTGACAACGCAAAATTTCGCCTCGATCGGCCTCCGCTGCTTCTTCGCCGCCGTTTTGGTTTGGGGAAAATACCGATAGATCATTGTCGTTCATAGTTTCGAGCAATATAAAAACGTTTGCGGCGAGTGTCAAACGGCTTCATAATGTCCATATGAATTGGAACGGCAAGCGAATATTCCTCACCGGAGCGTCGAGCGGCATCGGCGAAGCGTTGGCCCGTGCTTTTGCCGGGAAAGGAGCGGTCATCGGGCTGTTGGCGCGGCGCGGCGAGCTGCTGGACCGGCTGAAAAACGACTGCGAACGCCTCGGCGGCACGGCGCGTGTGTTCGCCGTTGACGTGACGGACGGCGACGCCGTGCAAAAGGCCGTTGACGAGTTTCTGCACGAATTCGAACACATCGACGTCGCGATCGCCAACGCCGGCATCGGCGGCAACAACGCGGAAACACGCGACCTGAATCCGCTCGCCGTCAAAAAGGTGATCGACATCAACCTGCTCGGTGCGGTAAACACCGTCCACGCGGTCCTTCCGGGTATGAAACGCCGCAATAGCGGCCACATCGTCGCGATATCGAGCCTCGCGGGTTTTCGCGGCCTGCCCAAAAGTGCCGCGTATTCCGCCAGCAAAGCCGGAATGACGGCGTTTTTCGAATCCGTCCGCCTCGACGTCAAACATAGCGGCATCGACGTCACGATAATCCAGCCCGGTTTCATAAAAACGCCGCTCACGGCCGGCCGCGCGGCCAAAATGCCCTTTCTCATGGACCTGGACGACGCCGTTCCGCTGTTCGTCCGTGCGATCGAGCGGCGGAAAAAGTTCGCCGCCTTCCCATGGCAGCTCGCCACCATCGTCCGCGCCGGCAAAATCATGCCCGCCTGGCTCTACGACCGCATCGCAGGCAAAGCCCGCTACCGCGAATAACCCCGACAAGTCTGCTTCTTCTCGTCGGACCGCAGGCTGCCGGCCTGCTTCTAGCCGACACGGCCGCTTGCATAGAAAAGCCCGCACACCGCGGGCCTTTCTCTCCACTCTCCTCTCTCCGCTCTCCACTCACTCTTACGGTGTTGTCTGCACGATCACGGTATCCGACCATTCACCGACGACGTCGTCGCCGACGAGATATCTGGCCCTGAATGCAGCCAGCCGCGGCAGTTCGTCTTGATTCTGAGGCACGGTCACGGTTGCGGGCGAACGCGTAAATCTGCCCGCCTCTGTCCACGGGCCTTTATCGACCGACAGCTGCAGCGTGATGCCGCTGAACTGGCCTTTCTTGAATTTCAGGAAAACGACATTGTTCGGATCGGTCGCTGCGGCGAGTGCGGGTTTCGCGTCGCCGGGCGAGATGTTCTGGGATTTTTTCGGAATGATGCCGAGTGCCTCGCCTTCTTCCTCTGTGTAGCCGGGAGCGAGCCTGATCCGTTTGACAAGGTTGTCGAGCCGTTCAAAGATGCCCTGAGGAACGGGCGTGCCGGGCTGAATATTGCCGATCGTCGGAAAATCCGGCGTCGTTCCGTTTACGTCGCCCTCCGTCACGACGCGTCGAAACGCGCGGACGGCGTCCACATAATTTTCTATCGCCTCCAGATTGTCGCCCAGGAACTGCATCATCGCGTTGTCGTCCTGCACCTGCTGCAGATCCTGATTCGAAAACCCAAGCTGGCTGTAAATCGTCGCCCACGCCTGCGCGAACGCGTTATACCAAGCCACCCTTTCTGCCCAACTTGTCGGAAACCATGAATTAGAAGGAACCATCGCTCTATCTCCTTTATGTGTATTTGTTACCGGCCGGAATGATCGCGGACGGCGAAACACAGATCAGGAGCGATGTATGATCATGTCGGAAGTCGGGAGTTCACGAACAGCTCGCGGGCGATGCAGGAACACCGCCGTTGCGGCGAGGCGATTGCCTGTTTCAGATCAGGTTTTCAAACGGGCAAACGCCCGCCTTGCGCCGTTTGTTGATCTCCTATTCAGGCAAATCAACTTCGTTCCTGATCTGATGACAGAATATTTACCACAATCCGATTCCCGAATGCAATACTTTTTTCCTCAAATTGTAAAAATTATTTTTCCAACGCCGAAATGTAGGTTTCCGGCTCCTATTTTTGGTCGCCCGGCCGCGATAGTTGGACTCCCGAACGTAATAGTGAGCTTTCCGGCCGTACTAATTGGCTTCCTTGCCGCCTTCATTGAACGCCAAACCGCCTCAATGAGCTTCCACCGTGCCTTCGTGAGCTTCCGACTCGCCTTCGTGAGCTTCCAACTTGCCTTCGTGAGCTTCCGACTCGCCTTCGTGAGCTTCCGACTCGCCTTCGTGAGCTTCCGACTCGCCTTCGTGAGCTTCCGACTCGCCTTCGTGAGCTTCCACTGTGCCTTCGTGAACCTCCAACTTGCCTTAATGAGCTTCAATCACAGCATTATTGGCGTCATTTATGCCTCAATGAGCCCCATTCACCCTTTTATTGGCGTCAATTCCGCCTCAATGAGCCCTTTTCACGCCGCCCCAAACCACCGCCACATTAACAATAAGCCCGTAAACACAGGCTTTTGAATGAATCTGCGTGTTCTTTGGTGTGTCATGACCGAATTTGACCGCGATCGACGGCCTTATCCACCGCCTCAAGCATATCGAGAGCGGAATTGACTACATCTTCAACTGATTCTTGTGGTATGTTTGAGGTGGTTATGTTGGTAGCGATCTCAAGATCAGGCGACGGTGAAGCGGTGGTATATGCGCCGCCCGAAGTCCCTGTTTGTATGCGCCGATCGCCTGACGGATCTTGGACAGAAGATCCGCCAACAGCATTGGAACTTGAAGACGTCTTTACTTCTATCAAAGATTCCGCTGAAGCAACTGCCTTAGTAAAGGAAGCGGCTGCGGCTTTTTCGTCCTTGAAGCCTAACGATTCTAATGCGGCTTTCCACGGCCGCTGATAATAGTTCCAGGAATCTTCCCGATATTTATCCCACGTCGCATAGTCCGCTTTGATCGCGTCTTTGATTTTGGTCCGACAACTTACCGCGTAACCCCACCAACTTTCGGCGTCATCATTGCAGATGTCAATACCTTCATAACAAATAAAGCCCGTAAACACAGGCTTTTGTTGATTCTGTATGCTTTTGGCTGTTGAACGAGAAGTTTAGAAGGCGGCGGAGGCTTCGGTTTCGGGTGTTTGTTCCGCTTTTCGTTCGTCGGTGCCCCAGATGCGGGCGAGGACGGCGGCGATTTTGGCTTCCATGCGTTGGACCAGTTCCCGGTTGGCCTCCACCAGCCGCCGCTCGGCTTCGATCTCCGACACGATCGCTCGCTGCGTTTCCAAGGGCGGGAGGGGGATTTCGATCTGCTTCAGCTCACTCGCCTTGATACCGTAAACGGTTGTTCCGCTTTGCCGCGCAATGATCGCCGTCTGCATTCGGTCGGACCGCAGAAGATCCATGAGGAACTCACCGAGCATTGCACCGCGATCGGGGCAGAGTGCGATGAGACGCTGGGCTAAAGCATACTTTCCACTGGTCGGGACCATGGCGACGTTTCCGAGCGGGGCCTCGGTCGTGATAAGAACGTCACCAGTTTCGGGTATTCCGCGCGTCATCCATCCGTCGTAATCTGCCTCTGCGATGTATTCTCGAGGCTCAGGATCGATATACCCGTCGCGAACGTTCTTGGCGGTGATGAGAGGAATGCCGGAAGTTGTCTTTTCCGGAGTCTTCCCGCGGTAATCGATGAACCGACAGAGTTCCCCAAGCGTCGTGGTCGGCCAATCGGGTTGGATGGGGATGTGGGGGCGGTAGTTGTCGATGACGGCGCGGGCGCCGTCGATCACTTTCTGATACGCCTCGATCTCCGCCACGATCTCCCTCTGCACCTCCAACGGCGGCAACGGGATTTCGAAGTTGCGGATAATCTTCTGTGATATGTTGGGCTGCGCTCCGCCGCCTGCCAGTCGGATGAGAGCGGCCTTATTGCACTTTAGAACCAAATAGAGGAACTCTGGTAGCATTTGCTCCTTTGGCGTAATCCCGCAAACTGCCTGATTTGTAGCTGACTCAATGCGGAGAATTCCGACCTCACCTGCGGTCGCTCCATACATCGCCACGAGGACAGTGTTCGGCGGGAAGATCTTCGCTGAGGAATTCTTCAGGCCCGTTTCGGTGATGAACAACTCAGAGTGATAAATTTCTCCTTGGGCCACCTCTCCGCTTCGCAACCAAGGGATGGTTCCCCCCTCGTAGTATTCTATTGTTCCACTGAGTGGAGTCCCGCCAGAACCGGTCGAGCAAACTTCCTCGATTTTGACCAACGGAAAGATGTGCGCTCGTCGTTCGCCTTCCCGATACCGTTTGTCGCTGAGGCTGCAGTCGGCGTTGGCGGCTAGTTTTTCTTTTGGGACGATGATGCCGGTTTGGGGCTGGAGTTCGTCGGTGGGCTGGCCGGCGCGGAGTTTGTCGAAGTATTCGTTGATGTCGGCAAAAACCTGCGGCAGGTCGTTGTGTTCGATCGGGTGGCGTTGTGCACCGAGATTAAAGCCGTCTTTCTCGACCTTGAAAAATCCGACGCTTTTCGACTGTTTGGCAAGCTGGCGGTCGAGTATCAGGATCGAGGTCTTGACGCCCGAATACGGATTGAACACGCCGGCGGGCAATGATACGACGGCGACGAGGCATTGCTCGACCAGCATCTTTCGCAGAGCTTTGTACGCCGTCTGGCTCTTAAAGATGATTCCCTCGGGGACGATGATGCCCGCACGGCCTTTGGTCGTTAGGTGCTCGGCGATGTAATCAACAAACAGAACCTCGCTGCGTTTTGCCGAGATCGCAAATTTCTTATGCGGCTGGATGCCGCCGGTTGGGGTCATAAAAGGCGGGTTTGCGAGTATCACGTCAAAATACTCGTTCCAGCGGTCTTCGCTGGTGAGCGTGTCGTATGCGTGTATCTCAGGCGTCGGGAAACCGTGGAGATACATATTCGCGAGGCCGAGGCGCACCATGTCCGGCGAAATGTCGTAGCCGACGACGTTCGTCATCAGCCGCTTTCGCTCGTCGGGCGTCATGTTCGGGTTGTGTTCGACGATGTGCTTGTATGCCGAGATCAAAAAGCCCGCCGTGCCGCTCGCAGGGTCGAGTATCGTCTCGCCTTTCTGCGGATCGACGATATCGACGATGAAATCAATGATGTGACGCGGCGTGCGAAACTGCCCGGCATCGCCCTGGCTGCCAAGCACCGAAAGCAGATACTCGAACGCATCGCCGAGCCGCTCGCTGTGGTCGTAGCGGAATTCGTCGATGGTCTTGAGGAATAACTTCAGCGTGTTTGGATTGCGGTATGGTAAGAAAGCATTTTTGAAAATGTCACGAAACAGCTGCGGAATGTTTGCATTTTGGTTTAATTGGGCGATCGCCTCGCCGTATAGGCCAACGAGTTCGTGTCCGCCAACTCGTGGATCAAAAAGCTTTCGCCAGCCGAATTTTTCAAATTCTCCGGTGAAAAATGTCGCCTTGCCACCCATCTCTTCAGATTGAGCATCCATGTCGTCCATGAACTTGTAGATCAACGCGATGGTGATCTGCTCGACCTGGCTGCTCGGAACAGGAACAACACCCACAAGAACATTGCGTGCGGTGTCAATACGGCGTTTTGTTTCGGGATCTAGCATTTATGTCGTCAATATAATCAGTTAATAAGTTGTTAACAACACGAAAGAGCTTATCCTGGCTAAACAGAGTGTACAAACGCTTTTCGCCATGAAATAGATTATTGCGAATCCTGTAGGCTACTAACAGCAATGCAAACACAGTCGCCGCGGTAGAAGCATTCGAAGCAAATCCGATATTCAGTGCATTCTTTTCATTTTTGGTTCTTGCGTTAAGTTGTTTGACGAGGTTTTGCGTTGGCGGCTCGGCCTTATATCGCTTTAAGAAATAATCCTTATAGTCAGCATAGTCGGTAATTTTCAGTTTTCCATCCTCAGTGGCATCCTCAACACTTTTCTTAATAGATTGAAAATTTGCGTTCCTATTGCATGCTTTGTCTTCGAAAAGATTCCAGATCAAGGCAAAAGTGTAAACAGGCTGAAGCCTTTTATCACTAAAATCAAGCCCTGCTTTGGCAAAGTGCTCGTTCAGCCATTTAGTTCCATCAAACTGTTGGGTATTGTAAAATGGCATTTCTTATTCCATAAATCGGTTCAGAGGAACATTGTCCTTGATGTAATCCGTGATCGTCCGTGCCGTCTCGGTCGGCAGATCGAGAAATGCCCTGCCGTTCGGATGAGTATGGAGACGCGGGAACTGGCCGCTCTCGACGATCTCGCGAAATTCGGCATCGGTCAGGTAGGTCTTAAAGAAATTCTTTGCTTCACCAAATACTTTTTTGTCAGGCAGAAATCGGCTGTAGAATCTGTCGAATTCTTCTTCGAGCAACTCGTCCTTTGATTTGAATCTATCTACGAAGCCGAAGATCTTTTCGACGATCTCACGCAGGGATAAACGGCGGTCGATCTTCAGCGACTTTCGCAGCTTGTCGAGATTGTAAAATTCCTCGGGCTTATCGAAGAGATTGCCGATGATGTAGCTTTCGATAGCGTCAAAATCGCGGCCCTCTACCATTCGCTTGATCTCGTCATCCGATTTTACGCGTTCCTCAAAGCGTTCAAACAATCGGCGGTCGATCTTCATGCCGTCGGGGCCGATAGCGAACTGATCCAGAGTCTTTAGCGGATCGGGGTTAAAATTCTCGAATTCGCCGCCCGGCGGTGGAGGAGGCGGAGGCGGTTCGGGCCGCGGCTGGCCGGGTTTTGGCAGCTTGATGACCTCGTCGTAATCGAATTTTTCCTCGAAATACTCGCAGTTCGCAAAGAAATCGAATAGCTTGAAATGTTGCTTCTGCAGTTCGCCGAGTTCTTCCTTGAGTTCGCGATCAATAACGTTTGACGTGAAGTTATGCTTGCGTGTGCCGCGTCCTTTTATCTGCACGAAATCCGTCGGAGAGAAGATCGGCCGCATCATGCACAGGTTCAGGATATCCGGGCAATCGTAGCCCGTCGTCATCATGCCGACGGTCACGCAAACGCGCGTCTTGCCGGTTTTATAACGCTCGTCAAAATTGCCCGTGCCGCCGAGGTTGTTGTTTGTGAAATTCTCCGTTGCTTGCTGAGAATTCGCGACGTTTGAAGTTACCTGCATCGCAAAGTCCGAATTATACTTGCCGGGAAAACGCTCATGAGCGAGTTCGTTTAGTATCTGCGTGATCTTTGCCGCGTGATGCTGGCTGACGCAAAACGCAATGGTCTTTCCGATCTCGCCAGTAACTGGGTCTTTCAAGGCGTGATCGAGAAAAGTCCGGCAGAGTATGCGGTTCGTTTCCTCGGAAAAGAATTTCCGCTCAAAGTCGCGGACTTTGAATGTTTCCTCGATCGTTTCTTCGCTCGCCTTCTCGTCCTCCGGTGCCGCGACAGCCGCGACGCTGTAACCTTCGTCGGATAAAAGCTGCGTCGTGATCTCGGTTCTCGCGTCCACGACGACGGGATTAACAAGATAGCCGTCCCTTACGCCGTCAATAAGAGAATATCGAAACGTCGGCTCGCCGGATTCGCAGCCGAAGGTGCGATAGGTGTCGAGCAAAAGGCGCCTTTCCAGTTCGCGAGGATCATTTTCGTTCGCCTCGGCGACATTTACATTTTTGAGATAATCTTTTGGGGTCGCGGTCAGGCCAAGTTTATATCCGATAAAGTATTCAAAGACTGCCCGGCTATTGCCGCCGATGGAGCGGTGAGCTTCGTCCGAAATGACAAGCTGGAAATCGTTCGGGCGAAAGCTGCGTTTGTAGCGGTTGTTCGCGAGAAAGGTCTGAATGGTTGAAACAACGATCTCGGCCTTGTTCCAATCGCCTCGATTTTTCTTGTAAACAACGCACTGATAATCGTACTTGAGATATTCGCGGAATGCTTTGTCGGCCTGTTCCTCTAATTCGATACGGTCGACAAGAAAGAGAACGCGGCGGGCGTTTCCGCAACGAAGAAACATCTTGATCACCGCGGCCGCTGTCAATGTCTTTCCTGTACCGGTCGCCATTTCGAAGAGAAATCGGTCGCTGCCGTGCTTCTTTATTTCTTCTTGAATTCTCTCGAGTGCCCTTATCTGATATTTGCGAAGGAATCGAAGCTTGTTTTCCTCAATGAAGCCAGGCCGCTGAGATTCGTCTTGCCAGCGCGGGTCGCTGGCATAATTCGGCATCTGCGTATGAACAATGTAATCATCACCGACAAGCTCATTGACCAAGTTTAAGGACGTCGGCTTAAATTCATCGAACGCCTTCAATTCCGCAAGCGTCGGGAATGTCTGAATAACGCGAGGATTGCCAAGATGCAGGTCCCAAAGAAAATGTTGATTCCCGTTGCTGAGGATCACAAACCGGCAATGCTGACTGGTTGCGTACGATCGTGCCTGTTCCTTGCCGACCAGAGGATTGATGTTCTCCGCTTTGGCCTCAATGACGCAAAGTGGAAACTGCTGGTCATCGTGAAGAATATAATCCGCAAATCCGCCCTTGAGTCGAGCAAAGGTCTCACCTAGCCGTTCCGAGATCGATACGTAGGATTCGACGGCGACATTTGCCCTTCCCGAATCGGTGTCGGTAAGACGCCAAGCGGATTCTTGAAGAAGGCTGTTTATCTTTAACCGTGCGGAGGCTTCATTCTGGGACATTGGACGAATTCTAACATGAATCCCGGATGAATTTCGATAGACTGGTGAACCATTTGACCCCTTCAGAATCAAAGAGTTTTATGTGTTTTCCTGGGGTCACGGCTTTCGGCTTTACGCTGCGCTATTTTAATTGTCCCCTATGGGGACACAAGAAAAGCGAGAACCGTTTCCGCTGCCGGCCTGAATCTTATGTTTTGGAATTGCCGTCGGCTTTAGCCGACGGTCGCGGTCCGCACAAGGAATCGCGGGCTTCAGCCCGAAACAATATTTGGGCTAAAGCCCACGATCCTAAATTGCAGACAAGAACCCCGCTCTAAAGAGCGGGGCAATTCTCTACGGATGCTCGCCGCGGGCGCACTGCGGAGAGGCTTGCCCTGACATCTTTCAGTTGCCACTAGCTTCAGCTAGTGGCACAGGTCATGAACAATAACTCGGCTTTAGCCGAAAAGTATCAGGCATGGCTTCCAAACTCCTCGAATCCGGCTCGTTTCAAGAAATCGGCAAATTCTTCTTTGAAATTCGTATTTCGGTGGTGATTTTCCTGATTCTTGATGTAATTTCGTACTGAACCGAGGCCGTTTGGGTTGACCGAAACCGCAAAATACTCCTTTTGCCAAGCGAATTTGGTCTTGGTCAACCGATTTTGATTGATCCAATGTGAGGATTCCCCTTTTATCAGCCGGATCACATACTCGATGGTTTGATCAGATCCGAGCGAGATCAAGCAATGCACGTGATCGACGAAGCCGTTGATCATATCTATATAAATGCCTTTAGAGCGTGCATTTTGCCGGATGTGTTCAAAAACTATCGGCCTGATTGCGTCATTCAATAACGGAGCGTGATCTGCTGTTGACCACACGAAGTGTATCCAGACCTTTATCCACGGCATAAAACCGTTTATAGGCCAATTCATATACGTTTGCAAACATTCGGCTAAAGCCGGTTTCATTTTATATGCCTTTCCACTAGCTGAAGCTAGTGGCAACTAAGAAACGGACGATTATTTCTTTTTTCATTATATTTCCGTGTATTGGGACGCGCTCCCGGTTTTTGCCAATTTGGGCCGAATGTCGGACAATGTTTGACAGCCGCTCCGCATGGATCTTCTTCAAGCTATTATTTTGGGTATTGTTCAGGGGCTGACGGAGTTCATTCCGATCAGTTCGACGGCGCATCTTGTTTTCGCGAGCCGAATTACGGGCATTTACGACGGCCACCCCGAAATGATCACCGCCACGATCGCCGTGATACAGCTGGGCACGCTCGCCGCCGTTTTCGTTTATTTTGCACAGGATATCTGGGGCATTTCGTCGGCGTTCGTCCGCGATCACTGGAATCTTGTATTCAACAAACGCGGCATGCGTTTTTCAGGCACGGACGGGATTCGGCCGATATGGCTGTCGGAGGAGGCGTGGCTGGGCTGGCTGATCATTCTCGGCTCGATACCGATCGGCACCGTCGGCCTGCTTTTCAAAGACTTTATAGAAGGCCCCGCGACCAAGAACCTGTGGGTCATCGCGACGATGCTGATCGCCGTCGGGCTGCTGCTCGTCGTCGCCGAAAAGGTCGGCGAACAACGCAAAGATATGCGGCATCTGGGCATCCGGGACGCCGTTATCGTCGGTTTTGCTCAGGTTTTGGCACTCATGCCTGGCGCGAGCCGTTCAGGATCGACCATCATGGGCGGACTGCTGGCCGGGCAAAAACGCGAGACCGCCGCGCGTTTCTCTTTTCTGCTGTCGATACCCGCCATCGCCGCCAGCGGCCTGCTCGAACTGAAGGTCGCGCTCAACATTCTTCCGCAGGAAAGCTTTTTGCCGCTCATCGTCGCGACCGTGGTCTCCGGCATCGTCGGATATCTGTCAATTTGGTTCCTGATCGCCTTTCTGCGAAAGAATTCGACGTTCATTTTTGTCGTTTACCGCGTAGTTTTGGGCATCGCGATCCTCGCTCTGCTGTGGTTCGAGGTCATCAGCCCCGTCGTGGAGATCTAGGACGTTTTTTTCCCGCGAATTACGCGAATTGCACGAATAAGGGGCGATGCCTTATCACAAAAGTCTCAACTTCCTATTCGTGTTATTCGTGTAATTAGTGGCAGGATCTTCTTTTCCGATGCCTAAAAAGCTCTGGCAGTTAAGAAAACATGATGCGGACGCAGTGAAAAGCCTCGCCGCTGAGCTGAACGTGCGTCCGCTGACCGCTGCTTTGCTGATATCACGCGGCCACGGCGACGCCGCGAGCGCCGCACGCTTTCTAAACCCTTCGCCCGAACATCTTCACGATCCGATGCTGCTGAAAGGCATGTCCGACGCCGTTTCACGCATACGCCACGCCGTCGCGACAAAAGAACGCGTGATGATCTGGGGCGATTACGACGTGGACGGCACCACCGGAACCGTGCTGCTGCGGCGGATGTTTCGTATTCTGGGCATCGAGGCCGAATATCACATCCCGAACCGTTTTACGGAAGGCTACGGCGTAAATACAGAAGCCCTGAAAGCCGCAAAGATGCGCGGCGTTAGCCTGGTGATCACCGTCGATTGCGGGAGTAAGAGCTTTGAACCGCTGGAATGGGCCGCCGCGAACGGGCTCGACGTCATTATTACCGATCATCACCTCGCCGACGACGAGCAGGGAAATCCGCCCGCCGTCGCGGTCGTCAATCCGAATCAGGCAGGCTGCCCTTATCCGGAGAAAACGCTCGCAGGCGTGGGCGTGGCGTTCAAACTCGCGCATGCTGTGCTCAGAAAATACGGCCGCGAGGATAAAGTGCCGCAATTCCTGCGTATCGCCGCCCTCGGAACTGTCGCCGACATGATGGAACTTACCGGCGAGAACCGCGCGATCGTCGCTCTCGGCCTGCTCGATCTCAACAAAACGGCCGACCGCGGCCTGCGTGCTCTGATCGACGTCGCCGGCTGCAGCGACGATATGACGAGCTATCATATCGGCTTTCGTCTCGCTCCGCGTATAAACGCCGCGGGCCGTATGGACGCCGCGAAACACGTAGTTGAGCTTTTCGACGCCCGCGACGCCGCAGACGCACGGCGTTTGGCGGTTTTGCTGGACGATAACAACATTCTCCGCCAGCGAGCCCAGCAGGAAATAACCGAACTCGCCCTCGCACAGATCGAAGAACACGACAACACGAATTTCGTCGTCGTCAGCGGCGACGCGTGGCATCAGGGCGTGATCGGCCTTGCCGCGTCACGTATCGTCGAAAAGGCTTTTCGCCCCGCCGCCGTGATCTCCGTCATCGACGGCATCGGCCACGCAAGCGCCAGAAGCATTCCGGGTTTTCACCTCGTCGATGCTCTCGACGCCACACGCGATCTGCTTATTCAATACGGCGGACACGCGATGGCTGCGGGATTTAAGATAGAAGAAGCAAACATCGCGGAGTTTCGAGATGTATTGAATAGACATTCTTCTTCGGTGTTCGGTGATGAAAAGCCGCAGCCTGTATTGGAGATAGATGCACTCGTGCGTTCCGAATCGCTTGATCTCGATCTTGTGGACGAACTCGCGGCGTTTGAGCCGTTCGGCGTCGGCAATCACAAGCCGCGGTTCCTTACGCGCGGGCTTCGCCTGCAATATGAGCCGTCTGTAATGAAGGACAAACATCTGAAACTAAAGCTCGCAGATGACGCAGGGCGGCAATTTGAGGCGGTTTGGTGGAGCGGCGTAGAGAAAAGTTCAGGGAAAACGCTAACACGCGGAACCGGCATCGAACTCGTGTACGTTCCCGAGGCGAATTCCTGGCAGGGAAACAGGCGTCTGCAGCTTGTCGTCGAGGACATAAGAACTGATAATTAGCGTTGATGTCGCCAACAGAACAACGGGCAAAGAATTTCGCGTGGAAGGCCAAAGCGCCTGCCATCGTACGCGCGATCGTGCTCGTCGCTCTTGCGGCACTTGTATTCGGCATCATTGCCGCCTATTTCAACAGCCGCAGCAAACCGCAATTCACACTCCGACCGGAAGAGGCAAGATTATCAAAGGAACTTACGGCCGAGGTAGCGAATTACCAGCGCACGGAGACGAAGGACGGTTTGCCGTTATATTCTGTAAAGGCTGATATCGCAAAGACCTTTGCCGACGAGCACCAGGAACTGGAGAACGTCGAATTTCGGCTTTACGGCAAAGAAGGCGAAGTTAGCGAGACACTTACCGCCGGCCGCGTAATATACATCCCGAAACCTGAGAAAGATTTCACGGCGTTCCTTCGCGAGAATGTCGTTATCAAGGCGCGGGACGGCTTAGAAGTGCGTACGGAATCGATCGCCTACGAACGCAGCTCGAATACCGCGGAATCCGATGCACCCGTACAATTCAACCGCGGCAACCTGACAGGACAAAGTGAGAAAGCGACGTTGAACCTGACCGCGGAAACGCTCGATCTGATCGGTACGGTCGAATTCGACATCGACGGCACGGGCGGCGTAAGGACAGCTTCGATCCGCGCAGGATCCGCGGTTTTTGACCGTCCGCAAGCGATGGCTACATTTGCAAACTTCGTGAATGTGAACGCGGTTTCTGCGAATAAGTCGACGACGGAACTTTCCGCTCCCCGTGTTATCGCGTTTATGAACGCCGTCGATGGCGAAAAGGTGACGCCGAAGAGTTTCAAGGCGTTCGAGGGTGTGAACATTGTCAGTAAGACCACAACCTCGGGAAGTTCAACGGTTTCTGCGACCGAAGCTGCGTTTGATGTAGCGGAGGACAAATTCGAGCTCAATGGAAATGTGCGAATTGAAACAGGGCCAAACGCCTCGCGTGCAAACATCACGGCTGCAAACGCCCTTTATTTTCGAAATGCCGGAGAATTCACACTCACAGATACTCAGATAGTCCGGCCGGCCGAACGCATTGCAGGCGACAAATTGGATGGCAAGCTTTACGCCGATAATTCGATCAGGGATGTTGTCGTCAGGGGCAATGCAATTGCTAAGCAGGAAACCACGGAACGTATCGTTGAGATCGCCGGAGGGGAAATGAACGCTTCGTTTTCTCAAGGCGGCAGCATCGCCAATGCAAACGCTGTCTCCGATGTGAAGCTTGTCGTTGTTCCGAACAAGGCGGTGTCATATTCACGGGCGACGCTCACCGCGCAGAAAGGCGTTGGCGTCAATTTTCGCGGTAATGGCGACATTGACAAGGCTCGTGCGGATGGCAGAGCGAAACTTGTTCTCGATCCGCCTTCAGGAAGCCCGGACGCCGCGGTCCGTACCATATCCGCTGAAACTCTCAGAACCGCCTTTCGTCCTAACGGCAAAGATATTGCTTCGGCGGAGGCTGTCGGTTCTGCCAACTTGACGGTCGATCCCGTCAGCAGCGGCTTGAACATCTACCGAACGGTCGTAAACGCCCCGCGGATGGATTGTGAGTTTTATTCGTCAGGTAATAATGCACGTCTTTGCACCGCCGCGACAAAGGCTGCTGTCGTCAGGTCGCCGAAGTTTTCGGCCCCTTCACGCGGCGAGCAGAAGATGAACGCCGATAGGTTCATTGCTCGATTCGAAGAATCAACAGGTCAATTGGAGCGAATCGAGGCGTCCGGTTCGGCTCGTTTCGTTGAACTCGACCGTAATGCCACGGCAAGGGAGTTCTCATTCACGCAGAGCGATCAGGTTGTTCGGCTGCGCGGCGGCGAACCGACCGTGTGGGATTCGCGTGCGCGTGCAAGAGCCGGCGAGATCGATTGGGATACAAAGGGAAATCGTTCGTATCTGCGCGGCCGTGTCAGCACGACCTTTTACAATGTTCGAAATTTCGGCAATTCGGCACCGTTCACTTCCGGCAATGATCCTGTCTTTCTGACGTCGGAGCGGGCGGAATTCGATCACGCCAACGAAAGCGGGCTTTATACCGGAAATGCCCGCGCTTGGCAGCAGTCGAATTATGTTCGGGCAGATTCGCTTTTCATCGACCAGAAAAACGGGCAAATGAAGGGCGAGGGCGGCGTACAAAGCCAGCTAAGCCGCACTCGAATTCGCCGCGGTTCAAGCGATGTAACAGTTCCCGTTGTTGCGTCGGCGAAGGGTATTTTTTACGACCGGTATGAACGTATTCTAAAATACCGCGAGAACGTCGATATACGGCAAGGAACGGATAGGATCACCGCATCGGTTGTTGACGTTCTCCTGACGGAAAGTGGAGATGTCGCTCAAACCGTCGCCGAGAATTCGGTGAACATTACTCAGCCGGGGCGCCGTGCTTCGGGCGATTGGGCGCAATACACCGCGGCGGATGAATCGGTGGTTTTACGCGGCCGTCCGGCAGTCGTTTCGGACAGCGAGGCCGGTTCCACGCAGGGTTCACAAATATCGTATTCGATGCGTGATCGCCGCGCTGTAAGCAACGGTAGAACTGATGCCGGCGGCAATGGCCGGTCAAGAACCGTCTATCCCGTAAAGCCGGGTGAATGAACAGTTTATGAGCGACAAGAAAGAGCCACTTACACGATCGAACGGTAAAACAAGGTTGGAAGCCATCGATCTCCAAAAGACCTACAGCGGCAGACGAGTGGTTGACGGGGTGTCGCTCTATGTAGAAACAGGCGAGATAGTAGGGCTTCTCGGGGCAAATGGTGCCGGAAAAACCACAACGTTCTTCATGTTGATGGGTCTCGAACGTACGGAAAGGGGTAAGATCGAAATGAAAGGCGAGGCCGTGACCGGCCTGCCGATGTATCTTAGAGCACGTCTCGGTTTGGGATATCTGCCCCAGGAGGCGTCGGTTTTTCGTAAATTGACCGCAGAACAGAACATCCTCGCGGTACTCGAGAGCCGAAAAATGCCCCGCTCGGAGAGGTTGTCCCGGCTTGAGGAACTCCTGGAAGAGTTTCATCTTACTAACGTCCGGACTACGAGAGGCGAATCACTTTCCGGGGGCGAAAGGCGGCGAGTTGAAATAGCCAGATGCCTTGCCACGGATCCGCAATTCATTTTGCTCGATGAGCCGTTTGCCGGTATCGATCCGATCGCGATAGATGACATAAAACACTTGATCACGTATCTTCGTGATCGAGGTATCGGTATATTGATCACCGACCACAATGTCAGGGAAACACTTGAGATCACCGATCGTGCCTATATCCTTTCCGAAGGTAAAGTATTGAAGGACGGCAAACCCAATGAACTCGCTGCGGATCCTGAGGTGAGACGTCACTATCTCGGCGAGCGTTTCAAATTCGCCTGATTTTTTCCATTTGGCCGAGCAACCAAGTATAATTTCCAATAAGAGATGATCATGCTTCTTTTCGCATTCAAGCGAGAGAAGCGACAAATATGTCCTCATTACGACTGACAACTCAATTGCAGCAAAAAATGGTGTTGACGCCGCAATTGCGTCAGCGAATAGAGATGCTGCAAATGACCGCTCTCGAACTGAATGACCTGATCGAGGAGCAGATGGTCGAAAATCCCATTCTGGAAGAGGTTCAACCGGGCGATGAGGTTGACGAGCCCGGCGACAACATACTTGACCAAAACTCGGACGGTATAGACGTAGATATTCAGCAGGACACTTTGTCCGCCTCAGGTTCTGATGAACTTACCGACCTGTCGATCCTCGTTCAGGGTGAAACATATAAAGCCGATGACATTTCTCTTAACGGAACCGGTGAGCCGACTTCTGTTGAAGGGGATACCGATGCCGATCAAATAGAGGAAAATAGCGACCCTTTTGATGAAATTGACTACGGAAGGGAATTTCAAGACTATTTGGATCCCGGCTATAGAACACAGGAGATCGAATATAAGGACGATGCACCGAGTTTTGAACAATTCCTTACGCATTCCCCGTCCTTGAGTGAACATTTGGAGTGGCAGGTCAATCTCTTAGACCTTTCTGAGTCTGAATCCGAGGCTGCCGACGAAATAATTGGCAATCTGGATGAGGACGGAAGGCTCCGAACTACTATAGACGATATCGCCGCGTCGGTAGGATGTTCGCCGATGACCGTAGAGTACGCTCGGCAGGCGTTGATGCGGCTTGATCCGATAGGATGTGGGGCATTCAACGTCAAGGAATGTCTTCTCACACAGCTTGAAGCTTTAGGACAAGCCGACACGCTGGCTTGCCGTTTGGTCCGCGATCATCTGGAAGACCTTCAGCCGCATCGGCTGCAGCACCTTGCTAAGGCAACCGGGGTCGGCCTCCACGAGCTGAATGACACCCTTATTCGGATTCGCCAGCTTGACCCATATCCGGGCCGTCGTTATTCATCGGAAGAGGCTGTATTTGTATCGCCAGAGGTATATATCGAGAAGATCGATGACGACTACGTGATCTATTTTGCTGATGACGGCAGTCCTCGGCTCCGCATTTCGCATACCTATCAGTCGATGCTTGAACAGCCGGACACGTCGAAAGAGACACGTGATTTCATCAAAGACAAGATGCGCTCTGCTGTCGATCTCCTTCGCAACATTGAACATCGGCGACAGACGATCTATCGCGTTGTGGAGTGTATAGTACGCCGGCAACGGGATTTTCTCGATAAAGGTGTCGAATACATCAGACCGATGATGCTTAAAGATGTCGCTGAGGATATCGGCATGCATTTGTCGACTATCTCACGCGTCGTCAATCGAAAATATGCCCACACTCCGCAGGGCGTCATTGAACTTCGTCGTTTCTTCAGCGAAGGGATGCTTAATGAGGAAGGTGAGGAGGTCTCGACCCGCATTCTGAAATTGAAGATCAAAAAGATGGTCGAGGAAGAAGACAGCAAGGATCCGCTTACAGACAACGAGATCGCGAAGATATTGAGCAAGGAAGGTGTTAAACTATCACGAAGGACGGTTGCGAAATACCGTGATCAAATGAACATTCCGGGCTCGAGGGAAAGAAAAACCGTAATATGAATATTGATTACACTGGAAGACATATTGAAGTAACGCCCGCCCTGAAGGCGCACGTTGAAGAACATTTTTCAAAACTCACGAATTTGTTTGACGGCAAGACGCCGAAAGTTCACGTTGTGATCGAGGTTGAAAGAGGGCTTCACCGGTCGGAGATCGTCATGAATTGGCGAAATGACGTTCTGACTGCCGAGACGTCCGCCGACGATATGTATCAGTCGCTGACTCAAACGATCTCAAAGATCGAGAAGCAGGCTCGGCGCTTGAAGGATAAGGTGATCGACAAATATCACAAAGCACAGAAGGCATCAGCGTTGATCGCTGACGAGGATCTGATATAGATATTGCGGCAACCAATAGAACGCCGGGAGCCAACGTACACGGCGTATTGTTGTGCGTTAGCGGTTCAGGCGTGTTAATTACAGGTGAGGCTCGAGTTGGGAAATCCGAGTGCGCTCTTGAACTCCTATCCCGCGGTCACCTTATCATTGCGGACGACGTAGTACTTTTAGAACGCCGAAATAGCCTACTGTACGGCACTGCTCCGGACATGTTTCGAGGTCTCTTGGAGATCCGGGACCTTGGCATTATTGACGTTCGATACATATTTGGAGACGCGTCGGTTCTAGATGGGATCCAAATAGATCTGGTCATTGAGCTTACAAAAGATCAGGAGATCTTGAACGACGGCAAACTTTCAATGTGCTGCGAAACCCTGATCGTCGAGGAGATCCCGCTTCAAAAGATCACATTGCGGGTGTCTCGGGGTCGTAATTTGGCGGTGTTGATAGAGACAGCCGTCAAAATGTTGTCTATCGGGTGTGGAGGCGCTGCCGAGAAACTGCTGACGGATCATCAACGGAAACTCAATAAAGGGAACGATTAAGAAGCCAATAATGCCTAAAAAGAGTCCAAAGAGTTTTTCGTTGCCGTCGCTGGTTATCATCACCGGCCTTAGCGGTTCAGGAATGAGCTCTGCAACCGATTCGCTTGAGGATTTGGGATATTTCTGCGTGGACAATCTCCCGCTTACTCTTCTCTCGACCTTCGGAAGGCTTTTAAGATCATCGGGAGGGCGGCCGCCAAGTATAGACAAAGCGGCATTGGTAATTAATATCCGCGAACGGCAATTCCTAGCGGAGTTTCCCGATGAGTTAAAGAAGCTTACAAAAAAAGGGCCTCAACCATTTGTGGTCTTTTTTGAGGCTTCGGATGACGTTTTGCTGCGACGCTTTTCTGAGACCCGTCGGCCGCATCCGGCAGACGATGGCAAAGGGCTCTCAAGCGCCATCCGCAGAGAACGGTTGGAACTGCGGAAGATCCGAAAGTTGGCGGATTTGATCATTGATACGTCTGAGCAGACCGTGCATTCGCTGCGTAGGCTTATTCATCAAAAGTTCACCGGGCTCGACGAGGGAATACCCCTTAAGATCGAAATTCAAAGTTTTGGACATAAATTCGGCGGGCCGCGGGGCGTTGATCTTCTTTTCGATGTGCGGCATCTTCCCAACCCGTATTTTCAACCGACGTTAAGGGAATTCTCCGGCGAAGATAAGGCTGTGGTAGACTTCCTAAGCGAAAAGGAAGAAGTGAAGGAAACGATCGATCGTTTTATAGATCTACTCCTATACCTGGTCCCGAAATATAAGCGAGAGGGCAAGTCGTACCTTAATATTGGGATAGGATGTACCGGCGGCCGCCACCGATCAGTAATGGTTGCAAATGCGATCGCGGAAAGATTAATACAATCCGGTTTTGATGCGGCGGCCAGTCACCGGGACATATCGAATTGATACCATGAGCGAGGGCGTGTGATGGACAGAGTTGGCGGAGTAATTATCACGCATGGACAGCTTGCCAATGAACTCGTCGCTGCGGCCGAAGCAGTTGTAGGCGATCTTCTTCATATCAGGGCGGTCTCGATCGGTTGGCATGACGATGTTGAAATTGCCAAACAAGAGATCGGCAGGGCCATTACTGAAGTCGAAGCGGGATCCGGAGTACTTCTCCTGACAGACATGTTCGGAGGCACGCCAACAAACATTGCCGCTATGTTTCTTGAGGCCGAGAAGGTCGAGGTCGTCACCGGCGTCAATCTGCCAATGGTCATTAAGCTTGCAACAGCATCGTCAGACCTTGGACTTGGCCAATTGGCTCACGATGTCGAGGAACAGGGAAAAACGTCGATCTCGACGGCCGGCAGCCTTCTGACCCCTTTAAAAGCGAGGAAGGATGCTTGAGACACAAGTTCGCGTAGTCAACGAGCTGGGACTTCATGCGAGAGCGGCCGCGCAGCTTGTTCGAAAAGCTGCGACCTTCAAGTCGCGCATCACATTGACCCGGCTCGATCGCAACATCACGGCCAATGCAAAGTCTATATTGAGCGTGCTTTATATCGCCGCCGCTTTAGGCACCGAATTGGTCTTGGAGGCTGAAGGGCCGGACGAATCAGAGGCATTAATAGAAATAAGTGAACTTTTCGCTGCGGGCTTTGGCGAAATACAATAATTAATCTTCGATGAAAGTTTCAGATAAAACCATTGGCCTATTGGGCGTACCACTGGGTTTCGGGGCGGGAACGCTTGGCAGTGATCTAGGCGTCGAAGCTATGCGGATATCAAGTGTCCGTGGAATGACGTTGGCAGATCACATCCTTGCTCTGGGCTACGGTTTCAGAGATCATGGCGATGCCACGATCGTTCGCCCTGACGGCACGGCCGCCGAAAATGGTATTCGGCATTACGGAGCAATTTTACGCTCCTTTCACAATATCGCATCTTCGCTTGATTCACTTTTGCAGGAAGGCCATTTGCCCGTTATTCTCGGCGGGGACCATTCTATCGCTATAGCGACCTACTCGGCGATATCAAATTTTTACCGACAGAGCGGCGACAAGGTCGGTTTGATCTGGTTTGACGCCCATGCTGACATCAACACGCCCGAGACGTCGCCTTCGGGCAACATCCACGGGATGCCATTGGCCGCTCTCTTGGGGTTAGGCGATGAGGCAGTTGCGGGTTTGGGCGGCTTTCGACCCAAACTCGATCCGGCGTATTTTGCTCACATCGGCGCGAGAGACGTTGATTCAGGCGAAAGGCAGATCGTACATGACCTTGGGCTGCGTGAACAATTTTTCACGATGAGCGACATCGACTCGCGTGGCATGGCCGCATGCGTCGCCGATGCCATCGCGATCGCCTCAAAGGCTCCGGGCGGTTTCGCGGTAACTTTTGATATCGATATGATCGACCCGAGGTTTGCCCCCGGTTCCGGCACATTGGTTCGAGGCGGGACGACCTATCGCGAAGCACACCTTGCACTTGAAATGATCGCTGCAAACGGTGGAATGATATCTTTCGAAATGGTCGAGGTAAATCCTCTTCTTGATCAAAACAACATTACGGTAGAACTAGCCATCGAACTGATTCTCTCGGCACTCGGGAAGACGATATTATGAAAAAGCGTGTGGCCGTGATTTTTGGCGGACGCTCCGGCGAACACGACATCTCCATTCGATCGGCGAAAACCGTGATCGAGCGGATAGACCCTGCGAAATATGAGATCGTGCCTATAGCGATCTCTCGTTCGGGTGAATGGCTGGCGCCGGTGCAGTCGATCGGGCTTCTGCCGGAGAACACCTGCAAAGAATTCATTGAACGATTTGGTCATCCATCGAAGAATCGCGGATTACTTACGGGTGATTCCTCGATCGGCGGGCTTATCGCATTTGGAGATCTTAAGGGCGACCTCCCGGCGATCGACGTTATTTTTCCTGTACTTCACGGCACCTACGGAGAGGACGGCACAATACAGGGACTGTTTGAAATGTCGGGCCTGCCTTATGTAGGCTGCGGCGTTTTGGCCAGTTCCTGCGGCATGGACAAGGTGACAATGAAGATCCTTTTTCGCGATGCCGGACTGCCGATTTGCCGATATGTTTGGTTCCTTAGGTCAGAATGGGACAAAGATCCTGACAAGGTGATAGAACAGACCATCGCCAAGATCGGACTTCCTTGTTTCGTTAAGCCTGCAAATCTGGGCTCATCCGTAGGGATATCCAAAGCATCGAAACCCGAGGAATTGCGATCGGCGATCGATCTTGCCGCTGAGTATGACCGCAAGATCATTGTCGAGGAAGCGATCGAAATGCGGGAACTGGAATGCGCTGTGATAGGCAACGACTCTCCGGAGGCGTCTTTACCGGGTGAATATGTGATCTTGGATGAATCGAAGCGTTTTCTCGATTACACAGAGAAGTACTCCGGAACCGGAAATAATGAATTTGTAGTGCCGGCCCCTATTTCAGACGAGTTGGCTAAAAGGGTTCGGCAAATGGCAGTGACCGCATTTAAAGCGATCGACGGTTCCGGCTTGGCCCGTGTCGATCTTTTTTTGAGAAGCGACAACGGGGCGCTTCTGATGAACGAGATAAACACGCTTCCCGGACTAACGGATGCATCGGGATTTCCAAAGATGTGGGCAGCCAGCGGCAAGCCTCTTCCTCAGCTCATCGATGAAGTGATCGAACTCGCCATTGAGCGATTCGAAGATGGAAGACGAAATAAAACGGTGATCTAGCGTTTCACGGCAAAATAGCCGCGGCGTGTGCGGATGTTGAGGTTCGGACGGCGGATCTTTAGTTCGATTGATCGCCATTTACCGTCCATTTTTTCATCCGTCGGATCGTAAGCCAGCGTATATTGGGTGCCCAGTTCATCAGCGATCCTTTGAAACGCTTCGCGCATTTCAAAACCGCCGCTCGATCGGGTATATTGTCCGCCCGTCTTTTCGGACAACTCCTTCAAGGCGCGCTGATTCAACTGACTCGGCCCTCCCAATGTTCCTGCCGGCGACATATCGACACAATAGATCACTGCATCGGCCTTTGAGGCGGCTTTCAACGCCTTGTCCTGGCTTGCACCGCTTTGAGTATCTGCTCCGTCAGAAAGCACTAATATGGCGCGGCGTTTTTCCGGACGCCTCTCAAGTTCGCTTGCCGCTCTAACGATCGCATCGTAGAGCACAGTCATCCCTCGCGACCTCACATCGTAAAAACTCTCAGGCAGATCACGGCCGAGGTCGAATCCCCGTATCTCGCGGATCTTCGAATCAAAAGTATAGACCGCTGCGACGTCCCTTGCTCTCAGCGAGTCCAGGAAATGCAGCGCTGCTGCTCTTGCAAGAACTATCCTTTCCTCCATACTCCCCGACGAGTCAAGCAGAATGGCTACTGCAAACGGAGTAGATTGAGCTTCAAAAAATGTGATCTTCTGTTCGACACCATTCTCAAGTATTGTGAAAAGATTCCGGGGAAGTTCCCGAACGGGCTTACCGGCCCGGTCGGTGATATATGCATTAAGAATGACGGTGTTTGTTGAGATTCCGATCGTCTCCGGATCTTCCTGCGCGGTCAATATGCTTTGCAGAGAGCATAAGGAGAAAATTATCGACACTAATGGAAGCCTGAGCATGACGTCCGCTCCCGATCAGTTCGTTAGCCGCACAAAACGTAGTACCCGCAAAGCGGCATTTGCGGTCTCAATCGCTCCTGCAGAGATGGTGAAACGAGTAGTGCGTTTGAGCTCGCCTAGAAGGTCGGAGGTACGGTCACGGAGCTTTTTGATCAGGTCTCCTGCACTACGGGTTTCCAAGACATCACGCTCTTCATTATCAAGCTTGTCATCGCTGCCGCCCAGATCACTCCGGATCCTTTTCAGATTCTTTTCTAATTGAGCCAGATCCCTTTTATCGCGGTCGGTAAGGGTGTTCGATCTAGACAGCCTTGCCGCTATATCGTCCGCCGTTTTGAGTGCTTCTTCACCGCGCCGGATCATCTCGCGAAACTCCTTGTTCTCACGTTCAATGCGGAATTTTTCTAAATTTTCCTGAATACTCTTTGGCCTGCTGTCGGAAGGTGTGGGCCCTTCGCCCGGCAGGACCGGGTAATTTGGATCACTGTTCTGGCCAAAGGAACCGGCGGCAAGAAAGAACAAAGCAATGAAGGATTTGAGATGCTTTTTCATCATCACTTTTCAGAACGCATTCAAAGCGTATCTTGATCTGGTTCCACGGAACTGCCGGTTACGGCTTCAACAAGCTTCGCTAAAAACTCATCTTCCGCAAGACCCGAACTGCGAAGTGTTATCCACTCAGAAGTAAGCCCGGCGCCCGCCCGACCTTCGATCTTTGCTATCACCGAGACGTTGTTTTGAATGCCGTCGATAGATTGCACTTCGATGGTTAGAGTGTATTGAGCCCGTGACCAAGAATTGATCGGCGAATCGACGATCGCATACCTGTTCAATTCGTTCTGAGCAACTACAGAACCTCTTGCAAAGACAAAAGGCTGAGTTACGATCAAGCCATCGCTCAATCTTGACGACGCTTCATCAACAATTAGCTTTTTATCTCTCAAAACATCAATTATCGAAGACATAAGAACATCACGCCGGCCCGCGAGCCTGTACGGATTCGCAAGCATCTCACGGGTCCTTGTCTTACCTTTTCCGAAGTCAAATGACCTGGTCGCGTCATTGGGACGGGCGGTAGTCCTGTTCGCATCCTCTTTAATGGTCCGGGTCTGGTTGTCCACCCCCTTTTGACCAACAACGATCGAAACTGTCGCCAACAGCAACAGTACAGATGGCACGATATGCGATCGAAGCATTTCCATATATGTGATTCCAATTTTGCGACCGATATTATGATGTTTCAGAACCAGTTTTGGTTGTTGAACCTGAAATGCTCAGTTCATGCAAAAGCAAATGCTTTAGAAAGACATTGTATGAAGCGAATCCTGATATCGCCAAACCGGCCAGCCCATCCAACACGCCGAATCTGAGCAAATACGTGTGAAAGAACGTCCAGATGGGCAAGATTCCGATCTTTGCGATGGAGGTTCTCATGCCATCCTGATGCATTTGCGCAGCAGACAAAGGAGCATACCTACTCTGGATCATTTCGGCGTGCTGATAAATGGAGTCGATGCTGAAGTGCAGAATGTCGTTCTTCAGCGAGCCAACCCGTGCATCCGGCTTCATGATCACCGACTCATGAACCTTGGCCCTGCTCCATTCACCCTTAGTGCGATCGAAGAGCCTCAGTTGGCGGTCAGGATACCATCCGCAATGTTTAACTGGCCGCCCTAAGTAGAAAGCAAGCCTGGGTATATAATAGCCGTCAAGCATTTCGCCGTTGCTCGCCAACGAGCCGATCTCTTCCGCCAGTTTGTCCGAAACGACTTCATCTGCGTCCAAACTCAGTATCATGTCATATTGTGCGGAATCAACAGCAAATTGCTTCTGGCCGCCAAAACCAAGCCATTCTTGATACAAAACCCTTGCTCCGAGACTCTCCGCGATCGCAGGCGTTCCGTCGAGGCTGCCTGAATCGACGACCACGACCTCATCAGCCCACCGAACCGACCTGACCGCGTTTCCGATCTTTGCCTCTTCGTTTTTTGCAATGATGACGGCCGATATCTTCACGAAACAATCTTCGCAGACATCGGCCGTTTAGAAAAGGCTTCAACTGATCGAATTATTTGTCTTCGAGCGGTGATCTCACCTCAATGCTGTTCACCCGAAATGTTGTTGCGGTCACTCTTTGGAGTTCCGCGACAGCCTTGTTGTAGTCCGTTTCAGCGCGGATCTCCGCATTTCGGGCGTTTGTGAGCGTGTTTTCCCGCTGAAAAAGAAGGAATGGCGTAGATCTGCCAGCATCATAAAGACGGCGTTCGCCTTCGAGCTGCAACTCGGCATTCTCACGTGCCCTGCGAGCGGTCAGAACCCGCTGACGAGCAGTTTCGACTGCCTGCACCGCATTCCGCACCTCAACGATCACGATCTGTTCCTGCTCTCGGGTCTGAGCGTCGAGTTGTTGCCTTTCGATACGTGCACCTTCGAGATTCGCCTTAGCCGTACGATTACGAAGAGGGAACTGAATGGTGACCCCAACTGTAAGATTTGGGGCGTCGCTTCGGAATATATTTGACAGCGACCGATTGAACCCGCCGAACAAATACGACGGTCCGGGCGGAATGGTGATCGACGGATTCACGATAAGAGGCAAAGACAATGCGGCACGTGTTGCGTTCAGACTTTCAAAAAGGAACAGGTCCGGCGAACCGGTCAGCAGGTTCGTTGTTATCGCTGTATTCGAACCGCTTCTGGAAAGCCCATCCAAGGAAAATGTCGTGTTCAGATCGATCTGCGGCTTAGTCTGGTTCTTTAGGAATTTGATGTCGACATCACTCATATCCCTCTGCAGCTTAAGTCGACGCAATTCGAAGCGATTGTCCATCGCGTCTCGCAGCGATGCCTCCAGATTTACAGCTTCGTCGCTGTAGGCAGGCCGATCCACCGGAACGAAGGACTGTGACCATTCGGGTGATAACGGATCACCTATTATGAGCCGCTTAAGATTATTCTCTGCAATCGAGACCTGTTGGGTTGCTGACAGAAGTTCTCCTTCTCGATTAGCAAGCTCTGTCTCAACTTCCGCCTTTGCTAACGGAGCCGATACACCTGCTTCGATGCGTGCTTCGATCTGCCGCAGATTTTCCCGAGCCAGACCAACATTGGCCACCTGATTCTGTTGATTTCTTAAGGCAAATACAAGATCCCAGTATGTACGCTGCACTTCGGCGATAGTCGAGAGGGCACGGAGACGAAAGTCGCTTTCAGATTGTTCGAGACGCTTCTTGGAGATCGCGATATTCGATCGAAGCCTGTCAGTTCCGAAGTTTCGGGCAAGCGGCTGAGTGTAGGTGACCCCCAACGATGAGGAATAGACGGCGCTGCCCCCCGACGAGACATTTCCCGAAGAGACCTGTGCCTGAGCAAAAGCGTTTTCGGTCCGCTGGTTGTTGAAGAATACGCTGTAGTTCCCGCCGCCCGCGCGAAGTGCTTTGGAAAGGCTGGATGTCGCCCGAAAATCCTTGGTTGCAGACGATCCTGTTATGGAATTACGGGAAAAGTTCGGATTGAAATTCAATACAGGATCGTAACCGCCCTCAAGCGAGGTTATCTGAGTTTCCTGCAACCGCACATCGCCTCTTGCCACCTCGATGTCATTATTTTTCTCCAGCGCGCGGCGAATCGCGTCCCGAAGGCCTATCGAGATTGGCTGCGCCGTTTGTACGCCGATTCTCGACATTGCAGTCCCGCCGCTACGCCGAACCATTGAAAGCGTGTCTGCGGGCCTTTTTACCTCGATCTCCGGAAAAGATGCGTTGTTATCAACCCTAACGGGCACGGCTTCCGGCCGCAATGCGTCCTGTGCGACGGCTCCCGAAATAAATAAGGTTGCCGAAAACATCGATGCGATGATTATGTTTCGGGGAAAGCGAATGGTCATTTCTCTATACGCCGTGAGCATAGTGGCACGAAAGCGATTGCTCGTTAGCTAAACGAATACTACGTCAGCAGAAATGGCTTTGTTTCAACGTTTTTAGACCCTAACAGGACGTTCTTTTGAAATAGATTTCGGATTAAGTTATCGTTATAACTTTGTTTCGCTTACTATTTTCTCAGGAGATAAAATAATGGGTATCAAAGTTGGCATCAATGGATTTGGCCGCATTGGCCGCAATGTCTTAAGGACATGTCTTGGAGACAAGGATATTGATTTTGTGGCAGTCAACGACCTGACCGACACGAAGACGCTCGCACATTTGCTCAAATACGACTCAGTTATGGGCAACTTGGACAACGACATACGAGCCGACGGAGACACGATCACCGTTGACGGTGACTCTTTCAAGGTCTTCTCCGAAAAAGATCCTTCAGCTGTTGATTGGGAATCGGTCGGGGCAGAGATCGTGATCGAATCAACGGGTCGATTTACTAAGGCTGAGGACGCTCGCAAACATTTGGGTGGTTCCGTCAAAAAGGTGATCATTTCTGCACCGGCAAAGGAAGAAGACATCACCATCGTATTGGGCGTGAATGAGAATATGTATGACCCCGAAAACCACCACATTATTTCTAACGCCTCCTGCACGACTAACTGTCTCGCTCCGGTAGCTAAGGTCATTCACGACAACTTTTCGATCAAGAATGCGTTGATGAACACAATTCACAGCTACACCAATGATCAGCAGTTACTAGACCTTCCGCATAAGGACATGCGCCGAGCCCGCGCTGCCGCTCTGTCAATGATTCCGACATCAACGGGTGCTGCAAAAGCCGTCGCCTTAGTTATTCCGGAGCTGAAGGGTAAATTTGACGGCATTTCGGTTCGAGTGCCGACACCGAACGTCTCACTTGTCGATGTTGTCATGAACGTTGAGAAGGGAACTACAGCCGATGAAGTGAATCAGGTTTTGCGTGACGCCGCCGTCGGCCCTCTGAAAGGAATTTTGGCTGTCAGCGATGAGCCGCTCGTATCGATCGATTTCAAGGGCAACTCGAATTCGTCAATAGTTGATTCGGAGAACACGAAGGTCATTGATGGTACTTGCATTAAGATACTTTCGTGGTACGACAACGAATGGGGCTATTCATGCCGTGTTCGCGACCTGGTCAAATATATCGCTGCCAAGGGTCTATGAATAAAAAGTCCATCACAGACGTAGATCTCACCGGCAAAACCGTTTTCATTAGGGTGGATTTCAATGTTCCGATCAAGAACGGTGCGATCGAGGACGATACGCGCATTCGCGGAGCATTGCCGACCATTACGTATGCTGTTGAGCATGGATCAAAGGTTGTCCTTGCGTCTCATCTCGGCCGCCCGCTAAAGGACAAAAAGAAGACAGAAGAAAAGGGGCTGCCATACGACGAGGCAAAATACACGCTTCGTCCAGTAGCGGAAAAACTCTCAGAGATGCTTGGGTCTCCTGTTTTTTTCGAGAATGAGGATGTGGCTTCACGTATATCGTCGCTATCTTCCGGCGACGTCCTTATGCGTGAGAATCTTCGCCTAAATGCCGGCGAAGAAAAGAATGACGCCGACTTTGCCAGATCTCTCGCCGAAGGAATCGACATCTACGTGAACGACGCATTTGGCACGGCTCATCGTGCACACGCGTCAACTGAAGGTATAACGCACTTCGTCGATACCTGCGTTGCCGGCCTTCTGATGGAGAAAGAACTGGCATTTCTTGGAAAAGCTCTTGATTCTCCGGAGCGCCCGTTTGTCGCAATACTCGGCGGTGCGAAAGTTTCGGACAAGATCCCCGTGATCGAATCTCTGATCGAACGCCGTGTTGATAAACTGCTGATCGGCGGTGCGATGGCATATACGTTCTTCAAAGCAAGGGGCTTTACCGTTGGGAAATCGCTTGTCGAGGATGAGATGATGCCGACCGCGTTAGATGTCGCGAAAAAGGCAGAGGAAGCCGGCGTTCAACTACTCTTGCCAACCGATCATCAGGTTGTCGATTCCTACGATCCACTCAATTCCCGAAAATCGATACAGATCGACTTCACCAATTCGGGCCACGTGGGCTTGGACATCGGCCCCGAGACCGCCGATCTTTTTGCTGCCGCACTTGAGGGTGCACAAACCATAGTGTGGAACGGCCCAATGGGAATGTTCGAGGAAAAGCCTTTTGACGAAGGAACCATCGCTATCGCCAGAGCCGTGGCGGAAGCCACCGACAAAGGCGCTACGTCGATCGTCGGCGGGGGCGATTCCGTTGCTGCCGTAAATCAAGCAGGCCTGTCCGATCGCATCTCACATATATCGACCGGCGGCGGGGCTACCTTGGAATTTCTTGCCGGCGATGTTCTCCCCGGCGTGGCGGCATTGGATGATAAATAGATGAGAAAGCCCGTAATAGCTGGTAACTGGAAAATGTATAAGATGATCGGCGATTCGGTCGATACGGCAGTCTCTTTGAAGACGCTCGTGGCAAATGCGAATCACTGTGAGGTCGTGATCGCACCCGTATTCACTGCGATCAAGCCCGTTGCGGATAGGCTGGAAGGTTCCAATATCCAGATCGCGGCCCAGGATTGTGCCGAGCAGGATGAATTCGGAGCCCACACGGGGGAAGTTATGGCTTCGATGCTGAAGGATGCCGGCTGCTCCTGCGTGATAATCGGACATAGCGAACGCAGGCAGTTCTACGGCGAGACGGACGATTCTGTAAATCGAAAGGTCAAGGCTGCTTTATCGGCCGGCTTGACCGCGATCGTTTGCGTTGGCGAACGGCTAAGCGATAGGGAAGCCGGCAGTGCCAATAGCGTCGTAGCAATGCAGCTTTCAGGCGGACTCAGTGGTTTGACAGCTAATGATATGGAACGTATCATAATCGCTTACGAGCCTGTTTGGGCGATCGGCACGGGTAAGACCGCGTCGCCTGAACAGGCTCAAGAAATGCACGGCTACATCCGGCGTTTTTTGGCTGAAAAGCATGGCCACTCTGCGGCCGAATCCACCAGGATACTCTATGGAGGCTCGGTGAAGCCTGAAAATATTGGAGATCTAATGTCGCAAAATGACATTGATGGTGCACTGGTCGGCGGGGCTAGCCTGGAAGCCGATAGTTTTGCCGGCATCGTGAACTACCGCCGGTAGTAACAAAATATGTTGCTTTACGTTTTATACGCTATTTTCTTTATTTCCTGCTTCGTACTTGTGGCGGCTGTTTTGCTGCAACCCGGAAAGACCGATGCGGGGGCTCTGTTTACGAGCAATGTTTCCAGTACCGCCTTTAATCCGCGCGGTACGGCGACGGTTCTTTCGAAGATCACTATCGGGGCAGCAGTTGCTTTCATGCTTTCGGCATTGTTTATTTCCATGCCGGCTTTGACCGGGAACGTATCTGTTCTCTCCAGCAACCCCGATGCTCCCGCCGAGGTAGAATCTGTTGCCCCGGCGGAAAGCAACACAAACGCAGAGCAACCGGTCCCTGTTGAAGCAAATACGAATGGAGCGGCCCCGGCCGCAAATGCGGAAGTTCCATCGTCTAATTCGGAAACTCCGGCCAATAAATAGGTCTTTGTAAATTATTATTGCAGTTTGGTAGATCGCAGCATCGACGCTCTCAGGATTCTACATACTGTATTTTTCTCGCTGAGGTGGCGTAATTGGTAGCCGCGCACGTTTGAGGGGCGTGTGGAGCGATCCGTGCGGGTTCGAGTCCCGCCCTCAGCACCATACAGGAAAAGGCTGTCATTATTGACAGCCTTTTTTCATCAATTAGCAAAGGCTTAGAAAAGCGACAGCTTGATAGACAAATATTTCTTAGGGTTGCGGCGAAAATCGTCCAAAAGTTTTGTTCCTTCTCCTGTGAATGTGGCGACGTTGTTAGCAGTTTGATTGATGCTGTTGTAAAGGGTTTCATCCGTGACAAGTCGGCCTATGGTACCCTTTCCTAATTGAGCATCACGGAGCATTATGTCGAGCCGTGAAACCGTTGAACTCAATTTCTCTACCGTAGATTCGACATCGTTCTGAAGTTTTTCATCCTTCAGCAGACGGCCCACCGTGCCTTTGCCGTCGCGCAGATCGGCAGTGATCAGCCGAACATCGTCCGCTATCTCGGACATCTTGGTCGCAGCGGTCCTAAGCTCCGTCACCGCCGCTTTTGTTTCATTGTACAAAGCATCGTCGTTGACGATCCTTCCAGCAGTTCCGCGGCCGGCCTTGATATCGCCGGAGATCGCTTCAAGCTGCTTTACCGTATTGTTTAGGCCTTCATAAAGCGACGGATCATTGAAAAGCCTGCCTGCCGTGCCTTCGCCTCGGTTAACTTTGTCCACAGTGGTCTGGAGACGCTGCATTGTGCCTCGGATCTCATCTATTGAGGCTTCTAACGATTCGTAAAGCTGCTCATCATTGATTATTCGGCCCAAGGTACCGTCGCCTCGGTTCGCTTTCTGCATTATCTCGTTGGCAGGGGCGGCGAGTTTCTTCATTTGCGTCAAGAGATCATTTCCTGTTGACGTTAATTGATTCAGCGAGATAGAAGCCGATGACTTCAACAGCGCATTCTCCGTGATTGGCGTCCCGTTGGACGTTCCCGGAGAAATGTTGATCATCTTGTCATTGCCGAGTACGGATGTCGCAACGAGCTGAGCTGCCGAATCTGTACGAATTAGCTCCGAAATGGGCTTTCTGTCCAACTCCTGAGCGACGGTCAATGTTGCCTCAATGCGTTCGGGCTCTTCCGAATCAGGTTCCAAAAAACGAACGGACTCTACTTTGCCGATCGAAACTCCTGCAAGCTGTACGTCGGCCCCCGGATGCAGTCCGTCAGCCGATACAAATCGAGCCTTCAGGCGCATTTTCTTTTCGAATGGATTGAAACTGCCGGTTGAGTTGAGTATCAAAAATGCGGTCAGCAGCAATGCAGCGAGGACGAATATCCCGACTCGCAGGTCGCTGACAGTTATTTTCTGATTTCGTCGTGGCATTAGACGTAGCTTGGGCTCACAAATCTTCTGATGTAGGGGTCATCAACTTCCCGGAGCTGTTCGTCGGTCCCCTGAAAGATGATTCGACCTCCCCGAAGCATCATTATACTGGTGTTCATCATACAAAGTTTATTGCCTTCGCGTTCAAATTGCACGTTGCCGTTCTCATCGATCACCGCATACTCATTAGACAAATAGCCTAGATTGTCCATCTCATGGGTTACAAAGATCGACGTCACGCTTTCTATGTCACGCAATTTGATAGCAAGTTCGCAAATATTCCGCGCGGTTGGCGGATCGAGGCCGGCGGTCGGTTCGTCGAACAAGACAATGTCAGGATCACCCGCCAATGCCCTTGCTATCCCGACACGCCGCCGCATTCCTCCCGAAAGCTCTATCGGCATCTTGTCAACCGCATCCTCGAGGTCAACGAACTGTAGCATCCGCATGACCTCGTGTTCGACCTCACCTTCATCGATACCTTCTTCATGCAGACGATAAGCGACATTTTCGTAAACGGAAAGGGAATCGAATAATGCTCCCTCCTGAAATACCATTCCAATACGCTTTCGGATCCGCATCAGGTCCATATCCTCAAAATCCGTAATATCTTGACCGTCGATCATTATTCGCCCGGCATCCGGCTTCAATAGCCCCAAGATGAGGTTTATGATGGTTGATTTGCCCGTGCCTGACCCACCCAACACAATTCGCGTTTCCCCTCGGTCAACGGTGAAACTCACCTTGTCCAATATAACGAGATCGTCGAAAGCCAGATCTACTTCGCGAAATTCGATCGCGGGTGGGCGACTTCCTTCGATATTCGAAGCGATAGCCTCCGCGCGCAATTTTCCATCTGCATTTTTCATCAGTTACGTTCCGCTAAAATAGTGTTGTCTTAAGGGCCGATTGCAGAATTTTCGCGAGGAAAAAATCCGAGATAATGACCGCGATCGACGACGCGACGACCGCTTGGGTCGTTGATCTGCCGACGCCAACCGTTCCGCCTGTAGTGGTTAACCCTTTATGGCATGATATCAAGCCGATCAAAAAGCCGAAAACAAGCGGCTTGATCAATCCCCCCAAAACATCATCGATATTTGTACCTGTTCTCACCGATGAGATATAGGTGTTCACATCAAGCCCGTACATTTGCTGTGCAACCAGGCCGCCGCCGATAAGTCCGCAAATATCTGCCGCGATGGTCAACAACGGCAGTGTAACAACAAGAGCAGCAACTCGCGGGGTCACGAGCTTACGGACCGGTGATGTTCCAAGCGCCCGCATTGCGTCGATCTGCTGAGACACGACCATAGAACCCAACTCCGCCGAGATAGCCGAGCCGACGCGGCCCGCAACGATTAGAGCGCTTAGAACAGGTCCAAGTTCGCGGATCAAAGACGTAGCGACGCCTTGGCCGGCATTACTTTGGGCACCATAATAGGCAAGAGTAGGATAGGCTTGGATGATTAGCACACCGCCCGTGAAAAACCCTGTGAGGGCAACAATCGCGAGAGAGCCGACCCCTATCTCGTCCATTTGGATCATAATTTCGCGGAAATATCTAGGCCGCTTTCTGAGCCCCTTTAGAGCGCGCCACAAAAGGTTCGTAACGTCTTGCAGCTCGACAATAAACTTGATAATCGGGTTCATTAGATTCGATAAAGGATGTGTTCGACAGATTGACTATACCCTAACTCTGCATCGTCGGAAAAATAAAAAGCCGCTCTCAGGCAGCGGCTAGTGGATACAACAGCGATGTTTACATCTCTAGTTTCTTTCGTCTGGTGGCTCAGGCGGAAGCGGCCGTTTTGGCACATCGCCCCTCATCGGTCCGCGCATACCGGGCCCCGGCATGGGCCGCACGGGTCCCGGTTGCGGTCGCAACTGTTCAAATCTTTTGCGCATTGCTCTAAACCGAAGAAGCTGCTCGGATGTCAATACTTTTCTGATCGCCAATTCGCCCTCAAAACGCAGCCTGGTGACTTCCGCCTGGGCTTCCTGCACCTCGCGCAAACGGGATTCATACAATTCCTGAGAGAAACTGTCTCCATAGATCGCCTCATCTAGGCTCCGATTTGCCTGACGGAGTCTCAACTGAGCCGACTCGGTTTTAGGAAGCCGTTCAGCATTCATTTTTCGTAATAAAGCGACCTGATCACTGGTCAGTCCAAGCCGTCGAAGCATATTAGCACGAATATCTTGAGGCGGCCCGGCGGGCCGGCCGCTATTTGCCCGATCATTCGGCATACTACCTTGCTGCGAAAACGAATCAACGGCGCCGAGCGACAAGGTCATGAGAATGAAGAAAAATATAGTGCCAGAGCTTTTCATTGAAGTTAACCTCCGATCTGTTCTAATAGATCTGCAAGCCGCAAAGAATCGTCGGCAAAATCGTCGGTCAGCTGATTCTCATTTCGACGATCTGCCGACTTCACCGCTGCCGCTGCTTTCTTGGACTTGGCCGTACCAACGCCCCTATTCCGACGTGGTATTTCGGGTTCTCTTTCCGCAATATTCACCGCATCTTTTGACACTGTCAGTGGATCGGATAGCGGAGGAAAAGGATCCTTTTCAACTTGAGCGGAATCGATGGATAAAGGTGCCGCCGTATTCGACGCGACCTGTACTTCATCCGGTCTTTCGAGGTATATGAGGCCATACAACCCTGCAAGAACGGCCAGTAATATTCCCGCAAATGATAGTTTTACGGCAAAGGCATATCGCAAGCCATCCAACCAACCCCAAATGCTCTTCGAGATATTCTCTGAGATATCCGCCGGAGGAAACGCAATTACCGGTGTTTCTAAAGACTCGAAGACATCCTTTCGGAATTCGACAATATTCGTACGAGTAGCAAACAGGGAAGAGAATTCATTGGAACATTCAGCACACGATGACAGATGCGAGCGAAGTTCGGCGAGGTATACCCCATCGGCCTCGTCATATACAAGTTCAACCATCTCGATTTTCCGATTGCATTTCTCCATCTTATCCATTCCCGGCCGCATACTATATGATCTCTAATTCGCTCTTCTCCAGTTTGGACCGTAGCTGTCGCAAGGCTGTATAAACACGGCTTTTGACGGTGCTCAGCGGTATCGAAAGCGTCTCCGATATTTCCTGAAAGGTCATTTCTTCAAACTCTTTCATGATGACCACCTCTTTGAGTTCAAATGGCAGCGAATTTACCGCACGCCTTACAGCCTCAATCCGCTCATTCCTCTCTGCGAGTCCGCCTGGAGCCTTTTCGATCGGCACGCTGAAGACGCGATCCGAAGCCATTTGCTCTTCATCGATCAGGTCTTCAGGACGGGCTTTTCGCCGCCGCATTATGGTCAGACACTGATTGACCGCGATCCGGTGAAGCCAAGACGAAACCTTCGCGTCTCCGCGGAATGATCCGATGTTTCGATACGCAGCGATGAACGTTTCCTGGGAAGCGTCTCTGGCATCGTCCTCACGCGAGAGCATGCCAAAGCAAAGAGCGAAGATCTTTCGTTCCCACCTTCTAACGATTTCGCCGAAGGCGTCCGTATCATGCGATACGGCCAGTTCGACAAGCTCTTCATCCGTCTTGTTTCGCAGCATCAACTCGTGTCACCGACAATTTACCACGAGAACCGTCAAACAACGCGCGGACAAATGGCCCGCTTACGCAAATTAAGACGCCGCGGGCCATGCAATAGTTGAAGAAATATAGTGCTTCTTTTAGTAAGCTTTTGCGAAAAGAACCCTTTTATCTGAAGCGTTCCCCGTGAGTATGCATTTTCCGTCTTCGACGGGAGCGTTTAAAGGGATACACCTGATCGTTGCTTTTGTCTTCTCCTTTATTTGCTCCTCAGTTTCAGATGTGCCGTCCCAGTGGGCGAGTACAAAACCGCCCTTCTCGACTCTATCGCAAAACTCATCCCAGTCATCCACGGGAAACGTGTTAGTATCTCGAAATTCCAAAGCACGTTGGTAAACACTAGCTTGGATCTTATCCAGCAGGATCTTGACTGATTCCGCAACACCGTCGATCGGCATCGATTCCTTCGTAAGCGTATCTCGCCTGGCGACCTCGATCGTTCCGTTTTCGAGGTCTCTCATACCCAACCCAAGACGGATCGGGACTCCCCGCAGTTCATATTCAGCGAATTTCCAGCCTGACCGCTGATTGTCGCTGTCGTCGAACTTGACCGAAATGCCCGCGGCCTTTAGCTCTTTCACTATAGGCTCGACCTTTTCGGATATTGCAGCAAGGTCTTCGGGCGACTTATAGATCGGAACGATTACGACCTGAATGGGTGCAAGTTTCGGAGGCAGCACAAGGCCGTTGTCATCGGAATGCGCCATGATCAACGCCCCCATCAATCGCGTCGAAACACCCCAGCTTGTCGCCCACGCATACTCGAGTTGGTTCTCCTTGTTGACGAATTTCACGTCGAATGACTTTGCAAAATTCTGCCCGAGAAAATGCGATGTACCGCATTGGAGAGCTTTGCCGTCTTGCATAAGGCCTTCAATACAGTATGTCTCTACGGCCCCGGCAAATCGTTCGTTCGGCGTTTTCATTCCTTTGATAACCGGCAAAGCCATCCAGTTCTCGGCAAAATCGGCATATATATCAAGCATCTGCTCGGTTTCCGCAATGGCTTCTTTCTCTGTGGCGTGAGCGGTGTGGCCTTCTTGCCATAGGAACTCTGCGGTTCGAAGAAAGATCCGCGTTCGCATTTCCCAGCGAACGACATTTGCCCACTGATTCACAAGGATCGGCAGGTCGCGCCAGGACTGGATCCAGTTCTTGTACGCGTTCCAGATGACGGTTTCGGATGTCGGACGAATTATCAACTCCTCCTCTAATTTTGCATTCGGATCGACCATCAATCCGCCTTCGCCGTCCGCTTTAAGTCGGTAATGCGTAACGACCGCACATTCCTTTGCGAAGCCTTCAGCATGCTCCTCTTCCTTTTCAAGGAATGATCTCGGCACGAACAGCGGGAAATACGCATTCTGGTGACCCGTCGCCTTGAACATATCGTCAAGTGCTCGCTGCATCTTTTCCCAGATGGCAAAACCGTACGGCTTTATGACCATACAGCCCCGAACCGCCGAGTTTTCAGCCAGGTCCGCACGCTTGACTATTTCGTTATACCACTCGGAATAATTCTCTGATCTTTTCGGTAGTCCTTTGCTCATAAAATACTGCTAATAACTTGTTTCGATGATTCTGATATAAAACTAGGATGATACGGGAAATGCGTTGGCTTCACAATTACAGGCGGATGTCCGGAGGCATCTCTGCGAGTGTTCGCCTGATGTAGACTGTGCTAAACTTTCGGCTTTATGAGCGAATTCTTCCTTGATTTTCTAGACACCGAAACCGCATACGCGGACAAGTCGGATTCTCAACTCCGAGAAAAATACAGGCTTTTCAAACTGTTGAACTCGCCGATCCTCAACTCGCTCGGTACGACCGCAGCTAAGTTTGCCCTTTCTATAGGTTTGCCGGTAGAGAGCATGATCAAGGCGACCATTTACGAACAATTCTGCGGCGGCGAAACCATCGAAGAATGCTCTCGGGTGATCGATAAGCTCGGCCGTGCCCGGATAGGTACGATCTTGGATTATTCCGTAGAAGGAAAGACGCGAGAAGAGGATTTTGACCGAACCAAAGATGAGATTCTGAGAGCGATCGAACGGGCTAAGAATGATGACAACATCCCCTTCTCGGTTTTCAAAGTTTCCGGGATCGCTCCGCTCGGGACACTCGAACGGATGAGTTCAAAGAAGAAGCTTGACGCGAAAAGTCAGGCGAAGTGCGAACGGATCCATAAGCGCGTGGCAGATATCTGCCATTTTGCTTATGAGATCGGGCAGCCGCTATTTATCGACGCCGAAGAATCTTGGATCCAAGATGCGATCGACCGTATGGTCACCGATATGATGGAGAAGTACAATAAAGAGCGCCCGATCATATTTAATACGATTCAGCTCTACCGCCGCGACCGGCTCGAGTTTTTGAAACAGTCTCGGCGTGAAGCAGCAAAGAATGGCTACTTTTACGCGGTCAAACTTGTACGCGGTGCATACATGGAAAAGGAACGCGAACGGGCCGAGGCGAACGGTTACCCGTCACCGATCCACCCGGACCAACCTGCGACGGATGCCGATTTTGACGCGGCGATCGAATACTGCCTGAAACATTATCAGGATACCGCCTTCGTTGCCGGCACTCACAACGAGGCGAGCACTATGTTATTGGCACGGCGTATGGAGGAACTTCAGATCCCTCGAAATCACGCCAACATTCATTTCTCTCAGCTTTATGGAATGGGTGACAACATCTCGTATGTTCTTGCTAAGAATGGATTCAACGTCTCGAAATATGTTCCATACGGCCCGGTTGCCGATTCGGTGCCGTACCTGATAAGACGCGCCCAAGAGAATTCTTCTGCCGCCGGCCACATGTCCCGGGAATTGGAGATGCTCAAAAGAGAACTTGTGCGCCGAAGGCTGCTTTGAACGGCGTTCCGACTGCGTCATCGAAATCCAAGCAGAAGCCTTATGGATCGGTCAGACACTTTTCCAGGATTGGATGAACGCCAAACCTCGACTAGGTCTTTTTCTTGGACAGAAATGGGGAGATTCAACAGTTTTGCGACCTGTGTGCTTTCAAAAGCCCTGTTCGTGAGCGCGATGTGTTCGATCGACTTGCGTGGTTCTTTCACGGTGATCGCAGCAACAACAATATCCACATCCGGATAAAAATCCTCGTATGCACATACATGCCAAACCGTTTCATCGCCCTCGCCGTCGGCTGCAAGCAAACGCAGCAAACCGAATCCGGCCTCAAGTTGATAAACAAGAAAATCTCCGGGCGTCAGTACCTGGGACATATTCGAATAGATTAGCATATTGGTTGTTGCGACAATGGCCTGCAAGGCGCTCACAAAGCACATCGAACATATGACGAGATACACATCTGCGGATAACGCACTCAAGGTAGTTAAAAGCGGCGATCGGGTCTTCATTCACAGCGTCGCTGCGGCTCCGCAAGTCCTCATTCGTGCCCTCACTGATCGAAAGGATGAACTCCGCAATGTTGAGCTCGTCCACTTACACACTGAAGGCGAGGCTCCGTACGCCACGCCCGAACTTTCTGAGAGCTTTCGGGTTAATGCATTCTTTGTCGGCGGGAACGTTCGAAGAGCCGTGAACGAGGGCCGGGCCGACTACATTCCTGTTTTTCTTTCAGAGATACCGGCATTGTTTCGACAGAATGTGTTGCCGCTTGATGTTGCATTACTTCACGTTTCGCCGCCGGACAAACACGGCTTTTGCTCTCTTGGTGTCTCTGTCGATGTTGCCCGTGCGGCGGCAGACTGCGCAAAGACCGTGATCGCACAAGTAAATCCGCAGATGCCACGAACGTTGGGCGATGCGTTGCTGCATGTCGATAAGATCGACTACCTGGTCGAGGTAGATTTGCCCCTCGCCGAGGTACCGGTGCCCGAACTGACGCCCGCTGACATTGCCATAGGCACATTCATTTCCGAAATGGTCGAGGACGGCGCCACGCTCCAGATGGGCATTGGGAGCATACCAAATGCGGTCCTTAACTCGCTTCATGGACATAAGGATCTGGGGATCCACACCGAAATGTTTTCGGACGGTGTTATTCCGCTCGTTGAAAAGGGCGTTGTAAATGGCCGCAAGAAACTGAAGCATCCCGGCAAGATAGTAGCCGGCTTCGTGATGGGAACAAGACGTCTTTATGACTTTATCGACGATAATCCGCAGGTTCTGATGCTTGACATTGAATATGTAAATGACACATCAGTCATTCGCCGCAACCCCAAGGTAACCGCCATAAACAGCGCTATCGAGGTCGACCTGACCGGTCAGATCTGTGCGGACTCTATCGGCACATTTCAGTATTCGGGCGTGGGCGGACAAATGGACTTCATTCGCGGCGCATCCCTGTCGCCGGGCGGCAAACCCATTATCGCTCTGCAGTCGGCAACTTCTCGCGGCGAGAGCAAGATCGTCCCGCAACTGCGTCCCGGTGCCGGTGTTGTAACTACGCGGGCCAACGTTCACTACGTCGTCACCGAATTCGGCGTGGCAAATCTTTACGGGAAGAACCTCCGGCAAAGGGCGCACGAACTGATTCGGATCGCACATCCCGACCATCGCGAAATGCTGGAACGTGAGGCGTTTGAAAGATTCAAAAGCGTTTGAATAGCGGCCCGCAGTTCGCTGTGATATTCTGAGGTTTTGCATATATTTCTTTAATATTGGAGATAACGATCAAGCCATGAGTGATAATAGATCCGCAGTAATTTTAAGTGCCGTTAGAACGCCGACAGGCAAGTTTCAGGGGCTTTTGAAAGGTTTTTCCGCTCCCGACCTCGCGGCCGTTGCGATAAGGGAAGCAGTTTCGAGGGCCGGCATCGACGCCGGCGATGTCAACGAGGTCATAATGGGCTGCGTTGTTCAGGCAGGTATCGGACAGGCTCCTGCACGGCAAGCCGCGTTAAAGGCTGGGCTGCCGCCGGAGGTTTCGGCTTTGACGGTAAACATGGTTTGCGGCTCCGGTCTTAGGGCTGTTGCTCTCGCATCTCAAGCTATCCAATTAGGCGATTCTGAGGTCGTGGTTGCGGGCGGCATGGAGTCAATGTCGAACATTCCGTATGCAATGCCCGGAGCCCGTGATGGTTACCGAATGGGCAATCAGACCGTTACCGATCTGATGATCCACGATGGCCTTTGGTGCCCTTTTGAGAATTGGCACATGGGCAACACCGGCGAGGTTGTAGCCGAAAAATGCGAAGTTACTCGCGAACAGCAAGATGACTTTGCCTACAATTCGCACCGAAAAGCCGCCGAGGCACAGGCAGCGGGCCGTTTTGCTGAAGAGATCGTCCCCGTCGAGATCCCGCAAAAGAAGGGTGATCCCATTGTCCTTGACTACGATGAACCGGTCCGCCCCGAAACCACGGTCGAGGCTCTTTCAAAGCTAAAACCGGCATTCAAACGCGATGGCGGCACCGTAACGGCCGGCAACGCTCCCGGTGTGAACGACGGAGCATCGGCACTGGTAGTGACCTCAGCAGAGAAAGCGGCCGAGCTTGGAGTTGAGCCGCTGGCGCGGATAGTGGCTTCCGCTACGTCGGGCATCGAGCCGAAAATGATCATGCTTGCTCCGGTTCAGGGCGTGCTAAATGTTCTGAAAAAAGCAGGTTGGGAGATGTCGGACGTCGATCTGTTCGAGCTTAACGAGGCGTTTTCCGTACAAGCACTTGGCGTGATGAAAGAGCTTGGGCTCGACTTGGAAAAGGTCAACGTCAATGGTGGTGCCGTTGCAATGGGCCACGCCATTGGCAATTCCGGTTCGCGCATCCTTACGACCCTCTTGCACGAAATGAAACGCAGGGGAGCCAAAAGGGGCGTTGCGGCACTTTGTCTTGGCGGCGGAAACTCGGTCGCCTTGGCAGTCGAACGGGATTAATTTTTAAATTAGCGGTCATGATGCGTCGCAGATATAGGCAGCCATAACAGGTAAACTATATATATCATCCCAATTTAGCCTCGCTAAATTGAGACATCACATTAAATATGGCGTCAGGAATGATCCCTAACGGCTAGGTTGATTTTTGGTCGTCCGGGAAAAATTTTCCAGACTCGGGGAAAAATTTTCCAGACTCGGGGAAAAATTTTCCAGACTCGGGGAAAAATTTCCTGGCTTTGGAAATCATTTCCTGGCTTTGGAAATCATTTCCTGGCTTTGGGAATCATTTTCGGAGATGGGAAAATGATTTCCTGGCTTTGGGAAAGATCAACGAAACTCTTGGAAAGGTTTTCGGTGCACAAAATAGAAACATGCAGCTATATAAATCCAGATCGGCTCACCGATTGGGGTTTTATGGCCTGATCTGCACGTTTGGCGGTGACTTAGCTGCGGACTTTGACGCGGTTTTTATTTGGGTACGAACTTAGTTATTCTAGTTTTCTGTTGTGATCGCCATAATAAAAGGGAATATATTGATCAATGAGTGAAATTATCGGAGTAATAGGTGCCGGAACAATGGGTAACGGCATCGCACAAACGGCCGCCGCCTCGGGTTTCGACGTGGTGATGTGTGATATTAAGCCCGAATTTCTGGAACGCGGCTTGGCTAATATCAATAAGAGCCTCGATCGTTTCGTCAAGAAAGAGACGATGACCGAGGAACAAAAGGCTGAGATACAAGGTCGTATAAGATCGACGACAGAACTCGACGACCTAAAGGATTGCACGCTGATCGTGGAAGCGGCGACAGAGAACTTTGATATAAAGAAGACGATCTTCGAAAAGCTCGATACGATCTGCGGGCCGGATACGCTCCTCTCGTCAAACACGTCATCGATATCGATCACCAAGATCGCTGCGGTTACGAGCCGTCCGGACAAGGTGATAGGAATGCACTTCTTTAATCCGGTGCCGTTGATGAAACTGGTTGAGGTTATCCGCGGAATTGCAACTAGTGATGGGACTTACGCAAAAGTTAAAGTAATGTCTGAACAGCTCGGGAAAGTGCCGGTTGAGTGTAATGATTACCCGGGATTCGTTTCAAACCGCGTTCTGATGCCGATGATCAACGAAGCCGTCTTTGCATTGCATGAAGGCGTCGCAACAAAAGAATCGATCGACGAGATAATGAAGCTCGGCATGAATCACCCGATGGGGCCGCTGACTCTAGCGGATTTCATCGGATTGGACGTATGCCTTGCGATCCTGAACGTCCTGCACGATGGCCTCGGCGATCCGAAATACCGGCCATGTCCGCTGCTGAAGAAATACGTGGACGCCGGTTGGCTCGGCAGAAAGAGCGGCAAGGGCTTTTACGATTACGCCTAAATGCACAAGAATTTGCGGTCTTTCATCGACCTCCTCCGCCGCGAGAACGAGATCGTCGAGATCTCGGCTGAGATCGATCCGTATCTGGAGATCGCTGAGATCCATCGACGGATAATTGACGAAAAAGGCAAAGCGTTGCTTTTCACGAACGTGAAAGGCTCGGATTTTCCGGTCGTCACTAACCTTTTCGGGACAAAACGCCGAATCGATCTTGCGTTCGGTCCGAAACCGCTCGAATTCGTAAAGCGTGCGGTGCACGCAGCCGAAGAGCTGCTTCCACCGAAACTCAACAAACTTTGGGGCTATCGTGATCTCGCGTTCACGGCGGCAAAGCTTGGAACTAAGAATGTCCGAAACGCTCCGGTCCTCGAATCGCGTCAGGCGAACGTCGATCTGGAGAAACTTCCGCTTTTGCAGCTATGGCACGAGGACGGAGGGCATTTTGTTACGCTGCCGCTCGTTTACACAGAAAGCCCGGTCGATGGAAAGCACAATCTCGGCATGTACCGCATCCAGCGATACGACAAAACTACAACAGGCATACATTGGCAGATCGGCAAAGGCGGCGGTTTTCATTACTACGAGGCAGAGCAGCGAAATGAAGCTCTGAAAGCTACCATCTTCCTCGGCGGGCCGCCCGCTTTGATACTTTCTGCGATCGCTCCGCTGCCTGAAGGCTTTCCCGAATTGATGCTCGCGTCGTTGCTCGCGGGTTCAAAGATCGGCATGACAGACAATCCGCTTGACGGCCATCACCGACTCCTGGCCGAGGCCGAATTCGCTATCTGCGGCCATGTCCCGCCACACGAAAGACGACCTGAAGGGCCGTTTGGCGATCATTACGGATATTATTCGCTGACGCACGATTATCCCGTTTTTCACACGGATGCGGTCTTTCATCGAAAGGACGCGATCTATCCCGCGACCGTTGTCGGCAAACCTCGTCAAGAAGATTTCTTTATCGGCGATTATTTGCAGGAGCTATTGTCGCCATTGTTTCCGCTTGTAATGCCGGCGGTCCGCGACCTCTGGAGCTATGGCGAGACCGGATTTCACTCTCTGTCAGCAGCCGTCGTCCGCGAGCGGTATGGCCGAGAAGGCTTGTCCGCGGGGTTTCGCATCTTGGGCGAAGGCCAGCTTGCTTTGACAAAATTTCTTTTATTGACCGACACGCCGCAGGACCTGCACGATTTCAGATCGCTGTTCGAGCATATCCTAGCCCGTGTTGATTGGCACCGCGACCTTCATATTTTCACGCAGACTGCTTTCGACACACTCGATTATGCCAGCGGCAAGATCAACTATGGCAGCAAGGCGATACTTATTGGAATGGGCGACGCGAAACGGGAACTCGCACGCGAGTTTCGCGGAGAGCTGCCGACCGGCATTAGAGCCGCTGAACCATACTGCGGCGGCTGTCTAGTTCTCGAAGCCGACAGTTACGAAAATGAAAAGGACCTCGCTGATCGCATGGCCCGCTCCGGCAAATTTGACGATTGGCAGTTGATCGTTTTGCACGACAGTATCGAATTTGCGGGTTCGACCGAGAAATTCCTTTGGGCGACATGGACGCGATTCGATCCCGCATCGGACGTTTACGCCAAAAACATCGAACTTAAGAACAACCACATCGGCTACTCAGCACCTGTCGTCATCGATGCTCGTATGAAGCCTTGGTATCCAAAAGAAGTGGAGCCGCATGAAGACATCGTTAAACTTGTTGATGAACGCTGGGGCGAGTATTTCGGTTAGCAGCAGCATCCCAAATGGATCAAAAAGGGCTCAAAAAGATCGCAAATAGATTCAGAAACATTTCCTTCTTTGTTCTTGTCGTCTTGTTGGGGGCTTTGGGCCTTGCTTACTCGTATTTTATCGAGCCGCGGCGTCTTGTCGTTTCGCCGGCCGAGGTAAAGATCAGGAACCTTGATCCGGCGTTCGACGGACTGCGGATCGTCGCGATCGGCGACGTTCACGGCGGCTCCAACGCCGTTGATGAAGAGATGCTTGATCGTGTCATCGCATTGGCAAATCTTCAAGATCCTGATCTCGTCGTACTACTCGGTGACTACGTCGCTCATGGATATATTCATTCGCCGTCTCGCCCATATCACACTCGAATGGATGTAAACCTGATCGCACGGAAGCTGGGAGGACTGCGCGCAAAAGAAGGCGTATTTGCGGTCCTCGGCAATCATGACGGCTGGCACGGCGACAAGAAGATCGCGGACGAATTGAGGACGGCTGGCGTTCGCGTTTTGCAGAATGAGATCATCAGCATCGAGCGTAACGGCAAACCGCTGAGAATATTTGGCACCATCGATCATTTGCAGATGCAAAAATCGTGGAAAGAGACTTCGGCCGAACTGCGGACTATCGTCGAATCGTCCGGCAGTGGAGATCTTATCGTGCTTCAACACAGTCCGGACGTTTTTCCCGTGATAACCGGTGATCTTTCTATCTCTGACGAACTGCGGCTGATGATCGCGGCCCACACACACGGGGGGCAGATCCGGCTGCCGTTATTAGGACGCCCGGGAGTTCCTTCTTCGTATGGCCAGAAATATGCTTACGGACATATTCGCGAGAATGACGTAGATATGTTCGTCACGTCCGGCATCGGAACCAGCGTGTTGCCGTTTCGTTTATTGGTCCCGCCGGAGATCGCGGTAATTACGCTAAAAGCAGGGAATTGACCAATTTCTGTTAGCGAAGCATCCCTCGGACGCGTCGCAGATCGCCGGAGTTAGGTGCGGGGTTCAGACCCAGTATTCTGCACATCACATTGTAAACCTCTATATTTCCAAAAGGCTCGACGATTAGACTGCGTTTGAAAGCTGCCCCGCGTGCGATGAAGATCGCCTGCATTTCCTTATGTTTGTTGTCGAAACCGTGGGCTCCGCGGACCCGTGGAAAATCGGTGCGTTTCTCCAACGCTGTTTGCCTCTCCTTCGTTGTCAATGACCAGCCTATATCTGCCACACAAAGAATCGGAGCGACGCGCTTCCCGTGTTTATAGCTAAAGCGGTCGGGAATATCGCTTTTCCGCCAGCATGTTGCGTTTTTTACGCCGCTCAACTTCCGCATTATCTCGTCTTCGCGGTTCGGTTTCGGAAATATCTGCCAGATCTCGCCGGTCGTGATCACGGGATCGGCGAGCGTCTTGTCCGTCGGATCAAAGTGTTCATCCATAATGACGGCGCTTCGTTGACTGACCGCCGCCATGCCGTGGTCCGAGGTCAAAATGATATTGACCTTCTTTTCGATCTTTCGTTTCTTCAGCCCTTCGACCAGACGGGCTACGTCGCCGTCCACCTTTTTCACAGCGTCGCGAACCTCTTTAGAATCGGGCCCGGCGGCGTGGCCGGCGTCGTCCGTATCGCTGAAGTAGAGCGTGATCACCGTAGGACGCTCGCTCCGAGGCTTGTCGAGCCAACTAAGTACGGTATCCACGCGTTCTTCGTTCGGGATCTTTCCATCGTAGCGTTTCCATGTCGTCGGCTGAATGCCGTCGATCTTCGCTTCGCTGCCGACCCAAAAGAACGACGCCGCACGCTGGCCTTGTCTTTCGGCGGTAACCCAGATCGGCTCGCCGCCCCACCAACGCGAGTTCTCGACCTCCTCGCGTTTCGACATCGTAAAGACAGTGTCGAAATCAAAAACGTTGTTCTCAACCAGACCGTGATCCGCCGGATAAAGCCCCGTTACGGTCGTGTAGTGATTGGGAAAAGTCTTTGTCGGAAAAGACGGGATCATCCATTTTGCACGCACGCCCTCTCTCGCGATCCGCGAGATGGTCGGTGCGTCATATTTTTCGGGATAATCCCAACGAAAGCCGTCAAGCGAGATCAGAATGACCGTCGGCCGCAGATCGCGGATAGGCTGCTGGGCGTAAGCGCAGGCAACAGCCGCGATCAGCATCATCGCGGCGGTTCGAAGTAAGGAAATCCCCATCTGTACTCGGCTACGGTTTACCAAAACTGCCGTCAAACCACATCCTCGCAATGACGGCGGCAGGCGGCATCGCTGTCACGTGGTTCAAAGAATCATTCTCAATGAGGTGTTTTCTGAGTATCGGATCCGGCGTGCCGCGCCGCCTCATGGCGGCATAGGCCACCTCGGTGTTCCTGGACGGAACAACGGTATCACTCTTCAGATGAATAAGCAGAATCGGCGTGTTCGGACGCCAATCATAAGTATTATTCGCCGCCAATTCGCGGATGAACCTGTTCCTCTGATCGCGGCGTTTGATTGCGTTGAGAAATTTAGGGTTCAATACATTCGCGAGCGAATTATTCGCACGCATCAATGCTCCTGTTATTCCCAACGCCTTTAAAATATCATCGTCAGATCGGTTGAGGCCGTAATTTATCGCGACTGCATCGGCAAGTGCCGGTTTGAAGAATTCCCTAAGCTTTATTCCGTCGCGTTTATGAAAATAATGCGCCGAATACCCAAGCAGATACATCCGCAGGACAAAGCCGATCTGGTCCGTATTTGGCTCCAGGAAGAAATCCAACATCGTACCGGAAAGGTCATAGGGTCCGGCCGACGGAGCGGATCTCGTAACGCGAAACATCTCGCCTTTTTCCTTCTCCAGCATCTGTGTCAACGCCATCGCGACGCCGCCGCCTTCGCTGTAACCGGTCACGTAGAGCGGCTTTGCGATATCGTATTTTTGCTGATTGGCAAGCTCCCGTACCGCGGGGATGATATCGACGCCGGAACGCGCGTTCACTTTGCTCAGCGGATATGGATGCGGCTTTTTGTGATCGCCCAGCCCAAGATAATCGGGCAATGCGACCGCGTATCCGCCGCTCGCAAAAGCAAGCACACCGACCGCTGCCTCGCCGCCTTCGCTGCCGCCCCTGTATCTCGATGGCGAACGGTCGCGGTCAACGATGGTGCCGTGGCAAAAAACCACCAGTCCTTTCGAGGCACCGCCAGCCGGCCAGGCGACCAATCCCGTCAGTTCTACAGGCTTGCCCTTTTCATCGGTTGAGGTGTATCGCACTTTATACAGTTCGATGGCGGCCCGCGTCGGCTCCAATGTATTCGGTGTGAACAGAGCATTAATGCGTTCATTGGCGGCGGCAGCGGAAAGCTGGCCGTTCGATTCGAACTTAACGAGTTTCTGAGCGGTCGCGGTCGCCGCGAGCAAAAGAGAAAGAAAAGCCGCCGACGCAACTATCCGCGGCAGGTGAAGGAATTTCGGCAAAGTCATGTTAGTACCCCTTGATAGATATTTCCGACAGTATTGAATTAGCAATATAACATTCTTTGTGTGCGGAATGGTGTAGTTCGGCAATTTCCCCTTGCGTCGGGATGCGTTCGCCGGCCCATTCGATCTGCGGATCGAGCGTGATCCTCGACATCCATTGCCTACCGTTCTCGTTCGCCGACATCTCGCCGACGGCGTTATCCGTATATGAATCGATCCGAAATCCCGCTCTCGCCGCCAGATACAGAAACGTCAGCATATGACACGCCGAAGCGGACGCAACCAAAGCCTCTTCAGGATCGACCGCCGCCTCGACAGAGTAACGATTAACGACCTGCGGTGAACTCGACGCCGGCACCGTCACCCCGCCGTCGAACGACCATTCATGGCCGCGGGAGTATCGGTTCTTTGTGAACGTCTCGGGTGAATCGGATCTCCACGCGATCTTTGCAGTATATCTTCCCATCAACCGACCTCGATCTCGTCGGGTCTCAGGATCACAACTTTGCCGTCGCGCGAAACGACTATAGAATTCCCGGCTTTCTTATGTTTCGTCACAGCCTCGCGAACGGCGCGTTCGTAAGCCTTGGTAATCTCTTCGCTGTGGGCGATGAAAAGATTTCGATCGCTTTCTTTTATCTTTTTATCTGCTTCCATAGATCATGCTCGAAGATCACTTCGCCTGCCGATTCATCATAACGAGCTATCTCTTTGGGAATTATAGGCGATGCGTGAAAAACTCGCCACGAATTTGTGAAGGGCATGTAAAGTTGGAAAAGATTTCTGAGACCGCGCTCATATCTCCGAAGGATCGTAGGTTCCGGAATTGAGTGCCCGCCGGCTGCAACCCTTGCCGAAACCCTTTTGATAGCGATATCAACGTATTCAAGCCAAAGGAAAACTAATCCGACCTGATAGCCTGAATCTTGCAGTCGCCTTAGCTAAGGAGCATAGGACCTTGTCGCTAAGGTCGTCTCTAAAGCAAAATCTACCCGTGCCGATGCAAGCTCTCGCAGTCGGGCCAAAGTGATCCGTCCTGCCTCAAATGCGGCCCTTTCTGGCGCAAAAGCGGAAAGGCCATGAGCGATAACGTCAGAATTCACGAATTCAGTGATGCCAAACGTATCTCGCAGCAAATACGGAGCGAGCGTTGATTTTCCTGCTCCGTTCGGTCCTGCGATGATGACAACGTTCGGCATTCTATCTGCTAAGAAAATTGGCGATTACGTATAATGGGAGGGCAATGGCCCCAATCCCGCCGACAAGAGCGCACCACCATGCAATCCAATATCCAGATAATTTCTGTTTAGAACGCGATATCCTTAACAGAGCCCAGATCCCAATTACCAATGAGATCAGCGAACCAATTCCTGCCAACCAAACTAGCGAAAATGCAAAGCCATGGGTGAGCAACTTACTCAGTCGAATCTGCTCCTCCAACAATTCACTCTCATCTTTGTCCATAACATCTACGGCCGCAGGCGGTACAGCATCCTCGGAAAAGGGATCGTTTCGCGGACGTGTTCGATGCCTGCCATCCAGGCGACGGTGCGTTCGATGCCCATGCCGAAGCCGGCGTGCGGGACGCTGCCGTAGCGGCGGAGGTCGAGGTACCATTCGAATATCTCCTGCGGCAGATCGTGATGTTTCAGCTGCGAGATCAGATAATCGAGGTTCGCTGCGCGTTCGCCGCCGCCGATGATCTCGCCGTAGCCTTCGGGTGCGAGCAGGTCGATGCCGAGAGCGCATTCGGGTCGATCTTTATCGACCTCAAAATAAAATCCTTTGATCGCGGTCGGGAAGTGATGCACGAACACCGGCAGCCCGAACTGTTTCGACAGATAAGTTTCGTCCGGAGCACCGAAATCGCCGCCCCACTCGAACCGCCGGACCGCAGGCAGCTTGCCTGCATCTTCGGCGCCTTGTCCGGGCAGGCTGGCAGCCTGCGCCCCGGCCAGCTCGCCCTTATCATAACCCTCTTGCAGCATTTTCACCGCGTCGTCGTAATGCAGCCGCGGAAACGGCCCTTTGATGGCTTCGAGAACGGTCGTGTCGCGTTCGAGCGTCGCGAGTTCCTGTTTACGGTCGTTCAGCACGCGATCGACGATGAACAATATCAGCCCCTCGCCGAGGTCCATCATATCCTCGTAGCCCGCGTAGGCGACCTCGGGCTCGACCATCCAAAACTCCGTCAGATGCCGCCGCGTTTTCGACTTTTCCGCACGAAACGTCGGCCCGAACGCGTAAGTTTTGCCCAGCGCCATCGCGGTCGCTTCGTTGTAAAGCTGTCCGCTCTGCGTCAGATAGGCTTTTTCGTCGTCAAAATAATCGACCTCGAACAGCGTCGTCGTGCCTTCGCACGCGGCGGGCGTGAAAATGGGCGTATCCGCGAGCGTAAAGCCGTTAGAATCGAAATAATCACGCACCGCTTTGATGACGGTGTGCCGAATTTTCAATACGGCGTGCTGCCGTTTCGAGCGGATCCACAAATGACGGTGGTCCATTAGGAACTCGGTCCCGTGTTCCTTCGGCGTAATGGGATAATCGTGCACATTCTGCAAAACCTCGAGCCCCGTCACGTCGAGTTCGACGCCTATCGGCGAACGCGCGTCCTCTTTCACGGTTCCGGTGACGATGATCGAAGATTCCTGCCCGAGCGAATCCGCGACGTCGTACAACGCTTCGTCGTTCGGCTTGAAAACCACACACTGCACGATCCCCGTCCCATCACGCAGCTGCAAAAACACGAGCTTTCCGCTCGAACGCTTGTTATAAAGCCAGCCTTTCAGCGTGACCGTCTCGCCGATATGGCCCTTCAGTTGATCGATATATGTCTGCTGCATAAAAGAAGATTCTACGCGATATGGCCGCAACTGAGAAAGCCCGCACGCCGTGCGTTATCAACCTCGGTCCATGCACGATCGCAGCTTTGACACCGGTGCAGGTTTCGCAGAACCCATTCCTAACATTTGCCGCTCAATTTCCGGCCGCCATGGCAAGGTTCATTGATTCTAAGATCCCAATTTCTGGCTCTGAAGCAGCGATCTCCGACTCCAAAGGAACGTTTTCAAGGCTTCATGTTGTGATATCTCGGCACCAAGCTGCCATTTCTCCGTTCCGATCCGCAGTTTCGCAACGCCAACTCGCTTTCACGCGACGCCAACTCGCTTTCACGCGACGCCAACTCGCCTTCACGCAACGCCTTTCCGCCATCACGCGACGCCGACTCGCCTTCACGCAACGCCTTTCCGCCTTCACGCAACGCCTTTCCGCCATCACGCAACGCCGACTCGCCTTCACGCAACGCCGACTCGCCTTCACGCAACGCCTTTTCGTCATCACGCAACGCCTTTTCGTCTTCACGCAACGCCTTTTCGTCTTCACGCAACGCCTTTTCGTCTTCACGCAACGCCTTTTCGTCTTCACGCAACGCCTTTTCGTCATCACGCAACGCCTTTTCGTCATCACGCAACGCCTTTTCGTCATCACGCAACGCCTTTTCGTCATCACGCAACGCCTTTTCGTCATCACGCAAGGCCAAACAGCAGTTGCTCAAGTCGAACTGGCGGTATTCGAGCTTACATAAATATGGTTTATCCGCCGCACGAAATCCTCAACTAACGCCGAAATAATCAGAAAAGTCGCACAAACACGGGCTTTTGGGATATTACCCATGTATCTCCGTCTCGCCGCCGCTGCAGTGCGGAGAGGCCTCTTGTCAGAACCATCTGCGGTGGCGGGTGGTTGAACGCCGGCCCGCAGACTGCCGGCCTGAATCTTATGCTTTGGAATTGCCGTCGGCTTTAGCCGACGGTCGCGGTCCGCACAAGGAATCGCGGGCTTCAGCCCGAAACAATATTTGGGCTAAAGCCCAAGACTCTAGACACACCAACAACCCCGCTCTAAAGAGCGGGGCAATTCTGTAAGGATGCTTGCCGCGGGCGCAGTGCGGAGAGGCCTCTTGTCAGAACCACCTGCGGCGGTTGCCGGTTCCGGCAACACTGGCACGTTTTTTGTGCCAGAACCGGGTGGTTGAACGCCGGCCCGCAGACTGCCGGCCTGAATCTTATGTTTTGGAATTGCCGTCGGCTTTAGCCGACGGTCGCGGTCCGCACAAGGAATCGCGGGCTTCAGCCCAAAGACCAAATTGCAGAAGCCCGCGCGTGAGCAAGGGCGATATCCGGAGCATGGTCAGGCGGAAAGTACGCGGGCAGAAGATGTGTGCGGTTTCTTCGTTTATGCCGGTCGTTCGCTATCGCCCTTGCTCACGCGCGGGCTTGTGCAAATAGGATGCACGCCCGGCAGCCTGCGGTCCGGCGCGTGCGGGCTTGACTTGTCGGTTGTGCGGGCGAACACTGTAACGAATGGCGGAAGAGGCGGGCGGCGGCTCGGAAAAGGGCAAAAAGAAGATCAGCTACACGGGTGCGTGGGCGGAGGCGAGGAAGATCGTGTGGGACGCTCGCTGGCGGCTGCTGTTGGGGAGCGTTCTGCTGCTTGTTTCGAGGCTCGCGGGAATGGTGCTGCCCGCTTCGACGAAATACATCGGCGACGAGATATTCACGAACCGCAATTTCGAGCTGCTGAAATGGATCGCTCTGGCGGTCGGGCTGGCGACCTTGATACAGGGAGCGACCGGATTTGCTCTGTCGCAGATACTCGGCGTGGCGGCACAGCGTGCGATAACCGAAATGCGAAAACGCGTGCAGACGCACGTCGAACGCCTGCCGATATCGTATTTCGATTCGACGCAGACCGGCCAGCTCATTTCGCGGATCATGAACGACGCGGAAGGCATCCGCAACCTCGTGGGCACGGGGCTCGGGCAAATTCTGGGCAGCCTCGTCACGGCGACGATCTCCATCGGCGTGCTGTTTTACCTCAACTGGCTGCTGACGATCGCCACCATCGCCGTGCTGCTGGTGTTCGGCGGGTTTCTGCTGTACGCCTTTAAGGTGCTGCGGCCCGTTTTCCGCGAACGCGGCGAAATAACCGCTCAGGTGACCGGGCGTTTGGGCGAATCTCTGGGCGGAATTCGCATAGTGAAGGCCTACACCGCCGAAAAACGCGAGGAACTCTCGTTCGCACGCGGCGCACATCGGCTGTTTCGCAACGTCGCCAAAACGGTGACGGGCGTTTCGGCGATAAATTCCTTCGCCGCCGTCGTGATCGGCGCCGTCGCCGTCGTGATGATGCTGGTAGGCGGAAACGCTCTGCGTGCGGAAACGATGACGCTCGGCGATTTTCTGATGTACATATCGTTCACGTTCCTGCTGGCGCTGCCCATCATCGAACTCGCCGCCATCGGCACGCAGGTCACAGAGGCGCTCGCAGGCCTTGACCGCATCCGCGAAGTGATGTCGATGTCCACTGAGACGGAAGAGGACGCGAAGCGGGAACCGATAACGTCCGCCGAAGGGAAGATAGAGTTTGACAACGTGTGGTTCGAGTACGAACCCGGCGTCCCGGTGCTGAAAGGCGTGTCGTTCACCGCCGCAGCAGGTACGACGACCGCTCTCGTCGGTTCTTCAGGCTCCGGCAAATCGACGATACTCTCGCTCGTGCTGAATTTTATCCAGCCGACATCGACGGGCCGCGGGCTGCCAGCCCGCAACCCCAAAGAAAACGAAGAAATGCAGGCTGGCAGCCTGCGGTCCGACGTTCAACCGCCCGCTACCGCAGGCGGTTCCGACAAGATGCAGGCAGGCAGCCTGCAGTCCGACGCGGGACATATTCTGATCGACGGCCGCGATCTGCGCCGCGTAAGGCTCCGTGATTACCGGCGTCTGCTCGGCGTGGTCTTGCAGGATAATTTTCTGTTTGACGGCACGATCCTCGATAATATCCGCTTCGCCGACCCGGAGGCGGGCATCGACGCGATAAAGGAGGTCTGCCGCATCGCGAACGCGGACGAATTCATCGAAAAGTTCCCGAACGGCTACGATACGATCGTCGGCGAACGCGGAGTTAAGCTCTCCGGCGGCCAGCGTCAGCGTATCGCCATCGCGCGTGCGCTCCTCGCAGACCCGCGGATACTCATCCTCGACGAAGCGACGTCCTCGCTCGACAGCGAATCGGAAGCGCTCATTCAGGAAGGGCTGAACAATCTGCGACGCGGACGGACGACATTCGTGATCGCACACCGTTTATCTACGATCCGCTCCGCCGATCAGATACTTGTGATCGAGGCGGGCGAAATTCTGGAACGCGGCACGCACGACGAACTCATCGCGATGAACGGCCGGTACAAGCAGCTTTACGATAAGCAGTACCGTTTCGAGCAGAACCTTTATGTAAATCCGGGCGAGGATTTTACCGGCAATGCCGAGGACCTCGCAGCGACGAAACTTTAGGAGATCTAAATGGCAGAACAACAAAATTATCAAAATCATACGCGGTGGTTTCCGCTGGTGCATTTCGTCATCTCGCCGCTGCTGCTCGTCAATCTGATCTGGGCGATCGTCTGCGTGGTGCAGGAATTTGACTGGTTTCGCGTACAGTATCTGCTGCTGTCGTTCACCCTCGTGCTGATGAGCGTGGCCGCAAGATTGCAGGCTCTGAAAGCGCAGGACCGCGTCATTCGCCTGGAAGAGCGTCTGCGTTACAGGGAACTGCTGCCGCCGGAACTCGCCGCAAAGGCGTCGAATTTCAGAACCTCGCAGATCATCGCGCTGCGATTTGCTTCGGACGATGAACTCGCCGACCTGGCAACTCGCATCGCGAACGGCGAGCTGTCCACGCCGAAAGAGATCAAAATGGCGGTGACGAACTGGCGCGGCGACTATCTACGCGTCTGAGCTTTCGAGCTCGCGTGTCAGAATCCTGCGGATGTGAGGGAAGCGGCCGAGGCTTTCCGCACCGCGCCGCGTGATGCCGAACATGGGCTTGATGAACGGCAGGAAATGCGTCTTGCCGCGGACGGCGAATTGGTACGAGAACGTGCCGGCGGCCTTCAGGCATCGTTGGATCGTCTGCAGGCGGAACTCGTATGCGAAATCGTCTTCGTCGAGCTTCGGCATCCCGAATTTCGTACGCATCTCTATGAAGAATTTTCGTCTCGCCGCCAGCCACTGCGGCGACGGAAGCTCCGTTATTCTATCCAGCAGCAGGGAAACAAGGTCGTACGCGGTCGATCCGATCCGCGCGTCCTGATGATCGATGATCCGCATCCTCCCGCGGCCGTCCAGCATCAGATTCGCCGCGTGAAAATCACGATGGCAAAGTACGGAAGCGCGCTGTTCAAGCTCCTCGACAAGCTCAATGAATTCAGTATTTATCGCTTCGTCATCCTCGGAAGACAGCGGCGTGTTTCGCAGCGTCGTGAAGTAATGTTCCTTGAAATAATTCAGTTCCCACAGCAGCTTTTCCTTATCAAACCGCAGTTTTGACGCGATCGATCCGGAGCTGAATGCAAGCTGCGTCGCCGCCTGAATTCTGACGATCAGCGATATCGCCTCGTCGCGAAGCCTGGCCGCTGAGTCTTCGTCTGCGGCGAGCATTACATCGCGAAGTATCGTGTCGCCGAGGTCTTCCTGAATGATGATGCCGAGTTCTTCGCTGGAAGCGATGACCTCCGCAACGGGAAGATCGGCCGCGCGGAAGAGTTTCGTCGTGTCCAGGTAGGTTTGTTCGCTTGCTTTGAACGGCTCGGGATAAACGCACGCGATCGCCGTCTCTCCGTTCCATTTGACGCGGAAATATTCACGCGTCGATGCATCACCGGCGAGCTCCGTCATATCAGCGGCCTGTCCGCTCGCAATAAGAAATGTCTTCAGTTTTTCGTTGGCGTTCATCGACACGATCAATTCAGAGGGACAACGTAGTTTTCGCCCTGCACATAACCCCGCATCGCCTTTTCGGGGATCTCTGAGCAATTTCGCACCATTTCGGCACGTACGATCGCCGCGTTCTCGAACTGCGAGCCCGTCGGTATCGTGACGCCGTCAGCGATTATCGTTCTGTACAGAACACTGTCTTCGCCTATCGTTACATCGTCCCAGATGACGGAATCTTTCAGGCGGACGGCGCCCTGCATCACGCAATTTCGCCCAAAATGCACGTTGCCGCCTTTCATCATCGCCAGCGAGATATCGAGGTATCGGGGTATCGTCGAAAGCTCATACCATTCAGCGTCGGTCACCTGCGCCGAAATGGTTTCGCCGTTCTTCAATGCCGGCTCGTAGAACGAAGGCACAATGTCCGAATAAACGCCCCGCGGGATGTAGTCGAAAACGCGTGGCTCGACGATGTGAATGCCTGTGAACATCAGCGGCGTCTCGATGTCGTGTTCGGTATCTTTAAGCTCCGCTTCGCTCACAGGCTGAGCGAAATCACCAAAACCGGTAACGCGACCGTCTTCGGTCTCGACTATCGTGAATTTCTCTCGCTTGACGTTCGGTTTCAGTATCATCGTCGCCAAAGCCCCTGTCCGGATGTGTGTTTCGAGCGCCTGACCAATGTCGATATCCGTGATTATCTTTCCGTTTACAATGACGAATCGCTCTTTTTCGAGAATCGCGCGAGCGTTATCCAGAGCGCCGGCAGTCCCGAGGATGTTGGGCTCTTCGACCGTATAAGTGATATTTACTCCGAAATCGCTTCCGTCGCCTAAAGCTTTTCGAACCGAGTCCGGCTGATGGTGCAGGTTTACGACGACGTCATTGATACCGAACCGCGCCAGATATTCGGCAACATACCCGACAAGCGGCTTGCCCAGGAAAGGTATAGCCGGCTTTGTTCGATCTATGGTCAGCGGAAATAGCCGAGTGCCGAATCCGGCTGCGAGTATCATTGCTTTCATAAGCGGCCCAAAGCGTCGAGGGAAACAAGATTCGATGATAGATTAACGAGCGTTCAAATAAAACCGCATTTACGGAAAAGTTAACGGACACTACGCTCGTTAGACAAAATTGTGCAGTTTGACGTATCGTTAAGGTCAAATTCCGCTTACCTGCAAATGCAAAGCCCCAATATTAAGAAGAATGACCGTCGCGAGATCACCGGCTGGCTGGCCTATGACTGGGCGAATTCGGCCTTTTACACAACCGTCGTCTCGGTATTGGCGGGGCCTTATTTGACGGCGCTTGCTCAAGAAGATGTCGGTAAAGGCGGAACGGTGATCTCGCTTGGTCCTATCGGTTCGGTGACCTCGGACAACCTTTTTACCTCGACTTTGGGCATTTCGGTTTTCCTTCAGGTCTTTATGCTGCCGGTACTCGGCTCCATCGCCGATTTCACGCCTTGGAAAAAGCGAATGATGGCGCTTTTTTGCTATACGGGCGTAATAGCGGGTTCGCTGCTTTTCCTGGTTCAGGGAACGAATTACCTTTGGGGCTGCCTTTTCCTGCTTATCGGGAATATCTGCTTTGCCGCAACGAACGTTTTTTACAATTCTTTCCTGATCGACATCACCTCCGAGGACATGCGGGACCGCATCAGCAGCTATGGTTATGCGGCAGGCTATCTCGGCGGATTGGTGATGCTCTTCGCTAATCTGGCACTTATCAATTTCGGCGAGTCCATCGGTATAGACAAGGGTTATGCTGTCAGGCTTTCGATGCTTATGGCGTCGCTTTGGTGGGGATTATTCGGTATTGTGGCCTTCTACCTAATTCGATCGAGAAAGCCTGAGCGGGAGCGAAACGGCAGGAATCTTGTCAAGATCGGCTTTGTCGAGGTTTGGCGGACCTTAAAAGAACTTGCTGGGCTGAAATACACGCTGATGTTCCTGATCGCGTATCTTTTTTACAACGATGGCATCCAGACGGTCATACTTAATTCGTCCGTATTCCTTTCTCAGGAACTGTTCGTATCAAAGGGACTCGAAAGTGATCCTAGTTTTCTGTTGGGAATATTTGTCGTTGCGCAGATCGCTGCCCTGATCGGAGCGTTGGTATTTGAGAGATTTTCGCGTTTCATAGGCACGAAGCCGACAATTATTGTCTGCTTAGCTATCTGGTCGGGAATCGTGGTCTTTGCTTACGGTTTTCTGGAAACCCATTTCCAGGCGTGGATAATGGCGACTTTCATCGGCCTCGTTCTCGGCAGCACGCAGGCTCTGTCTCGGTCGCTTTTCTCACAGATGATCCCAAAGAGCCGCGAATCTGCATTCTTCGGTATCTATGAGATATCAGAGAAAGGAACGTCGTGGATCGGAAATCTCACTTTTGCCGTCGTAGTCGGTATCACCGGTTCATATCGAAGTGCTATTTTGGCGTTGATCGTTTTCTTTGTGGGCGGGATGATTATTTTGATCTTTACTAATACCAAGAAAGCGATCCACGAAGCGGGCAATCTGACGCCTGAGGAAGCCGCGAAACTAGAATGACCACTCTTTTAACATTTGCCGGCTGAAAGTATAATAAGGAAAACGGTCGAAAGTGATGAACGAGGAGAACAATAACACAGAACGGATCGTAACGATCTTTGGCGGATCGAAATGTGCTGAGGCTTCGGACGAATATCGTGAGGCTCGGGATCTTGGGTCGAGACTCGCGGAAGCGGGTTTTACGATCTGTACGGGCGGTTATTTGGGCGTGATGGAAGCCGCATCGCGAGGAGCGAGAGAAAGCGGCGGACGTGTTTACGGCATCGTAATGAATCAATTCAAAGGCGAGCCGAATCGCTACCTTACAGACAAGGTAGCAACGAACCATTTCTACGAGCGGCTTCAGAATCTCATTACACGATCGGTTGGGTTTGTCGCTCTTCGCGGCGGAATGGGCACCGTGACTGAGGTTTCGCTGGTATGGAATAAGCTGCAGACTGGCGTCATTGAGGATCGGCCTTTGGTACTCGTTGGAGATGCATGGAGAAAGGTCGTCGAGGCATGGCGTGAAAATCTCGTGGTCAGCGACAGTGACGTTAAATATCTGAAATTTGCAGCCGACGCCCAGGAAGCTGCTGATATTTTTATCAATAAGTACTCTTAAGGAATGTTATGAACTGCCCAAAATGTTATGCATCTCTCATGGACGGCGCGAAATTCTGCGGTTCGTGTGGTTTCACGATCGACTCGGCCCCGGTTCAACAACCCCCACCAGTCGCCCAGCAAGGACAGCAGGGAACGACCGGAGGAGCTTTCCATCTTGACCTTGACGGACGCGGCCAGGGCCGCGGCTATACGTGGTCAATTGAACATCAAGGTGCATTTGCACTTGCAGTTCTCGAACTTCAAGCAGACCAATCGATCTCCGCCGAAGCGGGAGCGATGGTCTCGATGTCTGCAAATGTTGACCTGAACTCAGAGATGAAGGGCGGCGTTTTCGGTGCGCTTAAACGAGCAGTGGGCGGTGAATCCGCCTTTGTTTCTACCTTCACCGCAAGAGGAGGCGCGGGCGAGGTCACTTTGGCTCCCGGTGCTCCCGGCGATATTGCGGGAATAGAGATGCAGAATCAGGCGTTCAAGGTTCAGTCCAGTTCATATTTGGCCGGCGACACATCGCTTCAGGTCGACACGAAATTCGGAGGAGCCAAGTCCTTTTTCGGCGGTGAAGGGCTGTTTGTGCTTGAGGTCTCCGGGACCGGCCTTCTCTTGGTTGCATCGTTTGGGGCCATCTACCGTAAGGTCCTCAGGCCGAGAGAACAGTATGTCATCGATACCGGGCACTTGGTCGCATGGGAAGGCCATATGCAATACAACCTTCGCAAAGCGGCAAAGAGTGGGTTTTTCCGAAGCATGATGAGCGGCGAGGGATTGGTCGCGGAATTTACCGGGCCGGGCGAAATTCTCATCCAAACTCGGAACCTTGCTGCATTTGCCGGACTGCTGAAACCGTTCTTCCCCTCGCAGGGCGGCGGTAGCGGCATCAGTTTTGGGAGCTAGTAGGCAACACGTCGGGGAAGCATATTTTGGCTGCCAACGTCTTAAGATCACCGGAAACGGCCCCAAAGGATAGAGTACTGCCGGCGCTGACACTTTCACGCGGTATTGGCTCGGGAAAGGTCGCCTTCCTGCACGATCCGGAGTTTTCCGTTCTCCGGCGTCATTTGGACCCTTCAAGAATCGAGATCGAATCATCTCGTTTTGCTGCTGCATTTGAGAAATGCAGGGCCGAGCTCTCGTTGCTTGCCGAAAATCCGAACGAGAGCAGCAGGCAGGAAGCGTCCGCGATCTTTGATGCACAGCTACTTATACTTGAAACCTCCGGGATCAAGGAAAAGGTCCTGGCAAAGATGGCCGAACACAACATCAATGCGGAATGGGCATTGGAACGTGTCAATGAGCTTTTTCACGATGAGTTTGAGGAGATCGAGGATGTTTCCTTTCGAGAAAAAGTTCAAGAACTCGATGACGTTATTATCCGTTTGCGAAGATCATTGATCTCGGCCGACAAGCTGGATCTCACAAGACTGCGCGGCCGCGTCGTGGCGGCCCGCGAGGTAAAAACGTCTCAGTTCTATGAGCTGTGTGAAAATTCACCCGCAGCGATCATCGTCGAACATGGCGGCTGGACATCGCACATCAGCATAATAGCCCGTGAATTTGGAATCCCGATGGTCTCGGGTATCGGAGACCCCAAATCCATCTTTTCCGAAGATGAATTCGTTACCGTTGACGGAGACTCGGGAATGGTGATCATATCAGATGTCGGATCCATAGAACGGCCTTTTCCGAGGCCCCCTGTGGTCGAGACCGACTACGAGTCTCCCTTCGCCCTGCACACCATTGACGGTAACGAGATATTTCTTCTTGGAAATGCCGACAGCTTAGGTTCAACGCGGCGAGCGATAGGTCGCGGAGCAGCCGGGATAGGACTTTTCCGAACCGACGGAATGATCGGCGAGGACGGACTCCCGCCTGATGAATCCGAACAATATTCAATGTACGGTAGCGTCCTGAATGCGGTCGGCGGTCTGCCTGTCACGATCAGAACGTTTGACTTCGGTGTCGAGTCCTTCCGTGAAAAACGCTCGGGTGCGAATCCCGCTCTCGGCATGCGTTCCCTGAGGATATGTTTGACACGTCCCGAACTTTTCCGAGCTCAGCTCAGAGCACTATTGCGCGCGGCGGGAAACCGTGAGCTTCGGTTATTGCTTCCGATGGTGTCCGGAGTTTCCGATCTTCTCGCAGCGAGAAGCATGGTCGAAGATGTATTTCGCGAGGTAAATACTGCAGACCCTACTGCTTCGCTACCGGCGATCGGGGTCATGGTGGAGCTTCCGTCCGCAGTACTGACGATCGACGCCTTGGCAGATGAATCTGATTTTCTGTGCGTCGGTACAAATGACCTCGTCCAATATCTTTTGGGAGCGGACAGAGATAACGAAACGGTTGCCTCTTGGTACCAGAGCCTTCATCCGGCTGTCCTACGCTCTTTGGATTCGGTAGCGCGGGCAGCTGCCGATCGGTCAAAAGAGGTCACGATCTGCGGGGAAATGGCCAGCGCGCCATTCTATTTGCCTTTGTTGCTGGGACTTGGCTATCGGAATTTCAGCATGCATTCGGGGGCGTTCTCATTTGCAAGATACTTGATCTCAAATATTTCGGCTACAGATTGTGCGGCCATTGCAAATGCGTCATTGAAACTTAAAACTGCCGGCGAGATCGAAAACTATCTACTTGAGTTCTACATCGGCAAATGGGCAGATCTTTTTCCAAATGGGATGCTCGATCGGTTCTCTCGACGGCCGAAAATTTCTGAAACTAGAAGCCTTTAGTCGTTTTGTTTGGTGACCGCCATACGTCGTCCCGAGGTATGGCCAAACGAACAATGACCGACCGTATCAAGTTTCTGAGTTCATTCGCACTGGCTTTGATGATCTGTCCCTCGAATATATGGGCACAGGACCGCTCTGCGACGGCTGGCAATAATCCGTTTACGCCTAGCCCGAATACAAGTTTGACTGCGACCGTAAACGGGCCTGCATTACCTTCGACCGTTATTTCGTTCACTCATTCCCCGCAGATAGCCGCAATCGCTCCATCTAAAATATTGATCGACCCTCTTGCGAACAGTTATCGGATCGGAGTAAATGACGTTCTCCGCATTGACAAAGGCAATGATTCTCAAGGGACAACGTACATCACGGTCGCCGCTGAGGGAAACTCGATATTGGGGGGAGCCGACACATCCGTCATTCTCGCGGGCAAGACCCCTGAACAGGTAGAAGCGGAGTTGGGATCGATGTTTGGAAGTACGGCGATCCAAGTGAGCGTCAGGGAGTACGCAAGTCGATTTGTTGTAGTCCGTAAAGAAGGTTTCGCACCGATCAATATAGCGATGCGCCGTGAGGCAGTCCCCTTGTTCATTATCCTAAGCGAGTTGGAGAATGCGTCAGACTATTCTGGCGCCAGATTGCTCAGGAGCGGCAGCGAACCGTTAACAGTAGATTTATCGGAATCGCAGACTCTCGATCTCTTGCTCTTACCGGGCGATGTGATCGAACTATGGCGCAAAAAGGAACGAAAATAGCTACTGTAACGCCGAGTTAACAATGGCTTTTGTATGTAAAACAAATTTGTTATACTCACAGAGCCTTGCTGTGAAGCGCGTTGGGCGGTCGCTCCATACTTTTGGGGAGGAAAGTCCGAACACCAATGGGCATCGAGCCGGATAACGTCCGGGTCCCGAATTTTCGGGAACGACAAGTGCAACAGAGAAGAGACCAGCCTCGATCTTTCGAGGTGATGGGTGAAACGGTGAGGTAAGAGCTCACCGGCGTCGTTGGTAACAGCGGCGGCCAGGCAAACTCCTCGTGGTGCAAGGCCAAATAGGGAAGCGAAATCTCAGCAGCCCAGCTGAAAACGCGTTTTAGGACGCTGCATCGCTTCCGGGTAGGCCGCTTGAGCGTGTCGGTAACGTCACGCCCAGATGAATGATCGCCGTCCCGGCTTGTCCGGGATACAGGATTCGGCTTATAGACGCGCTTCACACAACAGGCGTTTTTCCTACGCTTTATTGGGAGCAATTTATTTCTTATGGCAAATCGTAAAGGCGTATTCATTGGAGCTTATGTTCCGAATGAGTTGAAAGAGTCCCTTCGGCGTCGTGCGGCTGCGGAGCACAGGACTTTGTCGCAGGAGATCACGAGGATCCTTGTCGAGGCTGTTCACGGGCAGGGCCTTCCTCCAGGCAGCATTGATCGTCGGAATTCAACTGCGGTCCCGAGACGCCGAGCGACAGATCCGCCGATCAGGCGCCGCGCGGAAGACCTTCCGTATATCCCGCCGACAACAGATAAAAAATAGTCATTCCCATCATAAGACTTTTTTCGAAAGGCGCTTCGGTTTCGTCCGCGGCGCTTTTCTTGTGACAGTATCCTTTTGATAGGATTTATAGCGATGGACAAGAATACGATCCTTTTGGTGATCATCGCCCTTCTTGCAGGTTTCATAGGCGGATTCATGGTCGCGAATTCCATGAACCGAACTGCAGTAACTATGGGCGGACCAATGCCCGTAAATTCCGCCGGTACCGCGGGTAATTCCAACCGTGCCGACGACCTTTCCCCGGAAGAGATCAGAGCGAAGATCGCCGAGGCGGACCAGAACGCAGACAAATTTTCTTTTCAGAAGGACCTCGGCGTAGCTCTTTATCGCTATGGGGCGATGAAGCAAGACGATGGCCTTATTGCGGAATCTGTCCGCATTCTTGAGCGCGCCGCCAAGCTCGAACCGAAGGATTTTGATGTGCTTGTAGCATTGGGGAATGGGCGTTTTGACATCGGATTTTATCGCAAGGACAATGATGAATTTGAAAAAGCCAGAACCATCTATCTTCAGGCATTAGCCTTAAAGCCTTCGGATGCTGATGTGCAAACCGATCTTGGCCTAACCTACTATTTGCAGGAACCGCCGGATTATACACGAGCGATCGCCGAACTGAATAAGGCGGGTCAAATGAGGCCTACGCATGAGCGGTCGCTTCAGTTCATAGTGCAGGCCCATTTGCGACAACAGAATATTGAACAGGCCGAACAGGCGCTCGACAAGTTGAGGGCATTGAATCCGACAAGCCCCGCCGTCTCTGAGCTTACTGCCATGGTCAACACGGCAAAGACCGGAGCCCCCAAATGAGGGAGTTCCTTCTTGTATTTGCCGTAATTGCAGTCCTTTTGGGATTGACCGCGATAAAGTACCGCAGGCAGCTGATGGCGATGGTCGGCTTTGCCCGGCTGCTTAAAGAGGCGGGATCCGCTTCCGGAGATCTGAGAAGAAAGACGGCGACAGCTTCAGAACCAAATAAGCTAGTTGATTGTGATGCCTGTGGTGTCTGGATACCTGAATCTAAGGTCATTAGAAAACACAGACGGAATTTTTGTTCAGAGGCCTGTACGAAGGCCTGAGGTCACGCAAACATTCCCAAATACCAAGTAATGACTTTCTCACCGAACAACATAGCAAAGAGGGCGCCGATGCCAAGGAATATTCCGAACGGTATTTGAGCCTGCAGGTCTTTTTCCTTTTGTTTCATCACTACAACAATTCCCGCCAGCGCACCTGTGAAGGCTCCGACGAAGATCGTGAGGATCGTTAGCCTCCACCCCAGGAAAGCTCCAATTCCGAACAGCAGCTTTACGTCGCCGAGCCCCATCGCTTCCACGCCTCTGAGCAGTCTCCATACGGCGCCGACCAACCACAGCGAACCTCCGCCGATCAATGCTCCCAACACGGCGCCCGCGAGACTAGCGGCCCATGCCGGCCAATCAGAAAGATATGAGATCGGTGCGTAGGTCGTATCCGAGAAGTAATTGCCTTCGAAGATCAGCGGGTAGGCGATCCTAACAATGACCGCGATAACGAACATCGGATAGGTGATCACGTTCGGCAGGATCATGTGATCGGCATCAATGAATATCAATGCAATGATGGCGGCAGAAAATATCAACGCCAGCGGCAGATACGGCGTTAACCCAACTTGCCAATAGACCAGACAGAAGACCAATGCGGTCAATAGCTCGATCGCGGGATAGCGTATCGAGATCGCTCCACCGCAATTTGCACATTTACCTCTCAACAAAAGCCAGCCGACGATCGGAATGTTGTGATAAAAGCGAATGGACTTGTCGCAAGACGGGCACTTTGACGAAGGCAGCAGCGAGAGCTCATTCGGAACGCGGTAAATGACCACATTAAGGAAACTGCCGATACACGCGCCGAGTATGAATACAAATATCCATCCGGCTATCTCAGGTATGCCGAGAAGTGCCTCCAACGAAGCAAAAAGTATGATTTTCATTGCAGAATTTTCAGCGGCCGCGGAATTCGGCTGCTTCGCATTGAAATAATAGTCTTTTCCTGTCGAATTTGCTAGAAAAGATCTTAGACATCATTTAATATAGCCTTGAGCTAACTCCGACAAAATAAGGTAGATAACGTTTTGAAACCGACCGACATTTCCGACCCCGAATATTTTCACAAGGTAGTTGATTGCCAATACGCGTGCCCGGCACATACGCCCGTGCCCGAATACATCCGATTGATCGCCGAGGGTAAGTATACCGAAGCATATATGATCAACTGGGATTCTAATGTCTTTCCGGGTGTTTTGGGACGAACATGCGATCGGCCTTGCGAGCCCGCGTGCCGCCGCGGGCGGATCGACGAAGAGCCGGTCGCGATCTGCCGTCTGAAACGCGTTGCTGCGGACAATCGCGACGACGTCATCCCGTATATGCCGCAGGGCCCGTTCACGCCAAACGGAAAGAAGATCGCCCTGATCGGTGCCGGTCCGGCAAGTTTGACGGTAGCACGCGACCTCGCCCCACTCGGTTACGAGCTGCATCTGTTCGACGAACAGATCAAAGGCGGCGGTTTTATGCGGTCTCAGATACCTGCGTTTCGTCTGCCGGAACAGGTTCTCGACGACGAGGTTGATTACATTCTGCGTTTGGGAATTCATACGCATTTCAAACATTACGTATCATCCTTGAAAGAAGTGCTGGCTCAGGATTACGATGGCATTTTCGTTGGTACCGGAGCACCGCGCGGCCGCGACTTGCCGGATCTGCCCGGTCGTCAGGAAGGCGACGCCAACATTCACATCGGCATCAATTGGCTCGCATCGGTCGCGTTTGAGCACACGGACAAGATCGGTAGAACGGTCATCGTACTCGGCGGCGGAAATACGGCAATGGACTGCTGCCGCACGGCTCGCCGGCTCGGCGGCGAGGACGTAAAGGTTATCGTTCGTTCTCCGTTTGCTTCAATGAAGGCTTCTCCGTGGGAAAAAGAGGACGCGATGCACGAGGACATCCCGATCATTGACAACCACGTGCCGAAGTCCTTCGTCGTCGCAACCGACGAAGAGTGGTCCGTGGTCGGTGGTCAGTGGTCAGCAGGAGAGCCAATTCCAGACGAAGCCAAGTTGCGTATCGATGAGAATCCGCGATCCGTGATCCGCAATCCGCAATTGAGAGGCATGACCTTCGAAAAGGTCGAAGCCGTTTACGACGAGAACGGCAAACGCTCGCTCGTACCGACAGGCGAACCCGACGTCTTCTATCCGGCGGACGACGTTCTGATCGCGGTTGGTCAGGAAAACGCCTTTCCGTGGATCGAGCGTGACCTCGGGATTGAGTTCGACAAATGGGAAGTCCCGGCTGTCGATCGTGTGACTTTCCAATCGACCAATCCGCGAGTGTTTTTCGGTGGCGATGCCGCCTTCGGGCCTGAGAATGTCATCACGGCGGTCGCTCACGGACATCAGGCCGCCGTTTCCATCCATCTGATGTGCGAGGGCAAAGACCTTGTAACCGATCGTCCAGCTCCGCACACGAATCTTTATTCGACCAAGATGGGCATTCACGAATGGGCTTACGACAGCGCGATTGACGAATACGATCGCCTAGTCGTGCCGCAGGCGGATAAGTCCGTGACACTCAAAGACCGCAAAAGGGAAGTCGAGCTTGGCTTCGACCCTCTCGCAGGCTACGAAGAGGCCAAACGCTGCCTCAACTGCGACGTCCAGACCGTATTCGAAGCTCCAAAATGCATCGAGTGTGACGCGTGCGTGGACATCTGTCCGACGAGCTGCATCACGTTCACGCCTTTTGATATGCACAACGGCACCGAAGCCGAACTTCGTCAGAAAACAAAGGTTCCTGCCTTGAACGCGACCCAAGACATCTACGTCCAGGACGGCCTGAAGACCGGCCGCATAATGGCCAAGGACGAAGATGTTTGTCTCCATTGCGGACTCTGCGCCGAACGCTGCCCGACCGCCGCCTGGGACATGCAAAAATTCTGGTACAACGTAACCAAAGCCGGCAGCGTGAAATACAACGTCGTGCAGATCACGAGAACCGGAGTTACTTTTTGATGCCAAACGATCGAGTATTCGCGATGAGTTTTGCGGGGGTTTATCCGCATTATGTGGCGAAGGCGGAGAAGAAGGGGCGTTCGGTGGCGGAGTTGCGTGAGGTTATCGAGTGGTGGACGGGTTTTGTCGGAACCGGGAGCGATAGCGACTGGGCTTTTGTGGTGTAGGCGGCGAAGAACCCGGTCGCTATCGCTCGCGGTTCTGACTTGGCCCCACGGCTCAACCCGAATGTCGCATTGATCACAGGTGTGGTCTGCGGCATCCGCGTCGAAGACATCAAAGACCCGTTAATGCAAAAGATCCGCCGGCTCGATAAGCTTGTGGACGAACTTGCGAAGGGAAGGAAGATGGATAAGATTATGCGAACGGTAGAGCAGAGCCCAAGTTATTGAGATGCGAAACGTAATGAGATATGCCAAGTTTCTAGTCTTTGTGTTTTTGATGTTTTCGTTCGGATCTTACTTGGTTCGCGCACAGAACAAAAAGCCGACGACAGGCGAAGCACTGATCCGAATGGAAATGAAAGCATCAAATAACTTGGCCAAGAAGATGCGTTCTGTAGCCGATTCGATCGATGATGAGCGTCATGTCGGGACAATATGGAATGAAATTAATATTCCCGAGCATTCTTGTTTCATCCTAGGAACTCTCTTAGGTCAGCACAAATATATTCAGAGAGTGAAAGTTACTCACAAACCAAACTTTAGACTCCGCACTAGTAAAAATGCTCACGTTCTTAGGGTATTGGCAATTTCGGCAGATAATTTCTCAAATGTCGCGAGAAATATCCTTGGGATGTCTTATGATGAACGAGTAACTGAGTGGAATCTAGACTGTGTTGGAAAGTACTCAATACCTAGTGGCACTTGGATCGGCGAAGGTCGAGAGAAGTCTTTCTTTCGAATTCGGAATAAAGGGAAAGTCCTCCAAATCTTAGGAGCTATCGAGTCTGGATTTTCTGACAAGATTATTTCGGCCATTAAGAATAATCCAGATGTTGAGACTATCTCACTGGGTAGCGGGGGAGGCTCGGTTTATGAGGCACTAAAGGCTGGGCGATATATACGTGCGCTTGGACTTGAAACCACGTTGTGGAACAACTGTTATTCAGCTTGTCCTCTTGTGTTCATGGGAGGTATGACGCGGACTGTCTGGTCGCCATATCCTTCCTTAGGACTTCATCAAGTATACACCCGAGATGGCGCAGTTCCGTTGACGTCGAAAGTCTATTCAGATATTTACAGCTATCTGATGGAGATGGGTGTAGACAGTGATTATGTTGTTTCGAATATGTGGAAGGCCGCACCAAACAAAATGAACACCCTAAAGACAGATACCACTCTTTGCAAGACTAAGATAGCTACATGGGTTCAGCGCTGGTGCTCGTCGGAGGATTTTGAGTGAGAGCTTAGTGAGGGAAAGATGGCAAATCAAATCATATAAATCAATAACCTGTAGTGATACATGAAATAGCGATATAATAGAAAGCGAATGCAAGAAACGAAGATAAATGATTTCGTAGTTAGGTTCGCGAACGTAAACGGCACCGGTTCGGCGTCGGCTAACGCTTTGTTTACTAAGGCAGTGTTTCGGATGGGCGTGCCGGTTACGCCGAAGAACATTTTCCCTTCGAATATTCAGGGTTTGCCGACTTGGTACGAGGTGCGTGTCTCGGAGAAAGGATATTTGGGCAGACGCGAGGGCGTCGATCTGATGGTCGCTGTCAATCCGCAGTCGATGAAAAAGGATTATGCGGATGTCGCAAGCGGCGGTTATTTCGTTTACGACAACACCAAACCGCTCTCGCCTGACTATGATCGCGACGACATCACGCATCTTGGTATACCGATGACGGGGCTCTGCAATGCCGAATATACCGATGCCCGTCAGCGTCAGCTTTTCAAGAATATCGTTTACATCGGAGCTCTCGCCACGCTTTTTGACATCGAATTCTCAGTTCTGGAAGGCCTGATCGGCGAACAGTTCAAAGGTAAGGAAAAGCTGATCGAACCGAACATCAAGGCTCTGAATCTCGGCGTCGATTTCGTGAAGGATAACTTCGAATATCCGTTCGCACTCCGCGTCGAACGCCGCGATCTGCTCGGCGACAAGATCTTATACAGCGGCAATTCGGCCTGCGCACTCGGTGCCATTTATGCCGGTGCGACCGTCGCTGCATGGTACCCGATCACGCCTTCGACGAGCGTTGTAGATGCGTTCGCGAAATATTGTTCAAAGTATCGCGTTGATCCCGAAACCGGCAAGAACAACTATGCGATCGTCCAGGCCGAGGACGAACTCGCTGCGATCGGCATGGTGATGGGGGCGATGTGGAACGGCGCCCGAGCCTTTACTGCGACCAGCGGCCCAGGAGTGTCGCTAATGAACGAGTTCCTCGGCCTCGGCTATTTTGCCGAAGTGCCTACGGTGCTGATCGATGTACAGCGGACGGGGCCTTCGACCGGGATGCCCACGCGGACGCAGCAGTCCGATATCCTGCTCGCAGCATACGCATCTCATGGTGATACGAAACACCCGCTTCTGTTTCCGGCAACACCGAAAGAATGCTTCGAGATGACGGCTCAGGCATTCGACCTCACGGAACGCCTGCAAACGCCCGTAATCATCATGACCGACCTCGATCTCGGCATGAACGACCACATTACCGACGAATTGGTTTGGGACGATGCGACGCAGTACGATCGGGGCAAAGTGCTTTCATCAACTCAGCTCGAACGCATTTACAAGGCTATGTCTAGCGGCAATGGTAGTCACATTGAGGCACAGCCGGATTCCGAAGCTGAACACGCCGGTGCATTTCTTGAGCAGTTCAATGGAAAATGGGGCCGATACCTCGACATCGACGGCGACGGCATCCCGTACCGGACGATAGCCGGTACCAACGCCACGCGAGGGGCGTTCGTCACACGCGGCTCTTCCCGTGATGAATACGGAGTCTATACGGAAGATGGTGAGGCCTATCAACGCAATGTAGATCGGCTTGCCAAGAAATGGAAGACGGCCGAGGAACTTGTTCCACAACCCGAATTTCTGCAGGAGCAAAGCACAAAACCTGATGGCGTGGTCTTTTTTGGTACATCGACATATGCAGCCGAAGAGGCCCTGGAAATGTTAGAGAAAGACGGGATCGCAATGGACGCGATGCGTCCGCGGGCTTTTCCGTTCGGCAAAGCGTTCCGCGACTTCGTCGACGCTCATTCACGAATCTTCGTCATCGAACAGAACCGCGACGCCCAATTCCGCAGCCTGATGATGATAGAACTCGGCGTCGACGCATCGAAACTCATGTCCGTCCTAAACTACGACGGCATGCCGATCACGGCGGATAATATCTACCGGCAGATACTAGCCAAATGTCGTGATTGAACTATATCATCAATTCACGGTTCTTATCTTGCTCCTACACAATTCTATAATTATCCTTTAATTGAAGTGGTCGCGTGCAGCGGCCTTTTCATTACTCAGACCAGAAACCAAACAATCAAAGGGGGAAACAATGAAATATATTAAACTATCAACTTTGCTGGTAGTCGTCGTAATTGCGTTCTTGGCAGTTGGCGATACTGTCGCTCAGCGGCAGATGGGTGGTGGTGTTGGGATCACGGTGTTCAAAGACCGTAACTTCAAGGGCCGTTCAGCCACATACAGGAACGACGTTTCTAATCTGGATGGAACAGGCTTCAATGACGAGATCTCGAGTATTCGCGTCGCGAGGGGCGAGTACTGGGAGGTTTGTGAACACGCCGACTTTGGCGGACGCTGTGCGGTCGTCAGTGGCGAGGAGGCCGATCTACGCAAGAACGATTGGAACGACAAGATCTCGTCGATGCGAAGGGTTCGCGGCGGAATGCCCGGTTGGGGCGGCGGTGGGGGCGGAACGTCAAATGACTATATCGTTCTCTACACTCAGCCAAATTATAGAGGAACGCCGACCAATATTCCGGGCGGTGTTGCGTGGCTGGACAAAACGGCTCGCAGCGTCACCATCGGCCGAGGAACATGGCAGCTTTGCGATGGCGGTAACTTTACCGGCCGCTGCGAGACGGTGTCGCAGAGCATTCCCGATCTTCGGTCGATCAATATGAACGGACGTCTTGCTTCAGTCCGCCCGGTTGGTTGGAGTATGCCTGACCCGACGCCGAATTGGTCTGACTGGTACATCGTGCTTTATTCACAGAATAATTATCGCGGTACGGTCATGAATTACAATTCGGAACAACGAAATATCAACCGGCGCGTCGGCAGCATCACGATCGGTAAAGGGGTTTGGGAAGTCTGTACCGGTGCAAACTTTTCCGGTCGATGCCAGACGCTGAATCAGAGCGTTGCGAACTATGGGATCTTTGGTTTCGGACAGACGGTCCGTTCGATCAGGCCTGTTATCCCACAGCCGCGATAAGCGGTGACTCTCCTAATTGCACTTTGTTGGCGGTGTCACATCGGCACCGCCATTTTTTCATTCTCATTTCAAGGTGACAAAGCTGGCGAATTTGCCGATAATTCTGTATAGCAAAAATAGCCTCGAGCTTTTCATAGAACCGCTTATTTATGACCTACGTAAGATCAACATTTCGACACCCGGCATTGCCCAAGAACGACCTGGGTTACACGGTAGATTACTATGAGGGCTCGCTTTCGACGCTGTGTGCCGGTTGCGGGCATGATTCGATCAACGCGGCGATCGTGGAGGCGTGTTGGCAGATGAATATTGAGCCCCACAAAGTAGCAAAACTCTCGGGAATAGGCTGTTCGTCGAAATCGCCCGCTTACTTTTTGTCGAACTCGCACGGCTTTAATTCGGTCCACGGCCGAATGCCGTCAGTCGCAACGGGAGCTAATCTCGCGAACCGCGACCTGATCTATTTTGGCGTCTCGGGCGATGGCGACACGGCTTCGATCGGAATGGGGCAGTTCGTGCACGTTGTCAGACGAAACCTGAACATGGTTTACCTCGTGATGAACAACGGCTGCTACGGCCTGACGAAGGGTCAGGACTCCGCGACCGCCGATGCCGGCTCCAAGAGCAAAGCGGGAAGCGTGAACCTCTTCGAAGCCATTGACCTGGCGAGTCTAGCCATTGAGCTGGGTGCCACCTTCGTCGCTCAGAGTTTTTCCGGTGACAAAGAGCAGCTCGTCCCTCTAATGAAAGCCGCGATGAAGCACAACGGCTTTTCATTCCTAAATGTCATCTCGCCCTGTGTGACATTCAACAACAACCCCGGTTCGACGAAATCCTACGATTACGTCCGCGAACACGTTGAGGTTACGGGCACAATGGACTTCGTGCCGATGATGCGTGAGATAACGACCAATTATGAGGCCGGCGATATTTCGGATATCACTTTGCACGACGGGTCGGAAATACGGCTGCATAAACTGCAGAAAGATTGGGACCCGCTCGACCGTTTTTCGGCGATCAATGCTATGCAGAGGGCAAAGGACAAAGGTGAGATATTGACGGGGCTGCTCTATATCAACGAAGATGCACCCGACTTGCAGAGCCTCCTGAACACAACAGAAAAGCCGCTCAATTCGCTCGACAGGGAAGCCATCTGCCCGGGCTCTGCGGTTCTCGAAGAACTGAATAGTTCTTTGCGTTAGAAATTGGAGGCGGCGATCGGAATCGAACCGATGAATAAAGGTTTTGCAGACCTCTGCCTTACCACTTGGCTACGCCGCCGATAACAAAGGAGAAAGGAGAAAGGATAAAGGGTAAATGGAAAGCCGGAAACTTTCTCCTTTCTCCTTTATCCTTTCTCCTTTTCAAACTGGAGCGGGAGACGAGGGTCGAACTCGCGACTTCAACCTTGGCAAGGTTGCGCTCTACCACTGAGCTACTCCCGCGTGGCAAATAATTATTCTACCTTTTGGCCTTTCTTTGTCAAGCCGCACACTCCGGCCACAGCTATTGCGAAACCGTAATATCCTTCAAAAACGTCCAGTCGCCACTAGGCCCGATCTTCGCGTTGCCGATACGCTTATTCGATATCACCATATTCGACGGATACCATAGCGGATAAAGCGGCAGGTCGCGGCTTATGATCTCCCAAGCCTTCACATAGAGTTCTTTCGCTTTGGCCTTGTCCGTTTCGTTCACGGCGTCATCGATGAGCTTATCAACCTCCGGGTTACTGTAACGAGCTCTATTACAGCAGGCTACTTCTGCAGAAGGTATCTTTGCTGTAGTGAAAAGATCTTTAAGAAACAGCGGATCCTGATTTCCACCGACCCACACGGCTGTATTCATCTGAAACTGGCCTTTGGCCAGATTTTCTCGAATAGTATTCGGATCTAAAGTTTCTATCTGGATGTTAAAGCCGGCTGCAACCAACATACTTTGGATCGCTTGAGCATAGCTGCTGTAGGCAGCATTGCCCGACGAGAACTTGAAAGTGATCGGCTCGTTCTTATAACCGGCCTCCGAGAGGAGTTGCTTGGCTTTAGATGGATCATAAGCGTACACAGTCCCGGCTGAATATGCCCATGACGCCTCAGGCAAAATAGAGTTTGCGATCTTTGCCTGTCCCGATAGAAGTTCGCGAATGATCTTTTCGCGATCAACGGCATAGCCGATCGCTTGCCTTATTTTAGGATTATCAAGAGGTGGTGACGTTGTGTTGAATCCCAGGTATTGGATGTTTGAGCCGTCATATTGCTCAACGTTAAGAATTCCAAGACCCTTGAGAGCGTTTAGGGTATCAGGCGGCAGATTCGACGGCATAGGTGCGATATCGACGCCGCCCGTTTGAAGTTCGGCCTGAAGAGCACTCGCATCCGGGACCGTCTTGATCCGAAGCTTTGCAACCTTTGGGGCTCCCTCCCAATGATCTGCAAACGCTTCCAATTCAACGATGTTCTGGCTGGCATCGAAGGCCACGAATTTGAAAGGTCCGGTTCCCGATGGCTGCTGTTTTTGCTGGCCTGCAGTTCCTTCAGCAATTATCGGCGTAGCGACCAGATTTGACAATAGCTGATTCTTTAGCGCCGGCTTTTGAATATTGAAAACAACGGTGAGCGGATCAGGTGTTTCGATGGAGGTAATATGCGGTGTGGACTGTTTGTTTACAACATCAAAATATGAAAACGACTTGTAACCCTTTGTTCGAATCAGCTCATCGAACGTGTATTTTACGTCGGCTGAACTTAGTGTCTTTCCATCGTGGAATTTCACGCCTTCACGGAGAACAAATGTTATCGACTTTCCGTCGTCCGATGTCTTGATCTCTTTCGCCAATTCGCCCACATAGTCAAACGATTCGTTCTTTCGAACAAGCGAGTTAAAGAAGAGATTTCTGATCCTCTCAGCCGCCGCGTCCGATTTTTCGGTTGTTAAAGTATCGAAAGTCGAAAACGCGTCCGACAGAGCCACAGTTACAAATTCTGAGTTATTTCTTCTGCAGCCCGCAGCAAATGCGGTCGCAGCAATAACAGACAAGATCAACAGTCTTTTCACCGGCATTCCTCCCAATGTCTATTCAACGGATCTGGCAAATTCTTCAATTTCTCCTGCAATATCATCTAGCCTGCTTTGGTCGAACTGACGAGGTTCGGTAATATTATGCCCAAACCGGTCGATCCGAGCCGAAGAGGCTGCGAGCACCTCGCTTGAAATGTCGCCTTTATCAGTAGCAGCTTGAACCGCTCGGAAACCGGCAAGTATTGATTCCGGCTTCGCGCAGATCGCCAGCAGATCGTTTCCGGCATTCATTGCCTTTACACAAGCGTCCCCAATGCCATAAGTATTGACGATCGCACCCATTTCAAGGTCGTCAGTGATAACGAGGCCGTCAAAGCCAAGATCACGCCTCAGAAGGCCATTGACGATACCGTCATCGAGAGACGAAGGTAAAAGTTTGCCATTCGGCCCAACTGCCTGCAAGTTCGTATTCGGGTAGACGGCGTGTCCGATCATCACCGCACAGCCGTCAGGATCGAAAAGCCGCCGATAGGGAAATAGGTCGATCTCATCAAGATCCTCCCGACTTACATCAACCTCAGGCAACTCCTCATGGGAATCAACTCGTGCGGCGGAAAGCCCGGGAAAATGTTTAAGGCAGCCCAATATCCCAAATTCAGCAAGGCCGGAAATGAACGCTTCTGCAAACTCAGCGGCCTGCTCCTTCGTCGCGCCAAAGGCACGGGAATAAAGCCCATTTGACCGATCAGACCTTGAAGCGTCCATCACGTCAACGACCGGAGCAAGGTCGATATTGAATCCGAGTATAGACAACGGCTCACCCGCAAGGCGGCCCAGACGTCGAGCATCGTCGGGCGAGCGCATTCTTGCCGCTGCCGGTAAGGGGGCAAGCACCCTCCTCAACCGATCTACGAGTCCGCCTTCCTGATCAACTGCGATAAGAGGACGATAACCGAGCTCAGCTACGATCTCGTCAAGCAGCCGCCGGGTCTGATCACAACTTTTGATATTTCTCGCGAAAAGGATCACGCCTCCCGGGCGGACCTCATCGAGCAAAACCTTCGCCGCCGGATCCAATTCATCCGCCGGCAATCCGATCAGGAAATGCTTTCCGACATTAAGGTTGTTAGTGTAGGCTATTTCCACAACGAAGAGAACAATTATGCGAGCAGTCGTAAGTCTATCAAGTCGCTGAGGGAAATGAAAATTCACTCAATTGTGCGTCAGTAATTATCCAGATCACGCATTTCCGGATGCTACATGATCTTGGACTTGACGCTCTCCAAAATCTTTTTCGATTCCTCAGTGCTCAGCTTGTCGATGTCGATCTCCCTGAGTTCGTCGATCGCGGCCTCATTCACAATGGCAAAGAGTGAACTTTGTAGGGCAGCCTTTCCCGCAGCCGCTTTGGCGAAACCGGAACGCGATTCGTCCTCGAAGACCGCAAGCTCATATTTTTCCAACTTTTTCAGCACTTCATCCGCACGCCGAATAACCTCGATCGGCAGTCCCGCTAATTTCGCGACGGCAATTCCGTAGGACTTTGAAGCTTTGCCCGGCTGAAGCTTATGAAGGAACACTACCTCGTTCTCACGTTCGGTAGCAGCCATTTGATAATTCTTTGCACCGGGCAGCATCTCGGCGAGTTCGGTCAGCTCATGATAATGTGTCGCAAACATCGTCTTTGCAGAATGTTCGGGTGCATTGTGCAAATACTCTGCAACAGCCCATGCTATCGACAAACCGTCAAAGGTGGACGTCCCTCGTCCGATCTCATCCAAGATCACCAAGCTTCTGGGTGTTGCATTTCGCAGTATGGACGCAGTTTCGGTCATCTCTACCATGAACGTCGAGCGGCCTGACGCAAGATCGTCAGAAGCTCCGACACGCGTCCAAACTCGATCGACTATAGGAAGCCTCGCGAACGACGCAGGAACGAACGATCCGATCTGGGCGAGTATTTGTATGAGAGCGGTTTGGCGAAGAACCGTCGATTTTCCTCCCATATTCGCCCCGGTGATGATCAGGAGGCGATCGGTCGAGTTGTTCAACAAAATGTCGTTCGACACGAAGTTCTCGCCCAACGCGGATTCAACGATAGGATGACGGCCTTTTCGGATCTCGATCGAGTCCCCTTCGTGTATCTCCGGGCACACATAATTTCGTTTCACCGCCGTCTCGGCCAGCGAACAAAGGGCGTCGATAGTGGCGAAAACCCTTGCCGTGGTCTGCAGTTCGCGTGTATCTCGGCGGATCGCATCCTTAATTTGCCCGAAAAGCTCGACCTCAAGCTGCAGCATCCGACTCTCGGCGTTAAGAACTTTATCTTCCCACTCTTTCAACTGGGGTGTTGTAAATCGTTCTGCGTTTGCTAGGGTCTGACGTCGATGATAGTCGTCGGGGACCTTCTCAAGATTGGCTTTTGAAACCTCGATGTAATAGTTAAAAACGTTATTGTAGCGGATCTTGAGATTGGGGATCCCGGTCCTGATGCGTTCCTTGCCTTCAAATTCTGCTATGGATGATTTCACGGATCCCGCGATCCTACGCAATTCATCAAGCTCAGGGCTGTACCCGTCCCGAATCACACCCATATCGCTCACCGCCGCAGGAGGCTCATCGGCGATCGCAGTTTCGAGAAGGGCCACTAAAGTCGAGTGATCTCTAACATTTTCTGCGAGCACTTGAAGCAGCATTGAACTCGAATCAGAGATCAGATCGCGGATCGGCGGCGCGTTCCGCAGTGAGGTTCTGAGCGAGACAATATCTCTTGGAGTTGCCGTTCCAAGATTGACCCTTCCGACAAGACGATCAATATCAGCTACTTTCTTCAGGTTGTTGCGCAAACTATCTCGGAAAAGGGAATCACTTAGTTCTGCGACTGCGGATAAACGTGTATGGATCTCACTCTGCTTCAGTGAAGGGCGCTGTAGCCAAGACTTTAGCAGCCTTGCTCCCATGCCCGTTACCGTTTCGTCGATGGTCACGAACAGAGAGCCTTTCGATGTCTCGCCGCGGGAACTGAATATCTCAAGATTCCTTAGCGTCAGAGAGTCGAGAACCATAGAATCGGCGGTATCAATGAAAGATATCTCGCAGATATGCTCAGCAACGGCCCTTTGAGTTTCCTGAACGTATCTCAGGCACGCGCCAGCCGCCGCAATTGCGGCCGAGCGTCCGGCGAGAGAGAAAGGTTCGAGCGAGACGACATCGAACTGTTTCAACAAGAGCCGTTCCGCCTCTGCCACGTCAAAATATCGGGGCTCCAGAGACAATCCTGTGATATTGCGTCCCTCGGCCACCGCGTGATCAGCGTCGGCCTCACCGAACATTGCCGGCGTCTCGATCGAGATGATACCGGCAAGGCGAGACCGCATGTCCGCCGGATAGAGAATCTCTTTAGGGCCGAAACCGTCCAACTGTTCGCAAACGTGATTCCATGCACCGGTTCCCGCAAATTCCGCGGCAAAAAAACTACCGGAGGACATCTCCAAGATCGCGATTCCGTAGCTGTCGCTGACGGCAAGGACCGACGCCAAATAGATGGATTCTTTTGATTCTACAAGTTGTGGATCGATCGCGGTTCCCGGAGTAATGACCCTGACGACTTCGCGGTTAACCAGCTTTTTTCCTTTTTCCGGTGCCTCAGTCTGTTCACATATAGCGACGCGATAGCCCTTCTTGACAAGGCGAGCGATGTAGCCTGATGCCGAATGATAGGGAACTCCGCACATTGGTATAGGATTTGGAGAGTCCTTATGCCGTGCGGTAAGCGTGATCTCCAATTCGCGAGAGCCAACTATCGCGTCTTCGTTGAACATCTCATAGAAGTCGCCGAGACGAAAGAAAAGAATGGTGCCCGGATATTGCTTCTTTATCTCAAGATATTGCCGAAGCATCGGCGTTGCGGATTCTGATGGAGACATCGCTGACTTTGTTTCGAGTTTATCGAAATAGGCTTTTCTTTCAAAACTCTTGTTTCAAAAGCATACCGCATTTGATAACATTGCTGTTTGTTTTCCGAAATCGTTTTTCCGTATTGGCTGGCGGGCCTTATATTTACCGCAATCTTTGTATGTTCAAGTTTAGAGCTTTTTTGGGCCTCGTGGCGTTGCCGATTATGGCAATAGCCTCTTTCGCTCAATTGCCGGGTTCGGCAGCGAACACCTCAGACCGATATCGGATCGGATTTCAGGATGTTCTTGATATTCAGGTATTCCGACATCCGGAATTGAACCAGCGTGTTTCCGTCAGCCCTGCCGGCACTATCACGCTGTTCAGGCTCGAAAACCCCGTCGTCGCCGTGTGCAAGACGGATCGTGAATTGGCCGTCGCGATCGCTGAAGCTTATCGTGAAAAATATCTTCGTGACCCTCAAGTGAATGTTGTGGTCGCTGAGCAGCGGTCGCAGCCTGTCGGCGTGATCGGCGCTGTTGAAAAGCCGGGCAGTTTCTATTTGAGCCGTAAGGTCCATTTGCTCGAACTCCTCGCGATGGCGGGCGGCCCGAACAAAGAGGCCGGCACGCGGATGATCGTTGCGAGGCCCGGAAACGCATTTGGGTGTCGGTTGGAAGACGATAACGATGACGATCTGGCGGTCGTTGATTTCAAAATAAGGGATATTCAGGAAGGAAAACGTACATTTTGGCTTCAGCCCGGCGATATCGTTTCCGTTCTCGACGCTGACATCATTTATGTTTACGGGAACGTTAACAAACAGGGATCGATACGTGTTCGTGAGCCGATCACGTTGACACAGGCACTCGCTTCGTCTGAAGGCTTGAAACCGACTGCAAAAAAGGATCGCGTCCGTATACTCCGCCAAACTCAGGGCTCGCTCGAGCGGCAAGAGATAATTCTGGACCTTAACCAGATCGACAAAGGCAAGATCAATGACCCATTCCTCGAACCTAACGACATAGTTGCCGTCAGTGAGGACAGGGTCAAATCCATACTTCAGGGAGTCGCAAACTCGCTGAGGTCGTCGATCCCGAGCGCGATCTACCGAATACCGTAATTGACTACCGGCATGCAAGAATCGCGAGACATTACAAAGAATCTACCGTCGGAAAATCTGGAGCTCGAGCGGCCATTCGATTACCGGCCTGCCGTACCGGGGCAATATCCGTCATATCGCGGTGAATCCGCAACCGCGGATTTTCGCCTTCTCGATTACTGGAGAGCAATCAGAAAGCGTTTGTGGCTGGTGATAGGCCTTGCAGCGTTGATCACCACTCTGACCGCGATCTATATGGCTCGCAAGCCGAACGTATATGCCTCGCGTTCCGTCGTTCAGGTCGATCTGGAGCAGGTAAATCCCGAATTGGTGACCTCCGACAGGGCCAGGCCCATCTCGAACCCGGATCCGGCGTACTTCAATACTCAGCTTCAACTCTTGCGGAGCGACGGCCTTTTACGGAGGGTCATTAAAGAGAACAACCTCGAGAATAACAAAGATTTCCTGTCCGCCAAGGAAGAATCGACCGGCTCTACTTTGAACTCGCTTTTGCGAACGTTGGGGTTGGCAACAAGTGCGGACGGTAAAACATCTTCACCGACCCAACTGCCTTCTTTGGACGGCCTTGCGACCACAGAGGAAATAGAGGACGCAGTAAAACTCGCACCTTACGTTGATTTCATTAAGCGTAATCTGGATGTGGAGCCTGTACGAGAGACCCGTTCTTCCGTTCGGGATACCCGTTTGATCGATATCACGTTCAGGCACACGAGTGCTGAGGTAGCTGCGTTCGTGTCGAATGCTATTGCTGGAACATTCACAACATTGAACCAAGAGAAGCGTTCAGGTACCAGCCGTAAGACGAATGATTTCCTTCAGGAACGCATCGCTAACCTTCAGGCCGACGTTCAGAGGGACGAGGAAAAGCTCGTTGACTTGACGCAGAACGCGGGTATCCTGAAGACCGAAGGCGAACAAACCATTGTCATCGACCGGTTGTCCGGGCTGAATAAACAACTGCTCGAAGCAGAGAATCAGCGAAAGAACGCAGAGGCGAACTACCTCGCGGTGGCTAACTCACCGGACAAGGTGAACGCGCTTGCTGAGGAGCAATCTGCACGGTTCATCACGGAACAGGAAAACAATATCCGTGTTTTCAGAGCAGATATCTTGAAGAAGATCGCGGATCTTCGACAGCTCAGAGCCGCAAAACTGCAGGAGTTTCAGGAAGGTGCCCCTGAGATCCGAGAAATTGACGCTCAACTCAAGAGTTACGAAGACTCAATCGACCGTGCCGCCGCCAAGTTCAATGCAGACCTTGCGGAGTATAGAAAACGCACTTCGAAAGGCATGCTTGAGAACCTACGGACCAAATATCTTCAGGCCAAGAGTCAAGAAGATAAAATTAGGGCCGATTTTGAGAAGCAATACAACGAGGCTCAGGCTCAGAATCAGAGTGCCGTGAACATCAAGCTTCTGCAGCAGAATATTGATACGAACAAGGGTTTTCTTGACAACCTCAGAAAGCAGGTAAGCGGTAACGACGTTGCGGCACAAGGTTCAGACAATAACATCAGCGTGATTGAAATTGCCATTCCGTCGGAAACAGCGGTGTCGCCGAGGCGATTGATGACGGTGTCGCTGGCACTTCTGCTATCGACGGTTTTCGGTATGGGGCTCGCACTCTTCCTAGAGTACCTTGACGACACGATCCGCTCTGTTGAAGAGATCGAAAGCTATCTGCAGCTTCCGGCTCTTGCCGCCATTCCGACCGTGGACTCGCTGCCAAAACGGAAACTTCTGCTTGTCGGCAGCGGCGAAGGCGAGGAAGCTCCGCCCGGTTCACCACTGCTGATCAGCGCGGACCCTCGATCGGCATTGGCTGAAGCTTATCGCCATCTCCGAACATCGATCCTGTTGTCTTCGGCGGGGCACGCTCCGAAAATGCTCCTCATCACCTCGAGCCTGCCGGCGGAAGGTAAGACCACTACGGCGACGAACACGGCGATAAGCTTGGCTCAGACTGGTGTCAAAGTCCTGATAATCGATGCTGATATGCGTCGGCCTCGACTTCACTCTGTATTTAATATGGAGAACAAAGCGGGACTCAGTAATCTGCTTGCGAACGAACTCAGTGATGCGGAGATCGACGCAGCAATTTTGGTGGATAAAACAACTCGAGTCCATGTGATGCCTTCGGGCCCGATCCCGCCGAACCCCGCTGAACTGATCGGCTCTGAGCAGATGGCTCTACTTTTAAAGATGCTTAGGTCCAAGTTCACGCACGTCGTTCTCGATTCGCCTCCGATCGCGTCATTCACGGACGGAGTTCTGATCGCATCCATGGTGGACGGCGTCATATTGGTCGTACACGCCGGCGTCAGTTCCAGGCAGGTCGTGCGAAAATCGCGCATGCTGCTCAATGAGATCGGCGCTAAGGTGTTCGGTGTCGTTTTGAATAACGTCAACCTCAACACGAAGGACAACTACTACTACTACCAGAGCTATTATCACAAGGGCGGGTACAGTCAAACCGACGAAGGCTGATCTGTGTATAGCGTTTTTAAATGGATCTTGAGGATAAAAAGGTCTTGATCCTCGGCGGTTCCGGGTTGGTCGGCAGAGCGGTTTGCGAACGCCTCAGATCCGAACGGACAACCGCTCTGATCGCTCCTGCTTCAGGCGATCTGGATCTGGTGGATCAACATCGGACCAATGATTTTTTCGCTGCGAATGCCGTCGATATCGTAATCGTAGCGGCCGCAAGAGTAGGCGGAATTCTGGCAAACAATACATATCGAGCCGAATTTCTTTATCATAATCTTATGATCGCGGCTAACGTGATCGAGGCTGCACACAAAGCTCAGGTCAAAAAGCTGATCTTCCTGGGAAGTTCCTGTATATATCCCAAAGCCGCATCTCAGCCTATGCGGGAAGAGGCGTTATTGACGAGCGAGTTGGAGCCGACAAACGAGCCGTATGCTATCGCCAAGATAGCAGGCGTGAAGCTTTGCGAGAATTATTATCGTCAGTATGGGGACAATTTTTTTTCGCTGATGCCTACCAACCTATACGGCCCAAATGATAATTTTGATGCTGTGACATCGCATGTGATACCGGGATTGATCAACAAGATCCATGCGGCCAAGGTAAAAGGCGAGTCTAAGGTAACTGTATGGGGCACAGGCCGTCCGCTCCGTGAGTTCATGCATGTAAGGGACCTCGCGAGCGCGATCGTTTTTGCGATCGAGCATATTGAGGCGAGGAAGGTCTATGATTTCGGGATCTCTCACCTGAACGTTGGAACCGGCACAGAAGTGTCTATCCGTGACCTCAGTTCAATGATCTCGGAAATTGCGGGCTTTAAAGGTGAGATCATTTACGACCCGTCCAAGCCTGACGGAACTCCCAGAAAGCTCATGGACAGCAGTCGCATGAACTCTCTGGGCTGGAGGCCCGACATTGATCTAAAGGCGGGGCTTAAAGAGGTCTATGACGCGTACGCATCGAAGGACATTACCGCTTGATCGGAAAAGAAGTCGCAAGTAAAGAAGATGAAAAAGGCATTGGTTACGGGCATTACCGGTCAAGACGGAAGCTATCTCGCAGAGCTCCTTCTTGAAAAAGGCTATGAGGTGCATGGCATCATTCGGCGTTCCAGCTCGTTTAATACAGGCCGTATTGACCATCTCTACAAGAATCCTGAGATACTCGATAAACGCCTTTTTCTTCACTTCGGCGACCTCATCGACCCAAGCAGCCTGAACCGTCTGCTTGATAAGATCGAGCCTGACGAGATATATAATCTTGCGGCTCAAAGTCATGTAAAGGTCTCATTTGAGATCCCCGATTACACTGCCCAAGTGGACGCTTTGGGAACGCTCCGATTCCTCGACGCGATCCGCGAGACCGGCCTAAGGCACGTGAAATTCTATCAAGCGTCAACGTCCGAGTTATATGGCTTGGTGCAGGAGGTCCCGCAGTCTGAAACAACGCCGTTTTATCCGCGTTCGCCTTATGGGGTCTCAAAACTCTTCGCATACTGGACCATAGTGAACTACCGTGAGGCCTATGGAATTTTTGCGGCGAACGGCATTTTGTTCAATCATGAATCGCCGCGACGAGGCAACACATTTGTCACTAAAAAGATCACTCGGGGCGTTGCCCAGTTAGTTTTGGGCAAGGGGGGCACCATCAGCCTCGGCAACCTGAATGCTCGCCGCGATTGGGGCTATGCACCTGAATTTTGCGAAGGTATGTGGAGAATGCTGCAGCACGATTCGGCGGAGGATTTCGTCCTTGCGACTGGCGAAGAACATTCCGTGCGTGAGTTTGTGGAAGCTGTCTTTCTAAGGCTGGGGATCATTATCGAATGGCGAGGATCGGGAGTTGAGGAACAAGGGCTGGTCCATTCTGTGGATCGATCTATACTCGAGAAAGAATTCGGTATCTCTACAACGCTCATGGAAGGTGATCAGGTCGTTGATATCAACGATAAGTATTTTAGGCCAACCGAGGTTGACCGTCTGATCGGCGACGCGTCAAAGGCGAAACGGCTTCTCGGTTGGGAGGCAACGACCCGCTTCTCAGATCTTGCGTCCTTGATGATAGAGGCCGATCTCCTTGCCGAAAGTGCCAAAAGCCGGTAAGAACCCATGCATACTAAACTGGCTATCGTGACGCCTGTTCACAACCGCCGAGCCGAGACATTACAATTTCTGCGCAGCATTTTCCGGTCCGACCTAAACGGTATTGACGTCCGCATTTTCATTGTTGACGATGGTTCTACCGACGGGACGGCTGATGCCGTAAGGGAGAACTTTCCGGACGTTAACATCATCGCCGGCAGCGGCGATCTCTGGTTTACCGAAGGTACTAATCGCGGCATAACGGCGGCATTGTCCGACGATCCGGACTTTGTTCTGACGTGCAACAATGATTCGATCTTTGATCAAAACGCCATTGCTCGCCTCGTCGATTGCTGTCAAAGACACGAACGCAGTGTCGTAGGTGCGCTGCTTCTGGATTGGAGCAGTCCTCATAGAGTTTTCCAGGTCGCACCGAAATGGGATCTTTGGAGAGGAGGGAACCGACACTGGTTCCATCAGACCGTTTGGACCGTACCTGACCGTCCTTGGTATGTGGAGATGATAGTTGGTAACTGCGTGCTTTTTCCTGCAACCGCCATTCGAGAGGCCGGATTGATGGATTCGAAGCGTTTCCCCCAGTATGGAGATGCGGAATACACGCCTCGGCTAAGAAAGCTCGGATGGAAGCTGTTGGTCGAGCCGCGGGCACGGGTATTTTGCAAACCGAACGATCCGCCCTCCGGATTCCGGTATTTGCCATTGACCGAAAAGTTCCGTTGTCTGTTTTCCGACCCATTCGGCCCTTACTCCTTTCGTCGCCGATTTAGTGCTACGATGGCGGTTGCTCCGAATAAGGCGGAGGGCCTTTTGGCGGTAGCGATCTTTGGGATCAGGGTCATTCTTGGGATAAGTCAGGAATCAAGCTGGGCAGCAGGCCAGCCGGAGCAGCCGCTATCAGAGATCTATGCGTCAAGTGTCGCCCAAGAAGACAGGTGAAATGCGACCGCAGCTCTTTTACGTATGGAATTACGTAGAATGGGGCGGCGCACAGATCCACCTCATCTCAATAATGAAATATGCTCGCGAAAACTGGGATGTAACGGTTATTTTGCCGCGAAGTTCATCGCCGGATATCGTTGGCTTTCTAAGATCAAAAGATGTAAATATTGATTTCTTGGAACATTCATTGGATCTTTCCCCTGCAACCCGGATAATCGAAAAGATTCGTAGGCAGCTCAAAAGAGTTCGCTCAGAAATAGCGATCATCAACTATTTTCGGAAGGTTCGCACGAAGCCTTTCGTTGTTCATATCGAAACGGCACCGTGGCAGTCGTGGCAGTTGCTATCGTTGCTTCGTGCATTGAGCGGAAAGGTCTTTGTAACATCCCATAACACATTGGTTGACGGCTCTTTATGGCGACGATTGCTTTGGAAAGGCAGGCTTAGATTTCTATTGGCTACCGGCTCGCTGCGGCTGTTTGCCGCAAATCGCGACACATTGGGGCGTTTGGCCGAATGGGTGCCCAAGAAGTACTTGGAATTCATACCAGTGACCTACACGTCGATCGACCCTGTCGAGATAGCGGCAGCTCGAATGAGTGACGACGACCGACGAAAATTGCGAAACAAATTCGGGTTTTCAGAAGACGAAACCGTCGTCCTATGTGTTGGACAGTTCATAGACCGAAAGGGCCGCTGGATATTTTTGGAAGCAGCACAACAGATCTTGCGGACAGACGAAAAGATGCGATTCGTTTGGCTTACGCCGGAGTTGCCGTCCGGCGCTGCGCAGGAGATGATCGCGGGTTTTGGCCTTGGTGATTCGTTTCGATTTGTTGAATCTTCTGTCGCAGGCGGCGATAGGATCGATGTGCTGAAGTTTTATAACATCGCTGATATATTTGCCCTTCCGAGCTATTTGGAAGGACTTCCGATCTCTTTGCTCGAGGCAATGGCATTGGGCCTGCCGTGTATCTCAACGAATATCAACTCGATTCCTGAGGCAGTAATTCACATGAAAACAGGCATTCTCATCGAACCGGGCGATGCGGGGGCACTTGCCGACGCGATAATGACGCTTGCGAATGGTCCAAGACTCCGTTCGGAACTCTCAATAAATGCCGAAGAACTGGTCCTGGAGAAGTTCGACGAACGCATCGCTGCGAATAAGGTCTTGTCTGCGTACGCCGCCGCACTCAACCTCGATGCCTGAATCAAACAGCAGATCGGCAATCGTAGCCAAGAACGCTCTCTTTAGCGTTTTGTCTTGGATATTGCCGCTTGGCCTTAACCTTATAGTTACTCCGATCATCGTCAGCGGCCTGGGCACAGCATCCTTCGGTATCTACGCACTTGCCCTGGGTTTCATCGGTTATTCATTCACCTTCGGTGTTGGAAAGGCGGCAGGCAAATACGTAGCCCAATTCAAAGCGGCGGGCGATACTAAAGCCATTTCGGAGGCTGTAACGGCAGTGCTAATTGCCAGCGCGGTCCTTGGAGTTGTCGCCGCCATCGTTTTCTGGCTTTTCTCGCGCGCGTTGGTCGTAGAACTGCTCGCATTGCCTCACGACCAGATCGAGGCGGCAACTAGATCTCTGCAGTTTGCAGGCATGGTGATCTTGTTCACGATGATAAGCCTTGTTTACCAAAACATCCTGCAGGGCATTCAGCGGTTTGATCGGTTGTTCCTGATTTCTAACATTAGTGCAGTCAGTATGAATGCAGGTGCCGCGGTCATCGCATTGAATGGAGGCACGGTCGAGGCGTTGCTCCTCTGGAATCTGATAACCGTAGCAGGCATAGCTATAGTATTTTTTCTGACGGCAAAAGCCCTGTTACCGCAGCTTCGCTTTGATACGTCGGTAAGGCATGAGATACGGAAAAAGATCTTTTTCTATTCGGGCAGTATCATACTCTATCAAGTGGCCGGAAACCTCTTGTTCATCTTTGAAAGATCGCTGATAGTTAGAGAGTTTGGCACTTCAGTTCTCACCTTTTACGCTATCCCGCTTTCACTTGCGGTCCATTTTCTCGGTTTTGCGGCGGGTATTTCGCTTGCGGTGTTCCCGGCCGCAAATTCATTGCTCGGCGACAAAGATAAGTCGTTGATCCTGTATAAAGTTTCCACAAAACTTTTGGTCGGTGCCTCATCCTTTTTTCTGCTTGGAGCGATCCTGTTCGGCCGGGAATTTCTGGCACTGTGGCTCGGCACCGATTTCGCCGAACATTCGTACAACATTCTCGTTTTTCATTCGGCGACTTTTGCGATAATGGGAGCAACGATAATTGCCTGGCAATTCACCGAAAGCAATGAGAAATTCGGCCTGAATGCCGCTTTCACTGCGACAAGCTCACTTGTCGCAGCGATCTTGATGATCTTTTTGTTCAGGATCTACGGACCGGAGGGCATCGCATTCAGCAGATTTGCAGGATCCTCAATACTGATCTTTCTGATTATTGTTTTTGAGAAGCGCATTTTCGGAACGGTTTTGCTGCCGCTTTGGCTTATGCTGCCAATAAAGATATTGGTCGCTGCATTAGCTGCGGGAACCGCATCCTATTTTTTATCTAACCTTCTTCCGGACGGCTGGCCTACGCTGCTCGCCGAGGCGGCTATTTCATTTATCATCTTCTGCATAGCTTTGTTCAGTATGAGATTCTTCGCTCAAGACGAGATCGAGATTTTCAAGAGCGTTCTCGGGCGGTTATTCTTGAGAGGTCAGAAAGTATGATCCCGGACGATCTTTCATTAGTTCAGCGAGTCGATCTCATACGCGAAGTATGCCGCGGGCAGCGTGTTCTGCATTTGGGATGCACAAATGCACCCTACACAGAAGAGTCAATCCGCAACGGCACGCTTCTCCATGAGGTGATAGCTGATGTAGCCGGATCGCTGACCGGACTCGATTCGGACGACGACGGCCTTGTTGCTCTTCAACGAGAAGGCTTTGACGATCTTGTAAATGGAGATCTGACCGACCTCGACAATGTCGACCTTGAACCCCGATTCGATGTAATAATTGCAGGCGAGATAATCGAGCATCTGAACGATCCGGGCCGTTTTCTTAGCGGAATTCGGCGTCTAATGAATCCTTCAACAGACCTTGTAATTACCACTGTCAATGCTTACTGTGCAATGCGGTTCTTTCAATACGGGCTTCGCGGCAAAGGAGGCGTCAATGAACCCGTTCACCCTGATCACGTTGCCTATTATTCGTATTCGACATTGAGACTTCTTTTGAAGCGACACAACTTTCAGCTCCGCTCATTCTTTTTTTACGATCTGGGAGTCGAACATCGACCTACGAACCGGGCGATCGTAAATCTAATAAATGATATTTGCGTCAAGTTCTCAAGCCAATGGGCTGACGGACTTGTGGCCATCTGCAGAAAAGTCGACAATTGAGGATTGGCTTATTGATGCGCGAGATAAGGACACAAAACTATTCTCCCTCATTGGCCGGCGACCGAATGCTGCCGGGCCTAGCCCTGATGCTCGGCTCGATAGTATGCACCGCGCTCGCGTTAATGTATGTACAAGGCGTGCTGGAGGCGTTTCCGCATCACTATCTCATCCCGTGGGTGATCGGCCTTGGGGCGGTGTTCATTCTCCCGTCGCTGCTGCTTTGGCATAAGGGCAGATTTTCGTTCGCGGACCCATTGATATTTGCGACGTGGTCCTATTTTTTTCCGGCCTTTTGTTTAGGCGGTTTCTTTCTTGCCGTCGGCTGGTCAGATCCGATCTACATAAATCTTGTTCGCGATCCCGAAAGCGACCTCCCGTTCACGATCCTCATTCTCGGCCTGGGATTCATCGGCCTTGCCCTTGGTTATTTTTTGCCGGTCGGCCAACGCGTTGGCCGCTATCTCGGCTCAAAGCTGCCTGAAGCAAAACGAAGTGACCAGTCGTACATTATCCCTTCGCTGACACTGCTCTCGATCGGTGCGATCATAACCGTTTCGGAATTTACGCTAAGCAAGTTTGGTTTTCAGCGTGCGGAGGAAATATCTTCCTACGACGGGATCCTTTTCCTGACCCAGCAGTTTTGGTTTCAGGGGAGTTTTATCCTTTGGCTGATAATATTCAGGGCTGAAAAGCTCAAATTATATTTCGTGCCGGTGATGGCGATCCTTATTGGCTCTAGCATAACCAAATCAATTTTCGCGGGAAACCGTGGAATGATGATCCAGATATTCGCCCTGATCGTTCTCGCTTACATCCTTTCGGGACGTCAATTCAAGGCAAAGCAAATGGCGATCGGAGGCGGAATTCTGATCGTCATCCTAATTTCAGGGATGATCTTTGGCACCACGCTTCGAATGGTCAAAGGTGATGAGTCTCAACTACAGGCCGGCGAATATATTGAAAAGATCGGTCAAACCTTTGAGGAGGTCGGAGGTTCCAGTTCGGTTGAGAGCCTCGAATTTGGGGCCTCCTCGCTGGTTGGGCGAATGGACATCGTCAGCACGGTGGGCGTCGTGGTTTCAAACTATGAATTGCTCAAGCCTTACGAAGACGCATACGGGCTCGACAACAACATTTTTAACGAGCTTTCGACGTTCTTCATTCCTCGCGTATTGTGGCCTGAAAAGCCGACCGCCTCTGACCCAAGGCGGTATAGTGATCTCTATTTCAACACCGGCGAAACGTCATTTGCGATCACTCCGATCGGAGATCTGCTCCGCAATTTCGGACCGATCGGTGTACCCATCGGCATGTTGGTCATTGGCATTTTTATACGACTTTTCTATTCCGCATTGGTAGAGCTGCAACTTCCATCCATATGGAGGTATTCCATCTACATAATGCTGCTGACGTGTATTTCGTATGAAGGGTTTTATGGAACCATCATTCCCACACTGTTCAGATTCCTCATCACCGCGTCGGTCGGAATACTTTTTGTGCTGATCATTGCTAAGCGTATAGATAAGGCAGGATTCTTCAAGCCCCAAAAAGCCCTTTTGTAAACACATGATGGTATTCACAAATGGATGTTTCGATATAATTCATCCGGGCCACATTGACCTCCTGGAACGAGCTAACGCGCTCGGAGACCGACTGGTCGTCGGCCTCAACAGCGACAGATCGGTCCGCTCCATCAAAGGGCCAGACCGCCCCATCCAATGTCAAGAAGACCGGGCGGCAGTGCTGAGCGGTCTAAGATCGGTCGACGAGGTGATCATTTTTGACGAAGCAACGCCCGAGAATCTGATACGCAGGATCAGGCCGGACGTTTTGGTTAAAGGCGGCGACTGGCCGGTAAGTGAGATAGTCGGTGCAGACCTCGTCCAAAGCTGGGGCGGCAAGGTCGTCTCACTGCCTTTGTTGCCCGGATATTCTTCATCCGCCATCATCGATAAGATCACAGAAGTTCGGCCCGGCCATCATCGCGGCAGCTCCGGCGAAGGTTATGATTCACTTAAAGAACATATTTCGGTTATGGATGTGCTGCACGATGCATGCAGAGATTCCATTGCTGAGTGTTACCGGATAATCTCTGACACTTTGATGAAGGGGCAAAAGGTACTTGTCTGCGGAAATGGCGGAAGCGCCGCCGACGCTCAGCACATCGCAGCTGAATTGGTGGGCCGATTCGAAAGGGAAAGACGGGCTTATCCGGCTATCGCACTTACTACCGACACGTCCGCACTAACCGCACTGGCAAATGATTACGACTTTGAGAGAGTGTTCGCTCGTCAGGTCGAAGCGCTTGCCGCAGCCGGCGATTGCCTGATCGCGATCAGTACGAGCGGAAACTCGCCGAACATTATCGCGGCCGTGATGGAAGCACGCCGCAAAGGTGCTCGGGTGATCGGAATGACCGGATCTGGGGGCAAGAAACTCGCGTCTCTTTGTGACGCATGTTTAATGGTCCCATCCCCAAGGACGGCTCGAATTCAGGAGGCACATATCACTGTTGCTCACATATGGTGCGAAATGCTTGATTCCGCAGATGCAGACGTTACCGCAAGAATATGAATATCGATCTGCTGAATAATTTTTCGGGAGCCTCTGTACTCGTGATCGGCGATGTGATGCTCGACCGATATTGGTGGGGCGATGCGGTCAAGATCTCGCCTGAGGCTCCCGTCCCGGTAGTACGGCTTACCAAGTCATCAATTGCTACCGGAGGTGCAGCGAACGTTGCCGCGAACCTGAGAGGTTTGGGTGTTCACACAAAGCTGGTCGGAATGATCGGCATTGACCAGGAGGGAAGTCTGCTGGCGGACGAGTTGGAACAGCTTGGGATCGGGATCGATCTATTGATCCGCAGCGACGCTCGGCCCACGACGGTCAAGACCCGCGTCATTGCCAACAATCAACAGGTGACCAGGATCGACCAGGAAGCGAATGAACCGATCGAATCGGTTGCGGAAGACGAAGTGATCACGGTGTTTTCAAGTCAGCTCGAGAAATGTGACGCTATTGTCGTCTCCGACTATGCAAAAGGCCTCCTTACAACAAAAGTTCTTTCGGCATTGATAGATAAGGCAAATTCTCTTGGAAAGCCTGTACTTATCGACCCAAAAGGTAAGGACTATAGCAAATACCAAGGCGCAACGATCCTAACGCCAAACCGCCACGAGGCAGCAGACGCTTGCGGCATATCGGAAGCCGAACCGGACTTTGTTTCAAAGGCCGGTTCCAGGCTGCTCTCCGAACTTGATTGCAGGGCGGTGCTCGTCACTCGCGGTGAGGACGGCATGTCGCTTTTTCAGCACGACTCGGTACTTCATTTGCCAACGACCGCACGCCGCGTCTTTGACGTAACGGGTGCCGGTGACACCGTTATCGCAACTTTGGCCGCCGGTATCGCGGCTGGTGCGGATCTCGTCGTCGCGAGCCGGCTTGCGAACATCGCGGCGGGAATTGTCGTGGAGTCCGTCGGCACAACGCACATTCGTTTGGACGACCTCAGAGGTGCCGAGCTCGATGCTTGAGCGTGGGCCTCATTCAAAGCGGATCCTAATATTCCGCACCGGACATCTAGGCGACGCAGTTGCCGCGTTGCCGGCATTTTGGGCAATCAGGAAGCACTTTCCGGAAGCTTCCATTACACTACTGACGAACGGATCTGATCGAAGTGGTTTTCTCTCAGCAAAGCACGTTTTGCCGCCTTTCGGACTGATCGACGATTTTATACACTACCCGAACAAGGCGGGCGGAGGACCTGCCGCCTCGGCGGCGTTTCTTTTGGCGAAGCTTAGGATCAAGCGTTTTGACAGTGTCTTCTATTTAATGCCGAGGGTCCGCACGGAGAGGCAAATGGGTCGAGACGAGCGTTTTTTTCGCCTTGCAGGGATAAAGGAGTGCTTCGGTTTTGAGTATGCACGATCAAAGTGGCTGTCAACCAAATGCGGCCATCCTTCACCTGTCCTCGAACGCGACGCGGAATATCTTCTCGACGTAGTTCGTTCATCGGGCATCGATGTTTCGAAAAATGCGATCGCTGATACTGATCTGCTGATCTCTGATGCCGAAAGAAATGCGGCGCAAACTTTTGTCGAGGAACTGGTCTTGCCAGGCCTCGATGGAAGACGAATCGTCGGCATCTCTCCGGGAAGCAAGTGGCCTTCAAAAGTGTGGCCGATCGAACGCTACATTGCTGTGGTTCAGAGGTTAGTTTCTTATGAGAATATATTTCCCGTCATAGTGGGCGGGCCGGAGGACCGGCGGGCAGGCGAGTTGATTATTGAAATGAGCGGGATCGGAGCAATTGCCGCAGGCAGACTTAGTGTCCGGGAAACTGCAGCGTTACTCGGTCAATGTGAGATGTTTTTGGGAAATGACAGTGGGCCGATGCATCTTGCCGCCGCAATGGGAACACCTTGCATCGCGATATTTGCCGCGATCGATTGGGCGGGTGCATGGTCTCCATTCGGCGATGGGAATACTGTGTTTCGCCGCAATGTAGAATGCGAGGGCTGCCGCGTGCCGAATTGCCCGAACGATGCTCTTTGCCTGAAACTGATAGAGCCGGAAGAGGTGTTTTCGGCTTGCCGAGCTACTTTAAGTAAAGGTCGTGACAGATAGGATCGCAATAATTGGGGCGAATGGCATGCTTGGGCATAAGCTCGTGCAGGTCTTACGGCAGGACAATGACGTTTGGGCTTTCATGCGCAAACGCCCCGGAACCACTCCGCCGCTCAACATCTTTCAGCAAGATCGAATTGAGATCGTAGAAGATATTCTTTTCGGTGAACATCTTGGCGAGACTCTGCAAAAGATCAAGCCGAATGTGATAATTAACGCTGCCGGCATAATCAAACAGGCACCCGAAGCCAAGGACGTGCGCACTCTCATCGAGGTCAACGCGGCCTTTCCGCATAGATTAGCGGCGATCAGCGGGACGATAGGTGCTAGGGTCATTACGATCGGAACTGACTGTGTATTTAGCGGGCGAAAAGGAAACTACAAGGAATCCGACAAACCCGATGCGGAAGATCTCTATGGCCGCAGCAAATTGCTCGGCGAGCTAACGGATGATCACTGTCTTACATTGCGTACGTCGATCATCGGCAGAGAACTGGACACAAAGCATAGTTTGGTCGAATGGTTCTTAGGAAATCGCGGAGGTGCGGTTCAGGGCTATACGAAAGCCGTCTATTCCGGAATGCCGACCATTGTATTTGCCGACGTCGTCCGACAGCTGATCAATTCCCGCAGCGACGTTTCAGGCGTCTTTCATGTCGCGAGTTCGCCGATCTCGAAATTTGAGCTTTTGAATAAGCTGAACGCCGCCTACGGGGCAGGTATCTCACTGGAACCGACAGACGAACCGGTGATCGACCGCAGCATGGATGCGACAATGTTTACGAATGCCACGGGTATTTCCATTCCGGATTGGGATGAGATGATCCGGGCAATGGTGGCTGATCCAACAGAATACGAAAGGGCGCACAGGTGAAGCGGCAACGTTTCTCTGCAGCCGCGACGAGTGTTAAAATCCATATTTTTCAAATACCAGTAGCAATAAATGGCAATGTTTGAGGGCAAAAGAATTTTGGTGACCGGCGGAACTGGATCTCTGGGAAAAACGCTGGTTCGGCGGATACTGAGCGGCAATAGCGGAAAGCCTGAAAAAGTGACCGTCTTTTCACGTGATGAAGCAAAGCAGCACTATATGCGCCTTGATTTCATGCACCGCAAACATGCGACAGATGAGGTGATCTATGAAAACGCGGCAGACGTGCTGACTTTTCGGATCGGCGATGTTCGGGATCCCGACGCGGTAAGACGGGCAGTTGATGGCATGGACATTGTTTTCAATGCAGCTGCATTGAAGCAGGTGCCTTCGTGCGAGTATTTTCCGTTTGAGGCTGTACAGACCAATATCAACGGAGCTCACAATCTTGTAAACGCTGTCGCCCACAAAGGTTCCTCCGTCAAAAGATTAGTTGGTATTTCCACCGACAAAGCCTGTAAACCGATCAACGTCATGGGAATGACGAAGGCAATTCAGGAACGCATTTTTATCGAGGCCAATCGAGATGTTGAAAACACGGCCTTTAATTGCGTCCGCTACGGAAACGTCATTGCGTCGCGCGGTTCTATCATTCCGCTTTTTCTTGAACAGATAGAGAAAGGCGTCCCGGTCACAGTTACTATGCCCGAGATGACCAGGTTCCTTTTGAGCCTCGAAAGAGCTGTCGATACTGTTTTTGAAGCTGTTAGTAGCGACGGCAGAGGAGAAACCTTCGTTCCCAAGGTCGCATCCGCAAAGATCACCGATGTCGCCGCAGTATTGTTAAACGGCAAGGATCTGCCGATCCATTTTACTGGGATCCGTCCGGGCGAAAAGATACATGAGATAATGGTTTCCGAGGAGGAATGTTTCCGAACCGTCAGCCGGGGCGACTACTACGTTATTCAATCGGTACTGCCGGAGCTTCGAAGGATCGCTGGCGCTACGCCCGCACTTGAGGCAGAGTATTCCTCCCGGGACAACAATCTGGATCAAGATGCACTTCGCGAACTGCTTTCCGCGTCAACTTCAGAGATCGGCCAATTTTTGAACCGGGCTTAAGACACTCTTTCCCTGATATCGCGTATGAAGATAATGACCATTTTCGGGACCAGGCCCGAGATCATAAGGCTCTCGCTCATAATGCGCGTCTTGGACCAACATTGTGAACATATTACTGTTCATACCGGTCAGAATTTCGATCACAATCTTAGCGACGTATTTTTCGATGAACTTGACATCCGACGCCCCGATATCAGTCTCGCAGTTCGTTCCAGCCGATTCGCCGAACAAGCTGCCGCCATCTTGGAACGCGTAGATAAGGTGCTCGAAGACGAACGTCCTGATAGGGTCCTGATACTGGGCGATACTAACAGCGCCCTCTCCTCGATTGCGGCGGCAAGACGCGGGATACCCGTGTTCCACATGGAAGCAGGAAACCGTTGCTATGACGACCGTGTTCCCGAAGAGGTCAACAGACGGATCATCGACCATTCTTCGACCATCCTTTTGCCATATACCGAACGGAGCAAAGAGAACCTTGTGCGGGAAGGGATAGCCCGCGATCGGGTCTTCATAACAGGAAATCCCATTTTCGAAGTTCTCGAAGGTTATAAAGAAAAGATCGAGGCAAGCGGCGTGCTCGGCGAACTCAGCGTACGACCCTATGAGTATTTCCTTGCCACCATTCACCGCAGCGAAAATGTCGATGACGGCCGGCGGCTTGCGAATATTTTCAGAGGCCTGCACGATGTGGCACGAGAACTTGGTAAGCCCGTCCTCGTTTCTGTCCACCCCAGAACCGCAGAAAAGCTGAGCAGCTTCGATATTAAGATCGACCCCGATCAGGTGCGCTTGATAGAGGCAATGGGGTTTATTGATTTTGTTTGGCTTGAACGAAACTCGCTCGCGGTACTTACCGACAGCGGTACCGTGCAGGAAGAGTGCGCGATCTTCGGCATTCCTAACGTCACGGTTCGCGATGTTACGGAACGGCCTGAAACCATTGAATGCGGAAGCAACATTCTATCCGGGGCTGAACCATCGGCGATCCTTGCTGCAGTGAAACTTGCTGTTGCCCAACCGGCCCTATGGTCGCCGCCGCGTGAATATCGAGATCAAACGGTCTCAAGTACGGTTTGTAAGATCCTGCTGGGGCGCCTTAGTCTTCGGGAGCATCATTAGGTTTTCAGATGTCCGCAAGCAACGATCCGGCAGTGTTTTCTGCGCCACCGAGAATGTGGCTGGTCTCAGAGGTCTATTATCCGGAAGAGATCTCCACGGGTTACTATCTGACTGCTATCGCAGAGGGAATTGCTGCTGATCATCCGGTTTCGGTTCTGACCGGTCAGCCGAAACATATGGCGAGAGGGGTCAAGGCCCCGAAGCGGGAAACGAGAAATCAAGTAGAAATTTACCGGGTGTGGTGCACTACATTTGATAAGAATTTCTTGGTTCTCCGCCTGATCAACATGTTCACGGTCGGAGTCTCCATGTTTGTTCGGTCCTTATTCCTTTTCCAAAAGGGCGACCGTATCTTGGTATGTACCGCACCGCCGAGCCTGCCATTTACTACTACCGCCGCAGCGTTGATAAAGGGAAGCGCGGTCACTGTGCTTGTCCAGGACAGCTATCCGGAAATACTTGAAGCCGTAGGGACGATCAAAAAGGGTTCGTTGATCTCGCGATGCATCGACATGGTCAATCGATGGGTATTCAAATACGCGGCCGGCATTATCGTTATGGGGCGTGATATGCAGAGATCCTTCGAGAAGAAAGCGGAAGGGCTCGATCCCCGCATATTTTATATCCCAAATTGGGCGGACCTTGATGAGATCGAACCGCGTCTGCGTTCTCAGAACGAACTATTGGCTGATCTGGGTTTAAACGACAAATTCGTTCTCTTGTATGCCGGAAACATCGGACATCCTACTGATGTTGAGACGATCATTGGAGCCGCCTCTCGATTGCGAACACTGCGTCCGGAAATACATTTCCTTTTTATCGGAGCCGGAGCGAAGGCCGATTGGCTGAAGAGGACCGTCGAAAATGACAGCTTATCGAATGTGACCATTCTTGACTATAGGCCGCGGTCGGAACAGATCATCTTTCTCAATGCGTGCGACATCGGATTGGTGGCCTTGATCCGAGGAATGGTGGGAACAGCTATGCCCAGCAGAACCTATAATTTGATGGCGGCGGGCAAACCGATCCTGGCGCTGACCGAAGCCGGATCGGAATTGTCTATGGTGATTGAAGAAAACGGGATCGGTTGGCACACTGAGCCCGGCGATGCTAATGCACTTACGAAACTCATTCTGGAAACACTTGAAGATCGAAAACTGCTCAACGTGATGGGATCGAACGCGCGGGAGGCCGCACTGGAAAAATACTCGAAGGAGTCGGCGGTTCTTGCGTATAAAGAAGCTGTTTTTTGCAGTGACTAGCTGTTTGATTCACCGATCTTATCGCGTTAATTCTCACTTTGCTGTCTTGTTTGACTCTCGGTCGGCCTGCTGTTTCAATGTTATTTTGCTCACGACGCGTTTGTGTTCTCTCCTGCAATAACACAATTGATTCTCGTCGCGGTGTCTGATGCTTTTATCAAATGAAATTATAGCTATCGGCGCTTTGATCTTTTTTCTGATCATCGTGCTCGCGTATTACGGCGTTGCTGTCTATCGCATCCTGAGTTTGAAAAATGAGCTTCTCGACATTCCCAATGAAAGAAGTTCGCATTCCGAGCCAATTCCGCACGGAGCGGGGCTGGTCATAGTCCTAATATGTTTAACCTCCTATGTTCCGATCTCAGTTCTTTTTTTGGGATCTTTTTCATGGGGTTACCTGCTTGGAGCCTCACTGATAGCTCTTATAAGTTTTCTTGACGACATATTTTCGATCCCGATATATGTTCGTCTCTTCATTCACGCCCTCGCAGCTACCTGTTTGATCGCCGATGTCGATACGTGGCACGGCATCTCGATGCTTGGCGGTATCAGCCTTGGGTATTGGGGTTATATGATCACCTTCCTTTGGATAGTTTGGATGGTTAACTCGTATAACTTCATGGACGGCATTGACGGGCTTGCGGGCCTGCAGGCCGTCATCGCAGGCCTTGGGTGGATGTTTTTGTGCGGAATCCTTGGCATACCATCGCTTTTTCTATTCAGCGGCGTTATAGCGGCGGCAAGTCTTGGCTTTTTGTTTCATAATTGGCGTCCCGCGAACATCTTCATGGGCGATGTGGGAAGCGCTTTTTTGGGCTTTACATTTGCCGCACTCCCTTTGCTCGCACGAGTGACCAATCAGTCGAAATCTTGGGACCTGCTTCCTATAGCTGCCGTGCTCTTCGTATGGTTCTTTCTCTTCGATTCGGTCATTACGCTCCTGCGAAGAGCAGTGCGGGGAGAAAAGATCTGGATCGCTCATCGGGAGCATTTATTCCAACGACTGGTGCTGTCAGGCTACACACACCGACGGGTCACCTTGATCTACGGTGTGCTTGCATCGTTACTCAGTTTGTCGGTGCTGCTTTCCGTTGAGTATCGAGAGGATATCGGACTCGCCATGTTTCCCGTCGTGATGATACTGACCGCTGTTTTATTATTCTCGGTCTATCGCCGTAAAGTTCTTAGTTGATGCTTAGGAAGAAACAGAACGAGATCATCAGATCGTCCGACAGGCTTTCTCTTTGCTTTCGGACATTCGGTGTGGATGTCGAGTTGATCTCAAATGAGAAGCGCCTACTGGACGATGCATTCGCAGTCGCTTCGAGGTCATTGCTCGGCAACATTTCCTTAGCGGAGGAGCACATTTCAGATCAACGTCAGCGATTTGAACTGCTTCGAACAGGGAATCGGTATTATCGTGTCCTTTTGAACGGCGAACAGATATCGTCGGGTCCGACACGCTGGAAGTTTTTGAAATTCTTCGACGGATTGCTCCGCGTGACCGTTGGCGAACACGCACCAAATTTGGTTTTTCTACATTCGGGCGTTGTTGCTTGGAAAGGTAAGGCGATTCTGCTTCCTGCACATAGCTTTGACGGAAAGTCAACGTTGGTCACTGAATTGGTAAAACTCGGGGCCGTTTATTATTCCGATGAGTTTGCCATTATTGATGAGGACGGCAATATTCATCCATTTGCCAGGCCGATCAACAGGCGCACCGATGACGGACGTTTCGTGCCTTATGAGATATCTCTTGCTGACCTTGATGCGAGTGTCGGAGAGGTTCCCATCAAATGCGGGGTTCTCTTTTTCACTAAATTTGTAAAAGGAAGCCGCTGGCAGCCTCGCATCATCAGCAAAGGGGAAGCGTTGCTTGAATTAATAGCCTTCACCTTACCGATAAGGGTGAACCCTGAATTTTCACTTTTAGTCTTGAATAAATTGGTTGATGATGCGATATTACTTTCGGGTCGTCGTTCTGAAGCCAAACTATCTGCAATTAGACTTTTGGATTTGATTGACAAATCCGAAAAGTAAAATAGACTGAAGTTATTTCGGATAACTTTGTCACGCAGAAGAACAAAAATACGCATATAGTGATTAGAGATTTTATTGTGGATATACATGGAGGAAGAATGCGAATGATTAGTAATCCGGTTGCGCGAAGATCCGGTCTTGTTGTACAGGAAATGGAAAACGAAGTGCTTGTCTATGACGTCACACGTAACAAAGCACACTGCCTAAATGGGACCGCGGCCAGCGTCTGGCGCGAATGTAACGGGGAGCGCACTCCGGAGCAGATCGCTGAGGGCTTGGAAACTCAGATGGGTGCAACTGTTCCTGTCGAGCTTGTATGGCTGGCGATCGAGCAGTTTGCTGATTCGGAACTTTTGGAAAACAAGGAATTTCGTCGCACCACGCAACGATCGCGTCGAGAGGCCATTAAGACGATCGGGTTGGCAACAATGGTCTCGCTGCCGGTGGTGGCGTCGTTGGTTGCCCCGCCGAACGCTTTATCGTCGTCGTCTTGCGTTTGCACCAGCCCGGCTGCATGTGCAACGCAGACGTCATGCCCGTCGACAGCGAATTGCAACGGTTTGGGCGTTTGCACGCCTTAGGCTGCCGAGTGAATTGAACTTTGTCACCCGACCGAAGTTGATCGGGGTAACATTGTTTGAAATTTTTCGAGGGTTGGTGCTCGTAAGACTTGATTTATCAAAAGTTACGTGTAATAATCCTTTCGAGTTTGAATCTTTTACAACTTTACCTTTGGCAAACACAATTTCGGATTGCGACGTAATGTCGAGAGGAATTGGACATTAGTTTCGCCTTAGGCTAGATTTACTAGTAGAATATTTGCGTGGAGGAGAACATGAATAATCCAAACAACCCAATTGCCCGTCAGAACGGTATCGTCGTGCAGGAGATGCCCGACGAGGTTCTGGTATATGATATGGAGAGCAACAAGGCCCACTGCCTCAACCAGTCTGCGGCGTTGGTGTGGAAGTCCTGCGACGGCTCGCACTCAGTGGCCGACATCGTTAAAGAGTTTGACAAAGCCGGAAGCGGCCAAGTGTCAGAAGACTTTGTATGGCTCGCCATCGATCAGCTCCGTGAGAACGGTCTGATGGCTGACGAAATTTCGCCAAAATTCTCGGGGCAGTCGCGCAGGCAGGTGCTGAAAACGATCGGTCTCGGTGCAATGGTCGCACTTCCGGTCGTCGCATCCTTGGTTGCACCGAAGAATGCTCTCGGCTCCGTTTCTTGTGCTTGCCAAGTTCCGGCGAATTGTCTGACCCTGGTTTGCCCTTCGACCTCCAACTGTAACCAGAACGGAATCTGCGCTCCGGACGTCCCGCAGCCGCGCTCTTAGGTTTTACTCCACGGTTTCGGGTAGCAGAGAACAATTTCCTCTGCTACCCTTTTTCTGTGTCTTTTGAAGGACAATCTAGATTTTCTACCAAGGATGAACTGCGTTGGGCGATCCTTCGGACCTCACTGCAAACGCAAATGGCGGGGCGGGCATTTGAGCTTTTCCGAGAGGCTGGTATAGAGCCCATCCTGATAAAGGGCCCCGCTGCAGGAATTTACTATCCAAAGGATGATCCAAGGAATTCGATCGATCTGGATCTCGCCGTCTCGGATGCTGAATTCGATCGTGCCCTAGCTCTGTCCCGAAGCTCCGCTGCTGCCGGGCTGGCTATCGACGTTCACAAAGCTTTAAGACATCTTGACACGAAGCCGTGGAACGATGTCTTCGAAGACTCGCAGATGGTTCCGATGGGCGGTGTCGACGTGAGGATACCAAAACATGAAGACCACCTCAGGATACTCGCGGTACACTGGCTTAATGACGGAGCGAGCGATAGAGACCGGCTTTGGGATATTTTTTACATCGCCCAGAATAGGTTCGCTCCTCTTGATTGGGACTCTGTCTTTTCTCCGGTAACTCCAAATCGGCAACGTTGGATCGCCTGTACCATCGGCCTTGCCCATCGCTATCTCCAACTTGATATTTCTTCGATTCCTTCCAAATATCGGGTAGCCGATCTTCCCAGGTGGTTGACGGCATTCGTCGAAAAGGAGTGGGAAAGGAAGGTCATCACACGGCCTCTCCACACGAACCTTAAGGATCCATCCGAGTTTATTGAGCAGTTGAAAGCACGTTTAAGGATGAATCCGGTTTGGGCAACAGTTCATATGGAAGGAAGCTTAGACGCTCCGATAAGGGCACATTATCGTATCGGTAGTGCAGTTTCTCGGATCCCCGCATCCGCGTTGCGGATTTTCAGAGGACTTTTCAAGAAATGACGAACTTTGCTGCTCCGCTATTACTGACTCTTTCGATCGAGTCCGCGATCGGAGGCGGCAGTATTGTTTTGACGGAGAACGGGACATCTCTGGGAGAATGGATAGGGAAGAGCGAACGCCCTCGTGCGGAAGAGATCCTCGAGAGAATTTCGGATCTGCTGCGGACTGCCGGGAGGAGCGTCGGTGATATCTGCAAATTTGCTGTTTCAGCCGGACCGGGAAGCTTTACGGGTATTCGCATCGGCATATCGACCGCGATGGGGCTCGCCAGCGGAGCGGGGAAGCAGCTGGTCACCGTAAATCTTTTCGATGCAATTTCGTCATCATCCGGCATTGATCATCATCATTTGATCTGCTTGCCAATGGGGCGCAGCAAGGCCGTGGCCTTTCTTTTCAGCGGATCTAAAAGGACTCAGGAAAACAGAAGGCCGTTTGTCGTTGAGCGGAAGCATCTTACGGCACTTCCGTCAAGGCGAGATCCCCAAACCACTCATTTATTTCATTCGTCGCTTGCAGAACATTTTCGGGGCTGCAAACAAGCTCAGAATATAGGCGACAACATGGCCTCTGCGATCTCAAAGTACCTTGCGGCTCCCGACCTGCGATCGTCCGTACCGCTGTTTGTTGGCAGCACCATTAACTGATGACCACCGATGGATCACATGACGAAGACCTATATCAGGTGAGGGCCGCCGATCCATCGCACATTAGCGCATTGATTAAAATCGGGGACGAAACCGGCCTCAGTCCGTGGTCAGCTCAGAATTATCTTGACGAAATGAAACGTGAGGATTCGGTGATCCTTAAGATCTCGGACGATCAGAATCAAATGTCGGGGTTTATCTGCGGCAGAATTCCGCTTTCTGAACCGCGGGAGGCGGAGATCTTCAACATTGCGGTCAGGCCGGCGTTTCGCGGCAAAGGGCAGAGACTTTTAAGCGAGTTCCTCGATATGTGCCGCCACCGCGGGGTGCGGAAAATTTGGCTTGAGGTTAGGGCCTCTAACAAGAAGGCCCACATTTTCTATGCGAGGAACGGATTCGTCCCCAGCGGAATTCGAAAAAACTTCTATTCTCATCCAGTTGAGGACGCAGTTTTAATGTGTCTAACTGTGGAAAATGAATCGGCTTGATAATTTATTCAGTTGGGTCTAATATGAAACTTACCTCGGCAACCTTTTTATCGGTGCCCGGGTACAAAAAATTGACAAGTGAGGAATACGCGATATGGACATGTCAACGACTGATGCGGTAAGGGATGAACTAATGAAAAGCAACCCTGCATTCAGAGAATTGATTCATCAGCATCAGGATTTTGAACGACGTTTGGACGAACTCGCACATCTATCCTACCCGAGTGAAGACGAGCAGCTTGAGGAGACCACGCTAAAGAAAAAGAAACTCCAGGTCAAAGATGAGATCTATGCCATGATGCAGGAATTCACCGTATCACACTAGGTCGAAATCTGATATTTTTATTCAGCGGCGTTCTCGGGATCGGGGAGGCCGCTTTCTCAATTCGTGCATTTTGAAAGTGAGTAGCGAATAATGCCTCGGCCAAGACCGACCGCGAAGCCTTCATCAAGACGCACCAGAGAAAAGGTTGACTTATCCGCCTGTTCGATCATTACCCGCCCGGCCACACGACCGGTTCTAACCTCGATCATCTCCCAAAAGGTCGCATCTAGAACCTTAGCAGCAGCGTATTCCGAGTTAACGATCTTTAGGTCGGTCACGCGCCCGCCTAATCGACGCTTCCACCTCAACGATCCATTTCTCTGGTCAAATGAATAGATGAAATTATCGTCGGACGCTGCAATTACGTTCATAGTGTCATTCAACAAGTGAGAAATGCGGCCTCCCGCCCGAAATTTCCAATTCGGTGCTCCGGCTCCGTTTCGGAACGACCTCAGATCACCGTTCGCGGTCCCGACCAACAGCGATCTGCCAAAATGCATGGCTGATACTGGTGTCGCTACTGTATTGAATCGATGAAGTTCACTGCCGTCGGTTACGGCGATCGCTATCGCCGTTCCGTCTTTCTTTAATACCCAAACGTTACCTTCACCGCCTTCAACTAGAGCTGCAATATCACCATTGAAGGGTCTGTCCCACTTTTTCTCGCGACTCTCTATGTCGAAAGCAATGACCTTGGCTGCGTTGAAAACATATAGAAGAGGGCCGACTCCGCGTGTAAGCCGCCACCCGCGGCCGGCCGTAAGCTCCAGACTGTATACCGGTAAACCCGTCTGAAGGCTTATCTCGCGAAACCAAGATTTGTTATCACTCTGTGAACCAGTAACAAAATAGATGCCTGAGTCGCCGACGACCAGATTTGAATCCAGATGGCCAATCTGCTCGCTCTGCCACAGCTTCTCCCCAAGATCAGAAATTCGTATGATTGAGGCCGAACGATCGGCGATCGCGGCACCACCCGCTATACCGACAGCTTCAAATACTTCAAATTCGTCCTGTTCGAACACCCAACATCTCGAGGCGTTTATCTGCTCATCGGCATTCTGCCCCTGAAGCGGCTGGAAGGCCGCCATAAATATGCAGATCAAGAATACGGAAAAGCGAAGCATAATTGCGGAGAGGTATCAGAAGGATAGCAATCAAAACGTCAGATTTTAGCATAGCCTATCGACGTGTTATATTGATGCAATTCCGTTTCGGAAGGTTTTTCGCAAATAATTCACAGAAGAGGAAATCCAATGTCATTCAACAAAATAATCATCGTCGGAAATCTTGGCCGGGATCCTGAATTGCGGTACACACCACAGGGCGTTGCGGTATGCAGTTTCACGATGGCCACGAACGAAAAGCGTCGGGACAAATCCGGCGATCTCCAGGACCTGACCACGTGGTTCAAAGTGACCCTATGGCGCCAACAGGCTGAAAACGCGGCAAAGTATCTCTCAAAAGGAAGTCCCGTTTACATTGAAGGCCGGCTGCGAATAGAAGAGTGGACCGATCGCGATAATAACAACAGATTTACGCTAGATGTACAGGCGACAGACATGCAGTTCATAGGGTCACGATCTGAAGGCCCGTCAGACTATTCCGGGGCGTCAAACGACAACGATCCTTCATTTAGCGGCCCCCCGCAGGAAACGAACGAAAATCCGAATGAGGGGCGGTCATCAGCTGCGAGCAGCGTAGATGATGACGACATCCCTTTCTAGCTTTATATTGACGATTTCTATAGAGGTCTTCAGGCCTTCGTCCGAGTCATGCGGCGAAGGCCTTTTCCATCATCACGAAACCCATTCACCCATTTTCCTGAATTTCGCATATCTCTCCGCCAATAATTTGTCTGGCGGCAACGAAGAAAGGGCATCGATCTCATCAGACAAGCTTTTCCTCAGTGTGGACGCGATCGAATCAAAGGCATCTTTGGAGACATCGTCATCGTCGACAGGCATTGTCCACGGCTCCGGCTCCGCGATGATATTGTCAACAATGCCGAATTTTTTCAATTCTGACGCAGTCAGTTTTAGACCCGCTGCGGCGTCAGGAGCCATCGCGGCGTCCTTCCACAAAATAGCTGCGCATCCCTCAGGTGAGATTACTGAATAAACGGCGTTTTCCATCATCAGTACACGATCGCCGATGCCGATCGCCAGAGCGCCTCCCGAACCGCCCTCGCCCAGTACGACAACGACAATTGGCACTTTGATGCGGGCCATTTCTCTGAGATTAAAGGCGATCGCCTCCGCCTGACCACGTTCTTCCGCATCGATCCCCGGATAAGCTCCCGGCGTATCGATGATCGTGACGATAGGACGTCCAAATTTTTCAGCGAGCCGCATCACCCGCAAAGCCTTGCGGTATCCTTCAGGTTTCGGCATTGCGAAGTTGCGAAAGCGCCTCTCGTTTAGGTCTCGGCCCTTCTGCTGTCCAACCACGCAGACCTCTGTCTCGCCAAGCCTGGCAAAGCCCGATAACATAGCCGGATCATCTGCGAATCGGCGATCTCCGTGAACTTCAACAAAATCCTTAAATACAGTGGACAGCAGGTCCAAAGCATAAGGTCTTTCAGGATGTCTGGCGGTTTGAACCCTCTCGAATGCGGTCGCTTTCATAATTGAATTCTATTCTTTGTTAACGATCTCAGCAATCATCGATCTTCCGCATATCAAAACATTCAAGATCTTTAAGTAAGGATATCTAATGCAAAACCCATCGCTTCGACGTCGCGTTTCATTTGAATGTTAGGCGAGATGCGCAATGAGCGTGAATCAAGCGTAACCGTCATGCCTTCATTGTTCAAAATAAGTTCAACTTTGCATCGGCCGCGTTGTCGTTCGAGAGCTGAAAACAACCTCTCAACAGATGCTTCGTCTAGATGCTCCGGTTCAAAGGTTATCACCACCTTTTTTGCCATTGACAGCAGCATTTCTTCGATCGCCTGTAAGCCCGTCACCTTGAACGATGGATCCTGCCCTTCATTGATCTCAATACGTCCCTCGACCGCGAACATACCTGAGTTCGGAAGTTTCGCCGCCAACTTTTCGAAATTTGCACCAAGTACAGCGCATTTTATGGTTCCGGAACGATCCTCTAGCCGAAAATTGGCGAATCGACGTCCTTGTTTGCTGGTCCGTATCTGCAGGCCGCTAATGTTTCCGGCTATGGTCACCGGGCTGCTCGCCGCCCTATCGATCCCATCTCGTATGAGAATGACGCCTGCCGAAGCGAGTACATCTTTAAACGAATCCAGCGGATGTGCGGAGAGGTAGAAGCCCAATGAGCTCTTCTCGCGCTCAGCCATTTCGGCTATGGTCCAAGGTTCGGCAGCCGAAACAGAGAATGACACGTCAGCCTCAGATTCGGCTGCTGCGAAAAGGCCGGTTTGTCCTCTAACACGGTCTTCATATGCTCGGCTTCCGGCCTGCAATGCAGCGTCGATTGATGAGAACATCATTGCCCGCCAGGCGGCCACCGACTGACCGGAAGAATTCATTGAATCAAATGCCCCTGCCGAAACCAAGCTTTCCAATGCACGTCTGTTCAGGTTTCCCGCCTGCAAACGCGTGCAAAGATCTATCAAAGACCTGAACTTACCAGTCGAACGGGCCTCGATTATTGGCCGAATACTTGAGGCACCCAAACCTTTTATAGCTGTAAGCCCATAACGAACCGTATCGCCGACGGGCGTAAACATCTCATCGCTTTCATTAATATCCGGGGGCAGAAGCTCAAGCCCCATGGTCCGCAGCTCGGCGCTGTATTTGTACACCTTTTCGCTATCCTGGGCTTCATGCGTCAGGACCGAAGAATAAAAGTAAGCAGGGAAATGTGCCTTCAAATAGGCGGTTCTGAACGCCAATATGGCATACGCCATTGAATGGCTGCGGTTGAATCCGTAATCTGCAAATTTCGCCATCAGGTCGAAGATCTCCGCAGCGATCTTCTTGTCGAATCCATTAGACGTCGCTCCCTTGATGAACCGGTCGCGATGGGCGTTCATTTCCGCAACCTTCTTCTTTCCCATAGCCCTACGCATCAGGTCGGCTTCGCCAAGCGAATAGCCTGCGAGTTTTTGCGCAAGCTGCATGATCTGTTCCTGATACACAAGAACGCCAAACGTGTTTCCGAGGATCTCCTCCATCTCAGGAAGAACGTATTCTACCGGCTTTGTGCCTTTAAAGCGCGCAATAAAATCCTCCACCATGCCGCCGTCTAAAGGGCCCGGACGATATAGCGCATTCAAAGCCGAAAGATCTTCGAGTTCCTTCGGCCCCATTTTTCTGCAGATCTCCTGCATGCCCTGCGATTCAAATTGAAAGATGGCTTCCGTCCGGCCTTCGGCGAAGAGTCGCAATGTCTTTTCATCGTTCGTAGGGATCTTACTCCAGTCGATCTCGACGCCAAGCTTTTCCTTTATGAGCGATAGGCAATCATTAATGACCGTCAGAGTCGTCAGACCGAGGAAATCCATCTTAAGCATACCGACCTTTTCCAGGTCGCCCATCGGATATTGGCTGGTTAGTTCGTCCTTTTCGGAGATCGCAACAGGAACGAGTTCATGCAATGGCTTCGGGCTGATGACAACGCCGGCCGCGTGTACGGATGTATGCCGCGATCCATTCTCGAGTTTGAGCGAAAGCTCGATGACCTCCTTTGCCCGAATATCGGAACTCATCAATTTGCCCAGTTCCGGAACCTCTGATATTGCTTCTGAGATGCTGACATTCCTACCGCGGCGAGGCGGGGGAATGAGCTTTGCGATGTTGTCTGCTTCCTGAGGGGTCAAGCCAAGAACCCTGCCGACGTCTTTTATTACGGCCTTGGAGGCAAGGGTGGCAAACGTGATGATCTGACAAACCGATTCTCGTCCGTAGAGTTCGACCACATGATCTATGACCTCGCTGCGGCCTCGGATACAAAAATCAATGTCGATATCCGGCATCGAGATCCTTTCGGGATTAAGAAAACGTTCAAAAAGAAGATCATATTGAAGTGGATCTACGTCGGTAATTCGCATGCAAAAGGCGGTCAGGGATCCCGCGGCAGAACCTCGGCCCGGCCCGACCGGGATATTGCGCTCGCGTGCGAACTTGATAAAATCCCAGACGATCAGGAAATAGCCGGGAAACCCCATCCTTTCGATTATCTCGATCTCTTCACGAAGTCGTTCTTCATATTCAGACAGATCGTGTCTGAGGGTTCCAAGCTCCTTCATTGGCTCCCAATCTGTCTTCTTTCGATCTTCAAAACACTCCCATAGGACCTTTTCGAAGTATCCGTTAATATCGAGGGTTCCAAGTTCAGGAGGAATAGGGAATTCCGGCAATTGCCGTACGTCATCACCCTGCAGGATGTCAACATCGCATCGTTCGGCGATCTTCACGGTATTTTCCAGAGCGTCGGGAAACTCGGATCCCAGCTCAAACCACATTTCCTCAGCGCTCTTCAGGTACCGTGAACTCTTGATCAGCGTTCGCCAATCGCCGTAAAGTGTACGGCCCTCACGAATACACTTTGCGACCTCGTAGGCAGCAGCGTCATCAGAACGCAAGTAATGAACGTTGTTTGACGCCACGAGTTGGAGGTCGTTGGAACCTGCAAACTGCGCAATATTCGTAACAAGAGCGGATTCTTTGTTGTCGTCCGGAGGACATATCTCCAGGAACAGGTCATCTTTGCCGAAAATATCAATTAACGAGCCCGCAAGATCCTTAGCTTTATCAGATTCCTCCTGAGCAAGAAAATGTCCTATTGGGCCGTCAGCAAAGCACGAAATGCATATCAGCCCTTCCGAATTTTCCGCCAAAAGATCCAAATCCACACGGGGACGATGAAAAAGCCCTTCGGTATACGCTTTTGACGAGACCCGCATCAAGTTATGCAGCCCTTCAGCGTCTTTCGCGAGCAGAACAAGATGGTAATAGGGCTTTTCATTGCCCACCTGCATAGATGTGCGGTCAAAGCGGCTACCGATGGTCAGAAATGCTTGGTAACCGATTATCGGTTTGAGCCCCGCATACCGCATCTCGTTGAAAAAAGATACAGCGCCGAACATATTTCCGTAATCCGTAATGGCGCACGCGGTCTGCCCTATCTCCTTGAGCCTCTCCGTAAGCGGCTTAAGTTGGATTGCGCTATTCAAAAGGCTATAATCGGTGTGCAAATGGAGATGAACAAAGTCTTTATTTCGGTCTTTTTCTTGGCGGGTATCTTCTGACATATGAAGAGAGTTTATATCGAAACATTCGGGTGTCAAATGAACGTTTCCGATTCGGAAAGAATAGCGACAAGTTTGTCGAAAAATGGCTATCAAATGACCTCGGATGAAGCCGATGCCGACGTAGTTATTCTTAATACTTGTTCGGTGCGCGAGCGTGCAGAGCATAAACTATACACGCGCGTTGGCGAAATACGGCATTCAGGACGCAAAAAACCCGTAGTAGGAATCACAGGGTGCGTTGCACAACTTGATGGAGAAACACTTTTCGATAAGATCGCAGGGGTTGATTTTGTCATGGGTACACGCGCAACAGGCCGCGTGGTAAATATCGTAGATGCAGCATTTACTCAACGTAAGCGACTAGTTGACCTTAACGAACGCGAAGACGAGTACGATTGGACCGTCGCCGATACTCATCGTCACTCGCCGTACGTGGCTTTCGTTCCGATCATAGAGGGATGTAACAAATTCTGCACTTATTGTATCGTTCCGTTCTCCCGCGGACGCGAAAAGAGCCTTCCCGCGACGGAGATAGTCGCCCAAGTGGAAAAATTAAAATCTTCCGGTGTAAAAGAGGTCCATCTGATCGGACAAAATGTGAACAGTTATCGTCCGACGTCAAACGAAGGCCTCGACGGATTCGAAGGGAAGTCAGCGTTTACGCGGCTTTTAAGGGCTGTGGCGGCTACCGGAATGGATCGTATCAAATTCACTACGTCGTTCCCGAGGGATTTTCGGGACGAGATCGTAGATGCGATCGAAGAAAACGAAAATCTCTGCAATTGGGTACATTTGCCGGTCCAGTCAGGAAGCGACCGCATATTGGAAAGAATGAAACGCGGACACACGATCTCTAGATATAAGGAAAAGATCGATCGTATCAAAAAATCACACCGGAATATCGCTCTGACCACTGACATTATTATCGGATTTCCCGGTGAAACCGAACAGGATTTCGAAGATACTGTCAGTCTGTTTGAGTATTGTGAGTACGACAGCGCGTACATCTTCAAATATTCACCTCGGCCCGGGACCCCGGCCTACGAAATGGAAGATGATGTCACGCCTGCCGACAAGACATTGCGATTTCTTAAGCTCCAGGAAACACAAAAGAAGATAGAGCAGCGTATTCATCAAAGATATCTTAAGCAGGTGCTTAATGTACTCGTTGAAGGTCGCTCGGTTCGCACTGAAAATGGTTATACAGGCCATTCCACCTGCCACAAGGTGGTCAATTTCGTCTCAGACGAAGCGTCCTTGGGCGAGGTCCGAAATGTTCGCATCACCGAAATCAAGTCAAATTCGCTGTTCGGAGAGGTGGCACGATGACTGAAGGACGCAATTTGATCGAGGTTAAGATCGGAGCCTTGATAATGGACCCGAACACCAATTCACCGATCGTGGTACTAAAAGGCGTCGATTCTGAGGCGGTTCTTCCGATATGGGTGGGCGCTTTTGAAGCCAACGCGATCGCCCTTGAGATCGAAAAGGTTCTTCCTCAGCGGCCAATGACTCATGATCTGTTGAGAAACTTGATCGTCCAGTGCGGCCTGGAAGCCCAAAGGGTCATAGTAACGGATCTTTCTGATAATACCTTTTACGCACGCGTCGAACTGATCGATCTAAACGGAAACGAGGTCTCACTCGACGCCCGTCCATCTGACGCGATCGCTCTGGCCTTGAGGCTCGATTGTCCAATCTTTATCGAGCAGGACGTTTTGGATAAGTCCGCAGCAGCAAACCAGCCGGGGCCCACGGCGACAGACGACGAGCCGCCGGTGGAAGAGTGGCCCGAGCTCATCGGCTAACATTACATAATCTCTATTATCAGACGCAATGGCTCTGCCCAAGCTCTTTTCCCGCAGCCCGCCTACTGGCCATTTTGGTTTTTGACAGTAATTCCCTTATTCGTTATAGTTGGAGTTTTGCTATATTTCGATTTCAGCAAACTTAAAATCTAGGCAGGAGTAATACAACTTTGAGCAACGGTAACTTTTTATTCACTTCCGAATCGGTAACGGAAGGCCACCCCGACAAGATCGCTGACAACGTATCCGATGCAATTCTTGATGCGATCCTCGAACAAGACCCGATGGCTCGCGTCGCGTGTGAGACCATGGTGACGACCGGACTCGCTGTAGTTGCCGGAGAGATCACAACCACAGCGAACGTCAATTATAAGCAGATCATTCGAGACACGATCCATGAGATCGGCTACAACGACGCCGAGTTTGGATATGATTCGAACACATGCAGCGTCATCGACGCCATCGGCACCCAATCACCTGACATCGCGCAGGGTGTCGATACAGGCGGAGCGGGCGACCAGGGTCTGATGTTCGGTTTCGCCTGTAATGAAACACCTGAGCTCATGCCGATGCCTATACAAATGGCGCACAACCTGACTCGCAGGCTGTCGCAGGTGCGTCGCGACGGCACAATTCCCTACTTGCGGCCGGACGGCAAATCCCAGGTCTCGATCGAATACCGGGACGGTAAACCGTTCCGTGTTGAGGCCGTCGTGATCTCGACCCAGACCGCAGACCTCGATATCGAAGATATCCGTGCCGACATAATGGAGCATGTGATCAAGCCTGTCATTCCCGCTGAGCTGCTGGATGACAATACAAAGTATCACATCAATCCGACAGGAAAATTCGTGATCGGCGGACCGATGGGCGATGCCGGACTTACAGGACGAAAGATCATTGTCGACACCTACGGCGGCTACGCTCCGCATGGTGGAGGCGCATTTTCAGGTAAGGATGCGACGAAGGTCGACAGATCTGCGGCCTATATGGCGAGATACATCGCCAAGAACGTTGTCGCCGCAGGACTTGCAGACAAATGTACCTTGCAGCTCGCATATGCGATCGGCGTTGCGGAGCCTGTCTCGGTTCTTATTGACACGCACGGCACCGGCGTGATCGATGATGAGAGGATCGCGGATGTTGTAAGAGAAAACTTTACGCTTACACCCAAGGCGATCATCGAAACGCTTGATCTTCGCCGCCCGATCTTTAAGCAGACCGCTCGTTTCGGTCACTTTGGGCGTGCAAACGACGAGTTCTCATGGGAAAGGACCGACAAAGCTGAGGCTCTGAGGTCGGCGGCAATGGAACATAAGGGAGTTGGAACCAATGGCTAATCCGGTAACATCAATGGAATACGATATCAAAGACATCAACCTCGCTCCGCAAGGTAAACAACGCATCGAATGGGCTGACCGCGAGATGCCGGTTCTCCGCCTCATTCGGGAGCGTTTTGAGGCTGAAAAGCCGCTGACCGGCGTCAAACTCGTCGCGTGCGCTCATATCACTACCGAAACGGCAAACCTCGCCCGGACCCTGCAGGCTGGAGGTGCAGAGGCGACCCTGATCGCTTCAAACCCGCTTTCCACACAGGACGACGTAGCGGCTTCGCTTGTTGCCGACTGGGGCATTCCGGTAATGGCGATCAAGGGAGAATCAACGGAAACTTATGTTCGTCACGTCAGAGCCGCTCTCGATACAAATCCCAATATGATCATCGACGACGGTTCGGACGTTGTCGCTACGATGATCAAGGAAAAGCCGGAGTTGACCAATGGCCTTATCGGCACGACGGAAGAGACCACGACAGGCATCGTCCGGCTCAAGGCAATGGTCAAAGCCGGCGTGTTGAACTTCCCTTCAATTGCTGTAAACGACGCTCAGACAAAGCACTTTTTCGACAATCGCTACGGGACCGGCCAATCAACACTGGATGGCATCATTCGTGCCACGAACATACTGTTGGCTGGTAAGACACTGGTGGTAGTAGGTTACGGATGGTGCGGAAAAGGCTGTGCTATGCGTGCCCGCGGATTGGGTGCTAACGTAGTCGTAACCGAGATCGATCCGATCAAAGCGATCGAGGCAGTAATGGACGGATTCCGTGTAATGCCTATGAAGGAAGCTGCCAAAGTCGGCGACTTTTTCGTTACTGTGACCGGAAACCGCCATGTCATTGATAAAGAACACTTCGAAGCGATGAAGGACGGAGCGATCGTATGCAATAGCGGTCATTTCGATCTTGAACTCAACCTCGACGCCCTAAAGGAAATGTCGCAGCCTGCGGTGACGCGTCGGCCCTTTGTTGAGGAATATGTAACCAATGCGGGCAAGAGCGTTATCGTGTTGGGCGAGGGCCGCCTGATCAACCTGGCGGCTGCTGAGGGCCACCCGGCAAGCGTAATGGATATGTCATTCGCGAACCAGGCTCTTTCTGCGGAGTACCTTGTGAAGAACCGCGGCACTCTACCGGCAGGCGTCCATGTGCTGCCCGAAGAAGTGGATCAAGAGATCGCTTCTCTAAAGCTGAGGGCAATGGGCGTTTCAATAGATACTCTGACCCCGGAAATGGTCGAATATATGTCAAGTTGGGAAACTGGGACCTAAAACGCTCAACAACCTTATCAAAAGCCGGCTTTTACAGCCGGCTTTTTTACGTTCGGATCCGTGAGATAAAAATAGCTGAAAGCATAAGAAATACACCTATCGGGCCCCAAACCGCCATTAAAGGAGGCAAACTGCCCGCACGACCGAGTTGTTCAGCTCCACCTGCGATCAGTACAAAGATCAGTGAAAACCCGACGGCCTTGGCGACAGCATAAGCCCTTCCCTTACCATCTAAGCTAAGGCCGAATGAGATCGCCATCAAGCCGAATAAAAGCGGGAGAACCGCAGAAGAGATCCGCTTCTCCACGGCAATATTCAAACTCCGCGATTCACTATCGATAGAACCTTCCTCCAAAGCGGAACGCAATTCGGTCAGTGAACGGTGATTGGGATTGTCCGGTTCCCCGATACTGGGATCTCGCGTCTCTGAAAGCCAAACCCCGTTAGGTTCCTGTTCTATGACCGCCCCGGGGCTGATCTTCAGCTCTTTCACTTTTCCGGATAAAATAAATCTCCCGGAGGACCAAGTGGCACCATCGCTTTGGTACATATGTTGCCGATCGCTCCCAAAACCATCCTTCGCTATCGACAGCAGCTTCGAAGCGTCGGGCCTAAAGGCTCCATGGTTATCAGACGCAGATATCGCCAACGACTGCACGTAAATGGCGGATGCCCCGACATACCACTGCCTCGTTTTTGCCGTACCTTTCACACCCTTCGATCTAAGCGTGCCGCGCAATTCGTCTTGGAGTTTGTTCATTCCCGGCGAGATGACGTCAGCCACAGCAAGATTAAATATCCCAATACCAAACATCACCAACACGCCCGGCACTATCAAGCGGTATCCGCTTACACCGCTGCCGGCCCAGGCGACGACCTCATTTTGCCCTGACTTTACTGCATAAGTCGTCAACGCGGCCAACATTGCTGATATCGGAGCAATCTGAAGATAGACGTAAGGGACCATGAAAAGAAGGTATTTCAGCAGTAGAGCTATCCCTCCTTCCATTGCTCCCGCGAACTTCCAAAGCTCAAATGCGGTGAACACCAAAAAGATGACGGTCAGGAAGATCACCGAGGTTAAATAGTGTTTTATGAGTGTGACCGAAAATTCGAAATCTCTTATACCTGACGAGACATCAAGTATCCGATCGAAAACTGACGGCATGTTACTCTTCCTTCGCGCCCGAAAACCCGAAAAGACCGCCTCTGCCGTATCGCCGACGATCGTAGATCTGGGCAGCGAACAGAGCACGAATATTGCAGCGATAGAACCCGCTATTGGGAGAACGATCGAAAAATATATCGGAACCGTCCCGGTTCTAGATAACTGTTCGCCGAGAAATGTAAGCAGATAAAATCCGACCAATATACCGAGCGAAACTAAGACGCCTACACCTCGGCCTCGACGCCTCACCCTTAATGCGACAAAAGTGCCCAATATCGAAAACAACACCGGCGCCGCCGAAAGCAATATTCTCCTTTGTTGAATGAGCTTTGCTTCTATCCTTTCGGAACCCCCCTTTTCAGCTGCATAATCTGAAAGTTCAAATATTCCAAGCTCTTCCGGCGTCAGGTTCACCTCGCTGAGACGTTTCAAAAGCGCTTCCCTTCCGGTCTGGACACCAAATCTGACCTCGCCGGCTGTTTCGACGGCAAATTTACTGTCTGCTGCAGCGGGAAACGTCGTGACCAATGCCCGTTCAAGAACTAGTTCTGATCTGTCGCCTGAGACATCGAGTCGTCCGGAGTTTGCCGTTATCAGACGCACTCTTTTGTCCGGGTTGGAATCGCTAAAGATCATAATGCGTTTCCAGATCCCGTTCTCAATATCACCTTCATCAACGTAAACCGTAAGTCCCGCCATTTCCGTGACCACACCGGGCTCGATCGGATCCTCAAGCTTTCTGATAGCCGATTGGGTGGCGACCGATCGAACCATCGCCGCGGCGGCCGGCAGTCCGATCGAGTTGACCGAAAATGCAAAAGCGGAAATTACCAACCCGAAAAGAGCTATCGGAAGAACGATCTGCAAGGGCCCATTTCCGGCAGCCATAGCAGCCGTGATCTCTCGGGCCTCCTCTAGCCTTGCCAATCCAATGATCGTGCCGACCAAGAGGGCCATCGGTGCTGTGAACGAAATAACATTCGGAATCAGCGCTATCGAAAGCTGGAACGCGAGGGTGAGCGGTATGTCTATGTCGAAGAGGATCTCAGAAAATCGGCTTGCCTGTTGTACGAAAAGGACCACACTCAGAAGAACCCATGCTGAGAAAAAATAGGGCACGATTCCACGAACAAAATATCGGAATAGGATCGGCCCCATTTTTAGTTCATTTCCTTTGCTGATAATGCTCTAAACCCGCGAATTGTTCCAACGGGTTTACCCAAGGCCCTTTCCAAAAGCCTGTCGACGATGTTCTCTAGACTGCTCAATTCAGCTGGCGCTAGTCCCGAGATATGTTCGCAAAACACTCTTGGATGTTGTTTCAGTAAATAACGCGCGAGTTTAATAGCTCCCGAACGCAATTTGTCCTTAGATATGCTGCATCGTCCGCAAATTATTTGCGAGGCCGCAGTTATCTCGGATTCAGCGTCATCAGCAATGCTCTCGCCGCATGCATCACATCTGTTCAGATCCGGTAAATATCCTGCAAGCCTCAGCAGCCACACCTTAAAATACGGCCGGAGAGCAAAGATCTTTGCCGTGTCTTCTGCCAAGACAACCACAACGGCCTTCAGAAGCCGAAACAGTTTTTCGTTAGGCTCTTGAGCGGGCGTCATAGACAACAGCAATTCTGTCAAGTGCGACATACCCTGCAACACCAAAGGATCACTTGCAAGGCTGAATGATGACCACTGAAGTTCGACCGATCGAAGGCCGGCAAGTTCCTGAGACTCTTTTTGACTATAGGTGACCCAAGTGATAGAGAGAAATTCCAGTGAGCTCCCAAACTTGCTCTTTGAGCGCTTCGAACCTCTTGCAACCGCCCGGATCAGGCCATGATCGGCCGTCAGCATAACAACGATCCGATCAGCGTCCGACAGGTCATATGTGCGAAGTACTATTGCGTCCGATTCAAACAGCGCCACTAGTGTCTACCATGGAATAAAATAAAAGACCCATGCCAAAAGTAGGCTGATTCCAAGGAACTGTCCAAAAACTTTCAGTCCGTGGAGGATACGGCCTTTCAGGTCGCCGCTAAAAAAAACAGCGAAAGCGACCGATACGAACAATGCGAAACCGACGAGATAGAGAAAATGGATCATTTTTTCCTCCCGGCGGCAATATCAGCTACGTCAATGGCGGCAAGGTAGTTTAGCAGTCCCGCGACCTCGAGGAAGCGCCCGCCATATTCAAAGGTCGCCAGCGCGGCAATCTGCGGGGACGGCGTCGCGGACATGAGAAAACTCACGATTCCGCCTAATCCATTTCCAATGCGGGCAAACACATTCAATAGATACAAAAGCTGCCCGTCCTGAAACGAGAATCCCGGGTAATGAGCCCCACCGCTGATCAAAGCGATTACGAACATGATCCAGACGGTTGCGGCGATTATCGCGCCGCGAACAAACCTTCCCTGCACAATGTAGCCGCTTCCCGGTAAAAGCCAAGTCATTATCCCGAGTAAATAGGGATTTCCCATATATTTAATCTTTCACCTCAGATATTTAACGTAACTTCTTCAACATAAAGTACTTATGCTGCCCCATTTCTAGATACCTCAACAAACACTTTAAATATGTCTTTTGAGACCGGATCATGATCACAGGTCATTTCGGGATGCCATTGAACGCCCAAAGCCCATCTGCCGTCCCGTGTGTCTTCGATGGCCTCTATCACTCCGTCGGATGCCCGAGCTATTGCCGCGAGATCGCGTCCAACGCTCTTTACCGCCTGGTGATGGGAAGAGTTTACCCTAATTTTCCCGCCTGCAGTGCTCACGGGCTCCAACCTCGAAAGTAAGGATTCTGCCTCGATCAAAACTGAGTGCGAATTCCGCTCATATGGAACCCCTTGATCGTGCTTTATAGACGTTGTGCCGCTGGAACCAATGTCCTGGATGATCGAGCCGCCGCGGAAGACATTGAGCACCTGCATTCCAAAGCAAATAGCAAGGATCGGAAGAGCTTTCTCTTCTGCAAACCGCAAAGCGAGTAGATCCGTTTCGTCCTTGTCCGGAATTACCGTGCCGAGCCGCGGCTCAGGTTCCTCACCGTAGTAAGACGGATCAACATCCGTGTTGCTGCCGGGTAGCAAGAGCCCGTCAATGCAATCCACGATCTGACGAACAAACTCGGTTCCCGGTATCAAAGGTATCAAAATAGGGACACCGCCTGATGCCACAACCGCTGCGCAATATCGCCTGTCGAGGTAGTACCTTCCAGTACTAAGTTCCAGGCGTGTTGTTATTCCGATCCTAGGGTGGCGCACCATTGACCATTCAATGTTCGGACAAATGCCCGAGCGATGTCAATTTGAGCATTTGTTTCCAAAGACTTATCATACTTTTTTATGTCCGATAATGTAATCGACGGCAAGATCCGGTCGACAACCGTTATACTCGTAAAACGGGGCGACAGTACCGCAATTGCAGCTGACGGCCAGGTCACGCTCGGCGAAACAGTGATAAAAGCCACTGCAAAGAAGATCAGGAAATTGGCCGGAGGCAGCATTGTGGCCGGTTTTGCGGGCTCAACTGCCGATGCATTCGCTCTGCTGACCCGGTTCGAGTCAAAACTTGAACAATTCCAGCGTCAGCTGGAACGAGCGGCAATCGAGCTAAGCAAGGATTGGCGGACCGACAAATACCTCCGCAATCTTGAGGCCCTGTTGATCGTGGCTGACAAAGACGATGCATTTTTGGTATCCGGAAAGGGCGACGTGATCGCCGCGGATGACGGGATCCTTGCTATCGGGTCAGGCAGCATGTATGCGCTTTCCGCCGCGAGAGCGTTGGCTAAGCACACACAGCTTTCGGCAAGAGAGATCGCTGAGGAATCTCTGAGGATAGCATCAGACATTTGCATCTACACCAACTCCGAACTCATCGTCGAGGAGCTATAGAAAATAAATAACATGGCGATCTATTTAGGCGGGCAAACAGCGGCGGCAAAAGCAAAACTTGACGAGATGACTCCGCGCCAGATCGTCGAGGAGCTGGATCGATATGTTGTCGGACAGAATGCCGCCAAAAAGGCGGTCGCCGTTGCTCTGCGAAACCGTATTCGCCGCCAGAAATTGCCGTCGGAGATCGCAGAGGACGTTCTTCCCAAGAATATCCTAATGATCGGGTCTACCGGCGTCGGCAAGACCGAGATCGCCCGCAGGCTTGCAAAACTTGCCGACTCACCGTTCGTCAAGGTCGAAGCTTCAAAGTTTACTGAAGTAGGATATGTCGGCCGGGACGTTGAGAGCATGATCCGTGAATTAGCCGATGTTGCCGTCGACATGGAGCGGCAGTCGGCATTTGAAGATGTCCGCCTGCGCGCAGAACAGAACGCCGAGGATCGATTACTCGATATCTTGCTTCCTCGGAATGACTATAGCTATTCCATGCCCGACAGCGCGGAGTCCGAAGCAGACCGCAGGTCCAACGAACGGACCAGGGAGAAGCTCCGCGAACAGCTAAAGGCCGGTCAGTTGGAGGAACGTCTGATCGAAATAAACGTCCAGGAAAGGCCAAGTGCATCGATCGACTTTATCGGCGGTCAGGGCATGGAAGAAATGGGCGTAAACCTCCGCGACATGCTCGGCAACATGTTCCCTTCAAAAACTGTTCACAAGAAAGTCTCGGTAGGCGAGGCAAGACAGTATTTCATTCGTGAGGAACAAGAGAATTTGGTCGACTCTGAATCGATCACTCAAAAGGCTCTGCAAAAAGCCCAGGCTAGCGGAATAGTCTTTCTGGATGAGATCGACAAGGTTGCGGGTCGTGAAAGCGGATCAAGCTCCGGTCCCGATGTTTCTCGCGAGGGCGTGCAACGCGACCTGCTTCCGATCGTCGAGGGGACGAATGTCAATACTAAATACGGCATGTTGAGCACTGATCACGTCCTATTCATCGCCGCCGGAGCCTTTCACGTCTCAAAGCCGGCAGATCTGATCCCGGAACTGCAAGGACGTTTTCCGATCCGGGTCGAGCTTGAGTCGCTTACGATCGACGACCTTAAGCGGATATTGACGCAGCCTAAGAACTCCCTGATCAAACAATATCAGGCGCTGCTTAGAACCGAAGATGTGGAGCTCGAGTTCACGGTCGATGCTATCGACCGCATCGCGGAATTCGCGGAGGAGATCAATAAGACAACCGAAAATATCGGTGCTCGAAGGCTGCATACGCTTGTTGAAAAGATCTTAGAGGATATTAGTTTCGCCGGATCCGAGCTGTCTGGCACACGGCAAATAATTGACGCCGCCTACGTCAATGAAAAGGTCTCCGTATTGGTCGAAGACCGCGATCTTAGGCAATACATTCTCTGAGCATGCCCCAAGATCACAGTTCGACATTACGAAATGCACATTGCTTGTCCGGCGGAAACGCAGGGATCGTGCTGCTCTTGGCTGCACTGGTGCTGGCTTCGGCATGCGGCAAACGCGGGGCTCTGATACCGCCGATGGAACGGGTTCAGCAGCGAGTCGAATTAAGCGGATTCCAACGTGGCGACCAAATAATCTTGTCGTGGAAAATGCCGGCACGAAACGCCCCGAAGGGGAGCGTACTCCATATCCAGCGTGCGGACATCTACCGACTTGCGGAGCCCGTTTCTGCCAAGCTCATAATGTCTGAACGGGATTTTGCGGATCGAGCAACGCTGATCGCGGCCCTTAAGATCGATGATGACGATTTCGGCCTTAAGGAGATAATCCATCGCGATAATATCCAGTTCACGGGACAATCAGTGCGCCTTCGTTACGCCGTAAGACTGGCAAACGCCGCAGGGCAGAAAGCAGCATTCTCCAATGCTCTCGTGATCGAGCCCGCTGCAAAGGTTGCGGGACAGCCAATGGAATTGATCGCAGAAGCGAGCCAGGGGGCTGTCCGTTTGCGATGGCAAGCACCTGCCACGAATATTGATGGCAGCCCCGCAAGTATTCTCGGATATAACGTCTATCGATCCACTTCGATGCAGGAGCCCGCTCGCCTATTGAATTCTGCACCCACACAGAGGACGAATTTCGATGACGAACTATTCGAATTTGAAAAGGAATATTTCTATTTTGTTCGTGCGGTGTCGGTCGGCCTTCAGGCCGAACCTGTTGAGAGCCGCGAATCCGCGATCATTAGATTCAGAGCGGTAGATACGTTTCCTCCCTCACAACCGACGGCAATAACTATTGCGGCGGCTCCTGGGGTAATTTCGATCTTTTTTGCGGCAAATCCGGAATTGGACGTTATCGGTTACCATATTTACAGATCAATTGACCCACAGTTGCCAAAAGGAGATTGGCAGCGTCTAACCGACAAACCGCTAACCGAAAACCTTTACCGCGACGAGAAGGTGGAAACGGGAAAGACGTATTTCTACTACATCACCGCCGTCGACAGGTCCGGAAATGTCAGCATTCCGTCCGATACTGTCTCGGATATTGCCCCTTGAGCCAATGAAAATATCGATAAACGCAGACTTCAGGCCTTCAAAGATCGTTTGTGTTGGCAGAAACTACGCCGACCATGCAGCCGAATTGGGAAATGCAGTACCTTCGGAGCCGCTCCTCTTTTTGAAAGCACCATCTTCGCTCATATTCAATGGCGATAGTATCGTCATTCCTGATCAAAGTGCTCAAGTAGAACATGAAGGAGAGCTTGCGGTTATAATATCCAGTATCTGCAAGGATTTACGGCAATCAGCGGACGTAACACCTTATATCCACGGATACACATGCCTTAATGACGTCACGGCTCGAGATTTGCAGAAAAAGGACGTCCAGTTTGCCAGGGCCAAGTCTTTTGATACGTTTTGCCCTATTGGACCGCATATCGAGACCGATCTCGATGTCGGCGACCTTAATGTTACGGCTACGGTGAACGGCGAGGTGAAGCAGAGCGGAAGAACTTCGCAGATGGTATTTCCGGTTGACGAGCTAATACGATATATTTCAAATCAAATGACCCTCTACCCGGGCGACATCATTGCAACAGGGACACCCGCCGGCGTCTCAACCTTATCGCCGGGCGACATATGCACCATTGAGATCGAAGGGATTGGCATTCTCAGTAATCCGGTCATACAGAGAAGAACTTCTTAACTTGGAATTATGAAATTTTTTATTGATACCGCTAACCTTAATGAGATCAAAGAAGCGAGCGAGCTCGGCCTGATCGATGGCGTAACCACAAATCCGTCTTTAGTTGCCAAAGAAGGTGATGTAGATTTCACGGAACATATTCGTAAGATATGTGAGCTCGTGGATGGGGACGTATCCGCCGAGGTTACTGCTCTGGATGCAGATGGGATGTTGGCAGAAGGGCGTGAATTGGCAAAGATAGCCCCTAACGTTGTAATCAAGTGCCCGCTGACGCTCGAAGGCCTCAAAGCAACTCGGATTTTCAGGGCCGAAGGCACCAAAGTAAATGTCACACTTTGTTTCTCGGCGGCACAAGCCCTTCTTGCGGCCAAAGCGGGAGCTACCTACATCTCGCCTTTTATCGGAAGGCTCGACGACATCTCACAAGATGGCATGCAGCTTATCCGTGACATAGTTCAGATCTATGACAATTACGGCTTCGCAACGGAGGTTCTGGCGGCATCGATACGCCATCCGATGCACATCGTGGACTGTGCCCTTGCCGGAGCTGACGTGGCAACCATTCCCTTCAAGGTCATAAAGAAGCTTGTGTCACATCCGCTTACGGACAAAGGACTTGAAGCATTTCTCGCAGACTGGCACAAAAGCGGGCGATCGTAGATCTCCCGCTGCTATTTGAGAAGATTTCTAAGCTGGCCGTGCAGAATGGCGGAATTGGGGTCACGTTGAAGCGCATACTGGTATTTCGCCAAAAAGTACTCGTCCGTCTCGGTCATTTGGGCTATTCCCTTTACCCGCTCCAGTACCATCTCAACCGTTTCTTCTGAATACCCCTCCTTTCCCAACAGCAATTCGTCGATCTCGGCAACCAGCCCCGAAAATCTCCGCAGCCATGCGAGGTCCTCATCTTGCAGAAGCAATGACAAGAACTGCGACGGATTGACCGGTCCGTGAATTCCTTCGTGGAGCTCACGTTCCATGTCCATCAATATCTTGTGAATTTGCAGCAGTATATCGCGTGCGGTCTTAAGCGTTTTGGCGTTGTCCATACAAGAATATTAGCCCACTTCCTATTTTTGCACTATCATGCTAACTTTATTTCGTTAGCTTGCTAATGAATAATACATAGCACCCTAACGATTTATTGCAAGCATGCTAATATTGATTCGTTAGCGGCCTTATTCTGATTGGGCCGATGATTTATGGAGCCGTCAATAGTATTCGAAGAAACCGTAAGCTACCGACTGTCGCGTGTTTCAACATATTTTCGTAACGCGCTGGAGCGCCAGATCGCCGGAATTGGCCTTCACGCTGGACAGGTTTTCATTCTCTTTGAACTTTGGCGTGAGGATGGCCTTCGCCAGATCGATCTCGCAAATCGGCTTGGCCTTGCGCCCCCCACCGTAAGCAAGATGTTAAAGGGTTTGGAAGAGATCAATCTGATCACACGTTCACGCTTTGGCGACGACGCTCGGTCGGTTGGTGTATTTTTGACCGATCAGGGATTGAGGATCCGGCCTGCGGTCGAGGAACAGTGGCAGGAGGTGGAATCGGCATGTCTGGCCAGCCTCAAAGAGTCGGAACGCCTCGTGCTAACTGATATCCTTGGTCAGCTGCACAGGTCATACTCGGGCAGAAACTTGGATGACGATAATTAGGAGTGGTAGGATGAGAATCATCATAGCGATTGATGGAACGGCTTACGGTAAAGCGGCGCTCGAGAGGTTGTGCCAACTTGGCCTTGGAAACTCCGATGAGATACGCGTCGTCAGCGTTATTGACATGGCGTTGCCGATGGCTATAGATATCTATGGCGGCTATTTGCCGGACACGTCAGATCTTGAAAAGACAGCACAAGACAATTCCGAAAAGTATGTGAAAGAAGCGGTCGCAAAACTCGAATCCGTTTTTTCCGGCAAGAATGTGAGAGTTTCGAGCGAAGTGCTTTTTGGCACCCCCGATAGCAGGATCGTGGAATTGGCAGAAGAATGGAAGGCGGATCTAATAGTTGTCGGATCACATGGTTACAGGCGTTGGGAACGAATTCTTTTAGGATCCGTCTCTAATTCTATAGTCCACCACGCTCCATGCTCCGTGATGGTTGTCCGAAGCTGAGATCCTGACTAGGCATTTGTCTCGAAAGTTCACAATCGAGTCGCTCCGTTTTAACGGAGAGAAAAAGCGTTCATGGTCCTGCGCACTCTTGCAGGAGGATCACGAATCATTGATCCTTGAAGGCACCTTCTCAACCGACGTCGACCACCGCGATCTTGGCAGCATCGTGAACGGAACGCGTTCGGTCGAATATTTCCCTGCACGCAAGTGGTTCAGCGTTTTTATTTTCTATCTTCCTGACGGTCGGCTGCGAAATTTCTACTGCAATATTTGCCTACCAATAAAGGTCCTTGGAGATCGGATAGAGATGGTCGATCTGGATATTGACATTGCTGTTTGGCCGGACGGCCGTGTCCAAATACTGGACGAGGATGAGTACGCAGAAAACAGTAAGAGACTTTCGTATCCTGAGCACGTGATGCTTGGGGTTGATAGGGCGGTCGACGAACTTCTCGAACTGATCTCAACACGATCTTGGATTTTCTCCGTCCTGCCTAAGAGGCTCTGACGACTCTTGCCGTATTAAACCACGACCCGCAATGAGTAACTGCAAACCTGGATCGGGAATCCGGGCTTAACGGCGGTCCGCAGACCATTCGGGACCTCACGTCCGCCTAACACAACAGGATTTTTCCCTTCTGATATCATCCAGAAATTCCCGTTACCATCCGCTGAAACGGTCAGATGACGCCGGCTTACTTCCACATCGCCTACTAAAGGAATGTCGACAGGCTTTGACCTCGATCCTCTTCCGATGACGATCTCATTCTTATAAACAGGAATTGAGCTTTGCTTTGCGTTTCCGCGCCACACCTCTAAAACAAAAAGAGGAATCTGACGCGGACGAACCCTCGTGAATTCGTCGTCCTCGTCGCCGACGACAGCCGAAGGAATTCCCGAGGGCATATTCGGATCACTTGGAGGTATCATCTTGGACGGTATATTTGGTGATGTCGCTGCCGACGGAGGGACCACAGATCTGGCAGGGATCGGCACGATCGACCGTGGAAGAACGCCGGTCTTGCTGCCGTCGGCGTCTTCCCACGTGTGTTCGACCCGTACCTCACCTTTACCCAATGTCGCATCAATGCGAAGTTCAATGATGAAGGTCCTTGTTTCCAACTTTCGCTTCCCCGCGATCTCGCGGGCACGTTCGGCCAGGATATGGTAAAGGCCTTGTTCCAGCCCCTTTCGCTTAACACCTTTCCACTCACTGTCATCATCAGTGCTTAGGAAAACGATGTACTCGCTCGGGATGATAACTGTCCCCTGCGGCAAAGGAAGAAGTTCGGCCTGCATCACAGATTCGACCGCTCGGGCGATCTTAACTATGAACTCCTCTGCCTGGCTTCGCGGTTTCACCTGAGCGTCCCGTGCCGCTCGCTCTAAAACGAGTTCCGACGACTCACCGTCTATCCATTGCCTGACTTTATCCAATATTGCCAAAACGGATCTCCCTTCCTACGTTGCTAAAGTTCCAAATACTTGCCGTTTACCCAACCTCTGCCTTGGTCGGGGGCTCCTGTGCTCTTCCTGCCCTGTTCCAGTATATCGACGTGGTACCAATTGTCTTGAACCTTGATGACCCGCAATTTCGATTTCTTGGTCACTATACCCAGCGGCTGATTATCGGTGCTTGGCGTACTTCGCAAATAAACATCAGACGACGCAACCGCGGTACTTGTTATATACGGCATGACAGCATCGGGGATCAAACTCAGTCCCCCAAGCCAACTTGCAGTGCCATAGATACCGCCGGCTATTGTCGCCAATACTATCGTAGCGGCAAGAAAGCGAACCGCCGAAACAAAGACATTCTTTTTTTTCCGGACAGTGCCGTTTGTATTACCGTGGCCAGGACGTTGTCCGTGATCGATCAGCAGGTCGCTGATGGGTTCCCTCTTCGCTGGGCTGCTTCCATGCTTGAATGTCAACTCGTCCGTAAATGTCGGCACTTGCGGTGGAACGGGGCTGTAACCTCGGGAAACATGAGGTTGAGGTGCGACATACCTTGTCGAAACGACGGTTTCCGTCTCGTCGTCGTCCGTGTCTTTCACGGCTGCCGAAAAATGGCTCCAGAATTCAGAGACTGACGAATATCGGCTCTGTGGGTCGTCCTGCGTTGCCTTTTCGATCACCGAGAGTAATCTCGGCGAGACGTATTCAACGTCCGCATCCGGCATCGTCGATATCGGCCTGCCGGTAAATCTTCGAGGTATCTCGCCGGTCAGCATTGCATAGGCCGTCTTTGCCAACGAGTATATATCCGACGATGGGCCGATCTTTACCACATTTCCGACCGAGGCGGAGACGAACGGACTATGCTCGGGAGGGGCATACACGTTCGAACCGACACGGGTTATTGGACCGTCCGAAAGAATTCCGCGAGCAACGCCAAAGTCAGTGATCTTTACCGTTCCATTATCAGCCGAAAGTAGGAGATTGTGAGGCTTAATGTCGCGATGGATCACTCCTCGGTCATGCGCGTGTCCGAGTCCGGAGCAGATCTGTTCTATATAGGAAAGGGCTTTTTGACTATCGATTGGGCCTTTCCGCAAAACAGACTGTAGATCACCGCCCGACATATATTCGAGAATGATATAGTGAAAAACCCGGCCGTTCAGATCACGCGCGGTACCGTGGCCCAATCGGTTTACAACATTCGGATGCCGAACCTTGTCGAGCGAAAGGGCTTCGTTCTGAAAATTCTCGACCAAAGTTCGTTCGAGATCTGCGTCTGCGTCATCTTGAAGCGACGTATTCAGCGCCTTGATGACCACATTGCGGCGCGGCGATCCTTCAACAGCGAAATTATCCGTCGCAAGAAAGACCTCCGAATAGCTGCCGGTGCCCAGACGGCGAACGATGTCATACCGTTTGTCTATTCTGCAATTGTCAAGCGAAAGCTCACGCATATCCTCAGGACAAAACAAATTGTCCCCGAACACTCATACGATAGCACACCTCGGAGGTTCATCGAATGACAAAAATGTGGCCCCCGAACATGATCTGAGGGCCACATATTTTGATGGTCAAAACTCTATCGATCAGCTGTTCGTCCGCTGAAAACCGGTCGTCTGCACATACTGGAAGAACGGCGTTCCCGGCGGCAGCCGCGTCGGATCAAGGAATGTGCTGTCGAACACCCAGTTTCGGATCGGAGGATTGTAAACCGTATTACAGCACTTGAATGCGCCGTTATTATTACGGGAGTTATACAGGTTGATCAAAGACCCTGAGTAGTCAAGGCGTTCCCCCGTCCAGCGTTCCAAGAATCGTTTGAAATTGTGAACACCGCCGTTCAAATTCGGCGAGATTCCCCCCTGATTGGGAGCGGTTTCCCGATTAGTAAGCGTATCGCCGGAAATGAGGGCAAATCGCATCTGCGTCGTTGTTGCGAGGCGGTTCGATTGATCGTACGGTGAAGAGAAACTCGCACCATCAACCCATGCATTCGAGAGGATCGTTACTGCGTCTGCGACAACCGATGCAGGAATGTGCGTCGCGGTATTGAAAGGCAGATACTGATCGAACGCAGTATTTCCGGTCGAAGGTACAGACGACACACCGGTAGCGTTGAAATTGCCCTTGATATACAAGCCATTTTCACTTGCAAAAGAGACACCGCGCGTATTTGCAGGTGTTGCCGCGTCATACAGGCCCGGCAGGACCGTCCCGTTCACCAACCTGACAGCTCGTCTATAGTATCTATGATCAACAACTGCGGCAAGATCGGGCGCGATCGCATTTGTATTGTAGCGCTCGGTTTCCGCCAAGAGATTGGTTGATGATGACACCGGCGAAACGAAATACCTTGCTTGCAGACTGCCATCATTATTGATGTCCTCTCCGAGCTGCAGTGTACCGCCGTTTCCGGGGGCAGCACTGTAAATGTCTTCCATATCCAGCTCACCGTCGAAGTCAGCATCGCCGCGGCGGTCAGAAACATAGAAAACCCAACCCTCTCGTTGCGGCACATCAACGTTCCGCAGGCCCACGCCGCTGTTCGAAACGGCGAATGGCGTTGTAGTCGGAAACAGGCCATTGAAGTCACCGCGAAGAAAACGCCTTAAGTTTGCTACATCTATTTCAACCACGCTCATCACGCCATTCCGTGTGACGTTACTCAGATTCGAATAGTAGGTCGTACTTCTCTCATCAAAGTAGGTTCCCTCTCGGGTATCAAACATCTTTATCGGAAACGGTACAATAGCGACATTCGCCGTGCCGTTCACGGTCGCTCGCTTCAGATGGGCGAACCTCTCCATGTCAGCCGGCGGACTTGGACTGGGTGAAACAACCGAGTCACCGACCATTGCCCTGTTTGCTGCGGTACAGCCTGTTGTACAGCCGTTGTTAACGTTGGCGTCTGTCGTTCCTACGGCAGTATAGCGACGCACGACCGTTTCCGCAGAACTACCAGAACCATAAGAAAAGAGAACGTTGTTCGAACCGGGCACGGCAGGCCCCGGTATAGCGAAACGCTGTATTTTGATTATAGATCTGCTGTCCGGATACGTTGAAGGCGTTTGTGCTGTTGTCGCCGTCAAATTTGAGCTTGGAGACGTAGCAGTCCCATTCGCGACCCTCGTACCGGAATATGCGTTAAGGGTAATTGACGCCGGAGCTTCTTCGGTCAAGCCAAGACTGAGGAAATCCTGAGTTATCTCCCGTGTGATGACCTCCTGTGTAGCGTCATTTATCGAAACGAGTTCTACCTTGATCCAAACTTCCTGGGTCCGTGTGTTTGGCACCATACCCTGCATATATAGACGCTCTCCGTTCACGCGAGTAGAAACATAACCCCACCCCGTATCGGTCGTCGACGCCTTCATAGGCAGCGGCTGATATCCTCGCACTCTCTGTGGGGTCGGAAGAGCTGTCGGAACCGGATCCGCACCTTGGCCGACCGAATCTCCGTCCAACCGAACTCCGCATGGGTCGGATACTGCGCTGACACCGATACCGGAAGCACATCCCGGAAGCTTGGCCTTGCTGTCTGCAAGTGTGATCCTGATACCGTGCTTGTTCGTGTATCTTTCAGATCTGAGTATATCGTCGTCCTGATTTCCATTGGTAACGGGACCAACAACACCCGTACTGGTCTGGTAAAGATCCCCGCCCGATGAACTGGCGATGTTTTTCCCTCTTTTAACGATCTCCACTAGGTCGGTAGGATAGCCGACCTTCAACGGCAAGCGCAGAACCTTTGTCTGATTCTCAAGATTACCGTCAAAGATCGCAGCTTGTGTGGCAAAGGCTGTGTTTATGCGGCTTGGAGGCAGGTCGGGATTCGAAGCAAATATATTGTTCGCGGCTCCTGCCGTGGTGTTCAGGACGCTTCCCATAGTTGGAAGCAGCTGTCTAAATGTTCCGGACGCATTTCGGATGAACGTCTGGTTATTTGCGGAGTCCCCCGTAAACCAGTTTCGCCAACTCTGTGTGACGACATGGCCGGAAACGGTGACCTTCGAGTCAAAATAGACACCTTCAGTTCCCGGGGAAATATAGAAGTTCTGATTCGTATGGACGCGGCCGCCAAAGCTGAATCGCGGGGGACGATAAAGCTCCAGATCGTCGTCATTAAAAATACCGAATTGGAAAATGGGGATCCGGCTGTTCAGGAGATTTCGCGTCAATTGTACCTGAACGCCGTTAGTGTCGGTCGCTGTTGTCCTTAGCCGCCAGTTATCGCGGATCGCGTGTAAGCCGCTATAAGGCCCACCTGTCAAAACGACATTTTGTCTGGTAGATGTCTGATCTAACTCCTGCAAAAATGTGTAGCCCTGCAGCCCCGGTACTATACCGTTCCGAATATTATTTAGATCTGTGGTATTCGGATTTAGTTTCGTTTCAAAGACCTTGTTGAAGTTGCGCGTCATCATTTCAAGGCTGCCCTGAGCGGCATAGAAGGCTCGTCCTTCCGCAGTCTCATTTCCGACTCCGGACGCCTCAGCGGCTGAACGCGACATTGCCAACGCGACGAATACCGAGATCAAAGCAAGTACGAATAGGGCGAGAACGATCGCCGACCCTCTTTCATTACGATCTACCGAACAACCTTTCAGATCCATATCCAAACTCCCTTAACCAATTAATACTTCTTAGAGAAGTTCAATTTGCGTCATACCCGAGATTTCGGGTGCTGAATGTCGAGGTCATCGACAATTTGAATGGCTCGCCGGCGGCGTTCCTTTCGATTGACCGTACCGAGATCGACACTCGGATCTGCCTCACGGCGGCGAGATTCGTCGGCGTATCGTCTTCGTCACCCGGAATTCCGTTAGGGCCGGCACTTGGATTGTCCGTCAGAGTGCCGTCGTCGAGAATGTACTGCACTTGAAAGTTTTCGACGCCATAGACAAGAGGCTGGTCCACGAACGCGAACGCAGGCAGCACAGGCGGGCGGTTCGCATATTCCCGACGTGTCAAGGTGCCATCCGCAGTAACGAAATAGGTGACCAAAATAACCCGCTGCATTGATGCCGGAACAGTTATCTGACGCAGCGGCCCCGAAGTTCCCGTCTGGTTAAATCCCAATACATCGCCATTTGCGAACTGCACTCTATTCGTTCCGGAAAGTGCTGTTGCCACGCCCAGTGTCGAGCCGGTGTTTCCGGTGATCAGGTAAATGTCGTTTACTCGGCACGCGGCGTTGCTCCCTGATAATGGAACGATCTCATCGATCCCGGTGGAAGTCGTGGTTGCCGCGTTGATATTCAGGGGCTGCGAAACTGCCGCATCGCCGGTGCCCACCAAATTGAACGTCGTGTCTTTGAAAAGAAAGGTGATCTGATCCGTACGAGTGTTCGCCACCGTAGAATGTGTATTTGGACGTACCTCGTTTCCTGCTATGATCGGAGCCACGGTGTCCCGGGTCGTATCAAAATCGTTCGGTATCCCCAACAGCGTGGAGATCCTGTTGTCCGGCAGCACAACCGTGTTCCTAAGCGGATAACCGTAACCCGCGTTATATGTATCGCGGCCGATCAAATTGAGGGCGACACGCACATTCCGATTCAGTCCTGAGTTTTCGCTGATCACCGAACGGCTTTGCCTCGCGACCTGCAGCAGGCCGAACACGGTGCCGGAAACGACCGCAAAAAGAACGAGCGAGATCATCAGCTCCAATAAGGAGAAACCGGCATCCTTTCGGACACGACTCGCTTTGAACAATACATTGGCGGTATTCAAGGTGTTACTCCTCCACAACTGCATAGTCGGTCATTACGGTGCGAACCGTCTCCTGGCGTTCGAGGTTTCCGACAAAATACGAAACCGTTACCAGAACGGACCTAATACGAACTTTTGAAAATCCCGGCGTAGGGCAATTATATGAGGGGCGTTCCGGATCACATTCGTCGATTATTGTGATTCTGCGGGTCATCGACCGCATTGGAGTCCCTGTGTCATCAGCGGTGCCGATGATCAGGTCAGGTCCGGGATTAGAGAAAACAGGCTGAAAACCGACGACGAAAATTCCCCTCGGTATTCCGTTAACCACATTTGAGCCTATGTTTCCAACCGCATCCCAACCGAGACGAGCAGGGTCTGTCTCTTTTACGGACATTATCGATTCAAGTGTCGATGTGGCGACCTGCCTCGCGATCATCTGCTGCTCCTGTCCTTTGGACTGGATGACTGCCGCCGAAACGCCCGCCATCAACGCGAGTATTCCGACCATCAGAATCACGATCGCAATCATTACGTCGATGTATGAAAACCCTTTTTGTTCGCTAAGTGCCATCACGAGATCTCCGATTTTAACCACCGACAAAATTTGTGCCGTTATGTTTCCAGTATTTGATCGCTCCGCTACCGCCAAAGACTGTAATCGCTCTCACTTCCCCGCGGTTTCTTGCGGTCGAGCTGCCGGGAGCGGCCGGCGGCCAAACGAAAATGGTCGCGCTCAGAGGATTGTTTGCCGCGTTTACGACGGAGCCGTCACTCCTAAATCTTGCCGCCCAAACCGTATGGCCGACCACGGTAGTAGTTCCACGCAAATGCCCTGTGCTGTCGTTTGCAAAGACCGCATTAGCATAATCGGGAGGATTCGGCCTCGAGATGCCTGACGGGTTCGTATCCATCCGAACCTCCGAAACCTGGTCCAGCGGCACTCGTTTGACCAGGACATCAGGAGCAGTGCCGTTCTCATCAATGATCAAAGCGGCATTGTCCGTTTGGCTGATCTCAAACCGAAAGGTGCGGCGGCGCGTCATAGCTAACTGCGAGGTCTCTTGCATCAGATCTATGACCTTTAAAGCCTGATCTTCCGATCTGTACAGCTTTCGATAATTGACTATGTACGGGAGTGAAATTACCGCCATTAGGGCCATTATGCCCATCACCACCAGCAGTTCCGTCATGGAGAACCCGTCGCTACGGTAGAATCGATGGAGTTGTTTCTTTAACATTGGACGATCTGAACCAGATGGGAAATTGCGACACTACGTCCGCACAAAGAAGAAAGTAGTAATGTACAACTACTTTCCACATAATTTTACATAGTTAAACACATAATTGCAATATAAATTTGTGCTTCAGATTTCAGAATCCGTTCGGCTAAGATAAGAACCGTGTCGGAAACTCTCGAAAGTCATCACGATAAAGCCGATCTCCCACCTAAGAGGCAGCCCGAACCGGTCAAGTGGGATCGGCTGTTTCGCGGTGTACTTACACGGTTGGGCGATTCGTTCGATCGGATCACTGGCCGAAAACGAGATCCCAGCAGCATTGCTACGAGCCAGCTTGTAAAACGACTTCTTGCGGTGATCGAGAGCGATAAGCGAACCGTCGAGGGTAAAGGCGTGTTTGTTCCCCACAACATCCGGCTCAAGCTGCAATGGGATAAGTTCTCGGACGAGAATGAAGAGAATATTGACAAATTGCGTGACGAACTCTGCATCGCTGCGATGGACCACATCAATGACAACCAGTATTTCACCGGGGCCCCGCTGAACCTTGAGGTAAAGAAGGACTACTTTGTTGAAGGTGTGAAGATATTGGTTGGTTTCGAAGACCTATCAGCCGTCGATCTCTCCGCAGCCCAAGCAAATGTCACGATGGCCGGCAGCATTTCATCCGATCTTTCAGCGACCACGGGCCCCAAACTTGATAAGCCGCTGGAGATGACATTTCGCTTCAGGACCGGAAAACGCGACGCGGTCGAAACCGTGGCTGTCGCTGCTGACGACAGGATCAAGATCGGCCGCCATGTCTCAAATGATGTCATCATCGAAGACCCGAGTGTTTCTAAGTTCCATTGCTCGCTGGTCATTGGTCCTGACGGTTCAGCATTGATCGCCGACACCGGATCCACCAACGGAACAACCTTTAACGGAAAGCGTATTGACTACGGGAAGACGGTCTCAATGGAGCGCGACGGAATGATCGGCGTGGGCGATATTTCTGTTGAGGTCATTTTCCCAAAAGTTGTAGCTGATGATAAGAGAGATTCCCAGGATGCTCCAGACCAAGTCGATATAAAGGAAACCAGCACCTGACCACGTGAACTTATTCATATTCACAATATTTCAAAACCTCGGCACAGGCATCCTTGGCTGGACACTTGAGGACATATTCGGGAAGCAGGTCCTGGAACGCACTCCGGCAGGACTGTCGATCTTTTATTTGGTCGCGATGGGCGTCCTTGTTGTTACTCTCTCGCTCACCCTTTTTGAGACCCGTTCCGCGGCCAACGCCAGACCTGAGGCAAATCTTCTACCATCGGTCGTTCGCGGCCTCTCCCGCTCCGTAGCGAACCGCAGCCTTTGGTCCTGGGCAGCGGTGTTTGTTTTGCTTTCGTTATCGGTTTTTCTTTCTCAATCTTATTGGGTCTATTTCGCCGAGTCCTATAATGAAAGGTTTCAATCGCTTTCTTATAAAGACCTCAGGAACCGCAGAACCTCAGCTGCAACGTTACGCGGCTGGACGTTGGATAGGTCCGGCAAGCTTGATAACGCACTTGCGTATTTCAAGCTCGATAAAGACGGAAATATTGTAAGGACATTTTCGCTCGATCACGAACTGTCTCATCTCTTCGGAACAGAGCGTGGTACTCCCGGGCTTGAACGTGCCCTTTATTCAGGCCGTACTGAGAAATTTCCCGAGTCATTGGATGTACTGACGACGATCAAACGTACGGCTGACGAGGAGCGTGACGTGCGGACCACGATTGATAAGAACCTTCAGGCGTATATTGCGTCACAGCTTGAAGGCAGGAAAGGTTCTATCGTCGTCTTGGATCCGCAGAATGGCGACCTTATCGCAATGTACTCGAGCCCGTCATACAAACTCTCCGAGGCTCAGTCATTGGACGATTTTCTGCGGCTTGAGGCAGACAAACGAGACAAACCGCTTCTAGACCGTTCGACAAGAGAGTTCTACGTTCCCGGTTCGACATTCAAAGCCTTTACCATGATCTCAGCATTTCGGGCCGGACGTGAGGGAGCGGTCTTTTCGAGCTTTGCCGATGGGTTTCGGCCTTCTCGCAGCTCTCGCCCGATAGTTGATGCCTCACAAAAATTGGGGGCGGACGGCTCGGTCGGCGGAACCTGTGCCGGCGGCTGCGCTGAAAAGGACATCACGCTGGCCTTCAAGGTATCAAGCAACCAGTATTTTGCGCAGCTCGCCATCTCTCTTGGACGCGAAAGACTGAAAGAGACTGCAGAGATTTTAGGCATGAACCCCGTTGATCAACCCGACCAGGCGCTGATCCCAAGCTTCTTTCCGGAGATCTGGAACGTCAGCAAGCCTGCGATCGCGAACTCCATATCACCGCGAAGATCAACGATCGTCGTTGGTAAAGACCTGAGCCTTTACGACATTGGGCTTGAAGGAATCGGGCAAGGATATGCAGGGCAGATGACTCCGTTCCAGATGGCGATGATCGCGGCAGTTACCGGCAACATAGAAGGTAAACTGATGAAGACCAGGATAGAGGCCGATCGGCCGCCGCAGATGTTCAGCCAGCCGCTGACGCCGCAGCAGGCCGCTCGGGTCCGGTCAATAATGTCAACCGTCACTGAGGAACCCGGCGGGACCGGTGCCGTTATGGCCGCAAAGCTGGCCGGAACAGGTATAAGGACCGGCGGTAAGACCGGAACCGCTGAAAAGCTGGCTCCGCAATACGATCAAAAGGGCCAGCCCGTCATGGAAACGCGGAGGCGGCGCAGTGGAACGGCCGAATGGGAAGAGTATATAGTTCAGGCGACATATGAAAGAAAGGACAGTTGGTTCATTTCAATTGCCCCTATCGAGCGGCCGCGTTTGGCTATCGCTGTAGTTGTGGAAGATGGCGGCTACGGCTCTCGGACCGCAGCACCGATAGCTGCGAATATAATCCTAAAAGCCCGTGAATTAGGACTATTAGGCGAAGATTATTTGCCCCGCCGGCAATCACCGCCTCAGCCGTCTAATAGACGCAGAAGTTGATGACAGATCGTTTTTTTCCACATTTCCTGATAATCATATTGGCGGCCGCGGTTGCAGGGCTTGCTCACTATTCCATTTTCTATGGGGCACTTTTGCGCGGCTACGAAACATCTCGATCAGCGGCCGTTAGAAACGTATTACTTATCGCATTTCTTGCATTTTTACCGATACTCCTGAAGCGGCTGTTTAAGTTGAGGTGCTCGTGGACCGCCTATACCGCTGTCGCCCTACTTTTTTCCGTGGGGCTCACGATCCAATACAGGCTGTTCAGCGATCCCGAATATACATCACGCCGCGACAAGGCCGAAGCAAGGCAGATGAAGTTAAAGGCCCTGCAGCTCAGATATATCAAAGAAAACTATTCGTCGGAAAAGAAGCAGTTCATCGGCCTGCCGCCGACACCTCCTGAACCCGCGGATCTCTCAGAAGAAACTCCAAAGCCGACAAATGAGACGTTCGCTGAAACACTGGTGTCCGGCCGCACGATAAATCCGCTGCTTGCGATATTGACCTTTGTTGCAGCATTTTTGCTATTGCTGCGGGACAGCGTGGTCGATAGGTTAAAGCAGAATGGTTTCCTGATAGTTCTAATAACTCTTGTCCCGCTCGTAGGAGCGGCTCTATATTCGAATGCCGGCAAATTTGCCAGTAATTTGACGCCTTGGGAACTCGCAAAGGTCCCATTTTTGCTGGGATTCGCTGCGATCCTGGCGGTAATGTACAAGGACCTGTCCCGGACATATTGGGGTTTACCCAGGGCCCGCGACGCAATGCCCTTGATATTCATGGCGATTCTTCCGTTTTTCCCGTTCTTCATTTTAAAGGACTTCGGGCAAATGATGGTGTTTTCGTCGGTTTATGTGACGCTGTATATGATCTCCGTTCGCGGGCTGCCTCAGCGAACGTTGCTCGTAGGCAGCCTTTTGCTCGTAATTTCGATATTGGTAGTCGGGGCTCTTCCCAAGAACACTCAGGAAAATATTCCGCTTCTTCCAACTTTGGCGTCTCCTGTCAAGACGATTCTGCCTGACCGGATACAGCAGCGTTTCCATTTGTGGCTTGATGGTTTCAATCCGCCGGATCCGGAAACCGCTTGGTGGAAGGCGGATCATGATAGTTATGTCAGGCGACTGGTTGAAAAAGACGCGAACATCGCAGCAATGCTAGAATCCGATCCGTCATTGCGGGAAAGCATAAACGTAGATGCTTGGTTCGACATGCTTGCTTTTCAGCCCGCACAAGCCACATTCGGGATATCTTCCGGCGGAATGACAGGACGCGGATTGGGATTAGGCTATCCGGAATTGATACCTGTTGCCGATTCTGATTATATTTTTGCGGCAGTTGCCGAGGAGCTTGGAATTTTCGGAGGTGCGATCGTAATACTGATACTGGTGGTTTTTGTTGTTTCGGGCCTCAGGATCGCACTGGCCTCTAGAGATATGTTCAGTAAGCTTTGCGCCATCGGGCTAACCGCATTTATTGGATTCCAAGCATTGGTGAACGTCGGCGGCATCACACGAGCCTTACCCATGACCGGCATTACTCTGCCGTTCGTCAGTCATGGCGGCTTTTCATTGATCACGAGTTTTGCCATGTTGGGTATGCTGCTTGCTTTCTCGCATAGAAATAAAATAGATCAAGAAAGAAACGCACTTGAGGTATTCTCTTAATAGATGACCCGTAAACGCCTGTATCTTTTATTTTTAGCAGACCCACACTAACGCATTCTAACAGTATGCATTACTTTATATCAGCATCCGTTACCGACCAAGGACTAAATAAAGGCCGTCCGATAAACGAAGATTCCCTGCTTGAGATCCACGAGCTGGGCATTTTCGCAGTTGCCGATGGCGTCGGCGGTGCCGAAGCAGGCGAGGTAGCGTCGCAGATGGCTGTCGAGATACTTGCCGAAGCGTTTACAAATGCCAAGGCAGATGTCAGTCCGCTTTCGACAATGTCCGCTGCTTTAGAACGCGCGAATTCTGCGATATATAGGCTCTCGTCGGATATTCCGCAACTCGAACGAATGGCAACCACGATCGCTGCCGCGTATATCGGCGGTGATGAGATCACAATAGCCCATGTAGGCGATTCCCGTGTTTACCGAATGGATCATCACAATGTTCTTCACCGGGAAACCGAGGACCATTCATTTGTTAACGATGAGGTTCGAGCGGGCAGGATGACCACCCTAAAAGCCGGATCACACCCCGGCAAGAATATTATCAACCGCGCTCTCGGGGCCGACAGTGAAGTAGAGATTGAACTAAAGAGTATCCCTGCATCACACTGCAAGGCCTTGTTGCTTTGCACCGACGGCGTTACTGCTCATGTTGACGAAGCTGAGATACGCGAAGCCCTGACGTTTAACTCACCACCAGATGGCATTTGCAGCTATCTGAAAACTTTATGTTATGAGCGTGGAGCACGAGACAATTTGACTGCTGTGGTGGTAACATTCCCTCCAAAAAATGACGCTCCGGCGGCTGGGGCCGGCAATTCAAAGGCTGCAGATGATGACCTTCTCGAGATCCATGCTCTCGAAAACCCGGTGAATTCTCCTATAGAGATCAGCATCGACGACGGTGTCGAAGAACAGCCTTTCGCCGATACTGAGATAACCGGCCGCACTACGAACGGCGACAGCATTTTCAGCACATTCGAAGAGTCTGGAGCGGCGAGAGCTTCGTCGGTATTTGTTCCGCTAATAAAAACCGTCGGATTATTGGTATTGGGGGCTGCTGTCGGTGTTGGAGCATTTGTGCTGGGGACACATGAAGAACGCAAAGCTCCGCAGGTTTTGGAGCTTCCCCAGATGACCAGCGACAACATCCCTCTCACGTCCTTCGAAAAGAACCGCCGAAACGTCGACGCTGATCCGGAAGCCTTTTTGCGGGAATTGCCGCCGCCGGGCGACGCCGAGGATCATTATCTTATCGGCCGTGCTCGATTGCTGACGGGCGATTTCCCCGGAGCACGTTCTGCTTTTCAAGAGGCCAAGAAAGCGGTCGCGGAGGTCGACCCGGCGAACCGGATAACCTTGGAAAAAGAGATATCGCTCGGCATCGCGATAACTGATGCTCCCAGCGCGAACGAAATACTCCGGCGTGAATTATCTCTGCCTAAGCCTTAGCAGTCTGTTTTTGTCGAAACGCCTCATATACGATCACGCCGCAGGAAACTGCGAGATTCAGGCTCTCGACATTGTTTTGCATGGGTATAGTGACGGTTATGTCGGCCTCGTTTAGGGCCGTCCGGGAAAGGCCGTCACCTTCCGACCCCAACATCAAGAGTGTTGGGGCGCACCAATCAACATCCCAAAAGCCGATGTTTCCAGTGCCGGTCGCCGCAGCAACCCTGTAGCCTTTTGGTTTGGCGGCCTTCATTACATCTTCAAACGCTAGGTTTGAGCAGATCCGTATTCCAAATGCTGCCCCCATTGATGCTCGCAGGGCCTTGGCCGAGAATGGGTCGGCCGAGTTCTCCGTCATCAGTACCGCAGCCACCCCGGCGGCCTTTGCCACGCGAAGGACCGACCCCACGTTTGCGGGATCTCTGACGTTCTCCAACAACAATACAAGCTCACTTCCGTCGTTTGGATCAAAAAGACGGTCTAGCTCAAGTAAGGACGGCGGACGTCTTGAGATGGCAATAATGCCCTGAGGCGTCTTTGTATCAGAAATGGAATCGAAAAGCTTCTCCGACAACAGATAGGCCGACGAACCTATAGCTTCCAATATCTCGGGCCTGCCCGCCGCAAATGCTTCAGAAAAATAGACCTCTTGAATGTCTATTCGGTTCCTAATAGCCTCCTCGACCAAGCGCTTGCCCTCAATGAGGATATAGTCGGGCAGTTTCGCAGCTCGGATCTTACGGATCCTGACGAGCCTTTGATTGTCGCGGCTGACTATTTTGATCGGTTCCTCTATGCCCATCCCGAACTACATTCCCTTGTAATTCGGCCCGCCGCCGCCTTCCGGCGTTACCCAGTTAATTATCTGATACGGATCGGCGATGTCACATGTTTTGCAATGAACGCAGTTTGAAAAGTTGATCTTCAGTTCTTTGCGGCCGGTCGCGGAGTTGTCCTCCATCTCATAAACGGCCGCGGGGCAAAAACGTTGACAGGGATTACCATACTCTTCGGCACATTTTGTCGCACAGATCTCGGGGTCCAAAACATGAAGGTGAGCCGGCTGGTCCTCGTCATGGGCAACTGCTCCATAAAAGACATTGGTCACCTTGTCAAAGGTCAACTCCTTGTCAAAGGGTACATTCGCGTATCTTTCGTCCGAATGATGATCGTTAGGGCCATATCCCGCCGGCCGAGCATTCCCGTTTAGCTTCTCCATTCGTTCGTGCCCGGCGACGTGGTGTTCGTGTGGCATGAATCCCCACGCAAGGCCCCGCGTCGCAAACTGGAGGCCCGTGTTTATCAGGGCCGACCAACGGCCTTTCTGAAAAGCACCGTGAAAATTGCGAACCGGATGAAGCTCATCGTAGATCCAAGACATGTTCACTTTTTCGTCGTAATGTTTGAGCGTTCTCTCACTAAAATCCTCATGCTCAAAAGCACCTACAATTGTCTCGGCGGCCAGCATGCCGGACTTCATTGCTGTATGAATGCCCTTTATCCGTTGACCGTTAAGCATCGATGCTGAATCACCCACGATCAAGACACCGTCCGCATAAAGCTTCGGCATCGTCCAATAGCCGCCGGCGTTGATGGTCTTGGCACCGTATTTGATCATCTTGCCGCCTTTGAGCACCTCAGCGACCTTCGGATTGGTCTTGAATTTTTGTAACTCGGCGTGCGGATCGATCATCGGGTCCTCGTAATCGAGGCCCGTAACATAGCCGATAGATACGACGTTGTTTTTCATGCCGTAGATCCAACCGCCGCCGTAAGTCCTTGTATCAGAGGGAAATCCGAGCGTGTGCACGACCTTGCCTTCGGGAAAATTTCCTTCCGGCACTTCCCAAAGCTCTTTCACGCCGAGCGAAAATACCTGCGGCTCTTTGCCTTCCATCAGTCCGAGGCGTGACATCAATTGCTTCGCCAGCGAACCACGCGAACCTTCGCCGAGCACGGTCACTTTTGCGAGCAGATCGACGCCCGGCTCATAATTCGGCTTTTTGTGGCCTTCTTTGTCGATGCCCTTATCTCCGGTTCGAACGCCGATGACGGTGTCATTCTCGTCATATAAGAGTTCCGCAGCGGGAAATTCGGGAAAGATGTTAATTCCCTGCTCTTCGCATTTTTCGCCGAGCCATTCGCAGATCTTTGAAAGCGAAACAATGTACTTACCTTTGTTCTTTAGAGGCAGAGGAATGATCGGGGCATTGATGCCGCCTTTTTCCGTCAGATACCAAAATGCATCTTCGGTGACGACGCTGTCCACAGGACAGCCCTCGTTGATAAAATCCGGCATCAGCTCACGGATAGCTTTGGGATCCATAACTGCTCCGGACAAAATGTGCGCGCCAACGAACGAGCCTTTTTCGACGATCGCGATCTCGAGGTCACCGATCTTGCGGCCGTGCTTGAAGCCGCTGTCGATCATCTCGTCGTGACGTTTGATCTCCGCCTTCAGATGCAGAGCAGCCGCCAGATTTGCCGGCCCGGCGCCGACAAACACAACATCCATTGGTACCTGTTCACGTTCGCTCATAACTTCACTGTCAGAATCGCCTGCGTCAGCGGGCGGCAATAAGGTCAAAATGAATGACCATTCATTTTATTCGAAGTATATCAGACATAGGCTGGAAAGACGACCTGGCGACGTTCCGCATATCACTCCTTTGCTATACTCTCAGTGAAAATGAAGCTAAGTTCGGGCATCGCTGTCATAGGCATTTTTGTAGCGTTCATTTCGGCCAACTGCGGCCGGCCGGCCAACGTAGTAAACCCTGAGCTCGATGCTGAGATGCCGCGTAAGATCCTATGGGCCTGGGAACGCGCAGAAGACCTCAGCTTCATCGATCCGAATGAATACGGCGCCGCGTTCCTTGCTCAGACGATCTTCCTCGAAAACGACCGCGTCATCCCAAAGCCCCGCCGTCAGCCCTTCTCGGCTCCCGACGGCACTTATCTGATCGCTGTCACGCGAGTTGAGACGAACAAGGAGCAGCCAAAACGACCGACGTTCGATGACGAGATGCTCTCGCGGCTCGCCGGCCTAATAGCGAAGACCGCAGAAATGCCTAACATCCGCGGCGTTCAGGTGGATTTCGACGCGACGGTGAGTGAACGTGATTTCTATCGAAAGCTGATAAATGCGGTAAGAGAACGAACGCCTGAAGGCGTCGCTCTGAGCATTACCGCACTCGCGTCGTGGTGTGCGGGCGACAGTTGGTTCAACGATTTCCCTATCGACGAGGCAGTGCCGATGGTTTTTGTAATGGGACGCGATCAGGAAAGCATCTTGTCCTTCTTGCGCCGCGGCGACGACTGGCGCGAACCTCTCTGCCGCGGCAGCTACGGCATCTCAGTTGACGAACCCGCCGTCGAAGGCCTACAACCGAACCGCCGGATATACTATTTCAAAAACTCAGCGTGGGCTGCTGCTGACCTTAAATGACCAAAACGCGAACGAATTGACCGCAGTGGTCCCATAATTGACCCGGAACCGGCCACATTTTGACCAAAAAAGGCACTATTTTGACCCATTTTGACGATATTTTGACCGCCGGATCCTTGCATTTGCACACTTTGCACAACGGCGACGAATGTCACACCTATCACAGTTCAGCAAATCCCTTGTGTCACACTTGCAACATCTGTGCATCTGTGCTATCTTCGCAAATATGTATCGCAGATGGCAGGAATTTGACGATCCGGGCACGCCGCGGATAGCAAAGCTGCACGTATCGATCTCGCCGGCGGGCACGATCCTGCTGAGCAGAAATGCCTTTGAGGCACTCGGCGAGCCTACACATGTCGTGTTGTTGTGGGACGCCGAGACCGACGCCATCGGCATCCGCCCCGTTACGGCCAACACGGTCAACGCTTTTCAAGTGTATGCGACCAACCGTTCGGGAGCCTATCGTTTTCATGCGCTGCGGTTCCTGATCAAATACGACATTAAGCTGGAATTCACCGTCCGATTCCCCAACGCCCGCATCGAAAACGGTGTCCTTGTGCTCGAACTCGCGACACGCGTCCGCTCATACCGCGCCGTCCGCCCGCTTCCGCCGCGGACTGGGTGGACGAAAAAGACGAAATAACGTGTTAACTTTGTCGAAGGCCTAAAAAGATGTTGCGAACCAGCTAAGTTCACTTTTCACGACATTCTTGTAGTAGCTTGTCAGCTCGTTCGGCAAATTTATTCAACTCGTGTTCCCGTGTTTTGCTGTCACGCTTACGGTCGTTGTAAGAACCTACAACATAGGAGATCGAGTTTCTTGATATTTGGTAGGTTTTGCTTCCGTACGCCCAAAATACACCGACGGTTTCAGGACTGAATGATTCGACAGGAATAGGTTGACCGAATAGCTCCCATTCTTTCTTTTCAGTGTCGAAATCCTGCCGTTGAAACTCGGGCATCGGTTTTCGGTCGCCTTCGGCGGTCAGTAAGAAAAACTTTCTGTTGAGGTAACCGTCATTTATCTTTGATCTGGTTATTAGAATGCCATCATCGCCTATCGAATAGATTCTGCTCCCGTTCTCGAGAACCGGCTCGCCACCGCAGGGCTCGTCGAGAAAAACGACTATCTCGCCGCGATGGTGCTGAGGGATCAGGAATACCTCGGGCTCTGCGGTCCGTAGATACATGGTAACTGCGAACGTTGATGGGATGATCGCAATGGTCACGAGTAGGACGACGGATTTTGCTAGTTTCGCCGCCTTCGACAGCAATAAAAACACGATCCCTACAACCAACAAAATTACCGGGATCCCAAAAAGAAAGACAACGCCAACGTGAAACGCCCCGATGACAAAAGCGCTCGCGAAACAAAGCATCGCTCCGAACACGAACCTCAGATCTTTTATAAGTGTGACGCCAACGCCCATTACTTTACTGACCACCGACCTGGCAGAAGTATTCGTAGATCAGGAGCGAAATTGAGCAAGATATTTGTCCAGTTCAGCCTGCAGGTCCTTGTTGCGGTTGTAGCCGCGAGCGGTGATGAGGTTGGTTAATGATCTTGCTTGAGCGATCTCGTCATCGGTCGCATCTTTTATTAGATACTGTAGATCGAGAATATCTTGCGGGCGGGATTCCCAATTCGCGGAAAGCACTTTCATTGCAATAAGGCTCGAGATCGTCGCCAATTTTGTCACCAAACCGGGAAAAACCTCAAATGGCGTCGAACTATCAACTATCTCTTTCTCAATGCCCGAGGTTGCGAAGAGCAGATCGACAAAAACCTCAACGTCTCCTCCCGAATTTAGCCGAACGGTCATCAACTTTCCGTCGTCTTCGCGTTCAAGAAACATGGCGATCCTGAAATCCGCTTTGCGAAGCGAATCCACGATCACTTCAGCGTCGGCATCGCTATCGACCGAGATCGCGAAATCTACGTCTTTGGTAAATCGTTCCGTCGTGCGAAGAGAAACCGCAATACCGCCGACGACCGCAAAATCGACATCGAGCCCGTGAAGGTGTCGGGCGACCGTCCTAACATATTGTTCAAGGTGATCGATCAATTGTTCTTCTCAAATCTGGACATGTCACCGACGCGGCCTACACCGTCGCCAAACTCGGCACCGGGACGAATCCGATACCAAGTGCATAGTTCTTTGTTGATCTCTTCTTGGGTTATGTCGGGATGCTTTTGCCGCAGTTTTTGCACGAACGCTCGCTCGCCCAGCCGCCTAAGCTCCATCAGCAGTTGAAATCGAGCGGCGGCATTCTGCATTAACCTATTTTATCACAGAAAATATCTCTATCTCACGATTCAAACTGAGCTTTCAGACTCTCGACATACGGTGCTCTCGCGACGCCTTTTTCGGTGATGATCGCGGTGACGAGGTCGTTCGGGGTGACGTCGAAAGCGTAGTTGGTAATGCCGACGCCTTCGGGGGCGAGTTGGATGTCTTTGACGTGCGTGACCTCGGTGCGGTCGCGTTCTTCTATCGGAATGTCGTCGCCGGTCGGGCAGTTCATATCGACCGTCGAAAGCGGCGCCGCGACATAGAACGGGATGCCGTGGCGTTTGGCAAGCACTGCGACCATGTACGTGCCGATCTTGTTGGCGACGTCGCCATTTGCCGCGATTCGGTCGCTGCCCACTACGACGGCGTGAATGTCGCCGCGTTTCATAACGTGGCCCGACATGTTGTCTGTTATGAGCGTAACCGGAATGTCGTCCTGCATCAGTTCCCACGCGGTCAGGCGTGCTCCCTGCAGATAGGGCCGCGTCTCGTCGGCGTAAACCGTTACATTTTTCCCCTGGTCCACAGCACCGCGAATAACGCCCAACGCCGTGCCCCAAACGCCGCCGGTCGCGAGTGCACCGGCGTTGCAGTGTGTTAGCACGGAGTCGTTATCGTTGAGCAGTTCGCCGCCGAATTTGGCGATCAGGCGTTGAGCTTCGATGTCTTCGTCGTGGATGGCCTTTGATTCGTCGATCAGGATCTGCTTGATCTCGATGACCGACTTCCCTGCATCTTTTGCCGCAAGGAATGTGCGTTTCATGCGGTCTATGGCCCAGAAAAGATTGACGGCGGTCGGCCGCGTTTTGCCGATAACGTCGCTTGCAAATTCGATCTCGTCCTCGAGGTCGGTGATGTCCGTGCCGACGAACGTCTTGGCCGCCAAAGCGACGCCATACGCCGCCGAAACGCCTATCGCCGGTGCACCTCGGACGACCATATCCTTGATGCCGACCGCGACCTCGTTATAGGTGCGGAGCGTAAGCCATTTCTCTTCCGTCGGCAGCAGACGCTGATCCAGCATCAAAACGCCTTCGTCCGACCATTTAACGGGAATGATATCGAGTTTCATAAAAGTCAAAATTATAGCGGACACGAAACCTATTTGCGACTCGTCGCCGGTTCGTTTATATTCGCTTAGTAACCACTCGCAATAATGACGGAGGCCTCGAAAGACATCTCAACACAAGCCCAACCCTCGCCGGTATTTAGACAGGATTTTGAATTGAACCGTGAATTACCGCCTCAGCTCAATGAGCTGGAGGCTCTTTCGCGGAACTTTTGGTGGTCGTGGCATCCGGAAGCGACATCGCTTTTCCGCGACATTGACCCTGTACTTTGGGACGAATGCGAACAGAACCCGCGTGCGTTGCTGCGTCGGATCGGCGAATTCGAGCTTCGGCGTCGAGCGACCGATTCCCTTTATTTACAGAGGCTGGCGGGCGTAAGCCGTGCGTTTGAAGAATATCTCGAATTGGATACCGGCAGCCGAATTGCATATTTTTGTGCCGAATACGGCGTCCACCACTCGCTGCCGAATTATTCGGGCGGGCTGGGCATTTTGGCGGGCGATCATTTGAAGTCCGCAAGCGATCTGAATACGCCTCTGGCCGCGATCGGATTGTTTTACCGTTACGGCTATTTTCGACAGCGTATCGGCCACGACGGTTGGCAAAACGAAACGTACAACGATCTATTTGAAAGCGATCTGGCTTTGACCCCGGTTGTTGACGGCGAAGGCTCGCCGATAACTGTTTGCGTGCATATTCGCGGACGTGAGGTAACGGCACGAGCCTGGCTCGCAAACGTCGGACGCATACGGCTTTATTTGCTGGATTCGAATATGCCGGAGAACAGCGACGACGACCGCCTGATCACCGGACACCTTTACGGCGGCGATACCGAGACGCGTATCGTTCAGGAAAAGCTGCTCGGAATAGGCGGCGTCAGGCTCCTGAGAAAGCTCGGCATTTCGCCCGAGGTTTACCATCTGAACGAAGGCCACGCAGCGTTTTCGACGCTCGAATTGGCACGCGAATACCTCGAAGAGAACACTGATGCAGGATTTGCCGACGCGGTGGAAAGTGTACGCGAAATGTGTGTTTTTACGACTCATACGCCCGTGGCGGCGGGCAATGATATGTTCGAACCGAAGCTGCTTCGCGAGTGTTTCAGCGACGAGTTCATCGCGGCGCTAAAGTTGACCGATAATGAGTTTTTGGCTCTCGGGCGTTCGGATCTTACCGACGACGCTGAGTTTTTTGGCATGACGCCGCTCGCTATCCGTATGTGCCGCTCATCGAACGGCGTTAGTGAAAAGCACGGCGAAGTATCGCGCGGGCTCTGGAAGAAGATGTTTCCGAAGCTCGACTCTGAGAACGACGTCCCGATCACTCATGTTACTAACGGCGTTCATTCGCCGACGTGGATCGCACCGCTATTACAAGACGTATTGCGAAATGGCTGCGATGACGGCGAGCTTTGGGATGCCCATTGTCGTCTAAAGCGGCTGTTAATAACTTTCTTACGCGAGCGGACACGTTCATCAGCGACCGGCTCGACCCAAACCATCAACGAACATCGCGATACGTCGAGCTTGCTTGACCCCGACGCATTGACCATCGGTTTTGCACGCCGCGTTGCCGCCTACAAACGGTGGAGCCTGATATTTTCCGACATTGACCGTTTGCTGCGGCTGGTTGATGATGAGCAGCGTCCGGTGCAGTTCGTTTTCGCCGGCAAGGCTCACCCGCAGGACAACACCGCGAAGACGATCCTGCAGGAACTGATGAGCATTAATCACGATTCCGGATGGCAGCGGCGAGCGGTATTTGTTGAGGATTATGATCAGGAGGTAGCACGCTATTTAGTGCACGGTGTTGACGTTTGGCTCAATCTGCCCCTCCGTCCGATGGAAGCCAGCGGCACCAGCGGAATGAAGGCGGCGATGAACGGCGTACTGAATATGTCGATACTCGACGGCTGGTGGATCGAAGGATACAACGGCGAGAACGGATTTGCGATCGGCGATCTGGAAAAAGAACTGACAGACGAAGAGATGGATAAAAACGACTCGGCATCGTTTTACGATGTACTTGAAAACAGCGTCATACCCGCATTCTATGATCGCGGCTCGGATGGTCTGCCAAAAGCGTGGATCCGAATGATGCGTAATTCTATCGACACGCTCACGCCACAGTTCTCAAGCGACAGAATGGTGAACGATTACATAACGGAGATCTATAAGTTATGAATATCGAGCAGGAACAGTTTCGCGTCGGCGTCATTCAACCGATAGAGCTATTCAAGGAAACCTGGCAGCTCATCAAGGATGAATACTGGCTGATCTTTGCAATTACGCTGCTCGGCATGGTAGTAGCCAGCCTTGTTCCGATAGTCCTGATCGGGCCGATGATGTGCGGCATCTATATGGCACTGCTTGCAAAGATCGACGGCGGTAAAGCCGACCTGCAATTGCTTTTCAAGGGCTTTGACCGTTTTTTGCCAAGCCTATTGCTGACGATAATCATTGTTGGGCCATTTTTCGTGATGCTGTTGGGAATTTACATTCCGATGGTAGTTATGGCACTTGCCGGCGAGCGAATGAGTCAGGAAGAGCTTCTAATATTCATTGGTATCCTGATCGCAGTTGAACTCGTGCTTGGCATCATCATGGTCGGACTTCACTCGCTGCTGATCTTTGCGTATCCGCTCATCGCTGAGCATAAATTGACTGCGATGCAGGCTATTCGATTGAGTTCGCGTGCAAGCTGGCAGAATTTGGGCGGCATTACAGGATTGATAGCGGTGGCGTTCGGATTGACGATACTCGGATACCTGATGCTGTGTGTCGGCATTTATCTCGTTTTGCCGCTGATAATGGCAGCGACAGCGGTCGCATACAGAAAGGTTTTTCCGCTTGAAACGCAGCGATTCGGCGAAAGCGTCTCGTCATTTGGAAGATGATCGAACCCGTTAAAATTATCGAAGAGAACGACGCTGAGATCTCGATCGAATGGTCGGACGGCCGAGTGTCTCGATTTACCGCGCCGCGCCTTAGGCGTGCGTGCCCATGTGCGGGCTGCGTCAACGAATGGACCGGCGAGAAGATGCTTGACGAGAGTTCGATACCGGACGATATCAAATTCAACTCAATATCGATCGTCGGCCGCTACGCGCTGAATTTTCATTTTTCAGACGGCCATGATACGGGCATCTTTTCATTCAACTATCTTTGGGAGCTCACCTAATGCTGCAAGAACGGGACATATTCGACGAGAAACAGGAGAACAAGCGAGCAGCATTCTCTTGTCCGCATTGCCGCGAATCGAATGAATACGACGTCAGATGGCTGCGGCGAACAAAAAAGAGAAACCTGCCTAAGAATTTGAACCGCGACGACCGCAGCCGCATTGAAAAGTCACGCGATTACATGGTTCGGATCGACGACGTCTTAGGGTGTAAAAATATGCGCTGCCGTAAACGTTTTGATATTCCGTCATCGCAGACCGTAGTTTTCATATAAAAAAAGGCTGCCTCAAAGGGCAGCCTTTTCAACTTTCGGCATTTTTAGGAGATCAATAGATCGAGAACGTATATTCTACCTGACGGGTTACGGATTGGCCGATCCCGTCGCGTTTCGCGGGCTCGAATGTCATGCGTCTTGCGGCCGCGATAGCCTGTTCTGTAAGGCCGTAAGGAAGACCTTTGACCGCGCTGATGCTGCCTACCTGTCCTGAGCCCAGAAACGTAACACGAAGGATCACGGTGCCCTGAACATTGTTCTGACGAGCGGCGTCAGTATATCCGGGACGCGGCTTCGACAAGATCTTCAATGGCTGTGTAACGCCGACCGGACGCGGCGGAGGGCCATCGTCATCACCTTGATTGCCTCGGCCCGTGCCGCTGCCGTTTCCTGAACCGAGTCCGCTGCCGCTGCCCGAACCGTCACCCGATCCGGCTCCGGTTCCGCGGCCGCTTCCCTGTCCTGTGCCGCTGCCCGAGCCTTGTCCGCCGCCGGTGCCCGTGCCGTTAGAGAAGCTCTCAAATCGGCCGTTCGGGTCAGCCCAGCGGTCATATTTCTTTTCGAATGTCCTGTTGCCCTCCGTCTGCGGAGGAGGCATTTTGAGCTCAAAGTTATCGCTGCGGAAAACCTTTGCGTCCGGAGGCCTTGTCGGATTGGGCGATTGATCGGCGAGGTCACCTCTTGTTGTTTCCTCTTTTTCGTCGCGTCCGCCGCCGCCGCCGCCGCCGGCATCTTTCTTATCTCTTAGTTTCTGCTGCTCTTCCTCAACGGTCATCGGCACATCTTCTACAAGTACCGCATTGAAAATGTCATCATTGATCGAGCCGACCTCGAGGTCCTTGCTGAAAATGTTGTAAACGAGGCCCGATATCACGGTGAACGTCACCAGCATGAACGCACCCATCATCAGCGAGTTACGCTGGCCCGTGTTCTTGTCCTCGATAACCGTTACGTGAAAAACGTCATCTGCGGCAAGAACGGCACTCTTATCTGAATGCCTATCGTCCTCGAATGTAGGATAGTCGATCGGGCTGTCCACATATTCCGGGATGTCGATCTCCTCAGAGTCCGCAGCATCGGACGCCCCTTCAACTTCTATCTCTTGGATCTCGTCATACTCTAGGGGAGCGTCCGCTGTTTCGAATACCGCCGGTGACTCCTGAATATTGCCAAGATCTTCCAGGATCGCCTCTCCTTCTTCCGAAGCGAACGCCGCTGCCATTGCCTCTTCCTCTTCCATTGCCGCTGACTCAATTTCAAAAGGCTCAGAGGCAACTGACTTGGTTCCAACTTCAGAGACAGCCGACGGCGGTTCCGGAGTCGGCGGCGTGGCAGCCGCAGCAGGCATTTCCACCTCTTGTGCCGCCACTGGGTTCATCTCAAAGGCCTGCAAACCTGCGCCGCAGTTCGGACAAAACGCGAACTTTTCGGCGAAACTTTCCTCACAGGAGTTACAAAACTTTACAATCTTTCCCATTTTCAGCCACTCCACAGCCGCAAGTATCTACTTTGCGACCATTGATCAAACAATTATACCGCTTTTACTTCAGAAGTTTAAGCGTTTTTCAATTTCCCAAAAGCCCGACCGCGGCACTTCTGCCTGCACTAACCTCTCAGATGCGGGTATGGTTTGACGCGATGCCCACAGCGATCTAATATTTTTGTTTGGCTTTACAGCCATTCGGCAACGGCATCCGGCCCGGCGGCAACTAACTGAACGATACGTATTTACGGAGTATTTCCAACTAATGAAAAAAAAGGACCTCATGGTAAAAGTCGTGCTGATCGCGATCGTTCTGCTGCTGCTGATCTCACTGGCCGCACCCGCGATATTCTCCCAATCGATCATGCCGGCACCGCGAAGGGAAACACTGCTTAATGGAACCAGGCTCATAACGCATCCGGACAATAAGGCCGACAAAGTATGGGTACGTATACGCGTGCATTCCGGTTCCGCCTTTGACCCACAGGGAAAAGAAGGTGTAATGATGCTGCTTTCGCAGAATATTTTCCCGAATCCGGCAGCCGGCGAGTTCTTTGAAGAGGACCTGGAGGGAAGCCTGAATGTCGTTTGTGACTACGATTTTATTCAGATAACGGCATCCTCGAAGCCCGATGAGTTTTTGACGATGCTTGAAACACTGGCGACCGCAGTTTCGTCGCCGACCATCGACAAAGAGACCACGGACCGTTTAAGAGCAGAGCTGAACCTCTTTCACGATCTGAACAAGCTCGATATTTCCGCGATGGCGGACGAGGCAGTAAAACAACGGCTTTTCGGAACGTTTCCTTACGGCCGTCCGCAGGCCGGCACTAAAGAATCGCTGAGCCGGATCACTTTTGCGGATATCATCGAAGCCCGAAAGAGATTTTTGACCGCAGACAATACGTCCGTCGTCATTTCGGGCAGATTTGATCGAGCACTTGCGACGCGTGCCGCAAAGCGCTATTTCGGCGGCTGGCTTAAATCGGACAGAAAGGTTCCGTCAACATTCAAAAGGCCTGACGATGCTCCGGCAGACATGGCCGTGTTGTCTTCAGATGCTGTCGGCCAACCCGCGGTCCGTTTCGCCGTTCGCGGTGTGGCTCGAGCTGACAAAGACCTTCCCTCCGCGGAGGTATTCGCGCAGATCATTCAGGAACGCCTCGTTCGAAAGGCGGCACCGGGTAATGTCGACGTCAGGGTCTCCAACGTCTCGCTTACGCTACCGGGATATTTGGTAGTCGGATTTCCGGCTGCGGCATTCGGCGGCATAGAAAATACCGCAAAGTTCAAGGAGGCTGTAAACTCTGCCATTTCCGAACCTATCAGCGCCGCGGAATTCGACGCGGCACGCCGAAAGGCCGCGGACGATTGGAGATCCCGTCCTTTCGAGGAGTTTTGGCTGGACACAGATACCTACAAACTGACCTCCGCAGAGAATTATGCGAGGTCTTTCGATTCGATAAACCTCGCCGACGTCAAGGCGTTTGCGGAAATGATCGGCAGGCTGCCAATGGTCTCGCTCATGATGCTTCCCGCCGAGACGCCAAAATAAATGGCTAAAACCACCGACGATCCGCGCGAGCAGGAATTTGCAGCCGCTGTCCGTAATATGTTTTCGGGCATCGCCGGCAGATATGACCTGCTCAATCATGTCTTGTCCCTTAACATAGATAAACGTTGGCGGCGGAGGCTGAAAAAGCAGATCGAGGTCATCTTGGCTTCGCCGCAGGCAAGAGTGCTGGATGTTGCCTGCGGGACCGGTGACGTTGCAATAGAGCTCGGCCGCGGAACAGAAGCGACCATAATCGGCACTGATTTTTGCCGCCCTATGCTCGATATCGCCAAAAGAAAGAGCGGCGGCGATATCGATTTTATTGAAGGCGATGCAATGGCGTTGGGTTTTGCTGATGCACATTTTGACGGGGTCACTATAGCTTTCGGGCTTCGAAATGTCGCGAACAAAAATACGGCACTCAAAGAATTTTTCCGTGTCCTACGGCCCGGCGGGATCCTGGCAATACTTGAATTTTCAAAGCCGCGGGTGCCAGGGCTTGCTGCACTATTTGACCTGTATTTCACCAAAATACTGCCGCGGATCGGCGGCATGGTCAGCGGCTCGCGGTCGGCCTACGAATATCTGCCTGATTCGGTCGGCAAATTTCCGGATCAGGAAGGGCTGGCGGAGATGATCCGAGAGGTCGGATTTGAGCAAGTATCCTACACCGACCTGTCAGGCGGGATCGCCGCTATCCATATCGGCACAAAGCCGTCAGCTTTGTGATCGGGTATCGTAGGCTATAATAGCGTTTTGCCGATCTTCCTTCATGAGACACCGCATCCTGAATATCGCCGGCCGCGTTGGCTTGATGCTCCTGGTCATATGGACGGTAGTGTCGCTCGTCACGCTGCTGATAGAGTTTGTTCCGGGCGATCCCGCGAACGTCATTCTCGGTGAGACCGCGACAGTCGAACAGTTAAATAACTTCCGTCAAAAACACGGGCTCGATAAGCCGGCGTTCTTCTTCAGCATCGACGGCGAAATCGGCTTCAAATGGCACGGCACCGAGAACCGCTATTACGATTATTTTGCCGGCTTGCTGCGCGGCGACCTTGGGCGGTCGTTCAGGACGGACAGGCCCGTGCTCGAAATGATCCTGGACAGGTATCCGGCGACGATCAAGCTGGCCGTCGCGGCGCTTCTTGTAGCCATTGGCATTGCGTTGCCCCTGGGTGTCCTCGCGGGTGCGAATAAGAATTCGCTGATCGACAATGCCGCATCGGTTACCGCTTTACTTGGAATATCCGTTCCGACCTTTGTTGTCGGGCCTTTTTTGGTTTACATCTTTGCGGTGAAACTTGGCTGGTTCTCGCCGACCGGCAGCCTATATCCGGAAGATATTATCCTGCCTGCGGTCACGCTTGGAGCCGCTTTATCGGCTATCTTGACGCGAATGATCCGTTCCAGCGTGATCGAAGAACTTGGCGAGGATTATGTCCGAACCGCTCGGGCCAAAGGCGTAAGCGAACGAAGCGTCCTTTTGAAGCATGTACTTAAGAACGGTCTGATCCCTGTCGTGACCATTTTGGGTTTACAGTTGGGCGTTCTTCTTGCGGGAGCTATCGTTACGGAAAAGATCTTCAGTTGGCAAGGCTTGGGGCTTTTGCTGCTAGATGAAGGCATCAGCAAACGCGATTATCGGCTTGTGCAGGGCTGCGTATTGGTCATCAGTGTAACCTATATTTTCGCCAATACGCTGACCGACCTCGTTTATCGGAAGCTTGATCCGCGAATTCGTCTATCGTAAATGACACGACTTGGATACATAGGCTTTGCGATCGCCGCGCTGTTCATTTTGGCGGCAATTTTCGCTCCGTATATAGCGACACATGACCCTCTTGTTCAAAATTTAGACCAACGACTGCTTTCACCATCTGCCGACAACTGGTTCGGGACGGATGCACTCGGCCGCGATATTTACTCGCGTGTTATCTACGGTGCACGCATTTCGCTCGAGGTAGGCATTTCTGTGGTCGTTGTCTCCGCGATCGTCGGCATTCTGATAGGATCGATAGCCGGTTTTTTTGGCGGCTGGGTCGACAAAATTCTCTCCGGCTATCTTTTCAATGTTTTCCTTGCATTTCCTGGACTCTTGCTTGCGATCGCGATCGTGGCTTTCCTCGGCCCCGGACAAGGTAAATTGATCGCCGCCCTTTGTATCATCGGCTGGGTCGGCTATGCCCGCGTAATGAGAGGGCAGGTGCTGAAGGTACGTGAATACGATTATGTGACAGCCGCCCGAGCCTTAGGAGCCGGTAACCTTCGAATACTGTCTTTCCATATTTTACCGAACGCCATTCAGCCGCTGATCGTTCAGTCGTCTTTGGGCCTCGCAGGAGCCGTTTTGTCAGAGGCAACGCTGTCGTTTTTGGGACTCGGCATCCCTCCGCCGGCGCCGAGTTGGGGAACCATGATCGATGAGGCCCGTCAGATCTTCACTATCGCTCCTCACGTTCTGTTCTTTCCGGGTGTCGCGATTGCTCTTACAGTGCTGGCGTTCAATTTCATCGGCGACGGGCTGCGTGAGTATCTGGACCCGAAGCAGCGTTCACGATAGCGATGAAATATCCCGTGCCAAAGATCTACTGCCTCGGCGACTCAGCCATGACGATAGAATTTGGCGTTGGGATAGACGAAGACGTGAATCAGCTTGCAATAGCATGTGCAGACCAGTTGGACAAAACGAGATTTCCCGGCTTCATTGAGGCCGCACCTGCATATGCATCGACGACCGTCTTCTTCGACCCTTTTCAGGTCTATTCTGAGATAGGCGACCATTCGAGGATCCGCGATCATGTCCGCGAAAGAATAATGCTCGCCGCGGCAGCTACCGTTGAGACTTGCCCTTCCATCGGACGATCTGTAGAGATCCGCACTCGATTTGGCGGCGAATTCGGGCCCGACCTTACCGAACTTGCTGCGCGATGCGGCATCTCGGAAAGCGACGTTATCGAGGCTTTCATCAACCGCGAATATCGTGTTTTTATGCTCGGGTTTCTTCCGGGATTTGCGTATATGGGAAAAGTTGATGAGCGGATCGCTGTCCCGCGGCGCGACGTTCCCAGAAGAAGTGTTCCGTCTGGAAGCATAGGCATCGCAGACGATCAGACCGGCATATATCCATTCGATTCGCCGGGCGGTTGGCAGCTGATCGGCCGCACAGACATCAAGGTCTTCGATAAAGAGAACGTTCCGCCGTATTTTTTTTCACCCGGCGACCGCGTCAGGTTCGTTCCTGAATGAAATGGCGATCGAGATATTAAAACCGGGTTTAATGACGACCGTACGCGACATTGGCCGCTTCGGATATCGCCGCTTCGGCGTAAATCCTACCGGCGTGATGGACCCGGTCGCAGCGCGCATCGCGAACGTACTGGTCGGAAATTCCGACCACGACGCCGTGATCGAGGCAAACTTCCCTGCACCGGAAATTCGCTTTCAGTCTGACACGATCTTTGCGGTAACGGGCGGCGATTTCGCCCCGCGACTCGATGGTGCCGAAATTCGCAATTGGCGAACCTTTCGAGCGGAAGCCGGCAGCACATTAAGTTTCAGTTCAAAGGCCGGAGGCAGTCGATGTTATATTGCCGTCGCGGGCGGCTTTGCTATAACGCAATGGCTCGGCAGTTCGACGACGAATCTAGCGGCTTCCGCGGGCGGTTTCCACGGCAGAAAACTCGCCGCCGGCGATGTAATCGAAATAGGTGAACCCGGCGTTTTTTCGTCGGTCGGAGTGTCTCCCGCACCGTCGATCCTGCCGCGTTACCACGATTTCCCCACGGTCAGGATCACTGTCGGGCCGGAATTTGACAGGCTTTCAACAGCAAGTAGAAACGACTTACTGAACTCTACCTTTACGATCGGCAAGAACTCAGATCTTATGGGTTTTCGCCTCGAAGGACCTTCATTGACTGTTGACGGCGAAACGTCGTTCTTATCATCAGCGGTAACATTAGGCACGATACAGCTTCCGCCGGGCGGTGATCCGATATTGCTGATGTCGGACCACCAGACGACTGGCGGATATCCGCGGATCGGTCACGTTGCCGCTGTTGATATTCCGCTCGCGGCCCAGCTTGGACCGTCAGAGCGCATCGCCTTTCATTTGGTCGAACCTGAAGAAGCACATAAACTTCTCATTGCGATGGAACGCGACCTCGTCATGCTTCGCACTGCATGCCGTCTGCGTTCAACCAAGCGCATATGACCTCGATCGACCTCAACTGCGACCTTGGCGAAGGCTATCCGCACGATGCCGAGCTTATGGGCATCATCACATCGACAAATATTGCCTGCGGCGGCCACGCCGGTGACGAGGCGACGATGTCCGCGACAGTTCGCCTAGCGATCGAAAATGATGTGGCCATCGGTGCCCATCCGGGCTATCGCGATAAAGAGAACTTTGGACGCACCTATCAGGCACTCACATCCGATGAGCTAACGGACTTAGTCACTGAGCAAATAGCACTGATAATAAACATTGCAGCGAAACAAAACGGATATGTTAGCCATGTGAAACCGCACGGCGCTCTCTACAATCGGGCAGCGGACGATCCTATGACCGCTGCCGCGATCGTAAAGGCGATCATTGCGGTAGACCCGTCTTTGATCCTGTTCGGGCTCGCGGAAAGCACTCTAGTGACAGAAGGTAGAAACGCAGGGCTCCGCGTCGTCGGCGAGGCGTTCGCCGACCGCCGCTACACGGCAAGCAGAAGGCTTGCTACGCGTTCGATCGAAGGTGCTGTGATCAAAGACCCTGTCGTCGCAGCCGAGCAGGCTCTTTGGATCGCAAAACGGCAACCCATTTCCACAATTGACGGCAGCGAGGTGCGGATCGAAGCAGAGACGATATGCCTGCACGGTGACGGAGTCAACGCTGTTTCCACCGCTCGTGTAATGCGAAGGATTCTCGAAGACAATGGGATCGAGGTGAGGCGATATGACCGCTGAAGCACCTGTAAAAAAGGGGATTATCTCGGCTCTTTCAGGAGCAGCGTTCCTGATGGCGACGTCTGCCGTCGGCCCTGGATTTCTCACACAAACTACCGTTTTCACCGGCCGGCTTCTTGCGAGTTTCGGCTTCGCCATCCTCGTCTCGATCATCATCGATATATTTGCCCAACTCAACATCTGGCGGGTCATCACCGTGGCAGGAAAACCGGGACAGGACCTCGCAAATGACACGATTCCCGGCAGCGGTTACCTGCTCGCTGTGCTGGTCGCTTTCGGCGGCCTCGTTTTCAATATCGGAAACATCGCCGGTACGGGGCTAGGATTCAACGCAGCCACCGGGCTGCCGGTCGAACTCGGTGCGGTAGTAAGCGTCGCGATAGCGGCCTTTTTGTTTCTTGTAAAGGACGCCGGCCGCGCTATGGATATCTTTGTAAAAGCCCTCGGCCTGCTGCTGATAGTAATGGTAACCTATGTCGTTCTCGTCTCGCGTCCGCCTATCGGCGAGGCGATCCGGGGCACATTTTGGCCCAACGTCATCGATGCGAAAGCGATCGTAACGCTGGTCGGCGGAACGGTCGGAGGCTATATCACCTTCGCGGGTGCTCATCGCCTTATCGACGCGGGCATAACCGGCCCCGACAATCTCAGAACGGTGAACCGCGGCGCTGTCAGCGGCATCATGCTGACAGGCATTATCCGTATAATGCTGTTTCTCGCCGCTTTCGGTGCGGTTTCGATGGGACTGAAGATCGGCGGTGCGAATCCAGCGGCTTCCGTGTTTGAGTTCTCAGCCGGGGAATTTGGGCTTCGCATTTTCGGTGTCGTGATGTGGGCCGCTGCGATCACGTCGGTGGTCGGTGCGGCATTCACATCGGTTTCTTTTCTGAAAACGCTCTACGCCAAAGGCATCGATCATCAGAAATATCTCGTACTCGCCTTTCTGGGAGTCTCGGCCTCAGTATTTTTAGCTGTCGGCCAGCCGGTGAAACTTCTCATCTGGGCGGGCACGATCAATGGCTTCATCCTGCCTATCGGCCTTGCATTGATGCTGCTGGCATCCCGCAGAATGGCAGCCAATGGTATTCGGCACCCGCTCTGGCTTACCATTTCAGGATGGTTTACGGTGCTCGTAATGCTCGGGTTTAGCATCGCGGCGATCGTCAATGTTCTTCGCGGCAGTTAAATGCTCGCGGTAACTATAAACCTTTTCAATCAGCTTCTGCATCGAATAGAATTGAAGTTCAATGCAGAAGCTTATCGTCAGCATATTTGCGATCTTGGTGTTGTACGCGGTCCCGTTTGCTCAGTCTGGGCGGCGATCCGACCCGAGACCATCGCCTTCGCCTGTCGCGTCGCCGACCGAAGATCCCAACCGTTATTCTGAATCAGTTCAACAGCCTCGACGCGTGAGGAGAACGCCAGCGGCGGCGACGACCACGCCGGCCCGGCCTTCGCAGACGGTTGGTGACGATGACGTAGTACGCGTCGAGACTAACCTGGTCACGATCCCTGTTTCCGTTTACGACCGAAATGGACTTTACATTCCCGGCCTTCGCAAAGAGAACTTCGTGATCTTTGAGGACGGCGTTGAGCAGGAGATCGCATATTTCGGCGTTTCTGACAAGCCGATCACCGTCGTTCTTGTAATCGACGTCAGTCCCTCGACCGAGTATCGGATCGAAGATATCATTCGAGCGGCAAAGTCGTTCGTGTCGCTCCTGGAACTGCACGATAGCGTCGCAGTGGTCGAATTCGATCAGAACATTCGCGTTCGCACAAAGGCGACGACGGATCGAGCGAAGATCTTCGACGCGATCGACAAGGCTCGTTTCGGCAACGGTACTTCCCTTTATAACGCAGTCGACGAAGCTTTACGGAAACAGCTCGGAAAAGTTGAGGGTAGAAAGGCCGTCATTCTTTTCACCGACGGTGTCGATACGACATCACGAAAGAACAGCTACGACAGTACCTTGGATTATGCCGAAGAGAGCGATTCCCTCGTCTTTCCGATCTACTACAACACCTACATGGATAATCGCCGTCGGATCGGCTCTCCGTTTCCGGGGGTCTTGGGCGACATTATGACACCTCGCGGAACGACAGCTCAGGAATATGCACTTGGGCGTCGATATCTTGACGAGATCGCTGCCGCTACCGGCGGGCGCGTGTTTCGGCCCGAATCTACGCCGGGCGGGCTGGTACGAGCATTTGAAGGTATCGCAGAAGAACTCCGGCGGCAATATAATATCGGCTACATTCCGAAAACCGAAGGCACGCCCGGCCAACGTAAACAGATCAAGGTCCGGGTCAACCGGCCGAACTTGGTAATTCGTGCCCGGGATAGTTATATAGTCGGATCGCAGATCGGAAATTAGAAAAGGCAGGCACGCGGCCCGCCTTTCTCTGCTTAAAAAGTGGTGATCCGACCAGGACTCGAACCTGGGACCCAATGGTTAAAAGCCATTTGCTCTACCGACTGAGCTATCGGACCACATTGCTTGTCTGCTTCAGGTTGAAGGCCGAACAAGCCGAATTAAGAAGTTTACACAGCAGAGTTTTTTTTGGCAAGTTTTCCCGGCCTCAATTACCGCTGAACCACGACTCCATTGTCGAATCGCCGATTATTATAGTTTGGTCGCGTTCCGGCCCGGTCGAGATCAGGCCGATCTCGACGCCGACCTTTTCTGAAAGAAAGTTCACGTAATCACGTGCTTTCTCCGGCAACGCGTCAAATTCGGTGATACCTACCGTGTCGGACAACCAACCGGGCAGTGTCTCGTAAATTGGCTCGATCTGACGAAGTTCGCTCGCAACGGCAGGCAGCGTGTCAATTCGCTCGCCGTTCATCTGATAACCGACGCAGACTTTTATCTCTTCCAATGCGTCAAGCACGTCGAGCTTCGTCAGAGCTATCGAATCAAATCCGTTCAGTTCTGCCGCATACTTCGTCGCAACCGCGTCAAACCAGCCGCATCGCCGCGGACGTTTTGTAACCGAACCGTATTCATTGCCGCGTTCGCGGATCAGGTTCGCGATGTTCTCTTCCGAATCAAGCATCTCGGTCGGGAACGGCCCTTCGCCGACTCGCGTCGCATATGTCCGGACGATGCCTAGGACTCCTGAGATGTGATGAGGCGGGATTCCCGCTCCGACCGAAGCACCGCCCGCCGTAGGATTTGACGATGTGACAAAAGGATAAGTGCCGTGATCAACGTCCAGCAGCGTCGCCTGTGCTCCCTCAAGAAGTATTTTCTTGCTGGCTTTGCGAGCCTCAGCAAGAAAGTGAGACGTCTCGCAAACAAAAGGCCTTAGACGTTCGACCAATGGCGAGATCTCTGCAAGTATCTCATCGGCACGCAGCGGCTGATGGCCGTAAAGCACGATGATGCGGTTCGCTTCTTCGAGATTTCGTTCGACCCGCAACTTCAGCAATTCGGGATCCATCGCGTCCGCGACACGGATGCCGCGGCGGCCGGCTTTGTCCTCATACGCCGGCCCGATGCCGCGCAGCGTCGTCCCGATCTTCTCGTTGCCGAGCCGCTCTTCGGACGTGTGGTCCAATGCACGGTGATACGGCATTATTAAATGGGCTCGCGACGAAACTTTCAGCCTCTCAGGCGATACAGAAACGCCTTTTTCCGTGATCTGATCGACCTCTTCAAAAAACGCCTTAGGATCGATGACCATGCCGTTGCCCAAGACGCACACCTTGTCAGGGTGAATGATGCCCGACGGCAAAAGCCTCAAAACAAACGCTTTATCGCCGACGTAAACGCTATGCCCGGCGTTGTGGCCGCCTTGATAACGCGAAACCACGTCAAAACGATCCGCCAACAGATCGACAACCTTTCCCTTTCCCTCATCGCCCCACTGGGCACCGATTATTACTATGATCATAACGAATAGTGGATAGTCATTAGTGAAAAGTGAATAGTGAAGGAAGTGTGAAAGCGGACTCGCTATTCGTTTTTCACTATTCGATATTCACTGATTTGTAACCGGAGTTACGGATTATTCTAACAGACGCCTTTCAGTCCCGCATCCGGCGGCAAAGCTTTAAAGCAGTTTTGGATCATGGATGATGTTCAACCGATGGCGAGCTCGAAAACCGCCTTACTGAGTGTCTTTTGAGAACAGCCATCGTCGGAGTTTTGTGGTCGGCCCGTCGAGACCTCCGCCCGCATTTTCAACGATTCTCGCAGAAATATCGCCCAGATCTCTTTTCAGGTCGAATCGAAGATCATTCGCCGCCTGCCACGTTCCCAGACCAAGCCGGTCTGATGCCTCCATTGCGTATTTTGTAAAATTTGGAGTCAACTCAGTTACGGTTCCCATCGTTTCAACGAACTCCTCGGAGTTACGAAAGCGCGTCGAAAGCGTCATCAATTTTCGGGGATTCTGTCTGATCTCGTTCAAAGCCGCAGCCAAGTCTGCCTTTGCTGAAAGACGATGTATTCGGATAATTCGCTTTAGTTTAGGTGCCACAATGTTTTCCTTGATGTGATCCCAGACCAATTCTGTCATCGCCATTCGATAAACGTTTCCAGAGCCACTTGCAAGGTCATAATAAAGTGCTTCCGCTCGTGCGATCAGTGGTGCAGCGATCTTTTCAAGCCGGTCTCTTTCGTTCCTTAAAATGTCAGCTTCGAACTTTAACCTTTCGTATTCGGTTCTGGTCGCTGCCAGTTTTCTGGTCATTTCAGTTTCGCGTCCATCGGCCGAACGCAATTCGGTTCTCAGTCTTGTGATCTGAACCGCGAGGCTGTCGATCGCATCGAGTTTATTCTCGACACCTGAGATCTTGGGAGGATCGTAATTAATTGCAACCAAATTTGTCGCGTACTCCGGCACCGTCGCTACCAAATTCGTGTGACCGGATGGAGTAGGCTTATAGGGTGGGACTATCTCCAAAGGTGATAACGAAGCTGCTCTTGCCTCTTTTTCAAATTCGGATCGATCACTACCAACCAACATCGATGAGATCATTCTGATCACAGACTCCTTGGTGCGTTGGGCTCTTGCCCTTGCATTTGCGGCTGATCTGTTCATCTCGGCGACACGTGTCTCGGACCTCACGATCTCAGCATCGCCCCAGCTTATTCGCTCCTTCAGACCGGCTATCTCGGCCGGGATGCTTCGCAGATCGTTTCTCGCGGCAGTTATCGACCATTCGAATTTCGATATCTCGGCCTGATAGTTTCTGGTTGCCGAACGCGAAGATTCGACGCTCATCTTCAAATTTTTTTGAACCCGAAACGTATCGGCATAAACCCGCTGGACACGAAAATCGAGATCGTCGACCGATATAGAAGGCTGGCGAAACTCAAAATCAGCAAGGTCAGGAACGCCCAATGCTTTTACTCGACGAAGCACTTCAATAAACCGACCATTTAGCCTTTCGAGGCGGGCCTGTTCCGGTGTCTGCGGCGGCGGCCCGACAGGACCTTGCGTCGGCCCACAGCCTCTTGGATCCTTGCAGACTCCCTCCGGTATCACTATCTGTGCTGTAACAGACCCAACTGAAAGTAAAAAGAAAACAAACGAAAATAAAACGTAAAGCGTCTGACCAGCGACTTGCATATTCACTCCTCGTGAGAGCATTGTTTGATTCGACCAAACAGGATTCTATATCAATTTAGAGATATTGCGTGAAGAATCTTTACATCCAGAGACGGTGGTTCCATGGCTCGGAGAATTGAGCTCTTTGTGAAGCGTTTGATCAAAAGATGCAGGCTTTGCTCTTCTGAGTTTACTCTCTAAAAATTGAACTGCAACCTGATATCCGGCAGAGCTCAGGACCGCCTAATTCTCGAGTGTCCAGCAGTAGAGTTCCACGTATTTTCGGGCTGCGTTCTCCCAAGAGTTATCGACCGACATCCCGTTGCGTTGGATCTTTGCCCACGCTATTTTGTCCTCGTAGGCAAAGCGAGCCTCGTAGATCTTTTCAAGAAGTTTATCCGCCCGATACGGGCCGAATTTGAAGCCGTTCCCTGTCTCTGTAACGGCATTCCAGTTCTCGACAGTATCATCAAGGCCGCCAACAGAGCGGACGATAGGCACGGTGCCGTAACGCAGACTGTACATTTGATTCAGGCCGCAGGGCTCGAATCTGGACGGCATCAAAAAAATGTCCGCTCCTGCCTCGATCACGTGTGCCAGGGATTCATTGTAGCCGATATACACCCCCACACGCGAAGGTGCGTGGTCCCTCAATGCTTGAAGGAATTTTTCAGAGTCCTTCTCGCCCGAACCGAGCGCAATGAAAAACCCGCCTGCAGCCAAAATATCAGCCGCTCCCTGACGTATCAGCTCGACACCTTTTTGCGACGTCAGCCGCGTTACACTTGCATAAATAGGCCTTACGAGTTCAATTGGAAGCGAAAATCGTTCGAGCAGATCGCGCTTGCATTCTAATTTGCCACTGAGGTCATTGATATAAAAATTCGCCGTAATTTCGGGATCGGTCGCCGGGTCCCAAACGTCGAAATCCACGCCATTCGTAATGCCGATAAGCCGATCCGATCTGCGGCTCGTCAGCCACTCCAATCCATGCCCGAATTCTTCGGTCTGTATCTCGTGAGCGTAGCGGTTTGAAACTGTCGAGAGAGTGTCGGAAACTTCAAGTCCCGCCTTCATTGCAGAAGCGTAACCGTTGAAATTAAACGCATTTCTCGCAAAGCTTGAAGTAAAACCTAAGGCTGGTAATTCTCCCAAACCAAAGCCGCCTTGGTACGCCATGTTATGAATTGAAAAAACGCTTCGTGTTCGCCGCCAATACGGATCATGCCGCCTGACCGAAGCGAGTTCCACAGCCGCAAAACCGCAATGCCAGTCGTTCAAATGAACTATATCGGGTGGCGGGCCAAGACGTTTTATCAGCTCCAAGGCAGCATGATTGAAAAATGCGAATCGCTCATAGTCTTCCGTATAACCATAGATCGAATCGCGGTGGAACATCGACGGCGCGTCAATAAGGAATGTTGGAGAACCATTCGCTTCACTATAGAAAGCTCTTGCGTGATACGGACGTCCCCGCCACGTCAGCCACAAGTCGTCGACAGCGACGTGCCAAAGATATTCGCCTTTCGTCTGCCAATAGCATGGTGTGACGAGAAACGCGTCAATGCCGATCTGTCTCAAAGCTTTCGGCAGCGCTCCCGCAACGTCGCCAAGTCCGCCGGTCTTGGAATACGGAACTGCTTCAGCTGAAATAACAGCAACGCGCATAGTGTGCTGGGATCGTAAAAAGTAAATCGTGAATAGGGCAAAACCGCAACCGGCCCTTACTATTCACGATTCACACTTCACTATTAACTGCGTTAGCTCTGCATCGAGGCAAGGAATTCGGCGTTCTTCTTGGTCTTGCCGAGACGTTCGAGAACCACCTCCATTTGCTCGACCGGCGACAGCGGATTAAGAACACGCCGCATCACCCAGATGCGATTGAGATTTTCCTTGTCGATGAGGAGTTCTTCCTTACGGGTGCCTGAACGCTGCAGATCGATCGACGGAAACAGGCGTTTGTCTGAAAGCTTCCGATCAAGATGGATCTCGCTATTACCCGTTCCTTTGAACTCTTCGAAAATGACATCGTCCATACGCGAGCCCGTATCGATAAGAGCGGTCGCGATAATGGTCAGGGAGCCGCCTTCCTCGATATTGCGGGCAGCACCAAAGAAACGCTTCGGCCTCTGAAGTGCATTCGAATCGATACCGCCCGAAAGGATCTTGCCGGATGGCGGCACCACGGCGTTGTGCGCCCGTGCGAGACGAGTGATCGAATCAAGCAGAATGACAACGTCGCGTTTGTGCTCTACCAAACGTTTTGCCTTTTCGATGACCATATCCGCAACCTGTACGTGACGCGTCGGTGGTTCGTCAAAGGTCGAAGAAATAACTTCGCCGCGGACAGAACGCTGCATGTCTGTTACCTCTTCTGGCCGTTCGTCGATGAGCAGAACTATCAGCGTCACCTCGGGATGATTCTCCGTTATAGAGTTGGCGATGGTCTGCAGGAGCATCGTCTTACCCGTTCGCGGCGGAGCGACGATCAAGGCACGCTGCCCCTTACCGATCGGCGTTACAAGGTCGATCACACGAGCCGAAACATTGTCAGGCGTCGTCTCCATAATCAGCTGCTCGTCGGGGTATAGCGGCGTCAAATTGTCGAAGAATACCTTCTCTCGTGATTGTTCCGGAGCCTCGAAATTGATTGCCTCGACCTTAATGAGGGCGAAATACCGCTCGCCTTCTTTTGGCGGACGGATCTGTCCAGAGACGGTGTCGCCCGTCCTCAGATCGAATTTGCGGATCTGCGATGGGCTGACGTAAATATCGTCCGGCCCCGGCAAATAGTTGTATTCAGGAGCTCGTAGGAAACCGAACCCGTCCGGCAGTGTCTCAAGGACGCCCTCTGAAAAGATAAGCCCGCTTTTTTCAGTCTGGTCAGCAAGTATCTTAAAGATTAGTTCTTGTTTGCGAAGCCCTGTCGCGTTCTCGATCCCCATCTCCTTTGCAAGATGGGTTAGCTCGCTGATCGACATATCTTTCAGGCCTGCGAGGTTGAGCACGCCGTCGCCGGACGCGGCCCTGGCCGTGTTTGCCGAGGTCTCTTCAGTGTTCTCCACTTCCTCGGATTCCATGCCGTTTTCGAGTTCTTCCATTTCCTGGCCATTGGCCTTATCGGCCTTCGGCCGTCGTGACTGTGTGGTTCTGGTTGCCATGTGTGTTTAGGTTGTGATGGTGCGCTGCCGTTCGCAGCGGAGAATTGATTGAGGAATTTATATTTTGTCGATGCGCCAGGCTGCGCTCATTGAATTTCAAAATTAACTTTTTACGGAGACACCGTACAGGTAGTTTGAAGTTATACCAAGCGAAAAAAGCTCGAGAGCTCTCAAGGAATCCCAAAACTTAACGGGAAGCCTTATTTCTACTACATGCACCGGCAAATTGCAACTCTATTTTTTCCATTCTGCAATACTTTTTTCAATGTGACCCCAGACATCATCTCGGCCCGTACCTGTCTTTGATGAATAGGCGAGAATGTTAGCGTCCGGCATCGCCTTTCTTGCGGCGGCTAAATTGGTCGTCAGTTCATTGCGGCTTATCTTGTCCGCCTTTGTAGCAACAACTAGATTTGGCTTGTCGTTATCACGAAGCCATTCGAAAAGCTGCAGATCGAGCGGTGTAGGACCGTGACGCGAATCAATAAGTTGGATGTTCAAAACCAGCGAATCGCTGCCGGAAAGATAGCTTTCGGCCATTTTTCCCCAATCCTGCCTCATTGTCTTTGAGACCTTCGCATATCCGTAACCCGGCAGATCGACGAAATAGAAACTCTCGTTTACCTCAAAATAATTGATCGCCTGTGTGCGGCCGGGCGTATTCGAAGTTTTCGCAAGGCCCTTTCTCTGCAATAGCGAGTTTATCAGCGACGATTTTCCGACATTCGATCTGCCCAGGAACGCTATCTCCGGCTTACCATCACGAATATAGTCAGCGGGTTTGAACGCGCTCTTGATGAATCTGACGTTTGAAATTCTCATCGCGTTCGCCAACTCTCGGTCGACTACTCGACCGGCGAAGCCGCCTGGGTTCCCGCAGCGTCCGCATTCCAAACTGCAGCAGAGGCAGAAGCATCTGCCATCGCCTGCTTTTCGAGTGCAAGTTCCAGAACCTCGTCGAATGAATCAACAAGATGTATCGCCAGATCGTCACGAACCTCGTCAGGAATATCCGCCAGGTCCTTTTGATTTTCGCGTGACAGGATTATGGTCTTAAGGCCATAGCGATGAGCCGCGAGCAGCTTCTCCTTCACGCCGCCGATCGGGAGCACCTTGCCGCGAAGCGTAATCTCACCGGTCATGGCGACATCGAAACGGACAGGCTGGCCGGTCATCACTGAGACCATTGCGGTGGCGATCGTGATGCCTGCACTGGGGCCGTCTTTTGGAATAGCACCCTCGGGCACGTGAATATGCAGATCCTTTTCCTTGAAATCGACAGGGTCGAGGCCGAGCTTTTCCGCACGGGTTCGGACGCATGTGAGCGCCGCTTTTGCCGACTCCTGCATTACCTCGCCCAGTTTCCCTGTCAGCGTGACCTCGCCTTTACCCTTGACGAGCGTTGCCTCGACCTGCAGCACGTCGCCGCCCGCTTCCGTCCATGCAAGGCCGTTAACAAGCCCTATCTCGCTCGCCCTTGCAACGTCCTGTTTTCGGAATCTAATGGCACCGAGCAGCTCATTTACTTTTTCCGGATCGATGACAACACGGAAATTGTCGCGATCCTCGACCTTGATCAACTGTCGGGCGATCTTTCTGAGACACGAACCGATCTCGCGCTCCAGATTGCGTACACCGGCTTCGCGGGTGTAGTGACGTACAAGTTCCAGAATGCCCTCATCAGTAAAACTGACGCGGTCGACCGCAACGCCCGTATTCTCGCATTGCTTCGGCACGAGATGGCGTTTTGCGATCTCAAGCTTTTCTCGTTCCGTATAACCGGACAGATGCAGAATTTCGAGCCTGTCGAGCAGTGGCGGCGGTATAGTGTGGAGAACGTTCGCGGTCGCGATAAAGAACACGTGCGACAGATCGTAGTCCACGTCCAGATAATGATCCCTGAAGGTAGTATTCTGCTCCGGGTCCAGTACCTCAAGAAGAGCCGAACTCGGATCGCCACGATAGTCGCGGCCGAGTTTATCAACCTCATCGAGCAGCATCACCGGATTCGTCGTGCCCGCTCGTTTCATCAGTTGAATTATCTGTCCCGGCATCGAACCGATATACGTTCGGCGATGGCCGCGGATCTCAGCCTCGTCATGGACCCCGCCAAGCGCGAGCCGAACGAACTTTCGCCCCGTCGCCCGTGCGATCGATTTGCCCAAACTCGTTTTCCCGACTCCCGGTGCGCCGACAAAACAGAGGATCGTGCCTTTCGGATTCTTGACCAGCTGACGTACGGCGAGAAATTCCAGGATCCGTTCCTTAATCTTATCAAGGCCGTAGTGATCCTCGTCTAGGATGTTTTCGGCTTCGTTCAGATCTTCCAGTTCTTCAGAGCGCACCTTCCACGGGACGTTTATTAGCCAATCAAGAAACGTGCGCGAAACCGTGCTTTCTGCCGACATCGGCGGCATCGCTTCGAGTCGTTGAAACTCCTGCAGGGCCTTTTCACGTGCCTCGTCGGTCATTCCGGAATCCAGGACCTTCTGCTTCAACTCTTCAAGTTCGGCCTTCTCATCCTTGCGGCCGAGCTCCTGATGAATGGCTTTTATCTGCTCGTTGAGGTAATACTCACGCTGATGTTTATCCATCGCCTTCTTTGTGCGGGCGTGGATATCGCGATCGAGATTGCGTTTCTCAACTTCGGCCTCAAGAAATTCGATAACCAGCGAAAGGCGTTCCGGAACAGAGGTCGTTTCGAGGAGCATCTGTTTATCGGCGACGTCGATCTTTAGCTGTGAGGAGATCGAATCGGCTATTTGTCCGGACGTAGTTCCTCTCACTGCATTCGCCAACGCGTCAGTATAGGAATCGGCTGACATGCGCATCAGGTTCTCGATGAGTGAGTGGATCTTTTGCAAAAGGCCGTCAGTGCGGTAGCCTGACTCTTCGGTAGAGGCGAGCCGCCTCACATAGGCGTGAAACATCCCGTTCTCGTCCTTGAGGATTCGGTTTGCTATTCCGCGGGAGCGTCCTTCTACGACAACCTTGATCTGACCGTTGTCCAGCCGCTGGGCCTGAACGATACGTCCGATTGTCCCAACCTCAAAAACCTGTTCTGCCGCGGGCTCGTCTATCGTTGCGTCATGCTGTGTCGCGAGAAAGATGTGCCGCTCACCGGCCATCGCACGCTCCAACGCCATAACAGAAGCTGCCCGGCCGATCTTGAACGCCACCTTAGAAAAAGGAAAGATGACAACATCGCGAATAGGAACCATCGGAAAAAGTTCAATATCCGACGGCATTTGATCTGAAAATTCCTGCATAAAAAACGGCGGCTTTCACGGCAAACGCAAAGCCGAAACAGGTCCTGGTGTTGAAAGAACATTTCTATTTACTCAAATCGCAGGACGAATTGCAAAGAAGAAAGTGCCCCTACAGCACGATTTTGCGAAATATCGATCTCGACCCAATAAATAACGAAACCCGCCTCGATTTCAACATTCGGTCACATTGAACGGGCGGGTTAATTATTGACGTTTTTGAATGCTAAGCCGCTTCTTCGCTGCGGGTCATTACTTCGAAAACGGGAACCTTTTTCTCGACCATTTCCGGGGTAATGACGATCTCTTTTACGGAGTTTTCGCCGGGCACATGATACATGGTCTCAAGAAGCAATTCTTCGAGGATCATCATCAGGCCGCGGGCTCCGACCTTGCGTTTGTGAGCCTCTTTGGCAATAGCAGAGATCGCGGCGTCTGTAAATTTGAGCGAAACGTTGTCGAACTCAAATTTCCGCTGGTACTGCCTGATGAGCGAGTTTTTGGGCTCTGTCAGAATGCGCACAAGCGCGGTTTCGTCGAGTTCGCTGAGCGTACCGATAACGGGCAGGCGGCCGACGAATTCCGGTATGAGGCCGTAGTGTATAAGGTCTTCGGGTTCCAGCTTGCCGATGGATTCCTCATGCCGCTGCTTCTTGCTGCGCACCTCGCCCTGAAAACCGAGTGAACGGCTGCGGAAGCGCTTTTCGACGACCTTTTCAAGTCCGATGAATGCTCCACCGCAGATGAATAGTATGTTCGTCGTATCAAGCTGCTGAAAATCCTGCTGAGGATGTTTGCGGCCGCCGCCGGCGGGAATGTTAGCGACAGTGCCTTCCAATATCTTCAAAAGCGCCTGCTGAACGCCTTCGCCCGAAACGTCGCGCGTGATCGAAGGGCTGTCATCCTTGCGGCAGATCTTATCGATCTCGTCGATGTAAATGATCCCCTGCTGTGCTTTTTCAATGTCGCCTTCAGCGGCCTGCAAAAGACGAAGCAGAATGGTCTCTACATCTTCGCCGACATAGCCGGCTTCTGTCAGGCTCGTCGCGTCAACTATACAGAAAGGAACGCTCAAATATCTGGCAAGTGTCTGAGCAAGAAGAGTTTTTCCTGTTCCCGTGGGACCGATCAACAGAATATTTGATTTCTGCAGTTCGACGTCGTTCTTACGTTTGGCAAGCTCAAGACGCTTATAGTGCTGATATACAGCCACCGATAGCCGCTTTTTAGATTCTTCCTGCCCGACCACATAATCATCCAGAAACGATTTTATTTCTGCAGGCTTCGGCAGCTTGGTCGCTCCGCCGCTCGGCACCGTTCGCTCGTCGTCGACAATGATCTCGTTGCATATATCTATGCACTCATTGCAGATATAAACGCCCGGGCCCGCGATCAGCTTGCGGACATCGTTCTGCGATTTACCGCAGAAAGAGCACGAAAGAATTTCATCCGGATGGCCAAATTGGGGCATAGAATCAGTTGTCGGCTGTCAGTTGTCGGTTGTCAGATGATTCTCGTCAGTTTTTCGGCCGCAGCGACCGCAATAAACCATTCAACAACCTACCCACCTCACCACATTTTGCGAAGAGATCGTCAGCCTCCTCGCTGGAACAGTATAATAGATTTGCAGCAATTTGTATCTGTGTTTCTGTTTCCATCAACGATCCATAGGCAATGGAAAGATGATGAACAAATTCCTTCTGTGAATCGCGACCTTGTCCCTCGGCGATATTGGACGGAATTGACGTTACTGCACGCCGCAACTGAATTGCAAGTCCAAATGTCTCGGAACTCGGAAACTTTTCAGTAAAACGATAAACGTCCGTGACCAACGACATCGCCTTTTGCCAAACCACCAGATCGCGATAACTTCGTCCCGACATTCTTCACCGACAACCGGCAACCGGGGACCGGCAACTGCCCTGCCCTGTCAACTACTTTTGTTTGTCCCTGTGTTCGATCACCTCGTCGATCAGGCCGTATTCTTTGGCCTGATGCGGGTCAAGGATCCGGTCGCGCTCTACGTCGATCTCGACCTTGTCAAAGGACTGTCCCGAGTGATGGGCGATCAGCTCGGAGGTCATCTTTCTCATGCGAAGAATTTCCTCGGCCATGATTCGGACATCTGTAGCTTGCCCCTGAGCACCGCCTGACGGCTGGTGAATGAGAATTCGCGAATGCGGCAAGGCAAAACGCTTGCCTTTTGTCCCCGCGGTAAGCAGTAGAGCTCCCATCGACGCACATTGTCCGACACAGATCGTCGTAACATCATTTTTGATGAACTGCATCGTGTCGTATATCGCCATTCCGGCGGTAATTGAGCCGCCGGGGCTGTTGATATACAGGTTTATGTCGCGTTCGGGGTCTTCAGCCTCAAGGAAAAGGAGCTGCGCGACGATCAGATTCGCGATGGTGTCGTCTATCGGGGTACCGATAAAGATGATGCTGTCTTTCAAAAGCCGTGAGTAAATGTCGAATGCCCTCTCACCGCGTGAGGTCTGTTCGACCACCATTGGAACTAATGCCATAATCTCTTCTCGCTTTCTCGAAATTGGTTTAACTAATAAATCCTATGCTCTTGCAGCCACTACGTTTAGGGCTATCATTGGTTTTTGGTCTTTAGGTTTTAGGTTTTAGGCTTTAGGCTTTCTTCTTTTTGCTTACTACCTTCTGCCTTTTACCCTTCTTACTCTTTCACTTTTTCACCTTTCTCACCCTTCTTCCCTTTCGCCGCCTTTTTCTTCGGCTTTTCTTCCTCAGCCGGCGGTTGTGCGGTTTCGTCTATCCAATCACCGTCAGTGACCTTCGCGTGCTCGATGACCGCTTCGATCGACTTCCGCGTTTTCAGATTATTACGAATATTGTCGAGACCGCCGTTTTGACTTAGAGACTTGCGGATCTCTTCTGCCGGCATACGGTAATATTCCGCCAGCCGTTCGATCTCCTCGTTCACTTCCTGTTCGCCGACCTCCACCTTCTCGAGTTCTGCGACCTTTTCGAGCAATAACGCTCCCATTACGTCCCGTTCAGCCTGCATTCGCATATTCCCGTATGCCATTTGGATGAACTCGTTCTCGACATTATTAAGGTCGACGCCTCGCTGCTGCAGGTCTTGTGCAAAATTATTTAGCAGATTGCGTGCTTGATTTTCGATAAGTGAATTCGGAACCTCGAACGCATTCTCCTCGATCAGCTTTGCGATGGCGTTGTTGCGGACGCGGGCGTCGGCATCGGTTTTCGCGTAGCTTTCAAGGTCTTTGCGAAGCTTTTCTCGCAGATCGGAAAGCGACTCGTAGCCCTCGTCCAGGCTTTTCGCCCAGTCGTCGTCGAGTTCAGGCACTTCTGATCGCCCGATCGACTTCACTTTTGCCTTGTAATGCAGCGTTTTGCCGGCGAGGTCCGCTGATGAGAAGGTTTCCGGATACGAAACCGTGAAATCCTTTTCATCATCGACGTTCAGGCCGACCAGATTGTCAGTAAAAGAATTTTCGATCACCTCGTCGCCGAGTGTGATGTCCAGATCGTTCGCCTGTATCGGGTCGGCATCGGGTTTGTCATCGAAACGCCCTTCAAGGTCAACGATTATCGTGTCTCCGATCTCTGACGCTCGGCCTTCGATCGGGATCAGCGTTGCTTCTTTCTGTAGGCGATTTGCGATCAGATCCTCGATCTCGCCCTGTTCAACGGGCTTTACACGGCGGATCAGCTCGATGCCCTTGTAATTGGGTGTCGGAATTTCCGGCATCACCTCAAGGTGAACATGGAGCCTTACATTTTCCGATCCGTTGACCTTGACGTTCTCGTGGTCTTCCAAATGAAGTTGCGGCTCCGCGAGCGGCTGAAGATCATGTTCCCTGATCGCTTCGGTGACCTGGGCAGGTATCACGTCCTGCAGAACATCATTCTTGATCTCTTCAGCGAATCTAAGTTTTACAACATCAACAGGTGCAAAACCTTTACGAAAGCCGGGAATATTCGCCTTTTGGGCATATTTCCTGCTAACCCTGCCATACGAAGCCTTGACGACATCTGCGTCGATCTCGATCTTCAATTCCCTTTGTGTCGGAGATATCTCCTTTAACTCGGTCTTCATCTATGGAAAAGGATAGCAGAGCGGAAACTTGTTGTCAGTCCGTTGGGATAGAAGTTGTGGTGCCGAGGGCGAGACTCGAACTCGCACGGTTTTACCCGCTAGATCCTAAGTCTAGTGCGTCTACCAATTTCGCCACCTCGGCACAAACGGCCAAACGTGTTGGCCGGGAAGGAAGATGTTAGCATCAGGGCGCCGGTTTTATCAATCCGCCCTCGATCTGAAGCTACTTGTGTAGGTATTTACGTTCCTCGTCGTCCCAGGTCATTCTGATGTCGCCATCGGAAATGGACCCGCGGGCATCGTCGCCGAGCAGCGCTTTTTCGACTCCGACGAAGAGCCGATATCCCACATACGCCACGCCGCCCAAGAGTCCGATCCAGAATACGTACGACAAGATAGACGACAAAAAGCCGAGCAGCCAAAAAGCTCCGACGCCGACGATAGCGATCACTAACAACGCGAGGATGATCTTTAATATGGTCATTTTCTAACGCCTCTACTGAATAGATACGAAAAAGCATACGTTCGGTTCGTTGAAAAAATCGGGCGTGTCGTATAATTCGTTCGTATCTACTAGAACCAACAGTGTCGAATAACCAAAATATCACAGTTTCTGAAGTGTCTAGGTCGCTGGCAGGCGATCTTTCCGGCAACGGCGAAACGGCCGTAACGGACATCACTCACGACTCGCGGCAGGCGAAAGCGGGGACGCTATTCGTAGCGATCAAGGGCGAAACGACGGACGGGCATCGTTTTGTTGACGATGTGATGCGTCGCGGTGCCGCGGGCGTCATTTCGGAGTTCGATGCGCCGGAAGGCTTTTCCGGAGCCTGGCTGAAGGTCGTGGATGCTCGACGGGCGTTGGCGAAAGCCGCATCTGTCGTTTACGGCGAACCTTCGTCCCAACTCGATCTGGTCGGCATCACCGGCACGAACGGCAAGACCACGACCACGTATCTTTGCTTCGCACTGGCGGAGGCCGCCGGCGTCAAACCTGCAATGCTGACCACCGTCGAATATCGCATCGGCGACGAAAGTGAGCCCGCCGTACGCACAACGCCGGAGGCTTCGGATACGAATAAATTCCTGCGCCGCGCTGTCGATTCGGGTTGCGGGATGGCGGTCATGGAAGCATCTTCGCAGGCGATCCACCTTAGACGCTGCAATCATTTGCAGTTTCGCGTCGCGATCTTTACTAACCTCACTCGCGATCATCTTGATTATCACGGGACGATGGAAGATTATTTCGACGCCAAAAAGGAGCTTTTCGACGGGAGACTCGGAACGCCGCCGCCGGTAAGCATCATCAATGTCGACGACCAATGGGGCGGCAAACTGGCCGATGATCTGCGGTCGCGAGGGCAGAAAGTTGTCACATTCGCACAAAACCACTCAGCCGACCTGACCGCAGAGAATATAGAGGTCTCGCTAGCCAGCGGCACGAAATTTTTGCTCAAAACGCCGTCGGGAGACGTCAATATTATGTCGCCGCTCGTCGGAAAACCCCACGTTTACAATATGCTCGCCGCTTCTGCGGCCGCGCTTGAACTCGGCTACGGACTTGAAACGATCGCAGTCGGATTAGGCAGGTGCGTAGGTGCTCCGGGACGTTTTGAACGGGTTCCGAATGACCGCGGTCTGGCCGTTGTCGTCGATTACGCTCATACGGACGACGCCTTACTGAATACGCTGCAAACTGCACGCCCGCTGACAAAAGGAAAGGTGATAACCGTTTTCGGCTGCGGCGGCGACCGAGACAGGACAAAACGCGTTCCAATGGGCAGAGCGGCCGCAGAGAACAGTGACTTCGTAATAATAACATCCGACAACCCGCGAAATGAGGACCCGATGGCCATCATTCGCGAAATTGAAAAAGGCGTGGAACCTGTCGGAGGCGAGTACGAAGTGATATCAGATCGACGCGAGGCGATCAGGCGTGCGGTTTCGTTAGCCGGTCCTGAAGACGTTGTGATAATTGCCGGCAAAGGCCATGAGACCTACCAGATCATCGGAAACGACAAGTTTCATTTCGACGACCGCGAGATAGCCGCTGAGGCAATAAACCAACTCGGCGATTAGCTGTCGACCCGTCCCATAAGCGAACGCAGCAGTTCTAGCTGAGCCGCATTCAGAGCGTCGAATCGAACCGCAAACCCGATCTCAACAACATGATTCGCAACGATGCCGCTGAATTCTACTTTCATGCCGTCGGCAAGAGGCAGATAAAGCCGCACCGGTTCACCATCGGTCACATCGCCTGAACTAAGCACGAAGCATCCTTTTTCGCTGATGTCGCTGATGCTGCCGGTGCGCCGGCCTGCGCTCGTTTCCCATTCAACGTCGAGATCTATCTCGATGCGTTGAACTTCTCTTCGTTCGATGCCTCGTCGTCGGTCCTGCATTATTTCGCTTCGCCGTCCTTTTTGTTTCCTGCCGTAAGGAAAAAGTAAACCGGCAAACCAAGCAGTATGAACCCGATCCCGATCATCGACTGCACTGGTGAGGTCATCAACGTGTTAACGAGCAGCCAGCCCGTAACCAAGAGGAAAATCACGGGAACAACAGGATAACCCCAAGCTCTATACGGACGCTCAGTATTCGGCTCTCGCTTGCGGAAAACAAAGATCGACATCGTGATCATCGCGTAGAAGATCCACGACGCGAATATGACATAGTCGGTAAGCGTATCGAATGAACCCGAAAGGGCAAGTACGGTTGCCCAGATACCCTGGAAGATGACCGCATTTACCGGCACACCATTGACCGAAAGTTTCGAGAACAGTTTGAACATCACACCGTCCTCGGCCATGGCGTACGGGATACGCGAGTTACTAAGGATCGACGTATGAAGAGTGCCCAGCGACGAAAGCATCAGTCCCATTGTGAATATCGCTATCGCTACTCCTGTCGCAAATGTAAGCGGGTCGCCGCCGAAGAATCGGCTTACCACCGCCATGCCGACCGAGCCTGTTTCAGATACCGAAGCGACGGCTACAGGATCCAGGACGTAGAAATATGCGACCTGTGCGATGACATACAACACGATGATCAAAAGCACGCTGCCGATGATCGCGATTGGCAGATTCCTTCCGGGATTCTTTACCTCGCCTGCAACGAATGAAAGGTTATCCCAGCCGTCGTATCCCCATAGAGCTCCCAGCATCGCCGCCGCAAATCCCGCAAAAAATGTATATTCGGCCGAGCCGAATCTCACGCTGTCCGCCACACCTTCGCAAGCACCGCCGGCGCTGCTCATAGTGAAATGATCAAAACTTCCGCCGGTCACCCAAAGGAAAGCACCAAGGCCGACAAAAATGACCAGACCGATCTTGACGCCCGTAAGCACCGTCGCAATGTATCCGCTGACAGAGACCGAAAGGCAGTTCAAAGTTGTGAATATAGCGATCACCATGATCGCTACAAGCTCAAGTGAGGTAACGGTCCAAGGAATACCGAAGATCGAAGTTTCGATCAGAACGTGCCTGAGTCCCCCACCCAGATAATCGTTCAATGCTATAGCAAATACAACGGCGACCGCCGCCTGCGAGCCCGTCCTGATGATAAGAAGCTGCGTCCAACCGAACAGGAAACCCCAGATCTTGCCGAATGCGTCGCGCATGAAAACATACGGCCCGCCCGCTTGGGGCTTCATTGCGGTCAATTCGGCATAGGTCAGAGCGCCCGCAAGTGACAGTAAGCCCGCCGCGATCCACGCCGCGATCACCCAATTCGGGTCGCCCACGTTGCAGGTCATCACGCGCGCCTTCAGGAAGACGCCGGTGCCTATGACGTTCCCGATGATGACGGAAACTGCTGCGATCAATCCCAATCCGCGGATCAGGTGTCTGGTTTCACTGTTGTCGCTGGTCATTTTTTGTATCTAACGAAACGCGAACATATTACGCGAAATCGCCTCTCAATGGAAACCCGCCGGCATGCTAAACTCACTGGCGTGAGGCACGAACTAAAAGATCCGGACATGATCGTGAGCACTATTTTACGGAGCTCCGTTGACGAGCCGATCTGTATTCTGGACAGTTGCGGCGCCCGGCAAGGCGACTCTCGATCGCTGCTGGCAGGCATTGAGCCGGTGCGTGTGACCGAAGTTCCTGAAGATGCGGACGCAAAGACATGTCTCGACGCATTGGAAGTTGCAGTTTCCGGCGACAAGGCGGTCTTTTTCACGATCTCATACGACCTCGGCCCGAAACTGCTTGGAATTGAGAGCAGACACACCTCGCTGGAGCCATTGGTATTCACGGCGGAGTTTGATCGATTTGTGATGTTCGATCATGAAACGAACAGGGCAACTGTGATCGGTAACAGTGCGGTTTGGCCGGCCATGGACATCGAAGACACGCAGAAAGATCCGCCATATCTGTCCGAAGCTTTGACGGCGACCGTTCATTCAGACTTTTCTCGAGACGAATACATCCTTGCCGTTGAAGATATCCAAGAACTTATCCGCGAAGGCGTTACTTACCAAACAAATTTGACGCAAAAGCTGAACGCAGAACTTCCCAACGGGCTGACGCCCGAGACGATCTTTCAGCGATTGAGGAAGCATCACCCGGCGCCGTTTTCCGCGTTCATTCGTCGAAAAGATTCAACCGTCATTTCAGCGTCGCCTGAGCGGTTTTTCAAGGTCTCCGGCGCCAGGGACGGAAAACGCACTATACGAACATCACCCATTAAGGGGACTTGTCCGCGAGGCACAACGCCTCACGAGGATGAGCAGCTGAAAAACGGACTCCTTCGCAGCAAAAAAGACCGTGCGGAAAATACGATGATCGTTGACCTATTGCGAAACGACATCGGGCGTATCTGCGAATTCGGCAGCGTCCGCGTCGAACGCCTTTGCGACATCGAGGAACATCCGACCTATTTCAATCTTGTTTCGACCATCGCGGGTGAGCTCCGAGATGGCGTCTCCATCCCGGATATATTGCGAGCAGCTTTCCCGTGCGGCTCTATAACCGGTGCCCCAAAGATCAGCACAATGCGGATAATCGACGAGATCGAACGCGGGCCTCGCGGGCTGTCAATGGGAGCGATCGGATACTACATTCCTGAGAGTTTCGGAATCGGCGAACGGCTTGACCTGAGCGTAGCGATACGGACGATGACCGTACGTGGGCGCTACGCAGAATTCAACGTCGGCGGCGGCATCACCATCGAAAGCGATCCGGTATCCGAATACGAAGAAGCGCTCGTAAAAGCGACCGCTTTGCTCGACGCGATCAACGGAAAACTCGCCTGACCGGGAACAAACCGGCGTTTGCGGTGTCTAAGCTCATATTGAGGAGGACACCCGAATGACAACCCCGAACATAAACGTAACGCCGCTTATCGACGTTCTGCTTGTGATGCTGATAATTTTTATGGTCGCGGCACCGATGAAGCCGACAGCTTTCAAAGCAAATATTCCGGCTGAGCCAACGAATATTTCGCCCGACGTAAAGCCCCACCCGAACACGCTTGTAGTATCGCTTGACCGCGGAGATTCGATCTCGCTGAACGGCGAAAGCGGGCTCGGAAATGCTCAGGACCAGACAGCGTTGTTAGATCGCCTGAAAGCCGTCGTTGACGAAAGAAAGCGGCTTCAGGCCGAATATGCCGTTTTCATACGCGCACCTCGAACAGCAGAATATGGGAAAGTTGCAAAGGTGATCGATGCGGTCAAGCTTTCCGGTGCCTCACCCATTGCACTGCAGATCGATCACTTGGACTAAGTGATTGAAAGACAACCTGCCAGCTTGTGCTATAATCCCGTGCGACGGCAGATGGTTTCCGTATCTCCGCCGGATCCAGCCTTATACTGCACGGCCGCATGGTCAACTATTACGACATACTACGCGTCTCGCCAAAGGCGTCGAGCGCCGAGATCAAGTCGGCTTATCGCCGCCTCGCACGTCGACTGCATCCCGATAGCGAACACGGCAGCGAAGAGACGGCGGTAAAATTTGCGGCCATCGCTGAAGCGTATGAAGTACTGGGCAGGCCCCGCGAACGGGCACGCTATGACAGGCAGCTTGCTGAAATAACTGCGGCCGCAAACGGCGAGGGAAACGGTTTCGAGGCAGCGAATCCTATTGTCGCCCGCTGGCGGCAGATGGTGGCGGAAAAGCGATACGGCGAGATAATTGACCGCCTGCTTGAAGAAGAGCGCCGTGAGGCCGTTGCCTTTCAAAAGGCGGTATTTCCTCTTGCCGCGTTCTTTATCGCGTGCTTTCTGACAACACTGCTCAAGCCGCGGCTGTTCACCGAATCCGGAGTGATCGGGAAACTGGTCATTGTTACGTTGTTCATCGTCGCCCTGATAAAACTCTTCAGCCTGCTAAAGGATGGCATCGAACGCTATACCGTCACGAGCGAACAGATTCACGAATCGCTTTTAGAGGACGATCTGACGGAGGAACGGCGTTATTCGCGATTGGCGGTCGGTGCGGTTTTGATCTTCATTACGTTCGCATGTCTCGCCGCCGGAGCGTTGCTTGGTTCACAGGTCGAGACCGCCGCCAACTCTCTGCCGGCGTGGTTTGGATATAACATAGACGCTGAACTCATTTTTTACCCGCCGATACTTGCTCTTTTCGTTGATGTCATGCACTCGCTCGCACTCAAATTTCAGTAGTGAGCCTTGCCTTGACATCACTCGCCGCCATCATTAAAATTTAGGTTTTGCTTTTCGTATACTGAAAAGCCGGTAGTTATTTATGGCGAATCATAAGTCAGCAGAAAAACGCGTTCGGCAGAACGAAAAACGCAACCTGATCAACCGAAGCAACCGCAGCCGTCTGCGCACGGCCATCAAGAAGCTTCGCTCCACCATAGCGAGCCATGATAAGTCCGCTAGTGTGGAATTGCTCAATCCGACCGTCGCATTGATCGACAAGGCGGTCAACAAAGGTGTGCTGCACAAGAACACGGCAGCCCGCTACAAATCTCGTCTGACCAAACACGTCAACGAAATGGCATAATTTTTCCCCCCTACAGATCAGGGAAAGCGAGCCGGCGTAAGTCGGCTCGTTTTTCTTTTGTCCCTTTATAAGACAGAAACGACGGTCGTGTGAGAAAATGCGTTTCAACGCATGGGCTTGACGCTGGACAACAAAGTTGTCGAACTTTCCCGCTTAGGTATCGCGGGTATTTCCGCCGCCGCAGCGTGGAAACTTGCCGCTGCTTTGAAAAAGTCCGCCGGAAGAGCTGAGCCGGAGGAAGTCACGGTCGGCGACCTGCTTGGCTATCTGCCGATGCGTTATGAGGACCGTTCCAATTTTCTGCCTCTTGATCAACTGCGTCCCGGAATGACCGCCGCCGCTGAGCTTTTCGTCCGAAACGCCGGCGCTATCCGCGTCGGCAAGAACCGCGATCCGCGAAAACCGCCTTTATATCTTTTTGAGGTCATCGCGGGCGATGCAGAAAAACGATTTCGCCCGGTCAAGATCAAATGGTTCATCTCCGGCAAACAGGCTCCGCACATCATCGAATGGCAGACAGCCCGATTCAAACGCGGCACACGATTCGTCGCCCACGGCAAATGGGAAGCGGGTTCGAGCGGCGTCGTCCTGATGATACAGAAGCCGGACGAACTCGAGATACTTCCTTCGCCTGACGAAGTTGAAATGCTCACGGCCGATGATACGGACGACAACATTTCCGATCCGTCACTCGCTTCTGTTCATACCGGCCGTGTGCCGGTTTATCGCAAGCTCGGAACATTTCAGACAAAACGCATACGCGAAATAATGCACTCGGTGATCGCGGAATTGGACGAGGTGACCGATCCTCTGCCAGCCGATATTCGCAGTCGGGCGAACCTGATCTCTGCGGCGGCCGCTCTTCGGGACATTCATTTTCCACCGGTTGATGCCAAGCTCGACGAATACGAAGCGATGCGTTCGCCCGCACACGAGCGGCTTATCTTTGACGAGTTCTTTTGGCTTTCTTTTTCGATGCAGCTTCTTCGCGGCGAGCGATTACGCGAACCGAAAGCCGCGGCGATCGAGATCACTGATTCGATACGCAATGATCTGAAACGCATACTTCCCTTTCGCCTGACCGCCGCACAGAAACGCGTCATCGGCGAGATCTTTGCCGACCTGAAAAGCGACAAACCTATGAACCGCCTCGTTCAGGGCGACGTCGGCAGCGGCAAGACAATTGTCGCGTTTCTCGCGATGCTGGCGGTCGTCGAGAACGGCTATCAGGCTGCCCTGATGGCTCCGACGGAGATACTCGCGGAACAGCATTTTCGTAATGCTCAACAATTCCTCGGCGGACTCGATTTTCGTATCGAGCTGCTTACCGGAAGCGTTCGTTCTGCCGCCAAGAGGAATCTTCGGGAGGCCGTCGCCGCGGGCGATGCCGATCTCGTCATCGGCACCCATGCGCTTATCTCGGACGCGGTGAAATTCGACCGCCTCGGCATCGCCGTGATCGACGAACAGCACCGCTTCGGCGTGATGCAGCGTGCGGCGTTGAAAGCTCTCGGTTCAAATCCCGACATCCTGGTAATGACCGCGACGCCGATCCCGCGTTCGCTGGCAATGACGGTTTATGGCGATCTCGACGTTTCGATAATTGACGAGATGCCGCCCGGCCGCACGCCCATCAAGACGGTCGTTGTCGGCGAGGACCAACGCCGCGGCGTTTACAAGGGCATCGAACGCGAACTCAAGCAGGGTCGTCAGGTTTACGTCGTCTGCCCGCTCGTCGAAGAATCGGAAAAGGTCGATCTTAAGGCTGCGGTCGCTACGTTCGAGGATCTGCGTGACCGCGTTTTCCTGCACCGCCGCGTCGGACTTGTGCATGGCAAGATGAAGCCCGCGGAAAAAGAAACTGTAATGTCGGCGTTCGTTTCGGGGGAGCTGGATATCCTCGTATCGACAACCGTTATCGAGGTCGGCGTCGATGTCGCGAATGCCTCGCTGATGGTCATCGAACACGCGGAGAGATTCGGCCTCTCGCAGCTTCATCAGCTTCGCGGACGCGTCGGCCGCGGCTCCGACCAAAGCTACTGCGTTCTGATGACGAGCGACAAAAAGACCGCCGTTGCCCGCGAGCGGCTCGGCATCATGGAGGAGACCTCTGACGGCTTCAAGATAGCGGAAAAGGACCTCGAGATCCGCGGGCAGGGCGAAATTCTGGGAACGCGGCAATCCGGTTTGGAGACATTCAAGGTCGCAAATCTCGTCCGTGACATGGACATTCTGCTCGTCGCCCGAAGCCTTGCCGAAGAATACCTCACCAAACGCCGGCACTCCGCCGAGACGAAGCCGATGGTCCGCTATGCCACGACAAGCTCGCAATTTCGGCTTGGTAAGATAGGCTGACGGCCGTGCTTTTGCCCGCTGATAGTCTGATGTAATAGACTCGAACGCGATGCGTGTGATCGGCGGCATTTACGGCGGGCGGCTTCTAAAGACTCCACCTGACAACAAGATACGCCCGACGTCCGACCGTCTCCGCGAAACGCTTTTCAACATCATCGCTCCGCTGATCGACGACGAAACGCGTTTCCTCGACCTGTGCGCCGGAACGGGTGCCGTCGGAATCGAGGCTATCTCACGCGGCGTCGGTTTTGTTACATTTGTCGATCGCTCGAAACGCTCGTGCGCATTGATCGAGGAAAACCTCGACAAGCTAGCAATACCCGAATCGCAGACCGAGGTCGTCGGTTTTTCGGCGGAGAATTTCGCGGGCCGCGAGCATCCTGTAGGTTGGGACATCGTCTATTTCGATCCGCCGTATGACAGCGACTATATGCCGGTGATGCTCGAATTCGGCGGCCGTCCCGAACTGCTTCGCGAAGGCGGCGTCGTCATCGTCGAACATCATTCCAAAACGCCGATGCGCGAGACCATCGGAAACTTGCGCCGCTGGCGGCTGCTGAAACAGGGCGAAACGACGCTCTCCTTTTACGAAAATGCCTGAAAGCCGCGGCCTCATCGTTTTTGTGTGGGTGGTGCTGGCCGTCATCTGGAGCACGACGTGGATCTTTATCAAGATCGGCCTCGAAGACCTGCCGCCGCTCGCGTTCGCGTCGTCACGGTTCATTGTTTCGGGGATAGTTCTGTTCGCGTTGATCCGCTTCTATTCGATACCGCTGCCGCGAACGCGTGAACACTGGCGGCTGATCGCGATCACGGGCGTACTGCAATTTTCGGTCAACTACAGCCTGGTGTTCTGGGGCGAGCAATATATCACGTCGGGCCTGGCAGCGGTTCTGCAGGCGATGATAACCGTGTTCGGCCTCGTGCTCGCACGCATTTTCCTGCCGAGCGAAAAGCTCACATTTCAGAAGGCCATCGCGGTTGTGATCGGTATTATCGGCGTCGGCGTGATATTCCGCGATCAGCTTCGCGTTGAGAATTGGATGGCGTTCGCGGGCTGTGCAGCGATAGTCGTCGGCGCGTATGCAGCGGCACAGGGTTCGATACTTGTAAAAGCTCGCGGTGCGGGCATTCATCCTGCGTCGCTCGTTTTCAGTCAGATGATCTGCGGACTGCCGCCTGTTCTGATCTACAGTTTCGCGGTCGAAGGCTCGCCCATGTCGCATAATTGGACGTGGCGTGCGGTCATCTGCGTGCTGTATCTGAGTATTTTGGGCACGGTGACGGCGTTCTGGCTTTACTATTGGATGCTAAGCCGTATCGAATCTACAAAAGCGATGATGATATCGCTCGTCACGCCGCTGCTGGCGGTCGTTATCGGCTGGGCGGTGCTCGGCGAAACGCTCCCGCCGCAAACAGGCATCGGCGGCCTGCTGATCGTCGCCGCCGTGGGGCTGATAGTTTTCAGACGGAAAGAAAAGTCTTTCACCACCGAGGAATGAAGTGATGTGTGATAGGTGATAAGTGATGGGTTTCTCCTGACTTCTGACTTCTGACTTCTGACTTCTTACTTCTGACTTCTTACTTCTGACTTCTGACTTCTGACTTCTGACTTCTGACTTCTTACTTCTGACTTCTGACTTCTGACTTCTGACTTCTGACTCCTGCCCACCGCTCACTTTCTCCCTTTTCCTCTCTGCGTCTCTGCGTCTCTGCGTTAAAATCTTTTTGTGCAGTTCAAATTCACCACCGCCGGCGAATCTCACGGCAAGGCACTCGTCGCCATTGTCGAAGGCGTACCTTACGGCTTAGCCATAGAAAAAGCGAAGATCGATCATGAGCTGAAACGCCGCCAGCACGGTTACGGCCGCGGCGGACGTATGAAGATCGAATCCGACGCCGTCGAGATATTATCCGGCGTGCGTCACGGCCGCTCCATAGGCTCACCGATCGCTCTTATGATCAAAAATCGCGATTTCGTGCATTGGCAGGATGTGATGAATGTCGAGCCGCCGGACGACGAGCCCGCGAATCCTCGCGTCGTCACGCGGCCGCGGCCCGGCCATGCGGATCTCGCCGGCGGACAGAAGTTCGGTGCCCGCGATCTCCGAGACGTGCTCGAACGCGCCTCCGCACGCGAGACCGCAGCACGCGTCGCCGCCGGAGCCGTTGCGAAACAGCTACTCGCGGCGTTCGGCATCGAAATTCTCAGCCACGTTATCAAGCTCGGCAGCGTGCAGGCGGTTCCGCTTTGGCGGCCGTGGGAAGAGATCGCCGCGATCCCCGACGACTCGCCGCTCCGTTGTGCCGATGCGACAAGCGAACGCGAAATGATCCGTTTGATAGACGAAGCGAAGGCCGACGGCGACACGCTGGGCGGTGTGTTCGAGGTCGCGATCAGCGGCGTTCCGGCGGGCCTCGGCTCGCATACTTCTTGGGAAGAAAAGCTCGACGGCCGTTTCGCTCGTGCGTTGATGAGCGTTCAGGCGGTGAAAGCCGTCGAGATCGGCGAAGGCGTCGCAAACTCCGGCCGCCGCGGTTCTGAGGCACACGATGAGATCTTTTTCGAGCAGTCAGCAGACAGCAGTCAGCAGTCAGCCGACGAAGGGGTTCGTGACAAATTCACCCGCAGGACGAACAGAGCCGGCGGCGTCGAAGGCGGCATTACGAACGGCGAGGAAATTCGCCTTCGCGGCTATATGAAGCCCATCTCCACGCTGCGAAAACCGCTTGCGTCGGTCGATATCGACACGAAAGAGCCGTCGGAGGCCGCGTTCGAGCGTTCGGACATCACGGCCGTTCCGGCGGCGGGCGTGATCGCGGAGGCGATGGCGGCGGTCGTGCTGGCGGACGAGATGCGGCGTAAATTCGGCGGTGATTCCATCGACGAGATGCGGCGGAACTACGACGCGTATATCGCACAGCTTTCGGAATATTGAGAACGTCATTCGTCATTTGCCATTTATCATTCGATATTCATTATTTGATATTCGATATTTGTCATTCGTCATTCGCAATTTTTCATTCGTGCATCCGTGGCTGATCGTTCTTATGTGTCTTTTTGCGGCGGCGTGTTCGGCGGCGGGTGAAAATGCTGCGAACAAGGCCGCTACGCCTAAAGATGAGACAGCGGACGAGCTACGCGCGATGATGCCGAAACTCGAGCGGTTCTTTTCGCCGATGGGCCAGCCCGCGTCGTTCGATTGGCTGGGGGCGTACAAAGAGCCGGGGCAAACCTTCGAAGAGTATCTGCAGTCCGAGCCGACGCGGCCGACCGCCGAACGCCGGACGCTGTATATTTTGCCGCTCGGCGAATTCACGCCGCGGCATAAAAAGGCCGTTGATCTGTCGGCGGAATATCTGACGGCGTTTTACGGGCTGCCGGTACGGCGTCTGCCGCCGAAAAAGCTGCCGACGGCGGCGGAAAGTTTCCGGCAGAACAAGCTCCTGAACCGAAAACAGTACCAAACCGGCTACATTTTGCAGGAAATTCTCGTCCCGTCTCTGCCGGCGGACGCGGCGGCGTTGATCGCGTTCACGGCGGCGGACCTATTCCCCGACGAGACGATGAATTTCGTCTTCGGACAGGCGTCGTTCACACAGCGAGTGGGCGTTTGGTCGCTGTTTCGGCTCGCCGAACGTGTGCAGGACGACGTTTTCTTTCGGCGGACGCTAAAAATTGCCGCGCACGAGACGGGGCATATGTTCTCGATACGCCATTGCACGAAATACGAGTGCGTGATGAGCGGCACAAACCACCTCGCAGAGACCGACCGACGCCCGATCGACGCTTGCCCCGAATGTACGGCGAAAATATTGTGGGCGAACGCCATCGAACCGGCAAAACGATACGAAAAACTCGCCGAATTCGCGAAAAAGCACGGTTTTACTGAAGAATCGAAGGATTTCCAAGCCAAATCGGCCGCCATAACTGCGAAATAGTTCGCGTTATGAGCCCAAGAAAGGAATTTTTTTTGCATCTCACGCATTTTGAGCACGCTCACAATGTTTTTGAGCACGCTCACAATGTTTCTGAGCACGCTCACAAGGTTTCTGAGCACGCTCACAAGGTTTTTGAGCACGCTCACAAGGTTTTTGAGCACGCTCACAATATTTCTGAGCACGCTCACAATGTTTCTGAGCACGCTCACACAGAGTTTTAGCACGCTCACAACGATATCGAGCAGGCTCACAGATGTTCTGAGGCTTCTCTTGAAGAGCTCAGGACATTATGAAAAGGTTTTCTGAACAATAGAGAGCGTAGTGATGAGGAGATTCTACCGCCCGATATCGCGGCGGAACTGCATTCCGGCGAAGGAAATGCGTTCGACGGCGGCGTAGGCGTCGCGGAGGGCGTCGTCGAGGCCGTTTCCGACCGCCGTAACGCCCAAAACGCGGCCGCCGGCGGTGATAAATTCGCCGTCCGCGTTGCGTGCGGTGCCGGCGTGAAAGACGGTCACGCTGTCGAGGGACTCGGCGTCGGAAATTCCGATGATCGCGTCGCCGATGATAGGTTTTGCGGGATAATTCGCGGCCGCGAGCACGACGCACGCCGAACTTCCCCGCCGCCATTCTATTGCGAGATCACCGATCTCGCCGTCGATAACGGCGTCGCAGATGTCCGCGATGTCCGTTTCCAGCCGGACGAGTACGGATTGCGTCTCGGGATCGCCGAATCGGACGTTGTATTCCAGCACACGCGGCCCGGCCGCCGTCATCATCAGCCCGATGAACAAAATTCCGAGAAAAGGATAGCCGTCCGCGACGCAGCCTTTTAATGTCGGAACAACGATCGCCGCTTCAATTGCCGCAAGCTCGTCCGCCGTCAGCAGACTGTCGTCGGTAAATGTGCCCATTCCGCCGGTGTTCGGGCCGGTGTTGCCTTCGCCGATGCGTTTGTGGTCGCGAACCGCCGGCATCAACGCGTATTCGCCGCCCGACGCGAACATCAGCAGCGAAACCTCCTTGCCGACGAGGCATTCTTCCAGGACGATCGTCTCCGCCGCGTCGGCTCCGACGAGCTCCGCCATGTCGTTCACCGCCGCGACCGCTTCACCGCGATCCGCCGCGACGACGACGCCTTTTCCGGCGGCCAAACCGTCCGCTTTCACGACGACAGGCGTCGCTTCATCGCCGAATCTGCCGCTTTCGAGCAGCGCGACGGCCTCGGCGGGCGAATTTGCGACCGCATACGCCGCGGTCGGCACGCCGTGACGCGACATGTGATCTTTTGCAAAGGATTTGCTCGCCTCAAGCTCCGCGGCCGCCTTCGACGGGCCGAAAATGCGCAGCCCGCGGGCTTGGAATTCGTCCACGATGCCGAGAGCCAACGCCGTCTCGCCGCCGACGAACGTCAGATCGACGGAATTCTGCTCCGCGAACGCCGCAAGCCCCGCGACGTCGTCCGGTTTTATGGCAACGCATTCCGCAATTTCGGCGATACCGGCGTTGCCGTTGGCACAATAAACTCGGTTGACGCGTTTGCTGTCGCGAAACGCACGGCAGATGGCGTGTTCGCGGCCGCCCGACCCGACAATAAGGACATTCATATTCTGAAAACGCTCGTTCATTGGCTGTTTCCGCTCTCTTGACACGAAAGAACGTTAGATGTAACTTCGAGTTAACTTACGTTCTTCGCGACGCTGACCGCCGCTTTGGCGAGTTGAAAAACACTCTTCCACTATACAGCGTCACACCACCCGCGGCGAAAGAGCGGCCCTAAGATGCCTGAAGAATTAGGCGAAAATATCGAGATCGTCAGCACGGAAACTCCCGCCGAACACTCGGACTTTACCGATACGATGATCGAATGCGTCGAATGCCGCGTGGAATTTGTCTGGACCGCGGGCGAACAGGCGTTTTTTGCCGACAAGAACCTCGGAAACCCGCCGAAACGCTGCCGCGAATGCAAAAAAGCGAAGACCAACCGAATGGAAGCGATAATTTCCGCGAAGGCTGCGGGTAAGAAATTCATCGTTGCGATGCCCGTTCGCTGCGAAGATTGCGGGAAACAGACCACAGTTCCTTTCTATCCGTCGCAAGGCCGCCCGGTCTTTTGCCGTCCGTGTTTCGACGCGAAGAATTCCCTCGCCGCCGGAGCCTCAAACAATAGCTGAAAATTAGCCGCCGACGTGAACGTTCGGACGGAGTTCGGGATCGTGCTCGGCCTGACGCAATATCTCGCGCGTTACGGGTGCAGTGTCGCCCTCGCCGAAGAGAATGTATCGAGCCAAATACATCAGCGGATTGCCTTCGCTCCAGCCGAAATAGACGTGCGGTATCTTGTTCGTCTCATCACGAAGATACAGCAGGAACCCGGCGATGGCATTCGGAACTGCGGGCGCTTGAGTGCGCAATATCCTGTAACCGTCCACGTCCACGCCGCGTATCAGCAGACGGCCGCGAAATTCGGATGCGTCGCCGGTCTCCACTTCGTAGAACAGAACCGGATCGGACGACGGGATGTGATTATCGACGCGTTTCTCGTGCTCTTTGTAGCGGTACTCGGTCGCGTCGCCGGTTTCGCGGCGGTTGGTAACGATGCGTATCTCGCCTTCTTCCGCGGCGTCGGCGATGAACTTCGTCGCCTGCTCGTCCAGCACGATCTCGTCGATGCGGATCTCCGTCGAACGCAGTGCCCGCGATATGAACGACGTCGCAATTATAGCGAAAATGAAGAATGACGCTATCTTTAGGCCGCTCGGCTGCTGGATGATGTTCACGATCAGCGTGTAGGTGAACACCAACGTGATCAGAAGATAAAGCAACCACGCCGGCTTTTTCTTGCGCCGCTGAGAGAGCATCACCGCTACGCAAGCTGATGTCATCAACGCAAGCACGCCCGTCGCATACGCTCCGCCTTGGGCGTTCACTTCGGCGTCAAAAAGCACCGTTACGACCGCACAGATCGCCGTGAACACGAGCACCAGCGGCCGCGTCGCACGAGCCCAGTCGGGCGCCATTCCGTAACGAGGCAGATAACGCGGAACGATGTTCAGCAATCCGGCCATCGCCGACGCGCCTGCGAACCACAAGATCATGATCGTGGAAACGTCATACGCCGTCCCGAACGCACCGCCTAGCATGCTGTGTGCGAGATACGACACGGCCCTGCCGTAAGCCTCCCCGCCGACCTGGAACTTTTCAGGCGAGATCAGCATCGACGTAATGATGCTGCTGCCAACGAGCATCACGCTCATTATCAACGCCGCACCGCTGAGGAGCTTTTTGCCGTTTCGGATACGGCCTTCCAGATAAGCACGCTCTTCATCGTCCGGCTCGACCTCGGCGAACGTCGTCTGAATGATCTTTGCCTTTTTCTCGGCGGGCAGCGGCTTGTCGCTCTTTACCAGCGGCATTACGACAACGCCCGTCTCAAACCCCGAAAGCCCGAGTGCAAGGCGCGGAAAGACCATCACCGACGCTAGCACGAGCCACATCACGCTGCCTTCCACCGTCGGGCTTCCCCACACCATCTGCTGCCAATTCAGGTAGACCTCCGGCTGCACGAAGAAGATCTCACGCAGGCCGACTACGATAGTTATCGTATTCAGCGTCAGAAAAACCGCAACGATCACCACCGCCAGGCCTATCGCTTCGTTGAATCCACGAAGAAAAACGGCACCGAGTGCGGCTATCAGCACCAGCGTGACGATAACGCGGTGATCAAGGAACTTGGCGTAATGCTCGACGTAAGGGTTTTCGATGATGTGTGCCGTGGCGTCGGCGGCCGACAGCGTGATGGTAATTATGAAACTCGTCGCTACGAAACCCAGCAGTACGAGCACGAACATTTTGCCCTTCCAACGCGATAGCAGATTCTCGAGCATCGAGATCGAGCCGTCGCCGTGCGGGCTCTCTTCGGCGACGCGTTTGTACATCGGCAACGCACCGAAGAGCGTCAGCAGAACTAGTATCAGCGTAGCGAAAGGAGAAAGGGCTCCGGCCGCCAGGAATGCAATTCCCGGCTGATAGCCCAGCGTCGAAAAATAATCGACGCCGGTCAGGCACATCACTTTCCACCAAGGATGCTTTTTGTGCCGGCCCTCGGGCTCGTGCGGCCCTGCCGGTTCGTTCACACCAAAATAGAACCAGCCTCTAAGCCTTTCGCCGATGCCTTGTTTCATAATCGGGAAGAGAAAAACCCTGACGGGGCAAATGCTCCGCAGGGCAAGTATTTGTAGGGATGTGCCGGACGACCGGTTTCATATTTACGGCAGATTCGGCCAATGCCTAAGCAAACATCAAAACCTAAAAAATATCAAGGGCGACGTCTCCCACACCGTCGCCCCTGAGCCGCCGCATTTCTGCGGCAACTAACGTTCACCGGGAGGTGAACACCCCTAATTATGCACAGGTCTATAAAAAAGGCAACTATCGCAAATCGACAAAACAATTCTAACGAATGTCGATCGCGCCTAATGAAATGCCGGTTCTTCCGTCCTCAGATATAAACATCACACTATAAGCTCCCGACGGAGCGTCGGCATCAACTTTCAAAATGAAGCTCGTGACAAACAGCCCGCGTCCATAATTCTCAACCTGCTTTGTCGAGGCATCTATTGTGATAAACGGGCCTCGCACCAACGGCGTCATCGATTCAACCGCAGCATCCTGACCGCCGAAAAAGACTCGATACTGTTCACCCTTTCGTAGTGACACCGCCGACTCGGATAGTATGCCGTATATGCCGATAAAGGTCGGAACATAGATGGGTTCGAAGCTGCGGACGCGCTGAGTTTCAATAATTGTTCCGTTCGTCCTTGTCAGATCGACGTAGCCGTCGATGTAGCCAAATGTTCCGTCGCGCAGCCAAAACAAGTTGTAAATTCCGTCAGAGAGTCCGGCAATATCAAACTTTCCATCAGTAGAAGATTCTGTTACCGCAATCAGCCTTCCAGTTTCGAATTCTTCGACAAATACGCCTGCTTTCGTCCCTTTGCCGGTAAACAGCAGTCTCCCGGAGACGGCAGCACAGCATTCGCCGTCCTCGGAAATGGTTCCGTACAACGACCTGACAGCCGCAATGTCCGCAGACAAAAGATCTCGTCGCGGCGGAGCGAGCGGTCCTAAGGGCCCATTCTCGGAAACAGCGTCAAACATCATTGACGACGGAATGTGATTGTGGCGAAGGCCTAGAACATGGCCCAACTCATGCGTGAAAACGCTTTCAAGGTCGAAGGTCCCGTACGATCCATCCGTCGAAAAAAGAGCAAATGGGTTCAGGAAAATGTCCGCCTCATAAATATTGCCGCGTTTGTCGAAATAAACACGCGTTCGCGCGGCCTCACGAGAACCGCTCTTACCGAATAGCTGGACAAACTCAGGAAGCGATGACATCGTTATCAGGCTTATGCCATCGCCGGAATTGCCCTTTGTCGACGTCGTTTCGCGTTCGACATATTCTGTTATGAACCTGACATCCGCTACAGCTTCCCAACGCAGAATACTGCGAAACAGAGCTTCACGTATGCGGCTGCCGTTCTTTATATTGGGCGCAGAATCGTCGATCGTCGTCGATACAGCGATCTTGACTGTCGAGTTCTTCCACTTGACGCCGCTAGCCTCGTCGCCGGAAAGCGCACCAACGGAACCCCCGTAAACAAGGGTCGTCGATAGCATCAGCAGCGACAATAGAACAGTCAAACGCATAGAAAAAATCAATTATTAAACTTCTTGGTCGTCCATTCGGCCGACCTTCTCCAGATCTGAAAACCCGACGATCAATAGCAGTACGATCAGAGCTACACTCGTAATTATGTAAAGCGGCGAGATCTGATCATAAGCGATCATCACGCCGATAACGATCGAAACTGCCAAGACGGAAAGCAGGACCTTCATTCGTCTGCTGAGTCCCTTTTTTCTGGTTGCCATAAAGATAGATCTCCAATACTAATTCTATTCGATTATACGCAATGGAAGTTCCTTGTTCGAGCCGTTCTGTGCTTGTTCGACAGCGGCGAAAACGGGTGCGTATTGTCTTTGCGGACGCCCTTTAGCCCCTACTTCAATTATGTCAAACGGCTTGGCGGCGGTCTTTTCCGCATCGCACAAAGCATCTTTGCCTAAACCGCACTGAATGATCTCGCTTCCGCTTTCTCCGCGGCGAAATACAGATATTTGTTCTCGAACCGCATCTTTCGAAAAACCGCCGGCCTTATCTATAGCCGCTCGTATCGATTCTTCTCCTCTGATATATACGGAACCGGGCGTTCGAACCCCTCCAATAATATACACGATGGCGGCCTTGTCGACGATTATAATATCGCCAAGCATGATCTCGACATCGGCATCAGACTTTCCTGCCAGAAGATCTTTAAGACTTACGCTGATCTGTTCAAAACCGCTTCCGCCGGGATCTACGGCCCGTTCTGAACAGGCGATGGCTGACTGACGGCTGATGATTATGTCCCCGGCAACAGAGTCCGACAGTCCGCCGGCGAGTGCGATCAGTTCCCGCAGCCGAACCTCACGCATCAACCTGAATCTTGAGGGTGTTTTGACGGCACCTTCTATAGTTACGGTCGGCCGCTGCGATCTGTCGATAATTCTAACTGCGAATCTGGGCTCTCTCAGTATCTTGCGAAATCCGCCCTCAATTTCTGCCGCGATCTCCGTTTCGGTTTTGCAGAGGGCATTGATCGGCTCGTCGTACAGGTCAAAGCCGACCAGCGAACCGTCGGCACCTACTCTTCCGCGCCAGTCGAACTCAGAACCGCCGATCTGGTCAACTTCGATCACGTCGCCGACGTGGATCCGTTCGAGACGGGACGATTGACCGTATGCAAACATTGCTCCTGCGGTAATAATAGCGACCGACGCTAAAAGGCCGCGGCAGTAAAATGGCACTAGAACCGAAAAAAAGGACACTTAGGGTTTAGGTGAGTTTTCGCCGGGAATGGTTTGCTGCGCCGTGTTCTTTCCTTTGCCCTTGTTCCTTTTTCCACGCGACGAGCTTTCTACGGTCCCCGGAACTGCGAAGCCCATGAACTCCCAATTACAGGAATCACACAACAAGCGGTATCGGAACAGCAGCTTCAGGACAAACGGCGTCGGACGGTACCCGCGCCGGATCCTGCTGCTTCTGCATTTTGGACATCGTTGAGAGATCATTAATTTGTAAGTATATCATTCTGACCGTTTTCCGCGACCGGACGGGGACACGATCTCTCCTTCTAAAAGATCGATCTCTGCTCGGATCTGTTCGGCCATGAGGTCGGTCGACGGGCCGCCCTGCTGACGGCCGAGAAAATACAATGCGTCCCTCATGATGTCCTGCGCTTTTACCAGATCGCCCGCGTCGGCTGACGTGTTGGCTGCATCGATGAATTCAGAGACCTTGATCTGTATCGAGATCTCATGCAGTGCGGCCTTTGACTGTATCAGAGCCTGCTCTGCCGGATATGATGCTAAGGCCGTGTCGATTACCTCCATAGCATCGCGGGCGGCCTCAGATCGCTCTGACGGTGTCCGCCGTTTTCGGATCTCTGCAGTCAATGATCTGGATTCGATCTCGGCCCATTTGAGCATATGAAACCGGTGAGCGTCGATGACCTTGCTTCGACTTCTCAATAGAGGAGCGAGCCGCGGAGAAGATGCACTTATCGTTTTCAATTCTGCCTCGTTTGCGGATAGATACGCGCCGCAGAGTTCGAATACCTCACGATGGCCGGACGCTATTGTACCCAGCACGTTCGCAGCGTTCGACTTCCTGCGGATCTGTTCGAGTATCTCCTCATTCTGCTCGATCGTAAGCTTTTTGGCACCGGCGGCGCTATGGATCGGTCGGCCGGCACGGGACCGAGCCTGTGCCTCAAACCTTTGGCGTGCGGCCCGCCGCATAAAGATCTCTCGAACAATTACCGACCCGAACAGGAGGCCGCTTCCGGCAATTCCGGCGATGATCCACGGCATGTCCGATCCCAGATCGTGCATAACGCCCCAAACGACAAAAAAGACCGCGCCCGAAATTGCGAACACAAGCACATAGTAATTTGACGCCGGGACCAGATATGGACGCCTGTCTTTCATCACGCAAATAAAAGGAAGTTTCAGGAAAAACCTTAAACAAGAAATTAGGTTTTCATGTTACATTTGTCAATATCTGCCTCGATTTGCATCGTTTTGGGCAGGTCGTGCGGCAAGGGTGAAGAAGAAGAACAAGAAGAAAAAAGCGCCGGACCTTCCGATTTTTGGATCTATTAGGAAACCCACCGCACCGCCGACCCGGCGGATAGGCGAACGCACACCGGATGAGGCCCGTCTGCCGTCAGGACGTAAAGCAAAACATAAAGGTAAGATCTCTGAGGAAGCAGAAAAAGACCAATGATCAACGATGACACCGAGAATCGAATGTGGGCAAGGCCTAATATGCTGGTCACATTTCGTGCAGAAATAATGCCCGGCAGATTACGTGAGGCTCGCACTTTCCGCATCACAGAGGTCATGCCGAACGGCCGTGTGCGTCTGGACGATTTCCCCGGAGAATATCGGGAGGCCGCATTTGAGGCCATTAATTTTCTACGGGAAAAGGCGGCTCGCGATCAGACCTCATAAACCCTGCCGAGTTCAATTATCTCAAGGCCGGCGATCGAAAGCTCTTCAAGCTGAGAAACGACAGTTTCGCGATACATGGGCTTTATGTTTATCACATAAACCGGGCATTTGCGTTCCGGGAATTTTTCCAACTCGGCTTGAAGTTTTAACGGCGTGAGGTGATTCGAAACAGCAGAAAGCTCGTCGAATTCATTAGGAAAAGCAGCTTCCACTACGACACCTTTCAAATCATCCATGCTCCTGCAGACCTGCCAAAATTCGTCTGTTTCCGCAGTGTCGCCGGTGATCGCAACCGAAGATGTCCCATCGGATATCAGAAAACCGGTGGCAAGGACCTTATGGTTAACCGGAATGCTCTTCACGGTCAGGTGAGCGACTTGGAATGTGTCGCCATGTTCGAACTCGACATACTCGATGACCGCTCCCCGCTCATTTCTTAGCTCGGAGAAGCGGGGGTACACCGACCAATTAAAGATGTCCCTTTCAAGTATCTCGACCATTTCTCGCGTCGCATGAACCCTGATAGGGCCGTCCAACCGAGCAAACATATCATCGAGAAAGATCGGAAGCCCCGCGATGTGGTCGAGGTGTGTGTGAGTCAGCAAGATATCTCGGACATTGTCTCTTTGGACCTCTGTACAGGACATCGCAAGACAGCCGGCATCGATAGCAACGCGGTCGTCGATCATCGCAGTCAATAAGTGCTGACGCGCGGATGCCCGTCCGTCCTCATCGATAGAGCTTGGCAGCACCTGAAATCTCATATTCTATCGTGCGCAGGTCTCTGCTCTGCCCCCGTCGATCGCATAGGTCGCTCCCGTGATCCAACCGGCCTTTTCCGACGCCAAATATACTATCAGGTTCGCGACCTCTTCAGGCTCGCCGGGACGCCCGATCGGATGCGTGTTCTTCGAATTCTCCAGAAAAGCTTCATAATCTTCTTCCGACATGCCGCCGCGTTTGTGCAGATTGGTAACAACAACTCCCGGGTTTACAGCGTTCACCCGAACCCCGCGGGGTGCAAGTTCAAGCGCGAGGCACCTCGTGAACTGATCGAGAGCCGCCTTTGAAACGCAATAGGCGAGCACATTCGGAAAAGCACGTGTACCCGCGACACTTGAGACGTTGACGATGTTGCCCTTGGATCCGATCAGATGCGGGACGAATCGCTGCGTCAGCATGAAAACGGAGCGAAGATTGATGTTCATCGTCTTGTCCCATTCGTCAATTGTCGTCGTTTCAATATTGCCGCCCCGCAGGATACCGGCACAGTTCACCAAAACGTCCACCTTTCCAAAACTGTCGATCACTTCATTGACCGCCCGCTCTAACTGAGTTGGTTCCGCAAGATCAGCCAGCAAAGGCTTGATGCTCCCGTCTGATGCCTTGCTGATCTTCAATTCGTCGATCAGAGCCTTTTCATTTCGCCCGATCCCTACCACTGAAGCTCCTTCATTGGCAAATGCCAACGCCGCTGCTCGGCCGATGCCGCTGCTGGCCCCAGTAACGACGACAACTTTGTCTTTCATAAATTTGAAACTGCCTTAGTCGCGTTAAGAATACCAATCGACGCCTTTGCAGTTCAAATCGCTACGCAAAAAGAAAGACGCGACGTCTTTATTGGACGCCGCGTTCCTTTCAGCACCATTCGGCGCCGCGAATACCGAGGATCTTACATTTCGCTCATCTCGGCAGGACCAAATAGCAGTTTAACGGCCGCTCTGGTTTCCTTGGATTTTCTATCGTGCATTTCAGCGACCCAGTCGCCGACAGTTTCGACCATTTGGCGGGTAGCTTTTCTCGCGTCCGCCAGCTTTGTCCGCTGAGCACTTTTCGCTTCACCTGAACGCTTGATGACCTTGATCTTTCTAATATTTGCCATTCGAGCAACCTCCTTTCTAATGACTAATTGTGTTCTGTCGAAAAAACAAAATGTTGACTATCTTGTTATTCCCTATGATTACGAATTTCGATTCGGAGTTGTTCGAAAAACATTTTCCTTGGTTTCCCGTATTACTCGCATGCGTCGAAAACATTTGTCATGATTGACTTATTATTCGATTCATAGCAATTTATCAGCTATAGCTTTGCTAACCCCCAAAACTAGAGGATCCCTAAATGAAGAAAATATTTGTCCTTCTTGGCATAGCCATTCTTGCGGCCGCCGCCGTACGGGCTCAGGAAAGGCCGGTCGCATTTGTAAATGCAAAGGTAATTCCGATCGTAGGTGCGGAACTCGAATCCGGAACGGTCGTCGTTCAAAACGGTAAGATCATTGCGATTGGAGATTCGCGAACCGTCCGCCCGCCCGCCGGCGCCACGATCATCGACGCAAAAGGCAAGGTGATAATGCCCGGCCTAGTCGATTCGCACAGTCACATCGGAGAAACGGCAGGAGCCGACGCTTCATCGCCGATCCAACCCGAGGTTCGATTGTTGGATAGCCTTAACGCACGCTCGCCCGGCATACAGCGGGCACAGGCCGGCGGCCTGACGACCGTAAATGTGATGCCCGGCTCCGGCCACCTGAACAGCGGCCAGACGCTTTACATCAAACTCCGCGACGGTGCGAACAAGATCGACGATCTTCTTATTTTTGATAAGAACGGAGTCTACGCCGGCGGAATGAAATTCGCGAACGGCACGAATTCGATCCGAGCCGGCGGCGGCAACTTCCCCGGCACGCGTGCGAAATCCGCATCGCTTGTCCGCGAGCAGTTCGTCAAAGCTCAGGAATATCGCGACAAGATCCGCAAAGCAGGCGGCGACGCTTCGAAAATGCCCACGCGTGACCTCGCGATGGAAGCACTGGTCGAACTGCTCGACGGCAAACGCATCGTCCATTTTCACACGCACCGGCATGACGACATTTTGACGGTGCTTCGTTTGCAAAAAGAGTTTGGCTTCCGCGTCGTGCTGCAGCACGTCAGCGAAGCATGGAAAGTAGCCGACGAGATCGCCAAGGCGAAAGTCCCGTCGTCGATCATCCTCATCGATTCACCGGGCGGCAAGCTCGAGACGATGGATATTGATTTCCGCAACGGTGCGGCTCTTGAGAAGGCGGGCGGCCTGGTCGGCTTTCATACCGACGACGGCATCACTGATTCACGATGGTTCCTGCGTTCTGCCGGACTAGCTATCCGTGCCGGCATGTCGCGTGAAAAGGCGTTGTACGGCATGACGATGGCGAACGCCATAATGATGGACCTGCAGGATCGCGTTGGCTCGCTCGAGGTCGGCAAGGACGCAGATCTCGTAATCCTCTCGGGTGATCCGCTTAGCGTTTACACGCAGGTTCTTGAAACATGGGTCGAAGGCAAAAAGGTCTTTGACCGCAGCAACCCGAGAGACCGCCTGCGGGCACTTGGCGGTGTCGGTGCGATGTCCGGCCCCGAAATGCACATGGATTGCTTTCACGACGACGGAGGGCTGAACTAATGAGAAACAATAGACTTACAACGCTAATAACTACCGCATTTGTTTTCGCCCTGCTCGCGGCTTTCAATGCCTCCGCACAGATCGCCGTCAAAGGTGAGACGGTCTGGACAATGGAAGGTTCGCCGATAACGAACGGCATCATACTGATCAAGAACGGCAAGATCGAGGCCGTCGGAACCGCGGCACAGGTCAGCATCCCCGCCGGTTATACTGTGATCAATGCAAAGGTTGTCACGCCGGGCCTGATCGATTCGCGTACGGTGATCGGCCTGAACGGCTATCTTAACCAGCCGCATGACCAAATGGCTCTCGACGGCGGCGGTTCGTTCCAGCCGGAATTACGTGCTATCGACGCCTATAACGCCGAAGAAAAGCTTGTCGAATGGGTGCGGCAGTTCGGTGTAACTACGATCCACACAGGCCACCAGCCTTCAGCCCTTTCGCCGGGTCAGACCATGATCGCCAAAACATGGGGAAAAAACGTTGAAGAAGCCACGCTCGTTCCGACAGCGATGGTGGCCGTGACGCTCGGCAATGCCGCTAACGCGGGCCAGGGACGCTCGCCGGGAACCCGTGCCAAGCAGGTCGCGATGCTCCGCGCCGAACTCATCAAAGCACAGGACAACGCGAAAAAAGCTGAAGCACCGCGTGACCTTCGGGGTGCTGTAATGGTCTCAGTGATCAAACGCGAGATACCGCTGCTCATCAACGCCCACCGAGCTCAGGACATAATGTCCGCTCTTCGTATCGCGAAAGAATTCAACGTACGCATCGTTCTCGACGGTGCCGCCGAAGCAATGGTCGTGCTAGATGAGATCAAGAAAGCGGGCGTTCCCGTGATCATTCATCCGACGATGGCACGCCCCGGCGGCGACGCTGAATCCCTTTCGATGGAAACAGCGAGATTGCTGCGTGCGGCCGGCGTCCCGGTCGTCTTTCAAAGCGGTTATGAAGGCTATGTCCCGAAAACACGCGTCGTCTTGTTCGAAGCGGCGATGGCAGCGGGAGCAGGGCTTTCGCGTGAGGACGCAATGGCAATGCTGACGATCGACGCGGCCAAGCTGCTCGGCCTTGATTCACGTATCGGCTCGCTCAAGGTCGGCAAAGACGCCGACATCGCAATGTACGACGGCGATCCTTTCGAATGGGTCACGCGCTGCACCGGAACCATCATTAACGGCAAGGTCGCCAGCGATGTCGTTCGATAGATTACCAGGCAAATCACGCGGTGGCGGATGTTTTATTCGTCACCGCTTTTTCGGAATAAAATTATGTTTGCTGCACTATTTCTTCCGTTAGTAATGCTGTTTCAAGCTCCTACAGTTGCTCCGAAACCTGCTGACACGCCGAAACCCGAGGCGATCAAACACATGCCGAACGACGACCCACCCGTCGCGGTCAAACGTTCGATTCGCGTTGGCGGACGTCCATTGAATTACACGGTCACGACCGGGTTCATGCCGATCCGAAGTGCGGCTGGAGAAACAGAGGCACGCATTTTCTTCATGGCATATACACTCGACGATCCGCCTGCACGCCGTCCGTTGATGTTCTCATTCAACGGCGGCCCCGGTTCGGCGTCCGTTTGGCTGCATCTGGGAACATTAGGCCCACGTCGTGTAAAGATGCTCGACGACGGAATGATGCCGCCGCCGCCCTATGAGATCGCGGACAACGAATACACATGGCTGACCGAAACCGACATGGTCTTTATCGACCCCGTCGGAACCGGCTATTCGCGTGCGGCGAAACCCGAATTCGCAAGCAAGTTCTTCAGCGTTAACGGTGACATCGAATCGGTCAGCGAATTCATCCGCATGTATCTCGGCCGCTACGAACGTTGGGCGTCGCCGCTCTTCCTCGTCGGTGAAAGCTACGGCACCACTCGTGCCGCCGGACTGTCGAATCACCTTTTCGATCGCGGCATTGGGCTGAATGGCGTGCTTTTGGTCTCGGCAGTTCTCAATTTCCAGTCAGTACGGTTTGCCGACAACAATGATCTGCCGCTGGTGCTGATCCTGCCCAGCTACACCGCGACCGCGTGGTATCACAAGCGGCTTTCGCCTCAGATGCAGTCGAGGTCGATCGAGGACATAACCGCCGAAGCACGCCGTTTCGCCGCGAACGAATACGCACCCGCTCTGCTCCGCATCGACGGCCTCACGCCGGCAGAGAAGAATTCCCTTCTGGATAAATTCAGCGCGTTGACGGGCCTGAGCAAGCAGTTCATCGACCAACAGAATTTTCGGGTCGAACTCGGCGAATTTAATAAAGAGCTTCTGCGCAGCGAACGCCGCACGACCGGCCGTCTCGACAGCCGTTTCAAAGGCATCGACCGCGATGCAGGCGGCAATTCACCGGACACAGACCCGTCGATGAATGCGATCCGGCCGCCTTATACCGCCGTTTTTAATGACTACGTGCGACGCGAGCTTGGTTTTAAGACGGATCTGGATTACTTCATTCTCGGCGGCGGCATCACGAGCCCGTGGAACTGGAACACGAACAACGCATACGCCGACACCAGCATTCCGCTGAAGAACGCCATGGCAAAAAATCCGTATATGAAGGTCTGGTTCGCGCAGGGCTATTACGATATGGCGACGCCGTTCTATGCGGCGGAATACACCGTTTCGGCAATGCAGCTCGACCCGCAGCTTCGGCGAAACATCAGCTTCTCGTATTACGAATCGGGGCACATGATGTACATCGAAAAAAACTCACTGCGGCAGATAAAGAACGATGCAGCGAAGTTCATAGCGGATTCGTTGAAGAAATAGATCAGTGCCCGGTATTGCCGCGAATTAGCTCTACTGCGTGCCGCAATACCGGCCGCAGCACGTCATAGTATTCCTCGACGCCGCGTGGCGATCCGGGGAAGTTTACGATGAGTGTATTTCCGCGGATGCCGCTGACGCCGCGTGAGAGCATCGCCATCGGATGCTTTGCAGCGGTTTCGCGGCGGAGAGCTTCGGAGATGCCGAGGGCTTCCCTCTCGATGACGAGCTTTGTGGCTTCGGGCGTGTTGTCTCGCGGGCCGAAACCGGTCCCGCCGGTAGTCAATATTACATCCGCAACTTCGCAAAGCTCGATCAGCACGTCACGAATACCTTCAGGATCATCGCTGACGATCCTTCTTTCGATAACAGAAATGCCGTCGTTATCAAGCATTTCAACCAGCCGCCCGCCCGAAAGATCATCTACCTCGTTCCTCGTATCGCTGATCGTGACGACTGCTGCGCGAATATTGTCCTGCATAAATAATATTTCGAGCTTCAAAATCCGACTCTCGGCGATCTCCGCGTCCCGCTCTGCTAACTCTGCGTTAAGTTGAGGTTTTACGCAGAGGCCGCTGAGATCTTCGCAGAGCCCACAAAACCTAATTCACATAATTGCAGACCTCACGCCGCAGTGACTTCGATCTGGTCCAGGCGGTCGCGGCGGCGGCCGTACATCACGCTCAAGAATACGCCAAAAACAACCAGCGACATTCCCGCAAGCGTTAACAGGTTTTGTTCTTCGCCGAAGATCAGCCAACCGAATGTAATTGCGTAAACAAGGCCCGTGTAATTGATTATAGCAACACCCGCTGCCTTTTCCGCCTGCAATGCTTTTGTAAGGAAAACCTGTCCCGCTTGCGAGAATATTCCGATCAACAAAAGAAAAAGCCAATCAATGCCGACCGGCGTGATCCAATAAAAGAAAAGGCTTATTCCACCGGCAATAAGCCCAACAAGCTGAAAATGCAGGACAACGGTGAGCGGATGTTCGCGCCCGCGCATCGTACGAACCAGATTGTACGCGACGCCCGACCCAAGTGCGGACAAAATACCGAGTGCCAAATAAAAAGGCGATACACGTGCGTCAACCTGCTGGATCAGCAGCACACCGCCGAATGCCAACGCATAAAAGATCCATTGCGCGGGACGTACGCTCTCTTTCAGCAGAAATATGGCGATCGTAGCCGTAAAGATCGGCGACAGATACTGAATGGTCTGAGCCGTTGCAAGCGGCATCTGCTGCAGCGTCACAAAAAAGAAGAACAGAGCCGTTGTCCCGAATGCTCCGCGTAAGAATAGCAGCAGATGATTCTCGCCGATCAAGCTGCCGCCTTCTCTGCGCAGGCCGTAAACGCAGAAAGATGCCGCCACCAAACAACGAAAAAAGACGATCTCCATCGCCGGAATGTGCGATACCTGCTTGACGAAAATGTTGGCGCAAAAAAATGCGAGCGTTGACAGGAACATCGCTCTTACGCCCGGCGTCAGGAATGTGGCGTCGTTTGACAAGCTATGAGATTAGCCTGTTTTCGAACCTAACCGCAACCGCAATCACGGCCGCATTTGCCCGCAGGTTTACGGCGGAAGCTTTCAACGGCACGCGACCCGGCATATACGAGTGCGAGGAGAATTATTACGATTACGGCTGCTTCCTGCATCGTCATTCAAATCCCAACGCTCTGCCGATCTGATACGTCGCGAACGACACCAGATACGCGAGGCCCGTCATATATACGATCATAAATAGCGGCCACGACCAAGAATTGGTCTCCCGTCGGACCACGGCGACCGTGGACATACACTGCATCGCAAGCACAAAGAAAACCATCAGCGTCAGAGCCGTCAGCGGTGTCCAGACGGGCCGGCCATCGTCGCGTTTCGCACTTCGGATCGCGGCGATCAGCGTCTGCGATTCTTCGTTCTCTTCCTTGCCGACGCTGTAAATTATGCTCAGCGTCGAAACAAGCACCTCACGTGCCGCAAAGCTCGCGATCAATGCGACGCCGATCTTCCAGTCGAATCCGAGCGGTTCGATGACCGGCTCGATCAGATGACCGAGCCTTCCCGCATAGCTGTTGCGGATCTGCTCCGCCCCTGCCTCCGCATCGTCTTCGGGTGACTCTTTGGCATCGCCTGCATTAAGTTCCGAACCCGCCGCTGCAACCGCGGGTGCCGACTGTTCATGCCTCGGAAAATAGGTCAATGCCCATAACACGATCGAGATAGCCAAGATGACAGTTCCTGCCCGTTTTAGGAACAGCCACGCCCGTGTGAGCATGTTTTGAACAACGGTGCGAATGTTGGGCATTCGGTACGGCGGCAGTTCCATGAGGAACGGCGGCGGCGGCGCGTTCAGAATTGTTCGCTTCAAAATGAATGCAACAATTATCGCCGTTACGATACCTAGCAGATACATCAGCAGCATCAGCACCGCGCCGAGCGAAAGAAATCCGAAAAGATATTGCCCCGAAAAGAACGCACCGATCATCAGCGTATAGACCGGCAGACGAGCCGAACAGCTCATCAGCGGAGCGATCATGATCGTCGCGAATCTGTCGCGGCGGCTTTCGATGGTCCGCGTTGCCATTATTCCCGGGATCGCACAAGCAAAGCTGCTGATAAGCGGCAGGAACGCCTTTCCGTGCAGCCCGACGCGACTCATCAGCTTATCAAGCAGAAATGCAGCTCGCGCCATGTAACCTGAATCCTCCAAAAGCGATATGAAAAAGAAAAGCAGCAGGATCTGCGGCAGGAAAACCACCACACCGCCGACGCCCGCTATGATTCCGTCTGAAACCAGGTCATTTAAGATGCCTGCGGGAATGACTGCACGCGACTCGTCTGCAAGCCATCCGAACCCTTGTTCCAATAGATCCATCGGCAAGCTCGCCCACGAGAAGATCGCCTGAAAGACAAGCAGCATGAGCCCGGCCAAAATTGCCAGGCCAAAGAACCGGTGCGTCAGCACTGAATCGATCTTTTCAGAGCGCCTATGTTTCTCGAGGTCATTGTGACGAACCGCTGCCTGAACGACATCAGAAACAAAATTGTAACGGGCAAAAATGCGAGCATTCTGCGAATCTCCATCCTCGGCTGCCTCCAACTTAAAGGACGCAGCGGGTTTCCCTACCGCATCGGATGCCGCTTTTGCCAGATCTTCGACCCCGCGGCCGTCCTTTGCGTTTACGGCGATCACCGGAACACCGAGCCGCTTCGATAGAAGAGCGATGTCTATCTCATGGCCTTGCTTTTCGAACACGTCCATCATCGTCAGAGCGACGACCACGGGAATGCCGAATTCCAGGATCTGCGTTACAAGGTAAAGATTTCGTTCGAGATTCGTCGAATCGACGACCGCGATCACGGCCGAGGGTCTTGGGATGTCTTTCAGTTCCCCGGCTATCACCTGACGTGCTATTTGCTCGTCGAGTGACGTCGCCTCGAGGCTGTAAAGGCCGGGAAGATCGATGAGCCTGGCGTGACCAAAAGGAAGCTTCCAATTTCCCTCTTTGCGTTCGACCGTAACGCCGGGATAATTCGCTACCTTCTGCCTGAGACCGGTGAGCGAATTGAAAAGCGTGGTTTTGCCGGCATTCGGGTTACCGGCCAATGCAATCACTATATCGTTTGGCGAAGGATTTGAGGAGATTTCAGAGGAACTGCTCAGACAGGGACCACCTCGACGGATTCAGCTTCTGTACAACGCATCGCGAGGTTGTATCCGCGGACGACCACCTCTATCGGATCGCCGAACGGTGCCGCTTTGACGACCCTGACATCCGCCCCGGGCACTACGCCCATTTCCATGAGGCGTTTCGAAATACGCCCTTTTCCGTTCACGGACGTAACCCTAGCGTGAGAGCCGACCGGAAGGTCTCTCAAGGTGTTCGCGGACTTGTGCGATGACGCTTCTTTCATCGCCTAAAGAATATCCTAAATGAAAATGATTTTCAATTTCTGAATGTGATCTATCCAGATCATTCCAAGGCTTTGGGATTGACGGTGATGTCCGCCTGATATTGACCCGCCAGGAACCGCAAGGGCACGCGAGATTGGGCCGCGATCCATACCTTTATCTGTAGTGAATCAAGAGCCGGCACTCCGGTTTGAAACGAGATGAGCTGTGCGGCCACCTTCTCACCATTGATCGTGATCACTTCAGGGGCCGATGGACGCAAAGTGAAGACATAGGCCCTGTTCTCCCAAAACACGGCAACACGCGTGTCGTTGACCGGATTACCTGCGTCCTTACTCGGCTTGAGGTTGAATGACCGCATCGCGTACAACAGCGAGACCATTGAATGCGTCCCCAACGGAATGTCAACCGTTTCGGAGCCGAATGTCGCTTTCCCGGTCAGCGAATCAAAAAGTACCGATTGGTTGAGAGCCGGAAATAGCGAATCGAACTTCGACTCGAACTTTCTTGTAGCGAGAGTATCAGGATCGACATGCGCGACCGCTGTATCGCCCATCCTCAGTCCGGGATTGCCGGGCTCAACGCCTGCGACAGCGGCACGCAGGATCAGCGTGTCAACCTTGTCGATCATGTCGCGACGCTCCGCGTTGAGTCGCACGCGGCCCGCGGGCCGGCCGCCATAAAACACACGAAACTCCAAATTCTCGCCAAGCTCAAACCCCAGTTCGGTCAGTAACGGCTGGTTCGGAATGTACGTAACGGGTGCCGGCGTCGGGCTTCGAACCGGTGTCGGCGTGGGAACGGGGGTCGGCGTTGCGGCCGGTTCGACAGCGGGCTCAGTTATCGTGGACAACACCGCCCGAAACTGACCACGATCGGTTCTGCACCTGATCACGACAGGAATCATTCGATCATCTGCTGAAAAATGAATTGCGAGGTCCGTAATGCCGCGTGACGCGAAAAGGTCGCTCTCGATACGCACTATTACAGTTTCGAAAACGCCAAGAGGCGTCCATGACCGAATGGTGCCTGCATTCTGCGCCATCACAGAGTGAACTGCGCCGCCTTCCCTTACTGTAAAGCTCCCGGAACCGCCGGCATTTCTTATCGCATAGATCAGTGAGAGCAGATCATGATCGACCGCAGCCTCTTTGAAAAAACTTGAACTCGTTGAAACCGGCAGCGGCCCGGTTCTGTCGACCCGCCCCGAAAACAAAGGTAACCCTGTTGCCGCGTCCAGGTATGTCGTTCTTGTCTCGTCCAGTTTTATGAACGCCGCGGAAATCAACTCTACTGTCTTGATGTTTGCTCTTAGTTCCAGTGCGTCGCGGCCCTCGATCTTGCCCGAAGATGTAATGCCTATGTCGGCGACACCTGCGTTTTCGGATGGCCCGAACGATAAAGTGTATGAGAATTTCTCGCCAACGCGCAGCTTCGAGGTCTTCAATAGCTTATCCGCAGGTCGCGTCGCGGTCTCGCTCGGCGGTGCCCCGATCTTTGCGGGACCACGCGAGCCGGCATCTCTCGAAGCAGCTTCTTTCGCCGCGGCCTCTTTAGCCGCAGCCTCTTTGTCATCGACATCCTTGACCCCGGCTTCCACCACCGCGATCTCTTTTTTCTTAGCTTCTTCCTTTTGCCTAGCCTCGGCCTTTTCCTTTTCCGTCTTTTCCCGTTCAGTCTGAGCAAAATGGACCTCCGGGCTCACGGCAAAAATGAAAGCTGCCGCCGCGAACCAAAGCATCGCGGTCAAGTACTTCGTGGGGTCTTTGATGATCAAACTCAAACTATTCCGCAGCTCCGGCATTTAGCATAGATTCAAACGCAGACCGGCGATCTTCCGCCTCTAAGACAGGACGGCCGATAACCAAAAAATCCGATCCGTTAGCCAAAGCGTCCTTCACGGTCATTACACGTTCCTGGTCGTCTTTGGTTGCGGCCTTTGGGCGAATTCCGGGTGTTATCGTAAGGAAATCGGCGCCGATCTCGGACTTGATCAAAGGCACTTCATGAGCTGACGCGACGACACCGTCCATTCCCGACGACTTTGCCAAAATCGCCAGCCTAAGAACCTGTGCTTTCGGGTCCGACGTGATGCCGATCTCATTCAGCGTGTCCTCTGCGGAACTCGTCAACACTGTAACCGCGACGATGAGGGGACGCTTTGTGCCATTGACCGCCTGTTCATTGTCGACCGCATATCTTGCCGCCCGCAGCATCGCACCTCCGCCCAATGCATGCACATTGAACATCCAAACCCCAAGCCTTGATGCCGCAATCGAGGCCTGGGCAACAGTATTTGGAATGTCGTGAAACTTCAGATCAAGAAATACACGATGGCCATTGCCCACGAACTCCTCGACGATAGCGTGTCCGGCAGATGAAAACAGCTGCAGCCCGATCTTGTAGATGACGTTGTAGCCCGCCAATTCCCCCGCAACGCGCCTTGCCTCGTCCGCCGAACTCACGTCGAGTGCGATCATTATTTTTGATGCCAGATCGTCCGCCGCGGCGGCTTGAGATGTCGTAGGGGGCATTATCAATCTAGGTCGAGAGGATTCTTGTATGGAGTTCCGGGGTCTGATTCGGCGCGCTTCAATGCTTCTTTGAATTTCTCTTCGAGCAGCCTTCCGCGGTCTTTATGCGAGGACATTTCCTGAGCGAATATCTGATCGCGAAGTTCCTTTTGTTTACTTAACTCGCTCTTGAGATCGTCGAATGAGGCGAGCGGCTTCTTTTTTTCCTCATGAGAAAGCAATGCTCCCGTTGTCGAATCGATCGTCAGGGTCGCCTCACAGCATGGACATTGCAGAGTAAATCTTTCCATACGCTCCGACGCAATTATACACCATCTCTTACGGTATTTTGCGTATCACTTCGTTCCGGCGATCTGCAGCAGCCTCGCCGCCGGAATATTAAGCAAGTTGTCGATCTTGTCAGTTTCCAACTCGATGATCTTTCCATCCTTAAAGGTGAACTTTACTCTTTTCGAACCGGGTTTACGAAAATAGGTATCGACACGTAATAGCGTCGGATGAGCTTTGAATATTCTGATCTCTGAAACAGTGCCGTCAGGCAGCATCGTAATTGCACCTTCTGAATTTTCGGCCGCAGGACTAAGAGTTGGCGGAACGGGTGAGGCGTTCGGATCAGCATCTACCCGCTGTCGGCGCCGGGCCCGATCCAGCGTACTGCCCTTGCCGATCCGGTTCGTCGCATCGTTCTCAAAATACTCGACGTTTGCCGGCACATAGACATTCCCGGGCACCGAAACATTCGAATTCACAGGTATCGGAGACTCCGCCACATTCTGCGGGCGAACAGAATTGGTATTCTCCGGCTTCTTCTTCGGCTCCGGTTTCGAACATGAAATAGCCGCTATGATCGGAAAGATCATTGCCGCCGCTACCCAACCAGTTCCAAAAGTCTGCTTTTCACCTGAGGCCATTCTGACTCTATGATACTGAAATAAACGGAGTTACGAAAACGGCCGCTTTGCGTGATCATGTGATTTCGCAGAGTTCCCTCCTCAACAGCACCTATTCTTGCGATGGCTTTTCGTGACCTTTCGTTGTTCTCATCCGTCTTGAATTCCACACGTATGCAGCCCCATGTTTGGAACGCGTGAGTCAGCATCAGCAGCTTCGTTTCGGTGTTTACGACCGTTCGCTGCCGTGAAGGCGTTACCCATGTCCAGCCGATCTCGGCTTTGCGGTTTTGTGTATCTATGTTCCCAAAACGGGTCGAGCCAACGATCTCGCCGCTGGTCTTTTCAATGATAACGAACGGCATCGCTGTGCCCGCGGCTTGCTCCTTCATTGCCGTTCGAACGTATTCCTCCATATCGGCCTCGCTGTGAACGGCGGACGATGTCCATGCCCACAGCTTCTCGAAAAGCCCGGCTTTGCAAAGCGCCGGTATATGCACCACGCTCATTGGTTCGAGCCGCACGTGTTTGCCTTCAAGCGTAACGGGAAATATGTTCATTTCATTCAAGATAAAAAGATCGGGCAGGCCGAAGCCCGCCCGAAAAACCCAATACAGTTGAAATGACTAAACGTCGTAATACATCGAGAACTCGAGCGGATGCGGCCGCAGACGCAGCGGCGTTACTTCGTTCTCGCGTTTATAGCGGATCCAGCGTTCGATCAATTGCGGCGTGAAAACGTCGCCCTTGAGCAGAAAATCGTGATCGTTTTCTAGAGCATTCAGCGATTCTTCGAGGCTGCCCGGCAGCGACGGAACATTCTTCAACTCTTCCGGCGGCAGATCATATATGTCCTTATCCAGCGGCTCGCCAGGATCGATGCGGTTCTGCACACCGTCAAGTCCCGCCATAAGCAGCGCCGCGAAGGTGAGATACGGATTGCATGACGGATCGGGCGGACGGAATTCGAGCCGCTTCGCTTTTGGCGAGGACGAGAACATCGGAATTCGCACCGCAGCCGAGCGGTTGCGTGCCGAGTATGCCAAATTCACTGGAGCTTCAAAACCCGGAACAAGCCGTTTGTAGCTATTGGTCGTCGGAGCTGCAAACCCAACCAAAGCCGGAGCGTGCTTCAACAGGCCGCCGATGTAGAATTTCGCCATTTCCGAAAGTCCGGCGTACTGGTCGCCCGCGAACAGCGGATTGCCGTCCTTCCACAGCGACTGGTGAACGTGCATTCCCGAGCCGTTGTCGCCATAGATCGGCTTCGGCATAAATGTCGCCGTCTTTCCTGACGCTGCCGCGACGTTCTTGACCACATATTTGAAAAGCATCAGATTATCGGCCGTGTGCAGCAGGTTAGAAAAGCGAAAATCAATTTCGCACTGGCCCGCCGTCGCAACCTCGTGGTGGTGGCATTCCACGATGATGCCGACCTCGCCCAAGATGGACGACATCGTATTCCTGATGTCGATCAGCGTGTCGAGCGGAGCAACCGGCACATAGCCTTCCTTGGCTCGGATATGATAACCGCTATTCGGATCGAACTCGCCGCCTACGCGTCCCGAATTCCAATGGCCTTCCTCGGAATTCACATAGTAGCCGGCAGCGTTCTGCTCGTTATGGAAGCGAGCCTCGTCAAAAATGAAAAATTCAGCCTCGGGCCCTACGAAAACCGTGTCCGCCAGTCCGGTAAATTTCAGATAGCTCTCGGCACGCGTCGCGACCGAACGCGGATCCAACCAATAACCTTCTTTTGTAATCGGATCGACGGCATTCGCGATCAGGCAGAGCGTCGTGTCCTCTGTAAAAGGGTCTATCCAAAAACGGCTCGGGTCCGGCACCAGCAGCATGTCCGATTCGTGGATCGCCGCCCAGCCGCGCAGGCTCGACGCGTCGAAACCGAATCCGTCCTCAAAACTGTCTTCCGTAAGCTGCTCGATCGGAAACGTCAGATGATGCCACGCTCCGATCAGATCCGTGAACCTGACGGAAACGAACCTCGCCTCCTGATCAGCCGCGTAATTCAATACATTCTTTGCGTTCATTGTTGCTCCTGAGAATTTGCAAATTTTATTTTTCGACCGCCGCAGAACTAGGTTTGTTCCGCCGCACAGTGCGAATGATATCGCTTCAAGCGCAAATCGCCGAATATCCCGGTTCACGTAATATAAGATTCCATTTTCCTACATTTTTGTAGGACATTATCAATTCCAATGAAGTGCAATGCGGCATAAAATAGTGTAATTTAATCCAAAGCCGCATAAAAATATGTACGTAAATCTGCCGTTCGAGAGTATCAGACTGTTGGTCTCGCTTCTGTATTTGCCATTCAGTTTTCTTTATTGGCTTCTTGGTTATCCCTATGGGGGAGCAGTGCTGCTGCTCAGTATTATCCCACTAGGAATTATCGTTCATCGAGCTCATGCAGTCAGAAAATTCGTCGATACACAATTTTCGGAAACTGTCGGCGACCTATCGCAATTTTCGGTCTATACACGCTCGCTTCCCGGCTATCGTTTTGTTGATATCTTTAACGCAACTGCGAAATTCGCACGCCAAAGCGGCGCGATCCAGTTCGAATCTCAACACGCAGAACAGCTGACGGACATCATTGCCGGCGAATTCTATCAGCCCCAAAACCGTTTTCAACGCTTTCCGGAACATCGGTCGCGTGCTATCGACAGTAAGGAAGACGTCTATCTTCCGATAGATTGTTTCTGGTTGGTCCCTGATAGTTCTAATAATGGCTGCGGAGTATTTCGGGTTCGAACGATGGAGTACACGAACGAGGTCCAAATAGAGGTCGCCGCGATCAGTTCAGACGCCGCGAACTCTGCAATAGCAACGATCTTGGAGATAGCATCGGCAGAAAGTATCTACAAGAACAAGACAATTTCCGTGTCGTTTGAACCGGAAGTGCGGGACGAATTTGGCAGTGTGGAGGTAAGAGAACGGATCGACCCGATCTTTATTTCACAGCCGGAGGTTACCGAAAGCGACATAATCATCGACGAAGACACTGAAACTGTTGTTAAACGGACCATTCTCGACTTTCACGAACGACGATCCAGGCTTTCTGATCTCGGACTCCCAACCAGACGAGGCGTTTTGTTCTATGGTCCGCCGGGGACAGGCAAAACCTATATGTCGCGATACATCTCGGACCGGTTAAAGGACGCCACCACGATTGTTTCGTCCGGCCAATCGCTGCTTCATATGCGGTCCGTTTGTAATCTTGCGAGAATGCTGCAGCCGTCGATCATAGTTTTGGAAGACGTTGACTTGGTCTACTCATCACGCGAGATCAATTTCAACAACACTGCGTTAGGGGAACTGATGAACGAATTGGACGGGTTTAATCCGGATGACGCGATCATCTTTATCTTAACGACGAACTCAATAGAGCGGGTTGAGGCCGCGATCAAAGAACGTCCCGGCAGGATCAGCCAATGCGTCTATTTCGGCCCGCCAACGGCGGATCTGCGAAAACGCTATTTGACCTCGCTGCTGAAAGACTACGATATCAAGTCGCTCAAACTCGACGCCGTAGTTGATAAGACCGACGGAACTACACAGGCTTTCCTTAAAGAAATGGTGTTTCGAGCGGTCCAGATCGCTTCGGAAACCGACACCGCTGAGAGCCCCGGATCGCTGAAACTAACCAACTCCCACTTGGATGCTGCGATGACTGAAATGCGAAAGTCTGCCGGAAACGCCGGCGAAGCAATAATCGGTTTTTCAGCAAAGAGATTTGCCGACAGCATTGGTTGACAGGATCTCTCCGACGAGGTCGTAATCGTGGGCTTCGGTGATGCGGACGTTATAGATATCGCCGACACGGGGCTCGAAATTGTCGGGCATGTCGTTGATCAGGATGTAACCGTCGATCTCCTGCGTCTGGCCTTCGAGCCGGCCCTGGAACAGCAGATCCGATTCCTGCGAGAGGCCTTCGAAAATGACGGGAAACGTCCTGCCGACCTTTGCTTTGTTGAGCTCGCGGCTGATCTTTGCCTGTTCTTTCATCAGCCGGTCGCGGCGCTTCTTCGCGATCTTCGGATCGACCTTGTCGGGCAGATCGAAAGCGGGCGTTCCTTCTTCGTCCGAATAGGTGAACACACCGACATTGTCGAAACGGCAATTTTGGACGAATTTTATCAGCTCCTCAAAATCTTCCTCGGTTTCGCCCGGAAAACCGGTGATGAACGTCGTTCGGATCGCAATGCCGGGCACTTTTTCCCGTACACGCCTTATCAACTTTTCCAGAGAGTCGCGCGTGCCGCCGCGTTTCATCAGCTTCAGCACGTTTCGCGAAGCGTGCTGCAGCGGCATATCAAGGTACTTCACCGCTTTAGGCGTTTCGGCTATAGCAGCCAAAAATGCGTCGGAGATATGCGTCGGGTATGCGTACATAACGCGGACCCATTCGATCTCTTCGATCTCGCCAAGAGCACGAATTAGCTGCGCCAGCAGATCGACCTCGCCGAGGTCCTCGCCGTATCGCGACGAATCCTGTGCGATCAGCACGACCTCTTTGACGCCCTGTTTCGCAAGCGTACGTGCTTCCTCGATGATCGAACCGAACCTACGCGAACGAAAACTTCCCCGCATCGACGGTATCGAGCAAAACGCACACGGCCGGTCGCAGCCTTCGGCGATCTTGATGAACGCCGTGTACGATTCCGTCGCACGCATCCGCGGCGTGTATTCGTCGTAAAGATATGTCGAGGTCTTGTTGCCGACCGGCGTGATCGTTAGCTGCTCTGCGTCAAAATCATTATCCGCGGCCTTTAGAATGTCACCAACCTGCGACGTACCTATGAATGCATCGACCTCGGGCAGTTCCTTCATCAGATCGTCGCGATAACGCTCTACCAAACAACCAGCCACAACGACCCGTTTGGCTTTGCCCTCGGATTTTAACTGCGTCGCCTCAAGGATCGCGTCGATGGATTCCTGCTTTGCGGATTCGATAAACCCGCAGGTATTCACGACCACCGTGTCGGCATCTTCCGCACTATTCGTGATCTCATATCCCGCATCGGCGAGCGTGCCCATCATTACCTCGCTGTCAACGAGGTTCTTCGGGCATCCGAGACTGACAAATCCGACCTTCTTCATAAATCGCAATACTGCAAACCCGATTCTAACATCCGGCATCTATATTACAGAAGCAAACTGTTGCCAAAAGGCAGACAAATGGCATACCATTGTTTGGATGCGGTTTGCCTGGAGCGATGAGAAGAACGAGCAATTAAAGGCAGATCGAGGAATATCGTTTGAAGAGATCGTTCTATCTATCGAATCGGGGCTGGTGCTTGACATTATCGATCATCCTAACCCCGACAGATATGGAGGTCAGCGGGTCTATATCATTGATATAAACGATTACGCATACATAGTTCCCTTTGTAGATTCGGGCGGCGTAAGATTTCTGAAAACTATTATTCCAAACCGAAAGATGACTCGGAGGTATCTGTATGACCAAGAAGATCAAGCTTGACCAAGAAGAAGCTGAATTAGTGCGTTCGGTCGAAGCTGGTGAGTGGAAGTCCGTTGACAACCTCGAAGATGAGATCAAGCGGTCTCAGGAATACGCCCGTGCTACCTTTCAAAAAGACCGCCGCGTGAACATCCGCATTTCAACCAGGGACCTCCGCGGCCTACAAAAACGTGCCATGGAAGAGGGCATTCCTTATCAAACGCTCATCTCAAGCGTGCTCCACAAATATCTTTCCGGCCGCCTCGTTGAGCGTCGGACATCTTCATGAAAAATGCAAGTACGCCTCGGTGAGCGTACCCGTCACCACCTCGCTGTCAACGAGGTTCTTTCGACACCAGAGACTGACAGATCGGGCTTTTTCCATCACCGTCTAAGAAAGCCGTCAAACATAACACCGCCATCAGTTATGTAGATCAGACGATCACCCTTCATCCACGCATGTGGAACATAAAAATCCGACGCGTCGACCCGAGTGTAAAAGCCGGTTCGTCCGGTCGCTATCTCATAAACCCCGATATCGTAGTGATTGCCGCCGATAATAGCAAATTTTTCGTCATAGGAAAGCCTAAGGGAGCTGGCCTGTCCGCGAAACCCATCTACGATCAATTTGAATTCACGCTTCTTAGTGTCCCATTGTTTAAGCTTTGCATACCATTCTGTCGTGTAGATATAGCGTCCATCATCAGTAATGGCGATCTGGGTCGGCATGTCGATCTTTGCCTGCTTAAACTCATCAACGATGCCGGTTTGGATATTTATGCGCCAAAGAAAGCCTTTATTGTCAGCCACCGCTATCCAGTTGGCATCTCGCGAACTTGCAAAACTTGAGACACCCTCGTCAAATGTAAACTCGCGAATTGTCTTGCCGGTATCAGCCGAGGCCAGTATCAATTTGTTTATCACATACTTGGGCTCGTCATTTTGACCAGATCTCTTTTCTGCAGTATCGGTCGAATCTTTTTTCGGATCCCTAACGCGACCTGTGTATACAAAATTGTCACCCGCAGGGATAACGCGAACATACGGCGCTTCGATGGTCAGCAATTGCTTGCGTTCGCCGGTAGCAATATCGACGGTAAAGATCCCGGATGGTGACGTCGTACCACTGTTCGAATAGATAAACCGCTTTCCATCTGCGATAAGTGCTATCCCATGGGGCACCGCGTCAGTCTTGATCTCACGGACCAACGAAAGATCGGCAAGATCCCAGATCCTTGCGTACATGTCATCGCCTGCTGTCGCGATGTACCCCTTACTATTGCCAAATTCCCTAACATCCATCGCATTAGGAAACGGTGCGAATTCGATCAAAAGCTTTGCTTCTTTCGTCTTTAGATCGAATTGAGCAAGAGAACCTATCTTCTTGAAAGAGTGCCAAACGTATCGCTCATCTGAGGAAACGGCCTGTCCGCTCACGTCAGTAGGACTACCACTGCCGCGGAAACCGCCGCCTTTGTTGATCTCATTTGTCGTTATTCTTCCAGTGTGGTTTATCGTAATGAACTTTAGAGGCTCTTGCTCATCAGATAATAAAATGCGCTCATTGCCTATCCACTTTAAATTAAATGAGCCCTCAACTGATCCGATCTTCTTGCCGGTGGCAGCGTCAAAAAAACCTATCGTCGCGCTCTCAGAGTCATACAGATTAATTGCAAGCAGCGTCTTATCCGGCGAAAACCGCAGGCTGGTCGAATAGCCGTCACTGTTAGAAAAAAGGGTTTTAGACGGTCTCTTCCCATCGACGGCTGAGAGTATCACTACCTCACCAGAAATTTCACTGTCTTCATCAAATCCTTCTGAAAGATCGACGCTGCTTCGTGAAACATAGACAGACGATCCCGCAACAGCAAGCCCGAGGACGGTCATCTTGAAATTCCACAATGCCGTCCTTTTTCCATTTGCCGTATTCCATGCAGTAACGATGCCGTTCAGCGAAGCCGTCGCCAAGACGCCGGACCTTTCATCAAAGGATAAGAACATTAGTGATTCCGCTCCGGCACCCGACCATTCGTCGAACTGACCTGTTCGGATATTGCGCTTTCCCAGCAAAGAGTTATGAGAACCCGTGTGATTACCGCCCGCCACAACAACCTCTTCATTACCAACGAAAACAACTTCATGGATCGGCCGACCATGGTCAAATTGTTTCTCGATTCGTGAGGATTCTATGTTCCACACAATCAAATTGCCTTTTTCTGTGCCGATCGCAAGGCGCTTCTTGTCCGGACTCATATCCATCGACATAAACTCGTCGCCGTGGGCATTGATACGCCGTGTATGTCTCAGTTGGCTAAATATCTCCCGGTCATCGATATCTTGAGAAAAGCTGGCGGAGCCCGATAGATCGAATAGCAGAGCGAAAAGGATAAACGAATGAAATCTCAATTTTAGGTGTTTCATAAATTTCCCCTGACTCAAAAAAATCCGATGTCGCAATTGTAACAGCATTCAACAAAAAAGCCCGCTCAATCTGAGCGGGCTTTTTATTTGATATAAATCCGGCGACTACCTACTTTCCCACACCTGAAAGGTGCAGTATCATCGGCTCAAGCAGGCTTAACTACCGTGTTCGGGATGGGAACGGGTGTGACCCTGCCGATACGATCACCGGAAAACTGGTAAAAATCGAGCGGCTCGATATCTAAAAACTGAATACATTGCGTTGAGTCCACTACGCGTTGCTGACATAAATTTGCTTGTAAACAAGATTTATGGTCAAGCCTTGGGACAATTAGTACTGGTCAACTAAGTACATTACTGCACTTACATCTCCAGCCTATCAACGTGGTGGTCTTCCACGAGTCTCACTGGCAATACTTATCTTAGGTCTGGCTTCACGCTTAGATGCATTCAGCGTTTATCCATGCTCCACTTAGCTACCGAGCGCTACCGCTGGCGCGATAACTCGTACACTAGAGGTGGATCCAACCCGGTCCTCTCGTACTAAGGTCAGATTCCTTCAATATTGCTACGCCCACACCAGATAGGGACCGAACTGTCTCGCGACGTTCTGAACCCAGCTCACGTACCACTTTAATCGGCGAACAGCCGAACCCTTGGGACCTTCTTCAGCCCCAGGATGTGATGAGCCGACATCGAGGTGCCAAACCCTGCCGTCGATGTGAACTCTTGGGCAGGATCAGCCTGTTATCCCCGGCGTACCTTTTATCCGTTGAGCGACGGCACTTCCATAAGCGACCGCCGGATCACTAACTCCTACTTTCGTACCTGCTCGACGTGTATGTCTCGCAGTCAAGCTGGCTTATGCGTTTACACTCTGCGGCTGATTTCCAAACAGCCTGAGCCAACCTTCGAGCGCCTCCGTTACTCTTTAGGAGGCGACCGCCCCAGTCAAACTACCCGCCTGATAATGTCCCTGACCCGGATTACGGGTCGAGGTTAGAGTCCAGACAAACGAAGGGTGGTATCTCACCTGTGGCTCCACCAAGCCCAAAAGCCTCGTCTCATAGCCTCCCACCTATGCTGCGCATCGCATGCCCGAAATCACTATCAAGTTGTAGTCAAGGTGCACGGGGTCTTTCCGTCTAGATGCGGGAAACCGGCATCTTCACCGGTACTACAAGTTCGCTGTGCCCCTCGTTAAGACAGCTTCCAGATCGTTACGCCATTCGTGCAGGTCGGAACTTACCCGACAAGGAATTTCGCTACCTTAGGACCGTTATAGTTACGGCCGCCATTCACTGGGGCTTCGATTCGCAGCTTCGCCTTACGACTAACCACTCCTCTTAACCTTCCAGCATTGGGCAGGCGTCAGCCCCCATACGTTGTCTTTACAACTTTGCGGAGACCTGTGTTTTTGTTAAACAGTCGCCTGGAACATTTCTCTGCGACCGTGTTCTTGGTGAACACGGCTATCCTTCTCCCGAAGTTACGGATACATTTTGCCGAGTTCCTGAACGAGGGTTCTCACAAGCACCTTAGAATTCTCATCCTACCTACCTGTGTCGGTTTGCGGTACTGCCAGTGGAGTATGTATAGATGAACGGGAATTTTCTCGGCACCTGGGGTCATCAACTTGTTCCGGATCCGAGGATCCGTACTTTCGTCCGTGTATTTAGCCTTGTGTCGTCCGGATTTGCCTAAACGACGGCCTATTTACTTCAACAGCATCCATCCGCTGTCTTGACTGCCCTGGTGCGTCAACCCACATCACATACCCATGGTTCCGGAATATTAACCGGATCTCCATCGACTACGCCTTTCGGCCTCGCCTTAGGTACAGACTAACCCTGCGCAGATTAACTTGACGCAGGAAACCTTAGGTTTTCGGTGCGCATGGTTCTCACATGCGTTATCGCTACTAATGCCGACAAAGTCTTTTCTGATCGCTCCAACGGTCCTTACGGATCGGCTTCACAGCTACAGAATGCTCGCCTACCATGAATAAATTCATCCAAAGCTTCGGTGAATAGTTTAAGCCCCGTTATATTGTCGGTGCAGGGCTACTTGACCAGTGAGCTATTACGCTTTCTTTAAAGGATTGCTGCTTCTAAGCAAACCTCCTGGCTGTCAGTGCTTCCCCACTTCCTTTTCCACTTAACTATCACTTCGGGACCTTAGCTGTTGGTCTGGGTTGTTTCCCTCTCGACCACGAATCTTAGCACCCGTAGTCTGACTCCCGGACAAACATTTATGGCATTCGGAGTTTGATTGAATTCGGTAACCTTGTGAGGCCCCTAGTCCAGTCAGTGCTCTACCACCACAATGATAAATCCGAGGCTATCCCTAAAGATATTTCGGCGAGAACGAGCTATCACGGAATTTGATTAGCCTTTCACCCCTAGGCACAGGTCATCCAAAAAGTTTTCAACCTTAACTGGTTCGGACCTCCACGTGGTGTTACCCACGCTTCATCCTGCCCATGCCTAGATCATCCCGTTTCACGTCCAGATACCACAGACTAAACGCCCTATTAAGACTCGCTTTCGCTTCGGCTCAGTTATCCTTTAACCTTGCCTGTGACATCTACTAGCCGGCTCATTATGCAAAAGGCACGCCGTCAGGCCGAAGCCCTCCGACTGCTTGTAAGCAAACGGTTTCAGGTACTATTTCACTCCCCTCACCGGGGTTCTTTTCACCTTTCCCTCACGGTACTCGTTCACTATCGGTCACTTAGGAGTATTTAGCCTTACCGGATGGTCCCGGCAAATTCATGCAGGATTTCTCGTGTCCCGCATTACTCGGGTGCCAGACTGTAGGTTCCGATCTTCGCGTACGCGTCTATCACGCTCTATGGAGTGCTTTTCCACACACTTCCGCTGATCTTTCCCTTCCGTTATGTCTGGTCCCACGACCCCGGTAGAGCAAGCCCTACCGGTTTAGGCTGTTCCGCGTTCGCTCGCCGCTACTTACGGAATCACTGTTGTTTTCTTTTCCTCGAGGTACTGAGATGGTTCACTTCCCTCGGTTGGCTCTTTCTGCCCTATGAATTCAGGCAGTAGTATATAGGGTTCCCCCATTCGGAGATCGACGGGTCAATGGATATGTGCTCCTCACCGTCGCTTATCGCAGCTTTTCACGTCCTTCATCGCCTCTAAGTGCCAAGGCATTCACCGTTTGCCCTTAGTAGCTTGACCATAAAACTTGTTCACGAGCAGATCTTTCGATCAGCAAGCTCGCAAGTCTTTGATCAACTTGTGTTACTTACAATTTATTGCAACTTGTAGTTTATTTTCTACAATGTATTCAGTTTTCAAATATCAAAGCCTAGAGTTCACGTTCGAACCCTTATTTCAGCCTCGAGCTGCGTATAAAGGTTCCGAAAAGAAATTGGTGGAGATGACAGGAGTCGAACCTGCGACCCCCTGAATGCAAATCAGGTGCTCTCCCAACTGAGCTACATCCCCACAAAATTGGTTGCGGGGACAGGATTTGAACCTGCGACCTTTGGGTTATGAGCCCAACGAGCTACCGGACTGCTCTACCCCGCGATAAAACCTGTCGATGGTGGGCCTGGGTAGACTCGAACTACCGACCTCACGCTTATCAGGCGTGCGCTCTAACCAACTGAGCTACAGGCCCTCAAGTTGTGTCGCAAAGCCAATGCCCGACTTCAACCAAAGCCTTAGCTTCACTCTTCAAATCGAATAATATAAAGAACTTATCCTGTTGATTATCTGAAAACTAGATATGCGATCCATTGCATGCCGATCTTGTTAGAAAGCCATGCGTGTGTCAATAGTTA